>CAVVMX010000022.1:0-9854 GCA_963749455.1 uncultured Chloroflexia bacterium
GGGTAACAGAAGTTACCAGTGGTTGTTTCGCCAGTAACAGGCATCTGCCGCCCGCGGCGCCGATCGTGAGCCTGCGGATGAGCCAGTGCGAGGGCGCAGAGCGAAGACATGCGTCACCTCTTTACCGGGTTCGAACCATGGGCATGGAAAAAGATGCCGCTCGTCATCGAATCACCAGATACGCAATGAGCGCGAGTAGCCCCAGCAGCAGGACGCCACACCCGCCCAGGATCAGCTTGGCCAGCCTGGGGAACCCGAGTGAAACCTGGAAGTCCATGGGCGTGTACGTGAAAAGTGAGTCGTCGGCTTCACCCGTGTTGAAGAAACTGACCAACAGGCGCTCAATGGCCTGGGGATTGAGTGAAAAGACGTCACTGACGTGCCCGAACTCGCGCAGGATAACTTGCCGGCCCTTTGTCAGAAAAGGCAACAGCTCCTGGGTCGCAAACTGAGCGGGGGTGGAGAAATCCACACTGCCGCTCACCAGCAGCGTAGGCGTATCTGAGGGTTGCGGTTGCCTGAGTTCAGGCGGAATCAGTTTGGCCGGCCACGCCTTGCCGGCTGTTCCCCAGATGGCCAGAGCGAAGGGTGAGCCCAGGATCGACTCCGGCGGATCGAGTTCGCGAGCATAGTCGCGGGACGGGTCGTAATCGGCGCTGCTGCCCTTGGCGAACAAGTCCCCCCAGGTGAGCATCTTCGGGAGCATGAAATCACTGGCCGCCGACATCAGCCACAATCCGCTTGGGTCGCCTTGGGCAGCCGCCAGATAAGCGTCAAATACACTGGCGGCCGAGCCGCGGTGAAACAGCATGGCAAAGGCTATGAGGCGGACCTTGCCCGGATCGATCGGGAAGAGCAGCCACCGTCGGGGCATATGGCGCCGCACCTGGCGCAGAGTATCCGCCAGGCTGGCGGTCCGCTGCGCCTGCCGCGGGTCTTGCGCCCACAGCCTGGCATAGTACTGCAGCTGCGCGTCGATGGTGGAAGGTTCCCAGACAAAATGCCCCGGCGGGTTGACGCTGATCATCGCCGAACGATGCAGGCTGGCCGGGTAGAGGTACGCATAGATCTGCGCGATCCGCGTGCCATAGCTCATACTGAGCAAATCGATCCGGTCATAGCCCAGGGCGACGCGAGCCGTCTCCATATCCTGGACTACTTCGGGAATGGTGTAGCCTTCCAGATCAACCCCTTCCGCCTGCAAGCGTTGACTGGCCTCTGCTACAACGCGCGCAATGTTGGCGAGCGATGCGGGCCCAAGCAGATCACCTCCTTTGCCCCGGAATGCCTGACCGATCTCGGGACACTCCAGAACCGATGAGCCGTCCACACCGCGATATCCGACTAGCACCACATCGTGATCCGCCAGGAGCCACGCGGGAACCCGAGCCTTGAGATTGCTTTAGCCGGGACCGCCTTCCAGCCAGAAGATGGGTTCAATGGGTTGGGGCGCGCGGCTGTGGATGCGGACCACCGGTAACGCAATCAAGCGCGCAGAGGGTTTGCTCCGGTTTTCGGGCACGATCAGCGTGCCGATGTCGGCCGGGTAGGACGCCTTGTCGATCTTGATCTTCCCCGGCCGAATACTAAAATCGCCCGCTCGAGCATCCGGCCGAACCGGATTGAAGTGAATCTTGCCCAGATTCGCACCGTTCCTTTCAGTCATAGAGATGGACGCGCCGCGCACGCATTGTATCAGGGCTCCTGCGAACCGTCAAGGCGGTCATCCAACTCAGTAATGACATCGTCGTGTTGTTCCCAGACAGATTGGGAGCACCTGAACGATGCTTCCGCCAACTGGACAGTTTCGTCAATATGGGTAGCTGGGCTAGAGTTCCTGCACGCCCCTATCACTTGCTCACCATGATGAACATCCAAAGTCCCAGGCGGGTTTTCCTATGGTGGCATGAAGGCAATGCGTGGCAATAGCGTCCTCATCACAAGATATCCCGATCCCTACAAGGTCTACCTTTTCCTGTCCTTTGCGGTGGGCTTCCTGATCGCCTCAGGGTTTGGCACCTCCTACTACGAGACGGTTACGGCCGGGCTTAACCCCCTGCAGTTGACGGCTGTCGGGGCGGCGATGATCCTCTCCCGGTTGCTCTTCGAGATCCCTACCGGCGTGGTCGCCGACCTGTACTCGCGGCGCCTGTCGGTCGTCATCGGCTTTGCCCTGATCGGGCTGAGCCTGCTCGTCGAAGGCCTGTTCCCGTTCTTCGTCCCCATCCTGCTGGCGCAGGCGCTCTGGGGGCTGGGGTACACCTTCACCAGCGGCGCGACCCAGGCCTGGCTGAGCGACGAGATCGGCGAGGAACGCGCCAACCGGGCCTTCCTGACCGCCAAGCGCTACGACCTGTACGGCAACCTGGCCGGGGTGCTGGCGGGCATGCTCCTGGGCAGCTTGACATCGGTTTCGACGCTGATCCTGGCCAGCGGCGCGGGCTGGATCCTCCTGGCCGTCCTGCTCGTCTTTCTGATGTCGGAGCAAGGCTTTAAACCGGCCAGGCCGGAGGAGCGCAACACCTTCCAGCACATGGGCGACATCTTCCGCAAGGGCATCCGCACCGTCCGCCTGCGCCCGGCCCTGCTGGCGGTCCTGGGCGTCACCCTGTTCTACAGCCTGACACTCGGCCTCGACCGGCTGTGGATCTGGCACCTGGTGAACCGCTTCGACCTGCCGGTCCCGTTCGGCAACAACGCCCTGGGCTTCTTCGGGCTCCTGGACTTGGGCGGCATCCTGCTCTCGATCTTACTGATCCACCAGGTCGAGAAGCGCTTCGAGACTCTTGAGCCGCGCCGCGTCGGGCGCCTGATGTTCGCCATCACGACCGTCACCGCTATCTCTATCGCGGCCTTTGGCTGGGTTCCCTTCCTGGGGCTGGCGGTGGCCTGTACCTGGTCATCTACAGCCTGGGCGAAGTGACCGACCCGCTGCTCATGGCCTGGATGAACCAGCGCCTCGACCCGGACGTGCGCGCCACGATCCTATCGATGACCGGGCAGGCCGAATCCGTCGGCCAGGCGATCGGCGGCCTGGTCATCGGCTTGCTGGCCAACGTCTTCACGGTGCCGCTGGCGCTGCTCGCCGCCGGCGGGCTGCTGGTTCCAGCGCTCGGGTTCATCCGCCGAGCGAATCGGTATGCAGCGAAGCAGGAGCTGCCTTTAGAACCAGAGGCAATTCATCCGTCCTTGTCAACGGACGAGCAAGTCTGAAGAATGCCGTCACCGAGACCGCCTGGCTGTCCTTTCGTAGGTAACAGGAAGATAGAGGGATTTCAGGCAGTTAACACCAAGCCAGCTGGCTTGTCGCCGCGTCCGCAGCGAACAACGCGCGGAGCTTGCCACTGCAATTCTGGGAGGGTGCATTTTACAGTTTCATACTCTACGGCCGGTTGCTGTCATTTTGTGACATAAGGCCTCAGGAAGGCACCGGTATGGGATGTCTCTATACGGGCCACCTGTTCCGGGGTACCTTGGGCCACGATCTGTCCACCTGCCTCCCCACCTTCGGGTCCCAGATCCACGATCCAGTCGGCGGTGCGGACCACGTCGAGGTTGTGCTCGATGACGACGACGCTGTTTCCGGCGTCCACCAGCCGCTGCAGCACCGCCAGCAACCGGACTACGTCGGCGGCGTGCAGTCCTGTGGTCGGTTCGTCGAGCAGGTAGAGGGTATGACCCCTGGTGCGGCGGGCCAGCTCTTTGGCCAGCTTGATGCGCTGTGCCTCGCCGCCAGAGAGGGTCGTCGCCGGCTGGCCCAATTTCAAGTAACCCAGCCCCACATCGGCCAGGAGCGACAGCCGCTCCGCGGCCAGGGCAACGTCGCCGAACAGCGGCAGCGCATCGTCGATGGTCATGTCCAGCACGCCGGCGATGCTTTGGCCACGGTACTCGACGGCCAGCACCTCTCGTTTAAATCGCCGGCCGTGGCAGACCGGGCAGAGCACCGGCACGTCGGGCAGAAAGTGCATGTTCATCATCAGGACCCCCGCTCCCTGGCAGCGCTCGCAGCGGCCGCCGGGAATGTTGAAAGAAAAATGACGGGCGGTCAAGCCCCGGGCACGGGCTGCTTCGGTCGCGGCGAATGCCTGGCGCATGGGGGCAAAGGTGTCGGTATAGGTTGCAGTATTGGAGCGGGGTGTGCGCCCGATCGCCGTCTGGTCTATGGTCACGATCTTGTCCAGGTATTCCCAGCCGGTGATGGCCTCGCACTCTCCCGGCAGGTCGCCGGCGCCAAAGAACCGCCGGCGGGCGGCGCGGTCGAGAATGTCGAACAGCAGCGACGACTTGCCCGAGCCTGAGACGCCCGTCACGGCGACAAGCAGGCCCAGGGGCAGCTCGACGGTGATGTTTTTCAGGTTGTGGGCCCGTGCACCGCGAATGGCCAGATGTTTCCGGCCGGGTGAGCGCCGCTGTGGTGTAGGGATGCAGGCCCGTCCCGACAGATAGCTGCCGGTTGTCGAGGCTGAACAAGCAGCGATCACCGCGGGCGGGCCGGCAGCAATGACCTGGCCACCGCCCTCTCCCGCACCCGGCCCCATATCGACGACGTAATCGGCGGCGCGCACCATCTCCAGGTCGTGCTCGACGACGAGGACTGTGTTGCCCAGGTCGCGCAACCGGCGCAGGACCTCGATGAGGCGCTTCGTGTCGCGCTGGTGCAGGCCGACGGTCGGCTCGTCGAGGACGTACAGCACGCCCGTCAGACCCGAGCCCAGGAGCGCGGCCAGCCGCAGACGCTGTGCCTCGCCGGCCGAGAGGGTCGGCGAAGGGCGGTCCAGCGTCAGGTATCCCACCCCAACGTCTATTAGCCGTTGGGTGCGCTCCTGCAGGTCGGCCGTGATCTGAGCGGCGACGCCGGCCGCGCCAGGCTCGAGGTCGTGGGCCAGGCGGTCGAACCAGGCGGCCAGGTCGATGAGGGGCAAGCGGGAGACCTGCACGATCGTCCGGCCTGCCACCGTCACCCGGCGGCTCTCGGGTCGCAACCGCTCGCCGTGGCATTCGGGGCAGGTCTGGGTGACCAGCAGCCGTTCCAGGTCGTCTCGGGAGTCGGGATGACGAGCCGGGTCCTCGTAGAGGCGCAGGATGTTGGTGACCACGCCCTCAATGTTGCCCTGCCCAACCGTGGGCGGTGGTTTGACATCCGGAAAGTGCCGCCGGAACTGGGGGCCATAGGTGCCATACAACAGCAGGTCTCGCTGGACCGGACCCAAGGTCTTGATCGGCGCGTTCAGGTCAAAGGGGAAACCATAGTACTGTCCCGCGTTCTGCAAAACCCAACCATAGTGCTCGCTCTGGCTTGCAGTCCAGGTCAGCACGCCGCCCCCGGCCACGCTGCGCTCCGGGTCGATCAGTTGGCCCAGATTCGCCTCGCAGATCGTACCCAGGCCGGTACAGATCGGGCAGGCGCCGGCCGGCTTGTTGAAGGAGAAATGGGCCATTCCCAGCTCTGGGACCGGTGCGCCGCACCGGGGACAAGGGTAGGCCTGACTCAGGTCGATGGTCTCGCCCACACCGCCGCCGCTGCCATTGCCATCCGCATCGTCATCCCAGGCATCGGGGTCGTAGGAGGGCGGAACGTCGGCGCCGCAGGCCGGGCAGGGCCGGTGCCCGATGCGGGCATAGAGCACGCGCAGGTAGGTATAGACCTCGGTCGCCGTGCCCACGGTCGAACGAGGGCTGCGGTTGGTCTGGCGCTGATCGACGCTGATCGACGGAGACAGGCCGGTGATGCGGTCGAGCGGCGGCTTGCTCAGGCCGTCGGCCACGAGCCCGAGAGACTCCAAGTACTGCCGTTGGCCTTCCTTGTGCAGGGTATCAAAGGCCAGCGTGGATTTGCCCGAGCCGGACAGGCCGGTCAAGACGACCAGCCTGTTCTTGGGAATGTTGATGCTCACATTTTTCAGGTTGTGCAGGCGTGCGCCGTACACGGCAATTGTGTCTTCCATCTGTTTTCTCCTCGTGTTGAGATCTCAGCTTGAAGCGCTGGCGTAGCGGCGCAGGCCCAGGCGGAAGAGCAGAGAGGAAGCGGCGAGCAGGGCCAGGGCGGCGAGCAGGGCAGCGACCAGGGTCAGGCCAGAGAGGGTGCCGGTGAGGGTCTGGGCGGGTACGGTAGTCATCAGGCCCACGGGCACAATCCAGGTCAGCACAAGGCGCAGCCAACCGGGATAGAGGCCCACGGGGTAGCGGGCCATGCTAAAGAGGCCGTCGAACACCCAGGTAAAGAGAAAGCCGGGGTTCCACAGGGTCAGGGCCGAGAAGGCGAGCAGGATGGCGTAGAGGATCGCCACGCCGATCAGCAGGGTGAGCAGGAAGGTCGCCAGCCGCAGCGGCGTCAGCGACTGCCCCAGCTGAGCCACGGCCACGGCCAGCACGCCCAGCCCCAGGGCCAGGTCCACCAGGGCGAAGGGCCGCCAGTGACGCACGCTGGCCAGGAACTGGGCGTTGACCGGCCGCAGCAGGGTAAAGTCGAACTGTCCGTTCCAGATCTCGCCGTCTATGCCGGCCAGGGCTTCCAGGCTGGGGCCGATAAAGAGCCCGCGCAGGGCGCTCAGGGTGAGGTAGACGCCCAGCAGGGCCAGGGTCGAGGGCAGGTCCCAGCCGCGGATCGTCTCTATCTGGCCAAAGATCACGAGCACGCCCAGCACGCCGGTGACCAGGTTGAGCAGCGAGTGGAACAGGCTGAGCCAGAAATTGGCGCGGTAGGCCAGCTCGTTCTGAGCCGAGGCCCGGGCGAATTGGCGGACGAGTCTCAAGTGGTACATGGATCAACCTCCCACTGCCGAGTAGCGGCGTAGGCCGGCGCGCCACAGGGCGACAAAAAGCAGCAGGGCGACGCCGAGCCAGGCGGCCTGAATGGCAAACCCGGCCCCTATCTCGGCCGGGGTCAACTGGCCGGCCAGCACCTCCACCGGGAAGGCGACCATGTAGCGGAAGGGCAGGGCCCGCGCCGCCCCTTGCAGCAGGTCGGGCAGCAGCAGCGTCGGTGCCACCTGGCCGCCGATGAGAAAGACCAGCGATTCCTGCAGCGAGAGCAGGGCGTCGGCCCGCGTGGCCCAGAAGGAGAGCAGGGCGAGCCAGTAGCCCCACAGCCAGCGCAGCGCCCAGGCCAGGACCAGCGCCGGCAGGAAGGCCAGGGCGTTGCCCCAGGTGACGTGCATCTCGGGACGCAGCAGCAGGGCCAGGATGGCGGCCAGGGGCAGGGCAAAGGTCATGAATACGACCTTGACGGCTGCCTCAGAGGCCAGGGCATCATAGATGGGCGAAAGGGGGCGCACCAGCAAAAAGTTCATGCGTCCGTAGCGGATGCCGTCACCCACGGTCCAGTTGTTGGTGCTGAAGGTGAGCTGGTTGACCAGGATGAGCACCACGTAATAGCCCACCAGCTCCCCGCGGCTGAGGCCACCCACCGGCTCCTCGCCGGCGGCGGTGGACCAGACCAGCAGGTAGACCAGGAGAGGGACCATCCAGGAAAAGGCCACCAGGTAGAAAAAGCCGCGGTGCTGCAGCCACGAGAGCCAGGTGGCCCGGATCAGGGCCCATCCGCCGCGGAGGTTGCCTGCGCGTAGGTTCATGCTGCCGCCTCCTGGTAAACCTGGTCGATGACGGCGTCGATGGGCGGGTCCTCCACGGCCAGGTCGGCCACGGGCAGCGTATTCAGCAGGTGGGCAGTGAGGGCCGGGGCCTGATCGTTGGCCACGCGCAGTGTCAGGCGGCCGTTCTCCTGCTCCACCACGTCTACGCCGGCGGGCAGCGGCGGCGCCGCCGGTGGTCCGCCGGCGCCGTTGCTCAAGGTCACGCGCACCAGCTTAAAGGGGGCCAGCTGGCGGGCCAGGCCCTTCAGCTCGCCATCGTACAGGAGCTGCCCGTGGTGGATGAGGATGACGCGCGGGCAGAGGGCCACGACGTCGGCCATGTAGTGGCTGGTGAGGATGACGGTCACGCCGCTGCGGCGGTTGTACTCACCCAGAAAGCGCCGCAGCCGCCCCTGCATCGAGACATCGAGGCCCAGCGTCGGCTCGTCGAGAAAGAGGACCTGGGGGCAGTGGAGCAGGCCGGCGATGAGCTCACACTTCATGCGCTCGCCCAGCGACAGGTTGCGTACCGGCCGAGCCAGCAGCTCCTCCATGTCCAGCAGCGCCACCAGCTCGGCCAGTGTCTGGCGGTATTTGGCCGGCGGCACGCGGTAGATCTGGGCCAGCACGTCAAAGGTCTCCAGCGGCGGGATGTCCCACAGCATCTGGCTCTTGTTGCCCATCACCATGCTGATGCGCTGCAGGTAGGCCGGCCGGCGTTCCCAGGGCGTGTGGCCCAGGACGGTGGCCTGGCCCGCGCTGGGATGCAGCAGGCCGCTGAGCATCTTGAGCGTCGTCGTCTTGCCGGCGCCGTTGGGCCCGATAAAGCCCACCATCTCGCCGGCGGCGACGTCAAAGCAGATGTTGCTGACGGCATCCACGTCGCGGTAGGTACGCCGCACCAGGCCCTTGAGGGAAGCCAGCAGGCCTGCTTCCCGCTCGGGCACGCGGTAGGTTTTGCACAGGTTTCGCACCTGGATTTGTGATCCTGTCATCCTCTTCTCCTCGTATGGCCGGGCGGTACGGCCCGGGCCGCCCGTTGTGTGCGGCCCGCGGCGCGTCTCGGGCCAGTTACTCCCTATTATACTACCTTGGTGTGCAAGTGGAGGGTTGTGGGAGGCGGGTACCGGGTATCAGGCAGCGGGCATTGGGGAATTGGAGGTAAAGACTGGGGAAATGGGACTGTGTCCCGGATTCTACGGTTTTGACGCTTTTCCTTCAGCAGACCTGAAACCTTGGTTCGCAAGTGGAGGGTTGTGGACCGGTGCTCTGACCTCACTCCCCGTATTCGCGGATCATGGCCTCCAGTTGGCCGATGATCTCTGCCGCCCGCGTTTCTCGCTCGGCCAGGGTGGAAAGCCAGCGGTCGGCCGCGCTATAGATGTCCTCGTCGGGCCGGGGTGTATCTAACATCTGTCGCAGGTCCTGGCCCGAAGCCTCATCCAGCTGAAGCAGCATGCGCAAGATGGCCATCTGGCTGTAGCCGGCGCGGTTTAGCATGCGGATGACCCGCAGGCGACCAAACTCGGCGGCGCCGTACAGCCGGTAGCCGCTCTCCGGGTCGCGCGGCACCCGGATCAGGCCGTTCCGCTCCCAGTTGCGCAGCATGTCGGTGGTCACTTCCAGCCGCCGGGCCGCCTCGCCGATGCGCAGCCGCCGCGGGGTGCCATCGACGGCCACACCCTGGGCCCAGCGCTCCAGCAGGCCGGCCGCCGCGTCGGCCTGGGCGCGCTCGGCCTGCACCAGGGCCAGATGGTGGTAAGCCTGCTCCAGGGCGCCCCCGAGGTCGCCCGAGGCGGCGCGGCGCACCAGGTCGAGGGCCGACCGGCGGACCTTGCGGCCCGGCCAGCCGCCGTGCAGGACTGTGCGGGCCAGGCGCATCTGGTCCAGGTGGCGCCGGTTGTAGAGGCGATAGCCGCTGGCGCTGCGCGGCACGGGTGGCAAAAAGCCCCACTCCTCGTAGAGGCGCACGGTATTGGCGTGTACGCCTACTTCTCGAGCGATTTCCGAGGTGTATAGATGCTGTTTCACGCTGCCTCTTTCCTCGGTCAACCGTTCCGGCCGTAGGTTGGAGCCCTTGCCCGGTGAGGGCCAGGACTCGTAAGCTCGGGATTTCAACAGGATTGCGTGCCGATTATAGCATTGCCGCGACCAAAATACAAGCCAGGGAACCTGGAACGGCTGCTGAGGTGCGAACTGCGCACTAGAACAACGCTTGTAAGGGATGCGGAGGCATCCAAACCATGCTGCCGCCACAGCCATAGATGACCGACGTCTGCG
>CAVVMX010000023.1:0-55475 GCA_963749455.1 uncultured Chloroflexia bacterium
CCCTGAAACTGGACACTTTTTGGGCCGTTTTTAGTTCGCATCAGGAGGCTGGTCGTGCTCACGTCGCCACCGTCCCTCGAACTCGACCGGGGTGAGATACCCCAGGGCCGAATGGATGCGCTTGTGCATGTAGACGTCGTTGAGAAACCGGCGCAGTTGGCCCAGGGCATCAGTGTAATCCTCATAGTCCGACAAGTCAACTTCCTCTTCCTTGATAGTGCGCATCAGCCGCTCGGCGTAGCCGTTCTGCCAGGCTGCGCCGATTTCGGCCATGCTGATTTGAGCACCGACCGCCTCAAGCCTCTGGATGTAAACCGTGGCGGCATACTGGATGCCTGATCCGAATGGTGGATCTCCGGCGCACCCTCAGCCAACGCCCGGTCCAAGGCTCTCAGAGTCAAGACCTGGTCCAGGCTGCGTCCCAGGTGCCAGCCTCGAATGCAGCGGGTGAAGACGTCCATGATCACGGCCAGGTACACGAACTCGCAGCGCAGCCGGATGTAGGTGATGTCCGACACCCAAACCTGATCAGGTCGGACAATCGCCAGGTCTTGCACCAGGTTCGGGTAGCGGGGAAAGCTGTGCGCGCTATCTGTCGTTTTCTGCGTCTTACGTGTAGCTTTGAGTTGCAACCCCAGGCTGCGCATGAGACGCCCCACCCGTTTCCGGTTGACTGTCCAGCCTTCCCGGTGCAACTGCGCCGTGACGCGGCGATAGCCATAGGTCGGCCACTCGCCGGCCACCGTCTGGATTGCCACCTTCACCTCTTGGTCATCCGGCTGTCCTGCCCGGTAGTAGTAGCTGCTCCGGGCACAGCCCAGCATGTTGCACACCATGGTAACCGGATACTCTGGCAGCAGCATCTTGATCACCTGCCGTTTCTGCTCGACAGAGAGGTCAAGATGCTGGAGGCTTTTTTTGCCGCATCCAACTCCAAGGTCAATCGCCCGACCAGGCGCTCCAGTTCGGCGATCCGTTCTAACTCGTCGCCCTGGTATCGCGGCATGGCAAAGATCTCGGGGCTCGCTCCAGAAACTCAGACTTCCACCGGGCCAGAACCTGCGAGCTCAGGCTATGCTCCCGGCAGATCTCGGCAGCACTCTTGACGCCGGTGAGATCTTCGAGCACAACCCGTGCTTTGAACTCTGGCTTGAAGGCTCGTCGCCTTGACATTGTGCATCCCCTTTCTTGGACTGATTCTACATGAACTATCGTAGGTGTCCAGTTTTAGGGGGTCACTACATTTACTGGATCTAGTTTCCGCGGATCGAATTCGCGAGCACATCCGTGCGCTCGAAGGGGTCCGGCATCGGGTGACGGCGCCCGAGGCGCTGCAGCAGGCGGCCGGCTATATCCACGCCTCGCTCCGGTCTTTGAGCTGGCAGGTCGAGCTGCACCCGTTCACCTACGACGGCGCAGAGTACCAGAACATCATCGCCACGCGCCCCGGCGTCCGCCATCCTGACAAGCGGGTGCTGGTCGTCGCCCACTATGACACGGTGGAGAACAGCCCTGGGGCCGACGACAATGCCAGCAGCGTCGCGGTGGTGCTGGAGCTGGCCAGGGTCCTGCAGGCCGTCGAGCTGGAGCGGACGGTTCAGCTCGTGGCGGTGAACCTCGAGGAGCGGCAGCAGGAAGGGTCGCTCGACGAGGCGGCTCTGTTTGGCAGCCGAGCGCTGGCCGCCGACGCCGAGAAGCAGGGGTGGGAGATCGAAGGGGTGGTTGTGCTGGACACGATCGCCTATGCCGGCAAGGAGGTTGTCCAGGCAACGCCGGACGGGCTGCCGATCAAGCTGCCGGAGGTGGGGGATTTTATCGGGGTGATAGGCAACGAGGCGTCGAGCGGACTGGTCACGGCCTTTATGCAGGCGGTTGGCCGGTACCGGATACCGCTTCCGGTTTTGCCGCTGGTGGTGCCGGGGAATGGAGAGATGCTCCAGCGACACGAGGCGATCCGACCACGCTCCCTTTTGGGACAGGGGGTACCGGGCAATAATGCTGACCGACACGGCGAACTTTCGCAGCCCTCACTACCACAAGCCGACCGACACCCTGGACACGATCAACATCCCGTTCACGGCAGAGGTGTGCCGTGCAGTTGCCGCGACGGTGCTGGACCTGGCCGGGTACGCGCCCACACCCTGAGCGGCAGCGAAGGACCTCACCTGGCCGAGAACAGATTCTTCGCTTCGCTAAGAATGACATTCGGGCGGACCTGGCCCTATAGTGAAGCTCTTTGGCACTTGACCGATCCCGATTCTTGCCCTACAATGTGCTCACTCGGCGACGGCGACGTGATCCAGGCATCATCCACTCCAGGCGCCTCAAGGCACGGCTCACAGGCTGTGAAGAAAGGAGATCGAGATGAAAATTGTCGTCCTTAGCGGCAGCCCCAAGGGTGAGACGAGCGTCACCTTGCAGTATGTGCGCTACATCCAAAAGGTCTACCCGCAGCACCAGCTCGAGATCGAGCATGTCGTGCCCCGCATCCGTAAGCTCGAGAACGACGAGCAGGCCTTTGCCGAGATCGTCGAACGGGTGCGCGCCGCCGACGGCGTGCTGTGGGCCTTTCCGCTCTACGTCTTTCTCGTGCACGGCAGCTACAAACGGTTCATCGAGCTGATTGTAGAGCGCGGCGCCCAGGCGGCGTTTGCCGGCAAATATGCGGCCTGCCTGTCGACGTCGATCCACTTTTACGACCACACGGCTCACAACTATATGCACGCCATTTGCGATGACCTGGGCATGCGCTACGTCGGCGGCTTTTCGCCCCACATGGCCGACCTGCTCAAAGAACAGGGCCCGGCGCAAGTGACCCACTTTGCCGGCGAGTTTTTCCGGGCCATCGAGACCCAGGCTGCCACGCAGCGCAGCTACCCGCCCCTGCCCGCGCCCACCTGGCAGTATGTACCGGGCCCGGTTGGGCAGCGGGTCGACGCCGGGGGAAAG
Source organism: uncultured Chloroflexia bacterium (assembly GCA_963749455.1). GTDB lineage: Bacteria > Chloroflexota > Anaerolineae > JAAYZQ01 > JAAYZQ01 > JAFGOG01. The sequence goes on from CAVVMX010000023.1 coordinate 2,950, forward strand.
AGGGTCGTCCTCGTCACCGACGCCGAGCCGCACCAGGCCAACCTGCGGGGCATGATCGAGCGCTTTCAGGGCTCGCTCACGCCGGAGGTGACGGCCATCAACCTGCACGACGTCGACATCAAGGGCGGCTGCCTGGGCTGCCTGAAATGCGGCTATGACAACGAATGCGTCTACGAGGGCAAGGACGGCTTTACCGACTTTTACAACGGCCAGCTCAAACCGGCCGACGTGCTTGTCTTTGCCGGGGCCGTGCGCGACCGCTACCTGTCGGCGACCTGGAAGACCTTCTTCGACCGCTCCTTTTTTAACGGCCACGCCCCATCGTTGGTGGGCAAACAGTTCGCCTTTCTCGTCTCCGGCCCGCTGAGCCAGGCGGCCGACCTGCGCCAGATCCTGGAGACGTGGGTGCAGTTGCAGCGCTGTAACCTGGCCGGAATCGTCACGGACGAGGGGGTAGACGCGGCCGGCCTCGATGGCCTGCTGGAGCAGTTGGCCGGGCGGCTGGTGCGCTGTGCGGAGGCGGGCTACAGGCAGCCCCAGACGTTCCTGGGCGTGGCCGGAACCAGGCTCTTCCGTGACGAGGTGTACGGCCCTCTTCGTTTTGTGTTCCAGGCCGACCACCGGGCGTACAAGCGGCTGGGGGTCTATGATTTTCCGCAAAAGGACTGGCGGACGCGGATGGCGAACGCCGTCATGACGCCCCTGCTGCGAATTCCCCGCTTCCGCCAGGGCTTCAAGACCCAGATCAACCCGATGATGATCCGGCCATACCAGAAGCTTCTTGAAGATTGACGGTCATATCAGCCTGTTGTCCGCAGGCTGCTTGGAGGGAGAACGATCATGAACATGCAAGAACACATCCTGGCGGCGCTGCGAGAGCAGTTCGATCGCTGGGAAGAGCTGCTCGCGACCACGAGCGAAGAGCAGGTCACCACTCCGCATCTGCCTTCCACCTGGTCTCTCAAAGACGTAATCGCCCATCTGTGGGCCTGGCAACAGCGTTCCATCGCCCGCCTGGAAGCCGCTACGCTCGATCAGGAGCCCGAGTTTCCAGAGTGGTCTGCGGACCTGGACCCAGAGTCGGAAAGCGATACGGATCAGGTCAACGCCTGGATCCATGCCGCCTGCCGTGAGCTGCCCTGGTCGAAGGTATATCGGAACTGGAGAGAAGGGTTCCTGCGCTTCCTCGAATTGGGGGAGCGGGTCTCTGAAAAGGATCTGCTGGATGCGGGAAGGTACGCCTGGCTGGAAGGACGCCCGCTCGCCCTCGTTCTCCTGGGTTCCTATGACCACCATCAAGAGCATCTGGAAAAGTCGCTTGCCTGGCTGTGGGAAGTTGAAATGTCAGGATCTGGATGAGTGCAGACAGGGAGTGCTGAATGGCAGAATTACTGAGATCCCCGCTAGGGGAGAAGCAAGCCAGCGGATACTTCCGAAGTGGCCTGCCTTATAACCGGCTGGGGCACGGGCCTCGCCCCCTGGTCGTCTTGCAAGGGTTGACGTTCGAAAACAAGCCGCAGCCGGGGCTCATGAATTTCGGTTACGGATTTCTGAAAGACGACTATACGGTGTACGTTGTGCTCCGCAGGCCGGGTCTGCCGCACGGCTATACCCTCAAGGATATGGCCGACGATTACGCGGCGATGATTCGAGAGGAGTTTGGCGGGCCGGTCGACGTGATCGGCGTTTCGACCGGGGGCTCCATCGTGCAGCACTTTGCCGCCGACCACCCCGATCTGGTCCGCCGCCTGGTCATCCATTCGAGCGCCTACACCCTCAGCGACGAGGCCAGGCGGCTGCAGATGGACGTGGCGCGCCTGGCACAGCAAGGCAAGTGGAGGCAGGCCTGGGCCGTCCTGCTGGGCCCGGTGCTGGCCCACGCCGGCGCAGTCAAGTACTTTGCCAAACCGATCGTGTGGCTCCTATCAGCGGTGCTGTCCTTGAGCGCGCCAAAGGATCCGACCGATCTGGTGGTGACCGTCGAGGCAGAAGACAAGTTCAACTTTCGTGACCACCTGGCCGAGATCACCGCGCCGACGCTGGTGATCGCCGGCGACGAGGATCCCTTTTACACGCCGGCGCTGTTTCGCGAGACGGCCGCCGGCATTCCCAATGCCAGGCTGATCCTCTATCCGGGGATGGGCCATCCCGCCTCCGGAAAGCAGTTTGGCCGGGATGTCCTGGCGTTCTTGAGGGAGTAGGCTATGCCCAAACTTGTTCCCAAAGTGATCCTCGAAGGCACCCGCCTGACCTTCAAGACCGACATAGCCTTCGCCCTCAACGAGCATCCGCGCATCGTCGGCCCGCGCAAGTACCGCTACCACTCGCCGCTCATCTCCGCCGAGTGGTGCGCCTTTACCAACTTTCCGTGGGGCCGGGGGCTGATCAACTTTGAGCCGCAGGAAGAGGATCTGGCCATGGAAACCTACCGGACCTGGGTGCGGTTGTTTGAGCTGCAACGCTACTATTCGTGGATCGTCGACCGTTTCCACCTGTCCACCCAGATGTACCAATGGCGCAGGTACGGCAAGCGCTACGACTTTACGTGGCTCGAAGACCGGATACGGCCGTTGGGCTTTCGCCTGGTGTATTGCACTCGGACGCCAGAGTCGTTCGAAGCGGCCAGGGCGGAACGGCTCAAGGTGTCGGGCAATCCGTCCCAGTACGACGACCTGCAGACTGTTCGTTGAGGAACAGGAGCTGATGGGCAAGCTGGTCGGCGAATCGACCCTGCCCACCTTGACCGTGGACATCTCTGACAACGACGTGCCGGCCGCCGTCGAGAGGATCGCCGACTGGCTGGAGCAAACCGGCGGCCTCTACATGTGAGCGGGGCTACATCGGATTCAGCACCTGACGCACTCGACCGTTGTCGCGCGCTCAGAAGCGGTCGCGCGCGATGAGCTCCTGATGGCCCCCAACCAGACACCCGCCAGCACTACTGCAGCTCCGGCGACGAACGAAATGGTTACAACCTCTCCAGTAAGCCAGGCGCTGATAGCGACAGAGGCAACAGGCAAGAGCACAAAGCCATACGCAGCAGTGGATGCCGGCCAGCGAACCAGCACAAAGAGATACAGGTAGAACACTATCACAGTTCCAAACACGGCCAGGTAGGCAAAGGCCGCCCACGTACTCGCTGCTGCCGGCACGCTCCATTTCTCACCTAACCCAAGCGACAGGCCGGCCACCAGCACAGCGGCTGTCGTAGATGCCACGGCGTTTGTTGCCACCGGCTCGCCCCGCGGGAAGAGCTTGTAGAGGACAGCGCCCTCTGCTGTGCAGGCAACACCCACTGCCAGGGCGAGAAGTGCAGAGACGTTCAACGTCGCGCCCAGTCCTCCACCCACGACGATCAGGATGCCCACTACGGCTACTGAGGCGCCGACCAGACTCCGCCAGTTCAATAACTCCAGACCGTGCGCCGCAGCGAAAAAAAGCGTAAGGAGCGGAGCGAAGGCCAGGAATACAGACGCCAGGCCCGGCTGGAGACGAACAAGAGCCCAGTAGGCGAACGCGTTGCTGGCCCCGATGCCGATCGCGCCATACAGCACGGTCCCGATCAGGGCCCGGCCTGTAGGCACGGCAGCGCGCCGGCCCAGGACAAAGACCCAAAAGATGGCCGCAGCCACGCCAAGCCTCATGGTAGCGCCCCAGAATGGCGGCAGTTCGAGATTGCTGAACCGAATCGCGACTGGGATGCTGCCGCCCAGCATCACCCACAGGACAAATGCAATCAAGGCGCCACGGCCCGACAGGGCCGCTCGCCACCCGCCTTTAGTGGAAAATCTGCGCCTCATGTTCCCTCCCGATCTGGAAATTCGCCAGTCCGGCATAGGCACAAGCCCGGAGACTGACTCTCATTGTACACCCATTTGGCTAATTTGCTCATTAGAATCACGTTAATTCTATAATTCGGGCTCAACACAGGAGCGCCATCAGGCCTTCCCAGGGCCATTTGACCTGGGCGCAGGGCGGTGGTATACTGCTGGCGCCGGACAGGATCTACTTGCCACAAAAGGGACCGCGAGGATGCATACGCAAGGCACAACGGCAAACGCCCTCGCCGGAAGCAAGGTCTGTACAATAGATGGAGATCACGAAAACGTTCTACGCCCCGGATCGCCAAGCCTGGCGGATCTGGTTGGAGGAGCACTACCGGGACGAAAAAGAGGTCTGGCTGGTCTATTACCGCAAGCAGGCAGACAGGCCCCGCATCCCTTACAACGACGCGGTTGAAGAGGCGCTCTGTTTCGGCTGGATCGACAGCACGGTCAAGCACCTGGACGAGGAACGGATTGCGCAGAGGTTCTCTCCTCGGAGACCAAAGAGCGGCTATTCACAGACCAATAAGGAAAGGTTGCGGTGGCTGATGGCGCGGGGCCAGGTCATGCCGGAGGTTCTGGCAGCGCTGGGCGATATGCTTACGGAGGAGTTTGAGATTCCGGCCGATATCCTGCAAGCTCTGCAAGCAAATGAGCAGGCCTGGCAGAACTTGCAGCGATATTCCGAGTCGTATCAGCGCATCCGGGTCGCGTACGTCGATTCGGCCAGGGAGCGGCCCACGGAGTTTGAGAAAAGGCTCAAGCATCTTGTCCGGATGACGGAGCAGAACAAGCAGTTCGGATATGGGATCGAGAAATACTATTGATCAACAGGAGGAACCGATGAAACCGGCTCTGTTAGTTATCGACGTCCAGAAAGCGTTTTTTGACATCGACCCGGCGACGACCCAATCGCTGAACAGCGCCATCGAGTATATCAACGCCGCCATCGCTATGTTCAGGGAAAAAGGTCTGCCGGTCATCTCTGTCCAGCACATGGAAAAAGGGGATGGGCTCGTACCAGGGACGGCGGGTTTTGACCTGCCTGACACGCTCAAGATCCTCCCCTCGGACCTGCACATCGTCAAGACCTATGGCAATTCCTTCAACAAGACCCCTCTCGAGGAGGAGCTGCGCAAGCTCGGCGTAGACACGGTGATCATCACCGGCTTTTGCGCCGAGTACTGCGTGCTGTCCACCTGTCGAGGCGCAGAGAACATTGATCTGACGCCGATCATCCTGCGAGGCTCTCTGGCCAGCGGCTCTCACGGAGAACTGCAAGTTCGTGGAGAGCATCAATGACGTTATCTCCTACGGAGCTTTGAAGCAGGTCCTGGCGTAGGAGGGCGACGCCACCCGGCCAGCCGCTCCTCGGATACTGGCAGCGAGATCGGCGGCCGGGTTCCATCGCCGGGTATCGGGCCGCGGGGTAACCATGACACAGTCGATCGCCCTGGTCACACTCCTGGTTCGCGACTATGACGAGGCCATTTCTTTCTTCACCGTCGCGCTGCGCTTCACCCTGGTCGAGGACAGGCCACTCGGCGCAGGCAAGCGCTGGGTAGTGGTCGCCCCGCCGGCGTCGCAGGGGACCTCTCTGCTGCTGGCCAAGGCGGCGACGCCCGAGCAGATGGCCCACGTCGGCAATCAGGCCGGAGGCCGCGTCTTGCTGTTCCTCCACACCGGCGACTTCTGGAACGACTATCGCACCATGCAGTCGCACGGCGTCCAGTTCGCCGAGGAGCCGCGCCAGGAGCCGTACGGTCTCGTGGTCGTCTTCCTGGACCTGTACGGCAACAGGTGGGACCTGCTGCAACCCGGTGACGCCCACGGCAGTCGGTGACAGCGGAGGAGTGGTGACAGTAGACGAGTTCTTTGCCGGGCAGCCAGACTCCCGGCGTATCTTTGACGCCCTGCACGCTGCGGTCGATGCCATCGGGCCGGTAGAGGTGCGAGTGACCAAGAGCCAGGTCGCCTTTCGCCGGCGCAGGGCGTTTGCCTGGGCATGGATGCCCGGCGCCTACCTCCACGGCCAGGTCGCTCCGCTGGTGCTGACCCTGGCGCTCCGGCGCCGCGACCCGTCGCCGCGCTGGAAGGAGGTGGTCGAGCCCTATCCGGGGCGCTTTACGCATCACCTGGAGCTGCGGTCCCCCGACCGAGATCGACGACGAGGTTCGCGCCTGGCTGCAGGAGGCGTGGGCGGCGGCAGGCTAGCGGGATAGGCGCATGGCCGTGGACGAAGCAGGGCGGTTGCTATCGTGGATAAGCAGCAGGCAGGCTCCCAGAAGCGGTTGAGTCGATTGCGCTGTCAGTGGCAGACTGGACCGCATGAACGTGGATGCCGGCCGCGTTGATCGTATGCGAACAGGGCAGCAAATCCTGCCGTCTTTGACTTTTCCGCCCGTCCATGATAAGATGGGCACCACTTCACAACCGCCCGGGATGACGCCGGGTAATACTTATGGAGGAGTTCAATGCACAAAACACTGCGGTTCGTCGTCTGGCTGGCGCTCGCCGCGCTGCTGGTGGTCGCTCCGGTGGCCATCGCCGCGCCGACGCCGGCCCCGTCCCGGTCTGGTCCGGCGCCGTTTGATCCCTACATCCTGGAGATGATCGAACAGGACGGCCAGGCCGATTTTTTTGTCGTGCTCAAGATCCAGGCCGACCTGTCGGCCGCCGAGAGCCTGGCCGACCAAGGAAGCCAAGGGCCAGTACGTCTTTGACGCGCTGACCGAAGTGGCGACCAAGACCCAGGGGCCGATCGTCGCCGCCCTGAAGGCCGAAAAGGCCACGTTCAAGCCGATGTGGATCCGCAACATGATCAAGGTCCACGGCGACAAGGCACTGCTGCTCGAGATGGCCGCCCGGCCCGACGTGGCCGAGATCATCTACGAGTACCCGGCCACCCCCGACGTGGTAGGCCACGGAACTGTCGACAGGCAGCGCCGGCGCCCGACGCCGTCGAGTGGAACATCACCCGCGTCGGCGCGCCTGACGTGTGGGCGCTGGGCATCACCGGCGCCGGCGCCGTCATCGGCGACCTGGACACCGGCGTGCAGTGGGATCACCCGGCGCTGATCAACTCACTACCGGCGGCAACCTGGGCGGCGGCGCCTACGACCACAACTATAACTGGTACGACGGCGGCATGACTCGACCGTGCCCACCGACTATGACGAGCACGGCACGCACACCATGGGCACCATCGTCGGCGACGACGGCGGCAGCAACCAGATCGGCATGGCGCCCGGCGCCAAGTGGATCGCCTGCCCCGGCATCGGCAGCCCCTACGTCGGCCCGTTCGAGTGCTTCCAGTTCTTCCTGGCGCCCACCGACCTGGACGGGCAACAACCCGCAGCCCGACGCTCGCGCCGCACGTCATCAGCAACTCGTGGAGCAGCGCCGGCACCGACTATCACGCCTGTCATCCAGACGCTGTACGCGGCCGGCATCTTTTACAGCAAGTCGGCCGGCAACACCGGCTCCGCACTGCGGCACGATCACCAACCCCGGCCAGTGGCCGGAGGTGACCGCCGCCGCCGCCTTTGCCAACGGCGACACGATCGCCAGCTTTTCCAGCCGCGGCCCGGTGACCATCGGCTACGACACAGTTCGTCAAGCCCGACATCGCCGCGCCGGGCGTCAACGTTCGCTCCAGCCATGCCCGGCAGCGCTGTACCAGAGCATGCAGGGCACCAGCATGGCCTGCCCGCACGTCACCGGCGCGGTGGCGCTGCTCATCTCGGCCAACCCCGCGCTGGCCGGCAAGATCGACGTCCTGCAGATGCTCCTAAAGATGAACGCCGAGCCCAAGGTCAGCGCCCAGTGCACGCCGTTCGTCGACGTGCCGAACGACGTGTGGGGCTGGGGCATTCTCGACATACACGCCGCCGTCCTGGCCGCGCAGGTCCTCAGCCTGGGCGGCATCCAGGGCACGGTGACCGACAGCACGACATCGGCGCCGATCGCGGACGCAGCCCTGACCTTCACGCACGACCGGCAGCGGCTGGCCGCTGTACCGACACCTCGGCCGCCGACGGCAGCTACAGCCACTCGCTGCCGGCCGCCACCTACGACGTGACGGCCAACCACTATGGCTACCTGCCCGAGCAGAACGTCGGGCGTGTCCGTATCGGCAGGCGCCACCACCACCCTCAACATCGCCATGGACCAGGCGCCGGTGTGGACCGTCTCTGGCCTGGTGGACGAAGACGGGCACCGGCACCCCGCTGGAGGCCAGCATCCTGTTCGCCGATACCCCGGTGACCGCCAATACGGACCCGGACACCGGCCTGTACAGCGCCGACGTGGCGCAGGGCACGTGGTGGATGGACGTGTACAGCCCCGGCCACACCCGCGAGGTGCGGCAGGTGACCGTGGACGGCGATCTGACCGAGGATTTCACCCTGACGCCGATCCAAAACTACTACATGCGCACGGGCGCCGCGTGCGGCCCGGCCTTTGACTGGATCGACGCCACCGGCGGCACAGTGCGCAACCTGAGCGACGACGCCAATGTCTACGTCGCCCTGCCCACGGGCCGGTCGTTCACCTTCTACGGCCAGACCTACACCGGCCTGTACGTCGGCTCGAACGGCATCGTCATCTTTGGCACCGGGAACAGCAGTTGGAGCGGCCCAATCCCCAACCCGGCCACGCCCAACAACGGCATCTATGCCTTCAGCACCGACCTGAACCCCGCCAGCGGAGCGCAGGGCCACATCTACACCCACTATGTGGACAGCCGCTACTTTGTGATCGAATGGAACCAGGTGCAGCACTATCCCAGCGGCAACCCTGAAACGTTCGAGATCGTGCTCGATCTGGACACCGGCAAGGTGACGATCCAGTACCTGACGGTGAGCAACGTAGCCGATGCCGTGTCTGGCGTGGAGAACTCGACCGGCACCGAGGCGACGCAGTATGCCTACGCCGACCCGGCGCTGATCGACGACGGCGTGGCCGTCGACTTTTACCCGATCTTTAGCACGCCGCCGCCGACCGGCGGGCCGGGCAACCTGCACGGCATCGTGACCGACGCGGTCAGCGGCGACCCGATCGCGGGTGCGACGGTGACGTGCTCTGTCGTTCACCACCGGCGCGATCTCGACCTTTACCACCGGCGCGGACGGCGTCTACTCGGACACGCTGTGCGCCGACTGGTACGATCTGACCGCCGAAGCCAGCGGCTACTACTCGAGCACCGTTGAGCACGTGATCGTGCGCAGCAATGCCGAGACGGTGCAGGACATTCGCCCTGCAGCCGTTGCCTTGCGACCCTGTAGGCCAGCTCGAGTTCACCTGGTCTCCGGCTGAGCCGCTCGCCGGTGAACCGGTGACCTTCACCGCCACCGTCTCCGGAACTGAGCCGATCGAGCTTGACCTGGGTGTTCGGCGACGGGGCGACGGGCTCTGGGGCCGTAGTAACGCACACCTATGCGCTGACCGGCACCTATACTGTCGTTCTGACCGCGACGAACACCTGCGGCGAGCAGATCGTGGAACACGACGTCGTCGTACATCAGGAAGCCGAGCTTCACCGGATCTACCTGCCGATCGTGCTCAAGAGCTATACACCCTAGTGTAGGACCGTAGATAGTGCAGATGGACGCAGCCGGAGGTCAGCCCCCGTCTGCGTCCATCTCTTTATGGGAGGAGGAACTACGCCCATGACAAAACGTGCTTCTTTCCGAGGACTGGATCGCCTGGCTGGGGATCATGATCCTGGCGCTGAGCGCCACGGTACCGGCTGCGCTGGGCGCTGCACCGCCCCGCGCCGATTCCGACCTGCTGAATGAGCTGCAGGCCAAGCCAGGCCAGGCCTCTTTCCTGGTGTTTCTCAACGTCCAGGCCGACCTGTCGGCCGCCGAGGCGCTGCCCGGCCGGGCGGCGCGCGGCCAGTATGTCTACCAGGCGCTGCGGACCGTGGCCGAGCAGAGCCAGGCCGGTCTCCGCGCCGACCTGGAGGCGTGGGGCGTGCCGTACCGCCCGTTTTTCATCGTCAACGCCGTCCAGGTGACCGGCGACGAGGCGCTGGCCCAGCGGTTGGCCGCCCGTCCCGACGTGGCCCGCGTGGTGGCCGATCCCGACGTTCGAAGGGCTGGACGATCCGCCGCCCGGCTCGCCCGGCCCGGCGGCGGTGGATGCGGTGGAGTGGAACATCGCCCGGACCAACGCCGACGACGTGTGGGCGCTGGGCTACACCGGCCAGAACATCGTCGTCGGCAGCTGCGACACCGGCGTCGATTGGACCCACCCGGCGCTGATCAACCAGTACCGGCCCTGGATCGCAGGCGCGCCGACCCGCCACGACTATAACTGGTACGACGCGTCTGGCCAGTACAGCGAGCCAACCGATCCCAACGGCCACGGCACCCACACCACCGGCACGATGGTCGGCGACGACGGGGCCGGCAACCAGATCGGCATGGCCCCCGGCGCGCAGTGGATCGCCTGCAAGGCCGATCCGGGCGGGACCTGGAAGGCGTCCAACTACCTGGGCTGCTGGGAATGGTTCCTGGCCCCGACCAAGCTGGACGGCACCGACCCCCGGCCCGACCTGGCGCCGCACGTGATCAACAACTCCTGGTCGTGCCCCGGCAGCGAGGGCTGCGACCCCGACACGCTGCGCGACGCGGCCAAGGCCCTGTACGCAGCGGGCATCGCCATCGCCAAGTCGGGCGGCAACAGCGGATCGGCGTGCGCGACCATCACCAACCCCGGCCAGTATCCGGAGCTGCTGGCCACGGCCGCCTTTGCCTCGGGCGACACCATCGCCAGCTTTTCCAGCCGCGGCCCGGTGACTTATGAGGGCGAGACGCGGATCAAGCCGGATATTGCCGCGCCGGGCGTGGGCATCCGTTCGTCGGTCCCAGGAGGAGGTTACAGCTCGCTGCAGGGCACGTCGATGGCCGCGCCGCACACCGCCGGCCTGATCGCCCTGTTGTGGTCGGCCAATCCGGCCCTGATCGGCGACCTGGCGACGACCTACCAGATCGTCGAGTCCAGCGCCCAGCCCAAGATGAGCACCGCAGTGCGCGCCCAACCTGCCGGGCGGCCGGCCCAACAACGTGTGGGGCTGGGGCATCATCGACGCGCTGGCCGCGGTGCAGGCGGCGAACGACGCCGGCCTGGGCACGCTGAGCGGCGTGGTGACCGACAGCAGCAACAGCCAGCCGCTCTCCGGCGTCGAGCTGGCGATCGTCCAGGCGGACAACGGCCTGGAACGGCAGACGGTCACCGGCCCGGCCGGCGATTACCAGGCGACGCTCCTGGCGGCGACCTACGACGTGACCGCCACCCTGTACGGCTACCTGCCCGAGGTGGTCACCGGGAGTCGCCGTGCCCAGCGACACGGTGACGACGCTCGACCTGGCGCTCGATCCGGCTCCCGGTATGGACCCTGTCGGGCCAGGTGACCGACCAGAGCAGCGGTGCGCCCCTCCTGGCGACGCTTGTCGCTGCTGGGCACTCCGGTCACGGCCACCTCCGACCCGGCCAGCGGCGAGTACAGCGCCCAGGTGGCCCAGGGCAGCTATACGCTGCGGGCCAGCAGCCCCGGCTATGTCTCCCAGGAGCGGGCCATCGACGTGCAGGGCAACCTGGTCGAGGATTTCGCGCTGGCGCCCCAGACCACCTACCTGGTGCGCGACAGCGAAGGCCCGTGCGGGCCGGCGTTTGACTGGATCGAGATCCAAGGCCACCGGCACGCCGCGCAACCTGGCCGACGATGCCAACATGAGCATTTCGTTCGGCGGACCGTCGTTCACCTTCTACGGCGCCTCCTACACCGGATTGTACATCGGCTCCAACGGCTATGTCACCTTTGGCGCCGGCTCCAGCTATCCGGGCGGCAACGCCATCCCCTCTACCTTTCTGCCCAACAACGCCGTCTATGCCTTCTGGGACGACCTGAACCCGGCCAGCGGCAGCCAGGGGACGATCTATACCCAGGTGGTGGACAACCACCTGTTCGTCGTCGAGTACTACCAGGTGCAGCACTATCCGAGCGGCAACCCCGAGACGTTCGAGATCGTCCTGGACCTGGACAGCGGCGCCATCCTGGTGCAGTACCTGGACGTGAGCGACACGCACTGGACCAGCGTGGGGGTAGAGAACAGCACCGGCACATCGGGCATCGGCTACAGCTTTCACGATCCGGCCGTGCCGGCCGATGGGCTGGCGGTGGCCTTTTACCCGGTGACCGGCATGCACCCAATCGAGCAGGGGCCGGGAACGCTGACCGGGACGGTGACGGCGCTGCCCGGCGGACAGGGGATCGACGGCGCCCAGGTGAGGGCCGAGGCGGTGATCGACAGCCAGGTGGTGACCTTGACCGCCGATGCGGCCGGCGTCTACTCGGGCACGCTGTGCGCCGACTGGTACAACCTGACGGCCAGCGCAACCGGCTATCTCCCAGCCAGCGCCGGCCCGGTGATCGTCTTCAGCGGCGCCGAGACTAACCAGGATTTCGCCCTGGAGTCACTGGAGGCGACCTGTGGACGAACTCAGGGTTCACCTGGTCGCCGCCCGACCCTGCCGTCGGTGCAGTGGTGACCTATACCCTGCCATTCGCCACGGAACCGAGCCGGATCGAGTATGCCTGGGCAGCCTGGTGATCGGACGCAGCTGCCCGTCGAGGTGCCTGGATTCGTGGCGCACACCTATGCGATCTGAGCGACACACACCGTGAGCGTGTACTGGTCCGACGTCGGGCCGGACTGCAGAGAGCAAGCGCTGGACGTGGTAGTGCAGGTGGCGCTGGACGTCACGGCGACGCAGGTGTGCAACATCGCCGAGTTCCAGGCGCTGTGGGCCAGCGCACCGCTCGACCTGATACCGGCAACAATACGGCCAGTAGTCTTGCACGAGCAGGCAGCGACTATCAGCTACGTCTACCTACCTGTCGTCCTGAAGGACGCTCCTTGAGCGATCCAGAAGGCTGGAAGGTTGCGGGGCAACCTTCCAGCCTTCCTTTCGCCCGCAGCACGCAATTGACAGCCACTCCAAGCTAGAGTAGAATAGCCTGCTGAGGGGACTAGACGTGAGGGCGATGATCCTGCGGGCGCCCAGGCCCGCCGAGGAGAACCCACTGGAGCCGGCCGACCTGCCTGTGCCCGAGCCCGGACCGGGCGAGGTGCGGCTGCGGGTGCTGGCCTGCGGGGTGTGCCACACCGACCTGCACCTGGCCGAGGGCGAGATAGCGCTGCCCCGCCTGCCGATCGTGCCGGGGCACCAGGTCGTCGGCGCGGTCGATGCCGTGGGCGAGGGCGTATCCGAGATCGAGCTGCACCAGCGGGTGGGCGTGCCGTGGCTCCATTGGGCCTGCGGCCGGTGCGATTACTGCCGTCGTGGCCAGGAGAACCTGTGCCCGGACGCCCGCTTCACCGGGCAGCACGCCGACGGCGGCTTTGCCGAGATGATGATCGCCCCTGCCGATTTCGTCTACCCTATCCCCAACGGCTTTCCCGATGAGCAGGCAGCCCCGCTCCTGTGCGCCGGCGTGATCGGCTACCGGTCGCTGCGGCTGAGCGAGATCGAGCCGGGCGGCAGGCTGGGGCTGTACGGCTTTGGCGCTTCGGCGCACATCACCATCCAGGTAGCGCGCCACTGGGGCTGCCAGGTGTACGTCTTCACCCGGAGCCAAGACCACCGGCGACACGCCCTGGAATTGGGCGCCGACTGGGCCGGCCAGGCACAGGACAGGCCGCCGGCTCCCGCTCGACAGCGCCATCACCTTCGCCCCGGCCGGCTGGCTGGTGCCCCATGCCCTGCGCGCTCTGCGCCCCGGCGGCACCCTGGCCGTCAACGCCATTCACATGAGCCCGATCCCGGAGATGCCCTACGACCTGATCTACGGCGAGCGCACGGTGCGCAGCGTGGCCAACGCCACCCGGCGCGATGCCCGGGAGCTGCTGCAACTGGCCGCCGAGATCCCGATCCACACTGACGTGGAGATCTACCCGCTGGCAGAGGCGAATGCTGTGCTACAGCGGCTCAAGCAGGCCGAGATCCGGGGAGCTGCTGTGCTGTGCCGTATCTGTCCACAGGGACCCGGCAGCGATGGACGGTGAGCTGATCATCCGCCCGGCGCGGCCCGATGACCGGCCGGCGGTCGAGCGGATCTGCGCCCACACCTGGGAGTGGGGTGACTATATCCCCGAGGTGTGGGATGAGTGGCTGGCCGACGAGCGGGCCGTGCTCCAGGTCGGCGAGATGGACGGCCAGGTCGTTGCCGTCAACCGGGTCGTCTTTCACTCGCCCGACCAGGTCTGGCTGGAGGGGATGCGGGTGGACCCGGAGCGCCGCCGGCAGGGGATCGGCTGGCAGTTCATGGAGCACGACCTGGCCTATGCCCGCGAGCACGGGGCGAAGGTCGTCCGATTGGCCACCGGTCACTCCAACACGGCAGTCCACACCATGGTCGCCCGCGTGGGCATGGTGCGCATCGGCGCATGCGGCGCTGCTGGCCGCCGAGGCGGTGCCCGACGGCCCGCTGCCGGCGATCCTCGGACCGGAGCAGGCCGCCCAGGTAGCGGCATTCCTGGAGCACAGCCCCGTGCTGGCCCACACGCACGGCCTGTACGACTGTGGCTGGGCCTGGCAGGCCCTCTCGGCGGAGCGGGTGGCCGAGATGCTGGCCGCCGGTCAGATGGCAGCCCTCGCTCACGCCACAGGGGGAGCTGGCCGCGCTGGCGGTGGTCATCAGTCAGCCCGAGGGGGACGGCATGTGGGTCGGCTACGCCGACGCGGCTCCGGGCCGGCCGGAGGCGGTCACGGCCCTCGCCACCGCCCTGCGGGCGCACGCCGCCCGACTCGGCAGCCCGCAGGTCGAAGCGATGCTGCCCGACCTGGCCTGGCTGCGCGATGCATTCCGGGCCGCCGGCTATGACCAGGGGGACTGGAAGGGCGAGCTGTGGATCTTTGAGCGACGCTTTGACGAGGATGCAGCGGATTGTCAGCCACGGCGTGCAAACGGATGAGACGCAATTGGATCTGGCTGCTGGGGCTGGTGCTGCTGCTTGGGCTGCTGGGGGGCGTCGTGGCCGCCACGCGGCCGGCCTGGTCGCGCCTGCTCTTCAACGTGACCGGCGAAGACTCGCTGGGCGGCCAGGTGCGGGGCGGACTGGAATGGCTGGGCAACCTCACCCGGCCCCAGCCCGACACCGCCGATTTCGTGCCGGTGGCCAACGCCGGCATGAACCCGTTTGGCGTCAACACCTTCCTGGAGCAGGAGGTCGAGCCGGAAAAGCGGGAGCGGGCCGTGCAGATGATCGCCGACGCCGGCTTCCACTGGATCCGGCAGGAGTTCCCCTGGGAGGACATCGAGATCCACGGCAAGGGCGACTTTCGAGGACCGCCGGCACGAGCCCTACCGCTCGGCCTGGGACAAGTACGACCAGATCGTGGACCTGGCCGGACAGCTATGGCCTGGAGATCATCGCCCGGCTGAGCAACCCGCCGGCCTGGAGCCGCGCCCAGGGCGCGGACGCCGGCACCTTTGCCCCGCCCGACAACCTGGACGACTACGGCGATTTCGTGGAGGCGGTGGTCAGCCGCTACCGGGGCCGCATCCGCTACTACCAGATCTGGAACGAGCCGAACATCTACCCCGAGTGGGGCGAGCAGCCGGTGAGCCCCGAAGCGCTACACCGAGCTGCTGAAGGTGGCCTACACCCGGGTCAAGGCCGCCTGTCCCGAGTGCGTGGTCATCTCCGGCGCGCTGGCCCAGACGATCCCGCTCGGGCCGCGGGACCTGAACGACTTTCATCTTCCTGCAGCGGATGTACGACGCCGGCGCAGGCAGCTATTTCGACGTGCTGGCCATGCAGGACTATGGCCTGTGGTCCGGCCCCACCGACCGGCGGATGCGGCCGCGGGTGCTCAACTTTTCCCGGCCCGCTGTACCTGCGCGAGATCATGGTCAAGAACGGCGACGCAGACAAGCCGATCTGGATCACCGAGATGAACTGGAACGCGCCGCCGGCCGACCTGCCCGACAAGCAGTTCGGCTTTGTCACGCCCGAGCAGCAGGCGCGCTACGCCGTGCTGGCCTACCAGCGCGTCCAGCAGGAGTGGCCGTGGGTGGGCGTGGTCAACTTCTGGTTCTTCAAGCGGGCCACCGACCAGGAGAAGGACCAAGCCGTGGTACTATTTCCGCATGGTCGAGCCCGATTTCACGCCACTGCCGGTCTACGACGCGCTCAAGGCCTACACCCACAGCGACGAGGCGCAGACGCTGTACCCCGGCGTGCACCAGGAGGATCACTGGCTGTTGTCCTACACGGGCGATTGGGAGACGCGCACCGATCCGGCGGCTGCGGCCGGAGGACTGGGCGCTTACCGTGTGACCGGCGATCCACAGGCCAGCTTGAGCTTTGCGTTCGAGGGCGAGGAGCTGTGGCTGCGGGTGGGGCCAGACGCGGCGGGGACGTTGCGCTACTCTATCGACGGCGCGGCCGAGCAGTCGGCCGCCTTCACCCCCGGCGAACAGATCCGCCTGGCAGACAGGCTGGGCGGCAGCCGGCACACGATCGCCATTCGCCCCGGCGATGGCCTCACTGCAGCATCGACAGCCTGACTGTCGGCAAATAGGCCGGCATGCTCTCGTGAACCGTCAGCAGCTCGCGCTCCCGGCATCCTCGCTCTTCTGTGATCCTGCTGCTGGCCCTGGGCCTGCGCCTCTACCGCCTGGACTGCGCCCAGCCTGTGGAACGACGAGGGCACCAGCGTGGCGGTGGCGCAGCGCGACCTGGCAACCATCGCCCGCGACGCAGCGCACGACATCCACCCGCCGCTGTACTACTGGCTGCTGCACGGCTGGGTGCGGCTGCTCGGCACGGGGGAAGCGGCGGTCCGCTCCCTGTCGGCGCTGTTGGGGGTGGTGCTGGTGGCGCTGATCTATGCCCTGGGCCGGCGGCTGCGGCCTGGAGAGGGAGCAGGGATCGGCCTGCTTGCTGCTTTCCTGGCCGCGATCAACCCCTTCCAGATCTACTATTCACAGGAAGCGCGGATGTACATGCTGGCCGCCGTCCTGGCTGCCGCGGCGGTGCTGGCCCTGGTCCGGTTCGTGGAGTCGAGATCGGCCACTGCCCTGGCCGCACTCGTCGTGCTGGAGGCCGCCGGGCTGTACACCCACTATTCGTTCATCTTTGTCGTCGTGGTGGTGAACCTGGCCTATCTGCTGTCGCTGACCGGCCAGGCATGTTGACCGGGGTCAGGTAGTGGGCTGGATCGCAGCCCAGGCTGCTGTGGCGCTGCTCTACCTGCCCTGGCTGCCGACGGCGCTGCGGCAGGTGACGGGCTGGCCCGGCCCTTCGCCGCAGGTCCCCTTCTTCCAGGCCCTGGCCGATACCTGGCGCTGGTTGGTACTGGGGCCGACCATCGCCACCAAGCAGGCGGCTGTGCCGTTGCTGGCGGCGGCATTCCTGGCCATCGCCGGGCTGTTTGGGTGGCCGCGGGAGGCGGGTCTGGAGCCCCGCTCTGCTGGTGGTGTGGCTCGCCGTGCCGGTTGTCTCGATCCTGGCCCTGGGCCTGTACCGGGAAGCGTATCTGAAATTCCTGCTGGTCGCCTCACCGCCGGTCATGCTCGCTCCTGGCCGCCGGCACGATGGGTCGCGGCAAACAGCTCACGCATCACGCCCTGCGTCTGGCACAGGTGATCGCCCTCCTGCTCATCCTGGGCGGCGCGGGCATGGCCCTGCGGAATTATTATGTCGAGCCTGCGTACGCCCGCGACGACTACCGGGGCATCGCCGCCTACATCGAGGCGCTCGAGCCGGCCGGGCGATGCCATCGTGCTGAATGCGCCGGGACAGCAGGAGGTGTTTGGCTACTACTATCACGGCGATCTGCCGGTCTATCCTCTGCCGGCCAGCCGGCCACTGGACCCGGCCGCCACCGAGGCGGCACTGTCAGGTCTGGCCAGGCCTGGCGGGCGGGTTTTTGCCGTGCTGTGGGCCACCGACGAGAGCGACCCGGAGCGGGTGGTGGAAGGCTGGCTGGACCGCCAGACCTACAAGGCGCTCGATGCCTGGTACGGCAACGTGCGACTGGCCGTCTATGCCGTGCCCGGACAGGTGCCCTCAGCGCCAGATCGCAGCCTGGACGTTCTGCTGCGCAGCGCCGGGTCGGGGGATGAGATCCGGTTGGTGGGCTACAGCCTGACTCAGCGCCGGTTGGCGGCAGGCGACATCGCGCCGCTCACCCTCTTCTGGCAGGCCGACCGGGCGCCGTCACGGCGCTACAAGCTGTTTGTGCACCTGCTGGATGCCGGCAACCAGATCGTGGGCCAGATCGACGCCGAGCTACCCCTGAAGCAGCCGGGCGAGCAGGCAGCCGGCAACTATGGCGTGCCGGTCCACCCGGCCACCCCACCGGGGGAGTATCGCGTCGAGGTGGGGCTCTACGACCCAGAGACGGGCGAGCGCCTGCTGGCGCCCGACGGTTCCGGCCAGGTGTGGCTGGAGCCGCTGACCGTGGAGCGGCCCCTCGCGCCGGCGCCGCTCCTGGCCCTGGGCATGCAGCACAGCGATGGCGCTTCATTTGGCGAGATTGCGCTGTTGGGCTACGATCAGCACAAGCTGGGCTTTGCCCATCAGCCTGAAGCAGCGCTCCGGCCGGGGGACGTGCTGCACGTCAATCTGTACTGGCAGGCGGAGGACCGGCCGGGCGGCGACTGGCAGATCGTGCTTGAGCCTCGTGGGCGGGGACGGGCGCAAAGCGGTCGAGATCACCGCAGAGCCGGTGAGCGGTTATCCGACGAGCAGCTGGCAGGCCAGGTGACGTGTGGCGCGGCCAGTTCAACCTGCCGCTGCCCGCCGACCTAACAGTCGGGGCGCTACCGGCTGCGCGTGCAGCCGATCATGCCCGATGGCCGCTCGACCGAGCCGTTCTCGACCGGGTTTGTGAATGTCGGAGAGTGACCTACCGCCACTTGGTCCAGTTCACGATGGCAACCTGGTGACCCGACTTGCCAGGCCGGCAATCGTTGGTGTCAAAGTGGATCGTCACCTCCTGCGAGGAGGTGACCGGCTGGCCGTTGATCTCTATGACGCGGGCAGTGCACACCCAGTCGACAGGCTGGGACTGGCCCGGACTCCAATCGTAGTGGCCGGCTTCGTAGACTCCCGGCTTGCCGGAGGGGATCGCCGGCCAACGGTTGCCGTAGCAGTTGACTTCGACAACCACGCCGTTCACCGGGTTACCGGCAGCGTCCTTGACCATGCTCAGGCTGGAGATACCGGGGCCGGCGCAATTGGGGGCCACACTGGGCCGCCACTCCAGCTCGGCGGTGAACTGCTGGCCGGCGCTCGTTGGCTTGGCCGTCGGTTTGGGCGTCGGCGGTTTGTGGGTGGGGGTGCTGGTCGGCGCCCCGGTCTTGGCCGGCAGGGAAGTATTGGTCGGAGCCTGGGTCTGGTCGGCTGGGGCGTATTGGTCGGAGTCTGGCAGTCGGCTGGGGCGTATTGGTCGGAGTCTGGGTCTCGGCCGGCTGGGGCGTGCTGGTGGGCGCGGTCTGGCCGGATACGGGGATGGTCAGCTTGGTGCCGGTGACGATCAGATTGGGGTTGTTGATGTTGTTTGCCCGGATGATGGCCGCCACGGTCACGCCGTACGACGCGGCGATCGTGCCCAGCGTCTCGCCGCGCTTGACAACATGGATGACTGCCTGACCTGTCGGGGCAGTAGTGGACGTACTGGTTGGCGCCGCCGTCGCTGCCGGAGGGAGAGACGTGTCGGCCGGAGGGGGAGTGGTGACCGTAACCTGGAGTGTGGCGGTGATCGGCAGCAGATGTGACCAGCGTTGCGGACATGGGCGCGATCGGAGTGAGGATTGGGGCATGGGTGGGATACGGCGTGTTGGTCGGCAGCATTTTCCAGGCGAGTGGAGTGACATCGACGCCTTCAAAGGTTGGCTGTGGTGTCCGGGTGGGACACGCGGTCGGCCTGCTGCCTGCGCGCCAATTGCGTGAATGCCGTGCTAAAGATGAGATAGTTCAGCAGGACCAGGATGATCAGAACACTCCAATGTCTCCATTTCATCTTCGGTCTCCCTCGCCCATTCGGCACATGTCCGGTTGAATCAACAGATGAGCGTATTATACCATAGTATCACCTATAGCGCAACTAGAAAGGTGCAGGATTGGAAGCCGGGAAGCGGATTCCGGCGTCTGGCCAGCAAAGGATCAATCCATGAAGGTATCTGTGATTGCGACCGTCCTGAATGAGGGACAGGCAATTGAGCGGCTATTGGAGTCTCTGGCGGCGCAGACCCGCCCACCCGACGAAGTGGTGATCGCCGACGGCGGCTCGACGGATGAGACGGTCGAGCATTCTGAGTAGTTGGGCGGCATCAGGACGGCTGCCGCTGCGCGTGGTGAGCGCGCCAGGCGCGAACATCTCTGCCGGGCGAAACGCCGCCATCGCCGCCGCGAGCGGCGAGGTCATCGCCTCCACCGATGCAGGCGTTTGGCTGGACCCAGGCTGGCTGGCGGCTCTGCTCGCGCCCATGGAGAAACGACCGGACCGCTTTGTCGCCATGGTCTCGGGCTGGTTTGTGGCCGATCCGCAGACCGTGTTCGAGACGGCCATGGGGGCCACTGTGCTGCCCCACCTGCGCGAGGTCAGCCGCGCCCACATTCCTGCCGTCCAGCCGGTCGGTGGCCTTTCGCCAAGGAAGCCTGGGAGGCATGTGGGCGGCTACCCGGAGTGGCTGGACTATTGCGAGGACCTGGTCTTTGACATTCGCCTGCGCGCCCTGTACCCGCCACTTCTTTTTGCGCCAGAAGCAGTGGCTCATTTTCGGCCGCGGCGCAGTCTGACGAGCTTTTTCAAGCAGTACTACCACTATGCCCGTGGCGACGGCAAGGCCGAGCTGTGGCGAAAACGGCACGCCATCCGCTACCTGACCTACCTGGTGGCCGCTCCGGTATTGGTGGCGCTGGCAGTCCTCCACTCGCCGTGGTGGTGGCTGGCCCTGTTCGCCGGCGCAGCCGTCTACACCGCGACGCCATACCGTCGCTTGTGGCCGATGTTGGCGCCCTATGGCCTGCTCGACCGGCTGAAAGCCATCCTGCTGGTGCCGGTCATCCGGGTCGTAGGTGACGTGGCCAAGATGCTCGGCTATCCGGTGGGGTTGGCCTGGCGGTGGCGCAACCGCCACCGACCGGAGGTCCACTGGCAGATCGAGCCGCAGGTAGATTGACGGTCGTAGGCCGACGACGAGGCCGGCGGGCTGGAAGGTTGGCGCGCCGCAAGGCCAAGTAGTCTCATCAGGAGGATAGCATGCGCTCAAGGAGCTGTTGTGGTCTGCTGGCCATTGGCCTGGTGCTGGTTGTGTTTTGGATCTATCCGATCTTCGGGCTCGACTAGAGACCGGCCGATCAGGGCGCACGACCGGCAGGTCGATGTACGACGCGTGGACCCGGTTGCGGGCCACGGTCCACACCGGCGTGCCGGTCGCCGGGATGCGGACGAAGGTACCCTCGTCGTGACCGGCGATGCCCAGGCGCAGACGGTGACCCTTGCGGATCAGAACCGACGTGGGCAGCAGGCCAAAGGTGATCTCGGCCATCTCACCCGGCACCAACGGCAGGGCGTCGGCCTCCTTGAAGGAATGGTAGGGCACCTGCAAGCGGTAGGGCGGCGGCTCGGCCGAGACCTTGCGGTGGATGGCGCGCAACTGGCCCTCGGTGACGTAGGTGACGCGCCCTCGCTCGTCTACGTCCTCCAGGTAGACATAGAAGGCACAGTCCGGCTCGGTCGAGGTCACGCGCAGGGTCACTACCGGGTGACCGGCAATCTCGGTATCCTCGGGCAGCGGCGGCGTGGTGTAGGTCAACAGATGGCGGGCCGCCTCGGCTCGTTTGGCATAGACCACGGTCTGGTGAAAGGCCGGGCCCATCTCCCACCAGCGGTTGTGGTCGCCGGTGCTGGCCTCGAAATCGACCGCGTAGGTGTCGGCGCCCGACTCGCCAGCCGGCTGGTGGCGGGACAGGGCGTGGCCGGCGTCCAGATACCAGCGCTCCATGGATCGTACCCTGCGGCGGCCAGACCGAGGTCTGCTTCCACCGCTCCTCACCCAGCGTGTAGTAGTACAGAACCTTCTCCGCGCGGACGCCGTCGTCGATGTCGTGCAGATAGGCGTCGAAGAAGCGTAGCGTCTCCGCCCACTGGCCCGGCAGGCTGGGATCGACCGCGGCGGTGGGACGTTGGTAGGGGCTGGCGTGTGACAGTCCCACCGTGATCCCAGGCGCCGATGACCGCCCGTGTGGCGCTGGGAAAGGTGCAGAAGCGCCGGATCACGGCGTCGGCCGTCCCGGCATCCATCCAACTGCCCCAGCCCAGGACAGGCACGTCTGACGTGACCATCTCAGCCTGCCAGCGGTGGACCGTCATCTGGTCCATCGTCACGTCCAGGGTCTGGTCTCGCTGATCGCGATAGGTCACCAGATCTGCCGTCCTGAATATGTCGCCGTTTTGGGCGTGGGCGCGGATCGCCTCTGCCAGCAGGCGGCGGCCATCCTCCCCATCCACCGGCTTGACCCCTTTGACCATCAGCCGGGCCAGAAAGCCAAATTCGGCCGGTATGTGATTCTGGTCCAGCACCTGGTCGAAACGGCTCCAGGCCCCGATAAAACGCCGGTTGAGAATGCCACCGGGAAAGGCGATGTCACAGAAGGCGTCGGGGTGGTTGAACATGGCCGCGATGGCCTTGACCGCCGGGTGGTGGGGCACGGCCAGCAGCTCGGCGGTGGTGCCCACGTACGAGACGCCCACGCCGCCCACCCTGCCGTTCGACCAGGGCTGGGCGACGATCCAGTCTACGATCTCGCCGGCGTCCCGGATCGAGTCGGCGGTCCAGGGATAGGACCAGGTGCCGAACGATGCGCCGGTGCCGCGGACATCGACCGCGACGAGGGCATAGCCGCGGCCGGTGAAGAACGGATTGTGGTCCTTGAGCTCAGGAGCCAGATCGGTGGGGTTCACGAACCAGCCCAGCGGCGGGCGCAGGTCCGCGGCCCGCCAGTAGCGGGTCTGCTGGAGGAGGGTCGGGATGCGCGCGCCGGGAGGCAGGCCCTTGGGCAGCATGACCTGGGCAGCCAGCCTGACGCCGTCGCTCAGGGTGAGATAGGTAGAGCTGGTGACGATACCCCGGTAGTGTGAAGGTCGAGGCCGGCAAGCGCCGAATCGAGACTGGGGGCCTGCGCTGTTCATCGAACGGTCTCAATCCGCTGTCGGACAAGCTCCAAAAGGCGATCGCAATTGCGGATATGGCCGGAGAAGCGAAAAGCCCGCGCCTTGCGCCGGCGCCTGACGCCTGACCGCCAGACATAGACGGTGTAGAACGATTCGACCCAGCCGAGCAGGTCGACTCGCGCCGTCTGCTCCACTCCGGCTATATCCTGCCAGGCGATGCGCCGCCAGAAGAACCCAAGCCGGCGAACCGCCAGCCCGTGCTCATCGGTGCGCGCCTCGGGCAGCAAGGTGAAAAAGTAGCCGGCCGCCAGCCAGCTCAGCGTGCCCAACGCAAACTCTGGCAGCACGGCCCAGGGTCGCAGCCAATAGTAAAAGTCACGCCCGGCCCAGATGAACATCCCTGCGCCCATCGTAAAGAGCAACAGCGGCACGAGCCTGCGGGCAATGACTGTCGTCGCGGTGGAGGGATACCAGAAGCGCTCTGTCTTGTCGGCCATGGCTGCCAGTGTACCACAGAACAGCGCGGAAGGCCAAATCGCCTCCGGCAGGCATCTCCGGCCCTCCGGCGTGAGGGTGGGGGCCGGTTGCCGATTCCTGGTCGTGATGCTATAATCAGGGCATGAATGGTTACTCTGAACGATACGATGCCGCCCTGGCATTGGCAGCGAGCGCCCACGCCGGCCAGACACGCAAGGGCGGCACAACCCCTTATATCGTCCACCCGGTCCATGTGTCGGTCGTTCTGATCCGGTATGGCTTTCCCGAGGATGTGGCCATCGCCGGTCTGCTGCACGACGTTGTCGAGGACCAGGATTATCCACTTGGCGATATCCAGGCCCGCTTTGGGCCGGCGGTGGCCGACATGGTGGCAGCGGTCACAGAACGAAAGAGGGAGGCCGGCCAGCCCCGCCGATGGGAAGACCGCAAGCAGGAGGCGCTGGACCACATACGGCAGGCCGGCACCGATGTGGTGGCCCTCAAGGCAGCCGACGTGCTGTGCAACGCCCGGGCCATTGCTTCCGCGCTGAGGCAAGAGGGCGCTTCGGTCTGGAAACACTTTTCGCGAGGTCCGGAGCAATCCCTGTGGTATTACCGAAGCCTGGCCGACATGGCCCGCCAGCGGATCGCAGGCCATCCCCTGGTCGCCGAGCTAGATGAGGCGGTTCAGGACCTGGAACAGGCAATAGACGAGACCCAGGGCCGCTGACATGCTAGACTTGGCCAAGCTGGCGGCCGTCCTGGCCGTGATCATCTTCCTGCTCAGGCTCAAATGGAACCTGGGATTGGTGTTGCTCCTGGCCTCGGCGCTGACCGGCCTGTTTTTCGGGCGGGCGGCGATTGACCTGGCAAACGATGCCGTGACGGCCATCATCGACCCACTGACCTTGCAGCTGATCGCCATCGTGCTGCTGATTACCTTCATGGGCGAGATCCTGCGCGCCACCCAGCAACTGGAAGGGCTGGTGCGCTCGCTGACCGACCTGGTCACAGACCGGCGCTGGCTGCTGGTCCTGTTGCCGATGCTGATCGGCATGCTGCCGATGATCGGCGGGGCGATGTTCTCGGCGCCGATGGTCGAGGAGGCCAGCCGGGACCTGAAGGTCAGCCGCGAACAGCAGACCTTTGTCAACTACTGGTTTCGTCATGCACTGGAGTCGGTCTTTCCCCTGTACCCGTCGCTGATACTGGCCGCCGGCCTACTGGAGGTGCCGGTCCGGAGACTGACGGCGACCCAATGGCCGCTTTTCCTGGCGGCGCTGGCCGGCGGTGTAGCGTTTGGACTGGTTGGGCTGCGGACAGGTCAAGCTCGCGAAGAAGAGGCAGCGAGCCGCAAAGAGACGTGGCTGCTGTTGGCCAAGAGCATCTGGCCGATCGCGCTGGTCCTGGCGCTGTCGCTCGCGTTTGGCGTAGATCTGATCGTCGCCCTGACTCTGACAGTGGCGATCCTGATCATCGCCAACCGGCTGGGGCCACGCCGGCTAGTGGCGCTGGCTCGGCAGATGCCGTTGGGTGTGGTGCCGATCGTCGCCGGGGCGATGGTCTTTCGCCTGGTGCTGGAGACCAGCGGCGCCGTGGCGACCATGTCGGCGGGACTGGCCGGCATGAACATTCCTGTGCTGCTGGTCGTCTTTTTGGCGCCGTTCGCAGCAGGGCTACTGACCGGTCTGCTGACGGCTGCATTTGCCATCGGCTTTCCGATCGGGCTGTCCCTGGTCGGCCCTGATCCGGTTGCCACCGGGTACGCCCTGGTGGCCTATGCCGGCGGGCTGACCGGCATGCTCCTGTCGCCGATGCACCTGTGCCTGGCGCTGACCCGCGACTATTACAAGGCTGAGTGGGGTGGCATCTACCGGCGGATCGTGCCGGCTGCCGGCCTGTTGGTCATAGCGGCCATAGCAGTCATGGCCGTCAAGTAGGCAAAAGATCGAGCCGTCTCGATCGTGCAGTTATTGGGAGGTTGACACATGGACATCACCTGGTTAGGGCATTCCTGTTTCCGGCTTGGCGACAAGGGCGTCGTCATCGTCACCGATCCGTACGGCAAGGAGGCGGGCTATACGCGGCCGCCGATCCGCGCCGACGTGATCACCATCAGCCACGATCACCCAGGACACAACAACCAGGTCGGGTTCCGGGGTGAACACCGGGTGTTCGACGCGCCGGGCGAGTATGAGGTCAAGGGCGTGTTCATCACCGGCATCGGCACCTACCACGATGCCCGCAACGGTGCGGCCCGCGGGCGCAACATCGTCTTTCTGTTCGATTTCGACGGGCTGACCGTCTGCCACCTGGGCGACCTGGGACACGTCCTGAATCAGAGCCAGGTGGAGGCGTTGGGCGACGTGGATGTGCTGCTGATCCCGGTGGGCGGAGTGCATACCCTGAGCATGTCACAGGCCGCCGAGGTGATCACCCAGATCGAGCCCCAACTGGTGATCCCCATGCACTACCGGACGCCGGCGGAAAAGGCCAAGCTCGACCCGGTGGACAAGTTCTTCAAAGAGATGGGCGTGACCCCCATGCCGCCACAGCCAGAGCTAAAGGTGACCAAGTCGGGACTGCCGGACGAAACGCAGATCGTGCTGCTGGACTATCCGCGGTAAGGCGTATCCGGATCCTGGATTCGCCAAGATCCCCTTCAGGGGACGGATTGGGGCAAGGGCAGGAGACAGGAAACGGTCGTGCCCTGGCCTGGCTGGCTTTCGGCCCAGATGCGGCCACCATGGGCCTCGACCAGGCTCCTGGCGATGGCCAGGCCAAGCCCACTGCCGGCCCCCGCCTCGTGAGAGCGGGCCGGGTCGCCACGCCAGAAGCGGTCAAAGATGTGCGGCAGGTCCTCGGCGGCGATACCCTCGCCCGTGTCGGCAACCCACAGCCGCACCGCGTCGCCCGCCGTCGCGAGGGCGGCGCCCAGCGTCACCCGGCCGCCGCGGGGCGTGTGGCGCAGAGCGTTGCCGATCAGGTTGCCCAGGACCTGGCCCAGCCGCTGCGGGTCGGCCAGGTAGCGGCGGCAACGGCTTGACGGCGTCCACGGTGAGGTCAATCCCAGCCTCGTTGGCCTGGCAGGCAAAAGCGTCGCGCAGATCGACCAGGAGCTGGGGCACGTCCAGCGCCTGTAGATCCAGAGAGAGCTGGCCCGCCTCGGCCAGGGTCAGGAGCCGCAGATCGTCCACCAACCGGCCGAGCTTGAGCGTCTCGTCCAGGATCAGGTCCAGGTGCTCCGGCGTGGGCTGGTAGACGCCATCGCGCAGGCCCTCCAGGTTGCCCTGGACGACGGTCAGCGGGGTGCGCAGCTCGTGGGCGACGTCGGCCAACAGCTCGCGGCGCTGCCGGTCGGCGGTCTCGAGCGCGCCGGCCATGCGGTTGAAGGAATCGGCCAGGTGGCGGAACTCGCGGCTGCCGCGCGACCGGTACCCGGGCCGACAGGTCGCCGGCGGCCAGGGAGTCGGCGGCCTTCATGGTATCGCTCAGAGGCATGGTAACGCGCCTGACTACCAGGCCGCCGCACCAGGCGAAGGGCCAGAACCAGCAGGACGGCAAAGCCGAGGAGCGGCATGATGGAGGCAAAAGGCCTCCCCTGGTGAGGAGAGCCTGGACGGAAGAACAGGAAGGCCACGGCCGCCAGGGTTACCAGGACGCCGACACCCAAGAACACCAGCAGGCCAAAGACAAACGCAAAGCGGAAGAAAAGCCGCTCGCCGCTCGGCTGCCCATGCCCCCCGCGCCACCTGTAGTGCGGCCAGGGTGGAGGAGGCAGGGCCCCGTCCGGACCCTCCCAATCCCCATCCGGCCACTGGGGCCGGCCAGACCGGAGCCTGTCTTTGTGCCTCACTACTGCCTCACCGCTCCATCAGACGATAGCCTACGCCATAGACCGTCTCGATGTGGCGGGGCGCACGAGCGTCGGGCTCGATCTTGCGCCGCAGGTTCTTGATGTGCGAGTCCACGCTGCGGTCGTAGCCGTCAAAGGTCACACCGTGGATCGCTTCCAGGAGCTGCTCGCGGCTAAAGATGCGCCCGGGCTGGCGGGCCAGCGCCGCCAGCAACTGGAACTCGGTAGGAGTCAGGTCTACCGGCTGGCCACCGACGGTCGCCGTCATGGTGATCGTGTCCAATTGCAGATCGCCGGCACGGATGACCGACGCGGGTCCAACCTGCCCACTGGCGCGCCGCAGCGCGGCGCGGACGCGCGCCACCAGCTCGCGAGGGCTGAACGGTTTGGTGACATAGTCGTCGGCGCCCAGCTCCAGGCCGACGATCCGGTCGGCCTCCTCGACACGGGCGGTGAGCATGATGATCGGCACGGCGGTCTCCTGGCGCAGACGGCGGCAGACGTCCAGGCCGTCCAAGCCGGGCAGCATCAGGTCAAGGACGATCAGGTCAGGCCGCTCCCGCCGGGCCATCAGTAGAGCCGTCTCACCGTCGCGGGCGGAAAGCACGGCAAAGCCGGCTCGCTCCAGATAATCGCGCACCAGCTTGACGATACGGGCCTCGTCATCTACCACTAGGATGGTATGCGTCACGACTGCCTCAGGTTTCAGGCTCCCGGCGGGGCCTGTGCCCCGCCGGGAGATCTCTGAGCTTATTCGCCGGCCGTATCCGGCTTTTCGGGTTTGCCCTGCTCACCAGGCGGCTCGGGCGCCGGCGCCGACCACGGCGGTGGCCCCCACGGATGGCCGCGATGATGCCAGGCGAACGGTCCGCCCCGGTTCTCACCCTCCGGCGGCTGGGCGCCGGGCGGCGACCCCCAATGTCCATGTGCCCAGCAGCGCCGCCTGACCAGGCCGACGGCCAGCAGGGCGATCAGCCCGAAGAACAGCAGGGGTAGGGTGCACAGCCCGGCCCTGAACAGCAGCCGCACCGGCCCAAAGCCCCGGGCTCGATCCATGCCCCAGCCAAAGGGACCGCGATAGGTCGGAGCCACGGCGCCTTCCTCCTGGCCGGCCGATGGCTGCGCATCCAACATTGCCCTGTGGCCCTGGCCGGAATGCAGGGCAAAGAATGCCGCCGCCCCCAGGCACATCATCACGCACAGGCCGACAAGCGCCAGCGCCCCCAGGCCGATCCACAGCCTCTTTCCTCTGAAATGCTCGTTCATGGTAACCTCCTCATTCGGTATCAGCCTGCACGATACCAGCCAAATGTGGAGGAATTATGGACGAGCGCGACAGAGATTGTGGAGGGCATGGCCCCGGTTCGCTCACAGGTCGGACTGCTTGCTCGCGTCGGAGGCAGCGGTGGCGATGGCCCAACTGACCAGGCCCCACGCCCCGCCGCCGATGACGATGCCGAAGAAGAGCGACCAGGGGGTCAGGGGCGCGAAACCGCCCTTGAGCAGCCCGATCACAGTCAGCAGGGCGCCGATCAGGCCTACGATCAGGCCGATCTTGAGCGGACCGCTCAGTTTACTCCACAGATGCTTCATCGCTATGCCTCTTTTCCGACCTACAGAGTATACAACTCACCGTATTTGTCCCGCAGATACTTGATATACGGCTCGATCCTGAGCGACTCACCCGTAACCCGCTCCAGCAGCTCGTCGGTGGTGAATTTGCTGCCAGGCTGGTAGATGTTGTCCCTGAGCCAGCCGTGCAGCGTGCCAAACTCACCCTGGCGGATCTGATCGGGGATACCGGGATGGGCTTTCAGCGCCGCGTCATAGAACTGGGCCCCCAGGATATTGCCCAGGGTGTAGCCCTGAAACCCGCCGCCGACGATGCCGCCATACCAGTGCACATCCTGCATCACACCGTCGCGGTCGTCTGGTGGGGCGATGCCCAGGTCAGCCTGGTAGCAGGCGCGCCACGCTTCCGGCAGGTCGCGAACCGCCAGCTTGCCTTCGAGCAGCTCCAGCTCCAGACCGAAACGGATCATGACGTGCAGGTTGTAGGTCACCTCGTCAGCTTCGACGCGGATCAGCGATCGCTCCACCTTGTTGATGGCGCGGTAGAAGGTCTCCAGCGGCACGCGGCCGAGCTGGTCGGGGAAGACGGCCTGGAGCTGGGGATAGAAGAACTCCCAGAAGCCGCGGCTGCGCCCGACGCGGTTTTCCCACAGGCGCGATTGGCTCTCGTGAACGCCGGCCGACGTGCCGCCGGCCAGGGGAGTGCCCTCGAAGGCCGTGTTGACCGCCCAGCTCGTAGAAAGCGTGGCCCGCCTCGTGGATGGTGGCGAACAGCGCATCGCCCAGATTGTTCTCGTTGACCCGGGTGGTGATGCGCACGTCGCCGATCGAGAACTTGGTGGTAAACGGATGGTGGGTCTTGTCCTGGCGGCCCCGGTTGAAAGTCGTACCCCAGCCGCTTGATGACCTCCAGGCCAAAGCTCCACTGCCCGGCCTCCGGGAACCGCTGCCGCAGGCACGAGTCGTCGGCCGGCGGCTGGCCGGTGATGGCCTGGACGATCGGCACCAACTGCCCGCGCAGCTCGGCAAAGAGGGCCCGCAGCGTCGAGGCTTTCATGCCATAGTCGGCCTGATCGATCAGAGGATCGGCGATGTGCTCATAGCCGGGGAAATAGTCGGCCAACTTCCGACTCAAGTCAACGGTCTTGACCAGGTAGGGCTCGACGGCCTTGAAGTCGTTCCTGGGCCGGGCCTCGGCCCACACCTGGTACGACTCGGCGCCGTGGTCGGTCAGCTCGGCCACAAAGGCCGCCGGGACGCGCACCGCCCGTTCGTACTGGCGCCGCGTGACCCGGATCAGGCTGGCGTCGTCCGAGTCGTAGGGCAGGCCCTCCGCGTAGGGCCGCAGATCGTCCAGGAGCCGGCCGATGGCCGGAGCGATGAACTTGACGTGGGCCAACCGTTGCAGGGTGGCCATCTGCCGGGCGCGGGCCTGCAACGCCACCGGGCGGCATGTAGGTTGATCTGGTCCCACGCCAGCACGGCCGACGCGCTGTTCAGGTTATCGATCTCGATGAGACGGTTCTTCAGTTCTTGCAGTTTTTCTTGCACGGTTCCTCCTTGAGAGTTGTGTTAGCCATAGCGGACATATCTATCCGTGCCGGGTAGGCACGGGCAAAGGCAGGCGGTTACAAGCTGGCTTTCAGATCCTGCACCTCGAGCTGTAGGCGCTTCTCGCCATTCCATTCGTTCGCCAGCAGGCAATAGGCCACGTCGACGCGGCCTGGCACCTCGTCGAGAAGATGGCCGCCGCGAAACAGAACGGCATCCCAGGCGACGCCTCGCCGGTCGCGCAGCCCGAGCTTGAGGTGTTTCTGGTCGGCGCCCATGGCCTTCACCTCGCGCACCTCGACGTCCCGGCTGAGCAGCACCGGGGTTGGGTTGTCGGCGCCGCACGGCTCGAGCTGCGACAGCAGATCGTCGGTAGGCCAGCCGACCTCGTCCAGGGGCACCTCGGCGTCTATCTCCAGGGTAGGCCTGAGCTCGACGCCGGCCAACCGCTCGGCGGCGATGGCCTGCAGGCGCTGGCGCAGGGCGGGCAGGTTGGCAGTGGCGACGGTAAAGCCGGCCGCAGCGCTGTGCCCTCCGTGGCGGATCAACAGCTCCCGGCACTCGTCGAGCGCCTCAGTTATGTGAAACTCGGGGATGGAGCGGCACGAGCCCCGGCTCTCCTCCGCACCCAATTCGACGACGACGCTGGGACGGTAGTAGGCCTCGGTCAGGCGGCTGGCAGCCAGGCCGACGATGCCCGGCTTGAAATCGGAGCTGGCCGCCAGGTAGAGGCGAGCTTCAGGGTCGTCGGCCAGCACCTGGGCCTCGGCAGCGGCCACCGTCTCGTCGGTGAGCTGCTGGCGGCGGCGGTTGAGCTCGCCCAGCCGCTCGGCCAGGGTCCTGGTCTCCAACGCATCTGTCTTGGTGAGCAGATCATAGGCCAGCATGGCATGTTCCAGGCGACCGGCGGCGTTGAGCCGCGGCCCCAGGCGAAAACCGATGGCAGTGCTGTCTACGTCGCCCTTGCGCAGGCCGGCATCGGCCATCAGTGCCGCGACCCCGGGCCGGTTCGCCTCGTTGAGGACGTTGAGGCCGCGCCGGACCAGCGACCGGTTCTCGCCAAGCAGGGGAGCCAGGTCGGCCACGGTGCCGACGGCCACCAGGTCAAGCAACGATTCCTGGAGATGCAGGGCAGGTTGGGATCCGGCCGGCGGCCGGGCCAGAAGAGCCTGGGCCAGCTTGTAGGCCAGGCCCACCCCCGACAGGTCCTTGAAGGGATAGGGGCAGCCTGGCTGCTTGGGGTCGATGATGGCGGTCGCCGGCGGCAGGTGATCGCCGGGGAGGTGATGGTCGGTGACGATCAGATCCAGATGTCGCCTGGCCTGCTCGACCTCTCGGACGGAGCGAACGCCGCAGTCGACGGTGACGACCAGGCGCACGTTGCGACGGTACAGCTTGCGCAGAGCCTCAAGGTTCAGGCCATAGCCTTCGTCCACGCGGTCCGGAATGTACGGCTCGACGCAGGCGCCCAGCGATGACAGAGTCTCGACCAGGAGGGCGGTGGCTGTGACGCCGTCGGCGTCAAAGTCGCCATAGACGGCTATCTTTTCCCCGCGGGATGATGGCCCGCTGTAGGCGAGGCACAGCCCTGTCCATCCCCTTCAGTAGAAAGGGATCATCAACCAGCCACCCGACCCGCCAGGAAATCAGATGCGGCCGCAGGATCCGCCATCCGCCGGCTGCACAGCACCTGGGCCAGCAGAGGCGGCAGATCGGGGAAACGGGCCAGAGCCTGATCGCGTGACAGGGTGACGTCACGCCAGCGCTTCATCGGTAACGACAAACTGGAGCCCCTTCAAGCAGCCAACAAAAGAGCGAGGCATACCGCTCCCTCGCTCTCCACCAAACCGACGATCCTCTCGCAAGTTGATAAGGCCTGCGGCGGGGTCGCCCTATAGCCATCCCTGCTTCTTGAGGAAATCGGTCACCACCGGGATCACCACCCACTCGCCCTGATAGGCCTTGATGCCGTACAGGATCACGGGGACGAGCGGAAGCAGGAACATGATCCACAAACAGAATCCCAGCAAGCCCAGGGTGATGGTGCTCAGCAAAAAGTAGACGATGCAGGCCAGCACGCTGTAGATCAGGCTCGCCACCCACAGGCCCAGCGACTGAATGGCGTGGTAGCGCTGGAATGGGCGGTTCTTGTTCTCTTCCGACACGAGAATGATGATTGGCACGATCACACCGATGATGTAGGCCAGCAACGCCATCAGCCGATCGTTGTCGGTGACATCGCCGGCCGGCGGATTGAGAAGATCCCTGCGTCATGGTTACCTCCCCTTTCGACGAGTAGAGAGCCCGGATGGCGTCGCACAGAAGCGCCGCCACGACGCCATTGTAGCAGGCTCTGCCCCAAATGTCAAACCGGATAACGGAGACTTGGCAGGGAGCACAGCCTATGATAGAATAGCTTCATGGCGCGCATTGTGTTTATGGGAACGCCCGAGTTTGCCGTTCCGGTGCTGGCGGCGCTGGCCGAGCACCACGACCTGGTGGGAGTCATTACCCAGCCCGACCGGCCGGCAGGGCGCGGTGGGGCAAAGGCCATGCCCGTTCCTCCGCCGGCGAAGGAAGCTGCCGTGGCACGCGGCCTGCCGGTCTACCAGCCGCAGACGCTCCGCACTCCAGAGGCAGTGGAGCAGATCGCGCACTGGCGGCCGGACGTGGTCGTCGTGGCAGCCTTCGGACAGATCCTGCGTCCGGCCGTGCTGGCCCTGCCTGCTTATGGCTGCCTGAACGTCCACGCTTCGCTGCTTGCCGTGCTACCGGGGCGCGGCGCCGATTCCGGCCGCCATCCTGGCCGGCGAGCCGGTCAGCGGCGTGACGCTGATGGTGATGGACGTAGGGCTCGACACCGGGCCGATCCTGGCTCAGAAGGAGTGGCCGCTGGCGCCCGACGAGACGACCGCCACACTGACCGGCAGCCTGGCCAGGCTGGGCGCCAGACTGGTAGTCGAGATCTTGCCGCGCTGGCTGGCCGGCGTCATCCGGCCACAGCCCCAGGACGAGTCGCAGGCCACCTGGAGCCGGCCGCTGACCAAGGAGGACGGCCTGCTGGATTGGAGCCAACCGGCGATCATGCTGGATCGGCGGGTGAGGGCCTGCGATCCGTGGCCGGGCGCCTACACCTGGCTAGAGGGTGAGCGGTTAAGGATATTGCGCGCCTGCCCACGGGCCGACTGGCCAGGGGAGGGGCCGCCGGGGCAGATCGTGGCAGCGGGCACGGGGATCGGCGTGACAACCGGGCAGGGGATGCTGGAGCTGCTGGAGGTGCAGCTGGCCGGCAAGAAGGCGCTCAGCGCCGAGCTGTTCGCTCGGGGCCGGAGAGGGTTGATCGGGAGCCGGCTTGGTTGAGGCCGGAGAGGCGGAGGTATTCCAGCCGTCCACCTCAGTTTGCCAAAGGACAACTCTTTTGCTATAATGGACGCGACTTGCGGGGCGTAGCGCAGTCCGGTAGCGCACTTGAATGGGGTTCAAGTGGCCGCCCGTTCAAATCGGGCCGCCCCGACCACGAGGGAGATGGTCGATAGCAGAGAGTGCTATCGACCATTGTTTTAGAGCCGAGCTGTATTAACAAGCTAGAGAGAGACGCCGGCGCAAGGGAATGACAAGCGCATCACGGTCGAGACCAGGTTGGCGTTTTCTCAAAGTCGAGAAATCAATGGACAGCGTCGTTCAGGAGTTCGAAAACCTAACCCAACAGGACGTGGCCTTCCTGGAGAGGCTCGCCGGGAACCTACCCTTCCTGGCCGATCTCAGCCTGGCCGACGTGACGGTGTACTGCCTTCGGTCGAGCGGTGAAGCTACGGTGATAGCCCAGGCCAGGCCGCACTCGATCCTGCCCATCCACGCCGAGGCGCTGGTCGGGAAAGCGATAACGGCCGAAGACGATCCGGCCGTATTCCGCGCGCTGACGGCAGGCCAGCGGGGCAGCGGCCAGCGTGTCTTGCCAGGGCGTGATATCACGGTATTCCAGGAAGTGTGGCCGCTGTGGGCCGCCGACGGGCGGGCGCTGGCTGCGGTGTCGATTGAAACGAGCTTGCTCGAGCGCGAGCGACACCTGCGCCGGGGGAAGGTGTTTCCTCAGGCACTGAAACGGATCCAGGAGGCGGTATTGACCGGCATCCTGCACGGCCTTGACCGGCTGAGCCCGATCGGGGAACACGACGGGATGATGGTCATCGATACCGAGCACCGGATCCAGTTTGCCAGCGCCGTTGCCACCAACCTGTATGGCAAAGTCGGCTACACCGGAGCGCTGTCGAAAAGACGGCTCGAGGACCTGGGGGTAGACGACTACGGCCTGGCTTTCCAGGTACTGGACAAGCGCGAATGCCTGGAAGCAGAGATCAGGGCTCACGACCGGATCTGGATCAAGAAGGGCATCCCCCTGTTCTCCACCACCCGACGCTGGCCCCGGCTCTTGCCTGCACAGGATGGCCGCTGGACGCTGTCAGGCGCGCTGTTGATCGTCAGTGACGTAACCGAGCAGCGGCGCCAGGCAGAAGAGCTGCAGATCAAGGTGACCATGATCCGGGAGATCCATCACCGGGTCAAGAACAATCTACAGACGATCGCGTCGTTGCTGCGCATGCAGGCGCGGCGGAGCGACTCGGAGCCAGATCCGTCAGGCGCTTGAAGAGGGCGTCAGCCGCATCCTGAGTGTGGCAGTCATCCACGAGTTCCTGGCCCATCAGGACGCACAGGGTGATCAACATCCGAGACGTCAGCCAGCGGATCATGGCCCAGTTCGACGAAGGGGTGTTGGACCAGCAGAAAAGGATACGGCTGGAACTGAGCGGACCGAATATCTATCTTCCGACCCAGCAAGCCACAGCCTGCGCCCTGATCATCAATGAGCTGATCCAGAATGCCCTGGAGCATGGCTATGGTCAGAAACAGGTCGGCACGGTCAGTGTCAACCTGGAAGACGATGGCAGCAAGGTCATCATCAGGGTCGACGA
Organism: uncultured Chloroflexia bacterium; assembly: GCA_963749455.1. Taxonomy (GTDB): domain Bacteria; phylum Chloroflexota; class Anaerolineae; order JAAYZQ01; family JAAYZQ01; genus JAFGOG01. The sequence continues at coordinate 38,397 of CAVVMX010000023.1, forward strand.
CGACGGGGCAGGGCTACCCGAGGCATTCGACCAGGCCCAGAGAGATACCCTGGGCTTGCAGATCATCACGAGCCTGGCTCAGAACGAGCTGAAAGGCACTTTCGAACTGACTGGACGGGACGACGGTGTCTCGGCCATTGTTACATTCTCCGAAACTGACTCAAGGAGGTCCATAATGGCAGAGCGGACACGGATTATCATTGCCGATGATGAATCGATCATTCGCATGGATTTGCGCGAGATGTTGAGCAACCTGGGCTACCTCGTCGTCGGCGAGGTAGGCGATGGGCGAAGCGCCGTCAACCTGGCGCGGGAGCTGAAGCCCGAGATCGTGGTCATGGACATCAAGTTCGAGGGCGAGGAGTATGACGGCATCGACGCCGCCCGCGTTCTGACCGAGGAAAAGATCGCTCCGGTGCTCCTCTTGACGGCCTACAGCCAGCGCGAGCTGGTGGCGCGGGCCAGGGAAGCCGGCGTCGTCGGCTACCTGGTCAAGCCGTTCCGCGAATCGGACCTGGCGCCGGCCATCGAGGTGGCGTTGGCCCGCTTTGAAGAGTTCAAGGCGATGGAGAAACAGGTCGGCGGGCTTCAAGATGCGTTGGAGACGCGCAAGTTCGTGGACCGCGCCAAGGGCATCCTGATGGACACCCAGGGCCTGAACGAGGCCGAGGCGTTCCGCAAGATCCAGAAGATGAGCATGAACACCCGCAAGACCATGAAAGAGGTGGCCGAAGCGATCATCCTGGCCTACCAGACCCAGCAGCAGAGCCTGGGGTGATGCAGGGGGGCCACAGGTCCTTGACCCAAAGGGGGACGGGGCCGTGGTCCCTCCAACCGTTTGAGCGGCAGCTCCGAACCGGACAGAACAAGCCCTCGCCTTAAGGCGAGGGCTCGTTCTTTGGCAGCCATTACCGTTCCATGTCAGGCAGTCCAGACACCAGCTCGGCGGCCGGCCCGTGCAGATGGGCATGCGACGCCCAGGCGACCAACCTGCCTTCCACCCGGCCGTCCCTCCACTCAACCTCGATCTCGGAGATCGAGCAGTTGTGGTTCTCTGTGCGAAGGTAACTCAGGTCAACATTGGGGCACAGGTCAGGCAGAGTCACGGTAAAGATACCGCCGTGCCCCACCACGATCGCGCTCTGGCCATCCTTGCCGGCCACGATCTGTTCGATCCCGGCCCGCATCCTGTTGCAGATGGTGATATAGTTGTCCCCGTTGGGAAATGCCCTTTCTACGTGGCCCCTGAACCAGCTCTCGATGATCTCGTTGTGGATCGCCCAGGTCTCCAGGGTCGGTGGTTGAAGCTCTATGTCGCCGACGTCTATCTCTCGAAAGTTGTCCATGACAACGACCGGCAGGCCGAGCTGGCGGGCGATGATCTCGGCCGTCTCTGTGGCCCGCTTCAGCGGCGAGGAATAGACAGCCTGGACGTCGTAACCTGCTCGGCCCGCCTCGCCCGCCGCGAGGAAATGCCCGGCGGTCTGCTCGGCCTGCAAGATCCCCTTGGGGGTGAGCGAGTAGTCCACCCGCCGGCAGGACATCTCTTTGGTCAGGTTGGCCAGATTCTCACCGTGCCTCACCAGGAAAAGATGGTTCATAGGTCCAGATACCAGAGCAGCATCGCCTCGTGGGCCACCGGGGGGCAGGCGGCGTAACCGTAGCGGTGAATAGCGCCCAGAGTACAACCCTGGCCGGCGTAGAAACGGCAGGCCGGAACGTTGACGTTCTGGGTCTCGATCTTGAGCTGGGTGCAGCCTTGCTGCCCGGCCCAGCCCGCCGCATGCCTGAGCAGGGCGGCCCCGATGCCGCGGCCCCGCACGTCGGCGCAGACGCGGATGTCCCACAGCACCGCCAGGTCGCGCCGGTCTTCGAGCACATTCAGGCCGGGCGTGTCGATGGCTACCGCTGCTCCGCCCACCGGGCGTGGCCCATCATAGGCCAGGAAAATCCCCCATCGGCTGACGTCGAACTGCTTTGGCCAGGCAATGGGCGAGTCAGACTCGTCGTCGCTGTCCTGACCGTAGTATTTGACATAGGGTGGGTCGGCTTTTTCTTCCACCAGCGCCAGGCCCCCCAGACCGCCGTCGATGACATCGACGCGCAGGATCGATTCGACCGTGAAGGAGATGGGAATGGCCGCATATGCGGCCAGCAGATCGAGGTCGACCTGTTTGATCTCTATAGGCATGAAAGAGTCTCCCGTCTTCCCGTTCTTCCTAAGCATCGCGTCGGCGAGCGATCAGGACTGCCAGGGCATGGCTGATCAGAATGCCGCCGATCAATAACATCAAAGCTGCGGGCCGGCTCAACGGCTGCGGCATAGCTGCTGTGTCGATCATCCGGCCGCCGCCGGCCAGGGCCCAGGCATTGGCCACAACCGAATAGCGGGTCAGGCTCTGTAGAAACCCCGGCTCTCTTGTCAAAGTCGGGGCGATGAGCGCCAGCCAGTCGGCCAGCAGGAAACCAAGGCCGGCCAACATCGCACCGATCGACGAGCCGGTCAACGCGCCCCCCACCTGGACGATGCCGACGTAGGTACCCGCTGCCAGCGTCCCGGCCACGACGGTCAGGACGGCGCTCCCGAACGGATAGATACCGGCCACGGCGGCGCTGAGCAACAGGACGAGAACCATCAACCAGGCAAGCAGTAGGCCGACGGTCAGTGTCAGCGCCAGGCTTGAGGCGACGATGGCTTGCAGGCGGGTCATGCCCCGCGCCAGATCGGCCCGGCGCGTGCCGAGAGTCAGCTCATTGCCGACGGCAAGGGTCGAGATGACGGCCGCCAGTGGTCCCACCAACAGCAGGCATGCCCCGACGGCAAGCGGGGCATGGCCCCCGCCCGCGGAGCGGCTGAGAAAAGCGGTGTCGTTCATGGCCTTGGCCATGGCCCACAGCGTTAACGGAAAGAGCACAACCGTACCTGCCCCGATCTTGACCAACGACGTGTGGGCCAGGCCCGACAGGTGGGCATAGGCCCGCCGTATCACAACCGGCCCCCTGCCGGTCCAGATCGGCAGGCGCGCCCGGCGAGACCCCGTGATCCGCTCACGCTCTGCATGCCGTGAGCGACGTTTCGGGCCTGCCACGACCTCGGTAAGCTCACGGCGATTCACGATCAGGATCGCCAGGCCCAGGCCCAGCAGGGTATAGGCGCCCAGCACGACGGCCGAGTAGGCGACGCTGTGGGGCATGCCCAGGATCTGCAGGTTGGCCGGGGTAGGTGCTCGCTGTGGAACCGCTACGTAGGTCCAGTTAGCGCTGTTGTACGACAGGCTCAGCTCGTACAGCCGGCGAAGCAGGCTGTTGGGGCTCAACACCCGCCACACACTCGACAGCTCTCCCAGCGTGAGCGCAAAGCCCATCAGCATGCCGGCAAAAGACTCCAGGGCAAACACCAGCACGCCGACGACCAGCGGCAGGCCGCCGTTGCGGGCGAGCACAGCCAGCAGGGCGATCAGGCTGATATAGGGCCACAGGGACAGCCAGGCCCGCGCCAAGTCATCCCAGCGGAATTGCGAACGAAGACCGATCAGCACGGCCAGGCCCTCGACCAGGACCAGCAGGGCGCCGCCGGCAAGCGCCAGCACCAGCCATTGGACGGCCAGCAGTTGCCAGCGGCCCAGGCCACGGCCGACCAGCCCTCGGAAGGTGCCCTCACTGAACTCCTGGCCGACGGTCACGGCCGCCAGGATGATGATCGCCACCGTGACCAGGCCGGGGCTCCACAGCCCAACCCGGGGGGTGTTGGAGCTAGGCGGGAAGGCCAGCCCGCGCAGAAAAGTGGCTGCCGCCAGCGCCGCCGCCAGCCACCAAACGAGTGGCCTGGCGGGCACCCCTTGAGCAGCTCAGCGCGCAGCAGCCCCACCATCGCCCCCGGTCAGCTCCATGAACATCGTCTCCAGGTCACGCCCGGCGGCCACCTCGGCCAGCGGCCCATGGGCCACCAACCGGCCACGGTCGATGACTGCCACCTGATCGCAGACCTGCTCGACCTCGGCAAGCTGGTGACTGGAGAGAAAGATGGTTTTGCCCGTCTCGTCAGCCAGGCGACGGATCAGCAGGCGGGTATCGCGCTGGCCGACCGGGTCCAGGCCTGTGGTGGGCTCGTCGAGGATCAGCAGCTCGGGGTCGTTGAGCAGGGCAGCCGCCAGCCCCAGCCGCTGTTTCATGCCGGCCGAGTAGCTGCCAAAGCGGTCGCCGGCCCGCTCAGCCAGATCCACGGTCTGGAGGACCGGCTCAATGCGAGCAGCCGCATCGCGCCCCAGGACCTGGGCGACGACCCACAAGTTCTCGTGGCCGGTCAGGTAGGGATAGAAGGCAGGCCGGTCGAGCAGGACGCCGGTGCGGTTCAGGGCCGAGCGCAGGTCACGGTCGATATCATGGCCCAACAGCCAGGCCCGGCCGGCGGTGGGCCGCAGCAGCCCGACCAGCATGCCAATGGTGGTGGTCTTGCCGGCGCCATTGCGCCCCAAGAAGCCAAAGACAACACCTCGCGGCACACGCAGGTCCAGACTGACCACGGCCGGGTGCCGGCCGTAGTGCTTGGTCAACCCCTGAGTTTCGATCGCAAAAGAGGGTTCGACCATAGGCCCTCCGCGTTGTCAGACCTGTGGCCCGACCGGCAGCCAGACGGTGAAGGTGGTACCCTTTCCCTCCTGGCTGTCCACCTCGATCGATCCGCCATGGTCCTGGACAATGCCCAGGCTGACCGATAGGCCCAACCCGGTGCCCTGGCCCACCGGCCTGGTGGTATAGAACGGCTCGAAAATGTGTGGCAGCACGTCAGGTGGGATGCCCATGCCGGTGTCAGCGATCCGGACCGCGACCTTGCCATTTCCTGGTTGGCCGGCCAGGACAGGCAGCCGCTCAGTTGTCACTGCCAGACTGCCCCCATGCGGCATGGCCTGGAGGGCATTGACGAACAGGTTGAGCCACACCTGTTTGAGGCGATTGACGTCGAGTAGGAGAAGGGGCAGATCCGGGTCGTAACGTTCTTCGACGGAAATACCGTTACTCTCCAATTGGGAGCGGACGAGCGCAATGGTGTCCTGCACTGTCTGGTTGACGTCGGCCTTCAGGCGGTTTGGCTCGGTTTGCCGGGCGAAATCGAGCAGGTTGAGCACAATCTCGCGGGCGCGACGGGCCTCGGCGGCGATGATTGACAGATCCCTACGAGCCGCATCGTCCAGGCCGTCTTTTTTCAGCACAAACTCGGCGAGACCCAGTACGGGGGTCAGAGGGTTGTTCAGCTCGTGGGCTACCCCGGCGGCCAGCTCGCCAACGGCTGCCATCCTGGCCGACTGGACGAGCTGGGCCTGGGTCCGGCGCAGCTCCTCCTCCGCACGCCTGCGCTCAGTTACTTCAACCTGCAACTCGACGGCATAGGTGCGAAGACGGGTCACGGCGTGCTCCAGCTGGTTGGCAGACAATCGTTGTAAGGAGGCAATCCCGATCAAGGCGCCGACGACAGGGATGATCGGCGCCAGCCTTTCTAACGCCGGGCCGTAGTCACGAGCCCAGCTCACCACCGCATAACCCAGGATGCACACGCCCAGCACCAACCAATGCACCCTTCTATCGCACAGCATGCCGGCCAAAAGGATCGCAATGGCATAAAAGATCACAAAGGTCGTGGCCAGCACCGATGCCATAGTTGCCCCACAATCCCAGACCGAGAAACACGACCACGGGCACATACCGGCCTTGACGCCAGTACCCGCGGCGCACAAGCCACCAAGCAGCACCGATCGGCAGATCGATCGCAAGCATGACGATCAGTGACGAAGAATAGAAAGCGTCGGCGAGCCAGCCGGCAACAATCAGCACGGTACAGACAGCCAGCGCAAGGGCCATCATGGCAAAAGCCACGTTGGTCATGTACTCACGCCGGCCCTCGGCAGCGTCAGCCGGATAAGGGCCGACGAGGGTCTGGCTCAGGCGACGCAGTGCATCCATGGAGCTTCTTTGCCGGTCCGCCTTTCTGGGAAGACGAGGGTCTACAGAATGTGTGCCAGGAACTGCTTGGTTCGTTCCTCCTTGGGGTTGGTAAACAGGTCGCCAGGTGGTCCTTGTTCGGCCCACACTCCGTCGGCCATCAGGATGACCCGGTCGGCGACGTCGCGGGCAAAGTGCAGCTCGTGGGTGACGACGATCATCGTCATGCCCTCGTTGGCCAGCCGCTCCATGACCTCGACCACTTCGCCGATCAGCTCCGGGTCGAGGGCCGAGGTGGGCTCGTCAAAGAGCATGATCTTGGGCTCCATGGCCAGTGCGCGGGCGATGGCGACCCGCTGCTGCTGCCCACCCGACAGGCGGGAGGGGAACTCATCTCGCTTGTCCGACAGGCCAACCCACGACAAGAGCTCTTCGGCCTTGGCGGCGGCCTGCGCCTTGGGCATCCGCTTGACGGTCAGCGGCGCCTCAATGATGTTGCCCAGAGCAGTCATGTGCGGGAAGAGGTTGAACTGCTGAAAGACCATGCCCGCCTTCTTGCGCAGCTCGCGGATGTGGTGACGCTGCTCGCGGCCCGGGTCCCGGGCGTCGATCACGACGCCATCGACTTCGATAGTGCCCGCCGAGGGCTGCTCCAGGTAGTTGAGGCAGCGCAGAAAGGTGCTCTTGCCACCGCCCGATGGGCCGATGATGACTACTACCTCGGCAGGCATGACGTCCAGGTCCACCCCCTTGATGACATGGAGGGGACCGAAGTATTTATGTAGACCTTTTACCTTGATGATTGGCTCTGCCATCCGCCTACCTCCTCTCACTGCGCGCCATGTAGGTCTCCAGCTTGCCCTGGAGGAACTGGAAGATGACGGTCAAGATCCAGTAGAAGGCGGCAGCGACGATAAAGGTCTCCAGGGAGCGAAAGTACTGCCGGCCGACCTTTGACGCCCGGTAGCTGAGCTCCCAGACGGCCATGACCGACACCAGGGCCGAATCTTTCATCATGGCAATGAACTCGTTGCCGATAGGCGGGATGACGATCCGGAACGCCTGGGGCAGGACGATGCGGCGAAAGGTCTCGGCCTGCGACATGCCCAGAGCTTGAGCTGCCTCGTGCTGGCCCTTGCCGATGGCCTGGATACCGGCGCGAAAGATCTCACTCATATAGGCGCCATAGTTTACGCCCAAGGCCAGGATGCCGGCCAGCGTCGCCGGCAGGACGATATCCAGGCGAGGCAAGCCCAGGTACCAGATGTAGATCTGGACGAGCAAGGGGGTGCCCCGGATCAGCGAGATGTAAAAGCTGGACACGCCGTTGGCAATGGGGTTCTTGGACAGGTGCCCCAGAGCGCCGAGCAGCGCCAACACCACCGCCAGGACGATCGAGGCTGCCGAGATGTAAAAGGTCACGCCGGCGCCCTGTAGGATAAACGAGAACCAGTGGCCCATGAAGGCAACGTCGAGGTTGAACCGGCGCAGGATCGAGTAGAGGAGCACCAGGATAAAGATCCAGACGGCTGCGCCGAAAACCCCCAACCTAGCCTGGTTCGTCCGCCGGCTGGTCATCAGCCATTGGGCCAGAGGCAGCGAATCGGCTGCCTGATACCGTTGGACCACCCCTTCGCGCATCAGGAGCAAGACCAGTACGACGTACCAGCCTATCAGCAGCAGCAGCGGCCACGAAAGCCGCAGCTGCACCGGCAGTGTGTACATCTCAGGTTCGGAGGGGGTAGTGATCAGCCGACCAAGCCCGAAAGAATGGCCCAATGGGATCACCTTGAGGTAGTAGAGGCCCCCAAGCAATATCATGACCGCCACCAGTCCCAGGGCCAGTCCCAACGACTGAGGTTCCCCCCTGGCCTGTTTGTAGGCCAGGATCAGCAGGCGCACAAGGGCCGCCAGAGCCGCCAACACCAGCAGAATGTTCAGCACAAAGACCAGTATCTTGACGAACGCACCCACCAGAGGATAGGGAAAGACCTCAAAGAACGGAAGACCCAGTACGACTATCGGCCCGATGAGAAACAGAGCCAGAGCAAGCAGATGGCTCCAGGTCTTGAATTTCCGCAGGCCCCACAGACACACCAACCCAAGGAGACCGCTGACCAACGCCCAGGCAGCCAGCAATTTGCCCCACTGGGGCTGATATCCAAGCTGAATCCAATCGATGTGGGTGACCTTCTGGTTGAGCCGTTTCCCACTGGCGGACTGTGCCGTCGTCCCCTGCTGAGAAGAGGCTATCGGACGTCAGGCCAAAGGCCACGCCGTTGACGGAGCTGAGATGTCCCTGGTAGACGGCGATGAACGCTGCCGCCCGGAACCCGACAGGAACGGACCTTGGTGTCACTGCTGCCCGAAAGGACGGTCTTGCCGTCCTGGCTAAAAGCCAGGCTGGGTCACAGCGCCCCAATGACCTTCTGCGGTCCACTTGGCCTCGCCGGTTTCCAGATCCCAGAAGACGCAGGTGGCATCGGCGGCGCCGGAGGCCAGGATCGTGCCATCAGGGCTGAAGGCCAGGGCCGTCACCTGCTTTCTTGTGACCCAACCAGCTCTTCTCGGTCTCTGGGTCTTCCCAATAACCCTCCAGCCGGCGGACCACCTCCCCGGTCCGGGCACTCCAGACCTGGATGTTCGGAGCCGTCGCCGGCAGCGACCAGGCTGCCGTCGGCGCTGAGGGCTACGACCTGTTTGGTGTTCTCCCCAGGCCCGATCCTCTGGATGACCTGCCCCGTGGCCAGATCCCAGATGCGGACGATGCCGTCGTCGCCAATCGTGGCGTACAGCGACCCGTCGGCTGCCAGAGAGGCGCCGTTCAACGGTCCGCTCTGGTCGTCAAAGGTGGCCTTGGCCTGGCCAGTGGCCGTGTCCCACGCGCGGACCGTCCCATCCTGGCCCGCCGAGATCAGGGTCGCCCCGTCAGGACTGAAAGCCACGCCGACTACGAGGCCGCTGTGGCCGCGCAGGATGCGCATTGCCCAGTCTTGGTCAGTCTCCCACAGCCGTACCGTGCCGTCTTTTGCGGCAGCAGCCAACTGGGAGCTGCCAGGCTGAAAGGCCAGGTCTTTGACCTCCACAGCCACGGGCAACCGGATGGGGCCGCCGGCATAGTATTGGATGGCATACAGCAGGCTCAGCGCACAGGTCACGGCGAGCATGACCAATAGCAGCCTCATCGCTCGAGCTTGAGGTTGGGCTGCACGGCTGTCTGTTGTCACTGAAGTCATCGCGTCCTCCTTGACTCCCTTCAATGTGGCGCGACCAATGAACTACTGCCCCGCCGGGGCGCGCACGTGGCAGGCGACCTGGTGATCGGTGCCGATCGACACCAGGTCGGGCACTTGCTGATGGCAGATGTCGATGGCCAGCGGGCAGCGAGGGTGAAACCGGCAGCCGGCCGGCGGGTTCAGCGGGCTGGGCACGTCGCCTTTGAGGATCGTCCGGCCACGCTCGCGGTCGGGGTCAGGCAGTGGGATCGCCGACAGCAACGCCTCGGTGTAGGGGTGCTGCGGGTTTTGATACAGCTCGCGGCGCTCGGCGATCTCGGCGATCTTGCCCAGGTACATGACCGCCACCCGGTCGCTGATATGCTCGACGACGCTCATGTTGTGGGCGATGAACAGGTAGGTGAGTTGCAGCTCACGCTGCAACCGGCGCAGCAGGTTGAGCACCTGGGCCTGGATCGACACGTCCAGGGCCGATATCGGCTCGTCGCAGACGACGAACTTGGGCTGGAGGATGAGGGCGCGGGCAATGCCGATCCGCTGGCGCTGGCCACCCGAGAACTCGTGCGGATAGCGGCGCATATGGTCTTCCGACAGGCCGACCCGCTTCATCATCTCCAACACACGGCGCCGCCGCTCGTTGGCGTCACGCACGCCGTGGATGTACAGGGCCTCGCCGATGCTGTCGCCGACCTGGGAGCGAGGATCGAGCGAGGAAAAAGGATCCTGAAAGACGATCTGCATCTCCCGGCGCGCAGCCTTCAGTTCCTGCCGGTTCAGGGTGACCATGTCGCGGCCTTCAAACAGGACCTGACCCCGGGTGGGCTCGATCAGACGCAGCACGAGTGCGCCCGACCGTGGTCTTGCCGCAGCCCGATTCACCTACCAGGCCCAACGTTTCGCCGCGACGGATGTCAAAGCTGACGCCGTCCACGGCCTGGACCCAGCCCTGCACCCGCTGCAGCACTCCGCCGCGGACAGGGAAATACTTGACCAGGTTCTTGACCTCGATGAGGTTCTCCACGATTCGTTCTTTATCTTCCATCTCTCGGCGGGACGGTCCCCGTTCGCTTCGCTGAAAATGACGGCTGAAAGTTGGCCGCTGATTGCTCTAATACAGCCAACAGCGCACCTTGTGACCGGGCGCGATCTCTTTAAGCTCGCGGTTCTTCTCCAGGCAGATCTCCAGGTCGTGCTCCAGGCGGGCGCGACAGCGCGGCGCAAAGCGGCAGCCGGCGGGCAGATTGATGCAGGTTGGGACGTTACCTGGGATAGTGTCCAGCTCGTCCTTGATCTGGCCCAGCACCGGCACCGAGCCGATCAGGCCCACGGTGTAGGGGTGCTTGGGAGAATGGAAGAGGGTGTGAATGTCGGCCTCTTCGACGATCTGGCCGGCGTACATGACCGCTACCCGCGAGGCCATCTCGGCGACGACGCCCAGGTCGTGGGTGATCAGGATGATCGCCGTGCCCAGCCTGGCCTGGAGATCGCGCATCAGGTCGAGGATCTGGGCCTGGATCGTCACGTCGAGGGCTGTGGTCGGCTCGTCGGCGATGAGCAGGTGCCGGATTACAGGCAAGAGCCATGGCGATCATCACCCGCTGGGCCATCCCCCCCGACAGCTCGTGAGGAAACGCCTTCAGCCGGCGCTCCGGGTCGGGGATGCCGACCTGCTTGAGCAGCTCGAGGGCCCGCTTGCCGCCCGACCTTTCTGCGACACCTTGTCGTGGATGCGGTAGACCTCGGACAGCTGGTAGCCGGTGTTGTACACCGGGTTCAGGCAGGAGGTCGGCTGTTGAAAGATCATCGAGATACGGTTGCCCCGGATGTGGGTCATCTGCTTCATCGGCAGGTCGAGCAGGTTGACGTTGTCAAACCAGATCTCGCCCGATTCGATCTTGCCGGGATGGGCGATCAGCCGCATGACGGACAGGCTGGTGACGCTCTTGCCACAGCCCGATTCGCCGACCAGGCCGACCACTTCGCCCCGGCGCACGGTGAAAGTCGACGCCATCCACGGCCTTGACCGACGCCGTCGAGGGTGTAGAAATAGGTCCGCAGATTGCGGATGTCGAGCAGCACATCTGCGGTCCGCAGGCGGTAGTCCCCGTAAGCGCGGCTGAGTTGGGCGACGTGTCTGGCATCATCGGTTCAACCGTGGATCCAGGGCGTCGCGCATCCCGTCGCCCAGCAGGTTAAAGCTGAGCACGGTCAGCATGATGGCCACACCGGGGAAAAAGACCAGGTGCGGGGCGCTGAACACCTGGTTGCGCTCTGCGCCAAGCATCGAGCCCCACTCGGGCATGGGCGGCTGGGCGCCCAGGCCCAGGAACGACAGGGCTGCCGCGTCGAGGATGGCCGTGGCGATGCCCAGCGTGCCGGCGACGATGAGGGGTGTCAGGGCGTTGGGCAGGATGCGATGGAACAGCAGGCGAAAATGGCCGACGCCCAGGGCGCGGTCGGCCTCGACATAATCACACTCCCGGACCGACAGGACGCTGGCGCGCACGATGCGGGCATAGACCGGGATGGAGACGATGCCGATGGCCAGCAGGGCGTTGATCAGGCCCGGTCCCAGGACGGTGACGATGGCGATGGCCAGGATCAGGGAGGGAAAGGCCAGCAGCACGTCCATCAAGCGCATGATGAGGTTATCCACCCAGCCCCCGGTATAGCCTCCCACCGCGCCCAGGACAGTGCCGATGACGATGGCAAAGCCGACTGTGGTGAAGCCGATGATCAGCGACCACTTCGAGCCGTACAGGATACGGCTGAACAGGTCCCGCACGTTGCCGTCGGTTCCCAGGATGTGCTGCGGGTTGATCCTCCGGACAGCCCAGGAGGTGGATACAGGGCGGCATTCGCTTGTGGACACCGGCTGCCGCCTGCTCAGGGACGTCGAGCATCGACTTGGTCGGATCAAAGGGCGCGAGCAGCGGATGGAAGATGGCGACAAAGACCAGGATGCCCAGGATGACCATGCCCACAATCGCCGAGCGCTTGTGGAACAGGTGGCGGAACGCATCGCGCCACAGGCTGCTGGGCGGACGCTGGAGCGCCTCGTCGAGTGTCGCGATCTCGTCGGCGAGTCAGTTCACTCGGCATAGCCTATTTCAGCCGCACGCGCGGGTCGAGGTAGGCGTACGAGACATCGACCACCAGGTTGACGACCACAAAGATGACGGCAATGATCAGGGTGAACCCCTCGACCACGCGATAGTCACGGGCGGTGATCGCCTCATACAGGGAGCGCCCGACCCCCGACAGGTTAAAGATCGTCTCGGTCAGCACGGCACCGGCCAGCAGGATGCCGAACTGCAGGCCGATGATGGTCACGATCGGCAACATGGCGTTGCGCAGTCCGTGGCGCAGGATGACCGCGCCCTCGCCCAGACCCTTGGCCCGCGCCGTGCGGATATAGTCCAGGCCCAGGACTTCGAGCAGGCTGGAACGGGTCATGCGGGCGATGATGGCCATCGGAATGGTGCCCAGGGCCATGGCCGGCAGGATCAGGTGCTTCAGCGAGTCCCCCAGCACCTTCCAGTTGCCGGTGAGCAGTGCGTTAAACAGGTTGATGTTGGAGAAGAAATCCAGGAGCGTGCGAAGACCGCCGCTAACCTGCCAGCCCCAGGTCTCATACAGCGGCTCAAGCGTCACCCCTGCCGTCAGGCGGCCGGAAGGCGGGAGCGCCACGCCCGTGTTCTTGAGCAGAACAGCAAAGATGTACTGGAGCATGAGCCCCAGCCAGAAGACGGGCATGGAGACGCCGATGTTGGCCACGATCATGGTGCCGACGTCGACCGACGAGTTCTGCCTGTAGGCGGAGAGCATGCCGAGTGGAATGCCGACGGAGACCGCGAACAACAGCGCCGCCATCGCGAGCTCGATGGTCACCGGTAGCCGTTCGATCAGCATCTCTGTTACCGGCCGGCCCTGACGGTAAGAATCGCCCAGGTCTCCTCGCACCAACTCGCCAAGATATGAGACGAACTGGACGGGGATCGGCTCGTTCAGCCCGCGCCGTTCCATGTAGGCATCGCAGATCTCGTCGGTCGCACGCTCGCCCAGCGCCGCCCGGCAGGGATCGCCGGGGATCAGGCGCACCAGGGTAAAGACGACAAACACGATGCCAAAAAGCACCGGTATGGCCAGCAACAACCGGCGGATGATGTAGCCTGTCATCGGCTATCTACTTTCTCGAATCCAGCAACGCTGCAAGAGCCGGCGAGTCGGCTCGCCGACCATCGAGTACGGAGGATGGGACGCCACTAGGATTGACATCCCATCCTCCGTCGTCACAAGATAGAAAGGATGGGCTCGGCCGGTCGGGTTGCCACCAGACCGGGCTCCCACTCAGGATGCACCATTGCCCTCCGGCCGAGTCCAGTTCGATTCCCCTGCTATTCGGGCGCGTTCAGGAACGAGCCGAACAGCCCGGAGAAGTAGGTGAAGGAGCCATCGCGGCCCACGTGCAGCGGGTGCGCTGCATCCCACTGGACGGCGTACGACATGACCACGTCGATGGCATCCAGGTCGCTGCCGTCGTGGAACTTGACGCCGGGCCGCAGGTAGAAGGTCCAGACGGTCAGGTCGGCGTTGGCCTCGTACTTTTCCGCCAGCGACGGCTCGACGGCCGTGCCGGCTACCTTGTAGGCCAACAGCGACTCGAGCATCTGCTCGCAGGCGCGCAGCGACTCGCCATCGCTTTCGTCGGCGCAGTACAGGCCGATCGGCTCGGCGTTCTGCATCCAGGTCAAGGTATCACGGCCGCCCGGATCCATCACCGAGAAGCTCTCGTTGCCCAAGGGGCTGGCGTGTGCACCCGTGACGTCGGCCTTGAAGACGGTGCCCGAACCGCCGTGGGCGACCGGAACCATCGGCACATGCTGCTTGAGCAGCTCGTTGGCCTGGGCGTACAGCGCGTTGCGCGCCGCCGGATCCACCAGCTGACCGGCCTGTTTCAGCACATCCCAGATGTCGGGGAAGCCATCGCCAAACTGCTTGGACGCCCCTTGGCCAAAGTGATAGTCGAGGAAGTTGGTCTGGTCGGGATAGTCAGCGCCCCAGCCCAGCAGGTGGAAACCCTCGAGCTGGCCGGCGTCGGCTGCGTCGATGAAGGCGCCCGATTCCATGACCACGATCTCGGCGTCGATGTTGAGGTTGGCCTTGAGCTGAGCCTGGATGTCCTGGGCCACCACGGCCGGCTCGGGCAGGTAGCCGCGGACGACATCCCGGTAGGTGAGCTTGGTCTTGAAGCCATCGGGGAAGCCGGCCTCGGCCAGCAGTGCCTTGGCCGCCGCAACGTCGAACTCGTACCACTCTGGGCCATCGCAGCCGCCAGGAATGGCGCACGGCGTAAAGTGGCTGGCGACGGTCGGAGCCCTCGGTATAGAAGTTGTCGACGATCCGCTGGCGGTCGATGCCCATGGCGACGGCCTGGCGCACCTTCTCGTTGTCAAAGGGCGGGAAGAAGTTGTTCATGCCCAGGTAGAAGATGTTCAGCGCCTCGCGCGGGTAGAGCGTCAGGTTGGAATCGGCCTCGATGCTCGGAAAGTCGTCGGGCGCAGGGTTGTCGATGCCGTCCACGTTGCCCGACTGCAGCTCCACCAGCCGCTGCGCCGCCTCACTGCTCCAGCGGAAGACGAGCGTGTCGGCGATCCCCGGCGTCACCCCAGTAGTTGGGGTTCTTGGTCATGATGAGCTGATCGCCGCGGCGCCACTCCTTGAGCACGTAGGGACCGGTGCCGATTCGGCTTTTCGATTATGTCGCCGGTGCCGCCCGTCTTTTCGAGATAGTCGGAGCTGTTGATGGCAAAGGCGGAGAAGGCCACCTTCGACGGAAAGGCGACGTCGGGGAAGCACAGGGTAAAGCGGACCGTCAGCTCGTCTACGGCCTCCATCTTCAGGAACTCACCGCCATAGTCGCAGTTGGGTGCTTCGTAGGAGAAGAGCGGCGCCGCCTCAGGCTTGGTCAAGGTGGTCAGGTCGATGCCGTACCACTTGACCGACAGCTCGGTGAGGGTGCCGTCGTCATGCATGGCCTTGACGATCTCGTTCAGCTTGGCCAGCATCTTGTCCGATACGCCGCGGCTCTTGTCAAGGGCAAAGGCCAGCGGTTCGTAGAAAGCCGGAGTGCCGACGTACTTGAGCGGAACGCCGCTGGCGATGGCCGCCTGGATGGTCGGCTGGGCCGACATGACCGCGTCTAGGCGGGTGCCATCGCCCAAGGCCAGGTCCTGGATCGCTTCGGCGTCGGTGGTGTAGGGCTTGACCGTGAGGTCGGCCGGCGGATCGTACATGACCTCGCCGCCCATGATCTTGAGCGTGCCGTTCAGGTAGGCCTCGTAGGTGGTCGCCGTGCCCAACCCGACGTTCTTGCCCGCCAGGTCGGCCGGCGAGGCGATGGTCGTGTTGTCCTTGTGGACGGCGAAGGAAGCAGGCGTATAGTAGTAGGGATCGGTGAACCACAGGACCTGGGCGCGGTCCTCGGTGGGGGTCATGGAGCCGATGCTCAGGTCCCAACGGCTGCCCCAGTTGCCGCCGGTGATCATGTCCCAGTCGGGAGTGACGAATTCCGCCTCGACGCCCAGGCGCTTGGCCACTTCTTTGGCCACTTCGACGTCAAAGCCATCGAGCTCGCCCTTGTCGTTGAGGAAGCTCTGCGGCGCATAGTTGGGATCAGTGGATACAAGCAGCTTGCCGGCGGCCGTAACCTGATCCAGCAGGTCTTCAGGAACCGGGACAGCGGTGGCAGTCGGCGGCTGAGCGACGGTCGGCGCAACCGTTGCCGGGACCGGCGTGGGTGTTGCTCCGCAGGCAGATAGCAGCGCCACAATGGTCAGACCCAAAAGCAGTTGAAATACTGCACGTTTGCCAAACATTGATCTCCTCCCCTCTCATTTTTGAACGTTCAGGTAGATTCAGATTCGCGACGGACAGACATGGTATGTCCCTGTCGGCTCGACACCACCCCCTTTCGGCCATAGGCAATCAGCGCCCAATCGGGCTACGAGGCCCGCTTATCCCCGGCATGCTCAGTGCCGGGAGCTAGTATAGCAGAGGAAGGCCAATCTGTCAATATGGGTGATGATACGTAGACGGCAATCTTGTCAGTTCGTTCAAGCTGTGCTATCATGGCCCAGCAGGCGCCCACCTAACGGAATTTGCGGCCGAATGTGGAGGATTAAGATGAAGAGCCAGAAAAAGATCATGCGGTTCCTGGGTATATTGTTCTTTTGGATTGGCATCCTCCTGGGCATGGCCCTGGCCGGTGGTGCAGTATGGGCCGATATTGAAGCAACCTTTTACGGGTTTGAGGAAATGGGGGACAAGTCGCTCAGCCTGAGATGCCCTACATTCGTGACGGACGCCGAGCCCGGCCAGTTTGCCTCAACCTTCAAGAACCCCAACGACAAGCAGATGGAGCTCATGGTCCGCACCGACGTCAGCGGCCATGGCGGGATCAGAACGGAGCGCACGACCGTTACCCTGGCCCCCGCGCGGAAAGGAAAAGGTTCGCTGGTCGGTAACTTCAGAGGATGTGGATCTGGGGTTCTTTATCTTTGCCAGAGTGTCAAGCTTCCCTGCCTATCCACTCCCCTTTCGCGAATCGACGTGTGGCATGTTGTTCATCAGAACGACTGCGCTCACCGGCAGCCAGATCTTTGTCCTCTCTGTTGTGACCAGTCTGTTGAGCATGGCAGTCGGGTTGGCTTTGTGGCAGGTTAGCCATCAGCCACTCCAGGGACGGACGCTAAGTGCGACCTGGGCCATGAGAATCCTGGCCGCAATCGTGGTGGTCGGAATGTTCGTCGGGTTTCAAGGGTGGTGGGCGATGGGCATCATCACGATCGTGCTGATGGTGCTGATGATCGTGGCCATGATGTTCCTCGCAGCACCCGACTAGCCA
>CAVVMX010000024.1:0-178757 GCA_963749455.1 uncultured Chloroflexia bacterium
GCACAAGAAACTGTTCATCCCCGGCCCGACTGAAGTGCGGGAAGAGTTCCTGCAGGCCATGGCAACGCCGACGATCGGCCATGCACCGGCGCCTACGCCGATCTGCGCAAGTCCGTCGAAGAGAAAGTCAAGAAGCTGCTCAACACCGAGGGACGGCGACGCTCTTCACCTCCTCCTCCACCGGTGTCATGAAGGCGTCGTCGCAACGGCGTCGGGAAAGGTGCCGCACACGATCAATGGCGAGTCTCCCGGCGCTGGTTCGAGATCTCGAAGGCGAACGGCCTGCCCGCTGCGTCGATCGAGGCTCCAGCCCGGCAAGGCGATCACCCGGAACCCGTGGACGCAGCCTTGACCAACGGCGGCGACGACACCTCGTCGACGATGAACGAGACCTCCACCGGCATCATCAGCCTGATCGCCGAGATCGCCAAGCTGGTGCGGGCCAAGTATCCAGATCACACCTGGTCGATGCGGCGTCGCGCACGGCCGGCGTCGAGATCAAGAACGACGAACGGGCCTGGAGTGATTCGGGCCCGGTGCAGAAGCTGTCCCGTTGCCGCCCGGTTTCCGGCGGGCACCGTCAGCGCGGCGTGTGTTCGAGCGGGCCAAGACCGTGCCGAACTGCGGCTACTACTTCGACTTCATCGAGAACGAGAAGTACGCGGCCAAGTACAATACCCGCCACGCCCGGATCAGTTCCGTACGTGCTCGACCAAATATGGATGCCATGTTCGCCGAAGGGCTCGGCCAACCGCTACGCCCGTCACCTGGCGATGGCGCAGTACTGCCGCGTGGTCAAGGAGTATTTGCACTCTACGGAGAGGGAGGTCGAGGCGCTCGGTTGATCGTCACGTACATCATCAAGATTACCGGCTTTGACTTCGGCGCGATGTAAAGGAACTGGGCAAGCGTGGGGCCAGGTGTCTGACGGCTATGCCCTTCAAGGGCAAGACCTTCCGGATTGGCCACATGGGGGATCTGACGTGGCGGACGTGCAGTGGTTGAGGGGCAGATCGACGAGATTTTGGGGTTGTAGATTGGAAGGGAAATTAGTAGATTGGTAAATTGGGTAGATGTGGAAGCAATGTACCAATTGACGAATCTGACGAGTGTACGAATGTACCTGACAAGGAGCCATTCGAGCATGAAGTACTCGTTTGCGATTCCATTTCGTCGCGTGTGGTTGAGAAGACGCGCAAGGCGTGCATCGAAACTGACGTTCAGGACAAGATCAACCCGGAGGGGCTCTGAGCTGATCGCGGCTACGCGCGGTGGTGGTGGAGCCGGATAAGGTGCGCAAGCAGGTCGTTGACGTGGCAGCGAACCTGAAGGTGTCGTGCGGCGCGTGGTGTCGACAATATCGACGTCGATAGGTCCAGGCCAAGGGGGTCAAGATCATGAACACCCCGGCGCCAGCACGCACTGGTCGCCGAGCTAACAGTCGCGACATGTTCGCCTAGCGCGGCCGATGACCTGAGCCACCGCGTCGATGTGTGACGGGCAGTGGGAGAAACAAATTCGAGGGCATCGAGTTGCAGGGAAGGTGTGGCGTCGTGGGTATGGGCGATGGTCTGGCCGTCGCGGCCCGTGCCGCAGCCGGGCATGGTGGTGCTGGCGACGATAGCCGCACTATCGGTCCGGCGCCGTTCATGCAGATGGTCGAGTTCGACGAGCTGATCGTCAAAGCCGACTCCTCTCCTGCACATCCCGCTCACCGAATCGGTTGAAGCACATGATCGATGCCGAGATGATCGCTGAAACGAAAGATACGTCCGGATCGTCGACTGCGCCGCGGCGCGTGATCGATGAGGAAGCGCTGTACGACGCGATCCGCGGGCAAGTGGCCGGCGCCGCGCGGGACGCTGAGAACGAGCCGCGACGATCGAAAGCTGCTCGAGCTGTCGTAGGTGATCGGCTCGCCGCTATGGCGCCAGCACAAAGAGGCAACCGCCCGCATCGGCGATAGGTGGCGGATCGATCACGATCGACCGGGAAGGCTGCCAGTAGAACCCGTTAGCTTCAGCAGCAGCGAATCGACCCGACCTGGCTGGCCGTGCAGAGACGTTGAGACCGGCGTCAACGCTCAGCGAGCCAGGGGCCAGAGACAAGGAGGTGCACGAAATCCTAGCCGTTCCCCCCATCGTCATCGATCGAGATCGATGCAACTCTAGTCATCGAGGAGGACGCGATGTCTCGCTCTACGAAGAAGCTCTGGCGCTCACGTTGATCCTCGTCCTGCTCATCAGCGGCCTCGCCATCCGGGCCGCGGCGGAGCCGGCTGCGGCCCACGTTCTGGTCACTTTCAGACCTGCAATCGACGAATTTCACGGCCAGTTCGAGGCATCGGGGCAACCCGGGGACGGCCAAGTCGCGACGGCGGTGGTCGATGTCGTACCGCTGTCGGTGCCGCGCGACGTGCTGCTCGTTGACGCGGCGACGAGATGCAGGGATCCCTGCTCCGAACCGGCGATGGTACGGCCACGGGAAGGGAAACCGACCATCGATGTCTTCAAAACATGGGTTAGAACGTTGCGACCTTCGGCAACCACGAGTTCGACTGGGCCGACGAATCTGCTGGCCCGGATCCAAGAAGGCGACTTACCCCTACGTCACGGCCAACATTGTCCGAATCCCAGATATGGCCGACTGCAGCACAGTCAGTTGGCCGGCAACGCCCCCGGCAGCGCACAGCAGCACTCCGTAGCCTGCGGCGCACATCGGGTGACAACCCGATTAGCCGCATGGCAATGCGCGTAAGTGGAGACGGCGTGTCACCGGGACTGCCCGGTATGACATCGCGACTTGCCGCATGGGCATGGGGCAAAAGCGCATCCCGTGTCACTCCTTTTAGCTTGCTACCCCCACCGCGCTGCATGGCGGGGCCTGGCGCACCTGCGGAGCAGCAGGCAGGCCACGCCGAAGCGCGGTGGGGGTGCGGCTTCGCCCCTCGGCTATTCGGTCTGAAACGGTGATCTCTCCATCTGTCGATCCATGCGGTTCCTCCTGTTCGGAAAATGGTTTTGGTGGCACAGTCATGCGCCGGGCTCGCTTGCGCAACTGGGTTGCCAGCAGATCCACGGCCAGGACGATCCCGGCCGATTACCAGGACAGCGATCCACGGTTGGCTCATTCTTCACCTACCTTCAACGTGACGACCATGCCAGGCAGTCGAGCTATGCCGGTCCCGGCCGGCAGTTCGGTCAACTCTGAGGCAGAGGCAGGCAGCCCCCACTCCTCGATGAGGGTGGACGCCAGAGCCTCGGAACAGCGGAAGATGACCTGGCTTCCCTGCTGTTCGCCCCGGACCTTGCTGTAGGCATCAGGGTTCTGGACATCCAGCAGCAGGGAGAGGCGAGAGTCTTGCCGGGCAGCGTCGATCCAGTGCCGACCGCGGTCGGCACGATAGAGGTGGGGATCGTGCAGGTGCAGGGCCAGAGGCAGATCGTCGGCGGCTGCCAGGACACGATGAAGGGTCAGGTCGAGCATGGCGCTCAGCAGGCGGTCGTGCTCGGGAAAGTCGGCGTTGGTCATTGGCACCAGGAGCAGGCTGCCCCCTCTCAGCGCCTGACTGGCGTTCAGGAACGGCGGCTGGCACAGGGCGTGCAGCGGTCCGGCCCCCAACGGCTTGAGTGCGGTGCGGATGGCCGACAGCAGGGTCACCGCCTGGACGTAGCCGGCGTCGTCGTCCAGCTGGTCCAGGAGCTGCGCGACCTGGCTCACCGGCCATGTCCTGCGACGTCGGCCAGGAAAGCCCGCAGCGCCTGGGTGCCCTGGCTGACGGCGTACAGGTCGGTGAAGGAAAAATCGAGCCCTGCCTGCAGGCGGAGCGGCCAGAGCGTGAACCAGGCGGCGGGTGAAGGCGCCGACCGCGGGCAGCTCCACGTCGAGGCCCAGCTCGGCCAGGAAAGCCTGGGTAACCTGGATAACGGTCTCGACGTCTGTCGCGCCCCATTCCTCGGCGCTGACGATGGGCAGGTGGGCCGAGCGGCGGCTGTTCTGCGGGTCCAGCCAGTAGATCGGGGCTCTCCGGCCTCGCGCTCGATCTGCTCCAGGACGCGGCGGTGGGGTGAGACGACGACCACAGTCCGCCCGCTCTCAGGTCATCGAGGGCCTGCCGGACCAGGAACGAGAACGGCGCACCGACGGTGAACAGCGGGACGTTGCGGCTCAGGGTCAGCGGGCGGCCGTCAGCAGTCTGCCCCAGGTCTCTTCCACCCTCGTCGGGATGGTAGTCATCCGGCGGGACCAGCTGCAGGAGTCGCGACCGGCTGGAATAGACCGCGCCGTCGCCGGTCGGTGGAAAGAGGCTGCTCAACCGGATGCCGGCCGACAGCTCGTCCCACACCGGCAGGCGATGCCAGAGCCTGCCTCAGCAGAGCGAGGCAGCCGCAGCCAGCGGCCGGGCGGGCAGGCGCCATCGGTCTGTGCGGTGAAGGTGGCATATGGTCCCTGGTGGATGTGCAGGCGCACCTGCCGCCCTGCGCCCTCCGTCGCCCAGCGGAGCAGGTCGCTGCTCAGCGGTCCGACGGACAGAAAAAAAGAGCGCCCGGATGGCTGCTGGCCATTGTCTTCCCTGGACAGCCTCAGCTCGGGGAGCGCCTTGGGCAGGTGGGCCTCGACGTAGCGGTCCAGGCCTGACGGCAGCTCCAGGAACAGACCCGTGGCGTTGGCTTCGACGGTGAAGCGCCCCGCCTTGGCGGCCAGGAAGCGCAGGACGCTGCTCCAGGTGCTCCAGGTCGTCCTCGGCGTCCATCTGGTAGCGGAGCTGCCAGCGGGTGAGGTCGCCCTCGCCCGCCAGCAGCAGCAGATAGCCACAGGTCAGCAGGAGCAGGCCCAGCCCTGCGAGCAGGGGCCATGGCCCGGCCACGTCCCACAGCAGCACGGACAGTGGCATGGAAACAAGAGCCAGGGCCAGGAGCCGGATCAGGGTGCGCAGCGACATGCTACTCCTGCCCGGCAGCCGCGGCCTTGTCCTGGATGCGGGCCTGCAGCTCGGCGATCTTGGCCTCCAGGAACGGGATCCACAGCTTCAGGCGGCGCTCGTTCAGCAGGTATTGGGCCTCGGTGGCCAGGGTCTGCGGCCCGGATGAACGGTCTTGACGTTTTGCCATCTGCGTTACCTCCTCGGCAGTCTCGATAGATTGACTTGCCGGGCGTGAGCTGTAGGGCGTGAGCATCTCCACCTCGACCGGGCTGGCCTGGAAAAAGACGTGGTACGGCTTGCTCTCGACGATCAGCACCCCTTCCCCCACCCCGGCGCTCAGGATCACCTCGGCGTGGTGGCCGGTCAGCCCCAGGTTCTCGACGATGGCCGGGGCCGCCGTCTCGTCCACCCGCATCACCACCTTGACCAGGGCGTTCTCCAGGATCCGCCGCCCGGCCGGGGTGTCGAAGGTGGACCAGTTCTGGTCCAGGCACTGGATGCCCACCTTCCAGGCCCGCACCCGCTTGGCCAGCAGCCCCGCCGCCCGGGCCAGGGCCGGGATCTCCGACAGGACGCCGAACTCGTCGACGACGACGTTGGTCGGCTGCTGCTCCCCCCGCCGCTGGCGGATCACCCGCTCGACCGACGACAGCAGGGCAAAGATGAAGGCCGGCTGGAACTCGCCCTCCAGGTCGCTCAGGTCGAAGGTGACGATCGGGTAGCGGCGGTCCAGGTCGAGGCTGAGGGTGGTGTGGGCGTTGAACACCCCGGCCAGCGAGCCGCTGACGAACCGCTCCAGGTCCTTGACCAGGGTGGGCGCTTCGCCCTTCAGGGCGACGGCCAGGTCCTCCAGCCGGGGCATCTCCTCGGGGCGGAAGCGGTCGATGCGCACCCCGCGGCGGTGGTACAGCTCCAGCAGCGCCCGGTCGACGACCGCCTTCTCGCCGATGGTCAGCTCCCGGCCCAGCAGCGCTTCGAGCAGGACGACGACGTGCGACACCTGGGCGGCGGCGTGGTCGTGGACCACGTCCAGGATGTTGAGCGCCGTGCCCTCCCCCAGCCGCAGCAGGTTGTACTTGCCGCCCACCGCCTCGGTCACCTTGCGAAAGTTGCCCTGCGGGTCGACAAAGACCGTCTGCACCCCGAACATCCGCTCCCGGTAGGCGCGCAGCCCGGCCATGAAGGTCTTGCCCGAGCCGGTCCGGCCCAGCACCACCTCGTTGTAGGCGGGCAGGGCGAACTTGTCCAGCCACAGCGGCGAGCCGGTGGCCCGGTTGACGGCGACGAACGGGCCGGCGGTGTTCTTGGGCACCTCGTAGCCGAAGGGGCTGAGCAGCGGCCACGCCGGGCGACAGCAGGTTGCGGGCCTCGCGGGCGATCGTCTCGGGGGCACGGCTCGGGGCTGAACAGGGCCATCGCCTCGAGCTGGTGCATCCAGGCCGGGCGGAGGTAGACCTGGTTGCGGGCGGCGGTGCGAGGTGACCATCTCCACGTTCCGCTCCAGCTCGTCGCGGCTGCGGCCCTCGACGGCCACGGCGATGACCACCTGGTGCAGCCCCTGCCGCTCGTGCTGGACGGCGTGCAGGGCGGCCTGCACGTCCAGGAAGCCCTGCTCCTTCTCCGGGTCGGGCGCCTCGTTGCCGTTGCGGCCCAGCAGGTCGGCCTTGAGCTTGTTGTGGGCCATCTGCAGGGTGCGCACCGCCTTGTTGGGATGGACGGTCCTGACGTCGACCGCCAGCGACAGGGGGCAGGCCAGCGACAGGAAGGAGGCGACGGTGCCAAAGCTGAGCTGGCCGCGCAGGTCGTAGGAGTAGAGGAAGGCCAGGTAGGGCTGGCCCTGGCGGACGGGGCGGATGTGCGCCGCCGCTTCCCGGTAGGTCGAGACTGGATGAGCGCCGGCAGGCCGGGTCGCCGGCGCGACCGGCAGGTGCAGCCCGGCGGCCAGCAGGTTGGCCAGCGACTCGGGCGATCCCTTCCGGTCGGCGAACAGGACCAGGTAGTAGTCGGTGTCCTTCAGGTAGGCGGCCTGGATGATCTGCTCCAGGAAGCGGCGGTAGGCGGCGATCTGCTCCCGGGCGCGCGGGTCCTGGGCGGAGGCCATCATCTCCTTGATCCGCTCCAGCGGCTCGTCGAGGGGGTAGGGCCGGGAGTAGGCCAGCAGCCGGAAGTCGGCGGATCAGGGTGGCGTAGAAGCGGGCCAGCTGGCCCATCCTGGCCCACAGCTCCCCCTCGGAGTAGCGGGTCAGGTCGAACGAGCCGACCCGGAAGACGGTCCCTTGCGGCATGTCACTTCTCCTGATAGAGGATCGGCCGGCCCTCGGCGTCGCGGATGGCCAGCGTCCCGTGGGCCACGGCGGCTGGCGCCTCCTCCGGCTCGACCGTGTCGCCGCTGACCTTGCGCACCAGGAAGGCGACCAGCAGCGGGGCGAAGCGGTACAGGGCCAGGCCCTGGACCTTGACCGTGGTCACGGCCAGGCCCAGGGCCATGCAGGCGATCGTCACGACAGAGCCGCCGCCCAGCGCCTGGGCCAGCAGGTAGCCGGCAAAGGCGGCCACGGCGTGCTCGACGGTCAGGAACCAGATGACGGTCGCTTTCTGGCGGATGAATTCGGATGGTACTTGGTACATGGCTTTCAGCCTCCAGTCTTCAGCGGTCAGCTTTCAGCGGTCAGCCTTGGAAGCCGTCGGCTGACCGCTGATTGCTGACTGCTGATAGCTATCCTCCGACGATGGCCGCGGCCAGGGTGGGCAGCAGGGTCAGGATGATGCCGCCGATGACCATGGTGGCCACGGCGGTGCGGTTGTGGGCCGACCACTCGGGGGCGATGGGCCGCAGCAGCAGGCCGACGGCGACCACGGCGATGCCGATCATGGCGATGCCCAGCTTGTAGTGCTCGATCAGGCCCAGGATCGCGTCCAGGATAGGGATACCGGTCATGTGTGTCTTCTCCTCCTCTTTCACTGAGATAGAGATAGGGCCAGAGCTAGAAGCGTCAGTTCTCGGGTGTGGCGATCACCTCCTTTCCGGTCTCAACCGGGACGGCCCAGATGACCAATCGCCGGTCGGGGCTCTCGTCGCTGCCGCCGAGCAGGACCAGGGTCAGCCCGGCCCGGCGCTGGCGCAGGACCTCGATGGCATACACGTCCACCTGGCGGCGCTCCACGACGATGGTAGTGGTTCGTCCCGGCCACGTTGTTGCGCAGCGTCAGCGTGTCGCTCAGGGCCAGGGTGGTGGCCAGGAGGTCCAGGTTGTCGGCCGTGTAGGGCAGGCCCAGGACGACGTTGACGGTGCTCCCCGCCAGCCAGGAGACCTGGCCGGGCTCGGTGACGTAGGCCCAGCTGCCGTCGCGCAGGCCGGTGGGCACGACCGGGAAGTAGCGCCCGGCGATCTCCAGCGAGACGGGCACCACCGCGCCTTCCTCCAGCTTGACCGGCTCGGGCTTGACCTTGATCTCCTCCGGCGGCAGCGGCGTCGGCGTCTGGGTGGGCGTCGGTGGTCGGTGTGGCGGTGGGGGTAGGCGTCGCGGTGGCCGTGGCGGTCGGGGTCAGCGTCTGGGTGGGGATGACGACCAGGGCGCGGATCGTGGCCGTCGGCGTCGGGGTCGGCGTCGAGCCGGAACCGCCGCCATACACCAGCAGCGCGACGAGGATGGCGACCAGGAACGCCCCCACCAGCGGCGCGGCCCGCCGCAGCCGCTGCTTGCGCAGGGCGCCCTCGTCGATGAGGAAGTCGGCGTCCACCGGCAGCTCGGGGTCGCTGGCGTAGATGAGCCGCTCGCCGTTGTCGTCCACGACAAACCCCCGCTGCGCCTTCTCCAGCAGGTCCTGGGCGACGGCCAGCTCCTCCTCGTCCGACGCTGGCCCCGGCGATCTCCTGGCGGTAGTACTGTTCGATCAGCTCGCGTTCTTCTTCAGGCTTCATGGCGATGCCTCCTACGGGATGCGCGACGGCAGCTGGATGGGCGGGACCAGCACGTCGACGGTCAGGTCCTCGCCGCGGACGGTCACCGCCTCGGCGTGGCCCAGGTGGGGGATGAGCAGGGTGTAGCTGCCCGCCGGCACCTTCGGGAAGTGGGCCTGGCCCAGGTCGTCGGTGGCGGCGGTCCACAGCCGGCCGGGGTCGGCCTGGGACATGAGGGTCGACCAGCGCGCCCAGCACGCCCTCCTGCGGGTCGTAGGCCTCGCTGCGGTTCTCGTCGACGTAGACGGCGACGTGGACGGTGCCCTTGCCGGCCTGGGAGCCGCCTCCGCCGCCTGCCGACCTGGTTGGCGTCACGGTCGGCGTGGGCGTCGGCGGGGCGACGCTGACCTGCACCTCGACCGTCTCGTCGCCGCCGGGGGCCAGGACCTTGAGGGCGTAGGTGCTCGTCTGGAGGGGGCACACCTGCCGCTCCTCCTGGCCGGTGACCCCCTCCTGGCTGCCGTTGGGGTAGACCAGGTAGACCTCGCTGGCCCGCTCCACCGACCAGCGCAGGGTGACGCACTCGCCGGGCGCGTTTGTGTGGTCGGGCGAGGCCGAAAAGCTGATGAGCGGCCTGGCCGGGGTGGCGGTCGGCGCCGGGGTGCGGGTCGGCTGAGGGGTGGCGGTCGGCGGTGGGCGTCGGGGTCGGTGCGTCGGCGTCGGGGTGTATTCGTGGCCGTGGGCGTGGGCGCGGCGATCTCGCCGGCGTACAGCTCGTAGGTCTGGGCCGTGCTGTACACCCCCTGGCTGTTGACGATGGTGATGACCGCGTCGCCCGTGTCCGGCGCCTGGAAGGTGATCCGCGACGCCAGCGGCTCGGGGCCGCCGTCGTCGTCCTGGTAGACCGCGCCCTCCAGCTCGACGGTCAGCGCCGTGTCCACCAGGGGGGCCAGGCTCTGGGTGTGGACGTCGTACCAGTGCCCGGCCTTGACCCGGAAGCGGGCCTTGTCCAGGTCGCCGTCGGGGTAGAAGGACCGCGCCTGCGTCTCGTCGTTGCCGATCCAGGGCGGGTTCCAGCTCGTCCGGCTCGTAGGGGTCGGGCTGCGGCGTCTGGGCCTGGGCGACAGCCGGCAGCCCCCACGACAGCAGGATACGATCAGAATGGCGATGGCCGCACTGATGCGGAATACTCGTTTGCTTCATGCCTCTTGCTCCTTGGTTCTTGTGCCTGTTCCTTGCTGCGCTCAGGGCTCCGGTTCTGCCCTGCGTTCCCTGGCGGGTGATGTCCAGCACCGCCTGGCCGTACTGCCGCAGCTTCGCCGGGCCGACGCCTTTCACTGCCCCCAGCTCGTCCATCGTCTGCGGCCGGGCGGCGGCGATCCGCTTCAGCGTGGCGTTGGGAAAGACGTAGAACGCCTTCTGCCCGGCCTGCTCCGCCGCTCCCATCCGCCAGGCGCGGAGCTGCTCGAACAGCGCCGGGTCGTACTGCGCCTGCTCGGGCGAAGGTGGCTGGGCGGCGGGTTGGGGCAGGTCTCCGGGGCGGCCTGGGGATCTCGCAGCAGCGCGCCCGGCTCTGCCCGCTGGGTGGTGACGCCCAGGGCCACCGCTTCGCCGACGCTCAGGCGCTGGGCAGGCGGGACGTTGGCCGCTGCCTGCTCCGCGACGAGGGTCGCCGCGGCGTCCGGCTCCCGCTGCACCACCTCCTCGACGAACTGCGGGTCGAGGCTGCCGTTCGCCAGGACCGGGGAGCGGCCGTCCTGCTGCCACTGCTGGGCCTGCCGGTGGCCGGCCCTGGCCAGTCCAAAGGCGGCGTCCTCCACGTCCGGCGAGGCGGGCTCCAGCTTGCGCGCGGCTCTCTGGATCTGCGCGGCGCTGGCCTGCGACCACTCGGACAGGTCGGTGTCCGGGTCGCCCAGGAGCAGCGACTGGAGCGGCTCGGCGCTGGCGGGCAGGCCGGTGCCGGGGTTGGCGGGGATCAGGGTGGACCTTCCTGCGGCAGTGGTGGGCGTGTTGGGAGCAGCCGATGGGGCAGCGGGAGAGCCTGGCCTGGCAGGCGCGGAGGCGGCTGCGAGAGGACGGCGGATGGCGGAGCGGCCGCCGAAGGTGCGACGGGGACCAGAAGCTGAGGCTGGGCAGGAGCGGCCGGGGGCGACTCGGGGGCCTCAGCCGCCGAATCGACACTGGAATCTCCTTTTGTGAGCGCTTGTCTCGTTGCGGATAGCCCCGCGCCGGTCATGAACCCCCGGCCCGCGCTCCTGCCCAGGATCGTCGACGCCGCGTTGCCCATCAGGGCCAGGCTGCCATAGTCGGCCCCCCGGGCCGCGGCCACCGCACCCACGATCGCCCCGGCGCCGCCGGTCCCCGCCGCCATCGCCGCCCCCAGGGCGGCCCGGGCGGCGCCTGCCGGCGCGCCGAGCATCGCTCCGCCGGCGCCCAGGAGCGTGGTCCCCTGGACGCCGCCATAGGGGTGGGGGGCGCCCATCAGCGTCTGGCCTATCGCCCCGCCGCCGATCATCGACGCCGCCACCCGCGACTCGGGGCTGGGCAGCGCTCCTCCGCCGCCTCCGCCCCCGGTCAGCCCGATGGCCGCCCCCAGGCTGCCCACCGACTGGCCGACGAAGCTGATGCTGCTCAGCAGGCAGGCCAGCGCCTCCTTGGCCATCACCAGGCACAGCAGCAGGTCGACCAGCGCCACCGCGGCCATCGCCGCCAGGCTGCCGGTCGCCACCGAGAAGAGCCGGATCACGATCCCGGCCAGGGCCAGCAGCACCACGCTCTTCAGAAAGATGGCGATATAGTTGCGGATCACCCCGGCGGGAAAGCTCTCCAGCGGCAGGTAGAAGGCAAAGATGGCCGCCACCGGAAAGAGGACGAACATCATCCCCGCCGCCAGCCCCAGCCCGATCTGCAGCACGCCGTAGGCCAGGATCAGCCCGGCGATGACCAGGGCCAGCAGCTGCGCCCCCAGCGCGTCCTGGGCATAGCCCAGCACCGCCCACGGGTCGCCGGTCGGGTTGTCGGGGTCGCAGGCCGGGTCGCCGTACAGGACCGGCGGGTTGTAGACGCAGTGGTTGTACAGGTCGCGCACCGACTCGGTCCCGCCGTAGGGGATGCCGTTGGGCAGGGCGGTCAGGCTGGGGTCGAGGACGTTGGCCGGGCTGCTGCCGGTGACGCACAGCAGCACCTCGACCACGTCGCCGGAGCAGCCGGGGATCGAGCCGCCGGAGATGGCGCCGGCCACCTCCTCGGCCAGGTCCACCCGCCAGGTCTCCAGGGTGGTGTACAGGCCGGGGGCGTTGAGCAGGAAGGCCTGGATGGCGATGCCCCACAGCGCGGCCCGCTGGAAGGAGACCAGCTTCAGGTCGGGCCAGAAGGGGCGGGCCAGCAGCGACAGGCCGAACAGGCCCAGGCTGACCATCAGGCTGCCCCGGATCAGGTCGTGGACCGAGCCGGTGACGACGGCGTTGAGCGCCTCGGTGACGACCGTGCCGAACAGGGCGGAGAAAGTCGTCGCCGAACAGGCCGACCATGCCGCACACCTTGAGCACGCCCCACAGCATCACCCCGCCGAGGCGGGCGGTGTCCTGGATGGTCTTGACGACCGTGGCCTGCAGCTGGTCGATGGCGTCCTGCAGCCAGCCGGGCAGGGGCCCGGCCTGGCCCGATGCGGCGTGGGCGCTGGCCGGGTAGACGGCCGACAGGACCGCCACGGCGACGAGCGCCACCACGACGATTGCGACGTACCTCGAAAACCTACCTCTCATTCTTCCTCCTGCTCCGCATGCTCCTCCGATCCTTCATCCTCCTGCTCCCTGCCGTACCTCTCGGCCAGCACCCGGCCGATCATCCTGCTGCGCGACAGTCCGGCTTGCGTCGCTTCCTCGATCAGAAGCCGGTAGAGCCTGAGCGGGAACGTAGGGCGCCCACGTAGACAGTGGGGTTGCCTGCGTCGTCGGTCGGCTTGAAGGATCGCTTGCTCATCGTGTCACTAGAACCTTTGTTCGTCGCGTCTATTATGGCACAACAGAAAGTCGAATTCAAGCCGGTAAAAATCCCAGTCTTTTGAAAAAAAGAGCCCGATCCCACGTGGGGATCAGGCTCTTGGCCGATGATCGGGCCGCCCGGCTAGTGGCCGAGCACCCGAACGATCTCGTCGCGCGGGACCTTGACCAGGTCGCAGCGGCCGAAGGTCTGCAGCAGGCTCCTGGCCTCGTCCACCAGCGAGCGGAGGTTGGCGGCCTTGACCTGCCAGCCCTGGGTCAGCTGGCCGACCAGGAGCTGGGAGTCGGTGTGGACCGCCACGCTGTAGCTGCGCGGGCTCTTGCCTGCCCGCTCGATCCGCCCGCGCAGGTCGACCAGGGCGGAGATGAGGGCGACGTACTCCGCCTGGTTGTTGGTGGTGACGCCGGGCAGGTCGCTCAGGCGGACGATCTGCCTCTTGCCCGTGCGGGACTCCAGCAGGTACGA
Organism: uncultured Chloroflexia bacterium; assembly: GCA_963749455.1. Taxonomy (GTDB): domain Bacteria; phylum Chloroflexota; class Anaerolineae; order JAAYZQ01; family JAAYZQ01; genus JAFGOG01. Next base: position 13,294 of record CAVVMX010000024.1, read on the forward strand.
GGCATATCCGTGGGCCTCTTGGGTACCGTTCTGTAGGCACCCGCCATCAGCAGATCACGACGAAGGAGTATTCGAACATGAGACACCTCCAGACAGAATGGGATTTGACGGTCATGGGCCGTCATGCACCCCGACGCGGTAGCGTACTATCTTCATCCACTCATCGACACTCTCAAGGGCAGGAAAATGGACGACAACAAAGGTGGTCCGAGGAGTACCCTGTAGTGCGACACTGGACGGAAGAATATCCAACAGTGACTGCAACGATTGCCTTCGTCGCCAAGACGGCGCTCGCACGGAGAAAAAAGTCGAGCCCCTGGATGATCCAGAGGCTCGATTTTGCGGGAGGAGGCGGCTGGCCTGCGGCGGCGTGCTATTCAGTTGTGATGGTTGATCAATCGCTTCTAGAATGGAAGCAGATCGTCGTCCTCCCCGCCGGGCGGCGGCTCACCCACCGGCGCACCGCCGTTGCCCTCGCGCTTGCCCAGGAACTTGACCGTGCGGGCCGTCACCTCGTAGCTGGCCCGGTGCTCGCCGTCGTTCCCCGTCCAGATGCGCGGGTTCTGGCTGCCGTCCACGGCGTCGCCGCGCAGCTCGCCCTCGACGAACACCTGCGAGCCCTTCTCCAGGAAGTTGTTCACCGCCTCGGCCAGCTTGCGCCAGCACGGTCACCCTGAACCAGGTGGTCAGCTCCCAGTTCTTGCCGTTGAGCGACTCCTTCCAGCCGGCGGGGCAGCCGGCCACGCGCTCCTTGGACACGACCTGGCGGGTGGCGACGGAGAAGTTGGTGACGGGCGTGCCGTCTTCGGTGTAGCGCATCGTGCGGCTCTTGTCCGACGAAACCGATGATCGTAATTCTGTGGAACATGTCACACCTCCTTGGTTGATTTTGGTTTTCGGCAGGGTGTTCCGTACCTGCCATGCACCCCAACGCGGTAGCGTTCTTGAGTCCTACCCTCCAAGAAAATGGACGACAATCGGGAACAGGCCAGCCTCGCGATCAGGACTGCTCGCTTGACGACGGCCCACCTGGAAGAATACCCTGCCGCAGCGCCAGGGCCACGGCGTGGGTGCGGGAGCGGGCGTCGAGCCGGGCAAAGATCGCCTCCACGTAGTGGGAGATGGTCTTGACCGACAGGTGAAGCTGGATGGCGATCTCGTTGTCGGTCGCCCCCTCGGCCACCAGTGCCAGGACCTCAAGCTGACGATCGGAGAGGGCAACCGGTTCGCCGGCCGCAGTCCGCTCGCTTCTTCACGCAGTAGTGTGAGCTGCGCATGGGTTTCACACTCCTTCTTGGCGCCCGCGTCCCGCCGGTGGAACGGACAAAACGCGCGCGCGGGTTTTGTTTTGTTGTTGTTGTTTTTGATCTCCAGGGTAGAAAAGAGGATGGAGAACAACAACAACAATGATCTGATCCTGCGTCCCATCGATGGGACACTTCGGGCTATCCGTTCCATGGGCGGTACGGAGAGGTATCTGCCTGGTGATGGGCGCCATCCCGGCGCGGCCGCGAGGCTGTACAGAGTTACCAGCGCGGGAGCCGCATCATTTGCCGGAAGCTGCCCTGCCGGGTCAGGCGCGATACCTTCGCCTCGCATCGTGGATCGTTACCCACAGGGGAGCGATCCGCTGCAGTTTGTCGTCTTCGTCCAGACTGGGCCAGCCCCTCAGTCTGCTCACTGCCCACCCACGCCTCTTCGAGCTTGGCGACCTCGTCCGGCGTGAGCTGCGCCAGCTCCAGGAACTCGCCGGGCGGCTCGTCCCCTTCGCGCAGGCGGTTGACGATGTAGCCGGCCGGGTTGTCCATCCACTCCTGCTCCGGCGCCCAGGTCCACAGATACCAGGCCCGGACGACCGTGGGATCGACCTTCTGCTTCAGCAGGCTCGTGGAACGCCCGGCCCATGATCCCCGCCTCCTGGAGCGCGTCGCGGAGCTCGCCCTGATCGGCCACCCCCGGCTCAGAGACGTGATCGCCGTCCTGGCCAGGTGGACCCGGCGCTGCCGGCTGTCCCTCGGCGATGCGGATCAGGGGTTGCAGCACGATGCTGCCGCTCCCGGCGCTCGACCCTGAGCCAGTGGAGGTCCTGGAGCCTGCTCGAGATGGCGGTAGAGGGTAGTCCGAGGCCGGCCGAGAAGGTCGGCCAACTGGTCAGGCGTGTAGGGCGGGCTCTTCCGATACTTGTACCCCCAGCACAGGCCCAGGACGCGGGCCATGGTGATCAGCACGGCGTCGTCCTCGTCCGCGCAGGCGATGGCGGACGGGAGCTTGATATAGTCTGGCGGGTAGGCAGCTTGCAGGTCGGTCATGGGGCGGCCTCGTCAAGTTGGAGCTCGAGCTGGACCAGGGTCGGGTGGGCGTAGCGGATGGAGATGAACAGGTCGGTGAGCTCGATCAGCAGGCGGTCCACCCGCTGGGTGTGGGGGATGCGCCAGTAGAGGTCGTCTCCGCGCCGGAAGACCTGGGCGTTGTCGGGTCCGGGAGCCAGCAGGCAGGCCAGGCGGTGGCCCACTTCGTTGTGCTGGACGATGATGTCCTGCCCGTCAAGCGTGGGCTGGACGCCGACCTCGGTGCCGGCCACGTGGCCGAGGAGTTGGTACTGTTCGTCTGGCATGATCGTCCCCTCCTCAGTCCACAGGTCGAGCTAGGGCATTAGACCTGGCCTCAGTGGCGGCTCTCTGCTGGCGGCCGAAGTCCATGATTAGCCCGTAGACCTGCGCCAGCCGTCGCTGCCGTTCCGATGGGTCGGTGACGGTGCAGACTGCAGTGATCTGGAATTCCGTTGTTGGTTGTTCGGTTGCGTGCATCAAGCTATCTCCACAATGTACAAGATACGTGGAGCATAGCACAGTAGAGCGGAAACGTGGGGATACGCAGGAAACGTTCTGGAAAACGTTCTGGAAGGAGTTTTCTACTTGTTTCTTGCGGGTACTTCCGATCCGATGTCAGGGAAAAGAAATGAAGGAAACGTAGGAAACGCTCTTGGCTTTCACATTTCCTACGTTTCCTCCCAGGGCATCACGAGAAAGCACTAAGGTGCTGCTCTCGATCTCATTTTGGCCAAGGCAAGCCGTCAATCCGGAACGACTTGCCAAAAGTCGAGGGCAGCTCTGGCCTTTTCGACCATTTCGTCGGGGATGCGGACGTAGATGCCGCTGCCTTCGACCAGCACTGTGCCGTCGGGCAGACGGATCTCCCCTTTGGCCTCATACGCCCGCGAACGGCTGCGAACCAGTTCGCTGACGATGGTCAGCTCCTGGTCTAACGGCACCGGCTTGGCAAACCTGATTTCGAGGCGACCGGTCATTGCCCACACGTTGCGATTGGTGAGAACCCTCCCCATAGTCTCATCAAGTATGGTGCTAATCAGGCCACCGTGCAGTTGACCGGGGTAGCCCTGGTGTTCTCGCCGTGGGCGGAATCGGGCGACGCACCGACCCTCATCGTCGGTGTAGAACTTGAGCCTGAGGCCTATTGGATTGTCGATGCCGCACACGAAGCACATGCGCGAGTTGGGTTGTTTCTCCATCATCTTCTCTCTATATCTTATCCTTCAATGCTCAGGTCATACGGAGTCATACACCGAAAGCGAAAGAGTGTACAGCAATTTGAGTTGGTTCGTCCAGTAAGGTTGATATCAATCCCCCGTGCAGTTGGCCGGGGTAGCCCTGGTGCTGCGGCTTGGGGCCGGAAGTGGGCGATGCAGCGGCCCTCGTCGTCGGTGTAGAAGGACAAGTGCAGGCCAATGGGGTTGTCGATGCCGCACACGAAACACATGCGGGAGTTGGGTTGTTTTTCCATGATCGTTTCTCCGGATTATCCCTGTCGATTGGATTATAGCACCGACGGTGGGTTTGGGCAAGCCTGTGTGAGCTAAAGCCCGTTGATGAGGCAAAGGCTCGATCCCCGAAACGGCGCAGTCCTGCCCGCAAGCCCTAGGCGGTAGAGCGGGACCCACCCCCGTCGCTCCTGTATTGACATAACGCGACTGGCCCTCGAGAGAGGGCCGGTTTCGTTGCCCCCTCGTGAGCAGTAACGCGGAGGGCTCCATTCTGCGCCGCGGTTGCGCAATTGACAACTGGTGCCATTTCTGCTATGATGGATCCCGTAACCAGCGATCGCCTGAGCAAGGTCGGTTTGCGGGCCGGAGGGTTGCCCGCAGAAGGAGTAGCTGCTGATGGACTGCAGCCGGGAACGCGACGGCGGTGGCGGCCCCCGCCAAGTGAAGATCCGTCCCAACTGGGACTGCCTGAAGACCGGACTGCCGGCTATGCTCGAACGACGAGCATGGCCAGCAGTCCTGCATTTGCGCCGGACCGGGGCCGGGTGTACGGCCCTACCGGGGAGACGGTGAGCCGCCTGTCCGGGCGGCAAGCATGTGGCTCATAAGCCGAGGCGTGAGCTGCGCGGTGCCTCGGCTGGCGCTTTTACATCCATCACTGCAACAAAGGAAGAGGTGCACGATGAAAACGAGGACTCTTGCCGGATTGGCTGTTCTGGCCCTACTGTCGGTCTTGCTCTTGACCCTGGCCGTATCAGCCCAGGGTTCGGAGCCCATGTCGCAGCCTGCACCGGCCGGCGCCGCGAGCGCCCCAGCGGGGGCAGAGGGGTTGGGCGAGCCGGGGCTGAACTACCGCCCTGTGCGCACCTACGGGATCACCGGGGAGCCTTACCTGGACACACCAAACCACCTCAACCAACCGTACGGCCTCTTTATGGACAGCAACGATCACCTGTACACCGTCGAATGGATGGGCAACCGCCTGCTGAAGTATGGTCCGGCCGGGAACCTCCTGCTAAAGATCGGCAAGGCCGGAGTGTGCGGCCCCTAAGCCGACCTAAGGATCTCGCATTGGACGGGAGTGGGAATATCTGGGTTGTCGACCTGGGCGGAGTGCATGAATTTGACCCCGACGGCACTCTGCTCCAAGACGTCTGGGATTCGGGTGTGCCCGCCGGCTTTGCCGGGTTGCAGGGAGTGGCCTTTGACAGCCAGGGCCGCCTGTACCTCGCCGACAAAGGCAACCAGCGCGTGCTCGTCTACGAGATCGTCAGCAACACGCTGGTCTACAGCACCACGATCGGCGAGACCGGCGTCCCCGGCGGCGACGACGGTCATTTTGACGGCCCGTCCTCCGTGGCGACGGACAGCAGCGACCGGCTGTACGTGACCGACACGGACAACCACCGCGTTCAACGCTGCACCGACAGCGGGGGATGGACCTGCACCACGTTTACAACGGTCGGCGGAGGCGGCATTTCTTGGGGCTTCTCGGTGTGGGTTGACACCAACGACGCGGTCTTTGTCACCAACCCAGCTCTTGACGAGGTGATCCGATGCGACAGCGCCGGAATATGTGCGCGGTTTGTTTCCACCGATCCGCAGGGACCTTCTGACGTGGCGGTGGATAGCGCCGGGAATGTCTTTGTTAGCTTCTGGGAGGGCGTAGAAGGCGGTGGCTTTGCCATCCACAAGTATGACAGCAGCGGCGCGCCGTTGGGCGTCTTTGCCGGAGTGAGCGGCGTGCCCTACACGACCGACGACCAGCACATCAACGCGCCGGGCGGCATCCACGTCGACGCGAACGACGATATCGCCTTCTTGGCGGGACAGCAGCTCATCAAGATGGATGCCGGCGGGGATCGTTTCTGGGAGTTTGGGGTGCCGGGCGTGTACGGCGGGTACAGCGGGGATGAGGAGTACCTGTTCCTTCCTGTGAGGGTCGATGTCGACGCGAACGGCAACTCCTATGTCGCCAATCAGTTGGATGTTCGGATCCTTGATGAACACGGGACCTACTCGGCTACTCTGGGCACGGGATGCTGCGGCGGTGAGTATGGTTTCTGGTTTGCCACCGGCGTGGCGGTGGACCAGGAGACCGGTACAATCTACGTTAGCGACTCGGGGTACCATCGCGTTCAGGTGTACAATTCCTCTTTGGTCTACCAGGCCACCCTCGGCGAGGAGGGGGTTCCGGGCAGCGACAATGCCCACTTTTCCAACCCCGGCAGCGTCCATGTTGACCAGGCTGGGAACATCTACGTGGCTGACCGTGACAACTGCCGGGTGCAAAAGTTCAACCGCCAGCGGGTGTACCAGATGACTTTCGGGATCACGGGTGAGTGCGATGAGAGCTTTGGCAAGTTGGGGAACGTTGCCGATGTGGCGGTGGATAGCCAGGGCAGGGTCTTTCTCACCTATTGGGGCTACGTCCAGGTCTATGACGAGGCTGGGAACTACCTGACCAACGTCGGCGGCAGGTTTGACGGCCAACTGGCCGTTGACCTAGACAGTGCAGGGAACGTGTACGTCGCAGATTCTTTCAATCACATCATCCAGGTCTTTGCTCCGGGCGTGCCGGGCTGGCGGCAGGTGAACATCAACGGCTTTGGGGACCGTTGGGGCGGCCTGATTGGCGGTCTGGTCGATTTCAACGGGCAGCTCTATGCCGGGATCTCCGGCGGGGACGGCGCGCGAATCTGGCGGCAATCCGGTACCAGCTGGGAAGCTATGGTGACCGATGGCTTTGGCAGCGCAGATAACTTGGCCATCGACCACCTGTACCCGTTTGACGGCCAGCTGTATGCCGGCACGGTAAACGACCTGGGTGGAGGGGAGGTCTGGCGCAGCAGCAACGGCCTGGATTGGACGAACGTCGTCACCGACGGCTTTGGCGATCCTACGAATGGCGAGATCATGCGCTTCACCGAGTTCAACAGCGCCATTTACGCCGGCACCTGGAGCTATACAACCACCCATGGCGCGGAGATCTGGCGTTCCATCACGGGGAACGCAGGTGACTGGAGCCGGGTCGTTGCCAACGGCTTCAACGATGATGCCGGCAACGGGGTTGTCCTCTCATTCGAGCCATACAACGGCTACCTGTATGCCGGGACGATGAGCGCGACCGGCGGGGAGGTTTGGCGCAGCTCAACTGGGAATACCGGCTCCTGGACACAAGCGAACGCAGATGGATTCGGCGACGCAGGTAATGGTGGGGTCAGCGCACTCTCCGCCTTCGGCGGCCATCTCTATGCTGCCACCCATCACAACACCGGAGCAGGCTCCGAGGTTTGGCGCTGCCAGGCCTGCGACGGCACCGACTGGCAGCAGGTCGTGGACAATGGCTTTGGCACCACCGGAAGGCGCAGGATGCCCGCGCTGGAGGTGGCCGGCGGCTATCTCTTCCTTGCCATCGGCGACAATCAGAGCGAGACCTGGCTGGGAGTCTGGCGCACGGCCAATGGGACGAACTGGGAGCAGGTTGGCTTCGGGGGTTTCGGGGACCCTGGAAACAGCGGCACCTACTTTGACAACGCCATGACTGCATTCCATAACAGCCTGTACATCGGCACATCCAATTGGTTCAACGGCGGTGAAGTGTGGCAATTCTCGCCGCAACAGGTATTCCTGCCCCTGGTGGTGCGGAACCACTAGAGGAGCAGACCCTGCCAGACCCCTAGGGTCGGAGGTAGTGTCGTAGCGGCCGTTTGAGGAGTGCTGGGGCCTCTGGCTTCGATAAGATTCGTCGAGCTGGATGAGCAAATAGAACGCCGGGCCAGAGAGCTGACTGCAGCGAGCATCGAACCGCTGGATGCGCTGCATCTGGCCTCGGCCGAAGCCGCTCGTGCGGACCTATTCTGCACCTGTGATGACAGACTGCTCAAGAAAGCCAGAAGCATCCCGGGGTTGCAGACAAGAGTGGTATCGCCACTGGAAGCGATAGAGGAGATCGAGCAATGACTGTACAAGTGAAACCATTGGCTGAGGTGACTCAAGAGGCCATTAGAGTGCTGATCCAGGAGCTTGGGCCGGCAAATACCGTGCGTTTTGTCAATCAGTTCACTGTGGGTTATGGCAATTACACGAAGGAACGCCAACAGCTGTTTGCAGGCATGACCCTGGATGATATCGTATCCGAGATAAAGCGAGGAAAAGGGCGCACTGAATCTCGTCGATAACGCGCAATCCTGCGTCTTGCGGTCAGTCCCAAAAGAACCTCGGCTCACTGTGAGTCGAGGTTCTTTTGTCGGCTGGTGCAGTCATACAGAATCATACAGCGAGAACGCCAGCGTGTACAGAAATTTGGGTTGGGACGTCCAGTATGGTTGATATGATTCCCCCGTGCAGTTGGCCGGGGTAGCCCTGGTGCTCCGGCTGGGGCCGGAAGCGGGCGATGCACCGCCCCTCGTCGTCGGTGTAGAACGACAAGTGCAGGCCAATGGGGTTGTCGATGCCGCAGACGAAACACATGCGCGAGTTGGGTTGTTTTTCCATGATCGTTCCTCCTTGTGCCGCCTGCATTATAGCACTGGCTGTTTTTGATAAAATAAAACAGGGCCACCTGGTCAAGATTTGATCACCGAAAACAGGGCCACCTGAGCCGTTCTCTGCTATCATGGGGAAATGAGAACCACTCCATGATAGCGGAGGAGGAGATGATCAAGGTGGAAGACCGTGAACGGATTCGGCGAGCTTACTTTCTGGAGCACAAGAGCATCCGGAAGATCGCCAAAGAACTGAAGCATTCGCGTGACATGGTGAAGAAAGCCATCGAATCGGCAGAGCCTGGCGAGTACACTCTGCGGCAGCCGCGGCCAGCGCCGGTGTTGGGCGCCTACCTGTCCCGCATTGACGAGCTGTTGGCGGAGAACGAGCGGCTGCCGCGCAAACAGCGGTACACCGGGCACAAGATCTACGAACAGCTCCAGAAAGAGGGGTACACCGGCAGCGAGTCGGGTGTACGGCGGCACATCGGCCAGCGACGGCGAGAAGGCAAGAAACGCCCGGTGTACATCCCGCTGGAGTTCGATCCTGGGATGGATGGCCAGGTGGACTGGGCCGAGGCGGAGGCTATCATCGCCGGGGAGCAACTGACCGTGCACCTGTTTCTCATGCGGCTGTGCTACTCGCGGAAGCTGTTCGTCTGCGCCTTCCCGGGTGAGAAGCAGGAAGCGTTCTTCGAAGGGCACAAGCTGGCCTTCCACCATTTTGGCGGTATCCCGCACCGGCTGAGCTACGATAACCTGAAAACGGCGGTGAAACGGATCCTGGAAGGCAGGAATCGAGAGGAGCAAGACAAGTTCATCGCCTTTCGCAGCCATTACCTGTTCGAGAGCCGCTTCTGCACGCCTGGTCAGGGGCATGAGAAGGGCCGGGTAGAGGATGGCGTCGGCTATGCGCGCCGCAACTTCCTGGTCCCACTGCCCCGAGTCGATTCCTTTGAGGAGCTCAACGACCATCTGCTGGCCTGTTGCCTGGCCGACGATCAGCGGCGCGTCGACCGCCAACCGATGACCATCGGCGAGGCCTGGGAGCAAGAAAAGGCCCATTTGCTGCTGCTGCCGGATCATGACTTTGACTGCGGCATCCCCCACTCGGTGGCCCTCAACGGCTACAGCCAGGTGGAGTTCGAGAGCAACCGCTACTCGGTGCCAGCGGACCAAGCCTACCCGAATCTGGTGCTCAAGGCCTATCCGTTCCGAGTGGACATCCTTGTCCTGAAGGAGGTGATTGCCAGCCATCCCCGCTGCTACGGCCACAAACAGGATATCCTGGACCCGCTCCATTACCTGCCTCTGCTCGAACAGCGGCCGGGAGCATTCGAGCACGCCCAGCCGATTCGGCGCTGGCGCAAGCAATGGCCGCCCATCTACGAGCTGTTCCTGGAACGGTTGGAGGAGCAGGGGCACAACGGTCATGGCATTCGCGAGTTCGTCCGTGTCCTGGATCTGCATCGCGCCCATCCTGCCGACCTGGTAGCCCGCGCCATGGAGCAAGCCCTGGAGTATGGGTGTGTCCATGCTGATGGCGTCACGCTCTGCCTGCACCAGCTGCTCAACCCCGAGTCACCGGCGCTGCCTCTGGCCCTCGACAGTCAGTCGCCCTGGGCGACCATGGCCACGCAGCCACCCGACGTGAGCTGCTACAACCGGCTGCTGGAAAAGGTATGACCATGGAAACGAACCTGCTCCTGGACACCTACCTCAAGCAGCTCCGGCTACCGGCGTTCGCCCGCAACTATGGCAAGTTCGCCGAGGATGCAGCCCAGGCCAACCTCAGCTACGACCGCTATCTGTTGGCCCTGGCCGAGCAGGAAGTGGCCCAACGGGAAGGGAGCCGCCGGATGCGCCGCATCAAAGCGGCTCGTTTCCCGGTGCTGAAGGAACTGGCCGACTTTGATTTCTCGTGCGTGCCCAGCCTGAGCAAGCAGCGAGTCCTGGAGCTGGCCCGCGGCAGCTACCTGGACAAGGCGGAGTCGATCCTCCTGGTGGGCAATCCCGGCCTCGGCAAGAGCCACGTCGCGATCGGCCTGGCCCTTGCCGCGTGTCGGCAAGGGCACCGGGTCCGTTTCTACAACGCGGCTGGCCTGGTCAACGAACTGATCCAGGCCCAGGATGAGCACCAGCTGCCCAGGCTGCTGGCCAATGCGCTCAAACAGCGGCTGATCGTCCTGGACGAGCTGGGGTTTATCCCGCTCTCGCCTACCGGCGCTCAGTTGATCTTCCAGTTCTGTTCGGCGCTCTACGAGCGGGTGTCGGTGATCGTGACGACCAACTTGCGCTTTGCCGATTGGACGCAGGTCTTCGGCGACGAGCGCCTGACGGCTGCCCTGCTCGATCGGCTGACGCACAAGGCGCACATCCTGGAGTTCGTTGGCGAGTCGTTCCGATTTCGCCAGCGCGTGCAACGAGAAGCTCATGACGAGCTGCCAGCGTGATCAAGTGGCCCTGTTTTCGATGATCAAATGGCCCTGTTTTCAATTGTCAAAGTGCAAGCAAGATGGCCCAAGTGGCCCTATTTTCGGTGATCAACTGGCCCTGTTTTCGTTTGGAAATCAGCAAATCAGCAAGTGCCTGCCCAGTATACGCGCCAGGGACCATTCCGTCAAATGGGCACAGACTCTGGTCCCTGCACAGAATAGGGGACAACTAAATCATTGGCTGTCATGCGAGGCGGCAGACAAGATGGCTTTGGCAGGCTGTGCGAGGAATGGTATAATGGGCTGTGTCGTGCAGCGCAACTTGTCGAACAGGAGATTCGCATGGAACACTACCACCATACACCTGCCGTCGAAGGGCTGCTCTTCCGTCCCATTCGCGGCGAACAGGACGCCGATGCCGTGTACGCGCTCCGCGCCGGGTGCATCGAGCGCGATCAGGTCGATCTCCTATCCACGTCCGAAGGCCTGCCGAGCCGCGACGAGTTACGCGCAGCGCTGGCCAAGGCCGTCGCCGCGCAACAGCAGGATCGCCGGCTGGTGGCCGAGGTCAACGGGCAGGTGGTGGGCTACACCCTGATCGACTCCTGGTCTGAGGATGATGGGCGCTGGGTCTATCTCATCCTGGGCTGGGTCCTGCCCGCCTGGCGCGGACGGGGCATCGGCACCGCCATGCTGCACTGGGGCGAGCAGACCGCGCGGCAGTTGGCGGCCAACGAACATCCCAATGAGCCCTTTGAGTTTGCCGCCAATGCCAGCAGCACACAGCCGGAAGCGACCGCGCTCTTGTTGCACGAAGGCTATTCTGCCGGATACACCGTGCTGGAGATGGGGCTGGATTTTTCCGCGATGCCGCCCGTCACCCCGCTTCCGGCCGGCGTCGAGGTGCGCCCCGTGCTGCCGGAGCACTATCCCTGCATCGCCGACAGCATGCAGGCAGCCTATGGCAACGAGTATGCCGACAACCGGTTTCAGGAAACGTGGACCCTTGAGGATTCTCTGGCCGGGTTGAAGGCCCAGCGACACGACCCAACGCTGTGGCAAGTCGCGTGGGCCGGCGATCAGGTAGTGGGGAACGTCATGCCGTTGATCGAGAACGGCCGCGCGTTGATGTATGACATCAGCGTCCGGCCGGCGTGGCGGCGGCAGGGGTTGGCGCGTGCGCTGTTGACCCGCGCCCTGTGGGACCTGCGCGGACGCGGCGTAGAGGTCATCCGGCTCAACACCGTGGCCGAGTTTCGCACGCGCGCCCGCGACCTGTACTACAGCGTGGGCTTTCGGCTGCTGAAAGAGTTTCCGCGCTATCGGAAGTCACCGGGATAGCCATACCCTGCCAGCCAGACCGGCCGCGGATGAATCCGCAGCCTGATATTCGAAACGCGCTAAAGCGCGTTCAACGGCATGCAACCCGTTTTAGCGAGTTTCAGTGCTGCCCAGCGTGTATTGCCACTGGCAGTGTCAATCACTCTGTGCGCACGATCAGCGGCAGATAGAGGGTATAGAGCAGGCTCGCCCGGACGGATGACAAAGAGGGTGATCGACTCGGCCGGGAAGGCGGCGGTGAAGCCGCCGGGGCCAAGCAACTGGTTGGGCTGGCGGACGATGGCGTCGAGGGCACCGGCGCTGTAGCGGTACACCTGGGCCGCCGATGCGACGGGAACGCCAGACAGGGTCACCTCGCTGGTAAGCGGAGCACCGGTCTTGTTGATGACGACGGCGGTCACCGTGCCGTCCGCCCGTTGCGCGGCATAGATGGCCAGCCGGTCCTGGTCGGTGCTGGCCGCAGATATGCTCGTCTCGCCGAACTTGGAGCCGGCCCCGTCATAGTTGCGATAGATGCGAAAGGCAAAGGCGCCCGGCTGGTCTGCGGCCGGCGGCCCCCACAATGTGGCCAGGTCCAGGCCCTCGCGCCCAAAGATGCCCAGCAGATCGGCCTGGGCCAGCGCGCCGTTGAGATACCCCAAGGCGCCCCAGTTATACTCGGTGAGGGCCAGCTTGGTGCCCGGATAGCTGCCATCGACCCACGCCTGCATCCGTGGGATCAGGAAAATCGGCTGGCCGATCCAGCTCTCGTCGACGTAGCTCGGATCCCAAAGAGCGCGCGTGGAGCGGAGGCGCAGGGCCTGGGTGGCAGCGCCGCCGGGATCGTCTGAAAAGATGCCGTCAGCCTGGGGATAGATGTGCACGTCCAGGTAATCGAGCAGCCGCATGCCGTGCTGCTGCTCGTAGGCGCGCATTTGGCCGAGATACCACTCGATGAAATCGGTGTCGCCGTGCGCCTGGTGGTCTGCGCCTGGGGCACAGCCGTCCAGCGCCGAGTAAAAGTAGGCACACCAACCCCACACCGCCGGGCCGAGGGTCTCGGCGCTCGCATCCGCCGCCTTGACGGCCGCGGCATAGGCCAGGGTGCGACTGATTATCTCGTCGTAGGTGGTCAACTCGGGATGCACGTCGCGGTGGGTATAGGGCCACAGCATCGGCTCGTTGTCGAGGTTGTAGAATTGCACGCCGCCCTGGGCAGCGCGTGCCGTACTTGCCGGTCAGGTGGCCGATCCAGGCCTGGACAAAAGCCGGATCGACTGCCACGCTTGTGTCGGTGGGGTCGTTGCCGGTGATGTCATTCCCATTTATGTCTACCCCGTTGCCGCAGTCGGCATCCCATGGATCGACGCTTTGCTGCGGACCATAGACGCTCACCCTGAAGCCGCAGTCATAAGGGTGGTCTTCCACCCGCCGCTTGGCGCTCCAGCCGATCAGGGGTACGGTGATCAGGCTGTCGGCGCCGGTGCGCCGGTCCTGCTCAACGAACCGGTCGACCGCCGATCCATCGGGCAGCAGCCACGGCGCATCGTTGGGCTCGGGGATGTTCTCAAAGTACCAGTCGCTGCCGGTGTTGTAGGTGTCGTTCTGCCAGTTGTAGCGGGTGGTGCTGTTGCCACCCCAGCGGCGCACCGGGAGGTCCAGCTCGGCGGCCAGGTCTTCGCCGGCAAAGTTCATGCCATAGATGGCAGGGCTGATCGGATGCCGTCCGGCCGCGGCGTCCACGCTCAGCGCTGGCGGAGTGGGAGGCGGGCCGGCCCGAGCAGTGACGGCGATGTCGTCAAGGTAGAAGGTGGGCTGGGCGCCACCCAAGCCGTCCTGCCAGACAAGACCGCCGATGGTCGCCGGGCTACCGACGTCGGCCAGGGCCACCGTCACCTCGGTCCAGGCGCCGGCGGACGGGGTGACCAGAACCGAGCTGTCCCAGTTGCCGCCGGCGGCGTCGATGATCTTGAACGCGATCACCTGACCGCCGCCGACGCCGCCGTGAATCCAGAAGCTGATGGCCTCGTAGTCGACGGCTGACAGTAAAGCGTCGGTGTGCAGATAGAGGCCGCCCCACGCGGCGGTGAAGGTGACGGCGAGCGAAGCACTCCCGCCATGCACGGGGCTGGGGTTGGAAAAGCTGCACGCGGTGTCCCACGACCAGTCGGCCCAGCCGCCGGAAAGGGCATCGACATAGACCGGCACGTCCTCAGCCTCGGGCGCCGATGGGAGGCTAGTAGGGCGATCCTGAGCGGCGACAGTCTCCAGGCTTGGCAGGCCAGTGAGGGGCGCCGGGCCGCCGGAAGCCAGCAGAAGGATCGCCAGCAGCCACCAGAGCCGATCTTTTGGCTCGTACCTCGGACGCAGAGCGTCCGAAGACGCGTTCCCACGGGGGACCGTGGGAACCAGGGAAGAATGCCGCCTTCCGGATCTGGTCATTCCTACCTCCGTGACAGATTATAGCACGTTGAGGGCCAGGTGCAAAGAGGGGATATTCTGATATCGGCCGCAGAGGCATGCGGCACAGGGATTGTGTGCTGTTTTGCACTGGGCGCGGTTGATGTACCTTGCCGGATAGATCGCACCGCTCCAGTCAGCAATCAGCGCTGCACGGCGGCCTTGGGGCTAACCGTCTTGCCCAACAAGCCCGCGCCCAAACCGGTGCATACTGCGTGGAAGGCCATCGGCCCCCACAGCCCGCTGAATGTGGTAAACCCTTCCGCTCGGGAGAACACGCCCCCCAGTATGTAGACCATTCATATCAAGCCGGCAAGCAACAACAGGATACCTGCTATCCTCAGGACGATCTTCATCATACACTCCCCTTCTCCAGTTCCTAGGCACCCAGCGCTTTGAGCACGAGCCAAAGGGCCAAGACGGCAAAAGCGCCATGGAACATATAGGCCGGCAACAGCTTGAGGCTCAGACCCGAGTATTTGCCGCGGAACACGTCCGCCATGATGTAGCCGATTCAAGCAGCGCCGATCAGCCAAGCCACAAATGCGCCAATCCACCATAACATGTTGTCCTTCCTCCTTTCCGGCCTATCGCCCGTCCTGGCTCGCGCCAGCGGGCCAAGAGGCCAGAACCTTCCCGGCCTGTCAGGCCGGGACCTTGTGTGTCTATTGGTGCGATCTATCCGGCATACAGGTTTTGTGCATGGCGCTACCATCGGGGCAGCAGCCATAGTCTATACGAGAATGGGCGCGCAAGGTTGCTCGGGCCCGCCTGGGATCCTGGAATGTCAACCGAAGAAACTGGAGATCAGGCCAACAATGCCCGTTATTAGTGGCAGAACACTCACAGCGCTGAGATTTCGGGCGAAGTTGATGGAAATTGGCCAGGTCGGATAGGTATCCTTGATTAGCTTGTATCTAGCCAGGGGGCAGGGCGGTCGCCAAGAAGTCGAGGACCTTTTGCTGATACAGCTCGGGGTAGGTCCAGGCCGACCAGGCGTGGCCAGAGTCGTTGATCCACAAGAACTTGGGCTCGTTGGCCGCGTCGTAGAGCCGCTGGGCGTGGTCGACATGGACCAGGATGTCGGCCGTGCCGTGGATGATGAACACCGGGATGTGTACGTCCCGGATCACCTCGACGGGGTTGGGCACCCCGGGCACCAGCCATTGAGGCGGGAGCCGGTAGCCCTTGGCATAGTCCACGTTCTTCCACTCGGCAAAGAGGCTATCCAGCACCAGGGCATCCAGGCGGTCGTCAATGGCGGCTGTGTTCACCAACGCCGCTGCACCCAGGCTCTGGCCCAGCGCTGCCACATGGTCACCGACGCCTTCGGCCTCAAGCCAGTCGAGCGCCGCCTGGACATCGAGCACCTCCTCACGGCCCACGGTGGTTGGGCGCTTGTCGCTCTGGCCGTGGCCGCGAAAGTCAAAGGCCATGACGTTGTAACCGGCCTCGTGGAGCCAGGGGATCAGCCGCAGCAGCGTCCACTTGCTGTCCTGCAGTCCGTGGGCCAGCAGCACGGTGGGCGCGTTGGGCGTGGAGGCCGGCACATACCAGGCGGCGAGATGCAGGCCATCGGCCGTGGACAGGGTCACGTCGCTATAGTCGAGGCCGGCATCGCCGGGGGTGAGCCAGGGTGGAAATTCGGGTGTCTGGCCGCCACCGGGTGGGTTGTAGGTGTAGTGGATGCGGTCGAGGGTACGGTTGATCGTGCGCCACACCGAGGAGTAAGGCCGGCGGAACAGGTCACTGGCAGCGATCGGTATGGCCGCCAGCAGCAGCACAAACAGGACGGCAAGGACAAAGGCGATATATCCCACCACGGCCCTCCTTGGAGTTCCCTGCCCGCTCCGTGCCGCCGGAATGCGCCGGTAGAGGCGGGCGCGGACCACCGAAACAAGGACAGCGACCGGGCCAAACAGCGCAAACCCGGCGACGGTGTAGGGGATCCGCTCGATATACCGGGCGGAGATCAGGCCGGCGACAAAGACGATCAGCACCCAGACCAGACCGGCGGCCAGGGCACGGAGATCCTTCGGTGCTTCCTGTGCCGCTCCGACACAGGGAAAGGTGCACCCTCACGATGACGCCGATGAGCTGGTCGCCAGCGGGCGGCCAGCCAAGTGGTGACCGGCGTGACTATTACCGCAAAGAGAAACAGGCCAAGCACAATCCAGGGATTGTCCGGCACTAACCCTCCTGCTGCGATGGAAGAATCGAACTGCAGCGTATCGAACCCCGGCATTATACTCCAATTAACAAAACGATCAAAGCCGGCTGTTTGTTTGTGCCTACCAACTTTTGGAGTATAATGCCTCAGTCAAGACATTTGCACAATTGCCCTGTTTGCAGATTTTCGAGAAGGGAGACAACCATCAACTATGAGCACACCCGATAGAGGATCGCGCCGACAGTCAGGCAAGACCCCTGTGGTGGTCACCGTGCTGCTGGCACTCACCGCCGTGTGTGTGTTGGCGGCTGTGGGCTATTTGGGGTGGCGGGCCCTCACACCCAAGCCCACGGCCCTGCCTAGTCCGGTCATCGTCGAGCCAACGGCCGCACCCACCGCCGCCTCGGGCGGCAAGCTGGTGTATGGCCTGACGCTGGCACCGTCGAACATCGATCCGCACGTCGGCGCCTCATCCGAGCTGGGCATCCCGCTGACCAGCGTTTACGATACGTTGATCTACCAGAAGGTGGACGGCAGTTTCGTGGCAGGCCTGGCCGAGCGATGGGAGGTGTCGGGCGACGGGCTGGTGTACACCTTCTATCTGCGCCACGACGTCAAGTTCCACGACGGCACCGCATTCGATGCTCAGGCCGTGCAGTTCAACCTGGACCGGATTGTTAACCCTGACACCAAGTCACAAAAAGCCAAGGGGCTGCTCGGCCCCTACGATCGCACGGAGGTGGTGGACTCGTACACCGTCAAGGTTCATCTCAAGCAGCCTTATGCGCCCTTTCTTGACTCGGTCAGCCAGGTCTATGTGGGCATGGCCTCGCCGGCTGCCGTGCAGCAGTGGGGCGCCGACTATCAATTGCACCAGGTGGGCACCGGCCCGTTCATGTTCAAGGAGTATGTGCCGCAGGATCACCTGACCCTGGTGCGCAACCCCGACTACAACTGGGCGCCGGATGTCTACAGCCACGACGGACCGGCCTACCTGGAGGAGATCGAGTTCCGCTTTTTTGTCGACGCGGCGGTTCGCGCCCTGGCCCTGGAATCGGGCGAAGCCGATGTGATGGGCGAGATGCCGCCCCAGGACGCCGCCCGGCTGGAGGCCAACCCGGAGTTCAGGCTGTACAAGGTGCCGGTCCCCGGCCATCCGCTGCAATTCTTCATTAATACGGCCAAGGCCCCTACCGACGACCTGCGGGTCCGCCAAGCACTGCTGTATGCCACCGACCGTCAGGCCATCGTCCAGACGATCTTTATGGGCTATTCGCCCCAGGCCTACGGGCCGCTGGCCGCCGTCACAATGGGCTACGACTCGGCCGTCGAAGAGATGTACGCCTACGACCCGGTCCAGGCCGAGGCGCTGTTGACTGAGGCCGGCTGGACCGACTCGGACGGCGACGGCATCCGCGACAAGGATGGGCAACCGCTGACTCTGCAGGTCTATGCCCAGACGTGGGGCTATCTCAAAGAGGTGGCCGAGATGCTGCAGGCGCAGCTCAAGGAGGTGGGCGTCGATTCGCAGGTACAGGTAGTCGCCTTCCCTGCTGCTGTGGAAGCGGCCAAGAATGGCGAGCACAACCTGGCGGCCATGGTCTTTTCCGGGAGCGACCCGAGCATCCTGAACTCGACCTACCTGTCGGCCAACGCCGACGGCGGGTTCAACTGGTCCAAGATACGCGACTCGGAGCTCGATCGCCGGCTCACTGAGGCGATGAGCGCGATCGACCTCACCCAGCGGGCTAACCTGTACATGCAGGCGCAGGAGCAGATCATGGATCTGGCGCTGGTGCTGCCCATTCGTGATTATGTTAATCTGAACGTCGCCTGGGCCAGGGTCAAGGGCCTGCAGTATGACCGCCGGGCCTGGTTCCCCTGGCTGTACGACGTCTATCTGGAACAGTGACACTACGCTACATCGGACAGCGGCTGGCGGTGGCGATCACCGTACTGTGGGGGGTCGCCACCCTGGTTTTCGTGATCCTCCGCCTGCTGCCCGGCGATCCGGCCGCGCTGATGCTGTCGGAAGCGGGCGCCTCGGCTGAAGCGATCGCCCAACTGCGGGCCGACCTGGGTCTCGACAAGCCGCTGATCATCCAATACGGCCAATACCTGGCAAATCTGGCTCAGGGTGATCTGGGCACCTCCCTCTTTGCCCACCGTCCGGTGGCGACGGTCATCGCCGAGCAGCTGCCCAGCACTATCGGACTGGCCCTGGCGGCGATGCTGATCGCCTCGATCCTGGGCGCTGCCCTGGGGATACTGGCCGCGGTCAAGGCGGGCACATGGATCGACAGCGCCGCAACGGCCCTGGCGGTCACCGGCGTGTCGGTACCGATCTTTTGGTCGGGCCTGCTCCTGATCTGGCTTTTTAGCCTGCGCCTGGGCTGGCTGCCGGCGACGGGCCAGGGCGGACTCGACCACCTGATCCTGCCGGCCCTGGTCCTTGGCCTGGCCTCGTCAGGGGCCATCGCCCGGCTGGTGCGGGCCAGCCTGCTGGAGGTATTGGACCAGGATTTCATCCGGACGGCGCGGGCCAAGGGGCTGCGCGAGGGGATCGTGCTGACCCGCCACGCCCTGAAGAACGCCCTCATCCCGGTGGTGACGATCATCGGGCTCCAGTTCGGCTTTCTGCTGGGCGGCACGGTGGTGACCGAGACCGTCTTTTCCCGGCAGGGGATCGGCCGACTGTTGGTGAACTCGATCCTGTGGAAGGACCTGCCGGTGGTGCAGGGGGTGGTGCTGCTCGCCGGGCTGGTCTATACGCTGGTCAACGTGGCCGTGGACGTGGCCTACGGCTTTCTCGATCCTCGCATCCGCTATGACTAGACGCTACCCCATCCCAACCCGCCGGACCGTACCCCGGCACGTCTACGCGCCACCGCCCCGCCGGGCCAGGGCCAACGTCGCCGCACTTGCCGCCCTGGCCTGCCTGGTTCTGCTGACGGTGGCGGCATTGGCCGCGCCGCTGCTGACCCCGTACGATCCGCAGCAGATGTCGCCCGAGGAGCAGTTCCAGGCGCCGAGCGCCAAGCATCTGCTGGGCACCGATCTGTTCGGCCGGGATGTGGCAGCCCGGATCCTGTATGGCGGGCGGATTTCGCTGGGGATCGGGCTGGTGGCGGTGCTGTTCGCCGCTGTACCGGGCACAGCTTTGGGGCTGATCGCCGGCTACTATGGTCGCTGGCCGGACCGGCTCATCGGTTGGCTGGTGGACGTGATGCTGTCCTTTCCGAGCATCCTCCTGGCGCTGACGATCGTGGCTGCCCTGGGACCCGGCATCGCCAACGTGGTGGTGGCGGTGGGCATTGCCGGCATTCCGACCTACACCCGGCTGGTGCGCGGCCAGGTCCTGTCTGCCAGGCGCCAGCCCTACGTGCGGGCGGCGGTGACCGTCGGCGCCCGCGACGTGCGCATCCTGCTGCGGCATATTCTGCCCAACGTGTTCGGGCCGATCGTCGTCCTGGCCACGCTGGATGTGGGCTGGGCCATCCTGAACGCCTCGGCGCTGAGCTTCCTGGGGCTTGGGGCTCAGCCGCCCACGGCGGAGTGGGGCGCGATGCTGAACGAAGGGCGCGGCTACTTGCGCAGTGCGCCATGGGTGACGTTCGCGCCCGGCCTGGCCATTGCGCTGGCTGTGCTGGCCGTCAACCTGGTGGGCGACTATTTGCGCGACGCGGTCGACCCTCGGCGGAGGTGATTGCTGAGGGGCGGTTGGGCGTCGGCTTCCAACGTCCAGCTATTGTCATTTGGGCGACTCCATAGCAGGGCGCCAGGCCACCCCGAGGACGTTTCCCGACGTCGGCTTGTCCTGCACCCTAGTGCATCGTGACGCCCATCGACCCCAGCAGCAGAACCGTGGTCGCCACGGTGACAAGCCACATTGCGCCAGCCCAGCCAGTGAGCGAGGTCCCATATCGAGTCCCGTTTACCAGCCGGGGTTCTGCATCGGCCGACGCTGACACCAGCGACAGGACGGCCGCTGGCCGATGTGGATGGGCGTTCTGGGTTGAGACTTCGAAGGCAGGTATCGGACTTGAGGCCTTGGCGCGTTCGAATCCTGATTCCTCTTACGGAGTGCTCTTCGGTTGCTTGTCCTGCTTCTTCTGGGCCTGTTGCTCTTTTTTGGTTACCTTTTGTTTCTGGACCTTTCTCTTGTCCTTTTTCCCACGTTTGTCTCCCATTGTGTAACTCCTTTCGGTTTGTGTTGATCGTTTTTCTGTGCGGGGTTAGCCGCACGGCCGATTTCGACACTGACCATCTTCATGGTGCTGAAGGCTAACTACCGAGTAGACCGAACTATCTCGGCCTATGTAACTGGGCGCCTCAAGCGTATAGATTCGGCATAGCACTCCCCAGAGGTTACCTTGTGCCGGGTCTCGGCCGCAGGTCCTGGAGTCTTGATTGGACAATCTGGCTTGCGGCATAGACCCGACGACGCTCGTATTATGCACCCGAAGTCTTCTCTTGTCAATGGAGGGACCAGCCCATGGAAGAACACCACCCCAACAGACTGCTGGACATCGTCACTACCGGAACTTGTCCAGGAGTACCTGCATCGCCGGATCGTCGGCGATCGTCTTGTCGATCCAGTGCGTGCTCCAAGACTCGCCGGTGAGGGAGCCGTCGCTGCCAATGGTGACGCGCAACGCGCCAACGCTGCGACCCGAGTGACCTGTCGTGGCCAGGTCGGCGACGACAACCAGCGTGTTGGTGTCTGGCACCCGCACGGACTGGGTGGGATACTGGCTTGGCAGGGCGCCGACCACCAGGTCGATGCCAGGCACGGCCCGGGCTAGGGCCAGCGCGGCGTTGTACTCCAGGTTGGTGAGAAGGATGACCGTACCAGCTTTTTCACGGACCTCAGGCACATAACGACTCGCAGCCGCCTGTGGGTCGAGCACCTGAAAGCCGGAAGGGGCAGTGCCTTCCACCCGCGTCAGGCCGATGATCCCCACCTTGTGCCCGCCGACGTCCAGGATGGTGTAGGGCTCGGCGACCAGCTCCTGTGAACCGGTCAGTACGGCGTTCGCCGACAGGATCGGGAAGCCGGCCTCGCCCAGACGTTTGCGAAGGAGATCCATTCCCAGCGACAGCTCCTTGGGGCCGAGGGCCATGGCATCGTAGCCCATCAGGTTCATGCCGGCGATGATGGCCTCGCCCTGCGTTGTCGTCCCCAGCTTGCCGCTGCCCACCAGGGCATCGCCTGCATCCAGCAATAGGATGGCCTCGGCGTTCTTGCGTTGTTCGGTAATGAACGTGGCTCTCCGGCGGAACCCGCCGGTAGGATTGCTCCCTCAGCCGCAGGGCTCTGTCTCGCCCCAGTTGTCATTGGTGTGCAGCACCGTCAATTGGACGGGCACCGGGGTCGGAGCCGGAGTCGGAGCCGGCTCTGAGGTCGAGGTCGGCGCGGCGGTCGGTGATGCCAAGGGCGACTGCAGGACAGACTGCGCCACGGTCGAGGGCGGCAGGCTCTCGCCGGGCGTGGCGCTTTCGCAACCGGCCACGATCAGGCTCAGGATCAGCAGGCCGGCGATCCACCATTTGGAGCGATTCAAGGACATGTATTCCCTCTTACATTCTGTCGTGCTGGCATGGGAGTATTCCCGCGTGCCAGCACGACGGTTATGATCTCGAACGACCTCTTGAGCTGCGCAGCCACAGTCCTGCGGCGGCAGTGCCTACCAGGCAGGCCAAGGCCACCGCTCCACCAGCGACAACGAGCAACAGCTTTTCTGAGCCTGTCTCCTGCTTGCGCTCGGGCGGAAGAGGGGCGGCTTCCTCGGCGTTGGACAATTGGGCAGCCCGCGCCACCTGCACGGCAAGGGTTGTAGGAGTTGATGTGGGAGTCGGCGTGGCGGTCGGCGGCACCGGGGTGAGGGTGGGCGTTGAGGTCGGCGTTGGGGTTTCGGTGGGG
Organism: uncultured Chloroflexia bacterium; assembly: GCA_963749455.1. GTDB lineage: Bacteria > Chloroflexota > Anaerolineae > JAAYZQ01 > JAAYZQ01 > JAFGOG01. The sequence continues at coordinate 35,870 of CAVVMX010000024.1, forward strand.
ACGGGTGTGTCGGTGGGTGGCTCGGGTGTGGGTGTGTCGGTGGGAGCAGCGGTAGCGGTGGCCGGGACCGGCGTGCGCGTCGGCGGCCGGCGCGTCGGCGTCGCCGTGGGCGGCTTGGCCGGCGGAACCACGCTCGGATCCTCGACCAGGATCACTGAATCCAGGAATACCTGATCCTGGCCATGCGACACCGGGTGGTGCGTCCAGAGGAAGACAGTGATCGTTGGCGACTGGGCATAGGCCGATACATGTACATCTGCATCCCTGACAATAGCCCAGGCAGACGACCCCCAGACGACCTTGGGGGATAACGGATCAGTACCACCAAACGGATCGATGCCGATTTTCCGCTCTATGTCCTCACAGCCAGGCGGCGACCACTCGATCCATGCCCTGTAACCCTTGTCCGCGGTGACCGTGACTTGCTGATACAGACCCGCCGTCCAGGTTCCCCCGTCGGACCAGATACGTTGGGCAGGTGGCCCAGCTGAGCTACCGTGATTATCCTGATCAAAGGCAGGATTGCCCATGGTCGCCCAGGGAGTCCAGCCTTGAGGTACTTGACGGGGAGGCGCACCCGCGAAAGCGTCAAAGTTGCAGTTAGAGATCAGATTGCCCGGTTGATTACACCCAGCATAAGCCGCTATGGGCAGCATAAACAGCAAACAGGCTGCCACGACGGTCGGAAACCAGCTTTTCTTTGATGTCATAGTCCATGCACGCAGACTGCGGTCTTGAGAATCGCCGTAGTATAGTCCAGGCCGGACGAATTGTCAATGTCCGACCGTTGCGTATCTGGCGGCATTGTGGTATAATCTGGCCGTCTCGTGGTCGGCCGTCCTGGTGAGGCAGGCCAGGGAATGATGGGCAGCGAGGTCAGGTAGGCATGAACTATCTACTTGCTCACGATGTCGGCACCGGCGGCAACAAGGCAGTGTTGGTGGATGCCCACGGACAGGTGTGCGCCACCGCATTTGCCCCTTATCCGATCCACTATCCTCGTTCCGATTGGGCCGAGCAGGAGCCTGAAGACTGGTGGCGCGCGATCGTGTCCACCACGCGCCAGGTGATGGAGCAGGCGGGAGCCGCGCCCGGCGACATCCTCGGCATAGCGCATACCACCCAGCTCCTGGGCATCGTCCCGATGGGCGCCGACGGCCATCCCCTCCGCCCGGCGATCATCTGGCTGGACTGCCGCGCGCCGGAGCAGGCCGAGCGGCATCATGCGCAAGTTCCTGGGCCGGCGGGTCTTTGCCATGGTGGCAGGCGCGCCGACTGTCGGGCAAAGATGGCCTGCCCAAACTGCTGTGGCTCAAGGAGAAGGAGCCGGAAGTCTATCAGCGGATGACCTGCTTCCTCGACGTCAACGGCTATCTCACCTACCGGGCCACCGGCCGGCAGGTCATGGAATGGTCGTGCGCCTCGGCCATCGGGTTTGACCTGAAGAAGAAGGATTGGATGCGGGGGATCATCCGCTACATCGGGCTGGACCAGGGCAAGTTCCCGGCGCTGGTCCGCTCGATCGATCCGGTCGGCGGCCTGACGGCGGAGGCGGCGCGCGAGTGTGGGCTGCTGGCAGGAACGCCCGTCTTTGGCGGCGGAGGCGACGCCCAGGGAGCGGCGGTCGGCTCCGGGGCGGTCGGCGAAGGAGAGGGCCACATCTACCTCGGCACTTCGGCTTGGGTGGGCGTCGTGACCGGCAAGACGCCCACCGGCCGCCATGGGGTCGTCGTTCATGCAGTCGGCCGATCCGGGCAAGGCGTTGCTGTTTGCCGAGATGGAGACGGCCGGGGCGTGCCTCAAGTGGGTCGCCGACGAGTTCTACCAGGCCGAGCAGGCCGACCCCGACATGTCCCAACGTCTATGCCCTGATGGATCAGAAGGTGCAGACGGTGCCGCCAGGCTCCGATTCTCTGATCTGCACGCCGTGGATGTATGGGGAGCGGGCGCCCGTCGCTGACACCTGGGTGCGGGCTACCTTTTTCAACCTGAGCGCCGATCATACCCGCGAGCACATGCTGCGCGCGGTGTACGAGGGCGTGGCCTTCAACCTGCGCTGGATCATCGAGATCGTGGAGGAATCGTTCGGCTTTCCCCTGCCGGTGTTGCGGGTGATCGGCGGCGGGGCGCGGGGCGCGCCGTGGATGCAGATCATCGCCGATGTGACCGGGCGGAGGGTCGAGTCGGTCGCTCATCCCCAGGAGGCGGGCGCGGTCGGCATTGCGCTCACCGCTGCCATCGGCCTGGGGCTGTATCCGGATTTTCAGTCGCTCAGACAAGATCGTCCGCGTGGAGCGTGATTTCGAGCCACAGGCATGCAACGCCGAGTGCTACGAAGGCCTGTACCGGGCCTACCGGCAAGCTGTATGGCTGTCTGCGCCACCTGTACCGGGAGGTGAATGAGGAGCGATTTCGCAAATGCCGGGAGCGACGCGCCCGGCACATGCACAAAGGAACGCGCGCTATCCGAACGATCAGCGTAAGAATTTGCTCAGGAGGACAAGATGAAAATCGACGTGGAATCCATGCCCATCGCCTTGCCCGAGGGCGTGAGACTATGACGAGTACGTGATCGCGACCTACCTGGTCTCCTATCCCAAGGCGATCCCGGTGCCCAAGCTGGCCCCGGCGCTGGCCATCGAGCAGTCCACCGGCACGTGGGTGCCGGTGCCGGGCGAGACGCCCGAGGTGCGCCGCTGCCACGTGGCCAAGGTCATCGGCGTCTACGAGGTGCCGGACTATGAGTGGATGGTCCCGCTCGAGGTGGAACAGCGCCACTACATCATCCAGATCGCCTTTCCGCAGGTGAACATCGGCCCGCAGATCCCGATGCTGTTGACCACGGTCGTCGGCAACATTTCGATGGGCGGGCGGGTCAAGGTGCTGGACATCCGCTTTCCGGAAAAGTACGTCGCCGGATTCCAGGGCTGCAAGTTCGGCATCAAGGGCGTGCGCGAGCTGCTGGGCGTGCAGGGCCGGCCGCTGCTGAACAACATGATCAAGCCCTGCACCGGCTATCCGCCGGAAGTGGGCGTGGAGCTGTTCCGCGCCGCCGCCACTGGGCGGGTGCGACATCATCAAGGACGACGAACTGATCGCCAACGCCTCCTTCAATGAGGTCCAGGCGCGGGTCAAGCTCTACATGGAGGCGGAGCGGCAGGTCTACGAGGAGACCGGCGAGCACACGCTGTACACCGTCAACGTCACCGACGAGGTCCCCCAGGTCTTTGAGAATGCCCACCGGGCGGTGGAGCTGGGCTGCAATGCCATCATGGTCAACTACCTGGCGACCGGCTTCCCGGTGCTGCGGGCGCTGGCGGAGGATCCCGCCATCAACGTGCCCATCCTGGCCCACATGGACGTGGCCGGGGCGCTGTATGCGTCCGAGTGGCACGGCCTCAGTCTCCCACCTGGTGCTGGGCAAGCTGCCCCGCCTGGCCGGGGCCGATGTCGTCGTCTTTCCCGCGCCCTACGGCAAGGCGCCGGTGCTGCCGGAAAAGTTCCAGCGGGTGGCCCAGAACCTGACCTTCCCGCTCTACCACCTCAAGCCGACCTTCCCCATGCCCAGCGGCGGGATCACGCCCAAGATGGTGCCCAATGTGATCAAGGACCTGGGACCGGACATCGTCATCGGCTCGGGCGGCGGCATTCACGCTCACCCGCAGGGCCCGGTGGCCGGAGCCAAGGCTTTCCGGCAGGCGATCCAGGCGACGCTGCAGGGCCGCCCCCTGGAGGAAGCGGCCAAGGAATATCCCGAGCTGAAGGTGGCGCTCGAGACCTGGGTGGATCCGTTCAAGGGAATGGGCATGTAGCCCCGCTGATTGGCAGGTTTTCGAAGGGAGATACTCTGTGGCCGGCAAAACAATGCAGCAGCTCCAAGCCGATGTCGATGCCTGGATTCAGGGCCCGGGCGGCGGCTACTGGTCGCCCCACGTCAACCTGGCCCGTATCGCCGAGGAGGTGGGGGAGCTGGCCCGCCTGATCAACCACCAGTACGGACCCAAGCCCAAGAAGGCCGAGGAAGATCCTCAGGAGATGGGTGAGGAGCTGGCCGATATCCTGTTCGTCCTCATCTGCGTAGCCAACTCGCAGGGTATTGATCTGGAAACCAGCCTCCAGCAGGTGCTGGACAAGGTGTGGAAGCGCGACCGGAACCGCTTCAAGCCTGTCCATTGAAGGCACGAGGGGGCTTTTTGAGCGCCGCCGGGTCTGTGTTATAATCGGCTGGCTGGCCGACGGGCCCCAGGTCTAGAAGGGAGGAAATCGTTTCAATGGGAAGAAGATTCACTGCTCTGCGGGTTATCGGGACGGTCTTTAAGGTGTTGGGCTGGATCGCTCTGCTCTTTGGCCTGTTGGTGGCCGTCCTGGTCCTGATCGCATCCCTTACTCTGGACTTTGAGGCAGCCGGCATCGATTTCGGGGGCGCGGTGACCGGCGTCGTCGCCTTCATCGTGATCCTGCTGTTCGCCGTCATCCAGTTCCTGGTGCTGTACGCCGTCGGCGAGTCGATCTATGTGTTCCTGTCGATCGAGGAGAGCGCGCGGCGCTCTGCTTACTTTAGCCAGCACCTCTTCAACGCTTCTCAATCCAACTATGCTATACCGCCGCCGGATGACGAGGAGTAGAAGGACCTCGGCTCGCAGAGACCCCCTTTGAGCGATCGTGGCCGGCTACAGAGGCTTCATCTGTGAGCCCTGGGCGCGACGTGCGCGTCGACGGGCCAGGAACAGGATAGCTCCCCCCCCACACAGGATGGCGCCACTGAGCAAGGAGATCATCAGACCGATCCTGAAGGAGCGAGGACGATATCTGAACTCGACGATGTGGTTTCCTTGCTCTACAGAGACAGCTCGGAAGAGGTAGTCGGCCTGGTAGATCTTGGCCTCTCGCCCGTCGACCAACGCCTCCCAACCAGGGTAATAGGTGTCCGATAGCACCAGGAAGCCGTCTGCTTTCAGATCGGCCTCGATGACAACCCGGTCGGGAGAGTAGGTAACGATTTCAGCTCCATGCAGATCGGACTCGGACGAGATGGCCCGGTCGATTGCAGAGGAGGGTTCCTCTTCCAGGATGACAGTGCGACTCGGGTCGAAATCGTCGTCCAGCAAGCGTTCCAACGCCGCCTGCTCCGAAGGCAGGACCTCGGCACGGTGAACGATGAAAGCCCTGGGCAGGACCGATCCGTTTTCGCAGATCTCGAGCTGTTTGCCGTCAAAGACCCGGACATATCCCGGGCAGGTCTGCCCTCTGTCCACAATCATGTACTTGACACCCATCAGGTCCCACAATGCGGCGGGATATGACGGCGCCATGCTGAGGTTGTAGTATCGCTGCAAGACCAGAGCGGAGACGTGCCCACCTGAGCTGTACAGGCCGTATGCGGTCGGCATGTCGTTCATAAGGTGCACAACCTGGTCTCCGTAGACCAGGGACGCTATCCGGTACAGGCCGGCGTTTTGCTGGAGGAAGGATCTGGACTCGATCGGCAGCTCGAAGTAGCTGGCGCTGCGCACCGGATTGATGGTGGTTCCCCCCGTGAGAAAGAGATCAACAACGATCAGGCCTGTGGCCAGGATCTTGAACGCGGCAGTCGCGATCCTTCTCTGGCGCCAAAGGTAGATGAGCAAGAACCCAGAACTGCTGAGCAGCATGAAGAGGAGCGCCGGGTTCAGCGATGACAACGTTTTGTCAAGAGAGCCGGAAAACCGGACTAGAGGAAGCCGGATGAGTCCCTGGACTGAAATCAGCGCCCATTCGAGGGCTCGCTCGGAAAGCAAGCCCTTGCCAAGATGGTCGAGAGCCTGGACGGCTTGCTGGCCACCGATCAGCAACGCCACCAGCACGAGAATGATGGCGAGGTTCAGCCAGAACAGGATCTTCCAGAAGAGAGTAAGGCGCCGGGACGCCGCTCTATCGTGGCCTTCTGCCAGGGCATCAAAGCCGTAACCGGCCAGGACAGACAGAGAAAAGCTGACGATGAACAACCAGCGAGCAGGCACCCGGAAGAAGTCAAAGCCGGGCACATGGACAAGCAGACGGTATAAGGGTGTGTAGCCCCCCAGGGCCAGCAACAACGCCACCCCCGCCAGGATGGCAAAGAAGGTCACATGACCGTCGCGCCTCTTCTTGGCCCAGGCCCACGGGATCAGCAGCAGGGGCAGAATGCCAACGTAGGCATGTAGCTCTTCGAAGGTCAGCTCACCCACATACCCGATCACCGGATTGCCGAGGACATTCGGGAACAGGAAGGCCAGCAGGTTGTGGGGCGTCAGAGAGAATGAGGTCATGGTCTCATAGACCATCCCGGTAGCGCGGGGCGAAAATCCTGTCAGCTCCCAGGTGGGAACTATCTGGGCAGCAGCCAATGAGAGACCACCGACCACGGCGACGGCCATGAGCGCGAGAAGCAAGATGGCCGTTCTCCCCTTCCCCTGCACGGCGATCTCATTCGCCCCGCCACAGCCGGACCGCCCAGAAGACGCCATAGGCCCCCAGGGCAAGGACTGTGTAGAATACGACCTGCGGATGACCAGCCACGATTTGCAGAGCGATCGCCGCGCCGCAAAACACAGCATAGGAGAGGCTCTTGTTGTGAAGCGTTTTCATGAAGAGCCAGAATATCAGGGGAAGCCATATGCTACCGGTCACGACGTTCAGGTTCGTCAACTGGGCCATGAGGTAGCCGCCAAAGGCAAAGACCAGCGCCGTGACGAGAGCCCCTCCCCTGCTGATGCGCAAGGAACGGGCCAGCAGGTAGCTGAACATGCCAGCCAGGGCAAAATGCGCGACAGCGAAAAGGCTCAGGGCAAGGGAAGGCTTGACCGGGAGGAGGAAAAGCAGGTTGAGGGGATAGAGAGCCAGCACATCTTGGTCAGCCAGCTGAGGGAATCCGAATTGGACGTGCGGATTCCAGAGAAAGACCTGACCTGAGCGCAGCAACTGCGCCTTGAGAATGCTCAGCGGGTAGTGGATCCAGCTAATGTCGTCACGGTAGAGCACCTGGTTCGAGAAAAGCAGCGCGGAGAAGGAGATGATCGGCAGCAGGCACAAGAGCGCCAGGAGCAGGAAGTCTCGTCTATCGGGCAGCCATCGTCTCCAGTCCAGAAGGTTACGCTGCGGACGTGGTTCCGATTGGCCGCCGGCGGACTCGAGCTGGCAGGATTGCTCCGAGCTGGCATCAGCTCGTGGAGCAGTTGTTGCAGATGAGATCTTGGGCAACACCGACAACTGGTGAACAGATTCCGAACTAGTCCGAGGCTTGATAGCCGAAAGCTGCTTCCAGGTCTGGCGCATTCAGCAGGCGATCAGCCGCAGACAGATACACCGCGCACTCGTAGCACTTTTTGGACTCGTCCTCGGCCTTACGGGCCAGGTCCCAGCACGGCGTCATCCGATTTGACGGAGCGACACAGGCGGCTCGCTGCTCGGGCGAGCATCCCCTAATATCGCAGCAAGGAGTCATCCCCAACAGTCGCCTCAGGCCTTCCTGGTTCAGGCCCTTTTCGTGGATCATGTAGCGTATGCAATTCACCCACTTGAGGTCGTTGGCCGAGTAGAAGCGGCGGTTGTTCTTGCGCGCAGGCCGGATCAGTCCGCCGTCTTCATACAGGCGCAGCGTGCGGGGGTGGACGTGCAGGATTTCTGCTGCTGTGCCGATCGTATAGACCGGGCGTCCTTCGTCTAGCATTGCTCCTTCCTCCTCGAGCCGGTTGCGAGATAGAGGCATCATGGCCTTACCCGACCTTCCAACGCGGCAGCCGATTATATCACGGTCCGAGGGAATTGTCAAAGTACATTACAACCAGGCTGCATAGCTTGCCTGAAAACAAAAGACAGTATCCTTGCGGGATACTGTCTTGACCAGAGAGACCGCGTCACTTGTCCGTGACCTGTTCCTCCTCTTCGCGTGGCGACGCCACGCGGCACGACGAGGACATTCAGGTGGAGATGCCCAGGCGCGGCAGTATGAAACGCATCACCACGATCCAGCCGACCAGCAGTCCGATCGGCAACAAAGCATCCAAGTTCAAGCCGAACATCGTTACTATGCCTCCTGTGTGTGAGAGCTCACGGCTCTCAATGCCTGATGCCTCAGGTTCCGGTGGGGGCGCAGTCGCTTACCGCAGAGGCCATGGCCCCGTCACCGCCGGCTGCCTGACCTGTGCCGAAGAGCGACCAGCCTTTCTTAACGTGGGTCCCGCCGCATTCGGGACAATGCACTTCGACGACCTGTGCGATGGACCGGACTAGCTTTTCGAAATGCGCCTCGCAGTCCAGGCAGGTGTATTCATAGATTGGCATAACACTACCTCCCAATCGCCTCGATCTCGGCCTTGATCCGGACCAGATCAAGCCGGCCAAGCTGATAATGCACCATATTCCCCGCGCCGTCGAAAAGAAGGAAAGTCGGCACGCCCCGCACACCGTAGCGGGCTGACAGCTCGCGGCCCACCCGGCTCCCTGCGCTCAACCTGAGCACTGCCGCCTGTCCACGGAGGTCACGCTCGAGCCTGTCGACGACAGGCTTGGCCACCAGGCAAGCACTTCAGGTGTTTGAGAAGAACTCAACCACGGCCGGCTGCCCGCCCTGCAGAATCGCGTCGACCTCGGCAACCGAGCTCACCGGGCTGGCCGGAGTGCGCAGCACCATGAAGGCAATGACCAGCGCCCCCAGAAGGAGCAGCAGCAACCAGTAGCCGCGCAGGGCGCGGGCCGCGCCGCGCCCGAGCTCGACGAGCCACTCACCGAATGCGTGTATCAACCTCGCTCTCCTCGACATCGCGTTTGACAAAAGCTCCGTGACATGCTATGATCCATCCGCCCTATATACCCGGTAGGGGTATATGGGCAAAGTATACCAGAGAATCAGAGGTATGTCAAATCATGACTGACCAACAGCGCATCGCCCAGATAGAGGAACGGATAGCCGAGCTGAAGGCACGGCTGCCCAAACATACCCCGCCGCCCACCATGTTGATCCAACTGGACGAACTGGAAGATGAGCTGGCCACCCTCTCTCAGCGGCTCGGTGGGGTCCAGACCTCCGCTCCAGGCGGCGGCGGCGCGGCCTCGACTGCCGGAACGGCGGGCAGGAAATAGGCCCCCAACTCCCCGGGCGGCAGGCTGACCAGATAGCGCCTGACCGCCTCATAACCGGTATCGACCATCTCTCCGCCGTGATCAAAGTCAAAGTCGCCTGCTTGTGGAACTCCCCGAATAATGATGTGGTGCGTCTTGATTCCCGGCAATTGCGCCGCGTACTTGAGCTCCGCCAGCAGGTCCTGGTGGAGAGCGACACTGACCACCCGAAATAGGACGGTGAGCAGGTCCTTCGCCGGTCCGTAGATCCCACCCGTGTAAGCCACGTCCAAAGCATAGACCTCGGTGGCGCCCTTGTCGATGGCGACGCTGATCGGCACGTTCAGAATAAGGCCACCATCCACATACTGCCAGCCGCCGATCTGGACTGGGGGGAAGACGCCGGGGAAGGCAGAGCTGGCCATTACCGCGTCTACTATCGAAGCACCCTTGTCGTCGCCGTACAGGTACAGCGTACTGGTTTGGAGATTCGCTGCCGTCATGTACAACTTGATACCGGACAACCCGCCGAACGTCCGCTTGTCATCGGGAATGTGCTGCTCCACAAACGCCCGAAGAGCATCACCGGTAGCGATGCTCGGCCTGCCCCTGACCACCCGCCACAGCTTGGAGACCGCATTGCCCGGCACTATGTCGCGGGTGCGTAGGTCGCGCCAGATTGTGCACAACCGTTCGACACCTTCGGGTGTCGGGTCGATGGCCAGGAAGGCGGCATTCATTGCCCCGGCCGAGCTGCCCACCACGATGTCGGGACGGATGCCACGCTCATAGAGCGCCTTCACACCACCGGCCTCCATCGCTCCGCGGCTGCCGCCCCCGCTGAACACAAAAGCGATCATCTCTGCCCAGCCTCCGCCCCAATAAATGACAGAGCCCCTCATCTCGTCGAGACAAGGGGCCCTGATTGCTCACATCAGGAAAGGCGCAACGCCTCCGCTATCGGCGCTCGCGCAATGTCCTTTCCATGATCTCGTCCTGCGTCCTGTTGCGCCGCCGCTTTGACTCGCGCGGCCGCCGCCTGTCTGGCTTGACCGGGTAGGGCATGCCGTCCTCATCCATCGCCATCCGAAAGGCCAATTCTATCGACGAGGGAGCCTCTTCTCCCTCCTCGACAAGTACCTCCTCGGTTGGCAGGTCAGTCATGCTCAGCGAGATCCGGCCCTTGCGCGGATCCACTTCCACCACCCTCACCTGGACCTGGTCGCCCACCGACAGGACGTCAGACGGACTGCCGACATAGCCACGTCCCATCTCACTCACATGGACCAGGCCGTCACGCCCGGCGCCAATGTCCACAAAAGCTCCAAAGTTCTCCAGGCGAACGACCTTGCCGGTCAGGATCGCGTCCGGCTTTAGCGTCCTCAGGTCAACCGCAGGAGGCTCGACCATCGACAGGCTGATGCGCCTGGCCTTGCGGTCCGCCTCCTTCACCCACACCGACACCACATCCCCTTCCGAGACCACGTCCGAAGGCCTGTTGACCCGACCAGAAGCCATCTCGGAGATGTGCACCAGTCCTTCCGTCTCCATCCCAATGTCGACGAACGCCCCGAACGTTTCCAGGCGCACTACCTTGCCCTCGGTCTTCAGGCCGGGCTTGAGGTCGTCCCAACGGAAGCGGGGTGGCGGCACCATGGTCAGATTCAGCCTCTTGCTTGCCAGGTCCACCTTCTTGACCCAAACTGTGATACTTTGGCCCTCGGCCAGTAAATCAGATGTGCGGCTCACTCGCTTGTCCAGGTCCGAAATGTGCAACAGGCCGTCCACTGGAGCACCTACCTCCACAATGGCGCCTGACAAGGTTACTTTCTTGACCGTGCCCTCCAGTTGTTGGCCTGAAGCAAGCCCGGCGAGCGAGATCGATGCGGCAGAACTCACGTTTGACACTCCCTTTGTTTGCGGTTACCCTCGTAATAGGCGCCCCATTATACCTTGAGGCCGAAAGGTTGTCAATTCTGAATCGATGGATTGGCAGACACGTGTGGAATCAGCTGCGCCGCCACCTGCGGTAGTTGTGGGTCAGCCGCAAGGTCAGCGTCCGATCCAGGACAGGATCAAGAAGAACGCTACAAGGATGATAAACGCCACCACTACGACAATCAGCCACACGACCATCTGCTGGTCACGCTTGTGCTGAGTGGCTCGGGCCAGGGCCAGGGCCTCCTGCCGGATGCGCTCGGCTTCCATCAGGGGCGCCATCCGCTCCTCAGAGGCTTTTTCCTCCTGTGCCTTGACCTGAGCCACCTCCCCCTTCCACTCCTGCAGGCGCCGCTGGGTCGTCAGTTGCCAGCGGCGAGCCATCTGCTCGATCAGATCCAGGGTCCGTCCACATTGGACACAGTGCTCGGCCAGGATCCAGTTGTCTGCGCCGCACACAGGGCAATCTCGGATCAACGGGTTGCCGCACTGCGCGCAGAATCGCACCTGCTCGTCGTTATAGTGGCCACAGCTTGGACAGACACGCGTGACCTCGCCGAAGGTGCTGTGGCAAAACGTACAGATTAGCTGACCTTCTTCGTCCGGCGCCAGCTCCTTGGCTCCGCAATTGGGGCATTCTATCTTGTATAGCTCCATTGTCACCTCAGCATTCAGGGCGACCAGCTCAGTGTCATGGAAAGAGACAAGGGACAACCCTTTCAGACACCTGAGCGATGGGTCGCGTGCCACCCCATCATAGCACAGCCCCGCCCTTTTGACAAGCCTGCCACAAAAGACTTTGCGGAGGGGGGTTGGCCCCCTCCGCAAAGCAACGTGTTAGTTCGAAAACAGGCCCGCCCGTCGTCGCAGCCATCCTGTCAGGGCGATCACAGAGCCGAGGAGCACCTGGGGGCGACCAGCTCGCCCACCGTTTCCGGCAACTGCTGACCTATTGGCACGCGCTCTCCCTTTGCTGTGCGCCCCGTGGAGGAGACCCTGGACGGCCGCCTCCACGCTGTGTCACCCAGATCCAACTAGCCCTTCGGCAGCTCCGACGTGCAGTGGGCGCAGCGGGTCGCCTTGATCGGGATGCTCGACAAGCAGTAGGGACAATCTTTGGTGCTCGGCGCCGGAGCCGGCTCTTCGGCTTTCCGCCTCATCTTGTTGATGGTGCGGACCAGCAAGAAGATCACGAAGGCTATGATCAGAAAGCTGATCAGCGTGTTGATGAACACGCCGAAATTCATGGTCACGGCTCCGGCTGCTTTCGCATCGGCCAATGCACCGTACGGGCCGGCCGGGCTACCGTTCTTGAGCACGGCGAACATGTTGGCAAAATCGACGCCACCCAGCAACAGCCCGATGGGGGGCATGATGATGTCCTCGACCAACGACTTGACAATCGTCCCAAAGGCAGCCCCGATGACGATGCCGACCGCCAGGTCAATGACGTTTCCACGCAGAATAAACTCCTTGAACTCTTTCCACATGTCAGCTCTCCTTAGGATAGAATTTGCCAAGGGCTGTCCCGGCTAGCCGCGCCGGCCACCCTTGAGTGTGTTCTGCAGAGTCTCTAGTGCCGACCAATCGCCGGCTCGCTGCCAGCCTGGCCTGCTCGGCCCAGGTAGTTGGGTCGGCCAGCCGCAGGTTGGCCGCACGGAGGATCTCCTGCACACGCTCCAGGTCCACGTCGGCCAGTTGGGCAAAGGTCGTGATACCCGCCGCCTTGAGCAGGCCGGCTATCTTGGGGCCAATCCCTTCGATGATCTCCAGATCGTCGGGCTCTGGCGGAGCCACCTCGGCAGCCCGCGTAACCACCTCGGGCAGCTTGCACTTCAGGCACCTGTACTTCGGGCAGCTTCACTTCGGGCACCTTCACGTCAGGCATCTGTACAGAAGGGACCCGCCTTGGTTCGGCCGCAGGGAGTGCCTTTTCCTCTCCCCTACGATTCCACCATAGCCACCAAAGCACCGCGGCGAACAGCAGCGCAAGATGATGAGCACCCACACCCACCAGGGCGTCCCTGTCGTCTCCTCGGTTCCCTGCGCTGGGCCGGCAAAGCCGCACAGGAAAAGGCCGACCAAGAGCAGGCCGACAAGAGCAGATAGTTTTCGGAACATCATTGTTTACCTCCTTGATAGTAGGGATTTTTGGTGATGCAGCCTGACCTTCAGGCCGTTTGTCAGGTACTCTCTGCAGTATATCACTACAGGCAGATTTGTCAAGTGCCCAAGAACGTCCATGCCCGGTCCGAACCAGTAGATTGAAGCACGAAAAGCATGAAAAAGCAAGGATCGGTCGACAGTGACTTTGTGCTTCCTATTCCTTCGACGTGGCACCGGCTCTAGATGCCGGTCTCCCTCACGAACTGCTCCAGGTCGTCCAGAGCGCGATGCGCCAAGGCGGCGTACCGCTCTCGTTTGTGACGCACCGGAGGATCGAGCGGCGGCAACAGCCCGAAGTTGGCCTTCATCGGCTGAAAGTCGCCGGCGCTGGGTGTTGCAGACGTACTGGCACAGTGCGCCGATCATCGTCGTGGACGGAAACGAAACGAGCGTCTGCCCCGCCGCCAGCCGGGCTGCATTCAACCCGGCGACATATCCGCTGGCCGCCGAGCCCACATAGCCCTCCGTGCCAGTGATCTGCCCGGCAAAGAACAGGCCCTCTTTGTCGCGAAACTGCATCGTCGGGCGCAGCAGCGACGGCGAGTTGATGAACGTGTTGCGGTGCATCTGCCCAAAGCGGACAAACTCGGCCCGCTCCAGGCCGGGGATCAGCCGAAAGACCCGCTCCTGCTCACTCCACTTGAGGTTGGTCTGAAAACCGACCAGGTTGTAGAGGGTCGCGGCCTGATTGTCCTGCCGCAGCTGGACCACGGCATAGGGCCGCCGGCCCGTTCGTGGATCGGCCAGCCCGACCGGCTTGAGGGGGCCAAAGGCCAGCGCCTGCTGCCCTCGCCGGGCCAGCACCTCAACCGGCAGGCAGGCCTCGAAAAAACGGGCGTCTTGCTGCTCAAAATCGCGCAGGGGGATCGTTTCTGCGCCTACCAGCGCCTCCCAGAAACGCTCGTATTCGGCCTGGCTCATCGGGCAGTTCAGATAGTCGCCCTCCTCCTGGCCCCGGCCGTAGCGGCTGGCCCGAAACGCCACTGCCATGTCTACCGATTCGACCGTCACGATCGGCGCCATGGCATCGTAGAAGTAGAGGTGTTCGGAACCGGTCAGCGCCGCCAGCTCGGCGGCCAGCGCCGGTGAGGTGAGCGGGCCGGTTGCAACGATCACCGGCCGATCGTCCAGGCTGGGTGACCGTCGTGATCTCTTCGCAGCGTACCGTGATGCGTGGGTGAGCTCTGATCCGGTCGGTGACCATCTGGGCAAATGCCTCCCGGTCGACGGCCAGAGCGCCGCCCGCCGGCACGCCGGTCGCGTCGGCAGCTGCGACGATGAGCGAGCCCAGGCGCCGCAGCTCCTGCTTCAGCAGGCCCGGCGCCCTATCGACCAGGTTGGAACCCAGGGAATTGGAGCAGACCAGCTCGGCCAGCCACGGCGAGACATGGGCCGGCGTCATCCGCTGCGGCCGCATCTCGTACAGCGTCACCCGCAGGCCGCGTTGGGCCGCCTGCCAGGCCGCCTCACTGCCTGCCAGCCCGCCGCCGATCACCACCAGGTCAGACATGCCTATGTCACTTCGAGCCGGGGATGAGCTGGCCTACCACCAGACAGCATTTCGTCCATGTCAAAGGGCTTGCCGAAAGTAGTGCGCCACGCCCAGTCCACCTCGCCTCGTGGCCACAGCTCCTCCGAGCCGTAGGCGGTCATCAGGATGATCGGTGTGCGCGGGTCCAGGTAGCGAACTCCCTTGATCAACTCCAGACCGCTGAAGCCAGGCATGCGATAGTCGGCGATAATCAGATCATAGGCATTGACTGCCAGACGGCTCAGTCCCTCTTCGCCAGAGATAGGCCGTATCCACGCGAGCCGTCTGGGAACCGGAACAGCAGAGCCTGTCTGAGCAAGTAGCACCAGGTTTTCCTCATCGTCCACGATCAGGATCCTTACCGTCATGGTCCGCCTCCTCGATCTGGATTATACCACAGCATGTCAGATTTTCACAATTCGCCACTCTGTGCTATGATAGCTGTCAATCATCGCATACGGAGAGTTTAGTGCGAGCTGTTGACATCATTGCCCGCAAGCGGGACGGCATGGTCCTGAGCGCGGAAGAGATCGAGTTCCTGATTCAGGGGTTCAGCCAGGGCACAATCCCCGATTATCAGATATCCGCCTGGTTCATGGCAGTCGTGTGGCGCGGCATGCAGCGTCAGGAGACCGTTGACCTGACGATGGCTATCGTTCGCTCAGGCCAGCAACTGGACCTCCAGGACGTGGCGCCCTTTGTCGTCGACAAGCATTCCACAGGCGGCGTAGGCGACAAGACCACCCTGGTCGTTGCCCCACTGGCGGCCGCGGCCGGCCTGAAGACTAGGCAAGATATCGGGCCGTGGCCTGGGCTTTACCGGCGGGCACCCTCGACAAGCTGGAGGCGATCCCGGGCTTTCGGGTGAACCTGACCGTGGACGAGTTCCGCGCCCAATTGCAGTCGATTGGCGTGGTGGTGGTTGCCCAGTCGGCAGAGCTGGCCCCGGCCGACGGCAAGCTCTATGCCCTGCGCGACGCGACCGCCACTGTGAACAGCCCACCGCTGATCGCCAGCTCGGTCATGAGCAAGAAGATCGCCAGCGGCGCCAATGGCATCGTGCTCGACGTCAAGGCCGGGCGGGGCGCCTTCATGGAGACCAGAGAGAACGCGGCGCAACTGGCAGCCTTGATGGTCGAGATCGGCGAGAGCCTGGGCCGCAGGGTTCGGGCGATCATTGCCGACATGAGCCAGCCGTTGGGCTGCGCTGTGGGCAACGCGCTGGAGCTGGTCGAGGCGATCGACACGCTGCATGGCCGCGGACCAGAGGATTTTCGGCGCCACTGTCTGGCACTTACCACCCAGATGCTCCTGCTGTCCGGTCAGGCCGCAGAGGAAACAGAGGCACTCGCCTACCTGGAGCAGCTATTGGACGGCGGCCAAGCCCTGGCCAAGTTCCGGGAGTGGATCGCAGCCCAGGGGGGCGATCTGTCTGTG
The DNA here is from genome assembly GCA_963749455.1 of uncultured Chloroflexia bacterium. Taxonomy (GTDB): domain Bacteria; phylum Chloroflexota; class Anaerolineae; order JAAYZQ01; family JAAYZQ01; genus JAFGOG01. The sequence goes on from CAVVMX010000024.1 coordinate 52,020, forward strand.
ATTGACGATCCGGCCAGCCTGCCGCATGCCGAGTTGGTCCACGAGCTGAGGGCGCCCCATTCCGGCTATATAGCCGCGCTGGATCCGCGCGAGATCGGCCTTGCCTCTATGCTTCTGGGCGGCGGACGGTCAAAGAAGGGTGACCAGATCGACCACGCCGTGGGGATCGTGCTGCAGGCCAAGATCGGTGATTATGTCAAGAAAGGTCAGCCGCTGCTGACTATCCACGCCAACGATGAGGGAAAACTGGCCAGTGTCCAGCAGCGCCTGCTCGCCGCCTACGAATGGAGCGACCAGCCGGTCACCCAGCCGCCCCTGATCTACCAGGTCCTTCCCGAATAGCTCACCACTCGGTCCGCGCCCGTTCGGCAACGATCCGCTCATAGACGCTCGCCGTCAGCCGGGCAATGCGATCCCAGTTGTACAGCTCACAGACCTCGCGGTAGGCGTTTTCGACGCGCTTGGCCGACCACTCGGGGTGCTGCAGCGTGTGGACAATGCCCCATGCCAACGACCCGGGGTTGTCCGGATAGACGGTGATGCCCGTCTCGGCGTGTCTGACGACCTCGGGCAGGCCACCCACCTCACTGACCACCACAGGACACTTGGCGGCCATCGCCTGCAGGGCGACAATGCCGAACGGCTCGTACAGGCTGGGAAACACGGCGCAATTGGCGATCTTGAACAGCCGGTCGCGGTCCTCATCGGAGATGAAGCCGGTGAGGAGCACCTTCTCGCCCACCCCCAGACTCCAGGCCAACGCCCGGCACGCCTCCAGCTCTGGCCCCTTGCCGGCGATGACGATCTTGGCCGAGGGATGCTGACCCAGGATCAGCGGCGTCGCCCTGACCAGACACCTGTATCCCCTTCTCGTAGACGATCCGCCCCACGTGAAAGACAATCTGCTCGTCCGGCAGGGCATACATTGCCCGAAAGTGGCTCAGATCCTGGCCGTCCAGCAGGTCGAACTGGGCGCTGTTCACGCCATTGGGGATGACGTCGATCTTGTCACGCGAGCACTTGAAATAGTCGACGATCTGCCCAGCCATGTACTCGCTGCAGGCGATGATCCGCCACGACTCGTAGGCTCAGCGACCACTCGACGTTGTTGATGGCCCGCGCCTGATCGCTGCCCAGATAGCCTCGACCGCGGCCTCGTTCTGTGGCGTGGATGGTGCTTAACAGGGGAACTTTGTGGTTGCGCTTCAAAGCATTGCCAACAAATGCCACCAGCCAATCGTGCACATGGATCAGCGTCAAACGGGCCGGCCTCTGCCCAGAGCTGCTGGCTGTACTTCTCCAGCCGCAGGTTAGTCTGCCAGGCCGTAGTGTAGAAATCGCTCTCCAGAGCCGGTGGATCCACGCGATGGACGGTGACGCTGCCAAGCCTCTCGACCGGCTGGCCGCCAGCCCAGCGGGGTGTGACCAGGTGCAGCTCCAGCCCGGGCAGGTTGCCCAGCGCCGGCAACAACTCGGCCACGTGCTGGCCCAACCCACCCACAACATGAGGTGGGTACTCCCAGGAAAAGATCAGAATCCGCATAGCCCGTCCTCCGTTGGACCTGTCTCACTCCCTATAAAGGATCACGGCTGCTGAAACAGCTCAGCCTGCCCGAACGACATACACGTAGGCGCCCAGCCCTTCGCCAGGCACGCCGGCCAATGCCGCTCCCACGGCCGCCCGGTCGAGGTCGCCACCACCGCGAGCCGCGGCATCCAGGGCATCCAGCAGCCGCCCGGCTGCCCTGTAGGCCCAGCCCGCGACCGGCCCCGGCGGCGCCCCACCTGACAGCGACTGGTAACCATCCTTGAAGGCAGGATCGTCCTGCAGCGGCGGAAAGGGACTGACGTAGAAGGCTCCCTCGACCGCCTCGCCCCCGATCTCGACCAGGAGCGGACTGCCAAGGCCCGGCCCGCCGCCGAACGGGCCGTCGAAACCCGCCTGCCCTGGCCTGGACGATCCACTCGGCCGCCAGCGGCGCATCGGCAGCGATGAAGAAGAGATCGGGCTGGCCGGCAAGTGCGGACCTGCCCAGATCCTTCGCGGATAGCCGTCCCGCCCTGTGCTGCAAGAGCCGCTGCAAAGGCCTCGGCCAGCGCCTCGTCCCCTGCGTTCCCACTGCTCAGGATCACCGCCCGGCGTGCGCCAAGCTCCTGAGCGGCAAAGCGGGCCGCCTCCGCGCCGAGCTCGGCCGGGTCTCCTTCAGGCGCCAGGAACGGCAGCCCCAGGCGCCCATATTCGGGAGCCGCCTGACGGGCGGTTTCTGCCGACCATCCGCCCAGCACGCCCAACACGCCCGGATCGGCGGCCATCTCGTGAGCCTGCAGGGCCGCTTCCGCGGCTCGTTGAAGTCGTTCAGGGCGACCAGCTCGACCAGGTAGCGCCCCGCCACGCCGCCCGCCGCGTTCCGCTCCCGCACGGCCAGCCGCGTTGCGTACAGCACTTCGTAGCCCAGGTCGCGGTACAGCCCCTCGAAGGGCGCCGACAGGCCGATCTTGACCGTCGGCTTGACGCTGCCGGGAAAGGCACAGGAGGAAAGCAGCAAGCACGCCACGAGGCAAGCAGCGAATCTCACGGCTTGTACTGTTCCTGGTTCCTTAGGTGCTCCTCCAGGGTCGCGGCAAAGACGTGTGTGCCCGAGCCATCGCCAATGGCATGGAAATAGAGGTAGTTGGTCTGAGCGGGCTCCAGAACGGCCAGGACAGAGGCCAGGCCCGGGCTGCAGATCGGTCCCGGCGGGAGCCCTTGCACGATGAAGGTGTTGTAGGGCGAATCGATCGTCTGCCCCTCGCCGGGCAGCATCGGGTTCCACCAGTTCTCGGTGGCCGGATCGAACCCTTTGGCGTATTGCACAGTCGGATCGGCGCTCAGGCGCAGGGCGGCTTCGTTGATGTAGGCCGGGTCCAACCGGTTGAAATAGACGCTGGCGATGATCGGCCGCTCTTCTGCCACGACGGCTTCGCGCTCGACGATAGAGGCCAGTATCATCACGTCGCAGGCCGTCATGGGCCGGTCGGTGCCCAGGTCAAGGTCAAAGATCGTCTTGCCGCCCAGCCGGCTGTCGATCTGAGGCGCCACCCGGCTGTCGAAAGTCGCCAGCATCAGCCGCACCACATCGGCGGGCTTGGCATCTTTCGAGAATTCGTAGGTATCCGGGAACAGGAACCCCTCCAGCGAGGTCCCGGCCTGCCGGCAGGCGAGCCAGGGATAGTCGTACTGGCCCGAGCGGACCTCGGCCATGAAATCGTCGCTGCGCATCAGCCCCTGCTGCTCCAACAGCCAGGCCACCTGCTCGGCCCGCCAGCCCTCCGGGATCGTGACCGTGACGGCGTTTCCACCGCCGTGCTGCAGCGCCTCGGCGATCTCGTGCATGGTCATGTTGGCCCGCAGTGAATAGGTGCCCGCCTCGAGGCTGGTGTCCAGGCCTTTGTAGGTCATGAACCGCCGAAAGACCTCGCCATTGACGACCAGGCCCTGATCCTCCAGCCGCGCCGCAACGCCGGCTGCCGTCTCGCCCGACTCGACCGTGAAAGCTGACCGCCGACGGATCGTCGCTGGCCGGCTGGTTCAGCTCCTCCTGGTGCGAGCTCAGAGTAGACGCTCAGAGCAAAGCAGTTGGGCGACGTGAAGCACAGATCGAAGGTGGGGCCAGTTCCTGTGCTGGTCCGTGCGGCAAACGAGCTGCTCACGATCCTGACCCCAAACAGCAGCGCCAGGGTCAACGCGCCGATAGTGCCGACCAGCACGACCAGGCGCGCCAGGTTGCGCAGCCAGTCGGGGATCAGGCGCTGAAAGAACCGGATCTCAGCTCAGCACGACAACCAGCAGCGCGCCCAGCCAAAGCAGGGCGGCTATTTTAACCCACAACAACACCGTACTCAATGTGGCCTTGCCTCCAGATAATCGCGCAGAATGATCGCTGCAGCCGCCGCGTCCAGTCCGGCCCGGCGGATCCTCGACCGCCGGCCGGCACCTGCCAGAGCTTCCTCAGCCTGCCGGGTGGACAGATACTCATCCCAGAGGAGCACCGGCACCTCCAGGCCTTCGTCGTGCAGCGACACCCCCAGCGCCTGGGCATACTTTTCCACGCGCCTCGCCTGAGGGCCGGCGCTGCCGTCCCTGTTCAAAGGATGGCCGATCACGACGCCCTGCGCCTGTTGCTCGCGAATCAGACCGGCAATCCGGGCAAAGTCCTCAACCTTCGAGGCCCGCCGGATCGTCATCAGCGGGGTCGCGATCAGCCCGGTCTCGTCGCGAGACCGCCACCCCTATCCGGCGCTCGCCCACGATCCAGCGCCAGCAGCTTCATGGCAACCCGCCTCTTATTCCAAGCTATTCTAGCACGACGACCTGGATGCGAAAGGGGAGCCACGGCACGCGGTTGAGCAGCTTGAAACGCTTGATCCAGTCAGGCTGGATTTCCACCTGCGGCGGTCCGCCGAGCGTAAACGAATCGGCCAGCACTCTGCTCCGCTTCCTCAGGCGGCAGGCCGGCCACGGCCGAGCGGACCTGACCCCGGTCGACGGCGGTCACCAGGTAGGCAATCGCCTTCGCTTGCACCAAGACACTCTGGCCCTCCATGCGCGCCTGCTTCTGGTCCAGCGTGAAAGCAATGTCCTCCGACTCTAGGTCATAGCCAGCCGGGATCCTGTCCTTGAGCGCTTCGTACGCCAGTCCGTTGGCGTTGGCCCGGTTTACGGCCGTGCTGCTGGCCAGGATCCGCATCTGCAGGTGCAGGGTGTCGGCCTCGGCGTCGAGGAACTGGTCATAGACCTCAGCCATGATCTCGACGGTCAGCGACGCCTCGGGCAAGAACTCGCCCTCCTTCAACTGGATCGAGCAGTTCTGCGTAGGCCCGATCCTGGAGCTGCTGAAGCAACTGGGCTTTGAGCCGGTCCATGTCGGCGCGGGTTACCACCCCAACCTGCTTCACTCCCGCCGCCCCGGGTCGCGCTTTCGTTGGTTACGCGGACCTTGGCTCGCAGCGAGGACGTCTCGACCGTGGTGATGGTCGCCGCCGGGACGTTGCCGACCGGCCCCGGATCCAGGGCCTCGATCTGCGACCTGGGCTGTAGCGCCGATCCTTCCCTCCAGCGTGGCATCCGCCACCGTCTTGAAACGGACTGTGGTACCGGTGGAGGTCCGGACGATTGTGCCAAGTGGGATGTCAAGTGCCTGCGCCGTCTGGTTGGTGAATATGACGGTGCCAGTGGCCGGTTCATCAGGAGCATCCTTCTTGTTGATCGTCGCGATCTCGCCCGTCTGCTCCACCTGGGCCTGCACAATGCGGGCCGGGATCGTCAGCTCTTCCAGGCTGGACTCTTCCACCTGCAGGATCGGCGCGCAGATCGAGGACTACCTCGATCGGCTGCCGGTAGGGCGTCAACGTGACCTTGCCTTCAGGCACAACCAGGACCGCCAGCGCGACTACAGCAAGGAGCAGGACTGTGAACAGCGCTATCCCGAGGAAGCGACCGGCCCACACTATGGCCTTGTCGCCATAGCCGACATCGCCGCGCCCGTAGCGCAGTCCGTCGACGCGCGCGGCCGCTGCCTGCTGAGCTGCCGAACGGCGTGGCGCCCTACCACGCCACCGGCGGCGCTGCCCCCGTCCGACTGAAGACAGAATGGCCACCCCCTCTTCCTTGGCCAGTTGCCGGGTTCGACTGTCGCGGGTAACCAGCCCCACGTCCAGGCCCATGTTGGCCGCATAGCGCCTCAGCACGCGCAGATTAACGGTGCTGCGCAAGGTGTCGCAGCCCTTGGGCACTACCAGCAGCACCCGCTTGGCCTGCGCCCCCTCCAACAGCTCGCGGACGGCGGGCATGTCGTCTTCGACTTCCAGATATATCACCTGTTGCATGTCACGATCCCTGTTCTCCCCGGCACAACTCGCCCAATAGCCGCGCCGGCCGGTCAGGTGGCTCTGTCTGGCGGACGGCCCAGGCGGCCAAGGCCAGGGCTGTCACATCGCCCTCTCCGCGCCCCAGGTCGGTGCGGTTGACTACGCCTGGTATGTCGGTTGGAACGCAGATGCCCCACCTCCGGATAGCGGGCAAAATGGAGCCGTTGGCTCCAGGCCAGGGTGCGAAGCGCCTCGGCAACATCGGGCACAACACTGCCCCCTCCCAGCAGGACAAGCCGGTGCGGCAGCGGTCCATCCTGGTTCAGGCGAGCCAGGGCTGCCTCGACATTGGCCAGCCACGCCTGCACCGCGGGCGCCAGCACCTGCTTGACCTGGGCAGGGCCTCACCAGTCAATCCCCCTCCGCCATAGGTGCGTTTGAGCTGCTCCGCCTTATCGGGCGCAATCCCCCACTTTTGAACCAGCGTCCGAGACAACCCGACGCCGCCGCCGGACAGCGAATCGATCGCCACCGGCCTGCCGGCCTGGCAACAGATCAGATCGGTCATCTTGCCGCCCACGTCTATCAGAACGAGCCGGGGCTCCGCCAGACCGGCCGCAAGCGCCAGCGGCGCTGCAGCCAGGGTCAACGCCGAGAATTCCAGCCGCCGGGCCACCTCACACCAGGTGTCGATCGTCTCCGTCCGGGCCAGGGCAGAGAAGACTGTCGTGCTAAAGTCCATGCCCTTGAAGCCCACCGGGTCGGTCACCCCGTGACCGTCTACGCTCAGGGCCACCACCGCCGAATCCACCAGCCGCCAGGCAGGACTCGCACTATCTCCCGTGCCTGCCTGCGCCTGTGGCTCACGCATTCGGTTGACCGCCAGGCGCAGCGCCCGGCCGAGCAGGGCAGTCAACTCCTGCTCGTCGATCGGCCGTCTCGGGCTGCGAGCGCCGCTGCGCGACCGGCGGCGCCCATCCCCTGAAGTTGCGAGGTCGGCAGGCCGACGACCATCTGGTCGGCCATCAGCCAGCGACCGGCCTTGTCCTGGGCCATCTCTTCTGCCAGGGACAACGCCCCTTCACAGGCAAAAGCCAGCGACTTGACGTCTGGGTCAGAGCCGCTCACCGCCGGGATCCCGGCCCAACCCCACACAGTCGCCTGCCGGCCCTGCGCCTCAACGATCAATACCCGCAGCGTCGTGGTTCCCGGGTCCACGACACAAAAACAGGATTGGGCTCGACTCCCCTTGCGACCTTTCGCTTTTACCAAGTCACGTGCCTGTCAACTATCAGCAACGAACCATCTGCCATTCACAGACTTGAATCCCGCGGCATCGGAGTGGGCCTATTTGCCAACCTGCTCCTCAACCAGCCCGGGCACCAACGCCAGCGCCTCACCCAGGCGGCTCGCATCGCGGCCGCCGGCCTGGGCCAGCGTCGGCCGGCCCCCGCCACCGCCGCCGACGACCCGGGCGACCTGCTGGATCAACGTCCCGGCCTTTAGCCCGCGCTCCACCAGATCAGGCGTCACCGCCGCCACCAGGTTGGGCTTGCCGTCGATGACGGCGCCCAGCACGATCACCACCGAGCCAAGCCGGGTGCGGCACCAGTCGGTCATCTCGCGCAGCGTCTCCGACGTCCGCCGCCTGGACCTGAGCGGTCAGCACCTTGACGCCGGCCACTTCCTGGACCCCCTGCAACAAGGCCTCAAACTCGAGGCGGGCCATCTCGCGCCGCAGGTCGGCGTTCTCCTTCTGCTGGTCGTGAAGCTCGCCCATCAGCCGCAGCACCGCACGCTCAACCTCTTCCGGCGGGCAGCCCAGATGCGTGGCCGCTGCATCCAGCACATTGAGCCGCTTCTGCACCAACTGCAGCGCCGTCCGCCCGGTGACCGCCTCGATGCGCCGCACGCCGGCGCCGACGCTCCCCTCCGACACGATGCGGAACAGGCCGATCTCACCCGTCTGGTCGACATGGGTGCCGCCGCACAGCTCCTGGCTGAACGGCTCGCCTGGATCGCCGATCCGGATCACCCGCACCTGGTCGCCATACTTTTCGCCAAAGAGGGCCATGGCCCCGCCGGCCACCGCCTCCTTGTAGCTCATGTTCGCCACTTCCAGAGGATAGTTGGCCAGGATGGCATCGTTGACCGACTGCTCGACCGCGTCCAGCTCCTCCTGGGTCAGCATCACTCCGTGGGTAAAGTCGAAGCGCAGCCGCTCTGGCGCGACCAGCGAGCCGGCCTGCTGGACGTGCTCGCCCAGGATGTAGCGCAGCTCGCTGTGCAGCAGGTGGGTGGCCGTGTGGTTGCGGGCAATGTCCATCCGCCGCTCGGCGTCCACCACGGCCCAGACCGGATCGCCAACCTGGGGCCGGCCGGCGGTCACCCGGCCCACGTGCACGATCAAGCCCGGCACCGGCTGGCGCATGTCCGTCACCTCGATCTCCCAGCGTGGATCCTGCTTCGCCCTGGCGTAGCGGGCAATCATCCCCGTGTCCGATACCTGACCACCACTCTCCACGTAGAAGGGAGTGGCAGCCAAGACGACTTCGACCTGGTCGCCTTCGCCGGCCTGCGTCACCGGCTGGCCGTCGCGCAGGATGGCCAGCACGCACAGTCTCCACTTCGGCGGCTTCGCGGCACAGGTGCTCGACACCGTCCGGTCCCAAGCCCACCCTGCGCCTTGAGATCATCCAGAAGCCGGACATAACCCTCCAGCTCTTCCCCGTCGGTCGAGCACAAACTGCTGCGTCGCCCGGCCGCGCGCCCGCTGCTCCTCCAGCGCCGCCTTGAAGCCGGCTTCGTCCACCGAAAAGCCGTGCTCCGCCGCCACATCCCTGGTCAGGTCCAGCGGAAAGCCAAAGGTATCGTACAGCCGGAACGCCTCGCCGCCGGGGATCACCGTCTCGCCTTGTCTCCTGCAAGCCGGCCATGATCTCGTCCAGCAGCGCCAGCCCAACGTCCAGCGTGCGCTGGAAGCGCTCCTCCTCCTGGCGGATGACGTTCAGGATAAAGTCGCGGCGCCGGCGCAGATCGGTATAGTGGCCGCCCATCACCTCGATCACCACCTTGGCCACCTCGCCCAGGAAGGGCTCGGTGAAGCCGATCTTGCGCCCAAAGCGGGCCGCCCGGCGCAGGATCATGCGCAGCACATAGTTGCGCCCCTCGTTGCCCGGGATCACCCCATCGCCCACCAGGAAGGTGACAGCCCGGCCGTGGTCGGCGATGACCCGGTAGGAGGTCCTGTTTCTGCGCCGCCTCTTCGTCGCTGTGGCCGAGCAGCTCCTGGATCCGCCGCAGGATCGGGCGTAGAACAGGTCGGTGTCATAGTTGGTCGGCACCCCCTGCGAGATGGCCGTCACCCGCTCCAGCCCCATCCCGGTGTCGATGTGCCTGGCCGGCAGTCGGTGCAGCTCGCCCTCGGCATCGCGGTTGTACTGGATGAACACCAGGTTCCAGATCTCGAGAAAGCGGGTGCAGTCGCCGTTGACCTGGCACACATGGCCGGGCTACGCCCTGCTTGTCGCAGTACTCAGGCCCGCGGTCGTAGTGGATCTCGCTGCACGGGCCGCACGGACCGGTCGGCCCCATCGACCAGAAGTTGTCCTTGCGCCCACAGAGCAGCACATGGTCGCGGGCAATGTCGGTCTCGTTCAGCCAGTGGGTCATGCGCCTCCTCGTCCGTCGGCAGGTCGCCCTGATCGTCCTCAAAGACGGTAGCCCACAGCCGGGCCTTGTCCATGCCCCACACGCCGGTCACCAGCTCCCAGGCCCAGGCGATGGCCTCCCGCTTGTAATAGTCGCCGAACGACCAGTTGCCCATCATCTCAAAGAAGGTGTGATGGTAGGGCGAAATGCCCACCTCCTCCAGGTCATTCAGGTGGCCCGAGACCCGCATGCACTTCTGGGCATCGGTCACGCGCCGGGCGCGGGGCTCTTCCAGCCCAAGAAAGATACTCTTGAACTGGTTCATGCCGGCGTTGGTCAGCAGCAGCGTCGGATCGCCCACCGGCACCAGTGAGGCGCTGGGCACAATCAGGTGGTCCTTGCTGGCAAAAAAGTCGAGAAAACTCTGGCGTATTTCGGCGCCGGTCATCCTTTTCATACTGCTTCTACCTCTTTCAGAACGTCGTCTGCCGGCCGGCAGGGTTTTGCCGGCAAGTCAGCGGCCATTGTACTGTAAGTCAGGGCAGATGTCAAAAACGATAAGACCTGTCAGGTTTTCCCCAGCCTGACAGGTCTGACGCCAAATGGCTCAGCGTCTGCCGACCGGGGCCAGGTAGAGCGTAAACTCTTCGTCGCCGTCGACACCCAAGAGCCGGTCGCACGCCTCCTGGTCGTAGGCAGCGATGGCGCACGTACCGAGGCCAAGGCTCTCGCAGGCCAGGTACAGGTTTTGGCAGACGTGCCCGGCGTCAATGGCGATCACCTTGTGCGCCGCCAGGTCGTAGCGCCATTCCATGCGGGCCGGGATGGCCGTCCAGAAAAAGGTCACGGCGGCAAGCGCGACAAACCGCTGTCCCAGGCAAGCGTCCGCGGCCCGGTGCCCGATCTGCGGGTCGATGGCCAGTTGCGCCAATTGGCCGTCGAAGGGCAGATAGCGGTACAGCCCGGCCGGCAACGCCTCGACGCGGCTGACGGCCAGGTAGGTCTCAAAGGCGTGGCGCGCCCCTGCCGAGGGCACACTCCGGCGCGCGCTGATCGGGCTCAGCATTCGGCGTACCCCCTGCGTCGCCCACAGCAGCGCGGCCAGCTCCTCCAGGGTGAGCGGGGCGGCGTCGTACTGGCGCACGCTTTCCCGGCGGGCGATGGCCTCGCCCACCGGCATCCGCGCCCAGCCGGGCCAGGGCTTCCCGCCCATCGGGGAGATCGATGCGGACGGCTTCCGGCGGACAGGGCGCCTGCAGCGGCGGAGGTGGCAGTCCCCGGTTCTGGTCGGTCCGGGAAAAGTCGATCTGCTGCCGGATCGAGTCCTTCAGAAAGAAACGATTGGCTGCGAAATGCGAATCAGGCATAATCAGAACCTCTCTTGGGTGAGCGTGCTCCCCTCTCTCTCACATGGCATTGTACACCCAACCACACTCCAGGTCAACACCACCTTGACCCCACCGGGCGTCCGTGTTAGAATGCCACAATGGCCAACACACAGACGCTCCGGCGCCTTACGCGACGCCGTTGTGGGGCGCGGCAGTGACGCAACAGATGTGGGTGCCCGCTCCTCCCGCGGATCACCGGGCTGCCGGGAAAGAACCCGGTGGCCCACCGAGGCCGGCGAAGGCGCCACGCCCGCGATCCAGGGGCTGCACAGGCCCGCTGCTGGCGGCGCTGATCACCGCTGTGGTCTTGCTCGGCCTGTGTGTCGTGGCGGTCGTGGTCCTTCCCGGCGTGTTGATACCCGGCAATGGCGGCCGGACTAACCTCGTGCTGTTAGGCATCGACCGCCGAGAGGGAACGAGCTGGGGCTATCGCACCGACACGATCATCCTTGTCACCGGTAATGCAGATGGTGGGGTGACAGGTATGCTGTCGATCCCCCGCGACCTGCAGGTGGCAATCCCGGGCTACGGGGAGGACAGGATCAATACCGCTAATGTGTACGGTCACCGACAAGAGGATCCGGAAGCCGGACCGGCTTTGCTGAGGGCGACCATCGAAGGCAATTTCGGCACCCCGGTCGACGGCTACCTGATGGTCGACTTGGCAGCGTTTGTCCAGATCATCGACGCGTTGGGCGGAATAGACGTCGATGTGCCGAAGACCCTGCACGACACCCGCTATCCGGACCCAAAACCCGCAGATCCCTACGCCTTCAAGACCGTGCACTTTGATGCCGGATGGCAGCACATGGATGGGACGCGGGCCATCGAGTATGCCCGCTCACGGATGAGCACGACCGACTTTGACCGGGCCAAGAGACAGCAGTTGATCCTGCTTGCTACCCGCGAGAAAGCGCTGAGCTTCGAGGGGATCCCGCACTGGCCTTCGGCGGCGGCAGCGGTGCTGGGGGGGATAAGAACCGACCTGGATGCGGGAGAGCTGCTCGGTCTGGCCCTCCTGGCTGCGCGGACCGATCCAGCCGACATCCAACAGGTGGTGCTCGAGCATCCGCTGGTGACCAGTTACACGCGCGCAGATGGGGCGGCAGTGCAACTGCCAGACTGGGATCTCATCAATCCGGTCGTTGAAGAGCTCTTCGGCCCTCAGGTCAGATGAAGCATCGCCGTACTTGAGTACTGGTTGGCCCATGGGGCTCACATTGCTGCGGAAAACTCTGGGCGTTCTTTCGCTACCCCTTTCACCCCCTGCATCCTGCTCTCATCAAACACGACGATCATGAACGCCTCATCCGGCACTTCGCCGTACTCACACCGGACGCCATACTGCGACGCTCGTTCAAAACCGAACCTCGGATAGTAGCCCGGATGGCCGACTACCACCACAAAAGGCTCGCCGGCCAGCCGCATTTCGTCAAGCCCCGCCCGCACGAGCGCTGATCCGATCCCTTTTCCCTGATGCTGCGGGAGAACGGCCAGTGGTCCGAGGCCGGTTCCTACCAGGCTTGTCCCCTCATCTTCGATAATCGTTGGGGTAAAGAGTATATGGCCCACAACCCTGCCCCTCTCTTCCGCCACCAACGAAACCCCCTCTGGGCATGAATTCCGCAGGATATCCACGACCTCAGCTTCTTCCTTCCGGTCAAAGGCTTGATAGTTCACCTCGTATATCTGCGCCTTATCCTCTGGACGTTCTCTTCGTACAGTTATCATCGAGCCCTCTTTGGAATTCAGCAGAAGCGGCTTACCTATGCCGCCGCTTCTGGCGGCCACACCTCTGGTTTTCTGCCTTTCTGCCAGACTTGGCGAGCATGGCAGCCCGGCCTGACACTCTCCAATTATAACATGCCACGGGGAAGGTGTAAAAAAGACTTGGCAGCACAGCAACCTGCCACACCGAAGGCCCGATTTGACAGGCTCTCACAGATGTGATATTCTAGTACTAGATTACTACGGTGCCATAATAGAACTATGACGAATGCAGAATTGGCCGTTCTGAGCCTTGTCGTTGAACAACCACGCCACGGCTACGAGATCGAGCAGGTGATCGAGGAGCGGGGCATGCGCGAGTGGACCGAGGTTGGCTTCTCCTCGATCTACTACCTGCTGAAAAAGCTGGAGCGTGACGGGATGATCGAGGGTCGATTGGAGGAGGCCGGCCGCGGACCGGCGCGCAAGGTATACCACGCCACCCCGGCCGGCCGCCAGGCGATGCATGCCGCCAGCCTTGATGCCCTGGCCGTGCCACGGCGCTGCTATCCTCCTCTGCAGCTGGGGCTGGCAGGCCTGCCGGGCCTATCTCAGGGCGAAGCGATGGCTGCCCTGCACAGCTACCACGATGCTCTGGCCGCCCGCTTGGCCCAGGTTCAGGCTAACTGGGAAAGCAAAGGACTGCTACCCTACTTCATAGACGCCATGTTCGATTACAGCGTGACCATGATCCGGGCCGAGATGGCCTGGATCGAGCAGTTCATCCGCACCGTAGAAAAAGGAGATAGACAATGACACTCAAACCGTTGGACGGATTCCAATCGCTACAGACGCACCACTGCGTCACCGGCTCGATGCGCCACATTTATGTCTACAACGGCCACGACGTCAGCGAAGAGATGCTGCTCGGCATCGGCGCCGGCGTCAGCTTTAGCTACTGGCACTTTAAAGGGCAGCCGCCATTCCTGGGCGGGCGCGGCAACGTCGGCATGGCCGGGCAGGAGGGCCTGGAAAAGACCGCAGGACGGCGCACCGGCGTGGTTGTGGACCAGTTCCGCACCGGCAGCGCCAAGAAGGCCGAAAAGGCGCTGTTCGACATGCTGGCGGCAGGCCAGCCGGTGATGCTGACCCTCGACATGGGCTATCTGCCCTATTTCGACTTTGGCGGCAAGGAGTACCACTTTGGCGGGCACGTCGTGGTCGCCTGCGGCTACGACCCTGCCAGTCAGGAGGTGCTGATTGCCGACCGCGACGGGCTGCATCCGGTGCCGACGGCGGCGCTCGCCCTGGCGCGCGGCTCCAAGCACCGCCCCTTCCCACCGGAGAACGAGTGGTACACCTTTGATTTCACCAACAAGCGGCAGCCAACCGCCGACGAGGTGCGCCAGGCGATCCTGGAGCAGGCCCAGCCGATGCTCGAGCCGCCGATCAGCAACATCGGCGTCAAGGGCATCCGCAAAGCGGGCCAGGCCGTGCCGCGTTGGGGGGAATCGATGGCCGGGGAGGAGCTGCGCTGGGCGATGTTCAACACCTACATCATGCTCACCCCCGTCGGCGGCTGTGGGGGCGGCGCCTTCCGCTACATGCTCAGCCGCTTCCTGGCCGAGGCAGCGGCTATCGCCGCCGAACCACGCCTGGCCGACAGCGCCGCCGAGTTCCAGCGGATCGGCGACGGCTGGCAGGCGCTGGGCGAGTGGTTCCTGCACACCTCCGAGGCGCCCGATCCGGCGTCACACCTGGCCGAGTGCGCCACCCCATTCCGCGACCTGGCCGACCAGGAGCAAGCCGCCTGGACCCGCCTGCGAGAGGTGACAAGCTAGCGGTAACAGATCGCTCGGTCGCCCCTGTGACAGGGGCGACCGAGCGATTTCTCAGCTTGCCGCTTCGATCGTTACCCCAGCCCCAACCTGAAGGTGGTAGACGGCCGCGGCGCCGGCTGCGAGCAGCGCCTCTTCCAGGCGCGCCGCATCGGGCCAGGGCCACAGGGCGATGATCGTCCCGCCATCGCCGGCGCCGGCCAGCTTGGCCCCCGGCGCCCCGGCCTGCAGCGCAGCCGCGATCAGCCGCTCGTTGGAGTCACCAGAGCCGCCCAGATCGCGCTGGACGGCGTGATTCTCGTTCATCAGCCGGCCGAGCGCCGGCCAATCACCCAGGACTAGCGCCTTCTTACCCAACTGGGCGATCTCTGTGATGCGCTTATACCCCTCGACCACCGCCGCTTCACCGTCCAGCCACCGCTCGCGCAGCGGCCTGTGGACCGCGCCAGAAACGTGCTGCACGCCGGTGAAGCCCAGGACGAAGGGCAAATGGGGTATGTAGGCGGCCAAGGGCTCGACCGTGGCAAACAGCTCCGCCTCGGCCTGGCGGTAGAACTGCTTGCTCCGAAAATCGATGTAGTTCAGTCCGCCAAAGGTGCACATGTAGGCATCCTGGTAACCGCACACCACTTTGAGGTTGTTCAGCTCGATGTAGCGCGCCCGCTCGGCTACCTGGTAAGGGGTAGGATGCTCCCCCCGCCAGGCAGACATGGCCCGCACCAGGGCCACCACCAGCGCCGTGGAACCTGCCAGCCCGCTGCGCATTGGGATGTCGCTCTCGTAGCGGATGCGGCAGGCCGGCGATGGCAGGTGCAGATAGTCGAGCACTGCCCGCGCCAGGTCGAACTGGTCGCGCTGGGGACGCAGATCGTCGCGACTGGCAATCCTGCACTCCTGCCCGCCGGTCTCCAGCACCCAATCTGGGGCAGGCGTCACCACCACCCGCGCTCGCATGCCAACCGAGCAAGATAGCACCGCGCCGCCATACATGTCGGTCGGATTGCCGATGATGCCGGCCCGTCCGGGCGCCGAGCACACGATCTGCTCCCGACCGCAGGGGCCGGGACCTTCGGGTTCAGAGCTCATACGCTTTAGCCTTGATATACTTGCGCACCATGTAACCGTACCGCTCGTCGGCCAGGGCAAAGTCGATGAAGGTATGGAAGTAGCTCTCAAAGTTGCCGACGTCATAGCGGCGCTGATCGGGTTCCAGTAGCCAGGCATAGACCGGCTGCTGCATCCGGATCAACAACCGGATCGCATCGGTGAGCTGGATCTCGCCGCGCTTGTCAGGCAGGGTGCGGTTCAACGCCTCAAAGATAACCGGGCTGAACACATAGCGCGCCGCCACGGCCAGGTTGGTCGGCGCCGTGCCCGAAGCGGGCTTTTCGACGATGCCGGTCATCGCCATCGGCTCGCCGGGCGGCGGTACGGCCCCGTCAATGCTGACGATACCATACCGGAACGCCTCCTCCGGCAGCACCTTCTCGACCGCCACGACGGCAGCGGCACCCAGCTGGTGGTGGGCCTGCATCATGCCGCGCAGGAGGGAAGCAGGGTCTGACGCGGCGACCAACGAGTCGCCCAGCGCCACCACGACGTCATCCTGGCAGGCGAAGTCGGCACCCATCGACACGGCGTGGCCCAGTCCTTTCGGCGTGCTCTGCCGGGTGAAAAAGAAGCGCGACTTGCCTTCGAGGTAAGCCAGGTCGGCCAGCACTGCCTCGCTGCCGGCCTGCTCAAGCGCAGAGACCAGCTCGGGATCGGCATCAAAGTGGTCTTCGATGCTCCGTTTGTGACGCCCGGTCACGATCAGGATCTGATGCAGGTCCGCCGCCTGTAGCTCCTCGACGACATACTGGACCACCGGCTTGCGACCGACGGGCAGCATCTCTTTTGGCTGCGCCTTGGTGGCCGGCAAGAGCCGCGTGCCCAACCCGGCAGCCGGAACGATCGCTTTGGTTATCACCTGAGTCATGCCTCCTCCTTATTCTGATCCTACAAAGGGCGCCAGGTGCCGCCTGAAATGTGCTTCGAGCCGCGCGTAGTAGGCCTCCTCATCGCCCTGCAACGCGGCCAGCAGCCGCGCGCCCAGGGCAGCCAGCGCCGAGCCAAAGGTCACATGCAGCACCTGCCTGGTGTCAAACTGGTCGAGCAGGCCTGGCAGCTCAGCGTCGCTCAATGCCGCCGGCTTGGGGACGTTGGACAGCTGGGCTGAGACGTGGTAGGTGGCTCGATCGATCTCATAACGTCCCCGGGCAAAGTCGAGGACCTCGCGGAAGAACGCCGGGTCTATCCCGGCGATCGCCCGCAGCGCTTCCAGATAGCTGGTGCCGGCCGTCTTCAGGTGGACCAACCCTCGCGTGTGGCGAGCGACGATCGGGTAGACACTGAACTTGTCCGAACCGGAGTGCAAGCTGAGCTTGTACGGTCCCAGGGTGCGGGCGATCGCAGCATGCTGGGAAAACTGGGACTCGAACTCGTCCAGATCGCCGATATAGTCCACGCCCTTTTCGAAACGACCCACGTAGCGGGGCGCCAGGCTGACCCACCGCACGCCCAGCCGTCCCAGCTCGCTGGCGATAAACCAGTGCTCCTCGACCGAGGTCGGCGTCTCAGTCTCATCCACCGACATTTCCAGCTCAAACGCAGTCAGATGGGCCGCCAGATGGCGATACATTCGGACGGTGTGGGCAATGGCCCGGCCGTACTTGGCCGCGGCCCGTGCCAAGGTAACCGGACTGAATTCGATTGAGTGGCCCTCTAGCTCGAAGCGGCGTCCCAGGTAACGGGCACTCAGTCCTTCCGGCGAGTCTTCGAGCAGGTCCCAGGGCAATGTTTGGACCTTGCCCTCGAGTGCCTCCACGACCGCCGTGTGCGCCTCATTGTCCACATGGTCGCCGGGGTCCACGGTGAAGAAGGTGTAGCCGGCAGCGACGCACAGGTCCACATCGGCGGTGGTCTTTAAGTGGTCGGCGTCGGCACCCCACGGCTCTTGCCAGCCCTCCTGAAAGAGGCCCCACATCGCCTCGTCCACTACCTGTTGGGGCGTCCGACCCGTGCGGACGTTTTCACGCATCGACTGCTGGGCCCAGATCGGAGCAATCCCGGCTTGGGAGGCCGGGACTTTCCCGGCTTGGGAGGCCGGGACCTTGCCGCCCACGGCCCGGACGGCGCGCACGTGCCCGGGCGTGGCCAGTCCCAGCCGGTCGCCGCAGCCGGCCGATGTGGACAGGCCCAGCGGCTGCGGGGTGAGCCAGGGCAGCCGGGCACGCAGTGCCGCGGCATTGGCGGCCGACAGTGGGCAGAGCAGGGCGACGCCCTCCCGGTCCCCCGGACCAGGACCTTGCGGCTCACCGTCGAACGGCGCCGTGTCACCCACGACTGCCAGGGCCTTCGCGGCGAAGGAGGCCGGGGCCTTGCCCTCGATGTGGCGCACCAGATAATAGGTCGTGGCACCAACTTTGACCACCGAACGCGGATAGAGCTGCCAGCCGGGCAAAGGCTGTATTCGTGCAGACTGCGAAACGTGCCAATCTTCCAGCATGGTTAATCTCCTCGGGCTGTTTTGACGGCGGCAATGAAGGCAGCCGCCCGCCGGGTCAGCTCGGCCAGGTCGCCGGCATCAAGCAGGGCCTGGTCGATCAGCGCGCTGCCGATGCCCAGCGCCGCCGCGCCGCTGCGCATATACTCGGCGGCATTGTCCAGGGTGACGCCGCCGACGGGAACGATCCGCAACTGCGGCAAGGGCGCGCGGATAGCGCGGAGCATGGCCGGGCCGCCAATCTCCGCCGGGAAGAACTTGCACAGGTCGGCGCCTGCATTGAACGCAGCCAGCATCTCGGTCGGCGTATAGCAGCCGGGAACGGCTACGACGCCATGGTCATTGCACAGCCGGATCACGTCCACGTCGAGCGTCGGCGAGACGATCAGTCCGGCGCCGGCCTGGATCGCAGCCTGGGCCGTCTCGGCGTCAAGCACAGTGCCGGCGCCAAAGAGCACGTCTCTGCCCAAGCGCGCGGAGGCCTCGGCGATCACCTCCAGTGCGCCGGGCGTGGTCATCGTTACCTCGATCGCCCGGACGCCACCGCGGCAGATGGCCTCGGCCACGGCAATCAACTGCTCCGACGTCCCGGCCTGGGAGGCCGGGACCTTCTTGGCGCGCATAATGGCGATAATGCCGGTATCGGTGACTAGCTTGAGACGCTCGCTTCTATTCATGCCTGATATCTCTCCGATAACGCAGATTCAGCGGCGGGTGCGGGCAGGGCCGCCCGCAGCATCGGCCTGTAGCAAGGCCTGGATGTCAGCCCGGTCGACAATCGGAAGGTCGAACATCAACGTCTGCTGCAGGCGAGTGGCCGCGTCGCCCACCAAGATGCCTCGGGCAATGCCGGCCGCGCCTGTGCCGGCGGTCAGCAGCCCATAGTAAAAGCCAGCCAGCCAAGCGTCGCCACCGCCCAGACTGTCCAGTAGCGCCATGGAGCGGACGGCCGCCGAGCGTGCCAGATGGCCATCGCCATCCACCGCCGCCGATTCCCAGCGCTGTTGCTCGAAAGAGTCGGCGTGGCGGCGGGTGATGGCCACAATGCGGACGCCCAGCCGCCGGCGCACCTGCTCGGCAAAGGCGAGCACGTCGTCGTCCTCGAGAGGGCCCACGTCGCCGCCCAAGAGCCGTTCAGCCGGGTACTGACCACAGCCAATACCGTAGAAGTAGGCCATGTCGAAGGGGCTGGTAATGAGCACGTCCAGGCCTTCGACTAGAGCAGCGTCGAGGGCAGCGCGCGCCTCAGCCACCGTCCACAGTGTGCTGCGATAGTTCCAGTCGAGGCCCACCAGGCAGCCGGCCGGCCGGCAGTCGAGCGCCTCCTTGAACGCCTCATAGCCATGGTTGCACTCGTAGCCGCTGTGCACGGCCAAGCCAAAGGTGATCCCCGAGGTGTGAAACAGCCGTGCATCGTGCAGGGCGGCCGTCCAATCCACCATGCCGGCGCCCAAGCGCGAGGCGGCCGAGTGCATGCGCTGGTAGGTACCGCTGCCAGGCCGGGGCGTGCGGCCCAGCTCGTACAAGTAGCGGCCGATCGGCTCCACGGCAGGCGCCCAGACGATGTGCGTCGTGTCCACGCCCTGCTCGCGTGCGATGTTGCGCACCGCGCGGCCATAGGCGTTATCAGGCACGCGGGTGACATAGCCAGACGGGATGCCGAGCCGGCTGAGGCCTATGGCGACACTGTACTCGCTGCCCGCCAGCGATAGGTGGACGAGGCGCGTGCGCTCGAGCCGTTCTTCATCAGCCGGCGTGTCGCGGACCATGACCTCACCATAGGTGACAAAGGCCGGGCCGCGTCCGGCAAACTGGCTCAGGTCGTCCTTGGTTATGTCTATTTCGGCCATGCTACTTCCTCGTCGCCCCGCCCATCCTAGCTGGACCGGCGGAACGACAGATTCAGGGTTTGACCACGACCTTAACCGCACCACCCAGCCGCTTTTCTGCCGTCTCAAAGGCGGCATGGATATCGCCCAGCGAGAAGCAGTGGGTGATCAGCGGTGACAGGTTGACCGCGCTCCGACCCAGCAGCGCCAGCGCCTGGGCCAGGGAGCGCTCGCCCTCGGCCTTGGATCCGGCAACGGTGATGTTCCATTGCACGATCTTGTTGACGTTCAGAGGGGCCGGCTCTTTGTACATGGCGATCAGGGCCACCCTGCCGTTTTTCTTGACCATCTCCACTGCGTCGGCCGCAGCCTGCGACGTGCCAGCGCACTCGAGCACGGCGCTGGCCCCCACACCGTCGGTCAGGCTCAGGACCCGCTCGACGACCTTTTCCTCGCGAGTATTGAGCAGTAGATCAGCACCCAGGTCGCGCCCCAGGGCCAGGCGCTCGGGCCGGGTGCCGGTCAGGATAATCGTGCCGGCGCCCAGCAGACGGGCCATAGTCACAGCCATGAGGCCGATCGGGCCCGGGCCTGAGACGACAACCGTCTCGCCGGCTCCGGATCCCGCCAATGCGGCGAATGCCGTACAGCGAGGTGGCGGCAGTAGTTATGAGCGTCGCCTGATCGAGCGGCATGCCGGCCGGTATCTTGTAGACCGAGTTGACGTGGTTGCAGGCATACTCGGCATAACCGCCGTTCGTCGAGAATCCGTAGTGGCGGTGCCCCTTGTCGGCCTGTCCATAGTTCAGGCAGATGGTGTACAGCCCATCGCGGCAGTTGGCGCATACACCGCAGCCCTTGTGCGGCTCCACGGCGACGGGATCGCCCACCACCAGCTCGGCCACTCCCGGTCCCAGCGCGGCGACGGTGCCGGTGTATTCGTGGCCAAAGATGAATTTGCCGTAGGGTGGGTGATTGGGCCAGCCGTGAGCCAGTATCTTGGGATCGGTGCCGCAGATGGCGCAAGCCGCCACCTTGATCAGCACCTCACCGGGGCCGGGCTCGGGCACTGGGTAATCATCCACCAAGCGCATGTCGCCCTCGCCGTACAGGACGGCGGCACGCATGGTCTTTGGAATAAACATCGATCGGCTCCTCTCCCGGCCTTCCAGACCGGGACCTTAGAAGTGAACCAGAACCTTCATGGCGTTCTTGCGGTCCATGGCCTGCTCGAAGGCCTGGTCGCAGGCCTCGAAAGGCAGGCGGTGGGTGATGAGCTGGCCAGCGATGTCCGGATGGCGCAGCGTGAAATCGAGGACGCGCTCGAACTCGCCGGTTCCGCCGATGCTGCCCATGATCCGCCCGGCCTTGAAGGTGACCTGCTTCAGGCTGAGCTGAACGGACGGGATAAAGCCGATGGCCATGACGGTACCCAGCGGCCGCATTAGGTCAACTGCACGGGTGAATGATGGGGCGGCACCGGATGTCTCGAAGATGGCGTCATAGCCATGGCCGGCGTATAGGCCGCCGTAGCTTTCCCGGCCAAGAAGGCCAGGACTTTCGCCGCCGCCCGCCGCCGCCAGCACGTCGCCGGGGGGGTGCGCGCCAAGTTCCATTGCCTTGACCACGCGCGCTTGGACCAGGTCGTACAGCTCGACGTGCTCGCAGCCCTCGATGTATTTCAGCGCGAACAAGCAGGCCAGGCCGATCGTGCCGCCGCCAAGCACAAGCACTCGCTCGTGCTTGAGCTCGGGCCGCGCCTCGGCCACGCGCCGCGCGGCATGGGCCGAAACAGCCAGCGGCTCGCTGAGGGTCACCAGGTCAAGGTCAGCCGCCTGGTCGGCGCGATAGACGTACTTGTCCTCCTGCAAGAAGCGTTGGCGAGACGCTCCGTTGACGGTGATGCCGAATTTCTCGATGCGCTGGCACAGGTTGCGGTCTCGGCCGCAGAACTCGCACGCGCCGCAGTAGAGCGAGCAGTCGCCCGTCACCTTGTCGCCAGGGCGCAGGCGGGTCACTTCGGGCCCAATCGCTTCGATCACGCCCGACCACTCGTGGCCGAAATAGATGGGATAGTTCTTCGGTCCCTCGTAGGTGCCCAGGTACAACCCCATGTCCGAGCCGCACAGGCCCACGGCGTGGGTGCGAACCAATACCTGCGAGCCGGCCGGTGCGGCAACCTCTTCCGTCACAATCTCGGCCTGCCGGCCACCCCTGAGCACAATCCCTCGTGAGTGCATGACGTTATCTCCCCAGGAACCCGCCGTCGACCGGGATGGTGACGCCGCTGATATAGTCGGAAGCGGCTGACGCCAAGAAGACGACCACCCCTTTCAGGTCGGCCGGGAGGCCGTAACGGCCGATCGGCAGGCGGTCCATGACACGGCGATGCCACTCTGGATCAGCGCGCATGGCGGCGTTGAGCGGCGTGGCGAAATAGCCGGGCGCGATAGCGTTGACGGTGATGCCCCGCCCGGCCCACTCGTCCGACATGGCCATCGTCATCTGCCGCACAGCGCCTTTGCTGGCGGTATAGCCGATCTGGTTCAATCCGCCGACAAAGCTGTAGAGTGAAGCGATATTGATGATCTTGCCCGAGCCCTGCTTGAGCATGACCTGGGCCGCAAGCTTGCTCATCAAGAACATGGTCGTGGTGTTCAAGCGCATCACCAGCTCCCAGTCGGCAAGCGGGTGCTCTTCGGTGGGGCTGCGGCGGGTGATGCCCACGTTGTTGACGAGAATGTCGAGGCCGCCAAGCAGGGCCATCACCTGCCGAAAGCCTTGCTCCAGGTCCTCCGGCCGTGATAGATCGGCGCGCACGCCATAGGCCGGTGGACCACTCGCGCACAGCTCGGCCGCGACCGCAGGCGTCGTCTCGGCCACATCCAGCAACCCGACGGCCGCGCCCGCCTCGTGCAGGCCCTCGGCCATGGCCAACCCCAGACCACCCGCTCCGCCCGTGACCAATGCCTTTTTTCCGGTCAGATCGAATAGGTTCATAGCCATCCACTCCGCTGGCGCTACGGGACTCACTGCGCTCGTCAGGCCACCTGGTTGGTCGGCCGACCTTGCAGCCAGGCCTGCACGTCATTCAGCGCCACCTGGAGGATGCGGTCCCGCGCCTCTTCGGTGTACCAGCCCAGGTGGGGCGTGATCACCACGTTGAGATTGCCAAAGTCGTGGTAGACGGTGCGCTCATCCTCCAGCACATCGAGCCCGGCGCCGCGCAGCCGGCCGGAGGCCAGCGCCTCTCTCAAAGCGCCGGTATCGACGATCGCCCCGCGCGAGGTGTTGACCAGGATGGCACCCGGCTTGACCAGCGCCAGCGCCGTGGCGTCGATCAGGTGCCGGGTGGCAGGCAGGAGTGGGACGTGGATGGTGATGAAATCGGCAGCGGCAAGCAGTTCGTCGAGCGTCCGGTAGAGAAAGCCCAGCTCGGCAGCCAGGGCGTCGTCCTGGACGACGTCGAAAGCCAGCACGGCCATGCCAAAGCCCTTGCCGATGCGCACACTGTGCCGGCCGATGCGGCCGACGCCGATCACGCCCAACGTCTTGCCATACAGCTCCACGCCACCCAGGCCCGTGTCGTCGAACCGCCGTTCCTGCTTGTAGCGCTCGTTGCCACGGCAGACGTTACGGGCCACGGCCAACATCAGCCCAAACGCATGCTCGGCGATCATGTGTGCCCCATAGTCAGGCACATTGCACACGACCACCCCCCGCGCCCGCGCTGCGGCCAGATCGATGTGGTCATAGCCGCTGGAACGGGTAACGATCAGCCCCAGGTTCGGACAGGCGTCCAACACTTCGGCCGTCACCCGACCGAACTGGTCGCGCATTAGCAGCACCTGCACGTCGCGCGCTGCCGCGATCAGCTCGGCTGCCGTTCTCAGCGGCGGATGGACCTCGAACTCGCAGCCGTCAAGGTGGATGCGGTCCCTGTTCTCAAAAACGAAATCGACAAAGGCGCATCTGGTCATTAGGCATACTCGGCCAACGCCACCGGCCGGGACTTCTTGATACGACCGGGTCGCAGCCAGGCCGATGAGCAGCGCGGCGCGGGCGGCGTGAGCATCGACGGCGGGCTCGCGGCCGGCCACCACGCGCTCGACAAAGTCGGCCGACTGGGCCTGGTAGGCGCTGCCAAAGCGCTGGATGATGTAGGGCACCATGTCGTGGACAATGCCCTGCCGGGTCAGGACAAGCAGCGGCGTCTGTTGATAGTAGCCGATGTTCAGCCCGCCCTCGGTGCCAAGCACTTCGGTGCGGATGTCATAGCCGTACATGGCGTTGCGGCTCACCTCTACATTGCCCAGCCCGCCGCCCTGGAAGAGCAGATTGACTACGGCATTGTCGATGTCGCCCACGGTGTTGAGCTGAGGGAAGGCCAGCGTGCCGCCCTCGGTGTATACGCGCTTGACCTCGTCGGCCATGAGCCAGCGGCCCAGGTCAAAGTCGTGGATGGCCATGTCCAGGATGAGGCCGCCGCTGACGCTCGGCCGGGCATATTCCAGGTCGGGGCAGAAGGGATCGCGGCCGATCGACTTGAAGGTGGTTGGCCTACCGATGACGCCCGCCTCGATCTGCTTCTTGGCCGCCAGGTAGCCGGCATCAAAGCGGCGCATGAACCCGGCCTGGAACATCGTCCCTGTCCGGTCCAGCACCTCGATCATCTGGTCGGTATCTTTCAGGGTGAGGGCGATCGGCTTTTCGCAAAAGATCGATTTTCCGGCCTCAGCCGCGGCGATGACCACCTCGCGGTGCGTGCTGGTGGACGAGGTGATGAACACTGCCCTCACGCGCGGATCGGCCAGCAGCTCACGGTAGTCGGCCGACCATGCCTCCACCCCCAGCTCAGCCGCCAGGCTCTGAGCCCGGTCGGCGACGACATCCGAGACGTGGACAAGCTGGGCCTGCGGGATGGTGCGCGCCAGGTGGCGCGCATAGATCTGGCCCATGCGGCCGAGGCCGATGACACCGACAGGTAGTGTGCTATTCATTATGGTATCTCCTCCAGGAGTAGCTGTCAGCTTTCACCGACAGCCGATGGCTGATTACTGGAATCCCAGTCCGCGTAAGAAGGCGATGCCCTGCCTGGCGCTCGTATCGGCGTCGGGCAGCGGCATAAACTCGCCCGAGACAAAGCCCTGGTAGCCGGTGTCAAAGAGGGCGTCCAGCATGCTGGGGAAGTTCAGGTGGCCGGCACCAGGATACCAGCGATTCGAGTCAGCGACGTGAAAATGGAAGATCCGGTCGCCACAGGCGCGGATGCTGTCCTCAATGACCGGCTCTTCGATATTCATGTGAAAGGTGTCGGGCATGAGGCCCATGTTTTCGGCGCCGACCCGCTCCAGCAGATCCAGTCCCTGCGCCAGGTTGTTGATGAGCGTCGTCTCGTAACGGCAGATTGGCTCCAGGGCCAGCCGCACGCCGTGTGGCCGGGCAGCAGCGCAGCATTGCTGCAAGGCATCGACCAGCCAGTCCATGGCCTGGGCGTGCGTTACGCCCGGCTTGACGATGCCGCGCAGCAGACCAATGACGATGGCCGCCCTGGTCTGCGCGGCAAAGGGGACGTGCGAGATGGTGCGCTCGATGGCCGCAGCTCGGATCGCCGGATCGGGATCGGTAAAGGACAGCCCTTCCTCGCCCCACGCCTGGCCGGTGCCAATCGCCGGCACCTTCAGCCCGCGGCCTGAGACGATTCGCAGTAGCTCGGTCCCGTCCACCAACCTGGGGTCGCGAATGGCCAGCTCCACGCCGTCGTAGCCCAGGGCCGCGATCTTGGCCACGTTCGACTCGAAATCGCCCTTGAAGGCAACGGCCTGGAATCGGGCCGCATGGGTCGACAGCACAATGGACAGTTTCATATGATTAACACCACCTCAACTCAACTCGCGCTTGCACACGTAGGCAAGCATACCACGCTTCACTAGCGGACGAAAGCCACACCGCCGTCGACGGCGATGATGGCGCCGGTGATCTTGCTCGCACGCTCGGACAGCAGGAACAGCGCCGCGTTGGCCACGTCGCGCGGCTCGATGTTCACTTTGAGGGCCGAGCGCTGCCGGTAATAGTCGGGGATTTCGGCCTCTGACAATGTTATAGCGCCGGGCCGTGCCCAACCGGTAGGCATCGTCGGCCCACAGGCCCGAGCCCTCGAGAACCGCGTCGGGGCAAATGGTGTTCACCCGAATGCCAAACTTGCCCAGCTCCATGGCCAGGCCACGGGCCATGGTCAGCTCGCCGCCCTTTGTGGCACAGTAAAGGCTCTTGTCCGAGGCGCCCTGCAGGCCGTTCTTGGATGAGATGAACAGCAGCGAGCCGTGGGTGCCGGCCGCCTTCATGATCCGCACCGCCTCGCGGGCGCACTTGACATAGCCCTTGAGGTTTGTATCGACGATCAAGTCAATGTCCTCGTCTTCCAGGAGATCGATCGCCTTGATCTGCGTGGCGGCAGCGTTGTTCACCAGGATATCCAGCCGGCCGAACTCCTCCAGCGTCCGATCAAAGGCGCGCCGCACCTGCTCGCCATCGCGCACGTCAGCCAGAACCGGCAGGACATGCCCCGGCCCATAGCGGCCGGACAGATCCTGGCAAGCCTCGTCGAGCCTTTGGGGGTGAATGTCGACCAGGCAGACGCCGGCGCCAGCCTGCACCAGGCCCTCGCCGATAGCCCGCCCGATGGCCCCTGCCCCGCCGGTGATCAGCGCTACTTGGCCGACCAGGTCTATGTCCATACTGATCCTTTCCTCTCAGACTAATGATACAACAGCGGCTCGAGCAGCCGATAGACGTCGTTCGATAGCTCGCGCCGCTCGCGGTAGAGCGCGTGCGCGCCGCATCGGGCCAGATCGGACTGCCGGTAGGCACGGCCTGCCCGACGGCAGCCGAGAGATCGGCGTAGGCACCCACGCCGATCCCGGCCAGCAGTGCCGCCCCCAGACAGCCAGGCTCACCGACCGGCAGCGCCTCCAGGGGCATACCCAGAGAGTCGGCGATGATCTGCCGCCAGATGTGCAGCCGCGCGCCACCGCTCTCCGCGGTGCGGAGAATCTCGATCCGCTCGCCACGCGCGCAGGCCACCGCCTGGAGCGAATCTAGGCAATTGGCAATGGCGGCCGCCACGCCCTCCATGACGCTGCGCGCCAGGTGGCCCTTGCCGTGCCAATGGGCCAGGCCGAGAAAGGCGCCACGCGCCTGCGGGTTATAGAACGGCGATCGCTCGCCAAACAGGTACGGCTGAAACAGCAGGCCGTCGCAGCCCGGCGGCACGGCTGCCGCCAGCGCCTCGAGCTCACGGTAGCCGGCCGTCCGGTCGCCGCTCAGCTCGCCCAGGCAGCGCTCGCGCAGCCACGACAGTACCGACGAGCCGGCCATTGACGACGCTGAGACGGTATAGTGGCCCGGCACCACGTGCTGCTGCGTCCACACCGAGTATTCGAGAGCCCGCACCGGGCCGGCGAACGAGACGCGCAGCGTGCTGTTGCGTGCCCAGCAGCAAGCCGCCCTGGCCCGAGCCAGCCACGCCCAGGCCCAGCAGAGCGCAGTGCGAATCTCCGCCGCCAAAGACTACCGGCGTGCCGGGCCGCAGACCAGTCGCCTGCGCCGCACCGGCCGTCACCTCGCCGCACACCTGGACCGGCAGGCCGATGGATGGCAGCCGGTCCGGCGGCACCTGGAGCAGGCGGCATAGCTCGGCGGACCAACTCTGCTCCGGCATAGCCACCAGGTGGGTACCGGTTGCATCGCACACCTCAGTACCGATGGTACCAGTCAGCCTGAAGCGGATATAGTCCTTGGCCAGCAGCAGCCAGCGCATCCGATCCAGCGCCGGCCGGTCGTGGCACAGCACGTGGTGATAGATTGGCGGCAGATGGCCGGCCATGACCCGGCTGCCCGACAGGCCGACCACCTGCTCGAGCACGCCGCCGGAGCGCAGAGACTCCAGGCTGGCGCCCAGCCGGCTGTCGTGCGTCACGATCGTCGGCCGGGTCGGCTCGCCGTCGGCGCCCAGGAACACCGGGCAGTGGTGAAAGCCGCACACGCCCACGCCGCGCACCTGCGCCGGACTACGGCCAGAGGCAGCCAGAGCCGCCCGGACAGCCGTACAGCAACCGGCCCACCAGTCGCGCGGATCCTGCTCCGCCCAGCCCGGCGGGCCGGCCAGGTATTCGTTTGCTGCCCAGCCCTGGCCCAGGAGCCGGCCGTCCAGGTCGTACAGCCCTGCCTTCAGACCGCTCGTTCCCAGGTCGATGCCCAGTAGCACGCTGTGCCCTATGCTCCATGCAGACAGCCGATCCCGGCGCGGTTCATGAGGGGTCGGTGGGCAGGAGCAGCCTGCCCTACTCGCCAATACCGCACCCTGCATCCAGTCCTAGAACTGGCAGGTGACCTTGCACTCCTTGCGGTCTGTCTGGAGCATGATGATATTCTCTGGCACCTGCTCCAGCGTGATCCTTTTGGTGATGATCGGCGTCATGTCCATGCCGTCGGCCATGCGACTGGATGACGCGGAAGAACGTGCCGTCACCGGAGTGGCCCTGCGAGCCGATGATGCGCGCCCGCCGCACCTGCAGCACCTCGCCGGTGACGGGCATCTTGGCATCGGCGCGGGCCAACACCACAACCGTCGCGTTCAGTGTGCGGCCGTACCAGATCGATCTCCTCGATCTGCGGATAGACGATGGTCGGCAGGCCGGTCGCTTCCAGGTACAGGTCCGCGCCCATGCCGCCGGTCAGCGCCAGCACGCGCTGAGTAAAGTCTTCCTTGAGCGGATTGATGGCATAGTCCGCGCCCATCGCCAGGCCCATCTGGGCCCGGTCTTCCTGCGGCTCGGACAGGATGACGGTCGACGCACCCTGGCGCTTCATGATGGCGCAGGCGGCCATGCCCACCGGCCCGCCGCCGCAGATCACGACCTTGTCGCCGGGCTTGATGCCGCCGCCACGCTGGACTACGGCGGTATAGGCCACGCTGGTCGGCTCGACCAAGCTGCCAGCCAAGAAGATGTCATCGCCCTGGTAGCGCTGGGCCAGCGGGTCCAGGCTCCACAGCAGACGAGCCGGGGCCACTAGATAGTTGGCAAAGCCACCATCGCGGTTGATGCCGATCTCATCCAGTCGCTCGCAGTGGTTGGGATAGCCGTCGGCGCACGGCTTGCACTCGCCGCACCACACCATCTCTTCCACGCACACACGCTCGCCGCCCTTGAACGGCTTGTTGGTGGCCTTGTCGAATGCTTTCGCACCGGCATCGACGACGATGCCCGAGATCTCGTGCCCGAGGATGGCCGGGAAGCCGGTCAAGCCCGGATAGAACATGTAACCATCAGCGTCCATCTGGGCCATATGCACATCACTGCCGCAGATGCCGCACGCCTTGACCTGGAGCAGCACCTCGCTCGGGCCCGGCGTGGGTATGTCGCACTCGACGATCTCCAGGCGCGGGTTGCGCCACACGCGGCTGCCCAGGTAGGTCTGCCGCCCTTCGATATCCTTCGGCCCGAGCTTGAAGCCCGGCCGCGGGTCCCAGTCCGCAAACAGGGTGACCCCCTTCATTTTGCCCTTCATCTTACTTGACTCCTTCGTGTAATCGAGATTATCGACACCGGCCGGGGCACGGTCACCGCACCCCCGCGCGGCTGACATCAATGCTGAAATCGATCTTCGACCTCGAGCAAGCGCTCGGCCCGCTGCTTCAGCTCGCGGGCCAGCACCGCCGGGTCCCATTCCCAATGGTGGGCGCCCATCATCTCCACCGACCACAGTCCATCATAGCCGGTGGCCCGAATGGCCTCGACGCCTTCCTTGATGGGCAGAATGCCATCGCCGGGCAAGACGTCGCGATCGTCGTCGCTCCACTCTTCGCCCCGGCGCGGCAGCACGTCGCCGAGGTGCGCCACCACGATGAGCGCCGGGTCGAGCGTTGCTACCTCATCCCACGGCGTGCCGCCAGTCCACAGGTGGAACGTGTCCAGGCACAGGCCAACGTTATCGCGGGCCGCGCAGTCAAACACCTCGAGCGCCTGAGCAATGGTGCGCAGCGGCGTGAAGGTCACCGGCTCCAGGGCCAGCGTCACGCCAAACGGCGCGGCAATGTCGGCCAGCTCGGCCAGCGAACGCGCCAGGCAGGACCGCATCTCGGGCCAGGGCATGCCGCGCAGGCGCATTGAGCGCAATGACCTGCAGGGCCCGGCAGCTCAGCGATTGGGCAACAGCGCACAGCCGTTCGCACTCGGCCAACAGCCCGGACCGGAACTCGGGCTCCTGCCGTTCGATGTGCAGGAACGAGTTGATCATCGCCGGCCGCAGCGGGCCGAGCGCCGCCAGCAGATCGTCCGGCCGGTAGCCGGCGTCGAGATAGCGCACCAGCTTGGGGATGACGATCTCGAGCGCATCATAGCCGGCCTCGCGCGCCACGCGCACGTCGGTCAGCACGTTGGTATAAAGAATGCTGCCGGTGTGCAGGCCCAGTAACATGGAACGCTCCCTCTCAGTGCGGATCGATCAGGGCAGCACCAGGATCTTGGCGCTGTCCAGGCCTTGCTTGCCGAGCTCAAAGGCTGTCAGAACATCGGACAGCGGGAAGCGATGGGTGATGACAGGCGTCAGGTCGACCAGGCGGCGCGACAGGAAGGTCAAGGTCTTGGGGAAGAAGTAGGGGCTGCCGCTGGAGCCGACAATCGTCGCTCCCTGGAAGATGGTGCGCCCGATCTCGATCGGGATCGTCCGACCTGCGCTCTGGCCAATCAGCACGATGCGTCCCTGCTTGGCCACCACGTCGATCACCGTCCTGCAGCGCCGGGTTGCTGCCTGAGCATTCGATCACCAGAGTAGCCCCGCGCCCATCCGTCAGATCGCGCAGCCGGGACACCAGATCTCCTTCTGCCGGGTCCAGCACCACATCAGCCCCGAGCTGAGAGGCGAGCCGGCGCCGGAACGGCTGTGGCTCGACGACGATGACCGGCGCGCCCGATGCCTTGCAGGTAGCGAGTGGCAAACAGGCCGACCGGTCCGGCGCCAAACACAACCACCCGGTCGTGCGGGGCCACCCCGCCTGCCGAGCGCCACACGCCATGATAGGCCACCGAGAGCGGCTCGACCAAGGCCGCCTCTTCGTAGCCGACGTTATCGGGGATCTTGAACAGGCGCTCCTCTTTGGACAGGGTGTACTCCGCCATACCGCCTGGATACTGCCAGGAAAAACCGTACAGCTCGAAATCGGGGCACATGTTCGGGTCGAGGCCGTCCTGGCAGTTGGCGCAGACGTGGCATTTGATCGGCACCTCGGCCACCACCCGGTCACCGGCCCGAAAGCGGGTGACATCCCCGCCTACCTCAACCACCTCGCCTGACCACTCGTGGCCGGGGACAAAGGGAAAGGTCCCCTCTGTGTTGCTGCCGGTCCACATATGGACATCGGTGCCACATAGGCCGGCGGCCTTGACGCGGATGAGCACCTCGTCGGGGCGAGGAACAGGATCGGCCACATCTTCCAGGCGCAGATCACCCACGCCGCGCAGGATGGCTGCTTTCATGCGTCCCCTCCTAAGCTTCAGCCGGGCTTGCCGCCGGGCCGTCCAACGAACCGCCGTCGTGCTGGCAGCGCACCACGAGCACAGCGCACGGTCCGCCATGCAGCACCTTTTCGGCCACACTGCCATAGGCCCATCGCTTGACACCGGTCAAACCATGGCTCGACATGACGATCAGATCGACGCCGCTCGTCTCGGCATAGTCTACGATCTGGCGGGCCACGCCTGCTTCCCCGGGCCGCACTTCCACCGACACCCGCTCGTCGGGCAACGTCGCCCGCAGGGCAGCCAGGTAATCCTCGGCCTCCCGGATGGTCGCGGCTACGACGTCATCATAGACGTCGGGCATCTGCGCCAGGGCCTGGGTGCGGGGGATGGGCTGCGCGACGCGGAACAGCACCACCTCAGCGTCCATGCCGCGCGCGATCGACAGGGCCGGATCCAATGCCTTCTCGGAGAAATCGGAACCGTCCAACGGGACCATTATCTTTTTGAATCGGAACATAGTACCCACCTCGTGCCCGGTGCCAATCTGGCTACCGAGCAGGCTCATTGGCCGGACACAGACTGGCGAGTAGCGGGGCGCGCCTCGCTACTCGCCAGCCTAGTCCGTATTCCTAGAGCTCGGAGCCCTGTCCCAGGCGAGGAAGGGCATACACCGGCCTCCAGCCCTTGCTCAGGGGCTGGCGTAGGAACGGCTCCATCTCCTTCTCGGTGCGCAGCGTCACCTCTTCCGTGGGCGGCAGCTTGCCGGCCGGGAAGGCTTCGAGAATGTGGTCGTTGAGCAGCGTCAGGTAGCGGAGGATCGCCGCCACGGGCCGCTTGGCCTTCTCGGCCGAGGCACTGCGCGCCTTGCCCACTACGCCCTCCGGCGTGCCAGCGATCTCGATCGGGGCGTGACCTTCGCCTTCGGACCAGCGGCTGGGCCGGCTGAACGGATCGACCGACTTGTCAAAGTGGCCGTCGGGCAGATAGCCATGGCTCTCGGTATCCACGGCGTGGCTCATGTCCACCATATCGGGGTGCAGCAGCAGGCCCAGCGACGTCTCGGATTCGTCGGCGTGCACGAAAGTTGGTCTCCCACTTGCCGCCCTTTTCTGTGGTCCGGAAGAACTCGCGCACGGCGCGATGCCAGTCGATGACGCGGAACACGCCCGGCAGTTGGTAGCGCATCTCGAACTGGTGGATGACCGACTCCAGCACCCACAACTGGCCGTGGTTGTTGATGATCACCTGCTTGCGAAAGCCGTCGTTCCACAGGCCCAGCATGACGTCGATCAGCAGCTCGCGCACCACGTTCTCGCGGACGATGACCGTGCCCGGCATGCCGATGTGGTGATACGGATGTGTGCCGTACATCAGCGGCGGCAGGGCCAGGTTGACGGCTGCCCCGCGCTTGGCCGTGTAGCGCCGCACGCCCTCGACGATCTGGCTGACATAGAGCGTGTCGGAGGCGCTGGGCAAGTGCGCCCCGTGCAGCTCGGTGCAACCGACCGGGATAAAGACGACGTCGTTCTTGAGCCGGTTTTCTTCCACCTGCCAGCGCGTTGTGGTCTGGATGTAGGAACCCGCCTTGCCCCACTCCACCGGCGAGGGGACCCCGTACTCGGCCAGGATGGCGTCGATCTCGGCATCGCTGGCCTCCCAGATCTCCTTCTTGAGCCGGCCGACACTATTGTCCTCGAAAAACAGGTCCGGCTGGTTGCTCGCAAGCATCCCTTCCGGTACTTCCCTCTTTGCCATTTTACCTCTCCTTGATATAAGCTTGACGGGACGCCCTTGTCGCCCCGGAACTGCACTGAACTCTGATTCCCGACTGCGCCACAGGGCACTTGCCGGCGTGCGGAGCTAGACGGCCACCGGCCGTCCTTCATGCATCGCCTGTGTGGCAGCAAGACCCACCGCTATGGTCATCCGGCTGTCGGCGCCGGGGACCGGCGGCTCGGTGTCGTGGACGATACAGTCCACAAAGGCCTGCAGCTCGGCGACAAAGGCATCGCCGAAGCGCTCAGGAAAAGTATGCGCCATATCGTGGTGGACACCACGGCGGTCCAACAGGCGCACCGGCGTCTGGCGGAATCGCCCGATCTGCACGGCACCCTCGTCGCCGACTACCTCCACCCGCAGGTCATAGCCATAGCGGCAGGTGCGGCTGACGAACAGGGTGCCCATCGCCCCGCGCGCAAAACGCAGGCTGACCACGGCATTGTCCACATCTCCCACCGAACGCACCCCCTCGTCGACCAGGGCATCCCCTTCGGCGTAGGCCCGGATCACCTCGTCGGCCAGCAGCCAGCGGGCGACGTAAAGGTCGTGGTACATGGCATCCAGGATCAGGCCGCCGCTCACCGCCGGATTGGCAAAACTGGGTGGTGGCGGGTCCACGTCGCCGCTGATAGCCCGGAACACGACAGGCTGGCCGATGGCTCCTGCCTCGATAAGCCGCCTGGCCTCGGTGTGCCCGGCGTCGAACCGTCTGACATGCCCAATCATCAGCTTGACGCCGCCCCGCTCTGTGGCCTCGATGGCCCGCTCACAGTCAGCCAGGTTCAGAGCCAACGGCTTCTCGCAGAAAACGTGCAGCCCAGCCGCTGCGCAGCACACGACATTGTCGGCGTGGGCCGACGTGCTGCTGGCGATAGCCACGGCGTCCAACTGGCCGCGCGCCTCGGCAAGCAGCGTTCCTAGATCAGGGTAGACGGCCACATCCCCGCACACGCGGCGCGCCTCGGCCGCCCGCTCAGCATTAGTGGTCGTGACTGCGACGAGCCGCACCCCAGACACCCGGCGGGCCAGGTTCTCGGCGTGGGTCAGGCCGATGCGGCCGGCTCCCACCAGCGCTATGCGCACCTCGTTTGGCATCGCTCTCCCTATTTTATGTCCACTTCGCTCAACCGGACCGGCCGGTTCTCCCGGTACGACTTGGCCGCGGCATAGCCCATGACCACCGGTTTGCGACCGTCGGGGCCGGTGACAGGCGGCGTCTTGTCCTGCAGGACCGTCTCGACAAAGGCCTTCATCTCGGCGATGTAGGATTCGGTGTAGCGCTCGACGAAGAAGAAGAGCGGCAGCGAACCGGCGACCGCCTGGGCGGTACTGACCACGGCGGAGTTCGGCAGGTTGTTGGATACGGCCACCATGCCGTCCGAGCCAAACACTTCCACGCGCTGGTCGTAACCGTACACTGCTTTGCGGCTGTTGTCGATGGCACCCAGCGCCCCACTCTGGAAACGCAGCGTGATCAACACCGTGTCCACGTCGCCGGCCTCGCCGATGGCGGGGTCCACCAGCACGCCACCGGCCGCATAGACTTCGTCGACGTCCTCGCCCATCAGAAAGCGGGCCATGTCAAAATCGTGGATGGTCATGTCGAGGAAGATGCCCCCCGAGACCTTGATATAGGCGACCGGCGGCGGGGCCGGGTCGCGGCTGGTAATGCGCAGCACGTGCGGCTGGCCAATCTGTCCCGCCGCCACGACATCTCGCACCCGCCGAAAGTTCGGGTCAAAGCGCCGGTTGAAGCCGATCTGGAGCTTGACGCCGGCCCGCTCGACGGCGGCAAGGGCGTGGTCGATGCGGCCCAGGTCATAGTCGATCGGCTTTTCGCAAAAGATGTGCTTGCCCGCCGCCGCAGCCTCTTCGATCATCTGCGAGTGGGTGTCGGTGCTGGAGCAGACCACCACAGCCTGGATGGCCGGGTCGTCCATTATGCGCCGGTGATCCTGGTAGGCCGCCGGGATCTGGAACTGGGCCGCCACCTGCTCGGCGGCGCTGACGATAATATCCGAGATGGCCACAAGCCTGACCCCCGGCACGCGGTAGGCCAGGTGCTCGGCATGAAGCCGGCCGATCCGGCCGGCGCCGATGACGCCAACGTTGAGTTTTTCTGTCATGATGACTCCCTTCAAGAATCAACAAGCAGGCAAATTCGCGAACAGGCCACGGCTGCTAGCGAGCTAGGCAAGCTCGGCGCGCAGCCAGCGCACGGATTCGCCCAGGTAGGTTTCGAGCCAGGGCAGCGAATCTGGACCCTTGATGGCCGTAAAGGGATCGGGACCAGGCGCGGTGCACTCGATCACGATCGGGCCACCAAACTTCACATCGCGCAGAGCCTGGATCTGTGCCGGGAAATCGGTGTGACCGCGACCAACTGCCTGCCGGTTCGAGTCGGCGACGTGGTAGAGATAGAGATGGTCACCGGCCTGGCGCAGCGCAGCGGCAGGATCGGCCTCTTCTATGTTCATGTGATAGGCGTCAAGCAGCAGGCCTACATTATCGGCGCCCACGTCGGCCACAAATGCCAAAGCCTGGGCGGCCGTATTGAGCAGGTGAGCCTCGTAGCGGTTGAGCACCTCGATGGCCAGGCGCAGGCCCATCGGCCGCGCCCGCTCGGCCACCCGGCGCACTCCGGCGACGAACAGCTCATACTCTTCGGCCTGGCTGCTAACCGCCCGGATGCGGCCCACGCAGCCATGGCAGCCAACCAACGGCCGATCCAGAGCCGCGGCGAAATCGAGCAGTCTATAGTAGTAGTCGAGCGCTTTCTGCCGGACCTCGGCATCGGGGTGCGGCAGATCGACGTCGGCCGGCGTGAGCGACAGCACCCTGAGTCCGTGGTCGGCCAGGATGCGACCAGCTTCGGCCGGCCGGTACAGGCTTTGGTCAGCCATCAGCTCAACGCCGTCGAATCCGAGCACCTGGAGCCGCCGGGCGATATCGTCCAGCGGCAGACCGCCAAACATCCAGGTGCACGAGCCAATCTTTAGCATAGTCTCCTCTTAATATGCGCCATATTCATGCCAGGCGTCCCACATGGCCATGATGTTCTCCGCGGGGACGTTGGCCTGGATGTCGTGTACGGCAGCAAAGACAAACCCACCGCCCGGTGCGAGCGCCTCGATGTTGCGCCGCACGTCGTCGCGCACCTGCGCGGGCGTGCCGGTGCCCAGCACGCGCTGAGTGTCGACCCCGCCGCCCCAGAACACCAGGTCGCGACCGAAATCGCGCTTGAGCGCAGCCGGGTCCATGCCCGCCGCCGCGATCTGCACCGGATTGAGGATGTCGACACCGACCTCAATCAGATCTGGAATCAGCGGACGGATGGCGCCGCAGGAGTGGAAAAAGAGCTTGACCGGCGCCTGAGCCTTGATGAACTCGAACAATCGCTTGTGTCGCGGCTTGACCAGACGGCGATAGGTGATAGGCGAAAACAACAGTCGCTCCTGACCCGCCATGTCGTCGGCCTCGATCACCACGTCGACCAGGTCCCCGATCTCGCCGCAGCGCCCGCTCCCAGAAGGCGCACTTGAACTCGACCATGCGGTCGAGCATGGAGGCCACCAGGTCCTGGTGGGTCGCCAGGTCGACGTAGAAGGGCTCATAGCCGCGCATCCAGGAGTAGACCTCGAGGACGCCCGCGCACGGCCCCCACAAGGCCACAGCCTTGCCCGCGGCCGCGGCGGCCTCGGCCTGAGTGCGCAAAGTCGCAAAGCGCCGGTCGTCGAGCGGATCGGGGAAGCGAACCGCCTGCATGTCGGCCACCGACTCGGCACCTGCCAGGGGATGGTGGTACATGTCGTAGTAAAAGCCGCCATCCTTGGGCTTGCGCCAGCCAATGCCCCACTCGTCGAAGTAGGTCTCGTACTCGCCTTGGTCACGGAATATGAACTGAAAGCCGGAGGCCAGACCGGGCATGATCGGAGAAACGTCGGCCTGCAGTCGCTCGGCCAGATCGTCGTCGACCATGGCCAACTGCTCGGCCATGGCCGCCACCCGCGGCTTGACCGGCGGCAACCCCAGGTGCCGGCGCAGATTCCGATATGCCGTGAAATGCAGCGTCGTCAGTCCGGTTCCGCCCAGATCGAACGGGATCCGGTCCGGCTCCTGATGATTCAGAGCCAGGGCGAGGCGCTCTTTCGAATTCACGAGCCCGGCCTATTTTTCGCGCTCGCCGGTAATCAGGTCGGCGATATCTTTCTCGTCGACCTCGTCGCGGCTGTAGCTGCCCACCATCATACCACGGCGGATGATGACAAAGCGATCGGCCACCTGGTACACGTGTCCCACGTTGTGCGTAATAAAGATGACCGATAAGCCCGCGCTCTTTGGCGTTGAGTGTATAGTTGATCACCTTCCGCGTCTCACCCACCGATAGGGCCGACGTCGGCTCGTCCAGGATCAGCAGCTTGGCCCCGAAAAAGCGGGCGCGGCCGATGGCGATCGACTGCCGCTCGCCGCCAGACAGGCGGCCCACCTTCTCGTTGGGCGAGCGGATGTGGATGCCAATGTCCTTCAGCGCCTCGCGCGCCTGGTGGTCCATCCCGCGCACGTCGAGCCACCGCAGCGGGCCGATGCCAGTCATCAGCTCGCGACCCAGGTAGAAATTGCGGGTGATGCTCATCAGCGGCACCAGGGCCAGGTCCTGGTAGCAGGTCTCGATGCCCAGGGCACGCGCGTCACGCGGCGAGCGGATATCGACCGGCTTGCCTTCGAAATAGATCTGGCCGCTGCTGGGCGGGTGCACGCCGGTCAGTACCTTGATGAGGGTCGATTTCCCGGCACCGTTGTCTCCCAGCAGCCCGACGACCTCGTGCTTGTTGACGGTGAAACTCACATTGTCCAGCGCGGTGATGGTGCCAAAGCGCTTGGTGATCCCTTCCATAGTAACAACCGGAACGTCCTGTCGATTATCCCCCATAGTCTCGCCTCCTCAAAGACGGCATTCGATACAGGGTCGGGTCGGACCACGCCTGGAGTTACGTGCCGCTCGCCCGCGACCCACGCCTAGCCCGACACCGCTCCCTTCAAGCGTAACATGCGCTTAATCCCGTCGAGCCAAGGCCTCAGCGATCCGCCGGTGCGGAGAAAGTTGTTGAAAATCGCGGCCAGCACGATCGTCACCCCGACGATGGCCGGAAAGTTATCGGCCTTGATAATATCGAGCCGCACCACGCCGGTGCGCAGCATACTGATGGTTAGAATTCCCAACAGCCCGCCGACGATACTGCCCGAGCCGCCGGTCAGCAGCGTGCCGCCCACCACGGCGGCCGCGATGGCGTTCAGCTCCTCGCCGTCTCCGGTGGCGATCCGGGCCGTCCCGTACTGGCTGAACAGCATGACCCCGGCCAGCCCCGCCAGAAGTCCGGACATGACAAAGCACGCGAACTTGATCCTCTTCACATTCACGCCCTGGGCCGCCGCGGCACCGGGGTTGCCGCCTGTGGACAGGACGTGATTGCCGAATTGGGTACGCACCAGGATGAATTGAAACAAGATCACCAGCCCGATCAACCAGAATAGCGACGATCGGAAATTCGCTCCCGGAACGAGCTGCACCAGCCACTCCAGCCGGCCGTTGAACACACTATAGATCGGCAGACTCTTGGCCGTGGTCTGCACCATGTTGCCGCCCGAAAACACCCACAAGGCGCCACGGTAGATAAACTGTGTGCCCAGGGTGATGATGAACGACGGGATGCGCGTCCAGTTAAAGATCAGACCGTTCAGGGCGCCTAACAGCGACGGCACCAGCAGCCCCAGCACCAGCGGCCAGTATGGGCGAGGTGCCCTGCTGGATCAAGGAGCCGAATAGATAGGCCCCCCAGGCCATCATCGGGCCGACCGACAGGTCGAACTCGCCGGCGATCATCAGCTGGGTCACCCCGATGGTGATAATGCCCGTCAGGGTGGCGGCATTCACAATGCCCGCCATCGCGTTCCACTGAAGAAAGCTGGGCACAAAGATCGAGAACAAGATGAAAACGCCGGACAGGGTGATGATCGGCCCGGCAATGGGCGACTCGAGCACCTGCCGGAACGAAAGCTGGCGCATCGCCGCACTTGGCCCTGCTTCCACGCGATCCCTTGGGACTCCGGCCACTGACTTACCTCCTGTTCACCGCCGCGGACGGGCGGCCCCACCCCTGGCGATGCTTTCTGTGCAGGGGCCACCCGGACGGTCCGGGTGGCCCCTGCTGTAAAACAGATCTAGCGATACGTGCCGGCGAGCGACTCGACGACGGCGATGTTATCTTTGGTAACAAAGCCGGGGCCGGTGGCCGTCACTGGCATGGCCGGGCTGATGCCATACCGAACCTTCAGCACTAGGTACATCACCGCGCCATAGCCCTGCAGGAACGGCTGCTGGTCGATGCCAAACATCGTCGTCCCGTCCTTGATGGCCGCGATGATCTCGGGGCTCAGGTCAAAGGTGCCATGCTTGACCTTGGCTGCCGACAGGCCCGCTTCCTTGTAGAAGGCGTAGAACGGGTTGGCACCGTTGGGGCCCAGCGTCATAAAGATGTCGGTGTCGGGGTTGGCCGCATAGTAGTCGGCGATCGTCGTCTGCGACGACGCAGGGTCGTCGCTGATCGCCAGCACCTCGGCCTTGATGCTCTTTTCCGTCAGCGCGTCGACAAAGCCCTTGCACCGGGCGTCCAGTCCGGTGTGGCCCACCTGCTGGTTGATGCACACACCGCCCTTGCCGCCGTTCGCCGCCAGCCGCTGCCCGCCCTGGTAGCCACCCTGGTACTCATCCTGCCCCAGGTAGGTCATATAGGCGATATTGTCCGCAGCCGGGCCCTTGCCGGCGTTGTAAGCCAGCACCGGGATGCCGGCGTCGAGCGCCCGCTGGATCGGGGCGCGGAACAGGTCCGCGTCAGTCACCGTCAGGCCGATGCCGTCGGGCTTGGCCGACACGGCCTGGTCGATCAACTGCGCCGTCTTTTCCAGGTCGAACTTGTCCGGGCCGAGGACCTGGTACTCAACTTTCATCTGCTCGGCAGCCGTCTTGATGCCGTTCTCGACCACGCACCAGAACGAGTCCCAGGCACACAGGGCGTGCTGCACCATGATCAGTTTGACCGGGCGGGCAGCATCAGCCTGAAAGTCGACGTTCTCCTTGGTCACAAAGCCGGGGCCGGTGCTGGTCACGGGGCCGGCAGGCAGAATGCCATACCGCTTGTCCATCGCCAGGATCATCGCCGCGCCATAGCCCTGCAGGAACGGCTGCTGGTCGATGCCAAACATCGTCGTCCCATCCTTGATGGCGGCATTGATTTCGGGGCTCAGGTCAAAGGTGCCATGCTTGACCTTGTCTGCCGACAGGCCCGCTTCCTTGTAGAAGGCGTAGAACGGGTTGGCACCGTTGGGGCCCAGCGTCAAAAAGATGTCGAGGTCGGGGTTGGCCGCATAGTAGTCGGCGATCGTCGTCTGCGACGACGCAGGGTCGTCGCTGATCGCCAGCACGTCGGCCTTGATGCCCTTTTCCGCCAGCGCGTCGACAAAGCCCTTGCACCGGGCGTCCAGTCCGGTGTGGCCCACCTGCTGGTTGATGCACACACCGCCCTTGCCGCCGTTCGCCGCCAGCCGCTGCCCGCCCTGGTAGCCACCCTGGTACTCATCCTGCCCCAGGTAGGTCAGATAGGGGATATTGTCCAACACCGGGCCCTTGCCGGCGTTGTAGGCGACCACCGGGATGCCGGCGTCGAGCGCCCGCTGGATCGGGGCGCGGAACAGGTCCGCGTCAGTCACCGTCAGCGCGATCGCGTCGGGCTTGGCCGACACGGCCTGGTCGATCAACTGCGCCGTCTTTTCCAGGTCGAACTTGTCGGGGCCGAGGATCGTCGCGTCGATGTTCATGTCGGTCGCGGCCTGCTTGATGCCGTTCTCGACCGTGCACCAGAACGAGTCCCAGGCGCACAGGGCGTGCTGGACAAAGATGATCTTCAGACGGGCAGTCGGACCCGTGCCCGCCGGAACTGCCGCGGTCGGCTCCACCGCCGTCGCCTGCGGAACAGCCGTCGCCTGCGGAACAGCCGTCGCTGCGGGCGCTGTGGTGCCGCCGCAGGCGGTCGCCATCATGCTCACGATCAGCACTAGGCTCAGTAAGCTCAAAACTCTCTTCGACATTTCTTCCTCCTCAGTTTGGGTTTTGTGCTACATCACTCACCTAAGAATCAAGAGCAGTCTTCCCTGCCACCACCCCCTTTCCTCCAGCCTCCTGTCACCACCTTCAGTGTGATCACTGCCTTCACTGCCTCAGTGATGCCGGCCCACTTACTCATGCCGGCTGAGATAGCCGGTAATCACTGCCGACACCATCAGGATCATGCCGGCCACACCTCGAAAGATATCAACCGCCACGTTCATCAGCACCAGTCCCTGGTCCAGCACTTGCAGCAGCAGAATACCCAGGCAGGCTCCGATAATGCTGCCCACCCCGCCGGTCATCTGCACGCCACCGATCACCGCGCCGGCCACAGCCAGCAGCTCCCACCCGGTGCCGCGCGCCGGGTCGATACTGGTCCTCATCGCAAACTGCATCACCCCGGCCAGGCCCACCAGCAGCCCGGTCAGCGCAAACGCCGACAGCTTCACCCGCCTGACGGGCACGCCCTGCGCCAGGGCCGCTCCCGGGTTGCCGCCCACCGCATAGATCCAGTTGCCCCACCGCGTCCGGGTCAGCACCAGCCACATCACCACCCCCAGCAGGACAAACCACACGATCGATAGCCGAAAGTTTCCGGCCGCGTTCAGCGGCCCGTTGAGAACATTGAACAGCAACGGCGGCGTGCCGGTGTACTTGGCAAAGTCCGAGCTGCCGATGCCGCGGGCAATGCCCCGGTACGCCAGCATCGTCCCCAGCGTCGCAATGAATGAAGGAATGCCCGACCACACCACGATCGCGCCGTTGATCAGGCCCAGCACCGTAGACACGGCCAGGGCCAGCAGCATCGCCACCACAGGCGGCAGCCCCAACGGCTGCATGCTCAGCGCAAACACATAGCCAGCCACCGCAAAGTTCGAGCCCACCGATAGGTCAAACTCACCCGAGATCATTAGCACGGCCACCCCGATGACGATGATCCCCAGGTTACTGCCGAACGTCATGATGTTGGCCTGCGAGTCCGGGCTTAGAAAGTTGTCAGCAAAGGCGGTGAAAAACAGAAACACCACCATAAAGCTGATCAGCGCCACCAGCTCTCCAGAGGCAGCCAGTCGGGAAAGTAGCCTCGCCCAACGAACGCTGAGTGTTGCCACTGGTTACCTACCTCCACTCCTCCGTGCTCATTCCATGTCCAATCCGCCCGGGCCCAGGCGGCGCTCTGCGAAAAGCCAGAGCGCCTCCCGTCGCCGGCCGACTAGTTCGGCTTGACCATGATCTTGCCATCGCTCCGCGTCGTCGAGCGGGCGATAGCTTCCACTGTCTTCGCCAGGTCGTAGCGGGCAGTGATGATCGGGCTCAGATCCAGCCGGCCCGAAGCCACCAGGCGGATGACGTTCGGGAAGGTAGCGTTGCCCGAGTGGCCCTGCGCGCCGAACGCCTGCGAGGCGCGCACCTGGAACGACTCCAGGTAGATCGGCACCCGCTGCGCCGCGCGGCCGATCTGCACGATCTTGGCATTGACCGCCAACGCCTTTTCCATCTCCGGAACCGTCAGGTGTGGCGCTCCTGCCGCCTCGACGTGAAAGTCAATCCCCTCGCCATGGCTCAGCTCCATCATCACCTCGCTGGGCTTGACCTCGCGTGGATCGTAGGCAAAGTCGGCGCCCACCTTCTGGGCCAGCTCACGCCGCTGGGACGACACTTCAAA
Organism: uncultured Chloroflexia bacterium; assembly: GCA_963749455.1. GTDB lineage: Bacteria > Chloroflexota > Anaerolineae > JAAYZQ01 > JAAYZQ01 > JAFGOG01. Next base: position 94,952 of record CAVVMX010000024.1, read on the forward strand.
GACGACGATCTTGCCCGCACCGGCTGCCCGGGCCAGACCGGTTGCCGCCAGGCCGATCGGACCGGCGCCAAAGACGCTGACATACTGCCCCGGTCGGAAGCCGCCTGCTCGCTCAAACATGCCGTTATAGGAAACGGTGGTCGGCTCGGTAAGGGCGCCCACCTCGTACGCCTTTTCCTCGCTGCCGAACCGTTCGGCTATGGCGTCGATCTTCCAGCAGAACTTGCTGTCCACGGCGATATAGTTGGCAAAGGCGCCGGGGATGGTAAAGCCGATCTCTTCCAGGTTCTCGCACTGGTTGGGAAAGCCGTTGCGGCACGGGGTGCAGCGCCCGCACCACTGCATCTCCTCGACGGTGACCATGTCGCCGACCTTGACGTTCGTCACCTTTTTGCCCGCTTCGACCACCTGGCCTGAGAACTCGTGGCCCAGGATGGTGGGGAACTTGGTCAGGCCGGGGTAGAGGATGTAACCCTCCTTGTCGGTCTCGTAAAAGTGCATGTCCGAGCCACACACACCACATGCCTTGACCGCCACCAGCACATCGTATGGGCCTACCTTGGGGTCAGGCCAGTCGCGCACTTCCAGCTTGGGGTGGCGCCAAATGCTGCTGCCGGTAACAGCCTTGCCCGTCGCTTTCTCCCAATCAGACGGCTTGTAGTCTGGTTTGGGGTCCCACTTGGCATCTAGTACTAAGCCTTTCATCTAACGTCTCCTTCGTGTAGAATAATGAATCAGTTCCCAGGAGTCCTGTCACGAGGACTCATTGAGGACTCGCGCACAACTAGTCGGCCCTGGACGACAATGTCGGATATGACAGAGAACTGGCCTCCGCTCGTCGGGGAGGTTGTGCTGGCCCGATCCCCATCCGATACCAGGGCCAGCACCATCTCCACAGCACTTTTTCCCATCTCCATCTTGGGTTGGGCGATGGTAGTCAGCGACGGGTAGATGTACAGGGCAAAGGGGATGTCGTCAAATCCGACCACGGCCAGATCTCCGGGCACAGACAGCCCGGCCTGCCGGGCGGCATGCATCAGGCCGATGGCGGTCACGTCGTTGTAGCAAAAGACGGCCGTGGGAGGCGATTGCAGTGCCCTGAAACTGGGCAACGCCCGTTCTCCTGCGTCACCGCGGCCGGTGCCCGGCGCAACAAGCGCCGGATCAAAGGGGATACCCGCCTCAGCCAGTGCCTGGCAATAGCCAACCAGCCGGTCCAGGTCGTCGCTGTGATCAGCAGGGCCGGCCAGATAGGCGATGCGGCGGTGGCCAAGCTGGATCAGGTGCTCCGTCGCCAGGCAGCCGCCATGCCGGTTGTCGACGTTGACCGCAAACGTATACAGCCCGCTGTGCCCGCTGTGGCTGTTGATCAGCACCACCGGCACACCGAGCCGTTCCAAGTGGTCGTGGTATAGTGCGCCGACCCGCGACGAGGTGACAATGACCCCATCCACGCGCTTGGAGCGCAGCATCTCGACGGCTTTTATTTCGCGATCGGGCTCGGCGTTGGAGCTAACCAAGATAACGGTATAGCCGTGGTCGTGGGCGGTGCTTTCGACAGCCTGCACGATTTCGCCGATAAAGGGATCGGCGATGGTGGTGACAACGACGCCGATCGTCCTTGTTCGACCCATGACCAGACTGCGGGCCTGAGCGTCAGGGGAATAGCCCATGTCACTCGCCAGGCGCTGGATTCTGGCTCTGGTTTCTGCCCTCACGAGCGTGCTGTCACCCAGCGCTCGCGAGACTGTGGAGTGCGAAACCCCTGCCGCCCTTGCTATGTCCTTGATCGAAACAGGAGACATAACCCCAACCCTGCCGCCGTCCCGAAACTGCTCGTATAGGCCTTCATACGGAGAGCGCCTATGCATCATGCACACGTGTGCAAGTATAGCATACCCCGGGGCTCTTGTCAAGTACTTGGGAGGTTAAAATTCCGACAGTCCTCTGTCACTCTTGTGCAAACCGCCCGAGCAGTTCCCGCGCTTTCGTGCATGTCTCTCGGGCAGCGATCTCACAGATAGTGCAGGCCAGACCTGGCTCAAGCATGCTGAGATTCTTGCCCTCTGCGCCAGATATGGCTATAATGGGGATCCGACCACAAGATCGTGATATCAGGAGGGTATTGCCATGACCAAAGCCTCTGTCAAGCTCGACCACAGTGAAGAGCCGATTCGTCTGTTCAAGTCCGACCTGCTCGAGTTCTTCACCCACATCCACCCCATCGTGGTGCTGGCCATCTATGTGCCGGTTGTGATCTATTTCTTGGTCACAGCTATCGCCAGCCAGCCGCAGGCGAGCATATCCAAGGCCGTCTACATTCCCCTCGGCCTGCTGATCGGCCTTTTCCTGTGGACCTTCACCGAGTACGCCTTGCATCGTTTCGTCTTTCACTTCCCGCCGCGCGCACCTTGGCAAGAACGGCTGTCCTTCCTTTTCCACGGCGTGCACCATGCCCAGCCCAAGATGAAGACGCGCCTGGTCATGCCCCCGCCTGTCAGCATCCCCCTGGCCCTCCTCTTTTACGCTGTCTTTTACCTGATCCTGGACTTGGCTCTGGATATACCCTACTGGATCGCGCCCACCTTTGTCGGATTCATCGCCGGATATCTGATCTACGACATGACCCACTATGCCACTCACCATTGGGCAATGCGCAGCGGATATTTCAAGTTCTTGAAGCGTTACCACATGCAGCACCACTACAAAACGCCAGACAAGCGCTTTGGCGTCAGCTCACCGCTGTGGGACATGGTCTTTGGCACCAAGCCGGCTGCATGACACTCGGACGCGCCGCCCGCTTGATCATTGCCGCAGCCTTGATGATGGCGGCGGGGGTGAGCCTGTGGCGATGGGGGCCTGCCATCTGGACCTTTTTTCAGGACCGGCAGGCCCTTCAGGCATGGCTGGCCTCCTTTGGAGTCTGGGCGCCCCTGGTCAGCATAGTGCTGAGTGCGCTGCAGGTCATGGTCGCACCTATCCCCGGTCAGGTGACGGGTCTGGTCACCGGATACCTGTTCGGCGCATGGCTGGGTGTGGTCTATAGCCTGATCGGGGTCATGGTGGGCACCGGGGCAATACTGGCCCTCACCCGTCATTGGGGGCGGCCTCTTGCCGCCAGATTTGTGCCTGCCGCCCAGCTTGAGAAGCTGGACTATTTGGTCGAACGCCGGGGTGAGCTGTTCTTCTTTCTGGTCTTTCTGCTGCCCTTTCTGCCCGACGATCTGACCTGCTTGGCCATTGGGCTGACCCGTCTGCCAATCGGCCGGATGCTGGTTTTGATTGCGCTGGGACGGCTGCCTGGGCTGATCGTCGCCAGCTGGATGGGCGCCCACGCCCACAGCGTGAGCCCTCTTGGCTGGGCTATCCTGATAGCAGGCGTATGCCTACTGGCGTTGGCCTACTGGCGCTGGAGGAGCACCATAGAGACACGATTGCTCGGTTGGTTGGAGCGGGTGACACGCCGCTAGCAGACCGTCCTTGCCCAAGCCAGCCTCCCAGGCTCAGCAATCTGCCTTGGCAGCGTCTACACAACGCGGGCCTCAAATCAGATTGCGCATACGGGGATCGAGCACGTCCCGCAAGGCGTCGCCTACGAAAGTAAAGGCCATCCCGACCAACGCCACACACAGCGTCGGCGCAAGCAACATGATCGGATGGGTATTGATGGCCATTCGACCGTCCAGGAACAGCCCTCCCCAGGTTGTCACAAAGAAAGATTGGCTGCTGTCCACGACCGGGATCAGCCCGATGCCCAGATAACCCAGCACCGCTTCAATCATGATCATACGTGGGATGGCAAAAGCCATCCAGATCACGATCAAGCTCAGACAGTTGGGCAAGATGTGGCGAGCCACGATCCGTCGGTTGGATGCACCGATGGAACGAGCCGCCTCGACGAACTGAGATTCTTTGATGGACAGGACAGCGCTGCACGTCAGCCTGGCAAGTCCAACCCACCCTATCAACACCAGCGCCAGGAGTAACGTAGCCAAGCCATTCATCCACTTGCCAAACGCCGTCTCGCGGAGTGTCAGAGTGATCAGGACATAGAACATGATGGCGGGAAAGGCATAGAAAACATCCGTTACTCGCATTATCAGATTGCCCTTGCGGCCACCGGCATATCCGGCAGCAAGGCCGATCAGTGTACCGACGACGGCGACAATGGGCGTGGCGCTCAGGCCAATGAACATGGACGCCCGTGTGCCGTAGATCAGGCGACTGAGGATGTCACGCCCAGACGTGTCTGTCCCCAGTAGGAACTGCGGATCGCCGACCCTGCCAGTTGCCGAGTCTTTGACCCATGACGGCGGCAGATAAACGCGGCCGCAGCCAAGCTCCAGTGGGTCGTGCGGTGCGAGCACCGGTGCCAGGACCGCCACCAACGCAAAGAAGGTGATGACGACCAGCCCAAACACAGCTCTCTTTTTCCGGATCAGGCGGTGCCAGACGTCTGCCCACAGGCCACGCGACGGCCGGCCCAAGGCCGATGCCCCAGAGTTCTCTCTTCTTAACTGGGCAGCCCTTGTCATCAACAGACTCCTCCCACCTATCTGGCCCTGATCCGGGGATCCAACAAGCTGTAAGTGAAATCGACTCCCAGATTGACAAGGGTGACGAGCATCGCATACAACAGCGTAGCTGACAGGATCAGCGGATAGTCTTTCCAGATCACCGAGTCCGTGTACAGCCGACCCATACCTGGAAACCCAAACATCATTTCGATGACGAACGAGCCGGCTACAAGCTCGGCCAGGGCAGGCCCAAGCAGGGTCACGACCGGGATCAAAGCATTCCTGAGCATGTGAGCGCTGACGATCGTCCGTTCCCCCAGGCCCTTGGCACGCGCCGTCCGAATATAGTCAGCCCGCATCACCTCCAGCACAGAAGCTCGGGTCAGGCGCGCGGTTGCCGCCATGGTGCCAAAGCCCAACACCACAACGGGAATGATCCACACCAAGGGATCAGACCAGGTGCGCGGCACCACGGAAAAGCCGACACCTGCCGAGACGAGGGTGACGATCAGGAACAGGCCAAGGACAAAGTTCGGCACAGATATGCCCAGGGTGGCGATGAGGGTGATCCCATGATCGATCCATGTGTCCTGCTTGAGCGCGGCAGTCACCCCGGCAGGGATACCGACGACCAGCGCAAACAATAAGGCGAGCAAGGCCAGGCGGATCGAATAGAAGAAACAGCTTTGCCAAAAGGGCTTCCCCTCCGGAGCACCGAACAGCATGTTCTGCGCTGTGTTGCCGCGCTGCCGGTAGGAAGGTCCCAGATCGCCACATATTAGCCCACACATAAATTGCCCATTCTCATCCAGGTCGCCAAAGAGATACCTGATAAACTGACGCCACAGAGGTTTATCCAGGCTGAAACGGTGATACAGCGCCTTTCGCGTGGCGCTCGTCCATCGAGATACCGGGCATTGCAGCTTTCTGCAGCCTAGTATCCCAGGGACCGCCCGGGGCAGCATGTAGCAACAGGAACGCCACGGCTACAACAGTAAACAACACCGGTACCGCCCAGAACAGACGGCGGACTAGTAGCAGAACCATACCACTCCCTGTGTCAGCAAGCTGCGGGCCAAATCGCGAGGGGCAGGGCACGACTTGTTTCGCATCCCTGCCCCTAACTAGGCCCTCGTCCCGAGGACGTTCTCGCTATCCCTAGGAGGACGCCTCTTCAATATCAATACCCTCAGCCCTTGAGCTGGTCTTGCGGCGGGGGGATGTCTTCTTCCCGCTCTTGGAAGTCTTGGCCGTGCTCTTGGGCTTCTTGGCCGTGCTCTTGGGCTTCTTGGCCGCACTCTGCTTGGCCGTCTTGGCGGTGCTCTTGGGTTTCTTCTTGGCAGGCTTCTTGGCCGTTTGCTTCTTCTGCTGCCCCAGCAGCATGGCCAGCACTTTTTGCAGCGCCTTGATTGCGGTATCGGTGTCCAAGCCGGTCTTGGCAGCCAGCTCCTGCGGCATTCCGGTTGAGCGCAGGTACTCCTGGTCCACGCCCTGCTCAGTGTTCAGCTGCGCTGCCAAGGCGTCCAGGTCCAGGCCCTCGCCCACCGCGGCAGATCGCATCACCGGCCCGCGCCCCGCCGACTTGCCGGTCAGCAGCTTGCCAAGCACAAAGCCGATAATCTGTTGTACCAACCCGGAGGGCAGATTCAGCCCGCCGCTGTCAACCGCGCCGCTGTCAGTGTCAACCTGGCCGCCGCCCATGAGAGAGCCCAACAGGCTGCCCATCGACCCGAGGCCCGACCCGCTGCTGCCACTGCTGCCGGCACCGCCGCCCAACAGGGAGCCAAGCAGGCCGCCCATCGACCCAAGACCTGCTCCGCTGCCACTGTCAACCGCGCCACTGCCGCTGTCAGCCTCTGTGGTGTCCAAGAGAGAGCCCAGCCCGCCTGCCGGCAAGCCGGAACCCTGGCCACTGCCACTTGCGCCTCCTAGGCCACCGCCCAGGAGGGAAGCCAACAGGCCACCCGACGTTCCAGAACTCTGGCTGTCACCGCTCTCGACCGCGCCGCCGCCTCCCAGGCCACCGCCCAGAAGAGAAGCCAGCAGGCCACCCATCGACCCGAGCCCTTCCCCGCCGCCGCTGTCGGCCGCACTACCACCACCATCGGCCATGCCTCCGCCACCCAGAAGGGAGCCCAGCAGGCCACCCATCGACCCGAGATCCTGCCCGCTGCCGCCGCTGTCGGCTGCACCGCCGCCACTGCCGGCCATGCCTCCGCCGCCCAGAAGAGAGCCCAGCAGGCCACCCATCGACCCGAGATCCTGCCCGCCGCTACTGGTGTCGGCCACAACGCCACCGCTATCGCCCTCTGGGCTGTCCAAGAGGGAGCCTAACCCACCGGCCGGCATCGCAGTACTCCCCTGACTGGCGCCCTGCGACGCACCCATGAGGCCACCAAGAAGGCTGGAAAGGTCGAGGCCTCGCTCACCCTCTTTTTTCTCACTCTCATCGTCTGCGCTCATTGTCTGTACTCCTCCTTAAAGGGAATTTCGCCCCGTTAGCATCGTATTATAAACGATCCGAGTCCGGATTGCCAATCTGCCGGCAGATACGGCGCAACGGATTCAAGGATTCGGGAGATCCAACCCCGACTTGGCTTTTCACTGAAAGGATGATAGAATGGCACAGCAGCTAAATGTCTACGACTTGAGATCGGTTTGCAGCGATGAACAGAGCACAGTTATCGAAAGCAATCCTTTGCCTTCACCCGGATGACGACATCGCGGTGGCCCGGGTCGATCTACAGCCGAGCGCGGCGCTGGCCGATCCACCCGATGGCCTGGCCGTGCGGCAGCCTATCCCCGCGGGGCACAAGGTTGCGCTGAGGGCGATCTCTGCTGGGCAGCCGGTGCACCGTTACGGCCAGATCATTGGCCTGGCCAGACAAGCGATCCTGCCCGGCGAGTGGGTCCACACTCACAACCTGGGCGTGGCCGGCCTGGATCACGACCCTGCTTTTGGCGTCGACGCCCGGCCTGTGAGCCACGTACCTGAGGCCAACCGCCGCACTTTTCGGGGCTACCGGCGGCCAGACGGCCGTGCCGGCACCCGCAACTACATCGCCGTCCTGTCGACCGTCAACTGCTCGGCGCACGCTGCGCGCGAGATCGCCCGCCATTTCACACCAGAACGGATCGTCGCTTTCCCCAACGTCGATGGCGTCGTCGCCCTGACCCACTGCCTGGGCTGTCCCCTCGAGTATCTCCCTCTACAGCGGACACTGGCCGGCATGGCCCAGCATCCCAACGTTGGCGGCTACCTGCTCGTCGGCCTGGGCTGCGAGACGGATCAGACTGCCCTGCTGACCGAGCGCTGTGGCCTGCACGGCGGGCCCCGGCTCGCCATCCAGGAGATGGGTGGCCTGCGCCAGACGGTGCAGGCCGGGATTGCTGCTGTCGAAGCCATGCTGCCAGCGGTCAACGCCGTCCGGCGCACCCCACTGCCTATCTCAGAGCTGACACTGGCCGTACAGTGCGGCGGCAGCGATAGCTGGTCGGGTGTGACCGCCAACCCGGTGGTCGGCCTTGTCGCCGATGAGCTGGTTCGCCAGGGCGGCGCCGTCGTCCTGGCCGAAACTCCGGAGATCTATGGGGCCGAGCATCTGCTCACCCGCCGGGCGGCAACGCCCGAGATCGGCCAAAGGCTCCTGGATCAGGTGCGCTGGTGGGAGGCGTATGCCCGGCGCATGGGCTTAAAGCTGGACGACAACCGCAGCGCCGGCAACGAGGCCGGCGGTCTGACTACCATCTACGAGAAGTCGTTGGGTGCAGTGGCTAAGGCCGGCAGCACGCCTCTGTGCGGTGTGTACGACTATGCCGAGCCGGTGACAACCCGCGGCCTGGCCTTCATGAACTCGCCCGGCTACGATCCCGTGTCGGTGACCGGCCAGGTGGCAAGCGGCTGCAACCTGGTGCTGTTCACCACAGGACGTGGCTCGGTGTTTGGCTCCAAGCCGGCGCCGTGCCTGAAGATCAGCACCACCTCAGCTCTGTATCAGCGCATGCCGGATGACATGGACTTTGATGCCGGGCGTCTGCTTGCCGGAGCTGACCTGGCCGGCCTGGGTGCAGAGCTGCTCGACCTGACCATCGCCGTTGCTTCCGGCCGACCATCCAAGAGCGAGGCCCAAGGCATCGGCGAGGCCGAGTTTTGCCCGTGGGACCGCGAGGGGATGCTGTAGCACCCCAAGCTGTGGCCGTTTCCGACCGTGCCACAGCAGCGAGGAAGAGATGAGCAACACGTTAGCCGCCGCCTACGGTGGTCCTGGTTGGTCACCGCGCACAGCACCGCTCGAGCAGGAGATCGGCCGCCTGTGGGCCCGCTGTGGCATCGACTCGGAGTGGGCGCCGCTCAAAGCCGTTCTCCTCCATCCGCCCGGGCCCGAACTGGCAGAAGTGGCCGATCCCGATCAGGCGCAGATGCTCGACCACCTGGATGCCGGCCGGGCCAGGACACAGCACGACGCCCTGGCCCAGGCATACCGTGACGCCGGCGTCGCCGTCTATTATGTCGAACCAGATCGCCCACCGTCACCCAATCTGATCTTTGTCGCCGACCTCCTGTTCATGACCCCCGAAGGGGTAATTGTCGGTCGGCCGGCTTCAACCGTCCGCGCCGGCGAAGAGCGCTTCGTCGCCCGCCGCTTGGCCGAGATGGGCATCCCCATCCTGTGCACCGTGCGTGGGAGCGGGACTTTCGAGGGCGCCGACGCCGCCTGGATCGATCCCAACACCGTCCTGCTGGCCACTGGGCTGCGGACTAATGGCGCGGGAGCTGCCCAGGTTGCCGGCCTGCTGGGTGAGATGGGCATCCAGGTCATCCACGTCGGGCTGCCCTATGGGGCGATGCACCTGATGGGTACGCTACGATTCGCCGGCCCGGACCTGGCGGTGGCCTGGCCAGGACGGGTGCCTTATGCCGCCGTCGAGGCGCTGCGTGGGCGAGGTTATCGCGTCCTGTTCTCGCCCACAGACGACGAGATCCGTCGGCGTATGGCCCTCAACTTTGTGGCACTCGGCCCGCGGCGCATCCTGATGGCCGCCGGCAGCCCCCACAGCCAACGCCTGTTCGAGGATGCAGACATCGCCTGCCACACGGTGGCCGCCGATGAGCTGATCAAGGCCGCGGGCGGCATCGGCTGCCTGACCGGCATCCTCGAACGCGAGCAGGCCCAGACAGCTCCGCCCCCCTGTCAGTCTGAGTGAGGCGAGGGATCTCTACCCAGGCAGCGGCCAAGGTTTTGCGGGATCTTGCCGCGGGTGGTATAATTCGCCCCGTTGGTGAAACCGCATAGTGTCTGAGGTGACAGTGAAAGACTGGAAGCAGTTGCTGGGACCGCTGCGCGTCGACTTTTTGTGGATGGACGCGGCTTGTGTCCTGCTAGGCTGGGGCGCGGCCGAGTGGGGCTGCGGGCAGGTCAACCTCGGACTTGTGTTCCTGACTTTTGTGGGTGCTCTCGCGGCACATGTCAGCGTCAATGCTTTCAACGAGTATTTCGACTTCAGAAGCGGCCTGGACCAGAAGGCAGGACGGACGCCCTTTAGCGGCGGAAGCGGTACGCTCCAGCAGCGGCCCGAGCTGGCGCGCTGGGCGCTGGGCGTCGCCGTGGCAACCCTGGCCATCACCGCCGCGATCGGCCTGTTCCTGGTTTCCCTGCAGGGCTGGGAGCTAATTCCGATCGGCGTGCTCGGGCTGTTCGTGATCGTCGCCTACACCCCCTGGCTCACTCGAAATCCGTTGTCGGCCCTGCTGGCCTGCGGTGTTGGCTTTGGCACACTCATGATCAACGGCACCAGCTTTGCGCTCACGGGCAGCTTCACCTGGACGGCATTCACCGCCTCGATGATCGAGTTTTTCCAGGGAAACGCCTTGTTGATCTTGAACCAGTTCCCCGACGTCGAGGCCGACCGGGCGGTGGGACGGCGGAATCTGCCGATCGTCTTCGGCCGGCAGAAGAGCAGCTATGTCTATGCCCTGCTCCTGCTGGCCATCTACGTGACCGCCCTAGTCGGCGTGGTGCTGGGTCACCTGCCCTGGCCCGCCCTGCTGGTTTTTCTGAACCTGCCAATTGCCGTCCGCGCCGCCCGGGGCGCCATCCACAACGCCGAGGATACCGAAAAGCTGATCCCTACCCTGGCGGACAATGTTATCCTCAACCTGAGCACACCGGCTCTTACCGGCATCGGGCTGCTGCTCGCTGCCCTATTCAGCCTGTAAAGGAGAAACGACATGTATGCAATCACCAATGGCAAGGTGCTAACCATCACCCAGGGCACCTTTGACCCAGGCACAGTGCTGATCGACAACGGCAAGATCATCGCCGCAGGTCCCGACGTGACGGTTCCGCCTGACGCCGAGGTGTACGACGCCGCCGGCAAGGTGGTCATGCCCGGCCTGATTGACGCCCACTGCCACACGGCTGTGTTTGCCGACGGCGTGGGCTGGGAGCACGCCGACGGCAATGAGATGACCGACCCGATCACCCCCCACATGCGGGCTCTCGACGCCGTCCACCCCGAAGACGTGGCGTTCAAGGACCTGATCGCCGCCGGGGTGACCACTATTCTCACCGGACCGGGCTCTGGCAACCTGATTGGCGGCCAGGGGATCTGCCTCAAGACTGTGCCCAAGCCGACCGTCGACGAGATGATCCTGCTCGAGCCGGCCGGTATGAAGATGGCCCTAGGCGAGAACCCCAAGCGGGTCTATGGCGACCAGAAGAAAACACCATCCACCCGTATGGGCAACGCCGCCGTGCTGCGCGCGGCGCTGATCGACGCCCAGAACTACCTGGCCAAGTGGCGCCGATATGAAGAGGAGCTGTCCGCCCACCAGACCAAGGTCGATACCGGCGACAAGGAGACCGAGTCACCCAAGCCACCCGACCGCGACCTGAAGCTGGAGGCACTGGGCAAAGTGCTCCGCCGCGAGCTCAAGGCCCGCGTCCACGCCCACCGTGCCGACGACATGCTGACCGCTATCCGCATCGCCGAGGAGTTTGGCCTGGATCTGACTCTCGAGCACGCCACGGAAGGATACAAGATCGCGCCGATCCTGGCGGCCAAGGGCATTCCGGTCACCGCCGGCCCGATCCTGTTTTCGCGGGCCAAGGTGGAGCTGCGCGAGATGACACCCAAGAACCCAGGAATCATGGCCCGGGCGGGCGTCAAGGTATCCATTCAGACTGACGAGATGTCGGCGGTTCAGTACCTGACCATCAATGCAGCGCTGGCGGTGCGCGAGGGAATGGATGAGGAGGCAGCGCTGCGGGGCATCACCATCAATGCTGCCGAGATAATTGGCGTCGCCGACCGGGTGGGCAGCCTGGAGCCGGGCAAGGATGCTGACCTGGTCGTATTCAGCGGCCACCCGTTCGACTATCGGACCATTGCTGAGTTGGTAATTGTCGACGGGCAGGTAGCGTACAAGAGATCGTAGCGGGCAGACAGTGCGCTCTGGCCGGAGGTCGAGGGTTGCAGGCTAGACCGGTGAAGCCGCCGCAGGGCAGCGCGCGGATCCTGGTGCGCTGCCTAGCGTACCTGCGCCCCTACGGCCGTATGGTGTCCGGTACCTACTCGGTGATGGTGGGCATCACCGTCCTGGCGCTGCTCATCCCACAGTTCATCCGCTGGATTGTCGACCAGGGCATCCGCGGCAGGAACACAACCCTGCTCGGCTGGTCGGTGCTGGCCCTGTTGGGCCTGACCCTGCTCAAGGGTGTGTTGGCCTTTTTCGAGGGCCGCTGGAGCGAGATAGCATCGCAGGGCGTGGCCTACGATCTGCGCAACGCCATCCACCTAAAGCTGGCTGCTTTGTCCTTCTCCTACCACGACCGGGCCGAGACCGGCCAGCTCCTGTCACGCGCCGTACAGGATGTGGACCGCATCCGCTTCTTGACCGGCCGGGCGGTGCTGCGGCTGATCGAGGGCTCAGTCCTGCTGCTGGGCACTACTGCGGTGCTGTTGTGGATGAACCCTCGCCTTGCCCTCCTGGCCCTGGCTACCATGCCCTTCCTGGCCTACGTGGCCTATCGCTTTGGGCGGGCCTATCGACCCCTGTCGCTGGCAATCCAGCAGCAGTTGGGGGTAGTGACCACTCGACTAGAGCAAAACCTGCGCGGCGCCCGGGTTGTGAAGGCTTTTGCCCAAGAAAGGGCTGAGATCGCCCACTTTGACCGCGAGAACGATTTGTGGTTTGACCTGTCGGCCCGCGCTGCCCGCCTGCAAGCGATCAACACCCCACTTATCGACCTGATCGCCAGCCTTGGCGTCGTCCTGATCTTGTGGGCCGGTGGAGTACAGGTCGTCGACGGTCACCTTAGCCTGGGTGAGCTCGTTGCTTTTACCACCTACATGGGCCAGCTCGTTAACCCGATCCGCCGCATGGGTATGATCGTCCCTGTGCTGGCCATCGCCGCCTCCGCCGGCCAGCGGATCTTTGACATTCTGGACGCCGAGTCGGAGGTCCAGGATACACTCGGCGCCACGGCGCTGCCAGCGGTTCGCGGCCACGTCCGTTTCGAGGGGGTGTCGTTCGCCTACTTTGGGCGGCACGGCGTGCTGCGCGATCTGACCTTCGAGGCGCTGCCGGGTCAGGTGATCGCCCTGCTGGGCATGACCGGCTCGGGCAAATCGACGATCACCAGCCTGATCCCGCGCTTTTACGATCCGACCAGCGGGCGGATCACCATCGACGGCCACGACATCCGCGAGGTTACGCTCAGCTCGCTCCGCGACCAGATCGGCATCGTTCTTCAGGAGACAACCCTGTTTGCGACTACGATCCGGGAGAACATCGCCTTTGGCACGCCAGACGCAACCGAAGAGGAAATCATGGCCGCGGCGCAGGCTGCCCAGGCTCACGAGTTCATCATGGCTACGCCGGATGGCTACGACACCCTGGTCGGCGAACGCGGCGTCACCCTGTCGGGCGGGCAGAAACAGCGGGTAGCCATCGCTCGCGCGCTGCTCAAGGATCCGCGCATCCTGATCCTGGACGACGCCATGTCGAGCGTAGACACAGAGACCGAGCAGCTAATCCAGGTCGCGCTGGAACGGCTAATGCGTGGCCGGACTTCGTTTGTCATTGCCCAACGGCTCAGCACGGTCCGCATCGCCGACCTAATCCTGGTGCTGAACAGGGGGCAGATCGCCGCGCGCGGGACGCACGACGAGCTGTTACGGAACTCGGGGTTGTATGCCGAGATCTACGAACGGCAGTTGAGGAAAGACTGAGCCATGAGCTTTTCCATCGGCGCAACCGGCCCAAGCATGGGACCGCGGGGGGCGATTGAGAGCTTTGGCGATGGCACCGACGAAGGCGGCCGCGCCTTTGACCGGCGACTGGTGATCCGGCTGTTGGTCTATCTCCAGCCCTACTGGCGGCGCATGGCCGCCGCCTTTGGCCTGACGCTGGCTATCACTGCGCTAAGCCTGGTGAGTCCATACCTTACCAAGGTCGCCATCGACGGCTACATCGCCCAGGGTGACGCCGGCGGCCTGGCTCGTATTGCCGCGTTGATGATCGCCGCCCTGCTTGCGCTCTTCCTGGCCTCGGCGGGGCAGCAGTATCTTCTGTCATGGGTTGGGCAGCGGGTCTTGGCCACGCTGCGCGATCAGCTCTTCCGCCACCTCCAGGCGTTGCCGCTTGGCTACCACGATACCCACATCGTCGGCGTGACCATCTCACGGGTCATCAACGACGTAGGGGTCATCAACGAGCTGCTGTCTCAGGGCCTGGTCACCCTCATCGGCGACAGCCTTCTTCTGGTCGGAATCATCGTCGTGATGCTGTCGATGAGCCCTCGCCTGGCGCTGCTGGCCTTTAGCGTCCTGCCACTGATGTTGCTGGCGACATTCCTGTTTGCCCGGCGGGCCAAGGTCGCCTACCGCCAGACTCGGGCGCGGATCGCCGCCGTGGTGGGTGATCTGGCCGAGGACCTGTCGGGCATGCGGGTCATCCAGGCCTTTGCCCAGGAAGAAGCCTCGCATGAGCGGTTCGACGAGGTGAACCGCGCTAATCGTGACGCCACCATCTCTGCACTGTCACTGTCGTTTGTCTTCTTGCCCACTGTCGAATTTCTGGGGATGCTGGCTACTGCCGTTGTGCTCTGGTTTGGGGGCCTGGCTGTGGCACGCGACGAACTGACGCTGGGCATCGTGGTCGCCTTTCTAGCCTACGTCACCCGCTTCTTTCAGCCGATCCAGGAACTCAGCCAGCTCTACACCACGCTCCAGGCGGCCATGGCCGGCGGCGAGCGGGTGCTCGACCTGCTTGACACCGAGCCGGAGGTCCAGGACTGCCCGGACGCCGGCGACATGCCGCCCATCGCCGGCCGGGTGGAGCTCCGGGAGGTGTCCTTCTCCTATCGTGGTGACACTCGGGTTCTCCGCAACGTCAACCTGGTCATCGAGCCGGGCCAGACGACCGCACTGGTCGGGCCGACCGGAGCCGGCAAGACGTCGATCGCCAACCTGATCGCCCGCCTGTACGACGTTACCGACGGCGCCGTGCTGATCGACGGCATCGACGTCCGCCACGTGACCCAGCGCTCGCTGCGGCAGCAGACCGGGTTGGTGCCACAGGACCCATTCCTGTTCACCGGGACGATTGCCGACAATATCCGCTTTGGCCGTCCCGATGCGGACGAGCAGCTGGTGGAAGAGGCCGCCCGCCTAGCCAACGCCCACGACTTTGTTTCCGCCCTGCCCGACGGCTATCAGACCCAGATCCTGGAGGGCAGCGCAAACCTGTCTGTTGGACAGCGCCAGCTCGTCTGTATCGCCCGGGCCGTCCTGGCCGATCCACGGCTCCTGATCCTGGACGAAGCCACGGCCAGCGTGGACACGATGACCGAAGTTCTGATCCAGGAAGCCCTGCAACGGCTCCTAGCTGGGCGGACGGCGGTGGTTATCGCCCACCGGCTGAGCACGGTGCGCGACGCCGACCTGATCTGCGTCGTCCAGGCCGGCCGCATCGTCGAGCAGGGCACACACCAGGAGCTGCTGGCGCGCGGCGGCCTGTATCGCGAGCTCTACGAGCGCCAGTTCGTCGACCTGTAGTAGATCACTCCTTATCCCTGTCGTCGTGGACGAAGCGACGGATCTCGTTCCCCGATTGGCGGCTGCTCGACCAGAGCCCTGCTCTTCTGACTAGAGTAGCCACGCAGTAGGCCAGCAGGAGCGACAAAATGGGGGTTCCATTCTGTGACGATCTGTAGTATAATGGGCTGGAGGGAGGAGAGACATGGAGACAGTCGACCGAGATCCGTGTGGCGGCCCACAGCCGCCCCAGCGGAATCACTACTTTGCCGGCAAGCTGCTGTCGGAACAGGACTTCCAAGCCGAGCAGACCTACTTTATCAAAAAGCATTCGCAGCATGCCCGTTACCTGCATGGCTACGGTGTTGTGTGTGGCCTGCGGGTCCGCCCAGCCGACCCGCCACAGCCGCGGCGAGTGCTTGTCGAGCCAGGGCTGGCGCTGGACCAGTGCGGGCGGGAGATCGTGGTTCCTCAGCCGGTCGAATTCCAGTTGAAGACGCCAAGCCAACACGGGCCTGTCTACCTGGTCATCGAGTACAACGAAGAAGGGACAGACATAGTCCCCGTTCCGGGACCACCCGATGGCCCACAGGACATGGTCGAGCCGTCGCGGATCGTGGAGACCTTTCGATTTAGTCTCCGGCACGAACCGCCTGGAAGAGAGGATGACTTGAGCTGGCAGCTGGCCGCCGGGCTGGCCGATGCCATCCGCAACGGAGCCGAGCCGGAGACGCTGCACAACCTTCTGGCCGAGTTTGTGAGCCGGCCGTGCCGGAAGGGCCGGAGTGACATGTCTGTGACACTGGCCCGGATCGACGCGCCGGCCGAGGGGCCGATCGCCGAAGCCGCAATAGACAACTACAGCTATCGACCTGTGGTCCTGTCAGTCGGGCAGGCGTTGAACCTCATGTTGGGCACAATCGCCCACCTCAGAGGCTAGCGTGCAGCGAGATATCCGCTGCTGCCGCGGCCATCGCTGATGAATGGCAAGGCCAGAGAGCAGCATTGGCAGGGACAGCCTCTGACTTGGAGGAGGTGAAGGATGAAGCCGTTCCGAAAACACGTCGCGTTGGCGGTCGACGGCGGCGGGATCCGTGGCACTATGGTAGCCAAGGCACTGGCTGTGGTCGAGGCCGAGTTGGGCAAGCCCTGCTCGGACCTATTCCACCTGTCGGCCGGCACTTCGACGGGCAGCATCATCTCGGCGGCCATCGGCGCCAGCATCCCGGCAGAGCGAATGCACGAGCTGTACGTCCGGCTCGGAGGCACGATATTCGGGAGATCCTGGCGTACCATCTGGCCGTTGGCCACCTTCAAGTACCCCAACGAGCCGCTCATTGCCGCGCTGCGCGATACCCTAGGCGAGCTAAGAATGGGCGACCTGGCGCCGTTCAACGTGGTCATCACCATCCGCGACGTAAAGGACAACCGCACCCTATTTGTCAAGACGGGGAAGGATGAGTACAAGGAGATGAAGCTGTGGTACGCCGCGCTGTGTAGCAGCTCGGTGCCCACCTATTTCCCCGTGGTCGATGACCGCTACGTGGACGGCGGGGTCGGCGCCTACACCAACCCCGTCTATCTGGCTGCCTGGGAGGCTGCTTATCGGCTGGGATGGGATCAGAAGGAGACGACCCTGATCAGCATCGGGACAGGACGCGTGCCGGCTGTGCCGGAGTCGGCTCGCCCCGGCCGACATGAACCCGCTACAGTGGATCCGCCCTCTGGTTGACACCTTCCTCGCCGACTCGAGCGACCAGCAGGTCCGTCTGGTGCGGCAATTCTTCCCCGAGCTTGACTTTCGCCGTTTCCAGGTCGATCTGGACCCACCCATTGAGATGGATGATCCAAAAGGGATCCCGGCTTTGACACAATGGGGTGAAACGCTAGGCCAGATGATCCTCAACGATCAGATGGATGCCGACGCGATGCAGCTGCCCACATGGCTGACCGTGCCCATCCCATGACTCTGCTTCCTCTCCCTCTTGGGGAGAGAGCCGGAGTGAGAGGCAGTCTGTTCAAGGAGAGCCTGAATGCCTATCGGACGCTTCTCTGCCGGCATTGGCGCGCTGCTGTGGCGCCCATCCGACGGACGCTACCTCGTACTCAAGCGGTCTGAAGCGAAGGACGCCGGCGCCGGCACCTGGGAGTGCATCTCCGGACGGGTGGACCAGGGTGAGGGCTTTGTGGAGGCCGTGCACAGGGAGGTCCACGAAGAGCTCGGCATCGGGGTGCAAATCGACTTTGTGGTCGGCACTGCGCATTTCTACCGAGGTGAAGCCAAGCCGGAAAACGAGCTGCTCCTCGTCCAGTTCTGCTGTTCCGTCCGGGAGCCGGCAGACGTCAAGCTCAGTTGGGAGCACTCTGAGTGCCGCTGGGTTACAGAACTGGAGGCCGAAGAGCTGCTCCCCGCGGGCCATTGGCTCGGCAGAGTGATCCGGCGCGCCGAGGCGATCCGGGCATTGCTGCCGGCCGAGCTGCTAGAGTACTACCGGGTTCAGGGCCTCGAGCTGTGAGCAAGCACCCGAGTACCGATGATTGCGGTCGAGCCCTTGGGAATCCAGGGGCTCGACTGTTTTTGGGGGATCGCCATCTGCGGCTGTCCTTTTGCCCACGTGGCTCTTTGCCCTTGCCGCCACAAACCTTTTGAGGTACAATGCCACGGTTGTGCCGTCTGTTCTTCCGGCACAGGTGAGGAATTGGCAAGCAAGCGCGAGTTCAAACCACAAAAGGAATACCGCTACAACCGGTCTGGGCCGGCGCGCTGGATATGGTCGCACGCCCTGCGATATCCGATTTTCCCCCTTGGCACCATCCTGGCGGCGGTGCTCAACAACTACTTTTACAGCTCTAATCAGGTAAACATCGGCCGCGCCTTCGATCTGATCACGACGCCGGGCTGGGCGTCGCCGGCGCTGCTGGCCATCGCCCTGACCATCTTTGGCTTTGCCGTCGGCCAGGGGCTGACCGGGCTGATGCGCAACTATACCGTCGAGTTCACCGCCCAGCGGGTGGAGCGGGACTCGCGTGACGAGCTGTATGCCAGCCTGCTGGGCAAGAGCCAGACCTTCCACGGCCGGCAGCGGATCGGCGACATCATGGCCCGCGCCACCAACGATGTGCGCATGCTCAACATCATGTTCAGTCCCGGCATCATGCTCATCACCGATTCGGCGCTGGGAGTAGTCTTGCCCATCGTGCTGATTGCCCAGCTCAAGCCCGTCCTGCTGCTGGTGCCATCGATCTTTATCGTGCTGCTGGCTGTGACGCTAATCGACTATAACCGGCGGCTCAATCCGGTGAGCATCGCCCTGCGCGAGCAGTTTGGCGACATGAACGCCGGCCTGGCCGAAGCGATCGCCGGCATCGAGGTGGTCAAGGCCAACGCCATGGAGCGCTACGAGTGGGACAAGTTCGTCGGCAACGCCCGGCTGTACCGCGACTATTTCGTCAGGCAGGGCGGCATCCAGGCCCGCTACTTGCCGGGCTTGATGTTCAGCCTGGCTTGGGCCGGCGCCCTGCTGCACGGGCTGCTGCTCTACCGGGCCGGCGGGCTGACGTTGGGCCAGGTGATCTCTTTCATGGGCCTGATGAACGCGCTGCGTTTCCCAACCTACATCTCGATCTTTACGTTCAACCTGGTCCAGTTGGGCGTCGCCAGCGCCGAGCGGATCCTGGAGCTGATCAACACCGAGACAGAGCTGGACGAGAATGTGGCGGGCACCGCCAGGCCGATCCGTGGCGAGGTAGTCTTTGACCGGGTCAGCTTTGCCTACGACGGCAACCCGGTGATCCAGGACGTGAGCTTTGTGACCCACCCGGGCGAGACGATCGCCATCGTCGGCCAGACCGGCTCGGGCAAGACGACGCTGACCCGGCTGATCAACCGCATCTTTGACGTGACCAGCGGGCGGGTTCTGGTCGACGGCGTCGACGTCCGCGATTGGAATCTGGAGTCGTTGCGGTCCCAGATTTCGACCATCGAGCAGGACGTGTTCCTCTTTTCACGGTCGCTGGCCGAGAATATTACGTTTGGGGTGTCCGACGCGACTCGGGAGGCCATCGAGCAGGCAGCGCACGAGGCGCAGGCGCACGAGTTCATCTCCAGCTTCCACGATGGCTACGAGACAGAGGTCGGCGAGCGGGGCGTAACTCTGTCAGGCGGACAGCGGCAGCGGATCGCCATCGCCCGCGCCTTCCTGACCGACCCGCGCATCCTGATCCTGGACGACAGCACCAGCGCCATCGACAGCGCCACTGAGGACCAGATCCAGCGGGCCATGCGTCGCATCAGCAGCCAGCGAACGACGTTTCTGATCACCCACCGGCTCAGCCAGATCCGCTGGGCCGATCGCATCCTGGTTCTGCGCCAGGGCCGCCTCGTCGACCAGGGCACCCACGATGAGCTGTTGACCCGCAGCCCTGACTACTGCCGGATCTTTGCCAGGTGTGAATAATGGGCTTTATTCTTGACGGACTTGACACCGAAACCTACGATCGCAACTACAGCGATCGTGAGCTGGTGGCGCGCATCGTGAGCTACTTCAGGCCCTACGGCCGGCAGATGGCGGTCGTGGGGTTGATGATCTTTATGAACTCGATGGCGGGGACGGGTGGGCCGATCCTGATCTCGAAAGGGATCGATCTGATGGCGCAGGACCCGTCGCTGACAGCGATCCTGCTGCTGGCCGGCGGTGTGCTGCTCCTCGGCGTGGCAGGCTGGGGGTTCAACTATGCCCAGCAGTGGCTAGCGGCGCGGGTGGTCGGCAACGTCGTGCTCAAGGTGCGGGAGGATGTGTTCAGAGCCATCATCCACAACGACCTGTCGTTCTACGACGAGCATCCGTCGGGCAAGATCGTCAGCCGGGTCACGTCAGATACACAGGATTTTGCCGAAACGGTAAACCTGACGGTGAGCCTGGTCAGCCAGGTGCTGCTGGTGGTCATCCTGTCGGTCGTGCTGGTCGGTATCAACCTATGGTTGACATTTCTCTTATTGGTGATGACACCCCTTGCCGTGGCGTTGGCCCTCAGCTTCCGGCGCATCGCCCGGACCGTTACCCAGCATGCCCGCCGGGTGACGGCCAAGATCAACGCCCAGATCCAGGAGTCGATCAGCGGCATCGTGGTGGCCAAGAGCTTCCGGCAGGAGCATGCCATCTATGACACTTTCCAGGCCAACAATCGCCAGGCATACCAGGTCGGGCTGCGGCGCGGGCTGACGCTCAACACTATCTTTCCGGTGATGGGCATGGCCTCAGGGCTGGGGATCGCCTCGCTGGTCTATGCCGGTGGCCTGGCCACACGCGGAGGGCTGAGCCCCGGCGATTGGTACCTGTTCATGCAAGCGGTGGGATTCTACTGGTGGCCGATGCTCAGCATCGCCTCATTCTGGAGCCAGTTCCAGGACGGCCTGTCGGCGGCCGAACGGGCCTTTGCCCTGATCGACGCCAAGCCCAAGGTGATCCAGGTCGCCGCCGAGCCGGTTGACCGGCTAGACGGGCAGATCGAGTTCCGCGATCTGGAATTCACCTACACCGGCAATGAGGTGGTGCTGCCCGGGTTGACGCTGGAAATCCGGCCCAGGGAGACGCTAGCCCTGGTGGGTCACACGGGAGCGGGCAAGAGCAGCATCGCCCGGCTGATCAGCCGCTTCTACGAGTTCCAGGATGGAAAACTGCTCGTCGACGGCCGCGACATCCGCCGGCTCGACCTGCAGCAGTACCGCCAGCAGATCGGCGTCGTGCCCCAGGAACCGTTCCTCTTTTCGGGCACGGTGCGCGACAACATCCGCTACGGCCGGCCCGACGCCTCTGACGAAGCGGTGCGCGAGACGGCCACGCGCATCAGCAAGGGCGAGTGGCTCGATGGCCTGTCGGCCGGGCTGGACACCGACGTGGGCGAGCGAGGAGCCAACCTGTCGATGGGCCAGCGGCAGTTGGTGGCCCTGGCCCGGGTGCTGCTCAAAGACCCGGCCATCTTTGTCCTGGACGAGGCCACGGCCAGCGTCGACCCGTTTACCGAGGCACAGATCCAGGAAGGGCTGGAGACGATCATGCGCGACCGGACGGCGATCATCATCGCCCACCGGCTGTCTACCGTCCGGCACGCCGACCGGATCATCGTCATGAAGGAAGGCCGGATCATCGAAGAGGGCACGCACGATCAGCTCATGGCGCAGGGCGGTCACTACGCCGAGCTGTACAACACCTATTTCCGGCACCAGTCGCTGGATTATGTCGAGCGGTTCCGAGAGCTAGTGGCGGCCTGAGCAAGGACGGAGCGAAGTGGGAAGATGACAAGCATCTGGCAAGGTAAGCTGGTTCGCTTGCGGGCGGTGGAGCCAGGAGATTGGCAAGCATTCTTTGACTGGGACCAGGACACCGATGTCGCGCGATGGTCCTATTGGATCCCATTCCCCGGCTCGCAGGAGTCGACCAGGAAGTGGACGGCAGACCAGGCTGCGTCGGGCGACAAGAACCACGAGTTCCGGTGGGTGATCGAGAACCTGGCCGGTGAGTTTGTCGGCGCACTCGACACCCACAGCTGCGATCCGCGGGTGGGCACGTTCCAGTACGGCATCGCCGTCAGGCGGGAGCACTGGCGCAACGGCTATGCGTCGGAGGCGATCCGGATAGTGCTGGGCTACTTTTTCCGCGAGCTGCGCTACCAGAAGGTGAACGCTCACGTGTATGCATTCAACGAGGCGTCGCTGGAGCTGCACCGGAAGCTCGGATTCAGGGAGGAGGGCCGGCTGCGGCGGATGGTCTACACTGACGGACAGCATTACGACGAGGTCATATTTGGTCTGACGGTGGAAGAATTCGAGGCAGAAGAGATGGCGAAAAGGAGTCGTTGACGTGAAACCAGGGCAGATAAGGCCGATAGCCATCTGCATCTTCCGGCGGGAAGATCAGATCCTGGTGGCAGAATGGTACGATCCGAGCAAAGGCCACCACTTTTACAGGCCGTTGGGCGGCAGCATCGAGTTTGGCGAGCATGGCCAGCGCACCGTGGAGCGTGAGCTCATGGAAGAGCTTGGCGCAGAGGTGACCGATCTGCACTACGTGACAATGCTCGAGAACATCTTTAGTCTACAACGGCCAGCAGGGGCACGAGATCGTGCTGATTGTACGAAGGAAGACTTGTCGACCAGGCCCTGTACGAGGTGGATACCCTGCTCGGCCACGACGACGGGGACGTTCCCCTCAAGGCGGTGTGGAGGCATCTCGATTCGTTCGGCCCGTCGGCGCCGCTCTATCCGGATGGGCTCCTGGAGCTGTTAAGGGCCGGCGCCTGAGAATCTGAGAACAAGGATAGGACACCGTGCATCACACCAATCTTGGCCTGTGGCAGCATGCCCATGACTTTGGTCAGGGGATCAGGCGATCGGCAGAACAGCGGACGCTGGTCGTGATCGCCATTACCGGAATTATGATGGTCGCCGAGATCGCCGCCGGCCTGTTTTTCGGCTCGATGGCGCTGCTGGCCGACGGACTGCACATGGCCTCGCACGCTGCAGCACTGAGCATCAGCGTCTTTGCCTACGTCTACGCCCGGCGCCACGCGTACGACCCGGGCTATTGCTTTGGCACGGGCAAGGCGAACGCCCTGGGTGGGTTTTCGGGCGCCGTCCTGCTGGTCGTTTTCGCCCTGCTGATGGCCGGAGAAAGCCTCGATCGGCTGGCCCACCCTGTACCTATCGCCTTCAGCCAGGCGATCCTCGTCGCAGTCCTGGGCCTGATTGTGAACGGGGCATCGATGTTCATCCTGGGAGACGCAGACCACGAGCATCGTCCAGCGGAGACCATGAGCACCGCCACGACGACAGTGACCACGGGCACGCCCACATCACAGCGATCACAACCTGCGGTCTGCTTACCTCCACGTGCTGGCCGATGCTCTCACCTCGCTGCTGGCGATATTCGCCTTGCTGGCCGCAAAATACCTGCATATGGCCTGGATGGACCCGCTGATGGGCATCGTGGGGGCCATCATGGTAGCGCGCTGGTCGCTGGGCCTGCTGCGCCAGACCAGCGCCGTACTGCTGGACCGGCAGGCACCAACACAGATCCTGCAAGCGGTCAGGGACGGCATCGAGCGGCACGACGACAATCGGATTGCCGACCTTCACCTCTGGTCGGTCGGGCCGGGCATTTATGCTGCCATCGTGTCGGTGATCAGCCAGGCACCCCGGCCGCCCGACTGGTACAAGTCGCTGATCCCCGGCGGCCTGGGGCTCGTCCATGTGACGGTAGAGGTCCACTGCTGCCCGGGAGATAAGGGAATCCAATTCAATCTCGAATAGCAGAGATCCCGCCGGCGACCGCAACGGTTCACCACAGCAAATGACAGATCAGCAAGCCCTGCCTGCCGAATAGCAGGCTCACAATGGGCACCTCGCGATTTGACACATACCAAAACTTGTGTATAGTTTGCGTGCATCTCTCTCTGCTCAGATCTCATTACTAAATGGATTGCTAACATTTAGGTAAATAATGGGATCTGCCAACTGTGGGTCATCCACGACTGCAGCGATGCAGCGTGGTTGAGTGGCAGCGCGCGCCACGCCCTCAACTCAGCCCGGTCACCCTTCGAGAATAGGCCATAGCGCAACTCCCCGCTATTCTCGTTGACGGCGGCCAAGAGTCCACGCAAACCTAATCGGAGGCAAGTATGACCAAACTCCAGGTTGGTTGAAGGCAGCGCGCCTGCTTTCGAAGGACGGCTGGCCCAGCGAGAGTGTCAGCCGCCGAGAGTTCCTCAAGTTCTGCGGCCTGATGGCAGGGCACGCTGGCCCTGCCCGCCCGCTACGCCGGACGCATCGCCCACGCCCTGGAGACGGCGGTGCGTCCCCCCGTGGTCTGGCTGAACTTCCAGGACTGCACGGCCGACACCGAGTCGTTCCTGCGGGCCAGCCAGCCGGACGTCGACGACCTGCTGCTCGACATCCTGTCGCTGAACTACCACGAGACGATCATGGTGCCCTCCGGGCGCATGTCGGTCAAGTCGCTGGAGGACACGGTGCGGGATTATGCCGGGCAGTATGTCTGCGTGGTCGAGGGCTCGATCCCCACCGGCGACGGCGGCGTCTACTGCGGCATCGGCGGCCGGACGGCGCTGAGCATCGCCCAGGAGGTGTGCAGCCAGGCGCTGGCCACGCTGGCGGTCGGCACGTGCGCCTGGGAAGGCGGGCTGGCGGCGGCCGTTCCCAATCCAACCGGCGCCGTCGGGGTCAAGGATGCGGTGCCGGGCCTGGCGACCCTCATCAACCTGCCCGGCTGCCCGGTAAACGTCGCCAACCTCACGGCCACGATCGTCCATTTCCTCACCTTCCAGCAATGGCCGGAGACCGACGGTTCTGGCCGCCCGCTGTTTGCCTACGGCGAGGAGATCCACGAGGAATGCCCGCGCCACGAGCACTATGAGCATGACGAGTTTGTGCAGGAATGGGGCGACCTGGCGCACCGGCAGGGATGGTGCCTGTTCCAGATGGGCTGCCGCGGGCCGGACACCAAGCACAACTGCCCCTCGGTCAAGTGGAACGACGGCACCGAGTGGCCGATCGGCGCCGGCCACGGCTGCCTGGGCTGTTCGGAGCAGCGTTTCTGGGACCGCCATTCGCCGTTCTACATTCCGGGCGATGACTAGCGCCGAGCACAGAAAGGATAGTAACCCATGCCCAAGACCTTTTTGCCATAGTCGAGAAGAACAGCAATGGAACCGCTCCGCCCTCTCAGAGGGTGGTCATCGACCCGATCACCCGCATCGAGGGACACCTGCGCGTCGAAGTCGAGGTCCAGAACGGAAAGGTGACCGACGCCTGGAGCGCCGGGACGATGTTCCGCGGCATCGAGCTGGTGATGCAGGGGCGGGATCCGCGCGACGCCTGGATCTTTACCCAGCGCATCTGCGGCGTCTGAACGACCGTTCACGCCATCTGCTCCGTGCGAGCAGTCGAAAATGCCCTGGGCATCACCATCCCGGACAATGCCCGCATCGTGCGCAACCTGCTGGAAGGGGCGCAGTTCGTCCAGGATCACGTCATCCACTTCTACCACCTCCACGCCCTCGACTGGGTGGACGTGGTCAGCGCCCTGTCGGCCGACCCGGTTGCCACCAGCAACCTGGCGCAGATCGATCTCCGACTGGCCCAATTCGAGCCCAGAATACTTTCAGGGCGTCCGCGACCGGCTACAGACCTTTGTGAACAGCGGCCAGCTTGGCCTGTTCGCCAACGCCTACTGGGGCCACCCTGCCTACCGGCTGCCGGCTGAGGCCAACCTGCTGGCGGTGGCCCACTACCTGGAGGCGCTGACCTGGCAGCGCGAGGTGATCAAGATACAGGCCCTGCTGGGCGGCAAGAACCCGCACCCGCAGACCTACCTGGTGGGCGGCATGGCCATCCCGGTGGACCCCAACAGCCCGCACGCCATCAACCCGTCGCGCATCGCCACGATGCGGAACCTGGCGGCCCAGGCCCTGGAGTTTGTCAACAAGGTGTACGTGCCCGATCTGCTGCTCGTGGCATCGTACTACAAGGACTGGGCCAACCTGGGAGCGGGGCCGGGCAACTATCTGTCCTACGGCGACTTTCCGACCAACACCAGCGGCGATCCGGCGGCGTCTGTGGCTGCCGCAGGGCGTGATCATGAACCGCAATATCGGCGCTCCGCCCGAGCCGCTGGATCACAACCAGATCAAGGAATATGTGACCCGGTCGTGGTACAGCTATAGCGACGGGGACGGCAGCGGCAAGCACCCGTGGCAGGGGGAGACCCAGGCCAACTACACCGGGCCGGCGTTCCCCTACGACTATCTGGACACCGACGGCAAGTACTCCTGGCTCAAGGCGCCACGCTACAACGAGGCGCCGATGGAGGTGGGGCCGCTGGCGCGGATGCTGGTGGCCTATGCGGCCGGCCATCCGCGGGTGCAGCAGTTGGTCGACCAGGTGCTCGGCGCGCTGGGCGTTGGGCCCGAGGCGCTGTTCTCGACCCTGGGGCGGGTGGCGGCGCGCGGCATCGAGACGGTGGTGATCGCCGAGCAGATCGAGCCGTGGCTGAACGAGCTGGAGGCCAACATGGACAGCGGCAACCTGGCCATCCACAACGGCGCGCTGTGGGATCCGGCCACCTGGCCGGCCGAGGCGGTCGGCTGGGGCGCCACCGAAGCGCCGCGCGGCGCGCTGGGCCATTGGGTCCACATCCGCAACGGCCAGATCGACAACTACCAGGCGGTGGTCGCCACAGTGTGGAACGGGTCGCCGCGCGACGCCCAGAACCGGCGCGGTCCGTGGGAAGAGGCGCTGATCGGCACACCGTTGGTCGATCCGGAGCGGCCGGTCGAGATCCTGCGCACCGTCCACTCCTTCGACCCGTGCATGGCCTGTGCGGTGCACGTCGTGGACGCCACCGGCCGCGAAGTGACCGCAGATGACATCTCGTGAGCGGAAGCTGGAAGTTGGAGCACTGCGCTCCAGCTTCCAGCTTCTATTCTTCCAGTGATACAATAGGCAGACCATGGAACGACGGATACTGGTACTCGGCCTGGGCAATATCCTGCTGCAGGATGAAGGGCTGGGGGTGCGGGCGGTGGAGCGTATGGCGGCCCGCTACCGGCTGCCGCCGGACGTACAGGTCATGGACGGCGGGGTGATGGGACTGGACCTGCTGCCCTACCTGGAAGGGGTCAGCCATCTGCTGATCACCGACGCCGTGCAGACCGGCCAGCCGCCCGGCAGCCTGGTGCGCCTGGAAGGGGAGGCGATCCCTGCGGCGCTGCAGGTCAAGATGTCGATGCACCAGGTGGGCCTGCAGGAGCTGCTGGCGTTGGCCGGCTTTCAGGGCACGCTGCCCGAACAGGTGGTGCTGTGGGGACTGGAGCCGGCCTCGCTGGAGTGGGGGCTGGAGCTGTCGGCGCCGATCGCCGCCCAGATCGACGCCCTGGTGGATGCCGCCGTGGGCGAGCTGCGCGCCTGGGGGGTGGAGCTGGGGTGACAGCAGCAAGCGCTGCACATCTCGGTCGGCGGCGTCGTGCAGGGGGTGGGTTTTCGCCCCTTTGTCTACAACCTGGCGGTGCGCCTGGGGCTGCGCGGCTGGGTGCTGAACCACTCCGGCGGCGTGGATCTGGAGGTCGAAGGGTCGCCGGAGGCGCTCGACGCCTTTGTCGCCGCGCTGACTGCCGAGGCGCCGCCGCTGGCCCACATCGAGGCGCTGACGGCACGGCCGATCCCCACCCAGGGCTTCACCGGCTTTGAGATCCGCCACTCGGAGCGCCAGGAAGGGCGCTACCAGCTCATCTCGCCCGACGTGGCCACCTGCCCCGACTGCCTGCGCGAGGTGCTGGACCCGGACGACCGGCGCTATCGCTACCCGTTCACCAACTGCACCAACTGCGGGCCGCGCTTTACGATCATCGCCGATATCCCCTACGACCGGCCCAACACCACCATGCGCGTCTTTCCACTGTGCCCTGACTGCCAGCGCGAGTACGACGATCCGTCGAACCGACGCTTTCACGCCCAGCCCAACGCCTGCCCGGTCTGCGGCCCACACCTGTGGCTGGCCGATGCCGGCGGGACAGCCGCTGGCCGGCGATGCCGAGCATGCCGATGCCGCAGTGCTCGAGCGGGCACGCGACCTGCTGCTGGCCGGCCAGATCGTGGCGATCAAGGGGCTGGGCGGGTTCCTGCTGGCCTGCGACGCAACCAACGCCGAGGCGGTGCAGACGCTCCGCGATCGCAAACGCCGTCCCGCACAAGCCGTTCGCGATCATGGTTGCGACCCTGGAAGAGGCCAAGACCCACTGCCAGGTGTCGGCGGACGAAGAGGCGCTGCTGACCTCGCCCCAGGCGCCGATCGTGCTGCTCGGCCGGCTGCCCGGCTCGTCAGTCGTCGAAGAGGTCGCGCCCAACGTCCACACGCTGGGGGTGATGCTGCCCTATACGCCCCTGCACCACATCCTGCTGCGCGATGTGGGTCGCCCACTGGTGATGACCAGCGGCAACCTGAGCGAAGAGCCGATCGCCATGGAGAACGACGAGGCGCTGCGGCGGCTGGGCGCGGCTGGCCGACGCCTTCTTGCTCCACAACCGGGGCATCTTTTCCCGTTATGACGACTCGGTGTGGCAGGTGGTTGAGGTAGGCGCCAAGAGCGTCGCTCAGCCGGTGCGGCGGGCACGGGGCTATGCCCCCTTTCCGATCCGCCTGCCCTTCCCGGTGCGACCGATCCTGGCCGCCGGACCGGATCTAAAGAACACCTTCTGCCTGGCCCGCGACGACTATGCCTTTGTCAGCCAGCACATCGGCGACATGGAGAACCTGGAGACGTGGAACACCTGGAAGCCACGCTGGCCTTGTACAAACACCTTTTCCGCCTCGAACCGGAGCAGGTGGCCTGTGACCTGCACCCTGACTATGCCACCACGCGCTTTGCGCTGGACCACGCCGTCCCAGGCAGGCCGGTGGTGCGGGTGCAGCACCACCACGCCCACATCGCCGCCTGCCTGGCCGACAACGGCTGGACCCCGGGCGACGGGCCGGTCATCGGCGTGGCGTTGGACGGCACCGGCTACGGCCTGGACGGGGCGATTTGGGGCGGCGAGTGGCTGGTGGGCGGCTATGCCGGGTTTCGGAGGGCCGCCCACCTGGAATACCTGCCGCTGCCCGGAGGCGACACGGCGATCCGCCACCCATGGCGAATTGCGGCCGGCGTACATATACTGCCTGCTGGGACCAGATGCCGTCCCATCATGGCTTTTCCATTCCTCGCCCGGGGCCGAGTTTGCGTTTTACCGCCAGATCGATCGCCAGATCAACACTCCACCCACCTCGTCGATGGGCCGGCTGTTCGACGCAGTGAGCGCGCTGCTGAGGGCGTGCCACACGGCGACGTACGAGGCGCAGGCGGCGATCGAGCTGGAACAGTTGGCGCTGACGAGCAGCGTTAGCCAGCAAGGGCACAAACGTCACGAAGGATCAGAGTCCGAAGATGCGGCCGGCGGGCCGGGGGATGTAAGCATTGGAGGTGGTTCCTACCCGTTTGGGCTGGAGCAGGGCGGAGATGGGCTGGTGGTGCGGCTCAGGCCGCTGCTGGCCTCAGTGCTGGCAGAAATGCAGCAGGGACAGCCGGCGGCAGAGATCGCCTTCCGGTTTCACGCAGCGGTGGCGCAGATGATCGTCCAGGTATGTGGACAGATCCGGCAGGAGTCTGGAATCCAGACAGTGGCACTGAGTGGAGGTTGTTTCCAGAACCGGCTGCTGGTGAAACTGGCGGCGCCACTGCTGGAGGAGGCCAGACTGCGGGTGCTGCTTCATCGCCAGGTGCCATGCAACGACGGGGGAGTGTCGTTGGGACAGGCAGTGATGGCAGGTTTTGGGGGTCAGGTAGTAAGCCGCTAGGGAGCGCCAGATAGGAAGGTGTTGAGAGCGTCGATGATCGCCAGAACGGTGTCGGGGGTGTCAGCGGCGCCGTCGACGGCGATGACGGTCTTGACCCGGCCGCCGTCGTTGACGGTGATGCTGTAGGTGTAGCAGTCATTGCACACTGCGGACAGGCCGTAGGAATCCTGGAGCTCGAAAAAGCCCAGGCCATTGAGCTCGGCCAGGAGCGCCTGCACCTGGCCGGCGGGAACCGATTCTTCCTCGCCCTTGCCGGTCACCACCCGACCGTCGGGGTAGACTGCCCACTGCAGCTCGCTCGGCAGGAGACCGCCGCTGCGCTGGAACAGAACGGCCACGCCGCCTGTTGGGTCGGTCGTCGGCCGGAGCGGGCGTGGCGGGTGACCCCAGCGTGCACCCGGCCAACACCACTGCCAACACCACGAACGCAATGCTTTTTCTCATCAGCCACCTCAATCGAACGAAAATCGGCGAATGCGCAAATGCGCAGGTCGCAAAACGCAAACAGGCGAATAGACGCTTCGGGCTGCATTGTAACTGCAATGCGCCGATCACTCAAATCGGTAACTACTCAGGCATCCGCCAAGCCGCCGATTAAAATCGGCGGCTGGAATCGGAAATGCGTTGAAACGCATTCGACCAGCGGCGGATGCGCAACCCGCTTCAGCGGGTTTCTGATGCCCGCCGAGCGTTGAAACGCTCGGCGGCCAGATGGCCGAGTAGTAACCAAGATCGAAGAATAGACGATGCGGGAGAGATGAAGGTTCCGTGGCACCCTGGAGCCGTCAACCCATGACAGGCCAGGCGCCAGGGTATTGGCCTGTCGCTTTGCATTCGGCTCTACGTGGTGGTACAATGGGCGCGGCATGACCAAATCCTTTGCTCTGACATCTCTGGCATGGCGTAATGTGGCACGGCACCGGCTGCGCAGCCTGTTGACCGGGCTGGCGGTCAGCCTGGGCGTCGGCACCGCCCTGGCCGGGGCGATTGTGGGGCAGGCAGCCGGAAGGCAGGCAGGGCAGGCGGCGGCGCAGGGGATCATGGCCAACACGGTGCTGGTGCAGGCCGGGCTGCTTGCGGCCGGAGGGCTGCTGCTTTTTGCGGCCTGTTTCATCATCCTGAACGCCTTAAGTATGTCGCTGGCGCAGCGGATGCACGAGATCGGCACACTGCGAGCCGTGGGCATGACCCGGCACCAGGTGCGGCGGATGATCCTGGCCGAGGCCGGACTGCTTGGCCTGGCCGGCGCGGTGGGAGGGATCGCCGTCGGGCTAGGGATGGGCTGGGTGGTGATGCGGGCCATGGGCACGCTCCGCGACGCACCGCTCCAGGCGCCGTGGTGGGGGTTGGTCCTGAGCCCGCTGCTGGGGCTGGCAGTGACAGTGGCCGGGGCGCTCCAGCCAGCGTGGTTGGCCGGCCGTGTGGCACCACTGACCGCTATCCGGCCGCTGGAGGCGCTGGCGTCAGGCTGGTACGTGCGCCACGGCGGACGGCTGGGGGCGGCGCTGATGGTCCTCACCGTGGCGGCGGCAGTCGCCGTGGGCCTCATCGGCCGTCCCACCATCTGGGCCTCCCAGGCGGTCATGCTGGCCGCGCAGGCAGCGCTGCTGGCTGCGGCGGTGCTGCTGCTGCCGGCGCTGATCGACCCGCTGGCCGCTGCGTGCCGCCCGTTCCTGGTCAGGTGGCTGGGGATTGGCGGGCAGCTGGCCGCCGGCAATGTGGGGCGCAATCGACTGCGAGCTGCACTGACAGCGGGGGCGATGACCGCCGGGCTAGTGGCGATCGTCGCCACCAGTGGGCTGATGACTGCCGGACTGAAGGGCGGGCTGCGCCGCTTTGGGGCGATGCTCCACGAGGACCTGTTCGTCGTCCACAACCTGCCGCTGCTGGTGGCCTCGGGCGAGCTGTCTGTCGAGAATTTCTACCAGTTCATCAGCGCCAGCGGCGACCGGTTCGAACTGGACGCGGTGGTGGACGCGCTTCAGCCGCTGGTCGAGTCGGGCGCAATCCAGATCGAGCGCCACCGCTTTGTGCCGGTCCCGGCCAAGCTGGCGCCGGTACCCGGCAGCCCGGCCATCGCTGTGGACCCTGAGACCTTTCTGACGATCGGCAATTTCGACTTTTACGAGGGGGACTTGGACACAGCTCTGGCCTGGATGGAGCGCGGTCCGGCCGTGCTGATCCAGCCGGTCGTGGCCGAGCGGTTGGGGGTCAGCGTGGGCGACAGTATCCCGGTGCAGACCAGGCAGGGGGTCGTCGATTTTGCCGTGGCCGGCATCGGCGGCAGCGGCTGGAATATGACCGTGATGGCCTACGACGACGCAGTCGCCTACCTGGGGGCGACCGGGCCAACGCATATCGGCATTGTGGCGCAGGACAGGACCGCCGTCGAGGCGGCGCTGGACGAGGTGCGACAGGCAATCGCCCCATTCGCCGGGGAGGGGGTGATCGCCTATCGTTATGACAACCCGTTCGACCCGCTGGCCGACATGGTCGGGCGATTGGAGCGACTGATCGACGGGCTGCTGCTCCTGGCGGTGGTGATCGCCGCGCTGGGGGTGGTCAACGCCACCGTGGTCAACGTCGCCGAGCGACGCAGGGAGATCGGGCTGCTACGGGCGGTGGGGGCGACACGGGGCCAGGTGCGCCGGGCAGTGGCAGCCGAGGCGGCACTGCTGGGCCTGATCGCGGCGGTCATCGCCGGCGGGCTGGGGCTGCTGATGCTGGTGGTGTGGGTTGTGCTCACGCTGCCCAACGGGACGGCGTCCGTGGGCGTCCGCCCCGACTGGACCACGGTCCAGATGGTGGCGCTGGCGGCCGGGCGAGACCTGGCATTGGCCTGGGCAGCGGCACTGATCGGCGGGCCGCTGGTGGCCGGGCTGGCGGCGTACTTGCCGGCGAGGGCCGCGGCGGGGATGAATGTGGTGGAAGCGACGCGGTGGGAGTGACTGGAGGTTGGAGGTTGGAGGTTGGAGGGCGCTGCTGCCGGGGGCGCGGGTGCAGGGGCACCTGATGTGGCGGTATTCGGTGGTGTGGAAAAAGTAGTGTTGGATTGCGGTCGCCGGACGATGGGCTATTTGTGGGCGAGGACGATTTCGACGGGCAGTCCCCACACCGACTGGAGCGTGGCATCAACGAGATGAAAGCCGGCCTGTTGCACTGCGGCCTGGGCGTAGATGGGGCGGCAGTCCACAAAGCGGGGAAAGCGGTCGTGGGCCCACTCGTAGAGCCTGAGCATGAGGCCGGGCTTGCCTGTGCGGGACATGGCGACGACGCACAGGCGCCCGTCAGCACGCAGGACCCGGCGGCACTCGCTCAGGACAACCGGGATCTCGGGCGTGTCGAACAGCTCCAGCGTGAAACTGGAAAAGACGGCATCGAAACTGCCGTCCTGGAAAGGGAGCTGCGCAGCGTCACCCTGGCGCAGATCGACGCGGCCGGACAGGCCTGTGCGGTCGACCCTGCGCTGGGCCACGCGAAGCATGCCGGCCGAAATGTCAAGGCCATAGACCCGGCCCGCGTCGCCAACCGATTGGGCCAGGGCGCAGATGGCGTGACCGGCGCCAGAGCCGATCTCCAAGGTCCTTTCCCCCTCGCAGACGGCCAGCTTGAGCAAGCCGGCGTCGATCAGCCTCTTTTCGGAGCCCCCGGCCAGGGCATCGTACCACCGGCTAAGCCGATCGTAGGCGGCCTGCGCCTGGGCTTTGGAGCGGGTGACAGGACGTAGCTGCATTTCTCACTCCGGTTTGCGTCGCCGTCCAGAACGACACATAAAACTGAAGCCAAGATGAAACCCGCATCCGGTGCGTCGCACCAGCACCGCCAAGGAAGCGGTACTCCGCAGCAGGTGCAACGCACCGGAGTCAGGGTTGCGCGCCTGGACGGCTCTCCCCTTCGACGCCCTGCCCATTGGCTGCATCGCTCACCTCCAGGAGGGTCAGCACCGCATCCATGACCCGGTCCTGCTGATCACGGGGCAGCCGGGCTATGCGGTCGACGAGACGCCGGAGCCGCACCAGGTGCGCCGGATCGGTGCGCCAGTCGGCCGACGGCGGTGGGGTCGGATCGGCGGTCAGCCCGAGCAGGTAGTCGGAGGTGGTGTGCAGCGCCGCCGCAAGCCGGCCGACGGCCACTGCCTGGACGCCGGGACGCTGGTCTTTTTCGACGCGGCCGACCTGCGACCGGGTCAGGCCGGACCTGACGGCAAGCCGGCTTTGGGACAGGCCGCGCCCCTCGCGCAGGGCTCTGATCCGATCGCCTATGACTTGGGCCATGTTTGGTTCTCTCCACTTTAGATACGCAAACGTAACTACTCAGGCATCCGCCAGGCCGCCGATTGAAATCGGCGGCTGGAATCGGAAATGCGTTGAAACGCATTCGACCAGATGCGGATGCGCAACCCGCTTCAGCGGGTTACTGATACCAGCCATGCGTTTCAACGCTTGGCGGCCAGGTGGCTGAGTAGTCACACGCAAACAAGCAAATACGCAAATGGACTAACGGCCGCTGTTGTCGTTCACCGTGACGCCCGAAGGGTCATGTGTGCCCCCCCAGGCCAACCATTATAGCACCAAATGGCGACTGCGCAAGTTGGCATCTGCGCACCGTGGCAAGCGAATATTGACAAGAAGCACCATTCTGTGTATAATTAGCGACAATATAGTAGCACGTTAGTTCTTGTGCATTGGAAGGCAGGACACAACGGTTCCAGGAACCCCTGGGGACTGGAGAAGCAGAGATGACGAAGCAAAGGTATACGGCTGAACAGGTGGCCGAGGCGCTGCGAGCGGCAGGAGGGGTCAACGCCGACGCGGCGCAGCGGCTGGGATGCCACCGGACGACGGTGATGGACTATATGCGGCGCTATCCGCAGGTGCGGGAGGTGTACGAGGATGCGCGGGCAGTGGTGGTGGACATGGCAGAGTCGCAACTGAAAGCGCTGGTGGAGAAGGGGGCGTGGCCGGCGATACGGTTTGTGCTGGTGACGCTTGGCAGGGACCGAGGGTACAGCGACAAGCGCACCCCGACTGAGATGTTTATGGACAGCGGCCAGGAGGACGATAACGCATTCAGGGAAGCGATCGCAATGGTATACGGCCCGCGCGCCGAGGGTGTGGCGGATGGCAGCAAGCCGGAGCAATCCGGCGACGAAGGAGCTGACGAGGATGAACCGGAAGGATGAGGCGGCAGTGTACCGGCCGTACGTGGCGGCGGCGCTGGCTGCGGGGTGTCCGGCGGACCAGTTGGAAAGGTTCTGGCAGATCCGGTACATGGCCCAGCCCAGGCAGCTCGGCTTTCATGCGGCGTGCCGCGCGGCCGACGATCCGTCCGGCCCGTCGGAGATTGCGTTCGGCGGAGCGCGGGGGCCGGGAAAGTCGCACGCACTGCTGGCACAGATGGGAGCGGATGACTGCCAGCGCCGTCCGCAGCTCAAGTGCTTGCTGCTACGCAAGGTGGGCAAGTCGGGGCGGGAGCATTTCGAGGACCTGCGGCTGAAGCTGTTCAGGCGGCTGCCACACGAGTACCGGCGCAAGGACGGGTGCATCACGTTTGTCAACAACTCCAGGATCGTGCTGGGTCACTTTAAGGATGAAGCGGAGATCGATGCCTACCTGGGGTTGGAGTATGATGTAATCGGGGTGGAGGAGGCAACGACGCTGACATACCGGAAGTACCAAGGGATCCAGAGCTGCAACCGAACGAGCAAGGCAGACTTTCGGCCACGGATCTATACGACGGCCAACCCGGGTGGGGTGGGCCACGCCTGGTATAGGCGGGCTTTTGTCCTGCCGTACGAGAGGGGCAACGAGACGACAACGCGGTTTATCCCGGCGACAATCGACGACAACCGGTTCATTAACCGTGAGTATCGGGCCAGCCTGGATGGGCTGACCGGCTGGCTGAAACGGGCGTGGCGCTATGGCGATTGGGACATTTCCGCCGGGCAGTTCTTTACGACCTATCGCCAGGAGGTGCATACGGTGGAGCCTTTTCCGATCCCGGCCAACTGGACCGTGTGGCTGGCGATGGACTATGGCTTTACCCACTATAACGTGATCTATTTGTTCGCCCAGGACGGGGACGGAGTAGCATATGTGGTGGACGAGCTGGCCGAGCGGCGGTGGCTGCCGGCCCGCCTGGCGCCAGCGCTGGCGGCGATGCTGGGCCGGCACGGCATAGATCGCTCGCGCCTGACCTGCTTCCTCGCCGGACGCGACTGCTTCTCGGCCCGGCCCACGAACCAGGGCTCGATCGCCGACCAGTGGGCCGCGGAGGGCTGGGTGCTGGACGCTTCTGACGACGACCGGATCAACGGCGCGGCGGAGGTGCTGCACCGGTTGGGCGACGTGGAGGCAGGGATAGCGCCCAGCCTGCACATTTTCCGCACCTGCGCGCGGCTGATCGAGTGCCTGCCGGCGCTGGAGCACGACCCCCGCAGGCCGGAGGATGTGCTGAAGTGGAACACCGACGAGGATGGGATGGGCGGCGACGATCCTTACGATGCGCTGCGATACGGGCTGCTGGCGGCGCCAGGGCAGCGTCGCGACACGGTTGGCTCCGTCCATCGCATCGGACAAGTGTTGGGGGCGTGGAGAGGGTGATATCATGAGACCTGAAGGGTTCTGGGGACAAATCGTCCCGAACTCCTGGGCTGTCTCGCACAATCGCCAAAATCGCACATGAGCCGTTCGCGGCACTGAGACCGGCACGTTTGCGCGGTATCCCATGCCCCCCGCTCCAAGCCAAAATCGTACATCAGCCGTTCGCGGCACAGAAACCTGGTAGGGACGCACAGCCGTGCGCCCCTACAGCGGCGTGGCCAAAGTCGCACATGAGCCGTTCGCGGCACTGAAAGAGGCGGCCTCTTTTCTCAACTGGCCGCGCAGTTGACGGAAGAGGGCGAGTGTGATATCCTGTTGCTGTAGGATTAGGTGCGAAGCTGGTCCTCTCAACGGGGTGAGCACCCAGACTGCCACTAGTCTGGGTGCGGTTTTTTGAAGGCGGGCCAGGGCACGCCGCACGCTCGCGAGATTGCAGGCAGGGAGACGCGAGGGTGTGGGGCAGGCGCCAAGGAGGGATGGCTGTGCAGTACGCGGTGGGGGACAAGGTGGTGCATGCGCGTTTTGGGCCAGGACGGATTGCAGGCGTGGAGCAGCAGGAGATGGCCGATGGGCCGAGAAGCTACTACATCATCGAGATGGTGGCGAAGCGGTTGGTGGTACACGTCCCTGTGCTCAAGGCCGATGAGGTGGATGTCCGGCCGGCCATGTCGCCCTCAACGCTTCCTCAAGTGCTGAACGGCCCTTCGCAGCAGACCCCAGAGGCTGCCAGACGACCCCAAAGTGCGCCAGGAGCAGGTAGATGCCCAGATCAGGACAGGCGGTGTGATGCAACTGGCCGAGGTAGTGCGCGATCTCACGTGGCGCGGTGAGCGAGCCCGCCTCACGAAAAGCGACTCGGATTTCCTCAGGCAGGGCCAGGAGCTGCTGGCTGCCGAGATGGCGCTGGTGTCCGGCAGCAACCTCTCGGACTCGAGCAAACTGATCACGTCCACGCTGGCGACCGCCGTCGGAAGCGCTACGAACTGAGAAGCATTAACCGGTTAAGGAGCCCATTATGCCCACGAAGCAGGAAGAGCAGGACGCAGAGGCCGGCGTGATCGAGCCGGAGAGCGCGCTGCCCCAGGTGACGATGGCAGACCTGCCCAAAGCGCTGCGCCTGGCGGTGCTGAGGGGCGGCTGGTCGGAGCTGATGCCGGTGCAGGCCCGGGCGATCCCCTATCTGCTGGCCGGCCGCGACCTGATGGTCCAATCGCGCACGGGCAGCGGCAAGACCGGCGCCTATATTCTGCCGATCCTCGACCGGATCGATCCGGCACAAGCGACATGCCAGGCCCTGGTGCTGGTCGCCCACGCGCGAACTGGCCCGGCAGGTGGCCGAAGAGGCCGAGGTTCTGAGCGGCGGGACCGGCATCCGCACCGTCGTGGTGTATGGAGGCGTGGCCTATGGCCCGCAGATCCAGGCCTTTCGCGAGGGGGCCCACCTGGTGGTGGGCACGCCAGGGCGGATCCTGGACCACCTGCTCAAACGGAACCTATCGCTTGCGGATGTAAGGATGCTCGTCTTTGACGAGGCAGACCGGATGCTGTCGATGGGGTTCTATCCCGACATGAAGGCGGTCCAACGCCACCTGCCCGCGCGGCGGGTCCAGAGCTGCATGTTCTCGGCGACCTTTCCCGCCCACGTCAAGCGACTGGCCGACGAGTTCCTGCACGAGCCCGGCTTTTTGAGCCTGAGCCGCGACCACGTGCACGTGACCGACGTCCAGCACGTCTATTACGTCGTGCCTCGCATGGACAAGGATCGCAGCCTGGTGCGGATCATCGAGGTGGAGAATCCACCCTCGGCGATCATCTTCTGCAACACCCGGGCCCGGGTGGATTATGTGACCGCCGTGCTGCAGCGCTTTGGCTACGACGCCGACGAGCTGAGCTCCGACCTGGCGCAGAAGGCGCGGGAGGAGATCATGGCCCGTACGCGCCAGGGCACGCTGCGTTTCCTGGTCGCCACCGACGTGGCGTCCAGGGGGATCGACCTCCCGGACCTGACGCACGTCATCCTGTACGAACCGCCGGACGACCCAGAGCTGTACATCCATCGCGCCGGGCGCACCGGACGCGCCGGCGGCGGCGGGGTGGCCATCTCGCTGGTGGATGTGCTGGAGCAGATGACGCTGAGCCGGATCGCCAAGCGGTACGGCATCGAGATGCAGGAATGGCCGCTGCCCAGCGACGAGGAGGTTGCGGCGCTGGTGGCCGAGCGGGCGACCGTGCTGCTGGAGGCGCGCCTGCGCGACCGCGACCGCCTTCAGATCGAGCGGATGGAGCGCTTTGAGCCATTGATCCACAGCCTGAGCCAGAGCGACGAGGGACTGGCGCTGCTGACGATGCTGGTGGACGATTACTATCAGCAGATGCTCCATGCCCCGCCCGTGCAGCCGGCCGGGGCTCCGCCAGCATCGGGCTCGGCAGAGCGGAGGCCAGCCGGCCGGCGAAGAGGGAACCGCAGGTAGGGCACAGCGGCCTGTCCGGTGCGAAACCGCAGCGCCCTGGCGATTGGCCATGCAGACCTGCTTGCCGCCCCCCAGCACTTAGCTATAATGTCCCCCAGGCAGGCGATGTCCTGCCTGAAAACCTATCACCCCAGGAGGCGCTGATGCTGAAAGATCTGGTCGTCAGAAACCGGAGCTACCGGCGATTCTATCAAGAGGTACCGATCGCTCGTGAGACGCTGCGCGAGCTGGTGGACCTGGGCCGGCTGTCGGCCTCGGGAGCCAACCGTCAGCCGCTCAAGTATGTCGTGTCGTGCGACCCAGAGCGGAATGCCCAGGTTTTCCCGAATCTGAAGTGGGCCGGCTACCTCCCGGAGTGGGGTGGACCGGTGGAAGGGGAGCAACCGGCAGGCTATGTGGTGATTCTGGGCGATACGACAATCACCCAGTCGTTTGGAGTCGATCACGGCATTGCGGCGCAGAGCATCATGCTCGGGGCGACGGAGAAGGGCCTGGGCGGGTGCATAATCGCCTCGATCAACAAGGAGGGTCTGCGCCAGGCGCTGGCCATTGACCCGCGCTACGAGATCCTGCTGGTGCTGGCGCTGGGCAAGCCCAAGGAAACGGTGGTGATCGATCCGGTCGGGCCGGAGGGCGACA
This sequence comes from uncultured Chloroflexia bacterium, assembly GCA_963749455.1. Lineage (GTDB taxonomy): Bacteria > Chloroflexota > Anaerolineae > JAAYZQ01 > JAAYZQ01 > JAFGOG01. The sequence goes on from CAVVMX010000024.1 coordinate 134,623, forward strand.
TCAAGTACTGGCGCGACGCCGAACAGGTGCACCACGTGCCCAAGCGAGCGCTGGCGGAGGTTCTCATCGAATGACAGTGAGGATAGCTTTTGCCGGGACCGGCTACATCGCCAAGATCCACGCCCGGGCGGCGGGAAAGGTGGAGGGGGTGGAGCTGGCAGCAGTGGTCAACCACCGGCCCGGGTCGATGGCGGCCTTTGCCGGGGAGTTTGGCATCGGCCGCCAGTATGCGACGGTGGAGGAGATGCTGGCCAAGGGCGGCGTCGATGCGCTGGTGGTCAGCACGCCGAATTGCCTGCACGCGCCGCAGACGATCGCGGCGCTGGAAGCGGGCGTGCACGTGATGGTCGAAAAGCCGATGGCGATGAACGCGGCCGAGGCCGGGGAGATGGTCGCTGCCGGGCAGCGGTCGGGGGCGCTGCTGATGGTAGCCCACTGCTGGCGCTTTGACCAGGAGGCGCGGTGGGTGACGGAGCAGGTGGCGGCGGGCCGGATTGGCGAGGTGATCCGGACCAAGGGGTGTGGGGTGCACGTCAACTGGGGACCGGGCGGGTGGTTCACGCAGAAGCGAGAGGCAGGAGGTGGGGCGGTGGCCGATATGGGGATCCACGCCATCGACACGGCTCGCTTCTTGATGGGAGATCCGCAGCCGGTGAGCGTCTTTGCCCGGATTGGGACCTATTACCGGGAGATCGACGTGGACGACACCGGGGTGATCGCGATCAATTGGGACAATGGCGCGGTGTCGATCATCGAGGCGGGCTGGTGGCAGCCGTACGCCGACGGGCCGAATGCCAGCACCCAACTGTACGGCCGGAAGGGGACGGCTTTCCTGTTCCCCACCACGCTGTTGACACTGCCCGAGGCGCCGGGAGGCAAGGTCGAGCGGGTGGATTCAGGCTTCCCGGCGGTGCGCGAGAATCACTATCCGCAGGCGATGTACGACGCCCAGATGGCCTATTTTGTCGATTGCATTCGGGCCAACCGGACGCCGGCGCCAGGCGGGGCCGAAGGGTGGGTCAATATGCGGATCGTGGATGCGGCGTATGAGAGCAGCCGGACCGGCGCAGTGGTAGAAATAGAGGGAGAGGGAGTAGGAGGAGTATGAAGGTAGCGGTCATCGGCGGGGGGTCGACCTATACGCCGGAGCTGGTGAACGGGTTCCTGGAGCGGGTGGGACGCTTCCCACTGACAGAGCTGTGGCTGATGGACCTGTCGCCGGAGCGGCTGGCGGTGGTGGGCGGGTTTGCCCAGCGGATGGCGGCAGCCAAGGGCGCTCCCTTCCAGGTGCACCTGACGACCGACCAGCGCGAGGCGGTGCGCGGGGCGCGGTACGTCATCACCCAGCTGCGGGTGGGCGGAATGCAGGCCCGGCGCGAGGACGAGTACCTGGGGCGGCGGCACGGGCTGATCGGGCAGGAGACGACCGGCGTGGGCGGGATGGCCAAGGCGCTGCGCACCATCCCGGTCATCTTGCAGGTGGCCGCCGACATGCGCGAGCTGGCTCCCGGGGCGCTGCTGGTCAACTTCACGAACCCGGCCGGGCTGGTGACCGAGGCGCTGGCCCGCCACGCGCCCGATGTGCCGTCGGTGGGGGTGTGCAACGTGGCCGTCACGACCAAGATGGAAATGCTGGAAGGCCGGAGGCTCGCCCGGCGCCGGGTCGCGATCGATCCAGAGCGGGCCGAGCTGGACACGCTGGGGCTCAACCACCTGTCGTGGCACCGCGGGCTGCGGGTGGATGGGCAGGAGATGTGGCCGCAGATCCTGGAGGCTCTGCTGGCCGAGCTGCGGGCCGAGGCGGAGCCGGAGTGGGACTCGGCCACAATCGAGGCGCTGGGGATGATCCCCAACTATTACCTGCAATACTATTACTACACCGGGCGCAAGCTGGCCGCCCAGGACCAGTGGCCGCCGTCGCGCGCCGAGGAGGTGATGGCGGTAGAAGCAGACCTGCTGGCAGCAGTATGCCGAGCCGGACCGGACCGAGCCGCCGGCGGACCTGATGAAGCGGGGCGGAGCCTATTATTCCACGGTGGCGACGCAGCTGCTGAACGCTCACTACAACGACCTGGGCGAGACGCACGTGGTCAATGCGCCACACGGGGGCGCGGTCGCGCGGTTGGCCGGCCGACTGGGTGCTGGAGATGCCGTGCCGGGTCGACGCCAAGGGGATCCACCCGCTGCCGGCCGAGCCGCTGCCGCCGGCCTGCTTCGGGCTGGTGGCCCAGGTGAAGATGTACGAGATCCTGACGGTGGCTGCCGCGGTCGACGGCGACCGGCGGGCTGCCTACCAGGCACTGCTGGCCCACCCGCTGGGCCCGCCGGCCGACCGGGTGCAGGCGGTGCTGGACGATCTATTGGAGACGAACCGGGCGCACCTGCCCCGGTTTTGGGCAGCCCTTGGGGCGACGGCGTCCGCTACAGGCGCAGTGATGCGGTATTTCCTGGGAGTAGACATCGGGGGGAGCAAGAGCCACGCGCTGGTGGCCGACGAAGAGGGGCGGGCCATTGGCTTTGGGGAAGGCGGGCCGGGGAACTGGGAGGTGGTCGGCTGGGACGGACTGGCGGCGACGCTGGGGACGATCACCGATCAGGCGCTGACTGCGGCCGGGATCGGCAAGAAGCAGATTGCGGCGGCCGGTTACGGCATCGCCGGCTATGACTGGCCGAGCGAATCGGAGCCGACGCGGCAGGCGATCGAGTCGCTGGGGCTGGATGGGCCGTACGCCGTGGTCAACGACACGGTCGTGGGGCTGTTGGCCGGGGCGTCGGAGGGCTGGGGCGTGGCGGTGGTGGCCGGGACGAGCAACAACTGCCGCGGCCGCGACCGGCAGGGCCGGGAGGGCCGGGTGACCGGCTGCGGGACCTGGTTCGGCGAGGGCGGCGGCGCCGCGGAGATGATGGCCAGGGCGGTGCAGATGGTGGCGATGGAGTGGACCAGGCGCGGCCCGGCTACCCGGCTGAGCCAGGCGTTCGTGGAGCTGGTTGGCGCGGCCGACCTGGCGGACCTGCTGGAAGGGCTGGTTATGGAGCGCTACAAGCTGTCGGCGCGGCTGCGCCGCTCGTTTTCCAGGTAGCGGCCGGCGGCGACCTGGTGGCGCAGGAGCTGATCCGCTGGGCAGGGACGGAGCTGGGCAGCCTGGCAGTGGGGGTAATCCGGCAGCTCGGTTTTGAGGAGCTCGATCCGGAGATGGTGCTGGTGGGCAGTCTGTACGACGGCAGCCCGGCGCTGATCGAGGCGATGCGAGCGACGATCCACCCCGTGGCGCCGAGGGCGCGGCTGGTGCGGCTGACGGCGCCGCCGGTGGTCGGCGGGGTGCTGCTGGGCGATGGAGCAGGTCGGGCTGGCGACGCAGGCACTGCGGGAGAGGCTGATCGCGTCGACGAGGCAAATGCGCAAATCAGCAGCTGAGCAAAGCGGATGAGTGAGCGGGAAGCGGATCTGGAGCAGGAGCTGATTGCCGACTATCGGGTGATGGAGCTGGAGGGGGATCACTACGAGATAGGCTATCAGATGGGGGCGGCGACGCCGATGCGCGAGGTGGAGAGCTGGCGCGACCGGGAGACGGAGCTGGCTTTTGCCCAGGCGTGCGCCGACGAGGTGGGCAGCCTTCATCCGCCGCTGCTGGACGAGTATCGCGGCTATGCCGCGGCGCAGGGGCGGAGCTGGGAGGAGGTGCTGGCCCACTTTTCGCTCAACCTGCCGGAGGGGACGCTGAGCGGCTGCACGACCTTTGTGTGGCGGCTGCCTCACAGCGGGCACATGCTGGTCGGCCGCAATTATGATTTCCTGTACAGCCAGCGGCAGCGCTACCTGCGGCGGCTGTCGCCGCCCGGGTATCCGGCGTCGCTGGGCACACAGGCCGGGCTGATCGGCAGTTGTTACGACGGGGTGAACAGCCACGGGCTGTTCGTCGCGCTGCACCTGATCCACGCCCAGACCGCCGAACAGGTGCCGCCGGGGGTGCCGTACCACTTGATCCCGCGCATCGTGCTGGAGAGGTGCCGCACGGCACAGGGAGGCGGCGGCGCAGATCGTGGAGATGCCGCACCTGTTCCCGTTCAACTACCTGGTGGCCGATGCCGACGAGATGTTTGCCGTGGAGGCGTATCCCGGACAGGTGCGAGTCCGCAGCCGGTTGGGGATGTGCTGATCGTGACCAACTACTACCAGTCGCCCGAGATGCGCCCGCTGCACGGCAGGCGCAACCTGACGGCGCAGATCGAGCGGGTGCGGTGGCTGGAGGCGCGGATCGCCGAGGCTGGGCCGGACGACCCGGACGAGGCCTGGACCTGGGCACAGCAGGTGCTGCGCGATCACAGCGTGCCGGTGTGCCACCACCGGCCGACGCAGGCCACGCTGTGGGCGCTGACGGCCGACCTGACGGAGCGGCGGATCGCCTATTGCCTGGGTGCGCCGTGCCGGAACCGGTTCAAGGAGTACCGGTGGCCTGTGTGAGGGTGGTTAGCGTTTCAGCTTGCCGAGATACAGTTTGCGGAACTTGCTCACTTTGGGCGCAACGACGATGCGGCAGTAGGGCTGGTGGCCGTTGCGGGCAAAGTACTCCTGGTGATAGTCCTCAGCCCTGTAGAAGGCCTGGAAGGGCACTAGCTCGGTCACGATCGGATCGTCCCAGACCTTGGCGGCAGTTTTTTCGAGGATGAGCTGCTCGGCGATCTGTTTCTGCTTCGTCGTCGTGGTAAAAGATCGCCGAGCGGTACTGGGAGCCGACGTCGGCGCCCTGGCGGTTCAGGGTGGTCGGGTCGTGGATGTCGAAAAAGAGCTCCAGGATCTCCCGGTATGAGACCAGGCTCGGATCGAAGGTGATCTGCACTACCTCGGCGTGGCCGGTCAGGCCGTGCATACCTGCTCGTAGGTCGGGTTGGGCACCGTGCCGCCCGAGTAGCCAGACTCGACCGAGTCGACGCCCTGGAGCTGATCGAAAACAGCTTCCAGGCACCAGAAGCAGCCACCCGCGAGGGTGGCTGTTTGTTTGCCGGTGGGGTTGGGCATCTAGATCTCCTCGATCGCCAATCGGAATTTGGACAGGGGCTCGCAGCCGTCGGCGGTGATCAGGATCGGGTTCTCGTAGCGAAAGCCGATGTCCTCTTCGGGGCAGGCGTACTGCATGGCGCAGATGAGCATCTCGTTGGGCTGGTAGACGTGGTCGGGGTTGGTCCAGTAGGGGAAGGGGCCGTCGTTGAGGCCGATGCGCCACTCGTCGCCCATCAGGCCGATGCCATGCTCGAAACCGGGGACCATCTACTCGGCAAAGCCGCGATCCTCGGCAGAAGAGCATCATCTCGTCGGCGAGGGAGCAGGGAGTGACGCCGGGCTTGTAGGTATTCAGGCACAGGCGTGACCAGGTCGACAAAGTTCTGGGCGTGCCAGCGCTGGCGCGGGGTGGCCGGGCCGAGCAGGTAGTTGTGGGCGTGGTCGCCCAGGCCGAGCATGAACATGGCGTGGAGGTCGACCATCAGCGGCTCGCCGGGCTGGAGCTCGCGGCGCGTGGCCGGGGTGCAGGCGCCGCCGGTGAAGCCGGTGCGGTAGCCGGAGGCGATCTCGTTGCCGCCGGTGAAGGACCATTCCCACTCGCTGCCGGCCTTGCGCATGGCATAGGCGGCCAGGCCGCCGATCTCGGTCTCGGTCATGCCCCGGTAGCCGCCGTCCTTGATGGCGTCAAAGACGGCCTGGTGGCCGATGTCGACGATGCACGAGGCCTTGCGGAAGCGGTTGATGGTGCCCTCGTCCTTGATCATGCGACAGGCGGTCGACGATGTCGTGGGCGTTGACCAGGCGGGCGCCGGGCAGGGCGCGCCTGGAAGCGCTCGAACTCGTAGTGGGTCAGGTTGCCCTCGGGCAGGTAGGTGGCCATGCCGCTCTCGATGCCGACGACGCCCTTGCCGCCTTTCAGGTGGCCGTCGATGAGCTGCGAGACGACGGTGATCTGGTCCTGGCCGCCCATGGGGGCGTAGCCGAGGACGTGGTCCTCGTCGAGCCAGGAGTCGTGGCCGACGCGGGCCGCGTCGATGACAAAGGTGAAGGCGGTGGGCAGGCCGTCAGGCGGGATGACGACGTAGGAGCGCCACGGGCAAAAGGCGTCGACGGTCCAGGACAGGGTCCGCAGCCGGGAGCCGAGGTAGACGTCGATGCCCTGCGCGGCCATTTCGGCCTGGATGGCCTTGATGCGGCCCGGAAAGTCGATGAAATAGGGATCGGTCTGGAGAGCTGACATGGTTTTCTCCTATCATGCATTGGAAGGGTTTGCGGAACGCTTTCGCGCTCCCCAAACCCTACACGCGTTAGTACTCGGTCGGGATGGTGGCCAGGACCTTGTTCATGCGGTCGACGACGGCGGACAGGCTGAGGGCCTTGACCATGTTGCCGTGCAGGCGGAGCTTGCCGGTCATCAGGGCGGCGCGGGAGCCCAGCTCGGCGCGGGAGATGCGGGCAAAGGTGTCATAGTCGCCGGTGATGCGGAACTCGGCGTCGGGCGGCTCGCCCTCCTGGATCGAGACGTCGGCGACGACGCCATCGACGAATCTGTAGTAGAGGGCACGGTTCTTGCCGTCGGGGCAGTTTTCGTAGAAGGTGACCATGGACGAGGTGACGTTTTTCATCTTGTCGGGGGTCAGCTCTTCTTTGAGGCGGCGAAAGGCCTCGGCGGTCCATTCAGGGCTCAGGTAGCGGAATTTGTTCATTGGGTTTCTCCTTTAGAATAGTCTCTCCCTCACCCCGATTTCCCCGGACGGAATCGCCTCTCCCCAAGGGGAGAGGGAGCAGGAGGGATCAGCGGGTGGCACCAGACCACTGGGCGACGGGCACTCGGCGGACGGCGACGGCATGAAGGGCTTCCATCTCGGCACGGGTCAGGAGGGGCGCACCCTCCAGGGCGTAGGGCCGGTCGAGACGGTGGTATTTGGGCTGGCCCAGGTTGGTGTAGGCCAGCAGGTCCCAGCGCCGGACGGTGGGCAGCTCGGCGGCGATGAACTCGGCCAGGGCGGCGATGTTGGCCTCGTCGGCGGTGTGGCCGGGGATGACCGGGGTGCGGACCCAGATCGGCACCCCGGCGGCGGCGATGCGGCGGGCGTTGTCCAGGATGGCGGTGTTGCCGGCGCCGGTGGCGGCGCGGTGGCGGTCGGCATCCCAGATCTTGAGATCGTAGAGCACCAGATCGACGTAGGGCAGGACCACCTGGTAGCGTTCCCAGGCGATGGTGCCGCAGGTGTCGAGGGCGACGTGCAGGCCGGCTTCTTTGCACAGCCGGCAAAAGGCCAGGACAAAGTCGGACTGGAGAAGCGGCTCACCGCCTGACAGGGTGACGCCGCCACCGGAGGTGTCGTAGAAGACGGCGTCGCGCTGGACCTCGGCCAGGAGCGCCTCGGGGGTCCAGGTCCGGCCAATCACCTCGAGAGCGCCGGTCGGGCAGGCGTCGGCGCAGGCTCCGCAGGCGGTGCAGGCCCGGCGGTCGATGCGCATGCCGCTGCGGGGTCAGCTCCAGGGCCTGCTCGGGGCAGGCAGCCAGGCAGGTCCGGGCGCCGATGCAGCGCACGTCGTACCAGATCAGCTCGGGGCGGGGCGAGAGCCCCTCCGGGTTGTGACACCAGCGGCAGCGGAGCGGGCAGCCCTTGAAAAAGACGGTGGTACGGATGCCCGGGCCATCCTCGGTGCTGAAGCGCTGGATGTTGAAGGTGACGCCAGTCAGGGCCATGAGCCGCCTCTAGATTTCCACGCGGGTGTATTGGATGGTGCTGTAGCCGCTGCCGTAGGGCAACTGCCAGGGGTCGCCGCCAGGGTCGTCGCGGGTGCCTTCGCAGATGCCCAGGCCGGCTTCTGCCGCGCAGAAGAGGTAGTCGTAGGTGTGAGCCCGGCTGACAACTCCCTCGGCGACCAGGAGGTCGGCCATGACGCAGTCGACTGCCACCGGATCGACGGCGAAGAAGAGGCTGTTGGGCGCGTCGCCGAAGGTGTCCCAGTGGGTGGGCACAACGGACCCCGGCCCAAAGGCACCGTACAGGCCGTCGCCCAGCGTGAGCACGGTCTTGTCGTTGATGTTGGCGTTGGCATAGATGTCGACGAACGGGCTGTAGGTGGTGCGATAGGCTGGATCGCCGGTCGAGATGTAGGAATGCAGATCATCGCCGGCACCGCGGCTGATCAGGTCGATGCTGCCAAAATGGTTCTTGAAGCCAAGGGTGACCGGGTTGTAGGCGTCGCCGCCGTGGCGCTTGAGGATGGGGACGTTGATCAGGTAGGTGGCATCGTACAGGATATCGGCCAGGTAGCGGTCGGTCAGGGTACCCACCGGTGGATGGAACGGCACGGTCAGGCTGGGGTCCTTGCCGTGGCTGGGGGCGACAACGCCGGGGCAGACGCTTTGCCCTATGTAACCGACGCCAGGGTAGGCGGCGCTGATCGGGTTGCGAAATAGTCGGGAATGATCCGCCCGACGCCCGTATAGCTCGCGTCATATATGGTGATGTCACTGTCCTGGACGCCTGCCGCGGCCAGGCCATGGAGGAGGGCCAGCACAGGCTGGGGCAGGGCGTCGATCACGTTGTTGTGGCTGGCGCAGCCGTTGGAGCCGCTGCCGGAGTTGTTAAAGTTGACCTTGACGGCGATCTTTTGGCCGGGCGAGTATCCCCAAGATGGACACGCCCAAACAGCGTCGACCAGATGTCGGGCCAGGTACTCCGGCCGGTGAGGTGCTGCAGGCCGGTCTGGACCATGGCATTGACCACGTCCTGGTCCACCGCGCCGTAAAAGTAACCGCTGCCGTCCCAATTGGTGGCAGCGGTGTCGTGGACGTGGACGACGCGGGGCGGAGGAAAGTTGCGGACCACAATGGGCAGGCAAGCCGCCGGCGTGGGATCCTGGCCGTGGACGGCCGGCAGCGATCCGAGACGCTGGGCCAGGGCCAGGGCCGACCCGCCCAGAGCGACCGCCGTGCCGACGAGGAATTGGCGGCGCGAAACTGGGCGCTTTTTGCTGTTGTCAGAGTCCATTGCCTGTGACTACTTTCTAGGTTCAGTCAAGAGGATCAGCCATCGGCTAGAAGGCCGTGACCGGCTCAACGGCGATGTGGGGGTAGATCTGCTGCGGCTTGGGCGGCATGGGGTTGTAGACCCAGTTGACCTGGACGCGGCCACAGCGGATGCCGCCAACGCGCCGGATGCCCTCAAACTCACCTCGCATCAGAACGTCCTCCATGTCCAGCGACATGCCAAACACGGCAACAGCGGCGCCCGGAGGGATGGCCTCCAGATCGTGCTTGTAGGCGCCTGTGGAAAAGAGGATGTGCCCGGCGCCGGCGGCCTGGGCCTGGATGACGGGGATGACCAGCGGGTAGCCGTCGGCACCGACGTAGGAGAGGAACTTGAGGTTGTCCAGCTTGTTCATCAGCGTCCGGGTCCAGAGGTTCAGCACCTGCGCTGAGGCGCGCTTGCCTGGAGACTGTCCTGGCGATCATGGTCTGGACGGCGGCCACGACGACCTGGCCCATGGGCAAGGCCTGCCGGCCCGACTGCCCGACCAGGTCCATGTAGTAGACGGTGTGGACACCAAAGTAGGCGTTGTAGCGGAACATGGGGACGTTGTTGTAGGCCTCGAACTCGGGGCCGGTCTGGGCGGTGTGGGTGAAGGTGGCCTTGCCACGCCAGAGCTGCTTGTCGAGGGTCATGATCAGCCAGCCAACCTTGGGGTGGGTCCGGATGAAGCTCTTGCTCAGCCCTTCGGTGAACTGGCCCCAGGTCATCTGGGTGGGGGTGTTGGCTTTCAGCGAGGAGATGAGGGTCAGGTGCGGCAGGCCGTCGTCGTTGACGGTGGCCAGGATGCCGATCTTGAGGGCGGGCTCCAGGGCCCGGATGTCATCTGACGAGAATGTGGTATGAAGACTGGATTGGCTCATGGCTAGATCCGGTGGGCCTCGCGGGCGATGATCTCGTCCTGGAGCTCTTTGCCGATGCTGACAAAGTAGGCATTGTAGCCGGTGACGCGGACCAGGAGGTGGCGGTAGTTTTCGGGGTGCTGTTGGGCATCGCGCAGCATGTCGGCGTCGATCATGTTGACTTGAAGGGCCGTGCCGCCGTTCTCGACATAGCCACGCAGGAAGGACTCGAACTTTTCCTTGTGCTCAGGATCGCGCAGCATGGACGGGCTGAAGGTCATGGTGTGACTGCCGCCGTTGGGCAGCGAGTTGAGGAACTCACCCCAGTCGCCGTTGCCGCCCGGCGCCTTGCCGCCCAGCACTTTGCCCACCGAGTTCACGTTGGCGGTCGGGCCGTGGATGTCGGCGCCGTTGGAGGGGCACAGGGCGTTGGACAGGAACTTGCCCCTGGGCCGCCCGTCGGGGGTGGCGGGCAGGACAAAGCTGTCGGCGACCCAATAGTTCCAGCTCAACATGCCGGGCCGGATCTGGCGGCCGGTGGTGCGGGTCTTGTGCTGCCAGGTCTCTTCGGTCCACAGGTCCATGACCCGGCGGCCCATGTCGTCGGCGCCATCGTCGTCACGGCCGTACTTGGGAGCCTTGTTCAAGGCCTGGGCCTGGAGGGCCTGGTGGCCTTCCCAGTTGTCCTTGAGGGCGTCGATCAGCTCCTGCATGGTGCAGACCTTGCGGTCGAACACCAGGTACTTGACGGCCAGCAGCGAGTCGACCGTGGTGGCGTAGGTGACGGCCTCGATGGTGCCGTAGAAGAGCTCCGGGCCGCCCTGGGTTATGTCGAGCCCCTTCTCGGCACAGCCCTTGACCAGGCAGGAGACGTAAGGCGTAGGCGAGAAACGAGCCACTACCTCTTCGGTCTGCTCGAACAGGTCGACGATCTTCTGGATGATGAACCGAGTCTGGCTGGCGTAGGCGGTCCAGAACTGATCCCAGGTCTGGAACTGGGCCGCGTCGCCGGTGTCGGGCCCCCAACGCCGGGGCGGATCGACCTTGCCGGTCATGGGATCGGTGAAGGGGATCAGGTCATAGCCGCCGGTGAGGGCCAGCTCGACCGCCTTGGCCAGATTGAGGTTTAGATCTACCGTGCCGGAGCGGTCGTTGCCGACCATGGTGTTCTCCAGGCAGCCTACCGGGGCATAGTCGTGCACGTTGCCGGCGTGGATCAGGTGCTCGACGCCCGATTTCTTGGCCTGGCGTATCAGGCCGGCCATGGAGCGCTCGTCAAAGTTGAGCAGGAAAGGGCGCGCCCTGGCTGGAGGCGATCATGTCGACGACCTTGTCGTACAGCTTGTCGGGTGTGTGGCGGTGCAGCCGCACGTTGGGCTTGGGCTCGAGGATGGGCGACATCTCGTCGATGACCTCGAGCATGGCGTAGGTCAGGTCGTTGGTCTGGTCGACGCCGTCGGCGCCCATGCCCGACAGGGTGATGAGCTGGCCGTAGCCGGCGGTGATGCCCTGGTTGCCGCCGGTGCGGATCATGGCGTCGTAGGCGGTATTGGCATGGACCCAGAAGCACTTGAGGATCTCTTTGCCAAAGTCGCGGTCCATGCCCTCGGCCAATGACTGTTGCCAGAGCGGGTAGAGGTACTGGTCGATGCGGCCAAAGGAGACACCGGGGCCGGGATAGTTCTCCTCGCTCATGATCAGCATGTGGGTCAGCCACAGGGACTGGACGCCCTGCCAGAAGGTCTGGGCCGGCTCCCAGGGCACGCGGGCCAGGTTGTCGGCCATGTCCAGCAGCTCATGCCTGCGAGTCAGGTCGGCTTCGCGGGCGGCAAGGTCGAGACAGGCATGCCGGTAACGCTCGGCCAGGTCGCGGGCCGTGGTCGAGGCGGTGAGCATGGCCTTGAGCTGGGCGCCACGGGCACCGCTCCTGTCGGCTGTGGGCAGAGCTTGGTAGCGGGCCTGAAGATCGTCGTGGATCTCTTTCCAGCCGTTCTGGATCACCCGGGCGTAATCGGGGATGAGATGGCCGCTGGTGGCGCCGGCGTTGCCGTAGCCGTGATCGTGGAACCACTTGACCGCCTGGCGCGTGCCGGACTTGCCATAGACCAGCTTGGCGTATTCGGCCGCCTCGCGCTTGGTGAGGCAGGTGGAGGTCTGGATGTTGAACCGGGCGCCGGCGAGCAGGTCACCAGGGAGGATTTCTTGGGGCAGGTAGTTGACCATGACCTCTTTGACGAACCAGGCCTTGCGCTCGGGCAGGCTCCAGGACCAGAAATCGGGATGCAGCTTGACCGGGTTGGCCGTCTGTTTGAAAGCAGCCACGGAAGGTGGAGAAGAAGGTGTAGGTTTCAGGCACGATGTAGAAGGGCAGCTCTTCGTACTGGATGTCCCAAGGGGTTCCGGTGGTCCAGGAGGTGAATTCGTTGTTCCAGGCCCGGCTCACGCCCTGAAAGTAGTAATCCCGCAGCCACTGGATGCGAGGAGAAAGACCCTTGGGTTGCTTGATGGCATATCCCGGCTGTGCGCACGCTGCTGTGGTCATTGGTTGCCTCCGGTTAAATACGCAAATGGGCAAATGGCCGCTGTTTGCACATGTGTTGTAACAGAGAGTTGGAAGAATGTCAAGTAATGCTATTCACTGTTGGGCGGTGGAATCGGCAATGGGTGGGTGGGAAGGTTTTTTGATGGCGCTGAGGAAGCAATAGCGAGGGTCTGGTTTTCGCCGAGGGCGATGATGTGCTATACTGCCGGAACGGGCGACCCTCGCTACGCTCGCCTACGGCCGGGGGCGTCCCTACACTGATGGAGGATATGTAACGGCAATGGAGGACAGGATCGAGGATCTCGTTGCACGGATGACACTGGAGGAAAAGGTGTCGATGCTTGCCGGCGCCGACATGTGGCACACAGTGCCCGTGGAGCGGCTTGGTATCCCGGTCATCAAGGTCACCGACGGGCCCAACGGCGCCAGGGGCAGCCAGCAGAGGGGCGGGCCATCGTCGGCCTGCTTCCCGGTGGGGGTGGCCCTGGCGGCGACCTGGAACCCGGAGCTGGTCCGGCAGGTGGGACAGGCGCTGGCCGAGGAGGTCAAGGCCAAGGGGGCGCACGTCCTGCTGGCCCCGACGGTGAATATCCACCGCTCACCGCTGGCCGGACGGAACTTTGAGTGCTATTCCGAAGACCCCTATCTCACCGGCAGGATGGCGGTGGCCTACATCGACGGCCTACAGAGCATGGGGGTGGGGGCATGCATCAAGCACTTTGTGGGCAACGATTCGGAGTTTGAGCGCACGAGTATGAGCTCCGAGATAGGCGAGCGGGCGCTGCGCGAGATCTATCTGGCTCCATTCCGGACGGCGGTGAGGGAGGCCAAGCCATGGTCGGTGATGTCGTCCTACAACAAGCTGAACGGCACCTGGTGCAATGAGAACGCCGGCCTGCTGCGCGGCATTCTGAAGGAGGAGTGGGGGTTCGACGGCGTCGTCATATCGGACTGGTACGGCACCTATACCCCGAACGCCGCTACAGGCGGGCTGGACCTGGAGATGCCCGGACCGGCGCGGTGGATGGGCCAGCATGTGCTGGACGCGGTCAAGAGCGGCGCGATCACCGAGGCGATGGTCGACGACAGCGTGCGCCGCCTGCTGCGCACGATTGCCCGAGCCGGCGCCTTTGAACACCCGGAGCTGGCCCCCGAGCAGGCCATCGACAAGCCTGAGCATCGCCGCGTGGCGCGGCAGGCCGCGGCCGAGGCGGTGGTGCTGCTGAAAAACAGCGGGAACCTCCTACCGCTCGGCCGTGAGGTCAAGTCGGTGGCCGTCATCGGCGAGAATGCCAAGTGGGCCCAGGTTGAGGGCGGCGGAAGCTCCCACGTCACCCCTCATTACGTCGTGTCGCCTTACGACGGGATCGTGAACAAGGTGGGGGCGAAGGTGGCCGTCGGCTGGGAGCTGGGCTGCCCGATCCACAAGACGCTGCCCCTGGTTGCTCTGGATTGGATCACAACCACCGACGGGCAGCAGAAGGGGCTCACGGCGTACTATTTCGATAACAGCGACCTGTCGGGCGAGCCAGCCAACACAGAGCTTGTGGACAGTACGGAGGTGGTCTGGTTTGGCATGTCGCTGCCGCACGTGGACGCCAGCAGGTTCTCGGTCCGGTGGGAAGGCACCTTCACCGTGCCCCGCACGGGGGCCTATGACTTTGGGCTGACGGGCGTTGGCCGGAGCCGCCTACTGATCGACGGGGTCCAGTTGATCGACAACTGGGGTGCGCTCGTCACCATGGATGAGAAAAGGGCCCAGATGGAGATGACGGCCGGCCAGGCCTACCGCCTGACGGTCGAGTATGCCTTTGAGGGAGATGCCCATTGGCGGACGCTGCGCCTGGGCTGTGCACCCGCGGTGCCGGCGGACGTGGTGGAGGCCGCGGTGGAGCTGGCGTCCAGGTCGGACGTGGCGATCGTGGTTGCCGGCCTGACCGACGAATGGGAGAGCGAGGGCTTTGACCGGATTGACATGGAACTGCCGGGCCGGCAGGTCGAGCTGATCGAGCGGGTGGCCGCCGCAAATCCGAAGACTGTTGTGGTACTGAACGTCGGCTCGCCGGTCGCTATGAAGTGGATCGACAAGGTGGCAGCGGTGGTCCAGGCGTGGTATGGCGGCCAGGAAGCGGGAAATGCCATCGCCGACGTGCTGTTCGGCGACGCCAACCCGTCAGGCAAGCTGCCGACGACCTTTCCGAAACGGATCCAGGACAATCCGGCCTACATCAACTACCCTGGAGAGAATGGCAAGGTGCTGTACGGCGAAGGGATCTTTGTCGGCTACCGGTACTATGACAAGAAGGAGGTCGAGCCGCTATTTCCCTTTGGCCACGGCCTGTCATACACGACCTTTGCCTATCGCAACCTCGCCTTGAGCGCTGCCGAATATGGCCCGGGGGACGAGGTTCAGGTCAGCGTCGATGTGCAGAATACGGGAAGCCGCGCCGGCCAGGAAGTGGTACAATTGTACGTCCGTGACCTGGAATCGAGCCTGGCCCGGCCGGAAAAGGAGCTGAAGGCGTTTGCCAAGGTGGCCCTGGAACCGGGCGAGACCCGGACCGTCACCTTCAGCCTCGACCGGGACGCGCTGTCGTTCTACGATCCGGGCAGCCGGCAGTGGGTGGTGGAGCCAGGGGAGTTTGAGGTCCTGATCGGCAGCTCCTCGCGCGACATCCGCCTGGCGGGCCGATTCAGGATGAAGGAGGAAGCGGCCGGGGCGCCGGCAGCCCGACTGCATACCGGCCTGCCCCTGGGCGCGCTGTTGGAGGATGAGGCAGGCAGAGCCGTCCTGGAGAAGCACGTACCCGAGATGCAGAGTGCGCCAGATCTGTCGATGGCGATGGGCATGTCGTTGAGGGAGATCGCCGCCTTTGTGCCCAGCATCTTGACCGAGGCGAGGCTTCAGGCGATCGACGAGGATCTTGCGGCGGTGTAGAAAACCGGCAAATACGCAAGTGTCTGCCAGCGCTCGACCCAGGCCGGGTCGGGCGCTGTGGTTTGTTGGTGGGAGAAGGGGAAATCTCCCCTTGCCGCCCTTTGGGCTGCACTGAACAGCGGTCAGCCCAGAGGATGGAGGGAAGCGGAGAGCGCATCGACCCAAGCCGGGTCGATGCGCTGCAATCGCTTCTTCTTCAGGTTCTCTTTCATGATCCAGGCCACGTCCGGGTCTGCTGCCGGCAGCCACTTTTCCATGGCTGCCTTGCCCTCGGCCGGCAGAGCGGCGACGGCGACACTCCAACAGTAACCCAGGGCCTGTCTGAGAGTCTTGAAGGCGTCGCTTTTTCTATCTCGAGAGGCGGCGACGGAGGTAGTTATGTCGTCCAGGAGCTGGAGGACGCGCTGCGTATGGTGAGGCCTGGTGAGCAGCCGGGGCTCGCACAGGCCCGCGGCGGCGGCCCGCTTTTCCAGCCAGTTTCCCCGGCTCCAGGCCGCCATCTCGGCCAGTAGGGCATCCATGTCGCGGTCGCCCAGGCGCTGGAGGGCCATGGCCACCCCTTCGCGCATCCGCCAGCGCGGATCAGAGGCGTGGTCGCGCAGGATAGGCAGAACCTCGCCGTGACCCTCGGCCAGGAGCCGGCCCAGGCCGACGACACCGCAGACGGCCAGGAACTGCTCAGGCGAGTTGACCGGCGCCTGGTCAGGGCCGAGGGTCAGCCAATGCCGGAACTGCGCCTCGCTTCCCTCGTCGGCCACGGCCTGCAACAACTCGAGGTTAGCCCGTGGTCCCGGCAGACCCGATTCCTGCAACAGGAACGGGTCCCAGTGATCGAGGGTATGCAGGATCTGCCGGTAGGAATCTACTTTGCTCACCCGACCAGGCTGCGCGCCACTTCTACGGCGGTCGCGGCGTCGGGGGCGTATGCGTCGGCGCCGATCTGCTGGGCGTAGGCGGCGGTCACCGGCGCGCCGCCGATGACGATCTTGCACGTGTCGCGCACGCCCGCTTCCTCCAGGGCATCGATGGTGGTCTTCATGTTGACCATGGTCGTCGTCAGCAGCGCACTCATGCCGACCACCTGGGGCCGGTGCTCACGCACGGCAGCTACGAAGCCCTCGGGCGAGACGTCGGTGCCCAGGTCAACCGTCTCGAACCCGGCCCCTTCGAGCATCATCTTGACCAGGTTCTTGCCGATGTCGTGCAGGTCGCCCTTAACCGTGCCGATGATGAACTTGCCTGCGCTGGGCACGCCGGTCTCGGCCAGCAGCGGGCGGAGAATGCCCATGCCGGCGTGCATGGCCCGAGCAGCAACCAGTACCTCCGGGACGAACAGGTCGCCAGCCTTGAAGTCCCTGCCGACCTCGTCCATGCCGGCGATCAGGCCGCCGGATAGGATCTGCTGGGGGGTGAGGCCCTGGTCGAGAGCCTGCCGGACCAGATCGACGACGGTCTGGTCCTCGCCGTTGTACAGGTTCGATGCGATGTCTTGCAGGATGTCTGCCATGTGGATCCTCCTCTGGAAATAGGCAAATGTGCAAATGCCAGGCCATTATATTCGGATTATCAGCTTTGTCAATCAGGGGTGCAGGGGAATCGGAGCCGCTGCGGGGTGGAGCCGGAAGTTTGCCCAGTTTGAGCGATCCGTGATACTATGGTGAGCGCAAGGAGGAGGTCAACGTGGAATTCTCACCTGCTGTCAGAGTTGCCAATATCGAGCGGATGAAGGGCGGTCTGCTTGACATCGTCGTCATCGGCGGCGGCATCACCGGGGCGGGTATCGCCCGGGATGCGGCCATGCGTGGGCTGAGTGTGGGATTGCTGGAAAGGGAGGATTTCGCCAGCGGCACCAGCAGCAAGTCAGCCCGACTTGTACACGGCGGACTGCGCTACCTGGAGCAGTACCAGTTTGGCCTCGTTCTCAGCGCCTGCGCCGAGCGGCACACCCTCTACCAGATGGCCCCGCGGCTGGTACGGCCCCAGGCATTCACCTTCCCCGTGTACCGCACCTCCAAGAAGGGTCTGAAGATGATCCGGGTGGGGATGTGGCTGTACGACCTGTTGGCATTGTTCCACACCATCCGGCGACACAGGATGATGGGAGCCGGGCAGGTGTCGGTCCAGGAGCCAGAGTTGTCGCGGCAGGGTCTAGTCGGAGCGGCTTCCTATTATGACTGCCTGACCGACGATGGACGGCTGACGCTGACCACGATCCAGTCGGCACATGGCTGTGGGGCCCTGGTGGCCAACCACGCCGAGGTGTGCGGCCTGCTCAAGGACCAGGGCAGGGTCGCCGGGGTGAGGGTTGTCGACTGCATCGGCGGGGAGCGGTTCGACGTACGGGCGCGGGTGACGGTCAATGCCACCGGCGTGTGGGCGGATCAGATCCGGCGCATGGATGACCCGAGTGCGGACAGGATGATTCGGGTGAACCGCGGCAGCCACCTGGTTCTGCCCCGTCGCAAACTGCAGATCCGCACGCGCCGTGGCCTTTAGCAGCGCCGACGGCCAGCGGGCGATGTACGCCATACCGTGGGGAGAGACCTGTATCGTCGGCACAACGGACGTCGATCACGGCGAAGAGCTGGAGCAGGTGTGGGCGACTGCGGAGGAGGTCGAGGGGATGCTGGCTTCGGTCAATGCAGCTTTCCCCGAGGCCCGGCTGACGCCGGACGACATTGTCAGCACCTTTTCCGGGCTCAGGCCACTGATTGCCGGCGACGAGGAGGCTGCTTACCAGGCGTCGCGCGACCATCACATTGTGGAGAGTGAGACCGGGCTGGTGTCGATCGCCGGCGGCAAGCTGACTACCTACCGCCGCATGGCGGAGGACCTAGTCGACGCCGTATCCAAGAAGCTGGAGAAGGAGTTTGGGGTCAAAGCCGAAGGGTGCGAGACCCGCGACTGCCCGCTTGCGGAAACCACGTTCGACCTCGACCAGGAGGTGGTCAAGCTGACCAGGGAAGCCCCTTACCTCGACCGCGATGTGGCGACGCACTTGGCCGTGGCCTATGGCCCGGCGAGCCCGGAGATCCTGGCCCTCGCCCAGAGCGACGGCGAGATGAAAGCCAGGCTGGTGCCCGACCTGCCGTACATCCTGGCCGAAGTGCCGTACACGATCGAGCACGAGATGGCGTTGACGCTGAAGGACGTGCTGACCCGGCGAATGAAGGTCATCCACGAAGCCGGCGACCAGGGGGCAGGCTGCGCGCCGCTGGTGGCCAAGACAATGGCCCGCTACCTGGGCTGGAGTGAGGCTGAGGTCGGACGACAGGTGGAGGATTATGGCCGGCAGGTGGCGCTGAGCCGGGCGTTTGAGGCCGGAGGAGAATGAGCCATGGCCAAGAAGGCGCGATATTCGCCGCCGTGGACCGAGTCGCCGCCGCCACCAGGCAGCTTTCGATCGATCCTGAAGTGGGGCGGCCCAACCGAGTTCAAACACCCCAACCACAGGCTATACGAGCTGATGAAGCAGGTCTTTGGCTTGACCGACGCCGATTTTCGGGAGCGGACCAACACCGGCGAGATGCCGGTCACGGTCGATCAGCCCGGCCGGCTGTCGCCGGAAGTGCTGACCGGGCTGGCCGAGATGATCGGCGAGGAGAATGTCAAGACCGATGCATGGTCACGGGCCAGCGCGTGCTATGGCAAAGCGGCGCTGGACGTGGCACGGCTGCGGGCCGGCATTGTCGAAAACCCACCTGATGCGGTCGTCGATCCGCGAGATGCAGCTGACGTGCGCCGGCTAGTGGCTTTCTGCCACGAGCACCGCATCCCGATCACGCCCTTTGGCGCCGGTTCGGGCGTGACGCGGGGGGCGGAATGCATGCGAGGTGGGATCTCGCTGCGGCTGACCACACACATGAACCGTGTCCTGGCCCTGAACCCGATCGATCAGACTGTGACGGTGGAGCCGGGTATCTACGGGCCGGCGCTGGAGGAGGCTCTGAACGAGGCTCCGGAACGCTTTGGCGCGCCCTATGGCTACACCTGTGGGCACTTTCCGCAGTCGTTCGAGTACTCGACGGTCGGCGGCTGGGTGGTCACCCGCGGGGCGGGGCAGAATTCCACCTACTATGGCAAGATCGAGCACTTGGTCCTGTCGCAAAAGTATGTTACGCCTGTCGGCGACATTGTGACGGTGGACATCCCCGGCAAAGCCACCGGGCCAGACGTCGACCAGATCATGATCGGCTCGGAGGGGGCATATGGCGTCTTGGTCGAGGTCACGCTAAAGCTCCACCGCTACCTGCCCGAGAACCGGCAGCGCTTCAGTTTCGTCTTCCATGATTGGGAAGCGGGCTCTACCGCCTGCCGCGAGGTGATGCAGGGCGAGTTTGGCTTTCCATCGGTGTTCCGGCTGTCGGATTCTGAGGAGACTGATGTGGCGTTCAAGCTATATGGGGTCGAAGGCACTCCCCTGGACCCGCTCCTGGCACGGCTGGGTTACCGGGCCGGGGAGCGCTGTCTGCTGCTGGGGCACACTGACGGCGATGGGGACCTGGGCAAGCTGATCAAACGCAAGATCGGCCGCATCTGCAGGCAGCACGGTGCACTCCCAACCACGGGTTATGTCACGCTGAACTGGGAGCATGGCCGATTCCGCGATCCGTACCTGCGCGAGGACCTGGGCGATTTTGGGATTGTGCTCGACACGCTGGAGTGTGGCGTGAACTGGACCAACCTGTCGCAGGTGCGGGCCGGAGTGCGGGACTATTGCCACTCACGGGCACGAACCATATGCATGTGTCACGCTTCGCACTTTTATCCGCAGGGAACCAACCTGTACTTTATCTTTATCGCTCAAATGGGCACAATCGAGGAGTATCTGGAGTTCCAGGCCGGCATCCTGGACGCGATCCGTAAGCATGGGGCAACGATGAGCCACCATCACGGCATCGGCAAGACGACGGCCCCGTGGCTTGAGGGTCAGATCGGCACGAACCAACTCGCGGCACTGCGGGCGCTCAAGCGGCATTTTGATCCGCACGGTATCATGAATCCAGGCGGTACGCTGGCGCTGGATCTGCCGGAGGAAATGCGCCGGTAGGCAAGTAGGCAGGGGGTGAGGGAGGTCTCTAGGTGCTTGGGGTGGGGTTGGGCTTGATCGAGGTTAGGCGGCGCTCGGTGCCCTGTCGCAGACGCTGAATGTTGGGCCGGTGGGCGTTGACGATGATGATCCAGGCCAGCACGCCGAACAGGATGTAGATCGAGGCCAGGATGCCGGTAAGGTTTAGGGTTAGCAGAACAAAAGGCATCACGGTGAGGACAGTCAGTGAACCCACCGAGGCGTAGCGGGTGATGGCGATGACCAGCACCAGCAGGACGATCAGGCCTAAGCCGGCCGGCCAATAGATGGCGCACAGCGCCCCCAGCGACGCGCCCACGCCGGCTCCGCCGCGGAAGCGGAGGGCGAACGAGTAGTTGTGGCCAAGGATGGCTGCGGCACCGGCCAACGCCTCGGCCAGCGGAAGACCGCTGATCTGGCCGGCCGCCCACACCGCCAACGCCCCTTTGCCCAGGTCCAGTGCGCCGGTGAGCAGGGCAGGCAACAGGCCCAGCACACGGAATACGTTCGTGCCCCCTGTCCGGCCGCTGTGATGGCGCAGGATGTCCACGCCCCATAGCTTGCTGATCAGGTACCCGGAGGGAAAGCTACCCAGGATATAGCCCACCACGGCCGCGGCGATTACCAGCACTACCTGCATGGCTTGTTTGTACCTTTCTGCTGCCTATTCATAGCACAACATAGTCAAGAACACAAGAACGCCGGTCAGGTTACGCCGGGTTAGCTTTGCTGCAGGTCTGCCGCGAGCGCCAGCGTCTTTGACCTGCCGGCCATAGGAGCTTATAATGGCGCGGGGGGAGAAGATGATCCGATATTCGCGCTTTCCCGGCACAGAAGAGAAACAGGAACAGGTCAGCGAGACCGGCAGGAATGTCGATTTCGTGTGGGGCGTCAGAATCCCGATGCGGGACGGCATCCATCTGAACGCCACGGTGTACAAACCCAAGACCGCAGAGCCAATCCCGGCGATCCTGACCCTCACGCCCTACATCGCCGACTCGTACCATCCCCGCGCATTCCACTTTGCCCAGCACGGCTACGCCTTCGTCCTGGTCGATTGCCGTGGGCGGGGCAACTCCGAGGGCGAATTCAGGCCGTTCATGAGCGAGGGACCTGACGGGCACGATCTGGTCGAATGGCTGGCCGCTCAGCCGTGGTGCGACGGCTCGGTGACGATGTGGGGCGGGTCGTATGGCGGGTTCGATCAATGGATGACGCTCAAGGAGTTTCCAGCGCATCTCAAGACGATCGTGCCGGCGGCGGCGGCCCATCAGGGCGTAGATTTTCCCTTTTTCAAGAACGTTTTCTACTCCTACGAGATGCAGTGGCTGACGCTCGTCAGCGGGGTCACGGGAAACAGCAATCTGTTTGGCGAGGATGCCTTTTGGATTGAGAAGTTTCGGGAGCTGTACCTCAACCATCTGCCGTACAAGGAGCTCGACCGGATCACCGGCAATGGGTCTACCTGCTTCCAGACCTGGCTTCAACATCCGATGCCGGACGCGTATTGGGATCGGCTGGCCATCACGCCGACAGAATACGACCGGATCGATATCCCGATCCTGACTATCACCGGGCATTATGACGGAGACCAACCCGGCGCGATGCACTATTATCACAGCCACATGGCGTCGGCGTCGCCGGCCCGCGATCGGCACTACCTGGTGATCGGTCCCTGGGATCACGCCGGGACGCGGACACCGAGCAAGGAGTTTGGCGGGCTCAAGTTCGGCGACGCGAGCGTGGTGGATCTGAACAAACTCCACGTGGAGTGGTACGATTGGACAATGAAGGGCGGCCCGCAGCCGGAGTTTCTGAAGAAGCGGGTAGCCTACTATGTTATGGGCGCGGAGGAGTGGAAGTACGCCGACAACCTGGACAACGTTGCTGACAGCACGAAGCGCCTGTACCTGAGCTCTGGCGGCATGGCCAACGACGTGTTTCGCTCCGGCAGCCTGGATGAGACACCGCCGGCAGCATCGGCACCGGATCAGTATGTGTACGATCCCCTGGACGTGCGCCCGGCCGAGCTTGAGCAGGAAGAGGTCAAGGACTACTTGACCGATCAGCGCTACGCGCTCAACCTGTTGGGCAACGGCCTGGTCTACCATAGCGCACCGTTCGCCAAGGCGATGGAGGTGACCGGCTTTATGAAGCTGGTGGCCTGGATCGCCCTGGACGTGCCTGATACCGATTTCCAGGTGATGGTCTCGGAGGTCATGCCGGATGGCGCACATATCCTCCTGGCACAGGATATGCTGCGCGCCAGGTATCGTGAATCGCTCAGGCAGGAGAAGCTGGTGGCGCCGGGTGAGATCAACCGCTACGAGTTTGAGCTCCTTCACCTTCTTCTCGCGCCAGATCGCCAAGGGCAGCCGACTGCGGTTGGTGATCATCTGCCCCAATTCGATCTATGTTCAGAAGAACTATAACAGCGGTGGCATCGTTGCGGAGGAGTCGGGCCAAGACGCGCGCACGGCGCACGTGACATTGTACCATGACGAGGAACATCCCAGCTTCCTGGAGCTGCCCATTGTCACGCCAGCGGCGGGCAGCAGCAGTTGAACGGATCATTACGGAAAAGGAGAGGTTCTCATGCGAGACAGGATCGAAGCTGCCTTGAGAGGCAGCAAAGCGGACTATACCGAGATCCGCATCGAGCAGCGGGACGCCACGACCGTGGCCTTTCGCGGCAAGAATCTGGAGACGGCCAGCGCGGTGATCGACACGGGCGGGATCGTGCGCTGCCTGTGCCGGAACAACGGCTGGGGCGTGGCCACGTTCAACAGCCTGGACGACCTGCCGGCCCGGGTGGAACAGGCCTACCAGTGCGCCCGGGCGGCTCACAGCGAGCAGCCGATCGAGCTGGCACCGATCCCGGCCGCACAGGAACGGATCACCGCGTCGCTGGACGGCGAGCACGATTTCCGGGGCATCTCGATGGCGGAGAAGAAGGCGCTGGCCGAGGGCTATAACAACATCCTGCTCACCTTCAGCGACAAGATCGTCGACACCCAGACGCTACTACGGCGATTCGTTCACCCGCCTGACCTTCGCCTCGTCCGACGGCACGTTCATCGAGGAGGAACGGCCGATGGTCACGCGTGGTCTACCGCTGCGATCGCCCGCGACGGGGACAATGTGCAGAGCGCTCACGAGACGCGCTCGGGGCAGCATGGCTTTGACTTTGTGCAGGGCCGCGAGGATCTGGCCCGGACGGCGGCGCAGCGGGCGGTCGATCTGTTGAGCGCCGAGACGGTGGTCGGCGGACAGTACCCGGTGGTCATCGACCCGATCCTGGCCGGGGTGTTCATCCACGAGGCCTTTGGACACCTGTCCGAATCGGATTTCGTGTACGAGAACCCCAAGGCGAAGGAGATGATGGTCCTGGGCCGGCGCTTTGGCCAGGATATCCTGACCGTGTTCGACGACGGCTCGATCCCCGGGCTGCGCGGCACGCACCGCTACGACGACGAAGGCACGCCCACCCGGCGCAACGACCTGATCAAGAACGGCATCCTGGTCGGCCGGCTGCACTCCCGCGAGACGGCGGCCAAGATGGGCGAGCAGCCCACCGGCAACGCCCGCGCCATCAACTACCGCCATCCGCCCATCGTGCGCATGACCAACACGGCCATCGAAGCCGGGACAACCTCGTTCGAGGAGATGATCAAGGACATCAAGCTCGGCATCTATGCCTGCGATGCCTACGGCGGGCAGACCGCGCTGGAGAACTTTTCCTTCAGCTCCGGCTATGCCTACATGATCCGCGACGGGCAGATCGCCGAGATGGTCAAGGATGTGATCCTGGCCGGCAACCTGTTCACCACGCTGATGAACATCGACGCCATCGGCAACGACTTTCAATGGATCCATCACGCCGGCGGCTGCGGCAAGGGCGGCCAGTACCCCTTGCCGGTGGCCTTTGGCGCGCCGCACATCCGCATCCAGGACGTCGTCATCGGCGGAAAGTAGAGGAGAGGAGAAATGGACATTCTGAAACAACTACAGGCCCAGGCCGAGCAGGTCGAGGTCGTCGAGCCTGCGGAACGAAGCCACGACGGTCGAGTTCGAGGCCAACCGGTTCAAGACCAGCAAGGTCGAGGAGACCAGCGGCATGGCCGTGCGCGTGGTGCGCAACGGGCGGCTGGGGTTTTCCGCTTCCAGCGACGAGAAGGCGCTGGATCGGCTGGTGACCAACGTGCTCGAATCGGCCGCCTTCGGGGACGAGGTGCCGATCACCTTCCCGGCGCCGCAGGCCGCATCCCAGGTCAAGACCTTCGACCCGGCCATCCCGGAGCTGCCCGTGGCGCGCCTGGTGGAGATCGGGCAGGAGATCGTCGACCTGATCCTGTCGGTCGAGCCCGGCAGCGCAGGTCAACGTCAGCCTCAACCGGGGCGTGCAGCAGATCAGGATCCAGAACCAGGCAGGGGTCGAGGCCTCGTTCAGGCGCTCGCCGCTGTCGATCGGGGCCGAGGTGGCCCGCATCGAGGGCGACGACGTGCTGATCCTGTACGACATGCTCGGGACAACCGCCTGGGAGGAGGACTATCTGGCCTTTGCCCGCCGCCTGGTGGACAAGCTGAAGCTGGCCCGCACGCTGACGACGATGCGCAGCGGCAAGATGCCGGTGCTGTTCTCGCCGACCGGGTCGCTGGCGCTGGGCCTGCCGTTGATGGAAGGGCTGAACGGCAAGAACGTGTTCACCGGCATTTCGCCGATCCGGGGCAAGGTCGGCGAAAAGCTGTTCGACGACAAGATCACCGTCGTGGACGATGGGACGCTGGACGGCAGGTTCGGCAGCGCCCCGTACGACGACGAAGGCGTGCCGCATCGCCGCAACGTGCTGGTCGAGCACGGGGTGCTGAAGGGCTTCCTCTACGACCTGAAGACGGCAGCCCAGTCGGGCGTCGAGTCCACCGGCAACGGCTCGCGCGGCCTGTTCAACCCGCCTGCCCCCGCGCCGACCAACCTGATCCTGGCCGGGGGGAGCACTCCCCTGGCCGAGATGATCGCCGGCATCGACGAAGGGCTGCTGGTCGAAGATGTGCTCGGCCTCGGCCAGGGCAACATCATCTCCGGCGCATTCTCCAACCCGCTGAGCCTGGCGTTCAAGATCGAGAAGGGTGAGATCGTGGGGCGGGTCAAGGACGTGTCCATCGCCGGCAACGTCTACGACCTGCTGAAGGATGTGACGGCGGTCAGCCGGGAGACGCTGTGGGTGTACGGCGGCCTGTGCATGCCCTACATGCTGCTGCCGGAGATGAATGTCGTAGCCAAGGAGTAGGGCTGGCTTGCTCTGCAAGCGCTCATAGGACGGAAGAGCTGGGACTGTTTGAGCGGGAGGAGATGGCGACAGCCTTCGAAGCAGCCGGGCTCGAAGTAAGCTACGACGAAGCTGGGTTGACGGGTCGAGGACTCTACATTGGAAAGCTTGGACATAACCGGCTGTCTGGAGCCTAATGAGGAGTGCAGTCGACCTTGTTCATAGCGACCTATGCTGTGCGGGCATGTGGCGAGGTGTCGTGCGAAGAAGCCCACCGCCCAGGGGCGGATGGGCAGAAGGGCCTGATCCACGACTAGCCAAGGCGCCGCAGGGCGGCACGCGCGGCGTAGTAGCCGCACAGGCCGTGCACACCACCTCCCGGCGGCGTGGACGACGAGCAGAGATAGAGACCCCGCACCGGTGTCGTGTAGGGGTCCAGGCGGGCCACAGGCCGGGTGAAGAGCTGGCGCAGGTCCTGGACGCCGGCGTTTATGTCGCCTCCGACATAGTTGGGGTTGTAGGCCTCCATGTCGGCGGCCGTGAGGGTGCGGCGGGCGAGGATGCGATCTCGAAAGCCCGGGGCAAAGCGCTCAAGCTGCGCTTCGAGCCGGTCCGGTCATATCCTCGGCCGAGCCGTGAGGGACGTGACAATAGGCCCACACCGTGTGCTTGCCCGCAGGCGCGCGCGTCGGATCGAAGAGGCTTTGCTGGGCCACCAGCACGAACGGCCGTTCCGGATGCTCCCCTCGCCAGGGGGCCGCTTCGGCCGCTGCGATCTCTTCCATGGTGCCGCCGACGTGCACCGTGCCGGCGCGCAGGCACTCCTCCGCCCGCCAGGGGATCGGGCCGTCGAGCGCGTAGTCGGCCTTGAAGACACCAGGGCCGTAGCGGTAGCGGGACAAGGCCCGCCGGTAGCCGGCCGGGAGCTCGTTCGCCCGCTATCTGAACAAGCTGGCGCGGCGAGGTGTCAAACAGGATGGCCCGAGCGTCCGGCAGGTCTGCCATTGAGCGCACGGGATGGCCGGTGATGATCTGTCCTCCCAGCGATCGAAGATGGGCGCCCAGCGCGTCTGCGATGCGCTGCGAGCCGCCGCGAGCCATGGGCCAGCCGATCGCGTGAGCCACCAGGGCAAGCACCAGCCCGAAGGCAGCCGTAGCCGGCCTCGATCAAGGGCATCATGGCGTGCGAGGCCATGCCGGCCAAGACGGCGCGTGCCCGTTCGCCGCGAAAGGCCACGCGGGCCAGCGTAACGGCCGGCAGCAGCCCGACCAGGCCAAAGCGGGCCATGAGCAATGGGTGGCGTGGAACCCGCAGCGGCCCGAGGAGGTCGTCCAGCAGCCCCTGCCAGCCAGCGACCAACGGACCCATCAGCCGGCGATAGGCAGCCGCATCCGGGCCGAGGTTCGCCGCAGTCTCGCTCAACCGTACCTTCGACCAGCACGGCGGTTCCATCGTCGAGGGGATGGGCCAGGCAGGCAGGAGGGAAGATCCACTCCAGGCCGTGCTGGGCCAGGGGTAGGTCCCGGAAGAAGGGTGAGGCCACCCCCAGGGGATGGAGGGCCGAGCAGACATCGTGGACAAAGCCGGGCAGGGTCAGCTCGGCCGAGCGCGTCCCTCCCCCGATCGTTTCCTTCGCCTCCAACACCAGGACCGACTTGCCGGCGCGGGCGAGGGTGATGCCGGCCGCAAGGCCGTTGGGGCCGGCGCCGACGATGACGGCATCATAGGTCATCGCGCACCCTGACCACGCAGCCAGCGCACCGGCAGGTGCAGAGCGTTGCGAATGGCCGCGTTGTACCAGAGGTTCTTCGCCTCTCGACCACTGCAGGCTGGGATCGAGCAGGACGGCCTGCTGGCTGACGGGCTGCCCCTCGACGCCAAAATGGGCTGCCAGGTTCTTCAGGGCGCCCTGCCAGAACTGATCCTCGGGCTTGGTGGCAATGCCCAGCCGGACCGCGATCTCGAACAGGGGATCGCTGGCCCGCAGGAGCGCCTGGACCTGGGCGACGGGGGCGCCGTCCGTCATCGTGCGCGCTGAAGGTGATCATGCCCCCGAACATGTGCCCTTCCGCGCTGATAAAGCAGAAGGACTCGTCGTCGGCATAGATGACCAGAATGCCGGTGGCGATGGTGACGCCTGCCGGGCCCGCCAGGTTGAGCAAGGCCACGTCGCCGGCCTCGATCGGCTTGTCGGCCCCGTAGAAGCGGCCAGCCGGCGGCCAGAAGCTGGCAAAGCGCTCCTTCCAGACCCGCACGACCTCCGCCGGGGTCGCTGTCGAGCCCACCAGGCGGATGGCGTAGGTCCTTCGCCACAGCGAGCCAAAGCCCCTCACCGGGCCGGTTGTGCGCCGGCCCTCGGTGTTGGTGTTGATCGCCTTTTTCGGCACAGGCGGGATAGTGAGCCGATCCACCGGGTCGGCCCACTTGCCCGAATGCCCTAGTCGTTTGCGTTGCCTGTGATCCAACCACAAGTGCCTCCAGTCTGGGTGCTAGGCGCCGGGAGGGATCAGAGGCTGCCCAGCGCCTCGGCCTCGTCCGCGTAGAGACCCACCACCTCGTCAAGGTGGGTCAGCTCAAAGGCTCGCCGGCAGTGCTCGCTCAAACCATAGGCCAGCAGTCGCTGCCTCTGCTTCCGGACGCGGGCCAGCAACGTGATCAGGAGCCCGGCGCCGAGGCTGTCGATGGAAGGCACCTGGCTCAAGTTGAGGATGATAGCCCGGGCGTTGCTGCCGGTTGCGCTGTAAGCAGCAAAGAGCGCTTCTTCGGCAGAGCCCGTGATTTCGCCGTGGATATCCAGGATCGCTGATTCCTTCAGCCGGGCTGCGCACATCGATGTGGACCTTGGGTTGTACCATGTCGGACAACTCCTATCTCTTGTGGAAAACGAATGCAGGACTCTAGCTCAACCACTTGCCGGCCAAGTAGCCGACATAGCTCACTGCCGTGCTCAAGACCGTTCCCCAGATCAGGTCCACGACGGTGACGGTCAGAGGCCAGTCTTTCAGCGTAGCGAGGTTCGTCAGGTCATAGGTGGCATAGGCGATCAGGCCCAAAAGCGCCCCGCGCAGCAGGGTTGTCTTGAGCGAGTTTGCGTCCAGCCCGGGCAGGACGGCGAGCACCAAGATGCCAACGACGAACAGCAGGTAAAAGATGATCGCCGCCAGCCAGTTGGGGTTGGGAGCCATAAGAAAGCCGATGTACTTGCGGTAGAATGTGCGCGCCACAAGGCCAAGCCAGACCGCATCGATCGCCAGGAAGGCAATGAATGTGGCAAGGTAGAGTTTGATGTAGTAGGCCATCATCTTTTCACCCCACTTTCTGCTAGTGTGTTGCTGGAGCCAGTATAGCACAGGTACCGCGCCAGGTCAAACGCTCTACGGCAGCCAGGAGGTATTGGTGCCAGATCCTACCTAACCGTTTGACATTCTGCATTAGAGATTCGTAAGAAATCTGTACAATACCTTGACAGAACAATCCGCTCGTGGTATAATGTCGCCCGGTGTTGGGAATTGCAGAGCGCTTTGAGCTGAGGCTGTAGAGAGAAGGCATATCATGAGCGGTTCGCTAAGTCTGGGCAAGGTATTGGGAATCCCCATACGGCTGCACGCGAGCTGGTTTCTGGTGGCTGTGCTTGTCACCGTGTCGCTGGCGGCCGGTTTCTTTCCGCAGCAGTATGGCGGCTGGAGCCCTATGACCTATTGGCTGGTTGGTGCGGTGACGGCGGTGCTGTTCTTCGGCTCGGTGCTGTTGCACGAGCTGGGCCACTCTGCTGTGGCGCTGCGTGAAGGGGTGCCGGTGAAGAGCATTACCCTGTTCATTTTTGGAGGCGTGGCGAACATTGGCGCCGAGCCTCCCACGGCGTGGGCTGAATTTCGCATCGCCATTGCCGGGCCGCTGGTCAGCTTTGCCCTGGCGGCCATTTTCACAAGCCTGGGGACCGTTCTCGGCGGCATCGACACTCTGTCGGGTCCGTTGGCCTACCTCGGCCGCATCAACCTGTTGCTGGGCGCGTTCAACCTGATCCCCGGCTTTCCGCTGGATGGCGGCCGCGTGTTTCGCGCCTTGTTGTGGAAGACCGGGGGCAACTTGCGCTCGGCCACGCAGTGGGCATCGCGCGCCGGACAGCTTGTGGCCTTAAGTTTCATCCTGTATGGCATCGCCCAGTTCTTCTTTGGGGGTGGCTTGATGGGAAGCCTGTGGTACGTCTTCATCGGCTGGTTCCTGAACAACGCGGCCCAGTCCAGCTACCAGCAGGTCGTCCTGCGCGACGCGTTGAGCGGCGTCAAGGCGCGCAGCGTAATGACCCAACAGTGCCAGACGGTGCCGGCCGGGGTACCGCTTGACAGACTGGTGGAAGAGAACATCCTGGGACAGGGCCAGCGCTGCTTCTTTATCACCGACCAGGGTGACCTGAAGGGATTGGTCACTCTGAACGACGTCCGCCGTGTGGCACCGGGCCATCGTGGCGAGGTGACGACGGACCAGGTGATGACACCGTCTGATTCGGTATACCAGGTGCATCCCGAGGACGACGTGATGACGGTGCTGCAAAAGATGGATGAGTCGGATGTGAATCAGGTCCCTGTGGTTGAGGGTGGACGATTGCTGGGGCTGATCACTCGCGAAGGTTTGCTTCGTGACATTCGCTTGCGAGCCGAGCTGGCGGCTGTAGGGCGCATCCAGAGCCTGAGACGAATCCAAGAAATGAAGGACGTGATATGACCATAACAAAAGCAACCGAGCCCGAGATTCAGAAGGCCGTTGCCGAGCTAGGTTCGTGGGCCATCGCCAATGGCAAGCTCCATCGAGAGTACAGGTTTCGGACCTTTGTGCAGGCCTTTGGCTTTATGACCCAGGTCGCCCTGCTG
The DNA here is from genome assembly GCA_963749455.1 of uncultured Chloroflexia bacterium. Taxonomy (GTDB): domain Bacteria; phylum Chloroflexota; class Anaerolineae; order JAAYZQ01; family JAAYZQ01; genus JAFGOG01. Next base: position 165,197 of record CAVVMX010000024.1, read on the forward strand.
GCCGAACGCGCTGCCCATCACCCGGAGTGGTTCAACGTCTACAACCGGGTCGTGGTCGACCTGACGACGCACGAAGCCGGAGGCATCACCCGGAAAGACCTGGACCTGGCCCGCGAGATCGAAGAGATCGCGGGCCAGATGTGAGCGCTTGTGAGCCATACAACTTGAGGCGACCTATCCGGCCGTGCGCACCTACGAGCTGCCGACCATCCAGCGACTCAACACCCTGGCCCGCACCTTTATCAACGAGGGAGACCGACCATGCTAGACGAACCGGTCCTTGGTTCTGGGCTCGATGCCCCGTTTTCTCGGCATGCCGAGGATCTCGTTGCCCAGGAATCGATCCAGATGTTGGTTCACAATGAGCCCTTTGCGGTGCTCTGCACCCAGGCCGGCGGCCAGCCGTATGGTTCACTGGTCGCTTTTGCCTTCAGTGTGGACCTCGATCATTTCGTCTTTGCCACACCGGTGGCGACGCGCAAATACCGCCTTCTCTCTGAATGCGATCATGTGGCCCTGCTGGTGGACAACCGCAGCAGCTTCCCCGACGACATGATGAGGGTGAGCGCGGTCACGGTGACGGGACGGGCCAGCCAGGTGGAACCGGGCGCCGACTATGAGCGATGGGCCGGCCTGCTGACGGATCGCCATCCCTACCTCAAGGCCTTTGTCCAGGCGCCCTCGACGGCGCTGTTCCGGGTTGACGTGGTCCGCTATCTGCACGTTACCCGCTTCCAGGAGGTGCGCCAGTGGATGCCGGCGTCGGATGGGTGATCTTGTCGCGAGGCAGTGAACCACAGCCGGTCAGGTGCAAGTCTGTGCCGGCAGGAGGGTGAGTGTAAATGGAGCTGGACGGAAAAGCAGCAATTGTCACCGGCGGCGCGGTACGCCTGGGGAAAGCCCTGGCGTTGGCGCTGGCCGGGCAGGGGGTGCGCGTGGGCATCCACTATGGTTCATCGGCCGGTCCTGCTGAAGCAGTAGTGAAGGAGATCAAGGCAATGGGGAGTGACGCCTTGGCCATCCAGGCAGACCTCAGCCAACCTGCTGAAGCGCGGTCCATCGTCGAGCGCGCGGCCGCCCGCTTTGGTCAGGTTGACATCCTGGTAAACAGCGCGGCGATCTTTGAGCCCGGCAACTGGGACGACACCACCGAGGCCAACTGGGACCGGCACTTTGCTATCAATCTAAAGTCGCCCTTTTTCTTGAGCCAGGCCCTTGCCGTGCAGGTGGGGCGGGATCGAGCCGGGCACATCGTCAACATCGCCGACTGGCGCGGTGTCCGTCCCGGTCCCGATCACACAGCGTATACCTTGACCAAGGCAGCCATCATCGCCATGACCAAGAGCCTGGCCTTGGCATTGGCCCCAAACATCCAGGTGAATGCCATCGCCCCGGGACTGATCCTGCCCCCGCCGGGCCAAGATCAAGCCTATCTGGAAAGCAAGGCGAACGAGGTTCCTGCGAAGCGGGTGGGCTCGCCGCAAGAGATCGCCAACGCGATGATCTTTCTGCTGCGCTCCGATTTCGTCACCGGAGACCTGATCTTTGTGACCGGCGGCGAGCATCTGTAATGGAAGGGAGAAGCCAGGGATGAGTGATCGAATTCAGATCAAAGATCTCCTGCTCAGGACGATCATCGGCATCAACGAAGAGGAACGCCGCAATCGCCAGGACGTATTGATCAACATTACCCTCTATGCCGATACCCGGGCGGCCGGCGCCTCCGATGACATCGGGGATGCGGTCAACTATCGCACCATCACCAAGCGGGTCATCAAGCGGGTCGAGGAGTCGAGCTTTAACCTGGTGGAGAAAATGGCTGCCGAAATCGCAGCGATTTGCCTGGAAGATCCGCGCGTAGAAGCAGTGGACGTCCGGGTGGAAAAGCCGGGCGCACTGCGCTTTGCCCGTTCGGTCGGGGTGGAGATCCACCGCACGCGTCCTAACCTGGAGGCGTGAGTGGAACGCGTGCTGATCGCCTTGGGCTCGAATATCAATAGCGAGTGTAACATGCGGGAGGCAGTGCTTCGCCTGGCGTCGCGCTGCCGGCTTGTGGCCGTCTCGCCCGTCTACGAAACTGCGCCGGTGGGCAACACCGAGCAGCCGGACTTTATGAACGCAGCAGCGTTGATCGAGACCAATCTGACTGCTACGGAGCTGAAAGCGGACGTGCTGCAGACCATTGAACAGGAGACTGGGCCGTGTGCGCACAGAGGACAGGAATGCACCGCGCACAATCGACCTAGATATCGCACTTTTCGGCGCACAGGTGCTGGATCTCGAATCTCGACACATACCTGATCCGGACATTATGAGATATCCGCACTTGGCGGTCCCACTCGCCGATCTGGCGCCAACCATGCAACACCCTGAAGAAGGCCGTACGTTACGAGAGATCGCCCAGAGCCTCCCAGCCAGCGGGCTAGAACCTTGTCCCGACATTGTGCTCTGGCCAGTAACAGCCGATAAACCCATCAAGGAGAGGCAAGATGTCTGATGCTTTTGAAGTCCGTCCATTGGTAGTTCGCCCAGCCGATTTCGATGTTTTCCGCAACGACCTGCTCGACATGCCAGAGCAGGCCTGCTCCGGGGACATTGAGTGTGCCACGCGGGATATCCTGCATGCCATCGGTGAGGATGTGAATCGGGAAGGGCTGTTGGACACACCCAAACGGGTGGCTCGCGCCTATGCGGAGCTGACGGCCGGCTATCATGTGGATCCTGTGCGCCTGATCAACGATGCCGTCTTTGACGTCAACTATGACGAGATGGTGATTGTGCGTGACATCGATTTCTACAGTCTGTGCGAGCATCACCTGCTGCCCTTCCTTGGACAGGTCGACGTAGCCTACATTCCCAAAGGCAAGGTGATTGGCCTGAGCAAGATACCGCGCATCGTGGAGATGTTCGCCCGCCGCCTGCAAGTGCAGGAGCGTTTGACTCAAGAGATTGCCGAGTTCCTGGATCAGACGCTCCAGCCGCTCGGCGTGGCGGTGGTGGCCGAAGGGCTGCATATGTGCGCGGCCATGCGCGGCGTGAAAAAGGCCAATGCACGCATGGTCACGAGCGCCATGATTGGCACTTTCAAGACAAACCAGACCACACGCAATGAGTTCTTTAACCACATTGGGCGTGAGCATGTCGGATTCTAGGTCCAACAGCCCATCGGTCGAACCGGTAATCGTGGTCATCTTGGGCGCGTCGGGTGACCTGACGCGCCGCAAGCTGGTGCCGGCGCTTCACACCTTGGGGTGCCAGGGGTTTCTACCGGCCGCCTCTCAGGTATTGGGCGTGGCGCGCAGCCCGCTATCCGACAAGGCTTTCCGCGATCAGCTCTTCGGCGGCGTGCAGGAGTATTCCCGGGCCAAGCCGGGTGTTTGTGCTCTGTGGTTCACCTTCGAGGATCGCGTCTCGTACCTGGCCGGCGACTACGATGACCCCGAAACCTATCGGCGCCTGGCGGAGCGGCTGGCGCAGCTCGACAGCGCAGCCGGCACAGGCTGCAACCGCCTTTTCTACCTGGCCACGCCACCCACACTGTATGCCACCATCGTCGAGCAACTGGGGCAGGCCGGGCTGAACCGCAGTGAGCCCGGTTGGACGCACATCGTCATCGAAAAACCGTTTGGGCATGACCTGGAGAGCGCCCGTAGGCTGAACGAGCAGGTTCACGCCTTCTTTGACGAAGGCCAGGTCTACCGGATTGACCATTACCTGGGCAAAGAAACGGTTCAGAACATCCTGGTCTTCCGCTTTGCCAATGCCATCTTTGAGCCGCTGTGGAACCGGAACTATGTGGACCACGTGCAGATCACCGTGGCGGAAGAGGTGGGCATGGGCCATCGCGCCGGTTACTATGACCGGGCCGGCGTGCTGCGAGACATGTTTCAGAACCACCTGCTGCAACTGCTGGCCCTGACGGCGATGGAACCCCCGGCGCTCTCTGAGGCGAATGCCCTGCGTGACGAAAAGGTCAAGGTGCTGCGGGCGGTGCGCAAATGCACCGAGAGCGTGCGCGGACAGTACACAGGCTATCGCAAAGCAGAAGGCGTGGCGCCTGACTCGCAGACGCCGACCTACGCCGCCCTCCAATGCTTCGTGGACAATTGGCGCTGGCAGGGCGTGCCCTTCTACCTCCGCTCTGGCAAGCACCTGGCGACCAAGACGACCGAGATTGCCATTCAGTTCAAGCACGTCCCTCACCTGCTCTTTCCATCCTCGTCCGAGGCGCATATCGCGCCCAACGTGCTGTCACTGTGTCTCCAGCCTGGCGAGGGGATCCATCTGCGCTTTGAGGCCAAGGAGCCCGGCGCCGGGATGCGGACCCGCTCGGTGGACATGGACTTTCACTATGCCGAGGATTTCGGGGCGGCGGCGCTGCCCGAAGCTTACGAGCGCCTTCTGCTCGACGCGATGCAAGGCGATGCCTCCCTCTTCGCCCGGGCGGATGAGATCGAGCTGGCCTGGCAGGTGATAGATCCGATCCTAGCTGACTGGGCCAAGCCAGATGCTCCGGCGCTGACGTTCTACGAGCCGGGAAGCTGGGGGCCAGTCGAAGCGGACAAGATGCTGGGCCGGGAAGGCCGCGCCTGGCAGACGGGCTGCGGGGAACACGATGAGTGACTGGCGCAGCGTTCTCGATGGACAGTAGGGAATGTGAACGACAATGGATGCTGAGCTTGTCATTGTAGCAGACGCGGAGGCCTTGGCACGCGAAGCAGCGCAGCGGATTGCTGGCCTGGCTCACGAAGCTGTGGCGGCGCGAGGGCTCTTCAGCGCAGCTCTGTCTGGCGGTTCAACACCCGGCACCCTGTACCGGCTTCTGGCGGAGGAGCCATACCGCTCTCGAACCTTCTGGACACAGGTCCATCTTTTCTGGACCGACGAGCGATGTGTCCCGCCCGACAATGCCGGCAGCAACTACTGGTCGGCCTACCAGGCCCTGATCGCCCATGTGCCCATACCGCCGGAGAATGTCCACCGGGTGCGCGGCGAGCTGGCGCCTGAGGCAGCGGCCCGAGCCTACGAACGGGAGATGCGGCGCTTTTTCCGCCGACGGCGACCGGACTTTGACCTGGTATTGCTGGGCCTGGGGAGCGATGGGCACACTGCCTCCTTGTTCCCTAACTCGGGGTCACTGGCCGAAACCGAGCGGCTGGCCGTGGCAACAACTGCTGTCTACAGCAACCGGCCTGCCAAGCGTGTGACCCTCACCCTGCCGGCTCTCAATGCGGCGCGGCAGATCCTGTTCCTGGTAAGCGGACACGAAAAGGCGGAGATCGTGCGAGCGGTGTTTGAGGACGTGGAGGGGCGACTGCCTGCGCGGCGCGTGCGTCCGGCAGCAGGGCAGCTTACCTGGCTTGTCGATGCGGCTGCTGCTGCGCGAGTGCCCAACGGGTTGCCGCTTGAGCCGCTTACGGTCATCAAGAAACGGCTGTAGCTCCATGTGGACGATGCAAGCCGTCGCGAATCGCGGCCTGGGTCAGGAATACCTCGTTTCTCATGATCTGTTCGACAGGATGACAGAATAGCGGGGTAGGCACGCCAGGCGGGGCTGCCTGCGTCAGCCGATGTGAAAAGAGGATCGTGGCAGAGAGAAAGGGCAAAGGTGAGACTAGTGAAGCGGCTCTTCGTGGGTGTACTGTTATTGCTGGCCGGGCTCCTGTTCTTGGGCTTGATCTGGCTCAGCTACAGCACCGACCTCAGGATCACCGGCCTGAGGAATATTGTTGCCTACCGGGTCGTGAAGATGCTGGGCGGCCCGCAGGTGCGCACCGACGAATTGCCGGGTGCCATTGCCGGCACAGTCCGGGACGGCGGCGGCAACCCGGTCTCCGGCGCGGTGGTGCTGGTTGCCTCGCCACTGGGCAACACCTACAGCGCCAAGAGCGACGCCGACGGCAGTTACCTGATCGCCGGGGTTCCGCCGGGCAGCTATGTGTTGTCAGCCGGCAGGCGCGGCTACGACGATGCCCTGAACCGGACCTGTGCCGTCGGGGCATGTTACAAGCACGCCGTGACTGTGCGGCCGGGCGCAGAGACGAAGGGGGGCGATCTCGTGCTGGCCCAAGCCGCTCCTCCACAGGTCATCGTAGACGGCTCGCTGATCGTGAGCGCGACGGTCATGGTCGAGACGGCAGGCCCCCTGCCGGGAAAGGCGCGACGCACTCATTTCAGCTTTGAGCGGGATGGGCTGCGGGTGAACGACTGTTACTTGTACGAACCGCCCGAAGGGGATGGACCATTTCCAACCCTGCTGCTCATCCTGCCGGGACCGGTGCTCGGCTGGGAGATCGTGCCGGTGCCATTCGCAGCGCAGGGGTACAGCGTTCTGGCGTTCTACCCGCTGCGGGGCACGGAGATTGACGGCGACGCCGCTGACGTGCTGACGGCGTTGGCGTATCTCAGGCAAGGCCGGCTCCCCTCCCACGCCGACACGGAGCAGTTGGGCCTGATCGGGGCCAGCTACACGTCGCTGCATGCCTACCGGCTGCTAGGACTGACCGACGAGGTAGACGTGGCGCTGGTGCTGGGTGGGATGGCCGATGGCTTTCGCTTTCGCCGCGACGTGGAGGCCGGCACGGCTGAGGCACGCCCACCGTTCGACCAGGTGCTCATTGCGCTGGGGTTTCCCAACAGCTCGCCGGAGCTGTACTTCAAGTATTTCGGTGTTCTACCATCTGGAGGGCCTGCCGCCGCTGTGCCTGCTGCACGGCAAGGAGGACGAGCTGGTGCCGTTCAACCAGGGTGTACTGCTGGATCAGGAGCTCACCGGGAGGAGGATGCCGCACGAGTTCTACGCCTATGAAGGGCTGAAGCACTACTTTTCCACCAGCGCCGACAGCGCGACGACGCAGCAGATGTTCCAGGACTCGCTGGATTGCCTGCGCCGATTCTTGGGAGATCGAGGAGAGGGAGTTGACACAACCCCATGAGCCTTGTTGGCTTCCACAGCACTTTGATTCATCAGGCGGAATCCAGCTCCTGTGACTGGCATGGGTAACAAGAGAGGCTGCCTAACCCGACCCCTGTTCGACGGGCCTGCGCTGCCTCCCACGCCCGCGCGATCTCCCGGTTCCAGGGCACGTTCTCCAGGAACGAACGGTGCGTCGGCTCGTCGGGACAGTGGATTTCCCACTCCTGAAGCTGGGTGTGCGCCTGGGCGAGAATTTCGGCGCACGGGGATCGCCGGCGGCAGCGAGCACCTGGTAGCAGGTTAGATAGGTCCAGAAGGGTCTGCCGGTGGCGGCAACCAGTCGCGCGCGCCAGGTAGCGCACGATCTCGGTCACGTGGTCCTGTGCCTGGTTCAGCCCGGCCTGGGCCAGCTCTGCGCAGGCCAGCCCCCGCCAGCGGCTCGTTGGCGAGTGCCGAGTCGCCTGCCCGGCGTAGGAGGTGGACCGCCTGCGCGTAGTAGGCCTGGGATGCGGCATGGTCACCCTCGTCGCGGTAGAGCGCGGCCCATGGCCTGGTGCGCCCAGCCCTGACGCTCCACTGCGCCACCTCGTCGGCGATACGCAAGGCGAGCCGGGCGTCTTCCCACGCCCCCGCGCCGTCACCCAGCGCACGCGCCGTGTAGGCGCGCTGGGACAGCAGGAGGGCGGAGAAACTGGCGTCCTTTATCTCCTCGGCGATGCGCAGGGCCTGGTCAAGGGTAGTCTCTCGCCCGTCCATAGTCACCCACCACCTCGCAGTAGTGGCTCAGACTGCTGCAGCACATGCCCTTCGCACTGGCGGTCTCCGATTCGTGGGCAAGATCGCAGGCGCCGCTCAAGACCCGTCCGGACTCCGCTCAGGTCGCTTGCCTGGAGACTGCGAGAAGACCAGGCCCTCCAGCATCCTACACTCCTGTGGCGGTCTCCCGCCTCCCGGGCGGTGCGCAGGGCCTGTTCCATGTAGCTCAGCTCCTGTGCGAGTCTTGCGGCACACTCGCTCAGCAAGAGCAGCCCGCGCGCTTCCAGGTCGTGGAGCCCACCTGCGCGGGCCAGGGCCAGCGCTTCCTCAAAGTGCGCAGCGGCGGCGATGACGTCACCCTGGCACCAGAGGGCCTCTCCGCAGCGCAGGCGGCCCCATGCCTCGACGCTGGGCTGCCCAGCCGCTTGGGCGCGCTGCACGGCCACCTGAGCCGTCGCCTCCGCCCCCACGTAATCGCCGCTCCGGCGGGCAAACAGGGATTGGCGGACACTCACTTCGGCCTGCTGCTCCAGGTCCAGCCCTCCAGCCAGCGTTTCCAGCTCATCCAGGTCGCGCTTCTGGGCGTCGCGCCGGCCGAGCAGGTCATAGACCTTCTCCCGGGCGAGCAGCAGTGCGCACCGCTCGCTGCGCTCAGCTTTCAGGCGTGAGCTCCAGTGCCCGGCTCAGGTAGCGCACCGCCTCCTCGTTGGCGAAGTGGGCCACCGCCCGCTCCCCGGCCAGCCTGGCGTACCGGCGCTCCCGCTCTGGGTCACCGGCGAAGTGGCGCACCAACTGCACCGCCACCTCTTCCACGTGCCCCGCGTAAAGCTCCTCCAACGCCTCGCCCACGCGGCGGTGCAGCAACTGCCGCTCCCCGTCTCCCATCTCTCGGTACAGGTGCTGCTGCACCAAAGAGTGGGAGAAACGGTAGCGCGACAGGCAGCGCCCGCCCAGCCGCAGCTCCCCCTGCTCTCGCAGCAGCCGATGGCGCGTCGCCAACTGCCCGCGGAGCAGGCGCAGCGCCTGGAGCTCGTCCATGCCCTGCACCCGCGCCACAGTCTGGGCGGTGAACTCCTCCCCTTCCACGCTGGCCACGACCAGCATCTCGCGCAGCTCCTCCGGCAGCCGGTCTACCCGCTCGGCGATGACCGCGTTGACCTGCGCCGGCAACGCGTCCCACTCCAGCCTCTCGCCCTCGGCCCAGCGACCTGCCTCATCCCGCACCAGGTCGCCCCGCTGCTGCATGGCCCGCAGCAGCTCGATGGTGAACAGCGGATGGCCCCGCGTCCGCCCGAACAGCCCATGGCGGAACCGCTCGTCGAGCGCGTTGGGCTCGCTGTCCAGGTAGCGGTCCACAAAGGTGCGCCCTTCCGCCTCGTCGGCGGCGGCCAGGTCGAGCCAGGCCTCGCCAAAGCGGGCGCGGAGGTCGGCTAGGACCGGCTCGAGGGGGTGACGCTCCCCCTCCCGTCCCACGGCCAGCTCGTCGGGGCGGTAGGCACCGACGAGAAGGATGCGCCGCGCTCGATGCGCCGCCCCAGGTGGAACAGCAGGCCGATCGACGCCAGGTCGGCCCAATGCAGGTCGTCGAGCACGAATCAGCAGGGGATGCCGGGCCGACAGCTCGATCAGCACGTTGGCGTACTGCTCGAACAGGTGGCTCTGCTCCAGCCCTCCCGGCACAATGTTGCGCGGGTCGGCCAGCCGTTCCAGTGGAAACAGCCAGTCGACCCCGGCCGGCCTACTCGCCGCTGCGGCGGTCCTGGCCCGGCCCAGCAGCTCGCGGCCGGGCAGCAAGGTGCCGACCAGCCCCGAGCCCCACCGGGCCAGCACCGGCGCCACCTCGGCAGGGCGTCCCACATCCGGCGCGCCTGCTCCGCCGACAGGCTGCCGGCGGCCCACGGCGCCTCGGCGTCGCCGGTGAGCATGGCCAGCACCCCGCGGAACGGCAGATAGGGGTCGCCCACCCCCGAGTAGGCATTGCAGGTGCCCATCGCCAGCAGCAGGTCGGAGTGGGCGTCGAGACGCGCGCCGGGCGGACTCGCGCAGCAGCGCCGTCTTGCCCCGTCCCGGCCCGCCCACGACTAAGACTGCCTGCCCCCGCCCGTCGAGCGCCGCGGCCAGCCACGTCTCCAGCCGGGCCAGCTCCCGGTCGCGGGCGACAAAACCGGCCCGGGCGGCGGCAGGCGGCGCTTGGCCGGTGACAAAGCCGGGCAGGGGCAGGGGCGGTTCCTCGGGCTCGGCTCGCCGCGCGGGCAAAGGGGGCAGGCGTCCGTCGCGGATCTGCTCGTACACCTGGACCGTCTCGGGCGAGGGCTCGGCCGCCAGCTCCTCGGCCAGCAGCCGGCAGCAGGCCTGGTATTGGGCCAGAGCGGCGTCGCGCTGCCCGTTGTAGGCGAGGAGCGCGCATGGCTTGGCGGTGGGCGCTCTCCCACCAGGGATCGAGCTCCAGCTGCCGCCAGGCGAAGGCCAGCGCCCGGTCGATCTCGCCCCGCTGCTCGTAGGCCGCTGCCAGTCGGGCCAGCGCCTCCATCGCCAGGCGGTGCAGGTGCTCCTGCTCCAGCAGCAGCCACTCCTCGAACTCGGAGCTGCCGGGCAGCGAAAAGCCCTCCAGGAACCGGCCGCGGTACAGGGCCACCGCCTGTTCCAGACCTGTCAGGTCTCGGAGACCTGACAGGTCTGTAAAGGCCGAGGACGTCGACGAACAGGCATCGCTGTCGCGGTTGAACTGGATCGCCTGCCGCGAGGCGAGGAGAATGGGGGACTCGGCGTCGCGGTCCCCCAGGACGTGGCGCAGGTTGGTCAGGGCCTGGGATAGGCTGGCGCGAGCCGCGCCTTCGGTCGACTCGGGCCACAGCAGGCCGGCCAGCTTTTCGCGGGTGTGGGGGCGCTCGGACTCGACGGCCAGGTAGGCAAGCAGGGCGCGCGCTTTGTCCGACTCGAAGGCAGTGACGGGCTGTCCGTCGAGGGTCGCCTGGAACGAGCCCAGCAGCGAGAGGGCAAAACGCGGCAAGGGACTTCCTCCTCTGTTCCAGTATAGATCAGGGCACAGGACTTGTCAAGTTCGTTTTCCAAACCACTACGGCCAAGGAGGATCAGTTTAGAGTTTCTTGAGAGTCGCGTGGTAGAGTGGGGGCAGGTTCGCGAGGAGAGAAAAGTGAAAGCAAAGGGTCCGGCCCCGGCGTTGTTTGTGTGGCTGGCGGGCGGCTGATGGACCCGGGGCCGATCGACGGCCACCAGGGCACGCACCAGGCCGAGTATCTCTCCTACCTCCTGCGGCTGTGGCGGGTGACCGTCGAGGGTGCGCCGGTGTGGCGGGTCTCCCTCCAGCGGCCGGGCGCGGCCGAGCAAACAGCGTTCGCCGGCCTGGACGAGCTTCTGGCCTTCCTGCGGGCCGAGACAGGGGAGAGGGACAAAGGACAGATCGCGGAAACAGAGGCGCCTATGGGTTGGACGATCGCACCCGCCGGCACGCGGGACATCACGACGTACGGATCAACTCTTATCAAGAAGGAAAGGAGAAAAATCCTAAACACCTATGCTTTCGTCTGATACTCATCCTGACCCTGCTGTGGCTGGGGAGCGGCGTGGGGCTGCCAGCCGGACGCGCCGCCGCAGCGGATTCGCCTTTGCCGGACACCCCTTCGGGCTCCCCAAGGGTAGCCACGCGGCCCAGACCGTCAAGCCGGACCGGGTGCCCGACCGGCTCAGCGCCGCGGACTGGCGAGCGATCCAAGCGCAGGTGGCCAAGCTGACCGCCCCCGATGGAGGGGCGAACGACTGGTTGGCTGGATGCGTGTCGGTCGACGGGTGACACCGCCTTTGTCGGGTCGTTCCTCGCGGACGTCGGCGGCAACGTCGACCAGGGCGCGGCCTACGTCTACTACCGGAACCAGGGCGGCCCCGACGCGTGGGGTCAGGTGGCCAAGCTCACCGCCGCCGACGGCGCCGGAGGAGACGGCTTTGGCGGCGGGGTCAGGTCGAGCGGCGACATGGCCATCGTCGGGGCGCACTATGCCGACGTCGGCGGCAACGCGACCAGGGCGCCGCTTACGTCTTCTATCGGAACCAGGGCGGCCCCGACGCCTGGGGCCAGGTGGCCAAGCTGACCGCCGCCGACGGCGCGGCAGGAGACCGCTTTGGCTGGGACTGTCGCGTCAGCGGCGACACGGCTGTCGTCGGGGCGCATTTCGCCGACATCGGCGGCAACGTCGAGCAGGGTGCGGCCTACGTCTTCTATCGGAACCAGGGCGGGGCCGACGCCTGGGGCCAGGTGGCCAAGCTCACCGCCGCCGACGGCGCGGCGAGACCACTTTGGCGGTTCTGTGTCGGTAGCGGGCGACACGGCCGTCGTCGGGGCGTCCGGGGCCGACGTCGGCGGACGTGGCGACCAGGGCGCGGCCTATGTCTTCTATCGGGACCAGGGCGGCGCCGACGCCTGGGGCCAGGTCGGCAAGCTGACTGCCGCCGACGGCGCGGCGGGGGACGGGTTGGGCGACTCCGTGTCGGTCGACGGCGACACGGCCGTCGTCGGGGCGGGCGAAGCCGACGTTGGCGGCAACGACGACCAGGGCGCGGCCTACGTCTTCTACCGCAACCAGGGCGGCGCTGATGCCTGGGGCCAGGTGGCCAAGCTCACCGCCCCCGACGGCGCGGCGGGGACGGCTTTGGCTACTCCGTGTCGGTCAGCGGCGACACGGCCGTGGTCGGGGCGATGTCGCCGACGTCGGCGGCAATCGACCAGGGCGCGGCCTATGTCTTCTATCGCGATCAGGGCGGCGCCGACGCCTGGGGTCAGGTGGCCAAGCTGACCGCCGACGACGGCGCGGCGGGGGACACGTTTGGGGACTGCCGTGTCGGTCAGCGGCGACACGCTCCGTGAGCGGGGCGCAATATTGCGATATCGGCGGCAATGCCGACCAGGGCGCGGCGTATGTCTTTGCTGGGCCGTGCCGCCGGCGGCGGAGGCCGACGCGTATGCGACTGCCGAGGATACGCCCCTTCAGGTCCCGGCAGTGCTAGGCGTCCTCGCCAACGATATCGACCCCAACGACGACCCGCTGACCGCCGTGCTGGATCGCGGGTCCGGCGCATGGCACGCTCGACCTGCATGCCGACGGCTCGTTCACCTACACGCCCACCGTCGGCTTCGCCGGCGTGGACACCTTCACCTACCACGCCAACGACGGGATGACCGACTCGAACGTAGCGACGGTGGAGATCACGGTCACACCGGTCAACGACGCACCGGTGGCGGCGAACGACGTCTACACCGCGTCGATGGGGCGCTCCCCTGGTCGTGGCGGAACCGGGGGTGCTCCTCAACGACAGCGATGTGGACAACGACCCACTCACCGCCGTGCTGGACACGGCTCCGTCGCATGGCACGCTGGACCTGCTCGCGGACGGCGGGCTCTATCTACACGCCCTCGCTGCACTTTATCGGGCTGGATAGCTTCACCTACTACGCCAACGACGGTGCGGCCGGCTCGAACGTGGCCACGGTGCAGATCACGGTCACCGGCCATCGTATCTACCTGCCGCTGGTGCTGCGCAACGGCTAGACACAACTGCACACCCGGGTCAGATCCCCCCTGAGGGAAATGGTTCCGGATATCGCCTGAAGCTGACCTTCCCGAAAGCGGCGGCGCTTTCGGGAAGGTCTCGCTTGAGATGTGATAGTCTTGCCCGCGTCTGACAGCGGCGCCTGCGAGGCGCTTCTGCTGGCCTACGACGTTACCTTGGCGCCGGGGCAGGCCGTGACCGTCACCTTTCCCGCCCGCGCCCTGGACGGTCCCGCCCTGGTGACGAACACGGCCACGTTGACCAGCACGGAGGCCGTCTCGCTCAGCGCCTCTGTCAGCATCGAGGTGTTGTTGTTCCGGGTCTACC
>CAVVMX010000025.1:0-81931 GCA_963749455.1 uncultured Chloroflexia bacterium
TACCCTGAAATAAGAACAAGGAGGAACCCATGATCGTCACCACCGAAGCACTGTTCAAGCTGGCCTACGGCAAGTTTCGCCGTCGGCGCCTACAACATCAACAACATGGAGCAGACGCTGGGCCTCTTCCAGGGCTGCCTCGACTCGAAGGCGCCCGTTCATCATCCAGATCTCCAAGGGCGCCCGCAAGTATGCCAACGTCAAGATGCTCGAAGGCCATGATCCGCGCCGCCGAAGAGATCTTCCCCGACGCCATCTTCGCCGTCCACCTCGACCACGGCGACGAGGAGACCTGCTACGACTGCATCGACTCGGGCTTCTACAGCTCGGTGATGATCGACGCCTCGCACGAGCCGTTCGACGAGAACATCGCGATCACCAAGCGCGTCGTCGAGCGCGCCCACGCCAAGGGCATCAGCGTCGAGGCCGAGCTGGGCATGCTGGGCGGCGTCGAAGAGCACGTCAAGGTCGACGAGAAGAACGCCATGCTGACCGACCCCGACGAGGCCAAGGAGTTCGTCAAGCGGACCGGCTGCGACAGCCTGGCCGTCGCCATCGGCACCAGCCACGGCGCCTACAAGTTCAAGGGCGCGCAGGGCCTGCACTTCGAGCGCGCTGGCCGAGATCCAGAAGCGCCTGCCCGGCTTCCCGCTCGTCATGCACGGCTCCTCGTCGGTGCCGCAGGAAGAGGTCGAGCGCATCAACGCCGCCGGCGGCAAGCTGGACCCATCGGCCAAGGGCGTGAACGAGGACGAGTTCGCCAAGGCCGTGCCGCTGGGCGTGACCAAGGTCAACATCGACACCGACGGCCGCCTGGTCTGGACCCGCGTGCACCGCGAGTTCTTCCGCGACCAGCCGGAGAAGTTCGACTTCCGCGACGCCGGGCAAGATCTTCATGGCCGAGTACGCCAAGTTCATCGTCCACAAGAACGAGAAGCTCGGCTCCGCCGGCCAGCTGGACGCTGTGCGCGCCGCAGTTAAGTGATGGAGAAGGCCGGTTTCCTTGCCGCCCTGGCCCCTGGCCCGCTGGCGCAGGCCAGGGGCCAGGGAAGAATACCGGCCTTTGTTCAGCCGCAAGAGCGAATCTGATGCTGAAGATCGCCGCATCAATCCTATACCGCCGATTTCAGCCGCCTGGGCGACCAGGTCCGCAAGGCCCAGGCCGCCGGCATCGACTGGATTCAGGTCGACGTCATGGACGGCCATTTCGTCCCCAACCTGACCGTCGGGCCTCTCGTCGTCCGCGCCCTGCGGCCCATCATCACCGGCACGCTCGACGTCCACCTCATGATCGAGCAGCCGGAGCGGCTCATCCCCGCCTTTGCCCAGGCCGGCGCCGACCTCATGACCGTCCACGTCGAGGCCGCGCTTCACCTGCACCGCACCATCCGCCAAATCAAAGAGCTGGGCTGCAAGGCCGGCGTCGCTCTCAACCCCGACACGCCCCTGGCCATCCTCGACGACATCCTGCCCGAGCTGGAGCTAGACCTGGTCCTGGTCATGTCGGTCGACCCCGGTTTCGGCGCACAGCAGTATTCCCCTCCAGCACCGCCAAGATCGCCGACCTGCGCCGCACCCTCGACGAGCGCGGCCTGGCCGGCGTCGAGCTCCAGGTCGACGGCGGCATCGAGGCCCACAACGTCGCCCAGGTCGCCGCCGCCGGCGCCACCTGCCTGATCGTCGGCTCTGCCCTGTACAACGACCGGGCTTCCGTCGCCGACAACCTGGCCGCCATCCGCGCCGCATTGACGCCAGGTCTAGCTCAGCTCTTCCCATAGTTCCGCCGTGGCCGCATCCAGGTCACAGGACCGGCCCCATGCCTGCGCTGCCGCCGCCGTCTCGGGCGAAAGGGTTGCAGCAAGGCCAGCGATCTGATCGCCGGCCACAGCCTCAAACCAGCGCGAACGGGCGACCGTGGTAGCGCCATGCCAGCGCATGCAACTCCGCCGCTCGCTGTACCTTTCCGTCCATGCCCAGAAGCAAGGCCATCTCTGGCAGAGCCCACAGCTTCGGGAGCCGAGCCGGTTTCGGCCGCCAATGCCAGGGCATCACGCAGGCACCGTCTTGTCCGGTCATAGTCTCTCAGGCCGTGGGCAGCGTCGCCCAGCAGGGCCATGGCCCAGCCCTGATCGGCCCGCTGCCCGATCCGCTGATAGCTGGCCACACACTCCTGCAGTAGCGAGTCAGCCGCGGCATACGCCCCCTGGGCAAGCGCCACGCCGCCCAGCGCCAGCAGGCTGGATCCGATCCGGTAGGGCAGCCTGACCTGCCGGGCCAGCGCCAGCCCTACCTGGGGCATGTTCGCGGGCCTGTTGGTCGCGCCCCTGGTGCATCTCGACCGTCGCCAGCACTGCCCGGGCGTAGCTGGCGTCAGTGATCCTGGTGCAGCTCCTCGTAGCCGGCCAGGCTCTCCTCCAGCCGCTGGCGGGCCTCGGCAAACCGACCCGCCGCTTCCAGCATCTCCCCCCACACCAGCAGCCCATAGGCAGATTCGGCCCGTCCGCCCACCTTTCGGCTGCGGGCACAGCTCTCACGCGCCAAGCGTTCCGCCTCGGCAAAATGACCGCGGAGCATCTCTACCTCCGCCAGGTCGGCCATACAGCTCACCGTGCCTCGCGGATCGCCCAGCGCCTGACGGATGGCGAGGCATTCCTCCAGCCCGCGCCCGGCCTCGCCAATCTCACCTGCAAACAGAGCCACCCGGCCCAGTCCACTCAGTGCATGGGCCATGCCCCACCGGTCGTCGAGGGCGCGGCTTAGCTCCAGGCTCTTGCCGTACAACCGGCGGGCCTGTCCATAGTCACCCTTAAAGGCCGCATGGCCCCCGATCCGGAAAAGGAACGCCTTCTCGCTGCGGACGTCCTGTCCCGCCAGCTCAAGTCTATCCAAAAGCGCCCTGCCATCACTCAAGAGCTGCTCGCACTGTTCGCCACGGCCCAGCAGCCGGCAAAAGTTGGCTTGCCATACCATCGCCTCGGCCAGCAGGCGCAGAACCTCGGGCCGGTGGCCGGACTCACCCCCCAATCTCTCCACGGCCGCGTGCAGCAGCGCCTCCCCCTCCTGGTATCGGCCGTGTGACCAGAAAAAAGAGAGCAGCCCGGCCATGGCCTGGGCCAGGAGGTCCACCCGCTGCCGCGCCACAGCCCAGTCCCACGCAGTCCGCAGGTTATCGCCGTCGATCTCCATCTCGGACAGCACGGCTTGCTGGCGCAGTCCCCGCAGATCCTCCCAGGCGCGGGCCATCAAGGCCGCATAGTAGGCGCTGTGCCGGGCGCACACTGCCTCCCGCGCCGGGCCGGCCGCGTCGAGCTTTTTCGCGCTGTACTGGCGTACGATCTCGTGCACCTCATACCGCTGCGCCGAGGTGTAGCGCAACAGCGACCTGTCGGCCAGCGCCCGCAGCTCGCTCAGCGAAGCGCCCGCCACCGCCTGGGCCGCCTGCCGGCTGAAACCGCCGCGGAACACCGACAGGCCTTGCAGAACCTCCCCGTTCCCGCGCCGGCAGCAGCGCCCAGGATTGCTCAAACACCATCTGCAGGCTGCGCTGTCGCTCGGGTAGGTCGTGCCAGCCGGCCGCCGGCAGATCGAGCCCTTCGTCCGCCTCACCGCATAGCTCGGCCGCGATCTCCACGGGCGTGAGCATCCCCACCCACGCCGCGGCCATCGGGAGGGCCCGGGCAGGCCGCCCACCGTCCGCCCGATCCGCGATAGGTCGACCAGCTCCTTGGCCGTTGGTTGGTAGCCTGGGTGAGCACGGCGGGCGCCGAGCAGAAAAAGCTTGACCGCGTCGCCGTCGCCCAGCCCCGTAAGCGATAGGACCTGTTCAGCCGCCACATTCAGCCGGCGCCGAGATGTAGCCAGGATCTTCAGTCCCGCCGCGGTCCCCAGCATCCGGGTCACCAGCTCCGCGACTTGCCTATGGTCTTGTGCTGGCCGATAGTGCACATCCGTTCGAAAACTGCCTCCAAGAGATAGAGTCGCAGTCGTAGGTGGCGCAGAGCGGCGTTGCCGCCGCTCTGCTGTCCTGTGAATCGCAACATTGCGCGATCGCGCACCACCGGACTCCCCGCGCGTCATACCTTGTACGTGATCGTAAAGCTCACTTCGGTGGGCATGTCGATGCACTGCATGCCGTCCAGGACAAAGGCACCCCACTCGTTCGCGAGGTCGTTGCTTTTCAGGGCCGCTGCCAGCTCCTGGTAGCCCTTCAGGGTGATCTGGAACTTTTGCTCGCCCGGCAGCCCGGGCCCCACCGGATGGGCGATCGACAGCGAGTACTTGGTCTCGTTCTTGATCTTGAGGAGCGATGCCTTCAACACGGCATTCTTCGCTAGACCCTGCCGGTTGTAGTTGCCGCAAACCGTCTGTGGCAGTGTGATCGGCGCGGTCGTCGCCGGCGGAGACGGCGGGGGTGGAGGTGGCGGCGGGGGTGGCGGTGGGGGTGGCGGTCCCTGCTCCGGCTCCACCGTCACCGTGCACATGCCCTCCTCTAGATAGCGTCCGATCTTGCCTCCGTCGCGCAGCACGATGACATCATCCTTCATACCGGCCGGCGGCTGGCCGAGGAACCAACGAGATCCATGGAACTGCGTCTGTATAGAGTAGTTGTTCGGGTTCTTGACTCCGCCACACTTGACCGTAGTCGCAAGCTGGCCGGCGGGGATGACGACCACTTTGGTCTTACTGTAATTTGCTTCGGGAAAGTCCACCAGCGCTACCTGACCGTCGGCCGGCCGCGGATCGGCCTTGACCGTCAGGTCAAAGACCTCCTCAGACTTCAAGGTCTTGGTCGGGGGGGTGAGGGTGATCACGCCAAAGACGACGACTTCGTAACGGTTGTCGGGCTGAAAGCCCCAGACCCAATACACCTGCTTGTACTCCTTGGCCTGCAGTTCCAGGTAGGCGGCACCGGCCGACACGGCCTCCAGGGCAAAGGTGGCGTCCGTCTTGCCGGCGGGGATGATCGCCTCGCCCGAGCCCAACACCTTGACGATGGCGGGGTCGCTGGAGATGAGCCGCACCTTCAGGTCTTGCTTCACCGGCCACTGCGTCTGCACGAAGGCCTCCAGCTTGTCATGGATCCAGACCCAACCGCCTTTATCTCCCTTGGAAGAGCTGACCACCTTCTTGATGACGATGCAGCCCACTACGGGGACAGAATTCGAGTCAGGGCTGGGCTTCATGCATACGCTCTGGTTGGCGTGGATCTGCTCGCCCGGCCAGGGCTCGATGACCAGGCCGATCGTCTCCTTTTCCTGGGTCGCCTCGACGCTGGCGATGATGAGCGTGTTCCAGAATATGTCGACGCGCGCGCCGGGGATGAGGTTCCACACCTCGGCGAACCGGGGGTCCGACATGCCGAGGACGGGCGCTGGCGGCTGGTCGCCGATGTCCTGCACGATCACCGGTTGGCTCTCGGCGCTGACCACGTCTCCGCAGCGCTGGGTGGCCGTGACTTTCTGGCCGGCCACCAGGTGAGGGATGACCGGGACGGGGGGAAACTTGCTGTCGCCGGCGTAGACGCCGTCCACGCATACCTCGACCAGCGAGCCTTCTTCCTTCTCGGCTACGCGCACCAGGTTGGCGCAGCCATACAGCGGCTCTTCGAGGACCGGCGGCGGCAGCCCGTCAGGGCGCTGCCGAACCTTGACTTCGCACGGCTCACTCCAACGGCCGCACAGGCCTTGACGTGCGATCACCGACTGGCCGGCGACCAGTTCGCCCACGTCGAACTCAGAGTCGCCGGCGAAATCGACCACGCTGGCGACGCCCGCGACGGTGATCTCCACCTTGGCCGAGTTGACCAGGTGGTAGATAAAGACGCGCCGCTCGCCGGCCCACACCCAGTCGTAGATCACAGGCCGATTGAGGTCCTCGGGCGCGTCGGCGATGCAGCTGCGGCCATAGTCACTTTCCAGGTTCAGGACGTCGAAAGCTCTGCTTGGCTCTAACCTCGTCGCCCTCCTCCAGCACTTTGCCCAGCACGACGCTGGGCGACAGCCACGGGGCGAACATGTCAAAGACCACCGGCCCTGGGGCAGGCTCGTTCTTGCCCTGGGCAAAGACTCGCATCTGCGCGCCAGGCAGCATGCCGCTCAGGCCGACGACCTCGCTGGCAGGCGTATAACTTGGGCTTGACATCGGGCGGCGGCAGCTTCTCGGCATAGGGGCCGCTTCCCTGGGGCTGCACTGGCGTGATGGCCTTGGTCAGGGGGCTCATCTGCTGGCCGAGGCGAGCCTGCAACTGCACTGCGTCGGCGCCGGTGAGGGGCCGCCCGAAGCCGATGATCGGCTGGCCGTTCGTCGCCAGCCGTTCACCCAGCTCCTCCGCGCCGCTCACAACCTGGACGGTGCTGCCGGGAAGCGCACCCCAGGCGCCGATGCCGGTCCCGCCTATGTAGAGGGTCGTCTCGGTCAACGGGAACGGGAGCGGTTGTGGCGCGGGGAGCACCTTGACCGGCGCGGACGGGTTGCTAGACTGGGGACCCACCTGCGCCACCGCGGTCAGCTCTTCGTCTTTCTCCAAGGGACGGCCCACGTCGATGATCAGCTCGCCGCCGAGAGCCTGCCCCTTGGGCAGCTCATTGCCGGAGCTGCGCAGCGTCACCGTGGCGCCAGCTTCGATGCACGTGACGCGCACAATGTGCGCGCCTTCATAGACGTGTTTGTCGATGATCGGAGACAGCATAGTGCACCTCCTATTTGAAGTAATGATGTGTCGCCAGACGAAGCCCACCGCCGTTCAGTGGTCGGTGAGCGTAGGTTGGCCGGAGTGGCCTGTCAGGCAGGACTCCGACGCGGGCCAAGCCCCAGGTACCCGAGCAGCCTGCCGAATAAGCCTGCCAGTATGTCGATGATCGTCTGCCGGGCAAAAGCGGACTCGGGCGCAATGTAAAAGGTCACCCCGCCGATCAGACGGTCGTCAACGGTGCCGCTAATCATCAGCGTATAGGGCCGCTCGAACTGTGTCACCGCGGCGCCTTGCGCCTGGTCAATCGTGATGTCGACCCACCTGGACCCACCGGGCGGGAGGGGTACCGTGTCCGGATCCGGCAGGCCAGTCTCCCACGTCCATCCCTCGGGCAGCCTGTCGTCGTAGTGCAGCATGACTTCCGCCTGCCTTTCCCGGTACGGGTTCCTTACATAGATACCGCGCTTCGTCTTGAGCTTCGGCATCACCGGAAAAAGATTGCGCTGAGCGATGTTGTTGTCGAATGGCACCAGGTCGGAATGGACCACCACGTCGGCGGGCGACAGGCTCTGTGTGACGGCACGGTCCGGCTCGCATTCGAGGATCACCAGCACGCACTGGTGACCGACCTGGGTCGCCTTGTACAGGAACGGCCCCACGACGACGCCATTGGCCGGCCCTGGCTGGATGTTATTGACGACAATCGATGGCGTGTCCAGCGGCGTCCACGCCTTTGGCCAGTCGAGGCCCATGCCGGGCAGGCTGTAGTAGGCTCTCACCGTAACCGGTCCCGACCCGGCTTGCTGGGTTCCACGATTCTTGACCCGCACGTACAGGTAAGCTGTGACTCCCACCGTGGGCTCAACATGGTCGGCGGGACCGCCGGCGGCCTGCGCGGCGGCATCGGCATACTGCGTGCCTCGGGTCCAGATGTCATGGGTATCCCAAAAAGCGACCGGCCACAGGTTCTCGGTGAAAAGGTCGTTCCCGCTTGGGGAACCATAGCCGCCCTCGCGACCGTCGTTGATATAGACATCCACGGCTCTGTCCGCGTAACCGGCGAGATGCCGCCTGCGGAACGTGTCGTAGATCACCTTTTTATGCAAGCCGTTGGCATAGCGCCACCCCTTGATCGCGCTGTCGGCGGCCTCGATCTCCTGGGCCATTTGTTGGGCAGTTGCACCCTTGCTTGGCACTTTGGAGTTTGCGACGAGGTGCAGCCGGATGATGAGGTCTCGAGCCGCCTGCCTGGTGCCGGCAAAGCCGCAATCGCCGCCCAGCTTCCGATACAGCTCAAACATCGTCGTGGCCCACACCTGACCAGTGAAGTGGGGGTCGAGCGCCCCCGTCTTGGGATCGATGAACGTGTTATTCGCACCCGTGTATTCAGGTCCGTCGAAAAGCCAAGTCCCATCATAGCGGCGACCGAGCCACGAACCGGCCCCCATTTCCGAATCCCACGACATCATCCGTCCACGGGTGTTGGCAGGGGTGGCATGCTTGCCGTCAAAGTGCACGGCCGCGATGAAATCGCAAAACCCTTCGCCGACGCCACTGGCGGGGTTGTCAAACCCCGAGTTGACGTTGTCCTGAATGGCGTGCCCATACTCATGCAGGATGACCATGGCGTCCTGGGCATCGGGCACCGGATTGCCAGCCGGCGCAGGGTTTATGCCTCCACCGAATTTGATCTCGTTATTCCGGTAGCCAGAGTTATCATCCCCGTTTTTCGCCTGTGCATCCACGGCGATGGAGTAGTTGGCGCAGTTCGTCAGCTTCAAAGTCTTCTGAATATAGTCCTGAAAACCGTCAATGTGAAAGTAGGCCATGGCGTCCAGAAAGTCGTTGCTGTCGAAATCGTAGCTGAAATCCCCTGCGGCACTGGCGGGCTCGGCATGGGCGGGCGCTTCGATCTCTTGCATGTGGACGTACTGGCCATCCAAGTGCAGCTTGCCGTTCGCATCCTTGGCATCCAAACGGTCGAGGTTGACCGAGACCCTCTGGCCATTCAGGGTCGCGGCTGGAGAGTCGTGGCGCAGATTGATGTTGCCACTGGTCACAATAGGGTTCGGGTCGAACACCTGCGCCTTGCCGGTGGCGTACTGGACGAGATCGATGACCTGGATAATGCGGCCCGTCATGGCATCTACGAGCACACGCCAGGCGTTTTCGGGATCGTGGGTCAGTAGCGTCTGGTCCCAGGTCAGAAAATACTGCCCCTCGCGCGGGCGGTCCGCTTCCGTCTCGCCCTCGGCCCTGGCCTCCACTGCCACCAGAAAAGGCTCCGGACGGGTGTCTCTAGGCGCCGGTTTGGGCGGACGGTTGCTGACGCGCCGGTACTGGTAGATGATCAACTGCGGCTGACCGATCTCCCGCCTTTCGTAGCCCCTCGACAGGCGCTCAAGCAGCTCGCCAGCCGCGTTGCCATCCATTGTAATCGCCCGTGGATCCAGCTCGGCCGGAATATCATAATGGTAGTTGTTGTAGATCGCGTAGACGCGGCCATCTGTATAGGTGTTGACAACGACTTCGCTGACATCCACGGGAATGCCCTTGAACTCCTGGGTGAGGCGCACCGAGAAGGCGGTCTCGTCTTGCAGCACAACGTGCTCCCGCAGATCAGCCGGCCCATCGGGCCAGCCGAACAGCTCCCGATTCTCCTGCAGCACCTGGCGCGCCAGGTTGCTGGGTGTGAAAGGTGGCTGTGCCATCGGTCTGGCTTCAGAGTCAAACCAGGTGCGAATCGCGCCTGTCTCAGGATCGCGTGTGACGCGGCTTTCAGAAGTGATCTCGATCCTACCCATCTTTTTTACCTCCTTTTCTGAGTTTTCCAGTCCTGTTCTCTTCGTTAGCAATCTCAGCCAACCCAATGACCTGTTACTCCGCCGAGCCCCAACTCAGCTATGCTACCTCTTGGAATGCGGCAATCAATCAAGACCGCCCTAGCGGCGCGATCAAGGACAACACGTTGGCGACGAGGGCCTACCCGTGCTGTATCCCTCCGAAGCTGTCGTGAGCCGTTACCCACTCGTCACCCAATCAGCCTGGTTTGAGGAGATGGCCGGACAACAGATCGCCGCATTCACTGCGAGCCTGCCTCTGGAGACGGTCGCTGCGGCGCGGGAACGGGTCCGAGCCCGCGATTGGGACAGCACCGTGGCACAGATGCTGGTCTAGGACAAGCCGGCAGCCCTCATATAACCATCCTCCTGCCCACCCTGCAAGAGCTGGCTCGCAGGATGCTACGGGAACTGGCGCAGAATCAGCGGCAGGTAGACCCGCCGCGGACCTCCCGTCCCACACCAGTACCCCAGGCAGGCCTGGTAATTCGGGCTGGAGCCGATTCCAATAGCGGCCTGCCCGACGGTGAGGTTGACGGCATAGCTGCCGGAGCCAGCCGGCCCACCCCCACCGCCGGCCAGGGTGAGCCAGTCCAGGCGGTAGTCGGGTGAGGACATGCCCGCCAGCGCATTGCCGCCCAGCAGGAGCAAGGCAACCAGGGTGAGGACAATCTTTGGCTATGGCGATCGGGATCAAGGCCGCTACGCCGACGGCAGATCGTCGATCTCGATCAGGTAGTTCCCCACGCCGTCTCTCGACACGGAGGTCATACCGAACTCCCAGTAGAGATCGCCGTTAGAGCCCACCGAGCCCCAGGCGATGATGGCATTGTCCCGGTAGCGGTCGCCGATGGCAATCGATTGTGCATAGCCGGCGTTGATGCTCAGGCGCAGGAGGCCGGTCAGCGGTGCTCAGTCAATTTCCAGGATGCAGGGCAGGTAGGAGCAACAGCAGCCGCTGCCGGCCGGCCCCGGCGACGCCGGCCCCAGCAGGCGATATGCCCCTCCGGCGGCCAGGCTGTCTGTCTGCGACCCGAGAGTCGTAAGCTGGTAGCCGCCGCCCGAGATGGTCCCCGCTTCCACCTGGTAGCGGGTCGCAGCCAGCGCGCCGGCGCCAATACTCAACAGCAAGAAGGCGAGCAGGATCAACAACAGGGTAAACCGTATTCTCATCGAACTACCTCCTACTGCAATGTCACGAGCACCAGGATCAGTCCGGCGCCCGAGTCCAAAGATTCCAGGGCCTTGCCCAGGACCGTGCCCGGCGGCGCCTGGTCGGCGCGCATAGCGTGGCCCGGCGTGGCCGAGGTGACCAGCAAGTCGCCGGGGCGGATCGGGCCGTTTTCGGCCGACACCTTGCACAGGACCATGCCCAAGATGGTGACCGGCACACCGCCGGCCGGCTGGTCCTTGGGGACCGGCTGGCCGCCCACGACCGCCGGGGAGGCGGCGTACACGCCGATGACGGCGGGCGAATAGGCGGTCGACGACAGCGCCACCGCCCCCTTGCCGGTGCTGGCAGCCACCAGCACGTCGCCCGGCTCATAGTCGGCTTGTGACCCCCTCGACGGCCATGTTTTCGGCAAAGCCGTGGGTTGGGGCGGCAAAGCCGACCTTGGAGCGCACCTCGCCGGTGTTGAGCACGGAAAAGTCCTCGTCGCCTTTCTTGCCCG
Source organism: uncultured Chloroflexia bacterium (assembly GCA_963749455.1). Taxonomy (GTDB): domain Bacteria; phylum Chloroflexota; class Anaerolineae; order JAAYZQ01; family JAAYZQ01; genus JAFGOG01. Next base: position 11,205 of record CAVVMX010000025.1, read on the forward strand.
AGCCATAGTACACCCCGCCCACGGGACCGGTGACGTGCACCCCATCCCAGCCGGCAGTTTCAACCAGGATGCCATCCTGAGCGGCTGAGTGGACCCAGATCCCCATCATCCCCGCCGAATAGACTGCCGCACCGGCGTAGGTGGCCGAAGCCACATAGATCCCGCTCGTGCCGGCCGAGGAGACATAGACGCCGGCACTGCCGGAGCCGTCTACGTAGATGCTGTGGCTGTTGTCGCTGTGGGCAAAAACGCCGGGGCCATTGATGCCGTGCCCCCACACGCCTGTGCCGTTGTCGCTGCTGCCTTCCACGCCGTTCCCTGAAATACTCCAGCCAAGCACCCCTGAGGCATTGTAGCCATTGTGCGCGACCCCGGTCACGCCATAGCTATCGGTGCGCGTGTTTTCCACCCTGAGGCCGTTGCCCCCGGCCCGCTATCGCCAGTCCACTGCTCGCCCAGGTGGTCGTGGGGGCAGGCGGCGCTAGCCGCCGGCGCCGGCCGGCGCAGCGGCGCTCACCCGCTGGCGTGGGGTCAGCGCGGTGAAACCGGGCTCGGCCGGACCACGCACGGCGACGGCCAGCCAGAGGGTCCGGCCATCGAGTAGGGCGGGCGGGATGGGGGTGACGCTGCCCAGGGAGACGGAGAAGGATCCGCCCTTCACCGGCATCCCTACCTGTACCTCCGACCAGAGCGGCTCACCGCCGGTCTCGGCTGCGTACAGGGCAAAGGTGAAATCGTAGGTCCCCTCGGCCACCGGCTGCCCGGCGCCATGGTCGAGGCGGCCGGCGTAGGGAATGGTGGCACCCGCCGGCTGCCGGCCGGTGTCTGCCGCGCCGGACGGGCCGGCGGTTCTACCGGGCTGGAGTCTGCTCTCCGGCCCCGACCCCTGTGCCTGGCCCAGGCCGGCCGTCACGACCACCAGCAGCGCCAGAACCAACATGCCAATGAGCATTCGACTTTTCATTATCTTCCTCCTCTAGTTGTTTTCTCAGTCTTCCTGTTCCACGCCGCTGGTGTCCACCGGCTCCAGCCGCGCGTCCTCGTTGCCCAGCCGCTTGGCGACGAGGCGATAGTCAAAGGCGATGCCGCACGTCTGCCCGCCCATGGCCCTGACCGTGAACGAGGCCGGCGTCTTGTCCGGCGACGTACAGCGCGCAGTCGCCCAGCGGCGTGAGGAAGACCTGGTACTCGGCCAGGTTGACCATCTGGGCAAAGACCGGCTCGATGGTCACCGTCGCCTGGCCGTCCACCAGTTGCGCCGTGCCGAAATCCTCGATCCAGTCGCCCGTGGCCTGGACGGCGTACACGGCGCGAGAGCCATAGGCGCCGGCCTCGGCGCCAAACGTGACTGCGCCCGCCTCGTCCACCGACCAGACGGCGGTGTTGGCGCCGTTGTAGATCACAAAGGGCGCTGTCCGAGTTGTTGTCTTCGTCGAGGTGAATGTGGGCCTCGTCGTTGCTGAACAGCAGGATGTCGCTCCCGGTCAGTCTCCGGCTAGGAGTAGATCCGGCCGTCGTCGCCGCTGCCGTACACCCCGAGCACCAGGTCGGGAGCGGTGTTGTCGCCGCCGGCGGCATACAGGCCGGCTCCGCCTGCTACATCGTTGCGAAAAAGACCCCCATAGTACATGGCGCTGACCGAGATGCCAACCACGCCATTGCCGCCTGCCGCCTGCACGCGCACGCCGTCCGAGTCCGACTGCTCCACGTACACGCCATACCACTCGGCCGAGTGCACCGTCACGCCGTCCAGGTCCGCATGGCCGACGTACAGCCCACTGTCTTCAGCGCCGGCCACCTCGAAGCCATTCTGGTTGGGTGAAGGGCTGGTCAGCGCTGGGGTTGCCGGCCTCGTTCACGTACATGCCGTCGTCGCCCGCCGAGCCCACGTACACGCCGTCGTTGCCCGCCTCGTACACCTGCATGCCGACGCTGGCCGCGTGGTACACCAACACGCCGTTGCTGCCCTCCGAGTCCACTTGCAGGCCGTCGCCGGCGCCGCTGTTGTAGATCCACAGGCCATCGCCGGCAGTGCTCCCGCTCCACACCTCGCCAAAGTGGTCGTGCGGGCAGGCGGCGTTGGCCGCCGGCGCCGGCCGGGCGCAGCGGCGCTCACCCGCTGGCGCGGATTCAGCGCCGTGAAACCGGCCTCCCCCGGCCCGCGCACACCCACCGCCAGCCACAAGGTCCGGCCGTTCCGAAGCGACGCGCGGGTGGAATGGGGGTGACGCTGCCCAGGGAGACGGAGAACGATCCGCCCTTCACAGTCACCCCTGTCTGCACCTCCGACCAGAGCGGCTCGCCGCCGGTCTCGGCCGCGTACAGGGCAAAGGCCAAGTCGTAGGCTCCCTCGACCACCGGCTGCCCGGCCTCGTCGCTGAGGCGGCCGGCGTAGGGGATGGTCGTCCTGGCTGACCCGGCGCTCGACTCGGGCAAAGCGCGCGCGGGCTGGCCCGCGCCCGGGCCGGCGCCCACGGCCAGCAGCACGGCGCTGGCGACCAGGATAGTGAGTGCGATTCTTTTGGTAGACACTGTTCCTCCTTCAACTTGAGTCAATCTTGAATTGTAGTTTCACACTTGACGTGGGGCACGCTGTCAACGGACATGCTTCGCTACCCCTTCAACTACGCTCAGGACGACGTTAGCGGCAGGTAGATTCGATATTCCACCTCCCAGCCGGCCTCGTACGCGCCGATGTCGTAGCCGGCCGTGCCGTCCCCGTCACCATCCTGGGGCCGGGGATGACCGTCGAAATCGTCGGCCGGGCGCGTCCACGGCGGAGCCGGCGTCTATGGCCGGCGAGCCGGCCTGCAGGTGATAGTTTCCCATCAATGGGTTCACGAACGAGGGCGACACATCAACCAGGTCGCCCACGCCATAGAACTCGAACTCGGGGTCACGATCCCCGTCAGTCAGGTTGTGATCCACCGTCAGCTCGGGCAAAATGCTGGGGTCGGCGGCCATCTGCGAATAGATATTCTGGCTGCAGATGTTGTTTCGGATGACCACGTTCTGCACCTGCGTGTTCTCGATGCCGATCCCCCCGCCCCAGCCATTCCGCCCATTGTAGGCAAAGGTGTTGTTGATGATGGTGATGTCTTGGAACGGGTGCGTCGCAATGCAGCAGGCCGACAGCCACAGGCCCACCAGGTTATTGTAGGCGATGTTGTTGTACAGGCGGATATTTTCCAACAGCCCGCCCTGCTCCGAAGCCAGTGAAAAGCCCATCGCCTCGATGTCGTGGACGAGGTTCTGATACACCTCGATGTCGAACAGATGCTCGGCCTCAGCATCCACGTAGATGCCCACGTGGTTCAGGTTGTACACATGATTGCCGTACACCTTCCCGTGGGACGAAGCGTCTTTGACGCAAAGCCCCTCTTTGCCCTCCGTCCCAGGCATGACATCGTGGATGTGGTTGTAGCGCACCTCGAAGGTGTCGGTGCTGCTGATGGAAATATGCTCTTGCCAGGGGCCGGTGCAGGCCCCGACCACCTCGTTGCCGTCCACGATGACGTTGTTGCTGCCCCAGACGAGATGCCGGACGAGTAGGTGTCATAGGTAGTAGTTGTTCTCGATAGTGATGTGGCTGGAATCTGATCGGCGACGATGCCGTAATAGCCCGAGTGGATCACCCGCAAGCCAGACACGCGGATGTAATCCCGCCCTGAAGGTCGAACAACCCGCCAGATTCCGGCACGACCACGCCCGTTCCGTCAATCGTGGCCGTCTCGCCAGGGTAGGCGGCGTAGGTGATATACTGGCCGGCGCTGCCCGAGTTCTGGGGAATCACCTGTTCCGGGTAGGTGCCGGCGCGGATGTATACCGTGTCTCCGGCGACGAGGGTATTGGCCGCTTTCTGGATGGTTTGCCAGGGCAGGTCGATCGTTCCCGGGTTGTCGTCGTCGCCGGTGGTGGCGACGTAGTAGATGGTCGCCTGGCGGGCCAGCACGCTGCCTGGGACAGGTCTTCCTGAGTCTTGAGCCAGGCCCTCAACGTTAGACAAGGTGACGCAATAGCTCAGGAGTAGTCCGGTCAGGAGGAGCGGGAACAAGCCGGTTATCCTCGTTGGTCGCCTGCAATTCATGGCATTCCCCCCTTATTCTACTAATTGCGTACCACCAGCGGCAGGTAGATGCGGTAGGGCGGCGAGATCGCTGCTCCGCCCCGCCAAAAGCCGCCGCCCAGGGTATAGCCCCCACCGACCAATACCCCCGCGTCCGGCTGGCCAACTGTGCCGCCGAGCTCGTAGCCACCGCCGCTGCTCGCCAGGCGGGTGTAGCCGCCGCCGTCCACCGTCCACCAGGAAAGCTCGTACCCGCTGCCGACCAAACCCCGGTCGGCACTAACGGCAGCCTGGGCCAGGGCGATCAAGCCAACCGAAAGCAGCAACACCCCTGCTCCGAGCACAAGAAACAGACATTTGCGCATCTTTTCCAACCTCCAATCTCTAACCTCCGACCTCCAGCCCCCTACTGCGGATTGACCAGCACCCAGACCAGGCCGTCTTCGTCCGGCGCAGTCCAGGGCGATGCCCAGCACCGGCGCGCTCTCGGCCAGGGTCAGGCCCTCCACGACGACGGTTTTGAGCGCCCGAGCCCACCCCCCTGCGCCGCTGGTGAGCCGCGTTCCGGGCTGGATCGCTCCCTGGCCCGCATCGACCTTGACCCGAGCCAGCCCCAAGACGGTCAGCGCCACGTAATCGCCGGGCCGGGCGGGACCCTCGGCGCTGCGCCACTCCAGGCGTTGATCCTCTTCGCCGTCCGGCTGCGGCACCGGCGTGAGGGCCAGACGCCCCTCGACCACGCCCACGACGCCGTTCCAGTTTGCCCCGGCCAGCCGTACCAGGGGCAGGGGCGCGCCATTGCCTGGCAGCGGAGCGGCGACGCCTGCCGCGGCGACCACGTCGCCCGGGGACAGGGCGTCGGGACCGGACACCTGGGCGATGAGGGTCAGGGACTGCAGGGTCACGTTCTGGGCGTGGACCTTGTCCGGGGTGTAGAGGCCCCACTCGCCCTGGGCATTGGCCGTGTCGCCGTAGAGTGCGTTGTAGACCGTGCGGTGGCGCGCACGCCGTCGCCGCCGGCCTCTTCGACGACCACGCCGTTCCAACCGGCAGAGTGAACGAACACCCCGGTGTTGTCCGCCCGGCCGACGTACAGACCGTGGCCTTCGGCGCCGGCTACCTCAAAGCCGTTGTGAAGCGAGCTGACAGTCGATCGGCTAGGGTTGCCCGCCCGAGAGCACGAACACGCCGTCGTCGCCCGCCGAACCCACGCCCACGCCGTCGTCGCCCGCCGTGACCACGTACACGCCGTCGTTGCCCGCCGAGTACACGAACACGCCGTGGATCGCCCGCCGAGTCCACGGACACGCCGGTGCCGCCCGCCGAGTTCGACGTGCACGCCACTAAAACCCGCGTTGCCGACGTACAAGCCATACCCTTCGGCCCCTGCCACCTCCACACCGTTATTATAGTCGCTGGGCGTGGTCGCTGCTGGGGTTACCGGCTCGAGTTTACAAACACGCCATCGCCGCCTGCCGAGCCCACGTACACACCGTCGCTGCCCGCCGCAGTCCACCTGGACCCCATTACAAGTCCGCTCGAGTTCACCTTCACGCCGTTGCCGTGCGCCGTAGTTGACGATACACGCCATCGCCGCCCGCCGTATCCACCGCTACGCCGCGGCCGCCCGCATTCGACCACGCGCACGCCGTCCTGCCCCGCCGAGTCAATGTACAGCCCGGTCAGCCCGGCCGTCGCGACCCACAGCGCATATCCCCCTGCGCTGCTGAAAACTGCGGCCTCGCCGTCCCCCTCGTTCTCGAAGCAGGCCAGCGGCCCGCCGATGTTCGCCTCGGCGAGGAAGGGCAGCGCCAGGGAGAGGGCCGCCGGGGCGCCGGTCAGCTCCTGGCGCGGGTCGAGGGGCACGTAGTCGCCGACGCCCCGCCGGGCAGCGCACGTCGACCTCCAGCCAGCGGGCGCTGCCATCGTGGACGCCATCCGCCAAAGTCGAGCCGGGCGGTGAACAGGCCGTCTTCGATCTCCACTCCCTCCAGGGTGAGGGTGCTGCCTACCTGCGAGCCGCCGCTCGCGGCATTCCACAGGATGAAGCGTAGATCACAGGTACCGTTCACCGGGCCGCCGGCATCTTGGAGCTGGCCCTGGTAGGTGAACGCGTAGCCGTAGGTGCCCTGGGGATTTTGGGGCCCAGCCTGCTGGCCTGTCACCTGGCCAACGCCCAGCAACAGGACCGCCATCGTGACAAATAGCGCCAGAGTTCGTTTGCAGTTCATCGGTTGTCCTCCTTTACCAAGTCTTGAGCGTGGGTTACTGCTCAGCCTACCCTCCCGCAGGCTGGCGAAGCGTCTGAAATCGTTTGTGACATCCGATAGTTCAACCAATTTCTGTCTGAAACTGTTTCCAGGCTTGCGGGAGGGTGAGCAGTTACGAGCATGGCTCACCAATTGCGTAGGATACAGGGCAGGTAGGTGCAACAGCAACCGCTGCCCCGGAGCGCCGGGGTGTAGGGGACGGCCAGGGTATAGTCCCCACCGACGGCTGCGCCGCTCACCTGCCAGGCCAGGCTGGTCAGTTGGTAGCCCCCACCAGTGGCTGTCCCGGCCTGGACGACATATCCCGGGGCCGGACCAGGCTCGCCAGATTGCGCCACTGCTGGAGCGGTACTTTGCAGCGCCACGCCGCCCAGACACAGCAAGGCGACGAGGGCGACCAGAATCGCAGTTCGATGTCTTCATCCTCCACCTCCTACTGGAGCGTCACCAGCACCGGATCAGCCCGGTACCCGAGTCCAAGCGATTCCAGGGCCTTGCCCAGGATGGTGCCCCGTGGCGCACTGTCGTCGGCGCGCATGGCATGACCCGGCGTGGAGGACGTGACCAGCAGGTCGCCGGGGCGGATGGCGCCGTTCTCGGCCGAGACCTTGCAGGAGATGACGCCCAGGATGGCAACAGGCACGCCGCCGGCCAGAGCGTCGCCCGTCACGGACCGCCCACCGACGAACGCGGGCGTCGCCGAGTAGACGCCGACCACGGCCGGCGAGTAGGCGGCCGAGGCGCGCTCCAGCTGCTCCCTTGCCCGAGGCGCTGGCGACCAACACGTCGCCTGGCTCGTAGTTCGCTTTGTCGCCTTCGACCTCCATCGTCATGGCGAAATCGTTGGCCGGGGCGGCAAAGCCGACCTTGGAGCGCACCTCGCCGGTGTTGAGCACGGCAAAGTCCTCGTCCCCTTTCTTGCCGGAGCCGTAATATACCCCTCCCACGGGGCCGGTGACGTGCACCCCATCCCAACCGGCGGTGTCCACAAGGATGCCATCCTGAGCAGCAGAGTGGATCCACATACCCATCATGCCTGCCGAATAGACCGCCACACCGGCGTGAGGTAGCGGAAAGCACGTAGACCCCGCTCGTGCCGGCTGAGGAGATGTAGAGACCGGCGCTGCCGGAGCCGTCTACGTAGATGCTGTGGCTGTTGTCGCTGTGGGCAAAGACGCCAGTAGCCGTTGGCGCTCTCGCCCTTGACGCCGGTGCCACAGGTGCTGCGTCCGGCCACGCCGTAGCCGCCGCCGGTGTTGTTGCCATACACACCGCTCTTGTTCAGGTCGCCGGACTCGCCGACCAGGCCGTCGCCGGTGTCGCTCTTTCCGGCCACGCCAGTGCCACCGGCCCTTGTGTTTTGCACAAAGAGGCCGTCGATCGCTGCCCCGCTGTCGCCGATCCACAACTCCCCCAGGTGGTCGTGGGGGCAGGCTGCCGACCGGCCGGTTGGCGCGGCCGCGCTTACCCGCTGGCGGGGGGCCAGGCTGGTAAATCCAGCCTCGCTGGGCCCGCGCACGCTCACGGCCAGCCAGAGATTCTGACCGCTGAGGGCAGTCGCCGGGATAGGCTCGACGCTGCCCAGGGAGGTCAGAAACTCACCTTTCGACACCACGACGCCGCGCTGCACCTCCGACCAGAGCGGTTCGCCCCCGGACACGGCGCCGTACAGGGTGAACGTGAAATCGTAGGCGCCATCCGCCACCGGCTTGCCCGCCTCGTCGCTCAGGCGGCCGGCGTAGGGGATGGTCCCCCTTGCCGGCTCGGCACTCGACTCCGGCAGGGCGCGGGCGGGATTGCCCACGCTGGGGCCTACACCCACAGCCAGCAGCAGTGCACTAACCATCACGATGACCAGAACTCTTTTCTTGACGGACATTTCCCTTTCTCCTTTCAAGTTCACAGATTCGACATGCTCATGAGCCAGTTGTAGCGGTCCGTGCGGCGCCTGGCTCACCGGTCCAGCGCTCGATAAAGCGCACCACGCCGTCCACATCCTCCACATAGCCCACCTCCTGTGAGGCGACATGCTCCACCCGCCCGCGCCAGCGGTCGTGGCCGTTGGCGTTCGTCTCGCGCCACAGGCGGACGACGAAGGTCAAAGTCTCTTGGGCACCCGCACAATCGGACATCGGCACCCTCTAGAAGGCAGAATAGGCTGCATCCTTACGGATGCAGCCTACCACATCGGACTTGTTTTCAACTTAATCTCGGCCTACCCGGCCTGGAGAGAACCCGAGTTGAGGTTCATCTAGCCCGCAGAGGCTAGGCGGTCCGCTGTATCGTCTGAGGGACCCCCATCGGTCTGCGCGGAACGTGCAGCGTACCCGGCGCATTCGGGCGCCAACAACGGCTATGCCCAACCGAGCTCCTTCATCGCCAGACCTGCATGCCAGATCTTGGTCATATGGACGATTTTGTCGCCCTCAAACTGCATGACATAGACATAGTCAGTGCTGGTGCGAAGCCCTGTGGGCGGAACAGGGCCGCCGGGCCCGGTATGCGTACCGACAAACACGCCGTAGACGGCAACGTTATTGCGCGCCAAGTCGGTGGCGAACGACTTGACCTCATAGTGCCCGTCCGGCAGAACGGTTAACATCCCCTTCATCCAGTCCGTGTACTGCGCGAGTGTCTTTACTTCGAGCAGCGGCTCGGCCTGAGCGCAAAAGGTGGCGTTGGGTGTGCAATAGGCGCTGCACTCATCCCACCCCTTACCTGTCTCGCAGGCGGCAAAGAACGCTTCGGCGACACTTGTGATCGATGCCATGTGGACGTCTCCTTTCTTGACATAGACTGCTTGGACAAACAAAGTAGGCTGCATCCTGACGGATACAGCCTACCACATCGAACTTATTTTCAACTTAATTTCTGCGCGGGCAAGACCTGGCAGGTCCCCGCTCCGCGAAACTCGTCAGGTCTCCATCTCACCCGTCAACCCGGCTGCTTGCCCGCGCAGCCGCAGCCCCTGCGCCCGCATCTCGCGCAGGTCCTCCTCCTCGGCCACGCGGATCGCCTCATCGGCGGCGGCCAGGGCGGCTTCGACCTCGCCCAGCAGCAGGCGCCCGGCGGCGACGTGGAGCAGCGTCCCGGCCCGGTGCCACGGCAGGCCGATCCGCGGCGCCAGTGCGGCGGCTTCGGCCAACGCCCGGCAGCCTGCCTCTCTGTCGCCCTGCGCCAGGTGCAGCTCGCCCAGGGCTGCCAGGGCATAGGCCGACTCGTACACCTCGTGTGTCTCCCGGCTGATGGCCAATACCCGCTCCAGGGCTGCCGTCGCTCCCGCCGCATCCCCGGCAGCCTGCAGCGCCAGCCCCAGGCGCAGCAGGGTGCCGGCCAGCATCGCCCGCCAGGTGAGCGTTTCGAAGGTCTGGGCGGCCTCTCGCAGGTGGGCCAGACCCTCGGCCGTGCGCCCCAGGCCGACCAGGGCCTCGCCCAAGCGCCCGCCGGTTCCAGGCGCCGTAGGCCGGGCAGCCCACCTCCTCGGCCAGGGCCAACCCCTGGCACGCGTGACTCTACCGCCGCCGGAAAGTCACCCTGGCGGACCAGCAGGTCGGCCAGCTTGGCCAGGGTGCCCACCTCTTCCCGGCGGTCGCCCAACTGGCGAGCCAGGGCCAGCGCCTCCTCCAGCGCCGCGCGCGCTTGGGGCAGCCGCCCCACGCCCCACAGCTCGCACAGGACGTGGTGCAGCAGGGCCGGGTCGCCCACCTGGCGGGCCAGGCTCACCGCCTGATCCAGGGTGTCGAGCGCCTGCTGTCGCTCGGCCGGAGCTGCCAGAAAGCCGTTGTCGGAGCCCAGGCGGGCCAGGCTGCGGGCCAGGGCCGCCGGGTCGCCCAGGTTGCGGGCCAGGGCCAGCGCCTGCGCCTGAGCTCCCGACGGCCCACCGGCGGCCACCTGGGTCTCGTCGTGGGCCAGGTGCCACAGCGCCTGCAGCTCAGCGGCGGCATCTCCCTCCCGGCGGGCTGCCGTCAGCGCTGCCCAATCCGCCGCCAGCGTGCGTTCCAGGTCGCCGCGATAGTACCACACTGCCCGCCACTGCAGGTGCAGCCGGGTGCGAAAGCCCGGCGGCACGGCTGCCGGGTGCGCTTCGGCGATCTCTACGCCCTTCTGGCACCAGGCGACCGCTTCGTCGTAGGCCACCAGTCGCGCCGCCTGGTCGGCGGCGGCCAGGGTGTGCTCCAGGGCCAGCCAGGGCCGGTCGCTGGCGGCATAGTGGGTCGCCACGATCCCGGCAGGAGCGCCGCGACCTGACGTCGGCCAGCAGCGCCTCGGCCGCCTGGCGGTGCAGCAGCCGGCGTCGAGGCTCGCTGAGCGCTTCGTAGGCAGCCCGGCGCATCAGGTCGTGGCCGAACTCGTAGCGGTCCGGCGGCCGCGGGCCGCAGGAAGCCGCGCGCGCACAGCCGCTCGGCCTGCACGGCCAGCGCCGCCTCAGCCTTGCTCGAGCAGGCGAGCCATGAGCGGCAGCGAAAACTCGCGCCCGATGATCGAGGCGTGATCCAACAGCAGCCGGTCCGGCGCCGGCAGGCGGTCCAGCCGGCCCAGGGCGGCGGCTCGCACGCTCGGGGGCAGAAGCCATTGCTCGTCCAGGCCGGCATCCCGGCCTCGGCTCTCGGCAAGGCGCCATCGCCCGCCGGCGTCCATGGCAATCCGCCCTTCCTGGACCAGGGTCCGCAGCACCTCGGCCAGGAAGTAGGGATGGCCCTCTGTCTCCCGGTAGAGCCGGCCGGGCCAGGGTCTCCCCCGGCCCTTCGCTGCCCAGGATGCGCAGCAGCAGGACGACGTCCTCCTGTCGAAATGCCGACAGGGGCAGCTCCACCAGCATCCGCTGCCGGGCCAGTTGGTCGCGCATGGCAGCTAGGGGGTGGTGAGCGTCCACCCGGGTGGAGCGGTATGCGCCCACCAGCAGCAGCGCCTGGTCACCCGCCTGCCGCGCCAGGTAGTGGAATACCTGCAGGGTGGATGGGTCGGCCCAGTGCAGGTCGTCGAGCAGCAGAACCAGCGCCCCACTCTGAGCGCAATGCCGGATCACCTCGGCCAGGCTGGTCAGCAGCCGGGCGCGCTCCTCGTCGGGCGGCAGGGGGTGATGGGGCGGCAGGTCGGGCCGCATCTCGCGCAGTTCGGGAAGCAGCTCCGCCACCGTTGCCAACCGGGCGGCCGGGCAAGGCGAGGAAGGGGCAGACAGCATAGGCAGCAGGCTGCGCAGGGCCTCGAGGATGGGAGCATAGGCGACGTTCTGCTCCAGCTCGTGGCATCGCCCGGCCAGGACCTGCGCTCCCTCGCGCCGTCGCCAGGCCGGCCAGCTCCTCCAGCAGCCGGGTTTTGCCGATGCCCGGTTCGCCGGCCAGGAGGGCAACGCACCCCTGACCATCCATCGCTCGCTGCAAGAGGCCGTTGAGCAGTGCCCACTCGCGCTCGCGGCCGACGAAGGGCAGGTGCAACGACAGAGACGGCGGCAGCGCGGGAGCCGGGGCCCGGTGCACTTGGGGCGGGGTCTGGAGAATGCGCTGGTGCAAAGCGAGGGTTTCGGGCAAGGGATCGATCCCCAGCTCCTGGCCCAGCACCACCCGGCAGCGTTCAAAGGCCCGCAATGCCTGCTCCTGTTCGCCGGCGCGATAATGGGCCTCCATGGTCAGCCGCCAGGCGCCTTCGTCACAAGGATCGCTGATCCAGCGCCTTCCGGGTGTGGGTCAGCGCTTCGCGATAGCGGCCCAGGGTCAGGAGGCAGGTAGCCAGGGCCTTCTCTATCTCCAGGAATGTCTCGCGCAGCCGCTCACGGGTGGGGAGCGCCCAGTCTTCGTAGGGGTCTTGGGCCAGGTAGTCGCCCCGGTAGAGGCCTTGGGCGGCGAGGTACGCGTCGATCGCCGCAACCCACTCACCTCGTTGCTGAAGCTCCTGCCCGGCGCGCGCCCGGTCGAGAAAGGCATCGACGTCGATCTCGCACCGGCCGGCAGGGTCAAAGCGGTAGCCGGGCGGCTCGCTGAGGACGAACGAGGATACCCCCCGGCCAGCCGCCTCTGGTTCCAACAGGCGCCGCAGCCGGCTGACGGCTACCCACAGGCTGTTGCGCCCTGCTTCAGGGGCCAGGTTGGGCCACAGCCACTCGATCAGCTCGTCGTTGGCGACGGCGCGCTGGCGGTAGGTGACCAGGATCTTGAACAGCTGGCAGGTCTTGCGGCCCGACCAGTCGACGGAGGTGAGCCTCTGGCCATCGCGCCACACCTCAAAGGGGCCCAGCATTTGGATCCGCAGCCGGTTCGCCACCTACCCTCCGCGTCGGGACATTAAAAGATCATTATAGTCGCGCTTCGAATGGATGTCAACATTCCGATTGTGGCCTTGAGTGATGGGCTTCCCTACCCCCGACCGGACTTGGATGAACGCCACGGGCCATACTTGGGTTTACTCTTTGTACGCCGGGCACAGTCGTCCATCAACCAGGCGCGCGAAAGGAGCAAGCCCATGGCTAGATCCGTCAGGCCGCTCATCTCCATCCTCTTTGCCCTGCTTCTGATCGCCGGCTGTGGCACACCCGCGCCCACGGCGACGTTAGTCCCATCTACAGCCACGGCGGTGGCCGTGGCGCCCACCAGCTCGCCAGTGCCACCCACGCCCAGCTCCATCCCCCCGACTAGCTCGCCTCTCCCACCGACCGCCGCGCCGCCCACAGTGGCCTCTGCACCCACAGCCGTCCCGCCTACCGCCGCACCGGCGCCCACACCCACCCAGCCCGCCATCGCCGACATCGTCGCCCAGCTTCAAGGTCTGCCTCTGGATCAGTTCTTTGATGCCTCCTACAAGCAGCTCCTGCTCCGCAACCCCGAAGGCCTCACCTACGCCGGCATGTCCGAGCAGTTCGGCCTGCGCAACGACCAGCTCAACAACCTGTCCGACGCCTACGTCCGCGACACCCAGAAGCTGGAAGACGCCATTCTGGAGATCCTGCGCTCCTACGACCGGGCAGCGCTATCCCCCGAGCAGCAGGTCTCCTACGACGTCTACGAATGGTACCTGGACAGCCGTGCCCGCGGCCACGACCTTGTCTACTGCGAGTACCCGATCCACTTTATGGTGGGCAGCTACGACGTCGAGCTGATCCGGTTGTTCACCGAGATCCATCCCCTGGTCACCAGGCAGGATGTGGAGGATTATATCTCCCGCCTGTCGCAGGTGGACGACCAGGTTGCCCAAGTCATGGAAGGCCTGGAGCTGCGCGAGCAAGCAGGCACCATCCCGCCCAACTTTATCGTCGAGATGGCGCTGTCCCAACCTGCGGGCCATTGCCGACAGCAGTGCAGCGTCTACGCCCTTTTACACCACCTTTTCCCAAAAGCTCGGCGCCGTCAAAGGGGTAAGCGATGCCGACAAGCAGGCCTTCCGCCAGGCCGCGCAGGCCGAGATTACCCGATCGGTCATCCCCGCCTTCAAGACCCTGGTCAGCCACTTCGAGACCCTCAAGACGGTCGCCACCGACGACGCCGGACTGTGGAGGCTGCCAAACGGCGAGGCGTGCTATGCCTACCTCCTTCGTCGCGAGACCTCGACCGATCTGACCGCCGACGAGATCCACGCCATCGGGCTGTCCGAGGTGGCCCGCCTCCAGGCCGAGCTGCGCCAGGCCTTCGACGACCTGGGCTACCCCAAGGACGCAAGCCTGGGCGAGCTGCTGGGCCGCGCCGTCCAGGAAGCCGGCTCCTATGAGACCCAGACACAGGCCGGCAAGGATCAGGTCGGTGGCCGCCTACGAGGCCCTGATCGACGAAATGAGCGAGCGCCTCACCCCGGTCATCGATCTCCGACCTCGCGGCGGAATAGCGGTGGTCGGCGATCCCAATAGCGGCGGATTCTATGTACCTGGCTCCCGCGACGGCTCGCGCCCGGGCGCCTTTCACGCCTACGTCGGCGGCGCCCAGGTATACAAATTCGCCATGGCCACCACCGCCTACCACGAGGCCGTCCCCGGCCACGGCTTCCAGACCACCATCGGCATGGAGCTCGACCTGCCGCTCTTCCGCACCGACCTCTTTTTCAACGGCTACTGCGAAGGCTGGGCGCTGTACAGCGAGCAGTTGGCCTGGGAGCTGGGCATGTATGACGACAACCCCTATGGCAACATCGGCCGCCTGCAGTTCGAGCTGCTGCGCGCCGTCCGCCTGGTGGTGGATACCGGCATCCACGCCAAGCGCTGGACTCGCGACGAGGCCACGGCCTACATGAACGACGCCATGGGCGATCCCTCCGGCAGATTCAACGAAGTCGACCGCTACGTCGCCTGGCCCGCTCAGGCCACCGGCTACAAGCTCGGCGCGCTCAAGATCCTCGAGCTGCGCCAGGCGGCCATGGATCGGCTGGGCGACCGGTACGACCCGATCGAGTTCCACCGGGTGGTGTTGGGCAACGGCATGGTGCCCCTGGAGATCCTGGAGCGGCTCGTGCAAGAGTACATCGCCTCGAAAACCGGCTGACCTCTCGCGCGCACACCTCGCGCTTGCGCCTGACCACAATCTGTGGTCATGTTACCACAGATTGTGGTCAGGGTCGGACCCCGTCTCGGGAGTGCCCCATGCCCCCAACAGGGCAGAGTTCCCGCCGCACAGAATCCGCCCTGCTGCTTGCTTTTGGCCCCTATCTGTGGTAATATGGTCGCGACACGAAAGCGCCAGGCCCCTGAATTCAGCCTGCGCCGGTATCAGGCGCGGCTGGCCGGCTTGGAAGAACACGACACCGTCCCACGAACGCGTCTGCAGCGAGGCTGAATCTGACAGCAGCGATAATCACTCTGATAATCCATATAGGAGGTTAACCCATGTCCCAATCGATTCTCGTCAAACCCGATACCAAGGTCCACCTGGCCGACTATGACCCCGACGACCACGGCAAGTACGACGACAAGGACGAGGCCAAAGAGCAGACCGAGCGCTACGTCGAGCGCCTGGCCGAGCTCCAGGAGGTCCTGTGGGCCGAGGGCAAGCACGCCCTGCTCGTCGTCTTCCAGGCCCTCGACGCCGGCGGCAAGGACGGCGTCGTCGAGAAGGTCATGCACGGCGTCAACCCCCAGGGCTGCTACGTCACCAGCTTCAAGGTGCCCACCCCCGAAGAGCTGGCCCACGACTACCTGTGGCGCGTCCACAAGGTCACTCCCAGGAAGGGCTACATCGGCATCTTTAACCGCTCTCACTACGAGGACGTCCTGGTCGTCCGCGTCCACAACCTGGTGCCCGAGATCGGTATGGAAGCCCCGCTACGACCAGATCAACGACTTTGAAAAGACGCTGGCCGACAGCGGCACGACCATCCTGAAATTCTTCCTCCACATCTCCAAGGAGGAACAGAAACAGCGCTTCCAGGATCGCCTGGCCGACCCGAAGAAGAACTGGAAGTTCTCGGTCGGCGACGTCGAAGAGCGGAAGTACTGGGACGACTATATGCGCGCCTACGAGGATGCCCTCAGCCAGTGCAGCACCCCCTGGGCGCCGTGGTACGTCGTCCCGGCCGACCACAAGTGGTACCGCGACCTGGTCGTCTCGCGGACCATCGTCGAGACGCTGGAAAAGCTCGACATGCACTTCCCGCCGCCCTTGCCCGACGCCGACAAGATCGTCATCCCGGACTAGCGGTCAGCATGGTCCATCTTCCATTGTTGCCCGCTGGCCCATTGCGTGCTATAATAGGCTGCCTGACGCCCGCCGTCATCGGACTGGCGCCTGGCTGTCAGGCGCCGGCCGGCAGCTGAACGTATAATTGGGGTCATATGAACGGCAGCGTCACCGAATGGGGCGGGCAATGACGCAACCGCTGCCCATCGGCACCGAGGTCAAAAACCAATACCGCATCGTCCGCCTGGTCGGCGGCGGCGGCATGGCCTGGGTCTACCAGGTCGAAGAGCTGCCCGCCGGCAGCGGCAAGCTGTGGGCGCTCAAGGAGCTGCGCCCTCAGACCCAGGACCGCGCCGAGCAGGCCACCGGCCGCAAGCTGTTCGACCAGGAGGCCCGCCTGCTGCGCGACCTCGACCATCCCAACATCCCCAAGATCGCCGACTTTTTCGAGGAGGACGGCCGCTCCTACCTGGTCATGGAGTTCATCTGGGGCGAGTCGCTCGAGAAACGGCTCAAGGCGGCCAACGCGCCCCTGCTGGAGACCGACGTCCTCAACTGGGCGCTGCAGCTGTGCGATGCGCTGCACTACCTCCACACCCGCACCCCGCCGATCATCTTTCGCGACATGAAGCCCAGCAACGCCATGGTCACCAACACCGGCCAGGTCAAGCTGATCGATTTCGGCATCGCCCGCACCTACAAGATCGGCAAAAAGCGCGACACGGTGGCCATGGGCTCTGAGAACTATGCCGCCCCCGAGCAGTGGGGCAAGGGCCAGACCGACGCCCGCTCCGACGTCTATGCCCTGGGCGCGACGATCTACCACCTGCTGGCCAACATGGCCCCCACCCCGGCCTTTCTGCCGTCCGAGCCGCTGCCCCTGGCCAACTACAACGGCGCCGTCTCGGCCAAGACCGTCGCCATCGTCGAAAAGGCCATGAATCGCGACCGCGAGGCCCGCTTCCAGTCGATCCTCGACATGCGCCAGGCGATCCTGGACGCGCTGCCGGCGCTCCAATGCGGCCATCGGCCCGGTCGCCACCGCCGGCCGCGCCTGTTGCCCAGAGCCGGTCTGCACCGGCCAGTGGCCGGTCAAGACCGGCCGCGGCCACCGTCCAACAGCCCAGCAGCGCTGGCGGACCCAGCGACTCCGGCCCAGCTCCAGCCGAAGCCGCAGCCTGAGCCACGGCCGGTCCCCGCACCGGCCCAGCCGCAAGCCACGTCCGGCCCCGGCTCCGGCGCCACCGCCGCCCAAGCCCTGCCCGGCCTGCGGCCGCTCCAACAAGCCCGGCGCCCGCTTCTGCGCCGGCTGCGGCCACTCCTTCGTTCCGCTCCAGCCGGCCATACTGCGGATCGTCGAGCCGGTGCGCGCCGCCTGGGAGATGCCGGTCGCCCGCAGCCCGATGCTCCTCGGCCGCGCCAGCCAGGCCGAGGGCTACTGGCCCGATTTCGACATGACCTTCTACGACGAGGACGAGGGTTATGTGTCCCGCCGCCACGCCCAGATCAGCCGCGGGCCAGACGGCTATTTCGTCACCGACCTGGACAGCAACAACGGCACCACCGTCAACGGCCAGCCGCTGCTGCCCCAGCGCGCCTACCCGCTGCGCAACGGCGACCGGATCCAGGTCGGCCTGGTCGTCATCGAGTTTCGATTGCGTTGAGTCAGGAGGATCGCCCATGAAGTGCCCTGCTTGTGGAACGGACAACCGCGACGGCGCCCGCTTCTGCCGCCGCTGCGGCGCGGCGCTGACCGAGACACCTGTGCCGCCCGACCGCCTGGCGGCGACATAGCCGCCCGAGACAGCCCTGCCCGAGCCGGCAGGAGACCGCAGCCCCGGCCGAGACGCCACCCGAGCCGGAGGAACCGGCCGCCGGCCGAGACGCCGCCAGAAGCCGAGGCTCCTGCCGGCCTGCCCGGCGCCGGACAGGCCAGGAAGAGGCCGAGCCAGCCCCGCCCGGCGAAGCGCGGCCGAGGAAGCAGGCGCCGCTCCGAGCCCGCCGGCAGAGCGCGGCTCGCCTCGAGTCGCGCCGGTCCCGAGGCCCCCGGCGAGCCGGCTACGCCGCCGATCCCGCCGAGCGGCCGAGCGCCGAGAGCCGGAGGCAGAGGCAGAGGCCGTTCCCGACCTGGACGCCTTCTGGCGCGAGGATGCCGCCCCCCTTCGAGCCGGCGCCGGCCGGCACCGTGATCGACGGGCGCTATGCTCTCGGCGAGGTGCTCGACATACAAGGCGATCGCATCCTCTACCAGGCCCGCGACCTGCAGCGCTGCTGGCAGTGCGGTTTTGACGGCAACGCCCCCAGCGAGGCGTTCTGTGCCCGCTGCGGCGCGGCGTTGGAGCGCAAGCCAGAGGTTCGCATCCTGGAGGTCCGCGACGCCGAGGCCGAGGCCGGCCGGCGGCGAGCGCGTCGTGGCCCAGCTTGGTCCACGACGGCCGCACCTTTCTCGTCCTGGCCGAGCCGGAACCGCCGCCACAGCCGGCCGCGCCTTCGCGCCGGCGCCGTGCGCCTGGTCGTCGGCCAGCGCTCGGTCCCCGGCCAGGTCCGCGATCTGAACGAAGACAGCCTGCTGATCCTGACCCTGTCGCCGGTCTTCCAGTCGCAGACCGGCCCGGCCATCAGCCTCTTTGCCGTGGCCGACGGCATGGGCGGCCACGAGGGCGGCGAGATCGCCAGCAAGCTGGCCCTCCAGGTGTTGGCCGAAGGGATCGTGCGCGAGATCGCCCTGCCGTCGCTGGCCGGTGAGGCGATCCCCGACGACGGCATCCTGAGCCGCTTGCAGCAGACCGTCGCCGCCGCCAACGACGCCGTCTACCTGGCCCGCCAGAAGCGCGACACCGACATGGGCACCACCCTGACGGTCCTTCTCGTCCGCGATCAGCAGCTCTTCCTGGCCCACGTCGGCGATTGCCGCGCCTTTCGCTGGAACGCCAACGGCCTGGAGCAGTTGACCGCCGACCACTCCCTGGTCGCCGCCATGGTCGCCAGGGGCCAGATCACAGCCGACGAAATCTATACCCATCCCCAGCGCAGCGTCGTCTACCGCAGCATCGGCGACCGGCCCACCGTCGAGGTCGACACCGCCGTCTGGCCCCTTGCCCCCGGCGACCGGCTGGTCGTCTGCTCCGACGGGCTGTGGGAGATGCTCCGCAACGAGGGCATCCAGGATGGGATGATGGCCGAGGCCGACCCGCAGGCCGCCTGCGACCTGCTGGTCAGCCGGGCCAACGCCGCCGGCGGCGACGACAACATCAGCGTCATCGTCGTCCAGGTCGTCAGGACCTGACAGGCGCCGGAAACCTGCCAGGTCTAGCTGACGTATAGAATAGATGTCAGGAGGGATTATATGGCCAATGACGTAACGCTCACTTGCCGGCTGAACAAAGCCTATCTGCCGGTGATGAACACCCAACAACTGGTCTATGTGCTGATCGACACGGCGCTGGGCGCTGCCATGGCCCAGGTCCAGGTGCCGCTCAACCTCAGCCTGGTGCTCGACAAGAGCGGCTCGATGCAGGGCAAAAAGATCCAGAACCTGCGCGAGGCCGCCAAGCTCGTCGTCGATCGCCTGGGGCCGCAGGACACGATCTCGATCATCGCCTTCAGCGACGCAAGTATGTGATCGCGCCCAGCCAGCCGGTGACCGACAAGGTCGAGCTGATGCGGCAGATCGACCGCATCCGCGATGGCGGCGGCACGGCCATCTCTGGCGGCATGAAGCAGGGCCTGGCCGAGCTGGACAAGGCCCTGGCCCCCGACCGGGTCAGCCGCATGCTGCTCCTGACCGACGGCCAGACCTTTGGCGACGAGGAGGCCTGCAAAAAGCTGGGCAAGCAGGCCGGCAGCCGGGGCATCGTCGTCAACGCCCTGGGCCTGGGCGACGACTGGAACGAGGACCTGCTGGACGACGTGGCCGAGGCCAGCGGCGGCAAGGCCGACTTTATCGACTCGCCCGACAAGATCCTCGACTTTTTCCAGCAGGCCGTCCAGTCGATGCAGGACACCGTCGTCCAGAACGCCCAGATGGTCCTGCGCCTGGCGAACGGCGTCACGCCCCGCCAGGTGTGGCAGGTGCTGCCCATGATCTCCAACCTGGGCTACAAGCCCCTGTCCGACCGCGACGTCCAGGTGACGCTGGGCGAGCTGGAAAAGGGCCAGCCGCGCAGCCTGCTGGTCGAGCTGCTGATCTCGCCCCGCCCGGCAGGCCGCTACCGCATCGCCCAGGTCGAGATCAACTATGACGTGCCGGGCCTGAAGCTGGTCGGCGAAAAGGCCAAGTCCGACATCCTGCTCGATTTCACCGCCGACGCCGCGCTGGCCAAGCAGTACGACGCCGAAGTGATGAACATCGTCGAAAAGGTCACCGCCTTCAAGCTCCAGACCCGGGCCCTGGAGGATGCCAAGATGGGCAACGTGGCCGGCGCCAGCCAAAAGCTGCGCGCTGCCGCCACCCGCCTGCTGGAGATGGGCGAGCAGGACCTGGCCGAGGCCGCCCTGGCCGAAGCCGAAAACCTGGAAAAGAGCGGCCAGATGTCGGCCTACGGCACCAAGAAACTGCGCTATGAAACGCGCAAGCTGACCCAACGGTTGAAACCATAACTCCGAAGGAGGGATTGAACCATGGCTATTTGTCCTAATTGTGGCAACACACCCGGTGAAAATGCCGTCTTCTGCGACCGGTGCGGCACCCGCCTGCCCCAGCCGGAGGCTGCCCCACCGCCGCCCGCGCCGGCCGCCGCGGAGCGCGATCTGCCCCGCCTGCGGCGCAGGCAACGTCCCCGGCGAGGCCTTTTGCGATTTCTGCGGCTCGCCGCTCGCTGCCCCCGTGCCTGAGCCCGCACCCGCGCCGGTAGAAACGCCGGCCGCACCCGAGGCTGAGGCCGCGGCCGCGCCGGTAGAAACGCCCGCCGCGCCCGCCGAACAAGGGCTGACCTGCCCGGCCTGCCAGGCTCCAGTTCTGGCCGGCGAGGTCTTTTGCGCCAATTGCGGCGCCTCGTTGGCGCAGGCGCCGCTCCCGCCCGAGCCGGTGCCCGAAGCCGCCGTCGAAGCGCCTCCGTCGCCGCTGGTCCCAGAGCCCGTGACGCCGCCGGTCCCAGAGCCCGTGACGCCGCCGGCTCCTGAGGCCGCCCCGCCGCCTGTCACCAAGTGTCCCGTGTGCAGCACCGACATCGAGCCCGGCGACACCTTCTGCAGCAATTGCGGCGCCTCGCTCAAGGCAGCGCCTGCCCCGGCTCCCGAGCCGGCGGCCGTGCCGCCCGCCGAAGCCGCACCGCCGCCGCCATCGCCGGCCGCGGTCGGGCCGCGCCTGGTGGTCGTCGCATCCGGCGCCGAAATCCCGCTGCCGGCCAAGGCCGAGATCCTGATTGGCCGCGAAGACCCGGTCAGCGGCATCTTTCCCGACGTGGACATGACGCCGCACGGCGGCGACGAAGGCGGCATCTCTCGCCGGCACGCCACAGATAATCGTTGACGGCGGCCTGTACTTTCTTCGAAGACCTGGACAGCACCAACTTTACCTACGTCAACAAGCAGAAGCTGGTGCCCAAGACCCCCCAGGTGCTCAGTGACGGCGACGAGATCCGGCTGGGCCGGGTGAGCCTGATGTTCAAAATGTAGAGGAAGCCCGGGTTTCTGCCATCTGGGTCTGCAGAAACCCGGGTTCCAGAGCTCTGTCATGGTACGCTGTCCCGACCCGGGCTGCGGCCTGATCAACAGGCCAAACAGCCGCTTCTGCGCCAAGTGCGGGCGACCTCTGGACGGGGCATCCCAAGCCGCCCGCCGTCGCGCGGGAGGGCGGTTGGTCGATCCTGCGCTCGGGTCACCTGATGCATGGGGGCGCCTATCGCATCCTGGAGCCGTTGGGCAAAGGGGGCATGGGCGCCCTGTACCTGGCCGCCGACACGGCTGCCTTTGACCGCAAGTGCGTGATCAAGGAGCTGATCGACTATTACAACCCCGCCGATCTGGAGGAGGCGCGCCAGGCTCAGGCGCGCTTTGAAACCGAAGCCCGGCTGCTGGCCGAGCTGAACCACCCCGGCATCCCGCGCATCTACACCTACTTTTCCGAGGCGGGGCGGCACTATATCGTCATGGAATATGTCGAGGGCGACATCGTCGAGCAGGGGGTGACCCACGTCGACGCCGCCGGGCGCACCATCCCGGCCCGCCCGCTGCCGCCGGAGGTCGTCGTCCGCCACGCCATCCGCGTCTGCCGCGTCCTGGAATACCTGGCCGACCGCCCCACCCCGGTCATCCACCACGACATCAAGCCGGCCAACCTGATCGTCGAGCGCACCAGCGGCGAGGTGCGGCTGGTCGACTTTGGCACGGCGCGGATCCACACCCGCCGCCTGCCTGCCAGGCGAGCAGCCCTCGCTCTTTGGCACGCAGGGCTACGCCGCCCCAGAGCAGTACCAGGGCAACTCGGATCCCCGCTCCGACGTCTACTGCCTGGCGGCGACCGTCTACCACCTGCTGACCGACGACGACCCCGGCGATCACCCCTTCCAGTTCCCCAAGCTCGACACCTTGCCCACCGCCCTGGCCGATGTGCTGGGACGGGCGCTGCGCCTGGAAGGCAACCGCCGCAGCACCGCCTTTGAGTTTCGCCAGGGGTTGGAAGCCTGGCTCATCCCCGAGGGCACCGGCCGGCCCTTTGTCTTTCGCAGCGGGGGCGTGGCGCACACCACCGAAGATCTGGTCGCCCTGGCCGACCGCTACTGGGCCGACGCCCGCGCACACCTGGCGGCCGGCGACTTTCAGCGCTGGTTCCGCGAGCGCAACCGCCACGATCTGGCGGCCAAGGCCGAATCGGCCCGGCAGGAGGCTGGAGACAACGCCGACGCCGCGCTCGAGGGCTTTTTGCAGCGCCTCAATCCCCGCCTTCCGCCGCCTCGCCCGGCCGTCGAGCCGCTGGCCCTGGATCTGTATGTTGGCCGGACCCGGCCCGTCACCGCGCAGCTGACCGTGCGCAACCAGGGACGCGGCTACGCCCAGGCCGCCCTCAGCGCCTCGGTGCCCTGGCTGCAATTCGAGCCGGCAGAGGTCGGCTGCCTGGCCAACCAGGAGGTGCCGGTGACCGTATCGCTCGACGCCATCGCGCCTCCCTTTCCGGCGCGACCACCAGGCGGTGATCGCCTGCACGCCGGCTCGGGGCGCCCGCATGTCGGTGGCCGTCTCGGCCGAGTTTAGCCTGGCCTGGGAGCTTCTGCGGCGCATCCTGGCCTGGCTGCATGTCGTTGCCCTGCGGGCCGGCCGGGGTATCAGGCAGGGCTGGTCACTTTGGCGACGAATGACCCGCAGCCTGACAAAGTCGCGCAACGGGCTGATCGTCCTGGCAGCCGCGATCATCATATTGGACATAGTTGCTGGTGACCTTGTGGTGGCTGTGGTCCGATTTGGGCTCCGATGCGCTAAGCCTGTCCATGGCCTTCCTGGAGGCCCTGCCCGTGGCGGCATTGGCCGTCTTTGTCCTGCCGGCTGTGGTTCTTGTCGGCGGAGCGATCGTATGGCAGCTTCTGAAACGCCAGACCTGACGGGTTTCGCTTCGTAGAGCGACTTGTCAGGTTCTGAGAGGACTGAGAACTTGACCGATCCCTGTCCCAATTGCGGCCGCCTCAACCGGCCCGGCGCCCGCTACTGCGCCTCGTGCCAGTCGCCGTTACAGGCGACGAGCACAGACGCCCGTATCAGCCCCGGCCAATTGCTGGACGGCGGCAACTACCGTGTCGTCCGTCCCTTGGGCAAGGGCGGCATGGGCGCCGTCTACCTGGTCGCCCAGACCAAGGCCTTTGACCGGTTGGCCGTCCTGAAAGAGGTCATCGACTACTTTGACCCGCTCGACCCCGATGCCCGGCAGGAGGCAGCCCAACGCTTCGAGGCCGAGGCCCGCACCTTGGGCGACCTCAAGCATCCCGGCATCCCCGACCTGTACGCCTACTTTTCCGCGGGCGGTCACAACTACCTGGTCATGGAGTATATCGAAGGGCCAGATCTGGCCGACAGCCTGACCAGCCAGGACCGCGACAGCGGCCAGACCGTTCCCGGCAAGGCGCTGCCGGTGGCCGACGTGCTGCACTATACGATCGAGATCTGCACCGTGCTCGAGTACCTGGCCAGCCGCCAGCCGCCCGTCGTCCACAACGACATCAAGCCCGGCAACATCATCGTCGATCAGCACAGCGGCCGGGCAGTGCTCGTCGATTTCGGCACGGCCAAGACCCGCTACCTGGCCTCTGCAAGCAGCGGCCAGTATGGCACCGTCGGCTACGCTGCCCCCGAGCTCTACCAGGGCCACTCCGAGCCTCGCTCCGACGTCTACTCCCTGGCCGCCACGGCCTATCACCTCCTGACCGACGACGACCCGCGCGATCACCCCAACCAGTACCCGCAGCTCGACGCGCTGCCGCCCGACCTGGCCGACATCCTCCGTGCCGCCCTGGCCGAGGATGTGACACAGCGGCCGGACGCCGCCGAGTTCCGCCAGCAACTGGAAGCCTACCAGGCCGGCCAGACCGGCCCGCTGAAAGCCCTGGGCTTCCCCGATGGCGAGGCCGCCGATGACCGTGACGAGCTGCTAGGCCTGGCGGTCAAGCACTGGCGCTACGCCGCCGGCCTCCTGGCCGACGGTACCCTGACCCGCTGGCTGCGCCACACACTGCACGACGAGGCTGCGGCCAAGGCCGCTGAGGCGGCCGTCCGCCAGTGGCCCCAAGACCCGGACGCTGCCCTTGACGCCTTCGTCGGGCAACTGGACCCTGGCCGCCTGCCGCCGGGGCAAGATGGAGCTGCGCACCACCAGCCTCAGACCCCAGGTCGGCCTGGGACAAAAGGTCACCCAGGCGATCGAGATCGCCAACAAGGGCCGTGGCCTGCTGCACGGCGAGGTGCTAAGCTCCCAGCCGTGGCTCTCGCCCCTCAGCAACACCTTCGTCTGCCCGCCGGCCGGCACCTGCGCCGTGTCGCTCGAGATCGACGCCGCGACTCTGGCCCCCGGCCAGAGCCACCTGGCCGCCGTGACCCTGACCCCGGTCAAGGGAATGCCTGAGGTCGTGCCGATCCAGGTTACAGTCGTTGCCCCGGCGATCCGCGTCGAGCCTGCCCGCCTCGAGTTTCGGCACCGTCCCCCGCCGGGGGCCTGCCGTCGTCAAGGCTTTGACCGTGACCAATGCCGGCCCAGCCATCGCCGACTGCAAGGTGCTCGGCATGCCCGAGTGGCTGATAGCCCAGCCCGCCGCATTCCGCCTTCCACCCGGCGCCCAGGAGACGGTCAGGCTCGAGCTGCGCCCGCACAAGGTGCCGGGGCGCGGCCAGGAGATCGTGTTGACCGTGGCCGTGGATAAGGGACAGTCGCAGCAGGTCGCCGCTTCCGCACGGATCAAAGACGCGGGGCTGTGGGGCTAAGGTAGACGATGGCACTCTGGCTTTCCGTGGCCGGCCTGACCGATGTCGGCCGCGAGCGCAAGCTGAACGAAGATAGCTTTTATTACCGGGTCGTCCAGTCCTCCGACGAGGGACCCCTCGGCCTGTTTGCTCGTTGCCGACGGCATGGGCGGCCAATTGGCCGGCGAGGTGGCCAGCCAGTGGGCGGTGCAGACGCTCAAGCGTGAGCTGGCGCCCTTGTTCCGCCCCCAGGACCCAGCCGTTACCCGTCGCCTGGATGCCGAAGACCTGGCCATGATGGGCAGTGGCGTCACCGTCCACCTGGAAGAGACCGACCTGGTGCGCCTGTTGCAGCATGCCGTCGAGCGGGCCAACCAGGTATTGCTGGGCTACGCCCGTCAACGGCCCGACGAGGCCGGCGGCATGGGCTCGACGCTGACCCTGGCCGTGGTCGAGAACCGACGCGCTTACCGTGATCCACGTCGGCGACAGCCGCGCCTACCTGTGGCGCGATGGTGAACTGCGCCAACTGACCGAAGATCATTCGGTGCCCGGAGCGCTGCTCAAGCAGGGCAAGATCGAGCCCGACGAGGTGTACACCCATCCCCATCGCAACGTCCTCTACCGCTGCCTGGGCCTCAAACCGGGCGTCGAGGTGGACCATTATCGAGCCGTTGGAGCTCCAGCCCGGCGACGGCCTGCTGCTCTGTTCTGACGGCCTGTGGGATATGGTCTATCCCGACCGACCGCCTGACGGCGCTGGTAGCTGCCGGCGGCGATGCGCCGGCCATCTGCCGCCGCCTGGTCGACGCCGCCAACGAGGCCGGGGGTGAGGATAACGTGACGGTGATCTGGGCGCACTTGGAGGCGACGATGGCTAACTGCCCACAGTGCGGAGCGCCGGCCAAGCCGCAGTCCCGCTTCTGTACCCGCTGCGGCATCCGGCTGGCGACCGGAGGAAGCGCAGCTTCGGCGACCGGAGGAACAGCCGGCGGCATCGGGGCGTTGCCTGTCGGCACGCCGCTCCAGGGTGGGCGCTACCAGATCATCGGCCAGTTAGGCGAGGGGGGCATGGGCGCCGTCTACCTGGCCAAGGACATGGAGCTGTTTGGCCGGCTGTGCGTCGTCAAGCAGATGCGCCCCTTTTTCGCCAGCCAGACCGAGCGGCGCAAGGCCGAGGACGATTTCAAGCGCGAGGCCGAGGTCCTGGCCCAGCTCAACCAGCCCGGCCACCCCCACATCCCCGAGGTGTACGGCTATTTCGTCGAGGGCGGCGATCAATTCCTGGTTATGAAGTATATCGAGGGTGAGAGCCTCGAGCGGCGGCTGGACCGGCTCAAGCGTCCCCTGTCCGAGGCCGAGGTGGTCCGCTGCGCCGGCGAGGTGGCCAACGCCCTCGTCTACCTCCACAGCCGCAAGCCCCAGCCGGTCATCCACCGCGACATCAAGCCGGCCAACATCATCGTCGATCCCGAGGACCGGGTGTGGCTGGTCGATTTCGGGCTGGCCCGCGCCTCCACCAGCAGCGGCGCGCGGGTCATGCTCGCCGGGGGCAAGACGGTTGCCGCCGGCACGCCCGGCTACACCCCCCTGGAGCAGTGGCAGATGCAGTCCAGCCCCAAGTCGGACGTCTATGCCCTGGGCGCGACGATGCACCATCTGCTGACCAGCCAGGATCCGCGCGACCGCTTCACCTCCTTTCCCGAGCTGAGCTTTGACATCCTGAAGAGCTTTTCCCAGTTCAAGCCGCTGTCTGAGCTGCGGCCTGACCTGAGCCCGGCCCTGGCCAACCTGGTCGCCCGCTGCCTGGATCCCGATCCCCGCCGCCGGCCCGACGCAGCGCAGCTCGAGATCGAGCTGGACGGGCTGGCGCCCACCGGCAGCAAGCTTCTTTGACACCGTCCGGCGCTGGAGCCCCACCCTCGGCGAGTTCCTGGGCACCGCCCTGGCCAATTTTGTCCGGTGCCATGTTCGGCCGCTCGGCGCCCGACGGCGCGCGGCCAGGCGCAGCTCGGCGCCCAGCCATCCGGCCAGCGATCCGCCGCCAACCGGCCAGCTTTCCCCTGTCTCCTGTGCCGCGGCCAGGGTGTGAGCGCCAACGGCAAGCCCTGCCCCATCTGCCGCGGGACCGGCTATTGGTAAACGGCCGCTGGCCGTGCAGCCCACTGCCCCGTGAGCCTTTTCCTTTTGGCGCGGTTGTAGTATAATGGGCGGCGTGACGGGTCACACCACTGTCGGCTTGCCGACCACCGATAACCGAATACTTCTTGCAATGACGCAAAGGAGGAAGAAATGGACCTGCAATTGACCGCTGAGCACAAGATGATCCAGGACATGGCGCGCGATTTCGCTCAGAAGGAGATCGCGCCCATCGCCGCCAAGATCGACGAGGCGGCATCCTTCCCTGCTGAGACCGTCCAGAAGATGGGTGAGCTGGGCTTCATGGGCATCGAGATCCCGGAGGAGTATGGCGGCACCGGCATGGATCCCCTCAGCTACGTGCTGGCCATGATCGAGATATCAAAGGCGTGCGCCTCGCACGGCGTGATCATGTCGGTCAACAACTCGCTGGTCTGCCACGGCCTCTACCTGTTCGGCACCGAGCGGCAAAAGCAGACCTTCCTGGTGCCGCTGGCCGGCGGCGAGAAGCTGGGCGCCTACTCCCTGACCGAGCCGCAGGCCGGCTCCGACCCGGCCAACATGCGCTGCACCGCCGAGTACGACCCGGCCACCGACGAGTATGTCATCAACGGCCTGAAAGCGTGGGTGACCAGCGGCCCGAACGCCGATTACATCGTCCTGTTTGCCATGACCGACCGGAGCAAGGGCACGCGGGGCATCTCGGCCTTTATCGTCGATACCAAGCTGCCCGGCTTCAAGCCCGGCAAGGTGGAACCGAAACTGGGTATCCGCGCGTCTCATACATCAGAGCTGGTGTTCGAGAACTATCGCCTGCCGGCCTGGCACCGGCTGGGCGACGAGGGCGCCGGCTTCAAGATCGCCCTGGCCATCCTGGACGCCGGGCGGATCGGCATTGCCGCCCAGGCAGTGGGCATCGCCGAGGCGGCCTTCGAAGCCGCCCTGGCCTACTGCCAAGGAGCGGGAGCAGTTCGGCCAGCCGATCTGCGAGTTCCAGGCCATCCAGTGGATGCTGGCCGACATGAAGACCCGCCTGGAGGCCGCCCGGCTGCTGACCTACCAGGCGGCGCTGGCCAAGGACGAGGCCAAGAAAGCCGGCGGGCGCTACAGCCTCCAGGCGGCGATGGCCAAGCTGTACGCCTCCGAGACCGCCATGTGGGTCACCACCAAGGCGATCCAGGTCTTTGGCGGCAACGGTTACAGCAAAGAGTATCCGGTGGAGCGCCATTTCCGCGACGCCAAGATCACCGAGATCTATGAGGGCACCAGCGAGATCCAGCGGGTGGTGATTGCCAGGAGCTATTGGCCTGAGCGCTAAGCGATGACTATGCTCGATCTGGGGATCGTCGTCGTCAACTATAACGTGCGCGACCTGCTGCGCGACTGCCTGGCCTCGGTCTATGACAGCCGTGGCGATTTCGCCTATCGAGGTGTGCGTCGTCGACAATGGCTCGGCCGACGGCAGCGCCGACATGGTCGCCGCCGAGTTCCCTCAGGCGCGCCTGATCCGCGCCGACAACCGTGGCTATGCCGCCGGCAACAACCTCGGCCTGCGCGCCTTTGGCTTTCCCGACGCGGGGCAGGCGCCGCTACGCCCTGCTCCTGAACCCCGACACGATCGCTGCCCCCTTCGGCCCTGGCCGACATGCTGGCCTTCATGGAGGCCCATCCCCAGGCCGGCGCCGCCGGCGTCCGCCTGGTGCGCGACGACGGCAGCCTGGACAAGGCCTGCCGGCGCAGCTTTCCCACACCCGAAGTGGCCTTTTACCGGCTGTTTGGGCTGAGCCGGCTCTTTCCGCGCAGCCGTCGCTTCGGCCGCTACAACCTCACCTACCTGTCGCCCGACGTCACCACCGAAGTCGACTCGGTGGTCGGCGCCTTTATGCTCATGCGCGGCGAGGCGCTGGCCGAGGTCGGCCTGCTCGACGAGCGCTACTTTATGTACGCCGAAGACCTGGATCTGTGCTACCGCCTCAAGCAGCGCGGCTGGCAGGTGTGGTACAATGCCGATGTGACCGTGCTCCATTACAAGGGCCGGTCGAGCCAGCAGCGCAGCGCCCTGGCCAACTATCACTTTTACCGCACGATGCGCCTGTTCCACGACAAGCATTTCAAGCAGCGGACCTTTTTCCTGGTCAACTGGACTGATCTACGCCGCCATCGGGCTGCTGGGCGGCTGGGCGTTCCTCCGCGACCGGCTGCGCCCGGCCGGGCAGCGCGGCGTAGCCTCGGCCATGCCGATCAAGGGAGGCACCGCGTCGCCATGAAACGCAAAGCGGATCTGCTATTCGGCCTGCTGCTTGCGATCAGCGACCTGAGTCATGGCCATCGCGGCCTTCTACCTGGCCTATTGGCTGCGCACCACCATCGCCGTCCCGCCGCCGGTCAACATCGCCCCATTCCAGGACTATGTCTCGATGCTGTTCGTCCAGGTGACCACCACTGATCATCGTCTATTTCTTCTCCCGCCTGTACGACCTCAAGCGCACCGCGGCCCGCCTGGACGAGCTGTACCGCATCTTTGCCGCGACGTCGATCGGCATCATCATCTCCATCGCCCTCACCTCCTTCATGTTCAAGAACAGCGCCCTGGAGCTGAACTATCCCCGGGCCATGGTCGTCTATGCCTGGCTGTTGACCGTCGTCCTGGTGGCGATCGGCCGTTCGCTGGTCATGTGGCTGCGCACCAAGCTCCGCCAGCGCGGCGAGCTTGGCCGACCGGCTGCTGATCGTCGGCACCGGCGAGGTAGGACGGATGATCCTGCAAAAGGTCCGCCAGATGCCGAGCCTGGGCTACCAGGTCGTCGGCTTTGTCAACGGCGAGAGCACGCCCGGCCAGCAGATCATGGGCGTGCCGGTGCTCGGCGGCGTGGACGATCTGCCGCGCCTGATCGAGGAGCACCACATCGACGAGGTCATCATCGGCCTGCCAGAGCTGACCCACCAGGAGGCGCTGACCATTATCTCGCGCTGCGAGCGGGGCCAGGTCGGCATCAAGATCTTCCCCGACCTGTTCCAGATCATCGCCTCTGAGCTGAGCATCGGCGACCTGGGCGGGCTGCCGCTGCTGAGCGTGCGCGACGTGGCCCTGCGCGGCTGGAAATTGACCCTCAAGCGGGCCGTCGACCTGGTCGGCAGCGCCCTGGCGTTGGTGTTCCTGTCCCCCTTCCTGATGCTCGTCGCCCTGGCCATCAAGCTCGAGTCGCCGGGGCCGGTGTTCTATGCCCAGGAGCGGATGGGACTGGACGCCCGGCCCTTCTGGTGCATCAAGTTCCGCTCCATGCGCCAGGACGCCGAAAAGGACGGCCCGGGCTGGACTTCCGAGAACGACCCGCGCCGCACCCGCATCGGCACGTTCATCCGCCGCTTCTCGATCGACGAGCTGCCCCAGTTCATCAACGTCCTGCTGGGCGAGATGAGCCTGGTCGGCCCGCGCCCCGAGCGCCCCGT
Source organism: uncultured Chloroflexia bacterium (assembly GCA_963749455.1). GTDB lineage: Bacteria > Chloroflexota > Anaerolineae > JAAYZQ01 > JAAYZQ01 > JAFGOG01. The sequence goes on from CAVVMX010000025.1 coordinate 42,101, forward strand.
CTACGTCGACCAGTTCCGGCGCAGCATCCCCCGCTACATGGATCGCCACCGGGAAAAGGCAGGCCTCACCGGCTGGGCGCAGGTCAACGGTCTGCGCGGCGACACCTCCATCGCCGAGCGGACCAAGTACGACCTGTGGTACATCGAGAACTGGTCGCTGTGGCTCGACTTCAAGATCATGTTGCGCACTGCCATCAGTGTCTTTGGCAGCCGCCACGCGTATTAGGATGTGGAGATCCCTTTCAGGGGATGGATTCCGCCTCTAGCCGCTATCTGTGCGATTTGACACAGGGCCTGTTCTGGTCTATACTTCCCCCTGTAGTGAAACAGACCTGATAGGTTGGGACTAAACCTCTTGGGTTTCCAATGAAGGAGATATTACCATGAAGGATCGCACGCTGCTTGTGGTGTTGGCCTTGACGGCTCTTGGCGTGGTAGCCGGAATCGCCATCGGCCTGTTCCTCGGCTGGGTCGTCTGGCCGGTGAACTATGAAGGCGCCAAGCTGCCCGATCTGGCACCCCAGGACAAAGAGGCATACATCGTCCTGGTCGGCGCTGCCTACAACCAGGACCGCGACCTGGACAAGGCCCGGGAGCGCCTGGCCAGCCTCGAGGTGCCCAATGCCGCCCAATGGGTGGCCGAGCTGGCCGACACCTACATCCGCGAGGGCCGCGACCAAGAGGAGACCGGCTACCTGGTCGCCCTGGCCGACGGCTCTGGACATGGCCAGTCCGGCCATGCTCGCCTACCTGCCGACCAACACGCCTGTGCCGACCGACACTCCCACGCCGACGCCGGTCCCAACCGACACGCCGATACCGCCCACCGACACGACCGAGTGCCGCCGACCGATACGTTCGGTGCCGCCCACCGACTACGTCGCGTGCCGCCGACCGATACGCCGGTGCCGCCAACCGACACACCCAAGCCCACTGCCAAGCCGACGGCCAAGCCAACCGCCAAGCCGACGGCCAAACCGACGGCCGAGCCGACGGACCAAGCCGGCCGCCAAATGGTCCTGGTCAGTGCGGCTGGTCGGGCCAGGGGAGGATGGGCAGAGCTGTACCTCTGGCAACCTGCAAATCCACGTGACGGTCGTGAAGCGCGGCCGGACAGCAGATCGAGGGCGGGTGTTGCGCTAGTGAGTTCTCAGGACAAAAGCCAGTGACGGCAACGGCGGCTCGCCTGAATGGTGTCATAGTCCGCGAGGTCTACAAGCTCGAATATGGAACCGGCAACAAGGGCGACGGCAGCCTGAGCATTGGCGTCGGTGGGGGCGGGCAATGGAGGTACCTTCGCGACATGCCCTGTTCGACCTCACCGTCTGCGAGACAAGTGGGCAGCCGGCTATTGCCGAGTGCTGTAGCCCTGTGAGCATGGCTGCTAACAAAGAGCTGTGCCCGGCAGATTGTACGATGCAGGAGTGAGCTGTCATGAGCAACCCCCCATTGTCGGCGGTCACTGACTACGTGGCGTCGTCATTCCAGGCGACTCACGCGCATCCGGCAGTAGCTGATACAGAGCCTTTGCTTGCTGGCATGCTAGAGCGATGCGAGCGCGAGCGACCGGAGATCCGTCTCTCCTCTGCCTGCGAGACGCCGTCGCTTCGCTCAGCATGACATTCGTCGAGCGCCCCTCTGGATGGCGCTCGGTCTCTTTGCCGCCACCCTGGTCCTCTACGTGTGGACGCTGGCCCCCGGCCTGGTCCGGGGCGACGGCGGTGAGCTGCAATATGTCCTGGCCATCCGGGGGGTAGCCCATCCGACCGGCTACCCCCTCTACACGCTGCTGGGCTGGCTGTGGACCAAGCTGATTCCCTTTGGCTCCATCGCCTGGCGCATCAACCTGCTGTCCGCCGTGTGCGGCGCGGGCGCGGTGGCCCTCGTCTATGGCATCGTCTACCGCCTCACCCGCCGGATCGTCCCGGCCCTGGCCGGGGCGGTCTTTCTCGGCCTGTCGCCGGTCTTTTGGACCCTCAGCAGTGTCACCGAGGTCTATGCCCTGCACGCCCTGTTCGTCGCCGCGGTGCTCTACCTGCTGCTGGTCTGGCGGGATGCCACGAGCCATCGGTTCCGCCTGCTGGCGCTGACCGCCTTTGTCTACGGCCTCAGCCTCAGCCACCACCGGACGATGATCCTCCTCGCGCCGGCGATGGCGGTGTTTGTGCTGCTGAGTCCCAGGGGGGCGGCCCAAGCCGCTCGACAGGATGGGTGGGGCGCTTGACCCGGCGCGGCCTGGTGCTGGCCCTCGCCTTCCTGGCCGGCCTTCTGCCCTACCTCCACATCTTTGCCTACCATCTCAGCCGCGGCCGGACCGTGCAGGACATCGTGGTAAACGTCATCCTCGGCGGCGATTTCGCCGGCTTTCTCGGCCTGCGCTCCGATCCCCTGTATGTGCTGTGGGAGCTGCCCAGGCAGCAGATTGGCCTGCTTGGCCTGATCGCTGCGGCTGCCGGCCTGGCCTGGCTGATCTGGAAGCAGCGCAACGCCGCCTGGCTGCTGGGCGTCGCCTACCTGGCCAATGCCGGCTTTTGCCTCTTCTACCGCGTGCCCGACATCCCCGATTTCACCCTGCCCATCACCCTCATCCTGGCCGTTTGGGCCGGCGCCTCGGCCGGTTTCCTGTCGCAGCTCGGGGCGGGTGAGAAGCTCGAACCACAGCAGCCTCATTCGCGTGTTTCGCGCCTTTCGCGCTTTCGTGCTCCAGACTCCTCCGCCTCGGCCTTGAGCTCGTCCTCCTCTGATCGCCGTCCTGTCGTTCCGCCACCTGCCTCAGGCTCAGGCCGGCATAGCCAGCCGGGACGGCGACATCGAGGCGCAGGGCCGGGCGCTGCTGGCCTATCCCTTTGAGCCGGACGCCATGGTGATCGCCGACTGGGACCTGGCCATGACCGTCCGCTTCCTGCGCAATGTGGAGGGCATCCAGGCCGACGTGCAGGTCAAGTCGTGCGGCTGGGGCGCGAAAAGGGCTGCGAGACGCTGCGCGCTGCCCTGGAGTCGGGCAAGGCCGTCTATGTCGCACCCGCCGTGCGGCTCACTCGCCTGCCCGACGGCTATCAGTTCGAGGCAGCAGCCGCCGTACCTCAAGATCTCCAGCCAACCGGCACCCTACACCCGCCTGGATCGCCAGATCGACCCCCAGGTGATGCTGGAGGGGGTCCAGCGCCAGGACAACCTGCTGGTCCTGCGCTGGCTGGTCGTCTGGCTCACCGCTGGACGCAGACTATACCACGTATGTCCACTATTTTGACGCCGCCGGCCAGCCGCTCGGCCAGCAGGACAAGGGCATGGGCGCTGAGCTGAGCTGCTGGTATCCGCCCAGCTCGTGGCCGCCCGGCCAGGTGATCCAGGACCTGTACATCATGCCGGCCGGCACGGCGGCGGTCCGCGCCGGCCTGTACACCCTGGTCGACGGTCAGGTCCAGTCCCAAGGGTGACGCGATCATTACCATCACTGCCCTGATCCCCGGTACCAGGCCAAATGCCTGCCAGCACGCAATTCTGGCACCTCGCTTCTTGACAGCCCCACCAGTTCGTGGTATTATCAGGGCATAGGCGCTTTAGCACTCTCGACCATCGAGTGCTAAAGCGCCGCCAGATGGGCGAATTTGGAAGACAATGGATGAATTGACGCCACGCCAACAACTGATCCTGGGACTGATCGTCCGCGAGTATGTCGCCGGAGCGCAGCCGGTCGGCTCCAAGGCCATCGAAGGCTACGGCCTGGGCGTCAGCTCGGCCACGATCCGCAACGAGATGGCCGCTCTGGAAGAGTCGGGCTATCTGACCCATCCGCACACCTCGGCCGGGCGCGTGCCCACCGAGGAGGGCTATCGCTACTTTCGTCGAGCGGCTGATGCGCGAGTTGCAGCTGCCGCTGGACGATCAGCGCCTGATCCGCCACCAGTTCCACCAGGTGGGCGTCGACCTGGAGCAGTGGATGCAGCTTGCGGCTTCGGTGCTGGCCCGCACCTCCCAGTCGGCGGCGGTCGTGACCAGCCCCAAGATCGACCAGTGCCGCCTGAAGCACCTGGAGCTGATCGCCATCCGCGAGACGATGGCGATGCTGATCGTGGTGCTCGAAGGCGGCATGGTCTACCAGCGGATGCTGACCCTCGACGAGCCGATCGGCCAGGAAACCCTCACGCAGATCGCCAACCGCCTGAATGACCTGTGCACGGGGGCTTCTATGCCGAGGGTGGTGGCCAGTCGTCTCCAGGTGGGCGCCTTTGAGCAACAGGTCCTGGACATTGTCGTGCAGGTGATGAGCCACGTCGACGACCAGGCCAACCTGCGCGTCTACCGCGACGGGTTGATCAACATCCTGCAGCCAGCCCGAGTTCGCCGAGCCGGAGGTGGCCCAGAAGATCGTCCAGCGTCCTGGAAGAACGCACCGTGCTGGAGCAGTTGATGACCGAGGCGATCCCGCTGGACATCGGCGGCGTGCAGGTCATCATCGGCGGCGAAGGGCGCTGGGATGAGCTCAAGTCGTGCAGCCTGGTGATCTCGCCCTACGGCCTGACCGGCACGGCTACCGGGGCTTTGGGCGTGCTGGGGCCGGTGCGCATGTCCTACAGCCGGGCCATCTCCACCGTCCGCTACGTCGCCGCACTGATGACCGACCTGTTCCGCGATCTGTACGGTGAAGGCTAGGAATGCGTCTGTAGGACGCAGATTAGCGCTGATTGTGCAAGACTATGTCGAGGAGAGATAGATATTATGGCTGAAGAACAACCTATCGCCGAGAGCGAGACAACCTTCAGTCGAGCCAGTAACAGAGGAGGCCGGGACACAGCCCGACGAGCTGACGGCCCTTCGCCAGGAGCTGGAACAGACCAAGGCCAAGGAAGCCGAGTACCTGGACGGCTGGCAGCGGGCCAGGGCCGAGCTGGCCAACGCCCGCAAGCGATTCCAGCGCGAACAGGAGCAGGCCTATGCCAACGCGACAGGCCAGGTACTGGTCCGCCTGCTGCCGATCGTCGACGACCTGGAGCGGGCGTTCAGCACACTGCCCCACAACCTGTCGGGCCTGACCTGGATCGGCGGCATCATGCTCATCCAGCGCAAGCTGGAACTGCTGCTGGAGCAGGAAGGTGTCGTCCCGATCGAGGCGGTCGGCCAGGCGTTCGACCCGTTCGCCCACGAGGCGGTGACCCACGAGCCGTCCGACACCGTCCCGGAGGGGCAGATCATCAGCGAGGTGCAGAAGGGGTACAAGATGGGCGACCGGGTGCTGCGACCGAGCCTGGTTCGCGTGTCGTCTGGCCCGCGTCAGCAACCCGAGGTAGCATCTGGAACTGCCGAGGCTTCCGAGCAGGAGCCGGCAGGCGATAAATAGTCCATTATTGAACCCATTTTCGAGCGAACGAAGGAGATGAAATCATGGCAAAGATTGTCGGCATCGATCTGGGCACAACCAACTCGGTGTGCGCGGTGATGGAAGGCGGCGAGCCGACCATCATCCCCAGCTCGGAGGGCGGGCGGCTTTTCCCCTCGGTCGTGGCGGTCAACCCCAAGACCAACGAGCGGATGGTGGGCCAGGTGGCGCGCCGCCAGGCGATCACCAACCCGGACAACACGATCTTTTCGATCAAGCGGCTGATGGGCCGCAAGTACGACGATGCCGAGGTGGGCAAGGCGCGGCAGGTGCTGCCCTACAAGATCACGGAGCAGCCCAACGGCGATGCCTGGGTGCAGATGGGCGGCAAGAGCTACTCCCCGCCCGAGATCTCGGCCATGATCCTGCAAAAGATCAAGCAGGACGCCGAGGCCTACCTGGGCGAGCCGGTGGTCGAGGCGGTCATCACCGTCCCGGCCTATTTCAACGACAGCCAGCGGCAGGCGACCAAGGACGCGGGCAAGATCGCCGGGCTGGAGCGTGCTGCGCATCATCAACGAGCCCACCGCCTCGGCGCTGGCCTATGGCCTGGACAAGAGGATCGAGCAGCGGATCGCCGTCTATGACCTGGGCGGCGGCACCTTCGACATCACCATCCTCGACGTCGGCGACGAGGTCTTCGAGGTCAAGTCGACCAACGGCGACACCTTCCTGGGCGGCGACGACTTTGACCAGCGGATCATCAACTGGGTGGCCGACGAGTTCCGCAAGGAGCAGGGCATCGACCTGCGCCAGGACCGCATGGCCCTGCAGCGGCTGAAGGAGGCCGCCGAAAAGGCCAAGATCGAGCTGTCGACCACGATGCAGACCGAGATCAACCTGCCCTTCATCACCGCCGACGCCAGCGGCCCCAAGCATCTGCAGATGACCCTCACCCGGGCCAAGCTGGAGCAGTTGGTCGACGACCTGATCCAGCGCACCATCGGCCCGTGCGAGCAGGCGCTCAAGGATGCCAAGCTGACCCAGGCCGACATCGACGAGGTGGTGCTGGTCGGCGGCATGACCCGCATGCCGGCCGTCGTCAGGAGGCGGTGCGCCGCTTCTTTGGCCAAGGAACCGCACAAGGGCGTCAACCCCGACGAGGTGGTGGCCCTCGGCGCGGCCATCCAGGCCGGCGTGCTGAAGGGCGAGGTGAAGGATGTGCTGCTGCTGGACGTGACGCCGCTGACGCTGAGCATCGAGACGCTGGGCGGCGTGGCCACGCCGCTGATCGAGCGCAACACGACCATCCCCACCAAGAAGAGCCAGATCTTTTCCACCGCCGCCGACGGCCAGACGCAGGTGGAGATCCACGTGCTGCAGGGCGAGCGCCCCATGGCCGCCGACAACAAGACCTTGGGCCGCTTTATCCTGGACGGCATCCCGCCCGCGCCGCGCGGCATCCCGCAGATCGAGGTCACCTTCGACATCGACGCCGACGGCATCCTGCACGTCGCGGCCCAGGACAAGGCCACCGGCCGCGAGCAGTCGATCACCATCACCGCCTCCAGCGGCCTGACCAAGGACGAGATCGATCGCATGGTCCGCGAGGCCGACCAGCACCGCCAGGACGACCAGAAGCGCAAGCGAAGAGGTCGAGACCCGCAACCAGGCCGACTCGCTGGTCTACCAGGCCGAAAAGCTGGTCCGCGAGCAGGGCGACAAGATGCCGGGCGATATCAAGAGCGAGGTCGAGGGCAAGATCGCCGCCTGCCGCTCGGCCATGCAAGGCCAGGACATCAGCCTACCTGCAGCGCGCCGTCCAGGAGCTGTCCGAGTCGGTGCAGAAGGTCGGCGCGTCGATGTACCAGCAGCCCGGCTCGCCGCCACCGCCGCCAGAGAGGTGGCCCAAGCGGCGGCCCAGGCGGTGACGAAGATGTCGTCGAAGGGGAATATACCGAGGCGTAATGAGCGCCAAACGCGACTATTACAATGTTCTGGGCGTCGACCGCCAGGCGACGGACGAGGAGGTCAAGAAGGCCTTCCGTCGCCTGGCGCGCCAGTATCACCCCGACGTGAACAAGAGCCCGGACGCCGAGGCCAGGTTCAAAGAGATCAACGAAGCCTACGAAGTCCTGTCGGACAACGACAAGCGGGCGATGTACGACCGCTTTGGCCACACCGGTCCACAGACCGGCTTTGGCGGCGGCGGCTTTGGGGAGTATGGCTTTGGCGGCATCGAGGATATCTTTGACGCCTTTTTCGGCGGCGGCATGCGGGCCGGGGCGGCCGCCCGCTCCGGGCCGGTCCGTGGCGTCGACCTGCGCTACGACCTAAAGATCGAGTTCGAGGAAGCGGTCTTTGGCTGTGAGAAGCAGATCGTCGTTCCCCGCCACGAGACCTGTCCCCAGTGCAAGGGCAGCGGCGCCGAGCCGGGCACCCACCCGATCCGCTGCCCACAGTGCAACGGTACGGGTGAGGTACGCCGCCAGCAGCAGACCTTCTTTGGCTCCTTCGCCTACAGGTCAACGTCTGTCCACGCTGCAACGGCGATCGTGAGATCGTGACCACGCCCTGTACTCAATGCCGAGGGCGCAAGGTGATCCAGGTGGAGCGAACCATGTCGGTCAAGATCCCAGCCGGCGTGGATAGCGGCGTCCATGTCCGGCTGGCCAGTGAGGGTGAGGCCGGTCAGAGGGGAGGACCACCCGGCAACCTGTTCGTCGTGCTGGAGGTCAAGCCGCATCCCTATTTCCAGCGACAGGAGAACAACATCATCCTGGAGACGCCGCATCAACGTGGCCCGCGCCACGTTGGGCGGGAAGGTCAAGGTGCCGACGCTGGACGGTGAGGTGGAGCTGGAGGTCCCGGCCGGGACTCAGACCGGCGACACCTTCCGGCTGCGGGGCAAGGGGATACCCTACCTGCAGCGCAGCGGACGGGGCGACCAGCTCGTGCTGGCGCGGGTGGTGACTCCCACCAAGCTGACGCCGCGCCAGGAGGAGCTGTTCAGAGAGCTGGCCGACACGATGTGCGACGAGGACTGCCGGCAGCCGCAAAAAGGTCTCTTTGACAAGATCAAGGAGGCGCTGGGCATCAACGGAGAGGGTTAGGCAGCAGATTGACCTGGCTTGAGATCTGCGTCCAGGCCGGCAGCGACACAGAGGTGGCCGAGGCCGTGACCACATTGTTCAATCGCTATGGCTACGGCGGTGCAGTGGTCGAGGTGCCAGTTGACCTGTTCGAGCACGAACTGGACACCGCCTCGCTGTCACCTCAGGTCGTAGTCAAAACCTACCTGCCTCTCGACGGCACATCTGATGAGCTGCGCCGGCGGCTGGAGGAAGGGCTGTGGCATCTGGCGCAGATCCACCCGTTCCCCGAGCCGGACATTCGCGAGCTGGCCGAAACCGATTGGGCCGAGGCCTGGAAGCAGCACTATCACCTGCTGCGCATCGGCCGGCGGCTGGTTATCGTCCCCGCCTGGGAGGCGTACGAGCCGGCGCCCGCCGAAATCGTCATCCGCCTGGAGCCGGGCATGGCTTTCGGCACCGGGCTGCACCCCACCACTCGCCTGTGCCTGAAAGCGATCGAGCAATGCCTGTCGCCCGGCCAGGCCGTGCTGGACGTGGGCACCGGATCGGGCGTGCTGGCGATCGCCGCGGCCAAGCTTGGCGCCCACCCGATCCTGGCCATTGACGCCGATCCTCAGGCGGTCTCGGCTGCGCAGCAGAATGTCGCTATGAACGGCGTCGCCAACCAGATAAAAGTGCAGCACAGCACGCTGCCCGGCGGCGAAGACCTGCCGGCCTATTTTGTGCTGGACCAGCCGCTGGAACCGCTTGACGCCGGGCAGTTCGAAGTGATCGCGGTCAACATCCTCGCCCCGGTCATCGTCGGGATGGCCCCGGCGCTGGCTGCCCGCCTGGCACCCGGCGGCTGCCTGGTCGCGGCCGGCCTGATCGACAGCCAGGAGGACGAGGTTGTGGCCGCGTTTGGCGCCCAAGGGCTGCGGGTGGTGAACCGCAGCCAGGAAAAGGACTGGGTATGCCTCACCGTTTCTTTATCCCCCCCGAGTGGCTGACAGGCGACACCGTCGCCATCACCGGCCCCCAGGCGCACCAGATCGCACGGGTGCTGCGGATGCGCCCCGGCGACCACCTGGTTGTACTCGACGACTCGGGCTGGGAGTTCGAGGCGCAACTGCTCGCCGTTCAGCCCGAACTGGTCAGGGGTGAGGTGGTGAGCCGACGGGTGGCGAGCGGCGAGCCACAGACCCGCATCACCCTGTACCAGGGTGTGCTCAAGAGCGACCGGTTCGAATTTGTGCTGCAAAAGGGCACCGAGCTGGGCATTGTGGAGTTTGTGCCGCTGGTCACTGCCCGAACGGTGGCGCTGGATCGTGACGCGCCGGGCAAGAAGCATGGCCGCTGGCAGGCGATTGTGCAGGAGGCGGCGGAGCAGAGCCGGCGGGGCCGGAAGCCGGCTCTGCAAGCGGCGATGCCCTTTGCCCAGGCGTGCGAGGAGGTGAGCCGCCGGGCGGGGCTGAAACTGCTGCCCTGGGAGGAGGAAAGCGGGCTCTGCCTGCGGAACGTCCTGCGGGCGGCGGCAGGGACAGGGGGTGTGGTGCACCTGTTCGTCGGGCCGGAGGGCGGCTTTAGCCGGGACGAGGTGGAGCTGGCGCGGGGCCATGGCCTGCTGCCGGTGACGCTGGGGCGGCGGATCCTCCGCGCCGAGACGGCCGGATTGGTGGCTGCGGCGGCGATCCTGTATGAACGGGGCGACCTGGAGTAGAAGGGCTCCACCTGGAGCGCCTAAACTGGAACCAAGGTGAAACCTGCATGCAGCCCTGGGCTCGGCGGGCCACCGCTTGCGCTTTCCAGCGTCTTGAGGTAGAATCGAACCACGAGGCCGGTGGTCGGAACTGATCGCGGCAAGTCCACCGGCGGGCAGTTGTCGCCAGAGCAAACCAAGAAGAGCAGAGCATGCCCCTACTATCGCGGCGATCGATAGAATGTGACAGCACCGAGTTCGGCACCCTGGCACAGGCCATCCTGGACGAAGGCCTGACCCTGCGCTTTCGGGCCAAGGGGATGAGCATGCACCCGTTTGTCCGCAACGGCGACCTCTTGCATGTCCGGGCGGTAGCCCCTGATCAGGTGCGCGTCGGCGATCTGGTGATGTTCCGGTCCGCCTGCTCAAACGTGGTTGTTCACCGCGTGCTGCGGCGGACGAAATTGAAGGGGACGATCGCGTTTGTCATCAAGGGCGATCGGGGGGAATTCCCCGACGGCATCTTCCCGGCTGAGAAGATCCTGGGCCGGGTGATTGCCCGGGAACGAAACGGGGTCCAGATCGATCTGACTACGCCTGCCCGGCGGTTGGTGAAGGCGGGGATCGCCTGGTTGTCGCCGGTTTGGCCGATCCTGCTGCCGATCGCCAGCCGGCTGCGCGCTACTATCTTTAAGGGAAAGGCTTGAACTGATGTTGAGTTTCTTCACCCACTCCTGCTGCGCTTCGCGCCGTACTGAACCACGGCCTTCTGGTCGGGGACTGGCGCCGCACTGTACGGCGGTCAGAATGGCAGCGGGGATCCCAATGGGTCTGCTGCTCGTCCTGGCGGCATTGGTGCTGTTCTGGCCGGCGCCGCGCGCCAGCGCCGAAAGCGCCCCGCCGCCGCAACTGCCCGCCGTTCAGCCTCAATTTGGCGACGGCGTGCAACTGCTCTCCTCAGACGACAGCGGGATCACCGTCCTGGTGTCGGTGCCATGGGAGCGGCTGGTCGATCGAGCCGCTGAGCGACGATGGCCGGCAGTTCGTCCGGCTGTCCATGCCAGACTGGTCGGTCACGCAACAGCCGGGAGAGCCGCAGTTACCGCTGCTGGCCCTGTCGCTGGGTGTGCCCTTTGACGTTGACCTGCAAGTCGATGTGGTGCCAGGCACGGCCAGCTCGCTGGCGCTGACGGATCCAGTCGTCCCTGCTCCAACGCTGCGGGCCGAGTGGGATCTGGCCGCCCTGACCGAGGGGCGCAGCCTGCTGCCCACTCCGGTCACCGAGATCGACCCGGTGGACGAGATCTACCGGTCCGGCGCTGCCTATCCGGGCGTGCTGGCCGAGATCGCAGACGACGGCGTCGTCCGCCAGCAGCGCATCGTCGGAGTAGCAGTTTATCCGATCCAGTACCGGCCCGGATCGAAGGCGGTGACGATCTACCACAGCCTGGTCGTCCACATCCGCTTTCAGCCCGATCCGGCTGCCAGCGGTCCAGCCCTCGGCTCCCAGCCAGAGTCGGCGGCCTACGAGGAGCTGTTCCGGACGCAACTGCTCAATTATGACTCGGCCCGCGCCTGGCGCCAGAAACCGGCCGGCACGGCTGTCGCCGCGGCTCCGTGGACGCCGCCGGTTCCTGGCTACAAGATGGTGGTCAGGCAGGAAGGGATGTACCAAGTCTCCTACGCCGACCTGGTGGCTGCCGACGTGCCGGTCGGTGATATTGTCCCTTCTACCCTCCAGGTCATGAACATGGGCGACGAGGTCGCCATCTATGTGACCGGCGAAGGCGACGACAGCTTCGATCCGGGGGACTACCTGCTGTTCTACGGGCAGAGCGTGGCCTCCAAGTACACTGCCGACAATATCTACTGGCTCACCTACGGCCAGGGCCCAGGGCTGCGCATGACCAGCCGTGATGGGACGCCGTCAGCCGGCGCCACCCCGGCCACCTACGACGCCCGCCTAACCATGGAGGAGAGTCACTACTACCTGACGCGAGCGCCGGGCGACGAAAACCTGGAGCGGTTTCTGTGGAACTATGCCTATCCGCCCAGCAAACCATCCTGGTCCTTCACCTTTTCGGTGGCGTCGCTGTCTGCTGAGCCGTTCACACCCACACTCCAGGTCCGGCTGCTGGGCCATGTCGATAACGCCATCAATCCCGACCATCACGCCCAGGTGTACCTAAACGGCAACCTGATAATAGACCACTGGTGGGATGGGATCACGTGGTACACGGCTACGGTCAGCTTTCCCAAATCGTACCTGGCAGCATGGAAACAACACCCTCACTCTCACCTGCCCGAACGATACGGGGCTCGGAGCTACGACGTGGTGTACTTTGACCGGGCTGAGCTGACCTATTCGCGCCTGTTTACGGCCACGGCCGACCTGTTGTCTTTTGGCTATGACGTCACAGGCACATGGAAATACGAGATCGGCGGATTGACCAGCGATCAGATGTTCGCCTTTGACAAGTCCGATGTCAGTGCGGTCGAACAGATCACCGGCGGTGTGGCCATCCCAGCCGGCCCGGGTTTTTCGTTCCAGTTCACCGACCAGGTCACGGCGCCCACCGACTATGTAGTTATGGCTGGCTCTGGGTTCCTATCGCCGCAGAGCATTGCGCTGGATACCCCCTCTGATCTCCAAGCGGCAGCCAACGGCGCCGACTATATCCTGTTAACCCATGCGACCTTTTACAGCGACGTCGTGCCGCTGGCCGACTATCGGGCGCTACAGGGGCTGCGGGTGGCGCTGATCGATGTCCAGGATGTGTACGACGAGTTCGGTTACGGCCTGACCGGCGCCAGGCCGATCCACGATTTCCTCGACTATGCCGCGGACCATTGGCAGCCGCCGGCCGCCAGTTATGTGGTCCTGGTCGGCGACGGGAACTATGATCCCAAGAACTACCTGGGGCTGAACCGGACCTCCTTCTTTCCACCCTACCTGGCCCCAGTCGATCCGTGGATGAACGAAACGGCTGCCGATAACCGGTATGTGACCCTGACCGAGGGCGACAATGTGCCCGACATGATGCTCGGCCGCCTGGCGGTCAACTCGGCAGCAGAGGTTGGCACGGTGGTCAGCAAGACCCTGAGCTACGAGCAAAACCCGCCGCCCGGAGATTGGAATCAGCGCCTGTTGTTCGTTGCCGACAACGCCGACAGCGCCGGCGACTTTGCCGCCCTGTCGGAGGGCATCATCGCAATAGCTGTTTGCCGGCGCCTTATGAGTCGGATCGGGTCTACTATCTGGTCACCCACCAGACACCCGTCGAGGCCAGGCACGCCATCATCCTCGACGATCAACGACGGGCGCTTGATCGTCAACTATATCGGGCATTCCGGGTACACCTACTGGGCGTGCGGAGCAGCTTTTCCGCGCCAACGACATCCCAAGCCTCAACAACGGCAACAAGCTGCCGATCATGCTGCCGATGACCTGCTACGAGGGCTCTTATCACTTCCCTCAGTTGAACCTGGAGTCGATGGGCGAGAGGATCGTGCGGGCCAACGGGCGCGGCGCCGTGGCAAGCTGGTCACCAACCGGCCTGGGCGTCGCGACCGCGCACGACTATCTGAACCGGGGATTCCTGGACGCGCTGTTCAAGGACGGGCTGCGCATGGTCGGCGAGGCGACGATGGCCGGCAAGCTGCGGCTGTGGGCTGCCGCCGGTAACCACGACCTGCTGGACACCTACATCCTGCTCGGCGACCCGGCATTGCGCGTCAACGCGCTCGACACCGACCTCGAGGTGTCCAAGACGGTCGAACCGGCCGGCGAGCTGCAGCCCGGCGACATCCTGACCTACACCCTGACCTTTACCAACACCGGCCCGGCGAGCGCCTTTCACGTGGTGCTGACCGACGCCATCCCAGCCCTGCTGGTCGATCCGGCGGTCGTCTATGCCAGCCCGGAGGTGCTCGAGCCAATCGCGGGCATCACGTTCGCCTGGACGATCTCTGATCTCCTGCCCGGCGACAGCGGCGCCGTCCAGGTCCGGGCCATGGTCGACCCGAGCGCCCAGTCGGGCAGCGTCATCCTCAACCAGGCGCAGATCACCACGACGATACCCGACCTGGCCCCAGTCAGCAACACCGCCTCGGTCACAACCCCGGTGCTCAGCCTGGGGACCGATGTCCAGGTGCTCAAGACAGCCGAGCCGGCCGGCGGGGACCTACCGGGCGGGCTGTTGACCTACACCGTGGCTTTTCGCAACGCCGGCCAGGAGACCGCCTTTGGCGTCGTTCTGACCGACGCCATCCCGGCCCTGCTCGTCGACCCGGTGATAGTCTATGCCAGTCCTGGGGTCCTGACCCCTACCGCCGGCATCACCTATGCCTGGACGATCGCCAACCTGCTTCCGGGCGAGGGCGGGAGCGTTCAGATCCGAGCTGTGGTCGACCCGACTGCCCAAGCAGGCGACGTTATCACCAACGAGGCCCAGATTGACATGGCCAAACCCGACCTGGCCCCGGCGAACAATGTCGCTTCGACCTGGACCACCATCTACACCGTGGCCGCCGACCTCCAGGTGTTCAAGACGGTCGAGCCGGCCGGCGAGGTCCGGCCGGGCGATCTGCTGACCTACACGGTGACCTTTATCAATGCCGGCCCAGACGCCGCCTTGAGCGTCGTCCTGACCGACGCCATCCCGACTCTGCTCATCGACCCGGTGGTCGTGTATGCCAGCCCGGAGGTACTGACGCCTACCGCCGGCATCACCTTTGCCTGGACCATCTCCGACCTGCTGCCGGGCGACGGCGGGACCATCCAGGTCCGGGCCACCGTCGACCCGACCGCCCAGCCGGGGAGCGTCATCGTCAACCAGGCCCAGGTCGCCACGACCACGCCCGACCTGGTCCCGGCCAATAACGTCGCTTCGAGCACGACCACCGTCCACGTCCCGGCAACCGACCTCCAGGTGTTCAAGACGGTCGAGCCGGCCGGCGAGGTCTGGCCGGGCGATCTGCTGACCTACACGGTGACCTTTATCAACGCCGGCCCAGACACCGCCATTGGCGTCGTCCTGACCGACGCCATCCCGGCTCAGCTCATCTTCCCGATGGTCGTCTATGCCAGCCCGGAGGTACTGACGCCCACGGCCGGCATCGCCTTCGCCTGGATGATTACCGATCTCTTGCCGGGCGATGGCGGGACTGTTCAGATCCGGGCTGTGGTCGATCCGGCCGCCCAGGTGGGCGACGTTATCATCAACCAGGCCCAGATCGCCACGACGATACACGACCTGGACCCGACGAATAACGCAATGCCGGTGACGACGACCATACGCGGCCCAGATGTGATCCGCACCTACCTGCCGCTGGTGCTCAAAGAGTATCCATAGGCCAAGGGTTAGGCGGTAGGGGTGGCCCTGTGTGGCCACCCCTACTGCCTGGGGTGGAGATCCTTTGCTTCGCAGCCGCCAGGGGCAGTCGCAAGCGGCTCTGCACGTCGGACGGATGGGGACCGAGACGGTGAATGTAGATCCCAATAGTAGGTTAGTTCCGGCAGGGCAGAAGAGGAGAGGAGGGCAGGCGCGGGGGCCTGCCCCTACGGGGGAGAGAGGAGATGGACCAGCTTGAGAGTTGTAGACAGCAGATCGTGGAGGCCTGCCGGGTGCTGGTGGAGCGCGGCTACCTGATGGCGACCGGGGGCAATGTGTCCCTGCGCGTGCCAGAGCAGAACGGTTTCGCCATCACCCCCTCGAACTATGATTACTCCAAGATGACAGCCGACGACGTGTGCATTCTGGACCTAGACCTGAACCGGCTGGACGGCCAGCGCACGCCCTCGATCGAGAGCAGCCTGCACGCCACGGTCTATCAGACCCGGCCGGACGTGAACGCCGTCGTCCACACCCACCAGGTGTATGCCAGCGCGCTGGCGCTGATCAACGCGCCCATCCCGGCGCTGTTCGACGAGCAGGCGCGCTTTCTGGGCCGCTCGGTGGAGATCATCCCCTACGCGCCTTCGGGGACAGGGTTCTTGAAGAAGAACATCGCCAAGCGCATCAAGAACCACCACAACGCCTACATCATGCAGAACCACGGCGCGCTGTGCTTTGGCCACGACATGGAGCGGGCCATCCACAACGTGGAAATCCTGGAAAAGTGCTCCCTGGCCTACCTGCTGGCGCTGTGCACCGAACGGCAGGTGACCAAGATCCCGCTGGCCGTGCGCGAGATCGCCTTTGCCAAGCTGCGCCAGGACCAGAAGAAGGTGGAGCGCGGCGACAGAGGAGAACCGATGACAGACATAACCAGCCAGCAATACGCCATTTCCGAATGGCACGACACCGACGAGATCTATCGCCGGCTGAAGGCGCTCGTCGACCAGCCGATGCGCCCCATCCGGCGCGACAGGATGCAGGAGTTCTTGAGCTACTTCGAGCACAAGTGCGCCCGCTCGAAGGCGCTGACCGACGAGGCCAAGAAGGTCATCCCCGGCGGCGTGCAGCACAACCTGGCCTTCAACTATCCCTTTCCCACTGGCCATCGAGAAAGCGGAGGGCGCCTACCTGTGGGACGTGGACGGCAACCGCTACATCGACTTTCTGCAGGCGGGCGGCCCGACCGTGCTGGGCAGCAACTACGCGCCGGTGCGCGAGAAGGTCTTCGAGCTGCTGCAATCCTGCGGGCCGGTGACCGGCCTGTTCCACGAGTACGAACTGAAACTGGCGCAGTTGGTCAACCGCTTCATGCCGTCCGTCGAGATGTTCCGCATGTTGGGCTCCGGCACCGAAAGCGTGATGGCCGCCATCCGCGCGGCGCGCGCCTTCACCGGCAAGAAGAAGGTGATCAAGGTCGGCGGCGCGTATCACGGCTGGAGCGACTCAGATGGTGTACGGCCTGCACATCCCGGGCACGGGCCGGCGGGAGGCGACCGGCATCCCGCGCGGCGCGAACCGCCAGACCCAGGAGTTCTTCCCCAACGACCTGGGGCGCTGCGGCGGCTGCTGATGCTCAACCGGCTGCGGGGCGGGACCGCGGCGGTCATCGTCGAGCCGGTCGGGCCGGAAAGCGGCACGCGCCCGGTGCCCCTCGATTTCAACCAGAAGGTGCGCGAGCTGTGCGACGAGTTTGGCGCGCTGCTGATCTTCGACGAGGTGGTGACCGGCTTCCGGCTGGGCATGGGCGGGGCGCAGGGCTATTTCGGCGTCAAGCCCGACCTGACCGTCTTCGGCAAGTGCATCACCGGCGGCTACCCGATGGCCGGCGGCGTCGGCGGGCGGCGCGACGTGATGATGCGCTTTGCGGCCGGCATCGGCGGCACGGGCGAGCGCGCCTACATCGGCGGGACGCTCTCGGCCAATCCGCTTTCGTGCGTGGCCGGCTATTACGCCCTGCTGGAGATGGAGCGCACCAACGCCCCGGTCATCGCCGGGCGGGCAGGCGACCGGCTGACCAAGGGCCTGCAAGCAGATCATCGAGCAGCATCGATCTGCCGTTTGTGGCCTATCAACCAGGGCTCGATCGTCCACCTGGAAACCTCGGGCGTGATGCTGCTCGATTTCAAGAATCCGCTCAAGCTGCTGCGCGAGATGAAGCCGCGCAAGCACATGATGGAAGAGATGGGCGCGGCCTACATGGCGCAGGGGCTCATCACCCTGGCCGGCAGCCGCATGTACACCAGCATGGCCGATACCGACGAGGTGATCGACGAGGCGCTCAACCGGCTTTGAGACTGTGCTGTCGAGCGTGGAAGGTGAATCGGCCGATGACGTCAAACCGGTCATCCTCGCCGTCGATCTGGGCACGTCGGGCATGAAGGTCGCGCTGATCACGGTCCAGGGGCAGGTGCTGGGCTGGGAAGCCGCAGCCGGTCACGCTGCACCTCACGCCCGACGGCGGCGCGGAGCAATCGCCGGAGGAGTGGTGGCAGGCGTTCCTCTCGGCCGCGCAGCGGCTTCTCGGCCGCGGCCTCGCGCCGCGCCGGCTCGGTCAGGGCCGTGTGCTGTTCGACGCAGGGCGAAGGCACGGTCCCGGTCGACGAGGCCGGGAACGCGCTGATGAACTGCATCCTGTGGATGGACATGCGCGGCGCGCCCTACCTGCGCCAGCAGGCCAGCGGGCTCGATCAACGTGCTGGGCGCGGACCTGTTCAAGCTGCTGCGCTGGATCCGCCTGACCGGCGGCATGCCCTCGATGACCGGCAAGGACCCGGCCGGCGCACATGCTGCTGATGCGCGACACGTTTCCCCGAGGTCTATGCGCGCACCTACAAATTCCTGAACGTGCTCGATTATCTGAACCTGCGCCTGACCGGGCGCTTTGCCGCCACGTTCGATTCGATCCTGACCTCGTGGGTGACCGACAACCGCAACCCCGACGACATCCGCTACGACGCCGCGGCTGGTGCAGCGCCAGCGGCATCGACGCCGACAAGTTCCCCGAGATCGTGCCTGCACGGCGGTGCTCGGCGGCGCTGAAGGCGGAGGTCGCCGCGGCGCTGGGGCTGCCGGCGGACGTGCAGGTGGTGGCCGGCGCGATCGACAACACGGCCGCAGCGATCGGCGCCGGCGCGGTGGCCGATTTCGCGCCGCACCTGTACATCGGCACTCGTCCTGGATGGCGGCGCATGTGCCGTTCAAGAAGACCGACCTCGCTGTCGTCGCTGGCCTCGGTGCCCTGCGCCGTGCCGCGACCGCTACCTGCTGACCGCGCTGCAGGCCACGGCCGGCGGCAACCTGACCTTTCTGCGCGACAATATCCTGTATCACCAGGACGAACTGCTGCAGGAGGCGAAGGTGCCGGATGTGTTCAAGATCATGGACAAGATCGCCGAGCGCGTCCCGGCCGGGAGCAACGGCGTGCTCTACACGCCCTGGATCTGGGGCGAGCGCGCGCCGGTGGACGACCGCAACGCTGCGGGCCGGGCTGTATAACCTGTCGCTGCACAACACCCGCGCCGACATCATCCGCGCCTTCCTGGAAGGGGTGGCCTTCAACACGCGCTGGCTGCTGGCGCCGGTGGAGAAGTTCATCGGGCGCAAGGTGAAGGCGATCAACCTGGCGGGCGGCGGCGGCAACTCGGACGTGTGGTGCCAGATCTTCGCCGATGTGCTGAACGTGGAGGTCCGGCAGGTCCAGGACCCGATCCAGGCCAACGCGCGCGGCGCGGCGTGGATCGCCGCTGTCGGGCTGGGGGAGATCACCTTCGACGACGTCCCGGCGCTGGTGCAGTTCAAGCGCACCTATACGCCGGACCCGCACAACCGGGCGCTGTACGACGAGCGCTTTGAGGTCTTCAAGAGATCTACAAGCAGATGCAGCGGCGTGTACAAACGGCTGAACGGGTGAAGCGAGGAGGAGATCATGAACGAAAGAATACCGGCTGTACGGCTACCGCTGGGTGGTGCTGGCGCGTTTTCATGTTCATCAACCTGACCATCCAGATGCTGTGGATCGCCTACGCGCCGATCACCGGTCCGGCGGCCAGCTTCTACGGCGTCACCGACCTGCAGATCGGCCTGCTGGCGATGACGTTCATGATCGCCTTCATCCCGCTGTCGATCCCGGTCTCGTGGGTGATCGACACCTATGGCTTCCGCCTGGCGGTCAGCATCGGGGCGGTGCTGATGGGCGTCTTCGGCGTGGTGCGCGGCCTGGCCGGGGCCAACTACACGCTGGTGCTGTTGAGCACGATCGGCATCGCCATCGCCCAGCCGTTCCTGCTGAACGCCTGGACCAAAGTCCCGGCCAACTGGTTCTCCATCGAACGAGCGCGCCACGGCCGTCGGGCTGGTGACGCTGGCCAACCTGGTCGGCACCGCGCTGGGCATGGTGCTGACGCCGATCCTGATCGAGAGCATGCCCATCCCAACCGTCCAACTGATCTACGGCGGGGTGGCCGCCTTTTCCGCCGTGTTGTTCCTGGTCCTGGCCCGCGAGAAACCGGCCACGCCGCCCTGCCCGCCCGGCAGGAAGTCCGCGCCCTGATGCTCGATGGGTTGAAACACGCCCTGACGGTCAAGGACTTCTGGCTGTACCTGTTGGTCTCGTTCATCGGGATGGGGATCTTCAACGGCGTCACCACCTGGGTAGAGAACATCATCCGGCCGCGCGGCTTTACACCCACCGATGCCGGGACGCTTGGCGCTCTGATGCTGGTCGGCGGGATGCTGGGGGCGGTGGTCATCCCGCCCTTCTCGGACAAGCAGCACAAGCGCCAGCGCTACCTGCTGCTGGGCTTTGGCCTGGCCATCCCCGGCCTGGTCGGCCTGACTTTTGCCACCGCTCCCTGGCTGTTGTTCGTTTCGGCCTTTCGCCTGGGGTTTTTCCTGGTCAGCGCCAGCCCGATCGGGATGCAGTACGCCGCCGAGATCACCCAGCCCACCCCGGAAGGCACGTCCAATGGGCTGATCCAGCTGTTCGGGCAGGCTTCGGTGGTGTTTGTCTACATCATGGAAGCGATGAAGAGCGCCGACGGCGCCTTCACCCCGGCGCTGCTGTTGGCGGTCGGGTTGATGGGCGTGAGCATCTTGCTCATCACCCAACTGCACGATCCAAAGCCCGTGAAGTCTGAAATAGAAAGGTACGAGCAATGAACAGGAGACCTTTCGGCAGGACCGGAGCCGTCGTCGGGGAGGTGGGGCTGGGCTGCTGGCAGCTCGGCGGCGACTGGGGAACCGTGGAGGAGGAAACCGCCTTTCGCATCCTGGAGACGGCGGTGGAGATGGGGGTCAATTTCTGGGACACGGCCAACGTGTACGGCGGAGGCCGCAGCGAGACGCTGATCGGGCGGTTCCTGACGAGCCCACCCGGCCAACGTCTTTGTCGCCACCAAGCTGGGGCGCGGGGCGATCTACCCCAACGGCTATACGCGGGCGGCGGTGCGCCAGGCGACTGAGGAGTCGCTGCGCCGGCTGGGGGTCGAGGCGCTGGACCTGACCCAGCTGCACTGCATCCCGATGGCCGCGCTAAAACAGGGCGACGTGTTTGACTGGCTGCGCGAGCTGAAGCAGGAGGGCAAGATCCGCAACTGGGGGGCCAGCGTCGAGTCGATGGACGAGGCGTTGGTGTGCCTGGAGCAGGAAGGGCTGGCCTCGCTGCAGATCATCTTTAACATCTTTCGCCAGAAGCCGATCCAGGCGCTTTTTCCCCAGGCGCAGGCCAAGGGGGTGGCGATCATCGTCCGGCTGCCGCTGGCCAGCGGGCTGTTGTCGGGCAAGTTCACGGCCGGGACCCGGTTTGCGGCGAGCGATCACCGCAACTACAACCGCGACGGCCAGGCGTTCAACGTGGGCGAGACCTTTGCCGGGCTGCCGTTCGAGAAGGGGGTGGAGCTGGCCGATGGGCTAAAGCCGATGGTGCCGGTCGGGCCTGAACATGGCGCAGATGGCGCTGCGGTGGATCCTGGACCACGAGGCGGTGTCGGTGATCATCCCCGGGGCCAGCCGGCCGGAGCAGGTGCGCAGCAACGCTGCCGCCTCGGCGCTGGCGCCGCTGGGAGAGGAGCTGCACGGCAGGCTGCAAGCCTATTACGAGGAGAAGGTGCAAGCCGCTTCATCCGCGGGCCGTATTAGCTTTAGATCTAGACCCTTCCGCAGGCTCGGCTAGCCGAGCCTGCGGAAGGGTCCAAACTGATTTGCCGGCCCCTCTGTTCACCCGAGAATGAAGTGACGTGCGGGTTTGTGTTCAAAAGCAGGTCGCCTTCGTCGGGCCTGTTTCGGGTCAGGGTGTACGATGAGCACGGCAACCCCAGCCGCCTCTCAGGCTTCCGCCCCCAGGCCGGCTAATGTCAGCATGTTCAAGCCAGCACCACGCTCTAGTTTGCTGCTGAACCACGCGGCAACCCTCTGGATGCCACTTGCTTTGCGGGCTTAATGCGATATACTACATTCGTGACATACGGGCCTCGCCAAACGGCAGCATACGCCCACATGGTCCACTGGCTAACCAATCGATAGGAAAGAGAGGGAGTTCTCTCATGATACGTAAGTGGCACAGCAACCGTAGCCTATGGCGTCTGCCGGTTGCCCTGATCGTCGTGCTCGGCCTGGCGCTCGGTGCGGGCCGGCCGGTCACCCACGCCGAAGAGAGCTGGCCGCATCTGCCCACCGACGCCGAGATCGCCCAGGCGCGCGACCGCCTGGTGGCCGAGTGGACCTCTACCAATCCGCCGTGCGAAACCAAGTGCGAAGGCAACCCGGACGACTATGATTACAAGGTGTGCCTGGCCAAGGCGTGCCTGAACGAATTCCGCATGGGCGCGGAGGTTCGCGAGTCGGCCATCACCGAGGTCGAGATCGTCAAGGCCCACGATCCGACCGTGGCCGACCCGGCCGCCGCGGCGTACGTGTTTTTCCCTTACACGCTCAAGCAGACCATCGAGTACTCGGACCACACCACCGTCGAGGTGGTCGAGTATCACCTGGCGCGGCTGGACTATGGGCAGGCGTCGTACGATGCGTCGACCTACCAGCAGTGGTACCCGACCGGTCGCGGCTTTGAGATCGACGTGGTCCAGGACGACGCGACCTCACGCGCGCAGCGCGACGCGGTGCTCGATTCCTATTTCACGAGCGGGTGGCTGGTGCGCGGCTTTCCGGGCGAGACAAGTCCGGTATCCACCGTAACACCGACGCCGGACCCGCGCTTCCCCTGCCCCTGGCCCGCGTTCTTCTATCCCGGGATGAGCTTTGACGGCTACCTTACCGGCAAGCCCACGCTGCGCTACTCGCAGGAGTGGCTGATGGCGAACATGGCGCAGGGGCTGCAGACGTACATCGATGAGGGCAACGTGCCTAGTCAGGGTATTCACCCCACCGATCCTTTTTGGATCGGCATTAGCTATGCGAGCCGGGACATGCCCACGGGCCACGAGGCCGAGCTGCAGGCGCGGGCCCGCGACCTGGCGCGCGAGAAGCAGCTCTCGGACCCCGACTATCGCCTCACGCCCGGAGACCTGCTCTATCTCAGCCTGAAGCTGAACGGCGGCAACGTGCGCGACGCGCTGCTGACGTGCCACTCGGCGCTGTACCGCGACGGGGCGAAGGTGAACAAGGCGTTCATCGAACAGGAAAATGTGCTGGCGCCGCTGCGCGACCCGGACGGCTATGTGGATGGGGACTGGTCATTCAAGAATGCCATGGGCTCGACTCAAACGATCAACCCCCGCCAGGCCGTGGGCAACGACGATCAGGGGCTGTGGTATCACTTGTTTGGGGTGGCGGCGCTCGAGTTCACGGATCAGTACGGCGCGGCCTCGTATTACCCGGCCTGGGAAGCCGTGTCGTGGGGCCTGGTGCCCGAGAATTATACGGATCAGGTCAAAAAGCTCGGCCATCCGACCAGCAACCTGGGCGGTGACCTGGGTGACCTGGCAATCGCCATCGAGGACAACGCTCGCAAGAATACCGGCTCGCCCCCGGATGTGCCCAAGTACTGCTTGAATTACTATGCCCTGGCCGCCGGCCGGGGGCTGAAACGGGTCATGTGGAGCTACTATAAGCAGCAGCCCAACCCGGTGAAGGATCGATTCGCCGACCTGGGCAGTGGGGGCGACATCCTCAATCCGGACACGACCGTAACGTACCGCTCGCCGCTGTCGCTGCGGATCGACGGCACGGACGGCCAGTGGTTTACGTTCGACCAGGCGACGGGGGAGATCGACGGCAACACGGCCTACATCTACTTTGAGGCTTTTGCGGAGGACGACGGCGGCTGGGGCGTGGTGGCGGTGCCATTTTTCGACGTGGCGTCGATGGAGATGGATGCCACCGGCGACGGGCCGGTGACCCTGGCGCTGTACGATCCCGAGACCGCGGGCAGCCGCGTGTACGAGCTCACCGTGCAGGCCGGCGACGTGGTGCGGGCGCCGGACGGCGACGTGGCCGCGGTCTTGAACGGCGAGCCGCTCGTCCCCAGCTATGAGACGCCGGGTACCGTACCGGCGACGCCAACTGAGCCGTCGTCGGGTGATGGGCCCGGGCTGCTCCTGGCCGGCGGGCTGGGAGCCCTAGCGGTCATCGGGCTGATAGCGGGCGTCGTGCTGTGGCGCCGGTCGAGGCGGCAGCCGGACCGGCCGCGAGGGCGCCGGCAGCAGGCCGCGCCGCAGGCCACTGCTGCTTGCCCGCACTGTGGGGCCGGCGTCGCCCTCGGAGCCGGCCATTGCCCGGCCTGCGGGCAGCCGCTCGATTGGGGACAGATCGCCGCCCAGGCCGGCAGCCGGGCAGAGGAGGAGCCGCGGAGTGGGTGGCAGCTGGTAGTGGCGAGCGGCGCCGAGGCGGGCCGGCGTTTTATGCTGGGGGAAGAGGCCCACCTGGGGCGCAGCCCGGACAATGACGTGTGCATCCAGGACGGGGAAGCCTCGCGCCACCACGCGCTGATCCGCTGCCAGGACGACGGCTGCGAGCTGTACGACCTGGACAGCCGCAACGGCACGTGGGTCAACGGCCTCCGCATCGGCCAGCCCACCCGCCTGCAGGCCGGCGACACAATACAACTGGGCGACACGTCACTACGATTGGTGCGAGTCGGCGCCTAGAGAGCGGGCGGTCCGGAGAGCAGGACTCTCCTGGAAGTAGAAGGCCGGCATCGTACCGGGATTCGACTCGTCATCGTGACAGGCATATTGGGCCTGCATCAGCGCGCCCCGGCGCGCTCGCGGACCATCCTCCAGCGTTTTGTATCAGGCCTGCATCAGCGCACCCTGGCGCTGCTCGCGGACCATCCTCCAGCGCGGCTCGTCGTCGACCTGGACCGCGTTCAGGCGGGCGTAGAGCCCATCGCGGGCCATCAGCTCCTCGTGCGTGCCCATCTCCACGATCCGGCTGCCGTCCAGGACGACGATGACGTCGGCGCTGCGGATGGTCGACAGGCGGTGGGCGATGACGATGGTCGTCCTGCCGACCATCAGCCGCTCCAGCGCCTGCTGGATCAGCATGCTCGGTCTCGGTGTCCACCGAGGAGGTCGCCTCGTCCAGGATCAGGATCGGCGCATCCTTGAGCACGGCGCGGGCGATGGCGAGGCGCTGCCTCTGCCCGCCGGACAGCTTGACGCCGCGCTCGCCGATCAGCGTGTCGTAGCCGTCGGGCAGCCGGGCGATGAACTCGTGGGCGTTGGCGATCTTGGCCGCGTCGATCATCTCCTGCTTCGGTGGCCTGCCGGGCGGCCAAAGAGGATGTTGTCGCGCACGGTGCCGTGGAACAGGAAGACGTCCTGCAGCACGATGCTGATCTGCTGGCGCAGGCTCTTGAGGGTCAGGTCGCGGATGTCGTGGCCGTCCAGGGTGATCGCAGCCCTCGCACACGTCGTAGAAGCGCGGGATGAGGCTGGCCAGCGTCGTCTTGCCCACGCCGGTCGGGCCCGACCAGGGCGACGACGGTGCCGGGCGCGATGTCGAGGTTGATGTGCTCCAGCACCGTCTCCCCGTCGGCGTAGCTGAAAGCTCACATCGCGGAAGCGAGATGGCGCCCTGGGCCCGGCCGGCCAGCGCGACGGCGTCGGGCCGCTCGACCACGTCGGGCTGCTCGTCCAGCAGCTCGCCGACGCGCTCGGCGCCGGCCAGCGCCTGCTGGACGCTTTCCCAGACCCCGCTCAGGGCGCGCACCGGCTGGTAGAGCATCTCCAGGTAGAGGAAGAAGGCCACCAGGTCGGCGATGGGCAGCGTCTGGTTCAGGACCAGCCGCCCGCCAAAGTAGATGAGGACGATGGTGCCCAGCGACGAGGCGAACTCGACAAAGGGGTGGAAGATGGCCATCAGGCGCAGCGCGCGGAGCAGCGAATCGCGGTAGCGGACGATGTGATCCCAGATGTGGGCGGCCTCGGTGTCCTCCCTGGTGAAGGCCTTGATCTCGCGGATGCCGGAGAGGTTGTCGTTGAGGGCGGCGTTGAGCTCGCCCAGCTCGACCTGGCGCTGGCGAAAGGCCGGGCGCACGTAGCGGGACAGGCCCTGCATGGCCAGGACGATCAGCGGGATGGGGATCATGCTCAAGCAGCGTGAGCTGCCAGCTCATGCTGAACAGCACGGCGCTGACGCCGATCAGCATCAGCACGTTGACCATCACGTCGGGGATGGCGTGGGAGATCAGCTGCTCGAGCAGGTCCGAGTCGTTGACCATGCGCGACATCAGCTGGCCGGTCTGCTTGTCCTCGTAGAAGCGGAGCGACAGGCGCTGCAGGTGCTGGTAGATGTCGGAGCGGACGTCGGCGACCACGTTCCAGCCGGCCACGTGGGCCATGTAGCTCCTGAAGAAGCTCAGAACGCCGCGGGCCACGTAGACGACCAGCGCTATCAGGGCCAGCCGGGAGACGTAGCCGACGGCGCTCCGGCCCGGCGGCCGGATCGGTGACCTTGGCGACCATGCTCCTGACCAGCTGCGGGACGTACAACTGCACCGCCACGAGCAGGAGCATGCTCACGACGGTGATGCCCAAGCGGCTTGATGTAGCGCCGGGCGAGATTGAACGCAAAAGTGAGAGACTTCACGGGTTGATCCTCCGATGGAAATCAGCTCTACGCCTGCACTTGCAACGCAGGTAAGTATCAGCGGGCCGGAGCGACACGCATGAGGTTGTCGCGGATCTGGAGGAGAAGGTGGCGCAGTTGGGCTCGCTGCTCTTCGGTGAGATAGGCAAAGGCTTCCTTTTCCAGGGTGTGCCACACGTCCCGGACGTCTGCCTGGACGGCGCGGCCGGCTTCGGTGAGGTAGACGCGGGAGACGCGCTCGTCCTGGGGATCGGGCCGGCGCTCGACAAAGCCGGCTTTCTCCATGCGCTGGATCATCTTGGTGATGGTGGCAGGCTGGACCCGCAGGCGTTTGGCGAGGTCGGTGTGGGTCAGCCCTTCCTGGGACCACAGAGCGCGCAGCATGGAGGGCTGGCCCTCGTACAGGCCGAGGGTCTCCAGCAGGGCCTGCACCCGGGCGTGCTTCAGCCGGCAGATCTGGGCAAGTAGTTGATCGAGCGATTCAGATTCTGGCAGATGGCTCATCGTGCATTCCTTTCCGGCGGGTGATACTTATTAGCCGGCTAGTATTTAGCCGGCTAAATTATACGCGTGGGCGGGACAGTGTCAAGTTTGGGGACACATTGTGTCCTCTGTCTTCAGACCTACTCCTGGAGGACGGACCCGCTCCGTCTGCAGGCGGAAGAAAAGACCGGCCCTTTTCGGCGGCAGATTCCGACCGGCGCCCGATGTGCGCCGGCCGGAATCGTCGTATACTGGTGTCATGGTTACGGAAGAGCAGGTATCGATGGCTGCCGGCAGGAACAAACCAGAAGATCGGCCCAGAGTGCGGGTCCTGATCGCGGACGACAATCCTCACGTGCGGCGTGAGCTGCGCACCCTGCTGCCGCTCGCCGGCGAGATCGAAATCGCTGGCGAGGCGGCCGATGGCCAGGAGGCGGTCCAACTGGCGCAGGTCCTCCGGCCAGAGGTGGTGTTGATGGACCTGGAAATGCCGGTCCTGGACGGCTACGAAGCGGCGCGACAGATACGAGCCTGCTGTCCCGACTGCCGGGTGGTGGCCCTCACGGTCCACGACTATGAGGCCGCCCGGCGCCGGGCCGCACAGGCCGGCATGGAGGCGCTGATCGTCAAGGGCTCGCCGGTGGAAGTGCTGGTGGCTGCGATCATGGAGGCGTCCGCCGCCGGGCAGGCGTGAGCAGGAGGATGAAGTTGGGAAAGGGGAAAGAATGAACGGCAAAGTCTCAAGAAGGTACGATATCGATTGGCTGCGGGTGCTGGCGATCGCCGGAGTGTTTTTCTACCACTGCGGCCGTTTTTTCAACGCCGAGCGACTGGAACATCAAGAATGCGACGATGAGCCCGGTGCTCGACGGCCTGCTGAGCGTGTTTGAGATGTGGGGCATGCAGCTGGTGTTCCTGATCTCCGGGGCGAGCATCTATTTTGCCCTGCGCCCGGGACGGGCGGGCCACTTTATGCTGGACCGGGGGCGGCGCCTGCTGGTGCCGCTGGCCCTGGGCATCCTGGTGCTGGCTCCGCCCCAGGTCTACCTGGCGCAGCTCAGCCACGGCCGGTTCGACGGCAGCTTTTTCCAGTTCCTGCCCTACTATTACCGGGATTGGCGCCTGTTCGGCGGCAACTTTGATTGGATGGGGGTCCACCTGTGGTACCTGGAGTACCTGTTCGTGTTCACGGCGGCGCTGCTGCCGCTGTTCGTGGCGCTCAAGAGCACGGTGGGCCGGCGGGTGACGGCTGCCGTGGGCGCCTTCTCCTCGCGGCCGGGGGCGATCCTGACCTGGTGCCTGCCGTTCGCGCTGATCGTGGGGCTGATCGACCCGCTGAGCATCTTCAGGGCCAGCCCGCCGGAGCATCTGGTCCGGCTGTTCATGTTCCCGATTTTCGTGCTCTATGGGTTCCTGATCATGGCCGACGAGCGGGTGCAAGCTGCCATCGCCCGTAAGGGCCAGCGGCGGCTGAGCCTGGTCCTGGCGGTGGCCCTGTCCCTGGCCGGGCCGTCCATAGTGGGGTATGTGACGGAGCATCCCAGCCCGGTCGCTTACTGGGGAGGGATGATCGGCGCGGCCCTGCTCATCTGGAGCTGGCTGCTGGCGATCCTGGGCTATGGGTTCCAGTATCTGAACGTGAATCACCGGGCGCTGCCATACGCCAACGAGGCGGTGCTGCCATTCTACATCCTGCACCAGCCGCTGATCTTGCTCGTCGGCTACGTGGTCATCCCGCTGCCGCTGCCGATCCTGGTCAAGTACGTGGTGATCGTGGTGGCGGCTCTGGGACTGACGCTGGGGCTGTACGAGTTTGGCATCCGGCGGGTGAACGTCATGCGGCGGATTTTCGGAATGAAGGCACGCGCACAAGAACCAGCGGCGACGCAGGTGGCGGCCCCGGCTGCCTAGGGCGCCCGTCCAACGGCGCTCGCCGATGGCGCAGCTGCGCCCGGCGCCAAGAGCATAGCGGTTGCGAGGGTGGGACGCCCGTTTGGGCGTCCCATCCGCACCTGTCCACAAGCCAGCCCGGAAAGACCGGTTTTCAGCGTCTACCGGTAGCTGCGCACCACCAGCGGCAGGTAGACGCGGTAGGGTTGGCCGGCGCCGGACCAGAAGCCGCCGGCCAGGGTATAGCCCGGGCCGGTTAGTAGACCGGCATCGGGCTGGCCGATGGTGCCACCCAGGGAGTAGTCGCCGCCGGCGCTAAAGGTGTAGCCGCCTCCGTCGACGGTCCACCAGGAGAGATCATACCCTCCCTGCGCCGCCACACCGCCGACGATCATGACCAGGATAGTCGCAACCAACAGGAGCGCCAAGCCAAGATGCTTCATGGCCGGCCTCGCTTTCGCCGGACGGCGACGACACCGCCGACCATGACCAGCCCGCCGCAGAAAAGCCAGGGGAAGAGGAGTCTGCCGGCTGGCGAGGAGAGATCTTCGTCAGGATGACGCGCCGACTCCTGTTCCAGCGCCGCCAGCCGGGCGGCCAGGTCGTCGATCTGGGCCTGTTGGGCGGCGTTCTCGGCCTTGAGGGCCTGGTTTTCGGCGTAGAGGCCCTGGATGGCGGCGAGGGCGACGCCGTCGGCGTCGATGGTGCAGATGGAGGTGTTATCGTCGCCCACGCCAAAGGCGGCGTAGAAGTCCTGGGCGGTGGGACCGATGTGACGCACTGATGAGTCTTGCGCCCGGTAGTTCCAGGAGGAGATCGGCACCTGGGCCAGGCGGGCCAGGATTTCCCGCGCCGTCGACGGGGGTGAGGTTGGCCTTCAGGTTGCGGTCGGAGGCGTTGGTCCAGGTGCCGCCCGTGGTGAGGTGGGCGCCGGTGGAGGTGCTGATAAAGACGCCGGCACCGATGGTGGGAGTGATGGCGGCCGTGGCCTGGCCGAACCACAGGCCGCCGTTGGCGCGGACCATGAACTGGTCGCCTCCACTGGAGGAGATAGTGGCGTCGGTCGAGTCGCCCCAGACAAAGCAGCCATTGCCGATGGCATGAGCCTTGTGTCCAGCGGCGAAGGTCCAATCGCCTTGGGCCACGTTGTCGGCGCCACCGGGCACGGTAGAGAAAAAACCGGTGGCGGTGTTCCACAGACCCCCGCTTATGGTGGCGAATCCGAAGCCGGCGGTGTTGCCCGCGCCACCGCCGACAGTCGCACTGCCGCCGTCGGCGACGTTGTTCTGACCCCCGCCGACCGTGGCGTATTCCTGGAGGGCAGCGTTGTTCTGACCCCCGCCGACGGTGGCGTTGTTACCGCTGGCAGTGTTGAATTCGCCTCCGCTGACAGTAGTGCGCGGGCCGCTGGCGGTATTGTGCCAACCGCCGCTGACGGCTGAGTATTGGCCGCCGGCGGTGTTCTGGGCACCTCCGCCGACGGTGGCCAGGTCGGCGCTGGCGACGTTCTGCAAGCCGCCGCCGACGGTGGCCCGTTGGTGGCTGGCCCGGTTGCCCTCGCCGCCTCCGACGGTGGCATAGGGCGCCGAGTTGGGATTGCCGTCGTCGGTGCCGGCCAGGTTGTCGTAGCCACCGCCGACAGTGCAGTAGTTGTCGGCGGCATGGTTGACGGCGCCACCAGCGACGGTGGTGGACAGGAAGGCGGCGCGGTTGTTGTAGCCCCCTCCGACGACTGAGTGCCAGCCGCGGGCAGCATTGTCCTGGCCGCCGGCGACGGTGGCATACGGCGCAGTGGTCTGATCGGCGTCGTTGGTGCCGGCCTCGTTGCCTCCTCCGCCGCCAACGGTACCGTAGCGGTCGAAGACGTGGTTGGCAGTGCCAAAGTCGTCGGGGTTGGACGGCCCACCGCCGCCGATGGTGGCATAGGCGGCGTAGGCCATGTTGTTGAGGCCGCCGCCGACCGTGGAGCGGCTGCCGCTGGCGGTGTTGTAGTAGCCACCGGCGACGGTGGCCCGGTCGCCGGTAGCCACGTTGCCGGCGCCGCCGCCGACGGCAGAAGACAGGCCGGTGGCATGGTTCCACTCGCCACCGGCGACGGTGGCCCTTTCGCCGTCGGCGGTGTTGTTCCAGCCGCCGCCGACGGTGGCATAGGCGGTCGTGTAAGGATAGCCGTCGTCGCTGCCGGCTTGGTTGCTCTGGCCGCCGCCGACGGTGCAATAGTCGTCGAAGGCATGGTTGTAGATGCCGCCGGCGACGGTGGCTTCGGCGCCGCTGGCCTGGTTATTGCCACCCCCGCCAACAGCGGCCCCATTGCCGCTAGCGATGTTGTCGTCACCGCCGTCGACGGTGGCCCAATCGCCGCTGGCGGCATTGGAGTCGCCCCCACCGATTGTGGCCATCCAGCCGCTGGCGGCGTTGTACGCACCGCCGGAGATAGTGGCCCAACTGTTGCTGGTAGCATTCAGCGCCCCTCCACCGACGGTGGCACCCTCGCCGCTGGCGGTGTTGACCTGGCCCCCGCCGACGGTCGCGTGGGTGCTTAGGGCCGAATTGTGGTCGCCGCCGGCAATGGTAGAGAACGCTCCGCCGGCTGTATTGATCCCACCGCCGCCAACAGTGGCATTTCCGTCGCCCGCGGTGTTGCCCCCCCCGCCGCCAACAGCGGCAAGGAACCCAGCCTCGTTGCCTGCACCGCCAGCCACCGTGCCCATGTCGCTGGTGACACGATTGGGGTAGACGTCCCAGCCTCCCCCGCCGATGGTCGCGGCTGTGATCCCAGCAGCGACCCAGTTGTCGGCGTAGCCACCGACCAGGTTCGGGCTGCCCGCTGTGGGGTAGAGACGCAGAGCGGCCGTGCCGCTCACGGCCAGGGTCAGACTGACGGCGTCGGTGGTGCCCAGGAAGTGGGCGCCGGGGATGGTGCCGGCGTTGCCGGCGGTTTGCCAAAAGTCGGTGCTGTCCAGGCCATCCAGGGTATCGGCGTTGGGGTTCACCGGACCGGTAGCCCCGGTGGGGCCTTCAGGTCCCTGGGGACCGGCTGGACCGGTTGCGCCAGCCGGACCGCTGGGGCCAGCAGGTCCTGTTGCGCCGGTGGGCCCGGCGGGGCCGCTGGGACCGGTGGGAGCGTGGAGGGCGTAGAGGGCGTAGGGCGCGGCGGTGAGGGGCTGGCGCGGGCTGAGGTCGGTGTAGCCGGGGTCGCCGGCGCACCGGACGGCGATCTTGAGCCACAGGGCGGCGCCGTCAAAGATGGCGCCAAAGTCGAGCTGGACGGTGAACAGGCCAGCAGTGACGGCTATGCCGGTAGGGTTGAGGAGGGGGCCGACCTGGGCGCCGGCGTCGGGATCGTCCCATAGGGTGAACTGGAAGGCGCACACGCCGTCGATCGGCTGACCGGATGGATCGGTCAGGCGGCCCTGGTAGGTAAAGCCGGTGCCCAGGGGTACGGCAGGGCCAGCCGGTGCGGTGGTCCCCTGGGCCAGGGCCAGGCCGGTCGCCAGGGCCAGGATCAGGGACAGCGTCAGGGAAAGAGAAAGCCTCTTTGCGTTCATGTCACACCTCCGTTGGAAATGATCTAACACAAATCCCTTGCGGGGATCTTCGGGACACAAAGGCAACAAAGGAGATGGCAGAGGTCAAGGGGTAAAGGTTTCTCTCCCGGCGACCTTTACCTCAAGATGGCTCTCATTATAGAGCAGGATCAGAGGTTTGTCAATCCCTCTCTCAGGTGCTGGGCAGCACCTGAGAGAGGGTTATCAGTTAGCGGAGGTGTACCGTGGCGATCTCCTTGCCGCGCAGGGGCAGGGTGACGGTGTCGGTGTCGGCGTCCAGGAGCTGCCAGGGGCCCGCCCTCGGACAGGGGCACGAGGGCCGCTTCGTGGAAGGGCTGCCACAGCTTGAGCCGGGCCTGAACCGGCACTGAGGCGGCGTTGTAGAGACGCACGATCAGGCCGTCGCCCTCCTCGGGCGGCTTGATCGCAGTGATTACCACCGCTGCCGGCGAGACTTCGAGGAAGCTGCCCTGGGACGGCAGCGGGCCGTCGTGGGCCGGGGTGGATACCGCCCGCAGCGGGGCGTTGAAGGCGGAGGCCTCGTGCATGGAGGTGAGATAGTTGCCGGCGTGGGGCACGAGGGCGTAATGGAAGGTGTGGACGCCGGGGCACTGGGCCTCGGGGGTCGGCTCGGCCGGGCCGGCGTGGGCGGGGCGGTTGTACAGGTCGCCGCGCGACAGCCAGCCGACGCAGCGGAGCAGGGTCAGGGCGAGGGTCACTCCCTGGCCGTCTGCGGCCAGCGCCTCGTACTCGGGCAGGCCGCGGTTGAGGAGCATCACGCCGCGCCGGCCGTCGCTGACGTCGACAAAGCCGAGCTGGGGGTGGCAGCCGGTGGGCTGCTCGGCCCAGCCGGCGGTGGCGGTGGGCAGGGCGATGGGCCGCTCGACGACGTCAAAGTGGCTCTCGGCCCAGGACCGGTCGGTGACGATCGGCGTGGGAAAGTGGACCCGCAGGCGGTGGTCCTGGGCGCGGTTGTCGACGGTGGTCTCGAACTCGACGCGGCGGACGCCGGGGGTCAGGCTGACGCGGGTGGTGATGGGCAGTTGCACCCAGGCGTCGCTGCGCCTGGAGCGGTCGTGCTCGTCCAACGCCTGCGGCAGGCGATAGACCTGTTTGATCTGGAGCACAGCGCCCAGGCTGCTCTGCGACGGGCTGATTTCGGGCCCGGCCTCGGGCCGGTCTATGATCAGGTCACGCTCGGGCGGGGTGAAGGTGTATTCGTCGCCGCGGTCGCCGCCGTCCACGAAACGGTTCAGGCCGGGCAGGACCAGCCCGGTCTCCTTGTCGGTGACGGTCACGGCGCCATCATCTGGATCGGCCTCTACGCGGAAGAACTCGTTTTCGATCGGCCCGGGAGCCGAGCCGACGGGATCGCGCCCACTCGAGGGCTGGCCAGGCGTCAGCCAGTAGGTTTTGTAGCCGAAAGCCGGGCACGTCGCGGGCCAGCAGATCGAGATCCAGGCCCGCCGGTTCCAGGATGCGGACCTGGAAGGTGCTGACGGCGGGGTCGGCGAGCAGGGCCTGGAGGTCGGCCACGGCCTTGGTCAGGAGATCCGGACTCGCTTCGCTCGCGCTGCGCCGGCGCCACCACCTCGATGTGGCCCACGCCGTCGCGGGCCGAGATGTCGATGCGGTGGGGAAAGAGGCCGGCCCCGACCTGGCCGCCGCTGACGGCGAGCAGGCTGACCATGGTGGTCAGCGTGTCGCGGTCCATCGTCTGGCTGTATTGCTCGCGGAGGGTGGAGCCTGTCACCCGGCAGTCGACGGGCTGGCCGGCGGCGTCGACCAGGACGCAGTCAACCTCGGGGGCCGGCTCGACGGTGACGTGGATCCGCTCGGAGCGAGGGCCGGCGGTCGGGTTGAAAACGACGATGGAGGGGAGAGCGACTGAAGCGGTCTCGGACTGCGCAGTGTTGACCTGGGCGGCGATGGCCTGAAGGCCGGCCTGGGTGACCTGCTCGGCGATCTGCTCGCTCCAGGCAAAGCGGGTGCCCATTTCCCGGTGCACCTGGTCCACCGAGCAGCCGCAGATCGAGTCGTGGGGGTGGTTCTGAAGCAGCCAGGTCCACGCCGTCCGCAGGAAGCCACGCCGGCCACGGTCGCCGTCCAGATGCTCGGCCAGGGCGCAAAAGGGCTCGGCCCAGCGGGTGAGGAGGGTCTCGCAGCGGGCGTTCCACTGCTTGATCCAGATGCGCGCCGACAGGACGGCGGGCAGGAGGTGGGCCCGCTGCGGCGAGCGCAGCTCGCCCTGGCGCAGGGTGAGCGCGGCCAGGCCGTCAGGGCCCAGCTCGGCCTGCACGGCGGACAGGTAGGCCGGCAAGGTGCTCTGCACCGGCCGGCAGCCCAGCGCCGCCTCGGCGGCGGGCAGGTGGCCGGGCAGATCGGCGTGGGGGGCCATGTGGTCGGTGCCGACCATCAGCAGCAGGTGGGAGGTGGGAACGTGGGGCGCCAGGCTGTCGATCTGGGCGGTCAGGGTGCGGATAAAGCCCTCCTCGTCGGGCGGCAGAAGCGCGCCGTTGGAGTAGGAATCGCGCAGGTGGAGCAGCAGCCGCTCGGTGCCGTCGGCTGCGGCCCAGCGCAGCTCGGCCGGCGCGTCGCCCACGCCCCGCCACAGGCAGACGGCCTCCTGGCCAAAGCCGGCGGCGATCTGGGGCAACTGGCTGACGTGGCCAAAGGTGTCGGGGATGTAGCAGATCCGCTCCATCGGCTGCGGGTCAGGGCTGAAGCGCCGGCAGCCGCGCCGGCCGGCCAGGAGGTTGCGAACCATTGCCTCGGGTCCTTCCAGAAACTCGTCGGGAAGCACATACCAGGGGCCGATCATGAGCTTGCCGGCCTCGACCAGGCGGCGGATGCGGTCCTGGCGCTCCGGCCGGATCTCAAGGTAGTCGTCCAGGACGATGGTCTGGCCGTCGAGGGTGAAGAAGATAAAGTCGGAGCCGTCCAGCAGGTCGAGGAGCTGGTCGACCAGCCGGACCAGGCGGAAGCGGAACTGCTGAAAGGTCTGGTACCACTCTCTGTCCCAATGGGTGTGCGAAACGAGGTGTATTGTGTTCATGGTTGACCTCCTGATTGAAACATCGGCAAGGTGCGAATATGCAAATGAGCAAATCGCTGTACTCCAGCTATTATAGCGAGATGCGGCAGGTCTGCAAACGGGCTATTTGCGCTCACCAGACCTGCTGCAAGATCAGGCCCAGGGCTTAAAGAAACTCGGTTTCGGCGAGAAACCGAGTTTCAGAGAATTAACAGCGTTTTAACGCTCCAGGTACTTGACAACAGGGGAAAAGGGGGGTATAATAGTCTTTGCATCAGGACCTTAACCACAACTGAAGCATCGTAGTAACCGGGCCTGACAGGTTGCTAGAATCTGTCAGGTCTGTGATCCACAGCGGGGTCTCGATTTGACAAGGCAAAAGTAGTATGGTAGACTCCCGCCTCGCGCTTGAGCCTGAGGTGTTTTGCAGAGCAGGCACATCGGGTCCCAGTGCAAAGCAGCAACGCAGATTTGACAACCAATAGGGGATGTGCTATAGTCGGTCTCCTGTTGAGCGGACTTTAACAACTGAAGAGTGATAGGAAGGTACAGCACATCTGTGTGGCCCCAAACTAATAAGGTGAATTTACGGAGAGTTTGATCCTGGCTCAGGATGAACGCTGGCGGCGTGCTTAACACATGCAAGTCGAACGGTAGCCTTGGATTCGTCTGAGGTGAGAGTGGCGAACGGGTGAGTAACACGTAGGTGACCTACCCCGAAGTGGGGAATAACTGCTGGAAACGGTGGCTAATACCCCATGTGCTCTGGTGATTCGGTTCACCAGAGTAAAGCTCGCAAGGCGCTTTGGGAGGGACCTGCGGCCCATCAGGTAGTTGGTAGGGTAACGGCCTACCAAGCCTATGACGGGTAGGGGGCGTGAGAGCGTGACCCCCCACACTGGCACTGAGACACGGGCCAGACTCCTACGGGAGGCAGCAGTGAGGAATATTGCGCAATGGGCGAAAGCCTGACTCAGCAACGCCGCGTGGGCGATGAAGGCCTTCGGGTTGTAAAGCCCTTTTCCGGGGGACGAGGAAGGACGGTACCCTGGGAATAAGTCACGGCTAACTACGTGCCAGCAGCCGCGGTAATACGTAGGTAGCCGAGCGTTATCCGGATTCACTGGGCGTAAAGCGCGTGTAGGCGGTTCTGTAAGTCGGACGTGAAAGCTCCTGGCTTAACTGGGAGAGGTCGTTCGATACTGCAGGGCTTGAGGTCGGGAGAGGGACGTGGAATTCCCGGTGTAGTGGTGGAATGCGTAGATATCGGGAGGAACACCAGTGGCGAAGGCGACGTCCTGGCCCGCACCTGACGCTCAGACGCGAAAGCGTGGGGAGCGAACGGGATTAGATACCCCGGTAGTCCACGCTGTAAACGGTGGATACTAGGTGTTGGTGGCTATCGTCATCAGTGCCGTAGCTAACGCGTTAAGTATCCCGCCTGGGGACTACGGCCGCAAGGCTAAAACTCAAAGGAATTGACGGGGGCCCGCACAAGCAGCGGAGCGTGTGGTTTAATTCGAGGCAACACGAAGAACCTTACCTGGGCTTGACATGCACGTAGTAGTGAAGCGAAAGCGGAACGACCCTTCGGGGAGCGTGCACAGGTGCTGCATGGCTGTCGTCAGCTCGTGCCGTGAGGTGTTGGGTTAAGTCCCGCAACGAGCGCAACCCTTGCCGTTAGTTACATGTGTCTAACGGGACTGCCGGTTTAATGCCGGAGGAAGGTGGGGATGACGTCAAGTCAGCATGGCCTTTATGTCCAGGGCTACACACACGCTACAATGGCCGGTACAATGGGTTGCCAAGCCGCGAGGCGGAGCTAATCCTCCAAAGCCGGTCTCAGTTCGGATTGCAGGCTGCAACCCGCCTGCATGAAGTCGGAGTTGCTAGTAACCGCGCGTCAGCCATAGTGCGGTGAATACGTTCCCGGGCCTTGTACACACCGCCCGTCACGTCATGGGAGCCGGTAACACCTGAAGCCGGTGGGCTAACCGAAAGGAGGCAGCCGTCGAAGGTGGGACTGGTGACTGGGACGAAGTCGTAACAAGGTAGCCGTAGCGGAAGCTGCGGCTGGATCACCTCCTTTCTAGGGAGTCACGACCTGCGACCTGCGGGCTAGGCGGTCTACTCCAATCTCAAACTGCCCACAGATGCGCGGCCTTCCTATCACTTTTCAGTTGTTAAGGTCTTACACCATGGGCCATTAGCTCAGTCGGCTAGAGCATTCCTCTGATAAGGGAAAGGTCTCTGGTTCAAGTCCAGAATGGCCCACCACAGGTGAGCAGATCAGGCGGAGGATGGCGACTGGACGAGTCGAGAAGCGGAACTGGATAGCGGGTAAGGATAGGGACATACGGCAGGACGTGGAGCCTGGCCTTATGCCGGGCTCTTTTTGTGCAGTTTGACAACCGATTGGGCGTTGGCTGGTGGCGGGCAGGTAGCCTGGACGCCAGCGGCTAGCGGCCAATCGCTAGGACAGACCGGTTTGGCACTTTAACAACTGAACAGGATGTAAGGCGCATAACGCGAATTCACATGAATTAAGCTACTAAGGGCACACGGTGGATGCCTTGGCGCCAAGAGCCGATGAAGGGCGTAGAGAGCTGCGATAAGCTCCGGGGAGCTGCCTCAAGCATTATATCCGGAGATATCCGAATGGGGAAACCCACCCAGGGGAATGCCTGGGTACCCCTGGCTGAACAAAATAGGCCAGGTGGAGGGAACCGGGGGAACCGAAACATCCAAGTACCCCGAGGAAAAGAAATCATTCCCTGAGTAGTGGCGAGCGAAAGGGGAAAAGCCCAAACCTGTGCAACTGAGTGGTCCAGTGCCTATGTTGCGCAGGGGTTGTAAGGCCCGGCTGGGTGAGCTGGTAAGCCCGAGGAGTTACAAATCTGGTCCGTAGCCGAACTGTCTGGGAAGGCAGGGCATAGAGGGTGATACCCCCGTAGGCGAAACGGAACCAGACTCCTGCTGAGTGACCTTGAGTACCACCGGGCACGCTAATCCGGTGGGAAGCAGGGAGGTCCACCTTCCAAGGCTAAACACTCTTGGCGACCGATAGTGAACAAGTACCGTGAGGGAAAGGTGAAAAGAACCCTTGTTAAGGGAGTGAAAAGAACCTGAAACCGTGTGCCTACAAGCAGTCGAAGGACTATGCCAGGCTGGACTCACCCTCGGGTGAGCCGCTGGAAGGTCTGACGGCGTGCCTTTTGGAGCATGAGCCGGCGAGTTACTCTCTGTGGCGAGGTTAAGGGAGGTACACCCGGAGCCGCAGCGAAAGCGAGTCTGAATAGGGCGAATTAGTCGCAGGGAGTAGACACGAAACCGGGTGAGCTACCCATGGCCAGGCTGAAGCGAAGCTAACCCTTCGTGGAGGGCCGAACCCACTAATGTTGCAAAATTAGGGGATGAGCTGTGGGTAGGGGTGATATGCCAAACGAACCCGGAGATAGCTTGTTCTCCCCGAAATAGCTTTAGGGCTAGCGTCACGCGTTTAGTACCGGAGGTAGAGCACTGGATCGGCTAGGGGGCTTCACAGCTTACCAAACCGAACCAAACTCCGAATGCCGGTACTCCAAGCGTGGCAGTTGGACTACGGGAGATGAGTTTCGTGGTCGAAAGGGAAACAGCCCAGACCGCCAGCTAAGGTCCTCAAGTCTAGGCTAAGTGGGAAAGGATGTGGGATTACTGGGACAGCCAGGAGGTTGGCTTAGAAGCAGCCATCCTTTAAAGAGTGCGTAATAGCTCACTGGTCTAGTGGTCCTGCGCCGAAAATGTAACGGGGCTCAAGCCTAACACCGAAGCTGCGGGATCTTCGATAAGCGGAGATGGTAGGGGAGCGTTCTGTCAGCGGAGAAGCCAGACTGTGAGGACTGGTGGAGCGGGCAGAAGTGAGAATGCCGGCATGAGTAGCGCAAATCATGTGAGAAACATGATCCCCGTAAGTCTAAGGTTTCCGACGGAAGGTTAATCCGCGTCGGGTTAGTCGGTCCTAAGTCGAGGCCGGAAGGCGTAGGCGATGGACATCCGGTTAATATTCCGGAACCGCGTCGGGTTGTTTGAGCGATGGGGTGACGCAGAAGGGTAGGCCAGCCAGGTAATGGTCGTCCTGGTGCCAAGCCTTTAGGGAGTTGAGGGCGATAGGTAAATCCGTTGCCTGATCCTAAGAGGTGATGGCGGTGCCCGTAGGGCCGCAAGTGGTTGAGCCCACGCTGCCGAGAAAAGCCTCTAGTTAGACTCGCGCGCCCGTACCGCAAACCGACACTGGTAGACGGGTAGAGAATACCAAGGGGATCGGGAGAACCCTCGTTAAGGAATTCGGCAAAATAGCTCCGTAAC
>CAVVMX010000026.1:0-82769 GCA_963749455.1 uncultured Chloroflexia bacterium
GTCACGACCCGCCGGCCTGCGGGCTAGGCGGTCTACTCCAAATCTCAAACTGCCACCAGACAGCGGCCTTCCTATCACTTTTCAGTTGTTAAGGTCACCCATGGGCCATTAGCTCAGTCGGCTAGAGCATTCCTCTGATAAGGGAAAGGCCTCTGGTTCAAGTCCAGAATGGCCCACCAAGGTGAAGATCAGGCGGAATGGGATTGGGATCAGAAGCGGAACTGGATAGCGGGTAAGAATCAGGGACATACGGCAGGACGTGGAGCCTGGCCTTATGCCGGGCTCTTTTTATGCAGTTTGACAACCGATTCGGATGTTGGCTGGTGGCGGGCAGGTAGCCTGGACGCCAGCGGCTAGCGGCGAATCGCTAGGACAGACCGATTGGCACTTTAACAACTGAACAGGATGTGAAGGCGCATAACGCGAATTCACATGAATTAAGCTACTAAGGGCACACGGTGGATGCCTTGGCGCCAAGAGCCGAAGAAGGACGTAGAGAGCTGCGATAAGCTCCGGGGAGCTGCCTCAAGCGTTATATCCGGAGATATCCGAATGGGGAAACCCACCCAGGGGAATGCCTGGGTACCACAGGCTGAATAAAATAGGCCTGCTGGAGGGAACCGGGGGAACCGAAACATCCAAGTACCCCGAGGAAAAGAGATCATTCCCTGAGTAGTGGCGAGCGAAAGGGGAAAAGCCCAAACCTGTACAACTGAGTGGTCCAGTGCCTATGTTGTGCAGGGGTTGTAAGGCTCAGTAGGGTGAGCTGGTCAGCCCGAGGAGTGAAAAATCGGGTCCGTAACCGAACCGTCTGGGAAGGCGGGACAAAGAAGGTGATATCCCTGTAGGGTAAACGGAACCGACTCCTGCTGAGTTCTTGAGTACCACCGGGCACGCTAATCCGGTGGGAAGCTGGGAGGTCCATCTCCCAAGGCTAAACACTCTTGGCGACCGATAGTGAACAAGTACCGTGAGGGAAAGGTGAAAAGAACCCTTGTTAAGGGAGTCAAAAGACCCTGAAACCGTGTGCCTACAAGCAGTCGAAGGACTATGCCAGGCTGGACTCACCCTTCGGGGTGAGCCGCTGGAAGGTCTGACGGCGTGCCTATTGGAGCATGAGCCGGCGAGTTACTTTCTGTGGCGAGGTTAAGGGAGGTACACCCGGAGCCGCAGCGAAAGCGAGTCTGAATAGGGCGTATTAGTCGCAGGGAGTAGACCCGAAACTGGGTGAGCTACCCATGGCCAGGCTGAAGCGAAGTTAACCCTTCGTGGAGGGCCGAACCCACTAATGTTGCAAAATTAGGGGATGAGCTGTGGGTAGGGGTGATATGCCAAACGAACCCAGAGATAGCTGGTTCTCCCCGAAATAGCTTTAGGGCTAGCGTCACGTGTTCAGTACCGGAGGTAGAGCACTGGATCGGCTAGGGGGCTTCACAGCTTACCAAACCGAACCAAACTCCGAATGCCGGTATTCCAAGCGTGGCAGTTGGACTACGGGAGATGAGTTTCGTGGTCGAAAGGGAAACAGCCCGGATCGCCAGCTAAGGTCCTCAAGTTTAGGCTAAGTGGGAAAGGATGTGGGATTACTCGGACAGCCAGGAGGTTGGCTTAGAAGCAGCCATCCTTTAAAGAGTGCGTAATAGCTCACTGGTCTAGTGGTCCTGCGCCAAAAATATAACGGGGCTCAAGCCTAACACCGAAGCTGCGGGATCTTCGAAAGGAGATCGGTAGGGGAGCGTTCTGTCAGCGGAGAAGCCAGACTGCGAAGACTGGTGGAGCGGGCAGAAGTGAGAATGCCGGCATGAGTAGCGCAAATCATGTGAGAACCATGATCCCCATAAGTCTGAGGTTTCCGACGGAAGGTCAATCCACGTCGGGTTAGTCGGTCCTAAGCCGAGGCCGGAAGGCGTAGGCGATGGACATCCGGTTAATATTCCGGAACCGCGTCGAGTTGTTTGAGCGAAGGGGTGACGCAGAAGGGTAGGCCAGCCAGGTGATGGTCGTCCTGGTGCCAAGCCTTGAGGGGTTGAAGGCGATAGGTAAATCCGTTGCCTGATCCTAAGAGGTGATGGCGGTGCCCGTAGGGCCACAAGTGGTTGAGCCCACGCTGCCGAGAAAAGCCTCTAGTTAGACTCGCGCGCCCGTACCGCAAACCGACACTGGTAGACGGGTAGAAAATACCAAGGGGAACGGGAGAACCTTCGTTAAGGAATTCGGCAAAATAGCTCCGTAACTTCGGGATAAGGAGCGCCCCAGTAGGGTGAGTCGAACAGATGAGCCCGAGGGGGCCGCAGAGAAGTGGCCCTACCGACTGTTTAACAAAAACACAGGTCTCTGCTAAAGCGTAAGCTGATGTATAGGGGCTGACGCCTGCCCAGTGCCGGAAGGTTAAGGGGAAAGGTTAGTCCGCAAGGGCGAAGCTTTGAACCGAAGCCCCGGTGAACGGCGGCCGTAACTATAACGGTCCTAAGGTAGCGAAATTCCTTGTCGGGTAAGTTCCGACCCGCACGAATGGCGTAACGAGTGGGGCACTGTCTCAACGAGGGACCCGGCGAAATTGAAATGGGTGTGAAGATGCGCCTTACCCGCAGCAGGACAAAAAGACCCCGTGGAGCTTTACTGTAGCCTGGTATTGAGTTAGGGTTTAGCCTGTGTAGGATAGCTGGGAGGCTTTGAAGCTGGAGCGCTAGCTTCGGTGGAGCCGTCGTTGAAATACCAGCCTGGTTAAATCTTGGCTCTAACCTGTGTCCGTGATCCGGCATGGGAACAGTGCCAGGTGGGCAGTTTGACTGGGGCAGTCGCCTCCCAAAAGGTAATGGAGGTGCCCAAAGGTTCCCTCAGGCTGAATGGAAACCAGCCGATAGAGTGTAAAGGCATAAGGGAGCTTGACTGCGAGTCCTACAAGACGAGCAGAGTCGAAAGACGGGCTTAGTGATCCCACGGTTCCGTATGGAAGGGCCGTGGCTTACCGGATAAAAGCTACCCCGGGGATAACAGGCTAGTCGCGCCCAAGAGTTCACATCGACGGCGCGGCTCGGCACCTCGATGTCGGCTCGTCGCATCCTGGGGCTGGAGTAGGTCCCAAGGGTTGGGCTGTTCGCCCATTAAAGCGGCACGCGAGCTGGGTTCAGACCGTCGTGAGACAGGTCGGTCTCTATCCGCTGTGGGCGCAGGGGATTTGAGGAGGGCTGCCCCTAGTACGAGAGGACCGGGGTGGACAGACCTCTGGTGTGCCAGTTGTCGTGCCAACGGCATAGCTGGGTAGCTAAGTCTGGCAGTGATAACCGCTGAAAGCATCTAAGTGGGAAGCACGCTCCAAGATTAGATCCCCCATCTCCTCGTGAGAGTAAGGCCGCAGGTAGACTACCTGCTTGATAGGCGGCGGGTGTAAGCGCAGTAATGCGTTCAGCTTAGCCGTACTAATGGCCGAGGGCTTAATTCACCAATGTGAGTTCGCGGGGCCCTAAACATCCTGTTCAGTTCTTAAAGTGTCAATCACTTAACAAGTAAAAAAGGTTCCTCTGGTGACTCTAGCGGAGGGGAAACACCCTGTTCCATACCGAACCAGGTAGTTAAGCCCTCCAGCGCCGATGGTACTTGGGACGCAGGTCCCTGGGAGAGTAGGTCGTTGCCAGGGGAACCTTTTTGTCTTTTCTGCGTATAGGTGGTACCGCACCTTACGGGTTTCGTCTGCGGACGAAACCCGTAAGGTGCGAGACGAAGGAAAAAGGTTAGACGGAGGAAGGACAGATGAGCGAGGAACAGAAACCAACCGGTGACATCTTGGACGAGCTCAAGCTTTTCGGCCAGCAGTTGGGCTCGGCCGTCAAGTCGCTGTGGGACAGCGACGAGAGCCGCAACCTGCGCAAGGAGATCAGCGACGGGCTGGCCGAAGCGGTCCACGAGATGGACAAGGCGGTCAAGATCGTGCCAGGAGAGCGATGCCGCCAAAGAGTTCAGCCAGCAGGTCAGAGGGACCGTGGACAAGGCCCGCGAGTCGGACATCGCCGGCCAGATCCAGCAGGGTCTGGTCACCGGCCTCCGCGATCTGAACGCCGAGCTCGGCAAGCTGCTGCAGCTCGAGGGAGACCAAGAAACCGGCCGAGCCGCCCACCCCGCCCGAGCCGCCTGACCCTGAGGCCTAGGGATGACCTTTGACGCCCTGAAACCAGGCCTGACCGGACAGCTCAGCCTGGTCGTCACCGAGGAGCACACCGCCAAGCACCTGGGCAGCGGCAGCGTCCAGGTGCTTGCCACGCCGCAGATGATCCTGCTCATGGAGCGGGCCAGCG
This sequence comes from uncultured Chloroflexia bacterium, assembly GCA_963749455.1. Taxonomy (GTDB): domain Bacteria; phylum Chloroflexota; class Anaerolineae; order JAAYZQ01; family JAAYZQ01; genus JAFGOG01. Next base: position 4,293 of record CAVVMX010000026.1, read on the forward strand.
TCGCGGCCATCGACCATCTTCTGCCGGAAGGCTACCGCACCGTCGGCGTCGGCCTCGATGTGCGCCACCTGGCGCCGACTCCAGTCGGCTTTGAGGTTCGGGCCACGTCAGAGCTGATCGAGGTCGACGGCCGGCGCCTGACCTGCCGCGTCCAGGTCCACGACGGCGTCGAGCTCGTCGGCGACGGCATCCATCGCCGGGCCATCATCGACGTCCGGCAGTTCGCCGAGCGGGTGGCCAAGAAGGAAGCAAGCCATCTCTCCGCCCGAGGGAAAGGGGAGAAGGGCTAATCTACCCTTATATCGCCTGCCGTCCACCGGCCCAGCGGCGTGTCAAGCGCCACTGGGCCGTTTCTGTATCCCGGCACAGCTCCCACGTCTCTCCGCCGGCCGTCTGCACCAGGTAACTGCGCCAGGTGTGGCCGTCCTTCGTCTCAACTCCCTGCCGCCCCCACGACTCGATCTGGTAGTGACGCGATCGCCAGGCAAAGCCAAGCGGCGTGGCGGTTCCATCGGGCCGCATCTGCACGTCCACACCCACCGGCTCGTTGATAAACTCGACCATTACCCTCTCCGGCAGACCCCAATGGTCTCGAAAACCCTTGGCGCCTCGCTTTTTCATATAGTCTGCCACCAACCGCAGCGCTGCCTCGGCCGAGGCCTCCTTGTTCTCCAGCCGTTCTCCGGTCCATACGTGGCGCTCGACCAGCTCCACATCGGGCGCCGACAGCGCTATGTAGGTCAGCCCCACCGGCTTGTCGGGTGTTCCTCCCGCCGGCCCGGCGATGCCGGTGATCGCCACCGCCACGTCGGCCCCCAGTTGCTGCCGCGCCCCTCGCGCCATCTCCCGCGCCGTCTCTTCGCTCACCGCACCGTGGGCGGCCAGCGTCTGCGGGCTGCACTCCCAATAGCGCCTGCTTGGCCTGGTTGGCGTAGGCTACGATCCCGCCCACGAAGTAGGCCGAGCTGCCCGGCACGTTGGTGATGCGATGGGCAACCAGCCCGCCGGTGCATGACTCGGCCGTGGCCAGGGTCAGGCCCTGCTTGGTCAGCAGCGTCGCCGATCTTTTTTTCGAGCGTTGTCTGCATTGTTGTCTCCTGAGGCCATTATAACACATACCTGCGCAAGGAGGGATTCTTGGCCCGCCTTTTGCGTCAGAATGACGGTGTCAGGGACAGCGCAATAGCATAGAGCCCCTGGACGAATCCAGGGGCTCTGTTTTGCTCAAGCGGGCTACGGACAGGAGGCAGCCTGGGTCTTGCCTCCGGCTGCTCCGAGCCACAGGAACGGGTTCTCGTAGTGGCTCTGAACCCACCCGCAGCCCTGGCCAACCATGTCGCCCGATGCATGCTGCTCGTACGCTACCACAAAACGCAGGTAGGCACGGTTGATCGTTCCAATCTGCTGTCCCTTGTCAACCCATTGGCCGACCTTGAGTTTCTTGTACCGGTCGACGTTGATGTACTGGGTCCATACCTTTCTGCTGTCGATGGTATGCTCGATGACAATAGACGCCCCAGGGACGATCGACGCCACCCGGCCGCGGTCGACGGCATAGACCGCCTGACCGGAGGCAGGTTTGCCCGGGTCGCGGAGGATGTCTATGCCCGGGTTGTACACCTGCTGCCCCTGGCCGTTGCTGGCCTGCTGTAGAAAGGTGGCGCCATAGACGCCAAAGCCGGCGCCGTCCGGCTTGCCCACCGGCCAGCGGAAGGTGAACTTGATGCGCAGTGACGAGGTCCGGTCGTGGCCGACCTCGTTGTTGCCGAGGTTCGGGTCGTCCTGGTGGAGCATGGTGCATGCGCCATTGTAACCGGGGTGCGCGCACAGCGTCACCGTCCGCCGTCCCCCGCCGTAAGCTCCTACCAGCTTGATCGACGAGGCGATGTCTTCAAAGCCTGTGTTGCCCATGTCGTCGTAGCTGGCCACGAACTTGCGGCAGCGGCCGCCATAGTTCTTGTCTTCGTACAGGTAGACGCCGTCACCGGTACACTGGGGCACCTTGCCGATCTTGATCGAAGAGGCGCGTGTCGTGCCCGATCTTGTCGTTGCCCAGATTGGGATCGTCGGCCCCAAACGCCGCCTGCACGCCGCGTTTGCCTGCGTCGGCAAAGAGGATGACGGCATATTTGCCGCCGCCATAGCTGCCCACAAAGCGGATCGACGATGCCATGTCGTTAAAGCCGTCGTCGGTGAAATCGTTGTCGTCTGCCGTCCACTTGACGACAACGGCCCCCATAGTTGCTATGCTCGTATAGGTAGACGCCGTCGCCTGCGCAGCGGCCGCTGGCCGCGCTGCCAGTGGCCTGCGATTGGGGTTGTGCCTCTGCCACTTGAAGCGGCAGGGACGCCAACAGCATGAATGTGATCCACACTGCCGCCAGACCTGCCCGTCTGGATAGTCGAATTGAACTGAATGCGTTCATCCTCCCTCCTGCGAGTCCAACCGATCGTTTGGTTGGCTCATCGTTGGGTATATTAGACGACGATGGCCCCGAAAAAGTTCCCGTATGCCGGACCCTTTGCGCTTTCTCAGCGATGGAGGTATAATGCCGCTGAAGGAATGTCCGATGCCACCGGTGCAGCCTGACCACGATACCAGATATGAAGAAACCCGCAAGCGGTTGGCCGAGAGCCAAAGCTTGCAGCGGGTGACCTCTAGCCTCCTGCAAAAGACCGACCTGGACGAAGTTCTTGAGGTTGTCTGCACTGAAGCCCAGCGACTGACCGGCGCTGCCGGCAGCACCGTCCTGCTGCTGGAAGAGGACGGCTGGCTGACGATCACCCACACCACCGGCGTGCCGATCTCGGACTCTGACCGGCTCCCGGTCGACGGCTCGCTGTCTGGGAGGGCCATACGCCTGGGCCAGCCGCTGCTGATCAACGATCCGGCGAGCCAGGTACAGGGGGACTATGCCAACCCAGAGGTGACCACCCTGCTGGCGGTGCCGCTGCGCACCAACGAGGCGGTGATCGGCATACTCGACGTAGTCAACAAGCCGACCGGCTTTACCGAGGATGATATCCGCCTGGTGAACCTGTTTGCCGATCAGGCGGCGATTGCCATCGAGAAGAGTCAGATGTTGAAGCGGATCGAGCAGTTGGCGGTGGTGGAGGAACGGCAGCGCCTCGCCCGCGAGCTGCACGATTCGGTAGCCCAGGCGCTGTACACGGTGACTCTTTATGCCGAAGCGGCGCGGCTGGCGCTGGCAGCCGGCAAGCAGGACGTGGTTGCCCACAACCTCCACGAGCTGCGCAGCATGGCCCGCGAGGCTCTGGTCGACATGCGGGTGCTGATCTTTGAGCTGCATCCGCCCGCGCTGAAGGAGCAAGGGCTGATCGCCGCGCTACAGGCCCGCCTGGCAGCCGTCGAAGCCCGCACCGGACTGCGATCCGAGCTCCAGGTGCAGGGTGACGGGCGACTGCCTCTGGCTGTGGAGGAGGAGCTGTACTGGATTGCTCAAGAGGCGCTCAACAACGTCGTCAAGCACGCCCAGGCCCAACACGTAGCGCTCCACCTGGAGCTCGCCGCCGGGCAGGCCTGCCTGGAGGTGCGCGATGACGGCGCAGGGTTTGACCCGGGACAGGCCAAACAGGCAGGTGGGCTGGGCCTGCGCGGTATTGAGGAGCGCGTGCAGCGGATCCGAGGCGAGCTGGCTGTGACCAGCGCCCCGGGCCAGGGAACCTGCGTGCGCGTCACAGTCGCCGTGTGATCAGGGATCAGTTACCATCCGGAGGTATTATGGTCAAAACGCCAATCCGCATGCTGCTCGTGGACGATCATGCCATCGTCCGGAAGGGCATACGGGCTCTGCTGGCAGAGATCGACGACATTGAGGTGGTCGGCGAGGCCAGCGACGGCCGGGAAGCCGTGGCACAGGCGGAGGCCACGGGCCCGGACGTGATTCTGATGGACCTGGTGATGCCTGCCATGGGCGGCATCGAGGCGATCCAACGCATTGTCGCCGCCCAGCCCACTGCCCGCATCCTGGTGCTGACCAGCTTTGCCGCCGACGACAAGGTCTTTCCGGCGATCAAGGCCGGAGCGTTGGGCTATCTGCTCAAAGATTCAGAGCCGGCCGACCTGGTGGAAGCGATCCGCCAGGTGTACGGTGGCCAGCCATCGCTGGACCCCACCATCGCCCGCAAGGTGCTCCAGGAGATCAGGCACCCACCCGAGCGCCCACCTACCCCAGATCCACTGACCGAACGGGAGATGGAGGTGCTCCGCCTGGTGGCAAAGGGGATGACCAACCCCGAGATCGCCGAGCAGTTGACCGTGACAGGGGCCACAGTCCGCAGTCACGTCAGCCACATCCTCGACAAGCTTCACCTGGCCAACCGGGTGCAGGCGGCGCTGTATGCGCTACAAGAGGGCCTGGCACCATCGCAAGCCGAATAGGCGATCACCAACAAGCGTCGTACCACAAATGCATGAAGGCCGCCCAGGAGCGGCCTTCAACGTTTGTGGAAGCCAAGATCATTCATCTGTTTGATGACAAACGGCGGGCCTTTGGCTATCATGAGGGTAGTAACGAGTAGAGCTCAATGGGCGCCGAGGAGGACCTACCATGGTGATGGTCAACGTTTTGTTATCGGGCAGGTTACGGCTTGAAGGCTACGGCCGCGGCAAGCCCGCCAACGCCGACGGCACCATCCGGCTTGGGTTGGATGATGGCAGCACGGTCCGAGAGGTGATCAAGAAGATGGGGGTGCCCAGCGATCGGGTGGCACTGACCATGGTCAACGGCTGCCAGTGCCCAATTGGCTGCAGCGTGGAACCTGACGATCGGGTCATCCTCATCCCTTCGGACGTTGCGGTCCTGTGGCGTTTCCTGGGCAAGCAGAACCTGGACATGGGCATCGGGTACGATACGAAAAACTAGGTGCGTAGCGATTTCTACCTTCTTCGGGAAGGGCTGGAAGAGGAATCTTCCAGCCCTTCAATCTTTTATTCCCTCCTCTTTCGTGGTATAATCTCCGCCGCTGCATGCCCGGCAACGCTTGAGAGGAGAGATGGATCAGACCAAGATGATCTCGTTCGTAATCCCGGTGTTCGACGAGGAGGGATCGCTCGAAGCGCTCCACCAGGCGATCACCGCCGCGATGGATGCACTGGCCCAGCCCTACGAGATCCTTTTTGTCGACGATGGCTCAACCGACCGCTCGGCGGCCGTCCTCCACGGTCTGTACGAGCGCGACGGCGACCATGTCCGGGTGATCCAGTTCCGCCGCAACTTTGGCAAGACCGCTGCCCTGACCGCCGCCTTTGGCCATGTTCAGGGCGAGATCGTGGTCACCATGGACGCCGACCTCCAGGACGACCCTGCCGAGCTGCCCAAGCTGCTGGCCAAGCTGGACGACGGCTATGACCTGGTTGGCGCCTGGCGGGCAGACCGGCACGACCCGATTACCAAGCGCGGGCCGTCGTGGTTCGCCAACGCCACCGTCTCGGCGCTGACCGGCGTCAAACTCCACGACGTCAACTGCGGTTTCAAGGTTTACCGCCGCGAGGTGGTGCGCGACCTGAAGCTGTACGGCGACCTGCACCGTTTCATCCCCGTCCTGGCCCACTGGAAAGGCTACCGCATCACCGAGGTGCCGGTCGTCCACCATCCCCGCCGCTTTGGCCAGAGCAAGTTCGGCGGGCAGCGCTTTGGCCGGAGCTACATCGACTTTTTGAGCGTCCTGTTCCTGACCACCTATCTGAGGCGGCCGATGCACCTGTTCGGCATGGTCGGTACGCTGTTTGCTGCCGTGGGGGCAGTGATCATGCTCTACCTGGCCGGTGTGTGGCTGGTCCAGGGACAGCTTGGCTGGCGGCCGCTGCTGTTCGTCGGCATCACCGCGCTGATGGTGGGCATCCAGCTCATCAGCATCGGGCTGCTGGGCGAGATGCTGCGCAACGTGACCTTCCGCGCCGAAGAGGAGTACTCGATCCGGCAAATCTGGGATAAGACAGAGGGGGAATAGATGAAATCTTGTAGTAACCGGCGGCGCCGGGTTTCTCGGCTCGCACGTTGCCCGCCACTGCCTGGCGCTGGGGCACGACGTGGTTGTGCTGGACGATCTCAGCGGCGGCTTTCGCGACCAGGTCCCGCCAGGCGCGACATTTGTCCAGGGCAGCGTTGCCGACGCCGATCTAGTCCAGCGCCTGTTCGCCGAGCACGAATTCGATTATGTCTACCATCTGGCCGCCTATGCAGCCGAGGGGCTGTCCCACTTTATCCGCCGCTTCAACTACACCAACAACCTGATCGGCAGCGTGAACCTGATCAACGAGTCGGTCAAGCACCACGTTCGCTGCTTCGTCTTTACCTCGTCGATCGCGGTCTATGGGGCCAATCAGCTGCCCATGCGCGAGGAGCTGACCCCACTGCCCGAGGATCCCTACGGCATTTCCAAGTATGCCGTGGAGCTGGACCTGCACGCAGCCCACCGGCTGTTCGGCCTGAACTATATCGTCTTCAGACCGCACAACGTCTACGGAGAGAACCAAAACCTCGGCGATCGGTATCGGAACGTCATTGGCATATTCATGAACCAGGTGATGCAGGGCAAGCCGATGTCGGTATTTGGCGACGGGCTGCAATCCCGCGCCTTTAGCTACATCGACGACGTGGCGCCCGCACATCGCCAACAGTGTGAACGTCCCCGCAGCCTATGGTGAGGCGATCAACATCGGGGCGGATACACCCTACTCGGTCAAGTACCTGGCAGAGGTAGTTGCTCGGGCATTCGGTGTGGAGCCGGAAATCCAGTACCTGCCTCCTCGAAACGAGGTGGTGCATGCCTATGCTGACCACAGCAAAGCGGAGCGGCTTTTCGGCCAGCATACCCCGGTGAGCCTGGAAGAGGGTGTAGCACGCATGGCCGAATGGGCGCAGCAGGTTGGCGCCCGCCAGAGCAGCAGATTCGAGAATATCGAAGTTACGCTCAACCTTCCGCCAAGCTGGCAAGGGTGATGCGCCGGATCCTGGTCCTTTCGCCGTGCGACGTCTTTCCGCCGGTCCACGGCAGCAGCACGGCCATCTACCACACCCTGCAGTTCCTGTCCGAGACCAACCAGGTCCTGGGCCTGCTGTGCCGGCTGTACTCGCAGCACGGCGAGGTGGACCTGGACCACCCCAACCTGGCAATCCGCTACTGCCGCGAGACCCCGCTCGACCGGTTGGGCTACAAGGGCCTCTTCTTCAACCCGATCTACTACCGGGCCGCCTGGCGGGCCGCCCGCGAGTTCAAGCCCGACGTGATCCAGGCCGAGCTGCTGTGGACTGCGCCGACGGCGCTGTGGCTGCGCAAACGCAGTGGGGTGCCGGTGGTGCTGATGCAGGAGAATGTCGAGTATCAGAAGTTTGTGCGGTTCGGGATGAACAGCCCATTCCTGAAGGTGGTCAAGTGGATCGAGGGCTGGGCCTGCCGGTCGGCCGACCGGGTGGTGGCCCTGTCGGAGGTGGACCGCGACTGGATGATCCGGCTGTACGGCGTGCCGGCGGAGCGGTTTGCGCTGATCCCACACGGGGTGGATCCAGCCCTGTTCGACTACCGGCCCCGAGGGCGCCGCCGCGGCGCGGCAGAAGCTGGGGCTGGCGCCCGGCGTGCCGCTCCTGACCTTCGTCGGCAAGCTGGACTATGTGCCCAATGTCCGCGCCGTGGAGTATATCGCCGAGCGGATCGCCCCCGCCGTCCGCGCGCGCTACCCTGACGCCCGGTTCGTCATCGTCGGCCAGGGCGGCGAGGCGCTGCCAGAGTATGACCACCCCGACCTGATCTTTACCGGCTTTGTCGACGCCCGAGCCGGGGCCCGGCCTAACCTGAGCGACTACCTGTCGGCCTCGGACGTGGTGCTGGTGCCGCTCGATTCGGGATCGGGGACCCGGCTGAAGATCCTGGAGGCGGCGGCCAACGCCCGGCCGGTGGTCTCGACCCGCATCGGCGCCGAGGGGCAGGCGTTCGTCGACGGGGAGGAGATCCTGCTGACCGATGCAGGTGGACCAGGCCTTCGTCGATGCAACACTCCGCCTGCTGGCCGACCCGGCGCTGCGGGAGCGGCTGGGCCGGGCGGCGCGCGAGCGAGTGGTGGCGGAGTATAGCTGGCAGGCGCAGGTCGGCAAGATGGAGCAGGTGTATGAAGAGCTTGGGTATGAACCCGCCGCGATTTGACAGGATATAGCATATACGCTATAATGGGCTCGACCTGGGCAGAGCTATGACCTGGACAGTTAGCATCGCGATCCCCAGGTGGTCAAGTTCCTAGACCAAGAGACCTGTCCACCTGAGGACAGGTCGCGGGTCTTGCGCTTCTTCGATCGGCTGGCAACCGACGGACACAGTCTAGGCTGGCCCTGACACCTCGCCAGATTGCTGGCAGGCTCTGGGAACTGAGGCCCGAGGACCACGCGGTCAGCTGGCGCTGTTCTGGCATCCCGTCGCGCGAGAGCGGCATATCCTGATCGTGATGGCCATGAGGAAACGAGCCCGGATCGATACAAAGATCAAGCAATCAGCGCAAGGTCGACCGGCCTATGATCGACAGTGAGGCGTGATGATGAAGCTGGAGGAGCATCGCCGGCAATTGATGCAGGGCCGCAGGGGGTGATGACCCTGTCGCGCGTCGGGTTCAACAAGGCGATGGACCAGGCGTTGGTGTATGCCGGCAATCAGAGCCATTGGCTGGCCGGCGCCGGCTACTTTTACCTACTGAGCAAGAAGGACGGGGTATGGGTGATCCAAGCTGACACGATGGTCTGGATTTCGTAACCATGAAAACACTTGTCGTCATCTTCGAACAGCTAGTCCCCATCTCAGGGGGGGCACACCCCGCACCTTCAACATCGTCCGCTCGCTGGCGGAGCGGGGCCACCAGGTGTACGTCGCTGCCAGCTTTGGGGTGGACAAGGCCGAGGCGATGCGCGAGCTGGGCGCGGCCGGGGTGCTGCCGCTGGCCGGAGTCAGCCGCATGGACAAGGCCAAGATGCGCAAATATGCGGTCACCTACCCGCTCAACATCCTGCGCGTCGCCGCCTACGCCTGGCGCCTGGGGCCGGACCTGATCCTGACCCACAACACCGCGGCCGGCTTTGCCGCGCTCCTCGGCAAGCTGCTCCGGCCGCGAGCGGTGACGGTGGTGGATCTGACCGACCTGCTGTTCGAGTATCTCCAGGACTACAAGGGCCGCTGGCTGAAGCTGGCGGCTGCGGCCGGGCGGTGGATGGAGCGCACCGCGGTCCGCCGCTCCGACCGGATCATCACCATCAGCCAGGCGATGAAGGCGATCCTGGTACGCGACTATCGCGCCCGGGCAGAGCGGATCGATATTGTCCACGACGGGGTCGATACGCGCATTTTCCACAGCCAGGACGCGGCCGATCTCCGGGCTGCCCATGCAGCCGATGCCGAGCATGTGCTCATTTTCCACGGGGTGATCGACCCGCAGGACGGCCCGGAGCTGTTGATCGAAGCGGCGCCGGCGATCCTCGCGGCGCACCCCCGCACCCGCTTCTGGATGGTGGGCGACGGCACGGCTGTGCCCGGCCTGAAGGCGCGGGCCGAGGCGGCCGGGCTGGCCGACCGGTTTTTCTTTTCCGGCTGGGTGCTCCAGGCCGAGGTGGCGCGGTACATCGCCGCCAGTGACCTGGGGCTGGTGATCTTGCCCGACGTGCTGTCGGCGCGGGGCCGGGTGACGCTGAAAGAGTTCGAGTATTGGGCGTGCGGGGTGCCGGCCATCCTGCCCCGCCTGCCGGCCTTGCAGGAGGTGGTCGGCGACGAGGCGGCCAGCCTGTTCTACACGCCCGGCGACGCGACCGACCTGGCAGCCAAGGTCAACACCCTGCTGGCCGACGACGCGCGGCGGCAGGAGATGGGCCGGGTTGGAGAAAAGCGGGTCCAGGAGCAGTTCGAGTGGCGGGCGCTGACGGGCGAGATCGCCCGGCTGTGTGAGGGGTATGTAGAGGGATAGATGACAGGCTTCGGCACGGTCTGAACTGTCACGTCGTTCTTTTTGGCTCATCTTTGGGATCACGTGCCAGGCGCTCAGCGTGGGCGCAGTTCATCGCACGACCACAATCACCCTACTTTGTCGCCGGTCTGTCACCCATTCTTTGAGAGCACAACCTGACCGCTGCACGACATCCGGCCTCAGTCCAGGTCGTACTCTGCACTTTCCTCGAACAGGCTCAGCTGCTGCGCCAAACCTTCGGGAGCCTGGTAGAATGTGCGCGGCACAACACCTTCGTCAGTCAGGCCACGCGAAGGTATTGATCGTTTCAGCGATCTGAGGGACGCAGTAGTCGCCCAGCGATTCGCGGATCTGCCGACCGTTAAAGCGCAATACGTGCCAGCCAGCCGATTGGAGGGCATTGTCCCGGCGGTTGTCCTTCGGGATGCGCTCCCGATCCGCGTGCCAGGTGTCCCCATCGGTTTCGATGTCGACCTGACCTCTTGCGCAAAACAGAGCAAAGTCCAGGAAATACCAGGCCTCGCCTAGTGGTAGAGCCCACTGCCGCTCGGCGGCCATCTGCAAACGCTTGAGTTCTGCCCACAGGCGATCTTCGAGAGGGCTTTCGTCAAATAGGTCGTTGATCTCAGCAGCCTGGCTGAACTTCTGCCAGGTCGTAGGAATGAAGACAATGCGCCGCCAGCGACGGCTGTAGATGGAAGCAGACAGCCGTTCAAGGTTGTGAAGATAGATCTGATAGTACGGAAGATCCGATCTGGCGTTTGGAAGCTCGTTGGGGAACAGCTCGCAGCGCCGGACGATCCGGATGTTGCGCACGAGCCCGTAATAGCTGACGGCAAAGGCTTCGCCGCCAAAGACCCTGGTCTGATAGAAAGCGAGCCACTTGGGCGGCCAGCGTTTGGGCGCCTTGTCAACAGGAATGCGATACCAACCCTGCTCCTGCAAGATGCCAAAATCGGCCATCTTGTTCATGATGGCCACAAGCACTTCGCCTCGCTGAGATACGGTCCGCTGGTTCCTGTAGCATGCTCACTTCCTTGAGAAGAAGCCGAGTTCCTCCAGGCGCCACCGGGCTTCCTGAAGTTCCACCTCGGTGAACAGCGAGCGGAAACGTTCCTGCAATACGGTCGCTTCCATCGAATGATCGAGTAGCTTGAGTTCCCAGAGTCTCATCAGACCAGATTGGACTTCCCCTTTCGCGAAGCAGCCTTCTGGCAGCCTCTACACCACCGTATTCGTCTATCATCCTCTTGAAATAGGTCGCGAGATAGTCATGCGCCTTGGCTGTTTCGTACACATCCATCATCGCCCGGTGAAACTCGGCCTCAAGCGCGGTCATGGTTGTCTGCCTCCTTTCTACAACTCCCCCCGAAGACGCTCGATCGAGCACCGACGGCAGCAGCGCGTCCAGCTCCGCCTGCGTGTCCGCCTGCAACGCCGTCAGCTCGTCCACCTGGGCTTGCAGGCCATCCAGGTAGGCGACAATGCGGTGCTGCTCTGTCAAGAGGAGCAGAAGAGTGGATTGACGAATGTCCTGGAATTCAGGCTCGGCTGAGCCGATCCTTTGATCTGGGAAGATATGTCACGGCGTATGTGGTGAAGTTGATAGCAGCTGATACAAGAAGACTGGGTGATCTTGCATGAGCGTCGAGCGAAACTCATTACTCGTCTGTCGCGCAAGCTGCGGAATTTCTCTGTCCGTACTCTACAGAGCACAAGTTCTTCCAATGGGTGCCATCCGTACCTTGCTCGGACAAGGACACAGATATCGCCCGGGCAGCTGACAACGCGCTGAATACGATGCAAATACTTCTCTGGTGTCCAAGACGTCGGCTAGCAAGTTAGTCTTCACGGACGTCTCCCCAATTCGTACATTCGATGTGCGAACGGTCCAGAGATAAGCCGTCGCCAGAGTCACGTCAGCCGAGTGAGTATCAGGTTGAATCCAAATGAACAGCTTCTTACAGACTTCATCTACTTGTCAGTTGCTGACAAAGGCGTAGAGTTGCTAAGTGAGACAGACTGAGCTGACTGCAAGACGCCCTCGCCTCCTCCCGCGCCTTGACCCGCAACCCCTGCGCCTCCTCGATGAGCGCCGCCAGCTCCTCGATGCGGGCCACGATGCGGCGCTGCTCGTCGAGGGGTGGCAGCGGGATACTGCAATCGGCAAGAAGCCGCTTAGGCTTCAGTCCGCGTCGCTGGTGCCATGGGAGTGCTCGTCGGAGCACGTCTCGAAACCTGGGTCGCTCCGCAGCAACCACCACAAGTAGCGCACATCAACGCACTCTGTCAGGAATATACGCACCATACTGGAAAGTCCTGTGTCGCAACCGCACCGCCAGTGCTCTCGAGGCACATATGCCTGCCGATGGCGCCCTTGGCCGCAGTTAATGTCAATGACTAGAATCAGGTCTCTGTGGCCGGAGAGGATCATCTGGCCTTGATGTCCGCTCCGTCTTGGTCTCCGGTGCGAAGATGAACCTCACCATACAGGTGACATCCAATCGTGCGCGTACACCGGCAGGACTTGACCGGTAGCCAGATCATCGTCAGACGGCGACTCCTGGCGAACTCGGCAGAGCTACCTCTTGGGCACAGCACGTGTGCCACGGTGTAACTTCATCTTCCTGCACTCGAGGGAGCTCTGATCCTTCATCATGATCTCGGCAATCTGCTGCTCTTTTGCCAGGATACTATCTAGCCAACTCTTCCGGCGAGCGATGCGCCAAGCGTCTCCTGAGCTAGCCGGGTTCTTGATGTCCAGGTTATACTCGTTGTCCACCACCTGCCCCACCGGCACCCGCCAGGAGCGCTCCGTCACCGGGCGCTCGGCCCACAGAGCGCGGCACTCGTCGAACTCGGCATCCTGCAGCGGCCGGGTCTTGGTGTACTGCCTCCGGTCCCCGGGCATCGGCAGCTCGTAGATACCAGATCTCCTCCGTCGGGCCGTCGCGCTGGAAAAAGAGCAGGTTGGTGGGGATGGAGGTGTAGCGGCGCAAACACGCCGTTGGGCAGGCGCACGATCGGCGTGCAGGTTGAAATCGCGCAGCAGCTCCTCCTTGATCCGGGCCGCCACGCCGCCGGCGAACAGCGGCCCGTTGGGCAGCACCATGGCGCACCGCCCGCCGGGCCTGGTCGCCCCTGGAGCGCTTTAGGCTGCGCATGATGAACTGCAGGAAGAGCAGCGCCGTCTCGGAGGTGCGGGCGCCGTCGGGGAAGTTGGCCTGCACCCCGGCCTCCTCCTCGCCGCCAAAGGGCGGGTTGGTGACGATCACGTCGTAGCGCTGCCGGTCGCCGATCTCGGTGCAGCGGCGCCGTCAGGGTGTTGGCCGCGCACCAGGTCGGGGTACTCGATGCCGTGCAGCAGCAGGTTCATCATGCCCAGCAGGTAGGGCATCGGCTTTTTCTCGGTGCCGTACAACGTCCGCGTTTGCAGCGTCTCCCGGTCCTCGACGGTGCCGCTGCTGCTTGGCCATATACTCGTAGGCCTCGACCAGGAATCCGCCGGTGCCGACCGCCGGGTCATAGACCGTCTCGCCGATCTGGGGCGCCACCCGGTCGACCATGAAACGCACCACGGGGCGCGGGGTGTAGAACTCGCCGTTGGTGCCGGCCGCGTCGCGCATCTCGCGCAGCATGCTCTCGTACAGGTGCGACAGGGTGTGGATGTCGTCGCTGCTGTTGAAGTTGATCCGGTTCACCAGGGTGACCACGTCGCGCAGCAGGTAGCCGCTCAATATGCGGTTGTAGGTCTCGCCAAAGATGGCGGCGATGACGTCGCGCTGGTCGCCCGCCCCGCTGCCGGCCAGCCCGCGCAGGTAGGGGAAGAGATCGGCGTTGACGAAATCGAGCAGCTCGTCGCCGGTGCGGCCCCGGTCCTCGTCGGCGGCCCAGTCGCGCCAGCGGTAGGGCGCTTCGATAACGTCGCGGTGCTTGCCGCCCAAGAGCAGGCGGCGCTGCTCCAGGTCGTCGAAACATTTGAGGAACAGGATCCAGGCCAGTTGGGGGATGCGGTCCACGTCGGTGCTCAGCCCGGCGTCCTTGCGCATGATGTCGCGGGCGGTCTTGATGGCCGATGACAGCTCTGATTTTCTCATTCCACGTCCCTATCTATAAAAACCTTATAGTGTATATAAGGATTATACAAGCCTCAAAGTCTGAGTCAATCCGGGGATGGTCTGATTCACAGATCCCGACGCATTTTACGCCACGTACAGCAAATCCTGCAACTGGCGCGTGGCTTCTTTCAGCTTTTCCACTCCGCCAAAGATCTCGGCGATCTCGAGGACCGTGCCCTGCACCGGCACGTCGGGCATCTCCAGGATGTGCAGGTCGGTCAGTTGGGCCACGCCGTGGTCGGTGTACTTGTCCAGCAGGTAGTCCAACACCTGGCGGGCCTGCGGGCCGTAGGTTTCCAGGAAGGCTCTGTGCTCGCGGCGCACCGCCTCGGCGCGCTCGCGGCGGGAGCGCAGCGGCGCGTTAAAGGCCACGTGGATCAGCAGGTCGAACGGGTCGGCGTCGGGCTGGCCCGTCGCCTCGGCCAGCTGCTCGAACGAGATGCCCCGCGCGCTCCAGGTCGGCGATCAGATCGGCGCGCTTGCTCAGGGTCGCGCCAGGCGGAGCGGATCTTGCCCGCGTCTGCCGTACAGGGTGCGCACCTGCTCGCGGGTATAATCATCGAAACGCCGCACGCGGAGTTGCTGCCCCTGGGGATCCAGCTCCTGCACCATCTGGTGGATGACGCGCACCTCGCACGCCGTCCACATAGTATTTGCGCGGCTGGCTTCGTCTTCCTCCTCCTGAGGGAGCAGTCACGCGCGTCTCCGGTCCTGTTCCACTGCTGCCTCGACTGCCTCGCCGCTCTCGGTGCTGCTGGTGACCTGGCCCTGCTCGTCGATCTTTTCCTCGGCGGTCAGCTCCGGCTCGCCGTCGAATTCGGGGTCGGCAAACAGGCGCGTGGCCCCCACGTAATCGAAGATGGTGAACCACAGCTTGTCCGCGTCCACGAACACGCCGCGTGCCGCGGCCGATGATCTGCTTGAACTCGACCATCGAGTTGATCGGCTTGAACAGGACGATGTTGCGGCAGGTAGGCACGTCCACGCCGGTCGACAGCAGCTTGGAGGTGGTGACGATGACCGGGTAGGTCTGCTCCGGATCGTGGAACCGGCCCAGGTGCCCGCGGCCGATCTCGCCCTCGTCTGCGACGACCCGGACCACGTAGTCGGGGTGCTTGGCGGTGAGGTCGGTGTTGCAGTTGTTGAGCGCCTTGCGCATGTCGTCGGCGTGCTCCTGGTCCACGCAAAACACGATGGTCTTGGCGTAGCGGTCGGTCCGCTTCAAGATAGTCGGTCAGGTGCCGGGCCACCGCCTCGGTGCGGCCCAGCAGCGACACCACCCGCTCGAAATCGCCGGTGCTGTACAGGCCGTCAGGAACCTCTCGGCCAAAGCGGTCCAGCAGGCCTGGATCGGGCCGCCAGCCGGCGGCATCCACGTCGGTGATGATCCGCCGCACCCGGTATGGCGCCAGGAAGCCGTCGTCGATGCCCTGGGCCAGGCTGTAGGTGTAGACCGGGTCGCCAAAGTAGCGGTAGGTGTCGACGTTGTCGTTGCGCAGCGGCGTGGCGGTCATGCCGATCTGCGTGGCGCGGTCGAAGTACTCCAGGATCTGCCGCCAGTTGCTCTCGTCGCGGGCGCTGCCCCGGTGGCACTCGTCGACGATGATCAGGTCGAAGAAGTCGGGCGGATAGCGCCGGTAGAGGCCCGGCTGGCCTTCGTCGTGGCCGGCGATGGCCTGGTAGATGGCGAAGTAGATCTCGCGGCTCTTGACCGCGCGGCGCTGGATCTTGTGCAGCGGCGTCGCCAAACGGGGCAAAGGTGCGATCCTTGGCCTGGTCGACCAGGATGTTGCGGTCGGCCAGGTAGAGGATGCGCCGCTTGCGGCGGGTCTTCCACAGCTTCCAGACGATCTGCAAGGCCACGAAGGTCTTGCCCGTGCCGGTGGCCATCGTGAGCAGGATGCGCTTCCGGCCCTGGATGACGGCCTGCACGGCGCGGTTGACGGCGATCTCCTGGTAGTAGCGCGGGCGCTTGACGCGTGCCGTCGGGGTTGCGCAGCTCGCGGTTGAACGGGAAGAAGCAGGTCTGCCCCTACGAACAATAGTCATCCCCGGAAGCCGGATCAGTACCGCATCGCAGAGCTACCACTCTTCCCACAGGAAGCGCACCTGGGCGGTTGAATCGGGACGGAGGTAGAGGATCTCACCTCGCGGGCCGCGCAGGAAGCAGCTCCACATGCGCGGGTAGGACGGGGTTCCGCACTGGTAAGCGGTGGTGAAGCCAAACTCGGCCTCGGTTGCCCAGCCCAGGCGCTGACGGACGTCAGCGCGGACCTCTTCGATCTCGCCACGCCACACCATGCCAAAGCCGCTGATCGGTTCCTGCAGGCCCGGCGGCGGAGTCTGCCCCAGCCGGTTGTCGGGCGACGCGCCCGGCTTGAGCCGGATGTTGCTGATCCAGTCAAAGGTCTGGAATCCCTGCTCGTCCTCACCCTGATATAGGACATAGAAATCGTCGGCATCCTCCACCCAGATCATCAGCCCGTGCTCGAAATACTGGCCCGCGGCGTAGGATTCGTCTGCCACGGCGGCCGGGCACCGCTCCGGAGGGTTGTCAAAGAACCAAGGACGCACATTCCGGCACTGGAGATGGACTGTGACGAGCGACCAGGTGGACGATCCACCGGCCGTGACCCGCAGCCCGAACCCGGTGTAGGCCATCGACGCGTCGTCGGTGACAAACTGCGTGCTCCCGGCCAGGGCTACGCTCTGGCAGCGCGACTCGACGGGGCCAGGGCCGCTGATGGGACAGATCTCCGCTTTCTGCCCGCTGGCCTGCCAGCTCATGGCCAGGCTATCGCCGAGGTTGATCGTGGTGGTCGGCGTGACGCGGAAAAAGAGGACCTGTGGGCCGACCGTGGGTGTGGGTGTCGGCATGCGGGTGGCGGTGGCCGGCGGCGGGGCAGTGGGAGTGAAGGTCGGCGGCGCCAGCGTGGGCAGAGGGCTGGCGGTTGGCGGCTGTGGGGTGGACGTGGCCGATGGCGCAGGGCTGGGCTGGGGCAATGTAGGAGCAACGGTTGCAGTGGGCGCGGCGATCGTGGCCGGCGCGGTCGGTAGGGCCTCCGGCTCGCCGGTGGAGGTCGGAGCGAGCGCGACGGCCGTGGCCGACGGCTCGATTGTGGGCGCCAGGGTCGGGGTGACGGAAGACGGAGCACACCCCGCCGGCAGCAAAGTGAGAAGCGAGACCAGGAGTAGCAGCAAACAAGGCTTAGAGCGGCACATTGCTTACCCTTTCACCATTTCATCATAGACCCAAACCATGCTGTTGTCAAGTTCATCAGGTTTTCGAAGGCCTGTCCCCTCTGCTTTTTTTTGCTCATCTTTCTCTCTTGTGCTATACTTCTGCCTTGAACCACGGGCGGCCACATCGGCGATGCCGCGCGTGATCGTTTGCATATAGGGAGCAGCTCATCATGGACGTGCTCGTTGCCAACCCACCCTGGCCAGGGCCGGGGTACGGTGCCCGGTCTGACGTGCGCTGGCCGCACAAGCGCAGCGACAAATATATCGAATACCCGATCTACCTGGCCTACACCGCCGCCGTCCTCGAACAGGCCGGCCTCGGCGTGTCGTTCCTCGACGCCGTCATGGATGAGCTGTCGATCGACGCCTTTGCCCGCCAGGTCGCCGACCGCAAGCCGGGCCTGGTCCTGCTCGAGACGTCGACCCCGTCGATCGCCTTTGACCTGGAGACCGCCGCCGCCGTCAAGGATGCCAGTCCCGGGACCTTTGTCGCCCTGCTCGGCTCGCATGTCACCCACTTTGACCGGCAGACCGTGGCCGACAATCCGGCCGTGGACGCCGTCGTCCGCGGCGAGTTCGAGCAGGTGGCCGCCAATCTGGCCCTGGCCCTGCAGGCCGGCGGCGACCTGAGCGGCGTGCTGGGACTCACCTACCGGGACGGCGGCGAGGTGCGGGTCAACCCGCCCCAGCCCCTGTTCGAGCCGCTCGACGACATGCCCTTCCCGGCCCGCCACATCGTCCACGGCGACGGCTACCGCGCCGGCATTTACAGCGGCGGCCACCCGACGGCGATGATCAGCTCCCGCGGCTGCCCCTACCGCTGCACCTTCTGCCTGTGGCCCGACGTGCTGTACGGTCACAAGTTCCGAGCCCGCAGCCCGAAAACGTCGTCGCCGAGATCGAGCAGGCCGTCCGGCGCTTTGGCCACGACGAGATCTATTTCGACGACGACACCTTCACCATCGACCGCCAGCGCGTCCTTGACATCTGCCGCCTGATCCGTGAGCGCGGCCTGGAAAAGGAGGCAGAGTGGATCGCCCAGTGCCGCGTCGATACGGTCGACCGCGAGGTGCTGGAAGCGATGAAGGCTGCCGGCTGTGGTTACATCCTGTTCGGCGTCGAATCGGGCTCGCCCGAGATGCTGAAAAAGATGCGCAAGGGGATCACCGTCGACAAGGTGCGGGCCGCCTTCAAGCTGACCCGTCAGGTTGGCATCAAGACCCAGGCCTTCTTCCTGTTCGGCACCCCCGGCGAGACCCAGGACACGATCCAACAGACGCTCGACCTGGCCAAGGAGCTCAACGCCTCGAGCACCCAGTTCGCCATCGCCATTCCCCACCCCGGCACGGCCCTGTACGAGGAGTGCCAGGCCAACGGCTGGCTGACCAGCGAGGATTGGGCCGACTATACCGCCGAGAATTCGCTGATCGAGACGCCGTGGCTCACGGCCGGCCAGCTCGAGGAGGCGCGCGTCCGGGCCTACCGCGAGTATTACTACCGCCCTCGCTACGTCCTGGGCGAGGCGCTCAAGGTCCGCCGCCTGGCCGACATCAGGCGCCTGCTGCGCGGGGCCGGCTCGGTGCGGGCTCGCCTCAAGCTCTTCAGGGAGGCGGCTGACAAGCAGCATGGGTAGAATCCGCCGGTCGTGGGTGCTGGCCATCATCCTGACCCTGTTTGTGGCGCTGTCGATCCTGTACAACGTCTACACACCCATCTTTGAATCGCCCGACGAGCTACAGCACACCGCCTTTGTCGCCTGGCTCGACGACCAGGGCGCCCTGCCGGTGGTCACCAAGGACAAGCCAGGGCCCGTGGGAGCAGGAGGGAACACAGCCACCCCTCTACTACTGGCTGGCCACGGCGCTGACCGGTTGGCAGCCCCACGACGCGGCCGACAGCCTGGCCGTACGTCAACCCCCACGCCGGCGGCATCGGCGACCCCAAGCGGCCCGACAACAAGAACCGGGTGATCCACGATCCGGCCCAGGAAAGCTGGCCCTATCAAGGCACTGTTCTCTTTGTCCACCTGCTGCGGCTGGTATCGACCCTCATTGGCGTCGGCACCCTGCTGGCCATCTATCGCCTGGGCCGCATCGTCTTCCCCGACCGGCCGGGCATCGCCCTGGGCATGGCCGGGCTGGTCGCGTTCATACCCCAGTTCCTGTTTCTGAGCGCCTCGGTTAACAACGACAACCTGGTCATCTTGATCTGCTCCTGGACGGTGGTCTTGCTGGCCCGCTGGCTGTGCGCCGCCAGGCTGCCCAGTTGGCTGGAGCTTGGAGCTCTGGGGCTGCTGTTGGGCCTGGCGGCCTTGTCCAAGCTGAGCGGCCTGCTCCTGTGGCCCCTGGCAGCCGCCACACTGGCCTGGCTGGCCTGGCGGCAGCGGCGCCTCGCCTGGCTGGTCTCCGGCCGGGCTCCTCGTCCTGGGCCTGGCTCTCGGCCTGTCCGGGTGGTGGTTCGCCCGCAACCTGCACCTGTACGGCGACCTGTCGGGCATTAACGCTCACCTGTGGGTCATGGGATCGCGCCAGGAGTGGCCCACCACCCTCAGCGCCATCTATTCCGAGTTCCGGGGCTTTCGCTACTCCTTCTGGGCGCTGTTTGGCTGGTTCAGCGTCCTGGTGCCCGACCCGATCTATTGGATCATCGACCTGCTGACGCTCGCCGGCTGCGCCGGCTTTGGACTGTATCTGTACCGCTCTATCCCTGCGCGCTTCCTCCGGTCGCGACACAGGACAGGCCACAACGAAGAGGACTCGGCAACCACAGGTCACTTCCGGTCATTCTCCTCTTTTCCTGTGGCTCGTCCTGGTCGCCATCGGGCTGGTGCGCTGGACCCTGCTGACCCCGGCCAGCCAGGGACGGCTGATGTTCCCCGCCCTGGTGTCGATCGCTTTCTTTCTGGTCGTGGGCTGGGCCGAGCTGGTGCCCAACCGTTGGCGCTGGACGGCCGCCACCACCTTCCTGGTCGCCTGGGCCGCCTGGGCCGCCCTGTGCCCGATCCTGATCATCGCCCCCACTTACGCCGAGCCGCAACGTTACCATTCCCTGGCCGAGCTGGACGCGGTGCCGTCGATCGTCAACGTCCGCTACGACGACTGCTGCGACCTAATCGGCTACATCCAGCCCAGCGGCCCGATCCAGGCCGGCGACCAGGTGCCGCTGACCCTGATCTGGCGGTCCAGGCAGCCTACCGCCATAGACTATTCCATCTTTGTCCACGCCTCGGCCCCGGACGGCACCATTGAGGGCCAGATCGACACCTACCCCGGCGGCGGACGCTACCCGACCAGCCGCTGGCAGCCCGGCGAGATCATCTCCGACACCGTCTATATCGTCGTGTCCGAGGATGCGCAGGGGCCGGTGCTGCTCCGGTTCAACGTGGGCCTGTACGATCACAAGACCCGGGTAGAGCTGCCCGCCTTTGGCACCGACGGCAAGGATCTGCAGTACGTCTTTGCCGGCGAGGTGGCCCTGGAGCCGGCGGCATGGCCCACCCCGCAGCCGGAGCTGCTCACCGATACCCTGTTCGGCCAGGAGATCCGGTTGGTTGGGGCCGACCTGTCACAGGAGACCGTCCGGCCCGGCGACGTGGTCACCGTCACGCTGCACTGGCAGGGGTTGGCCAACATCCGCGACGACTATATCGGCTTTGTCCACCTGATCGCGCCAGACGCCGAATCGGTGGCCCAGGATGATCACTCACCGCTGAACGGACGCTACCCCACCCGCGTCTGGTCGCGCGGCACGGTGTTGGCCGATCCCTATCGCCTGGAGCTGCCCACCGACCTTGCGCCGGGCGTCTACATCCTGTGGGGTGGTCTGTACCATCCCGAATCGGGCGCCAGGCTCCAGGCCATATCGTGGCCGACCGGCGAACGATGGCAAGATGACCTGGTTCATATTGGAACATTGACGCTGGAACGTTAATTTGACAAACACCGAGGGAAACCAATGAGTATTAGGCTGTTAGCCATTGTGCTGGTGCTGAGCCTTGTCCCAGTCTCCCTGCCCGGCGCCGTGGCTGCGACTCCCACATTTGTAGCGCAAGAGATTCGCTCGCTGGCCGTCGCCCGCGATCCACAGGGCCAGCTATGGGCCGCCTGGGAAGCCGACAGCGGGACCGACGCCGAGATCTATTTCAGCCGTTGGTCCGGCGGCGCCTGGTCGCCGGCACAGGCGGTCCATACCCGCCCCGACGCCTGGGACTACTCACCCAGTGTGGCCATAGCCACCTCGCCGGGGTCGCAGGCACAGGTCTGGCTGGCCTGGACCTCTTCGCCCAGGTCCGATTCCGAGCCGGCGAGAGCTGTATGTCAGCCGGTGGGCCGCCGGCGCCTGGACCGAGCCGCAGGCCGTGCCCATCGGCGCCGTCGCGCGGGCCAGCCGCCCCGGCCCTGGCCGCCTCAGCGGACGGCACGCTGTGGCTCGCGTGGGCCGCCTTTGACGGCACCGACACTGAGATTTATGCCGCCCGCTGGAATGGGCAGTCCTGGTCTGCGCCGTGGCAGGTCAGCGCTGACGACGGCGAGACGCACCGCAACGACTATCGACCACGACTGATCGTGGCCGGCGACGGCCGGCCGTGGCTGGTGTGGGTGGGCCACCACCAGGGGCCGGACGACGAGATATACGCCAGCTACTGGACCGGCGCCGGCTGGACGGCCGAGCAGATGGTCAACCGTGACGACGACGGCCTGGACACCCTTCCCAGCCTGGCGCTCGGCCCCGACGGCCAGCCGTGGCTGGCCTGGATGGCCCGCGTCGCCAGCGGCGAGCGCTCACAGCGGCGGATCCTGTTCGCCCGCTGGGACCCATCCCGCCTGGCGTGGACGCCAGAGCAGATCGCTTCCTCTTCTCCGGACCTTCCGATCGACGAGGAAGGCCCGTCCCTGGTCCTCGACGGCCAGGGCCAGATGCACCTGGCCTGGGCTGTGGCCGCCAACGGCGCGACCGCCCTGGCCCATGCCCGCTGGACGGGATCGGGTTGGAGCCGAACCGCAAGTCATCCACACCGGCGCGGCTGCCGACGTTGTGGCCATGGCGTCGGGCGGCGGCCGGCCTGTCTTCCTGTGGCTGGACCGATCGGCATCGCCGGCGCCGGTGGCGCAGGCGACCGTCGCGGCTACAGGCGAGCCGCTTACCGCCTGGGTCGAAGGCCAGCCGGCGCCCGCGGCCGTGCTGTCCAGCCCAGTCCCCAACCGCTACGTGGCCTTTGGCGACAGCATCACCTGGGGTGAGTACGACGAAAACGCGGGGGCTTCCTACCCAGACCGCCTCGACTTCAGGCTCGACAGCCAGGTCCGCCCGTCAGAGGTGCTCAACTTTGGCGAACCGGGCGAGAGGACGAACGGGGGCTCGCTGCGGATCGGCGGTGTGGTCAGCGACAAATCAGCCCAAGTATGTCCTGATCATGGAAGGCACCAACGACGTCAGCGACGGCACGGGATCCGGGCCTGGTCTATGACCATCTCGACCAGATGATCTACAACGCCCGCCATGCCGGGGTGGACAACGTCAAGCTGGTGTTGGCAACCATCATCCCCCGCACGGACGGCCGGAACCCCGAGACGCAGATCATGAACGAGGAGGCGGTCATCCCCATCGCCGAACGTCAAGAGCGTCCCCCTGTGCTATCAGTACCAGGCCTTTGATAGATTATGGAAACTGGCAAGAGCTATTCTGGGACGATGTGCATCCCAACGGGAGCGGGCCTGCAGCTCCTGGCCGATACCTGGTACGACTGCATCCTGACGACCTTTGAGGAGATATACGAGGACATCACGCCGCCCACGCCGGCTCTGGGCAGCGTTCCGCCCCAGGCCGAGTGCTTTGGCAGCGTTTTGGTCAGTTGGTCGGGCAGCGACAACCTCAACGGCACGGGCGTGGCCAACTTTGACGTACAGGCCCAGGTCGACGCCGGGTCATGGACCGATTGGCTGATGGCCACCACCGCCACCTCGGGCTCCTATTCCAACCTTGCCTGGGGCCATACCTACAGCTTTCGCGTCCGCGCCCGAGACGTTGCCGGCAATGTGTCGGACTATACCGCACCCGGCTCGACCCAGGTTAAGGACAGCACTCCGCCCTACGAAGCCCACGTCAACCCTCTGCCCCCCGCCCGCCTGGCCCCCTTTGCCGTGCACTGGGGCGGCAGTGACGCCTGCTCCGGCGTGGCCACCTACGATGTGGAATACAAGGTCGGCGGCGGAACCTGGCAGCCCTGGCTGACCGGCACATCGAGCACCAGCGGCACATTCAACCCCGCCTCACCGCAGTACGGCCAGACCTACTATTTCCAGGCCCGCGCCCACGACCAAAGCCGGCAACGTAGGCGCCTGGTCGGCGACCGGTCTGCTACCCTCCTGGCCCACTACACACTCAGCGGCAAGATCTGCAACCGTCCGCGATGAGCCGATGGCCGGCGCCCTGGTCACCCTGACCCCGGCCGCCCTGACCATCGAGCCCAGGCCGGGCGGCTACGTGGCCTACCTGGCCGGCAACGGCCTGTACGATGTGTGGGCCGGCCGCGCCGGCTTTGGCATCCTGCCGCCGATGCTGGACGTAGCCGTCGCCGGCGACGTCAGCGGCGCCGACCTATTCCTTCCGCCCCTCGACGACGCCGTCACCGACGGCGGGTTCGAAGCGGGCAACCTGGACGCCTGGCAGACAGGCGGCACCGTCTCGCCTACCCTGGCGGCTGCGGCCCACACCGGCGCCAATTCGGTGCAGCTGGGTGACGGGAGCGGCAGCTCGACGATCGGCCAGATGGTCAGCCCTCCGCTCGGCCTGAGACTGGCCGCGAGCAACCCCACCCTGTCGTTCCTGGTCCGCCTGGAGCAACCCGGCCCGTCGAGCAGCCTCCAGGTCGTGCTGTCCGGCGCCAGTCCGGTCACCTACACCCTGCCGGTCGAGAGCGATGCCTGGTCGCACGTCTGGTATGACCTGACCGGCCTCGCCAGCAGCCCGATGACGGTCACCTTTATCGTGTCCGGCAGCCCGCCTGTCCTGGTAGACGAGATCAGCCTCGGCTCGGCTGTGCGCGGCGGATACCGGGCCTACCTGCCGCTCGCCATCCGGGGATGGTGACAGGCGGTCAACCTTCGCCTGGCGGCGATCGCACTTTGTGCGATACGCCGCAAGCGGCTGTTGAAAGCTGAGAGCCGACATGGACGATCGCACCTATCAAACGGCCACCATGCGCGGCGGCCTGCGCCGCAACCTGGGCCGTTATGTAGACCGGGTTACCGGCGGCGGCGGCTTGGGCCGCTTCCTGTGGCAGGGCGCCGTCCTGACCGCGCTCTCGCCGATGCCGACCGTGGCCGGCTCTGTCCTGCGCAGCTGGGCCTACCGGACTGTGCTCGGCGCGGTGGGCCGGCGGCTGTTTCATCGAGCAGGACGTCCGGCTGCTGGTCCCGCGGCGCATCTTCCTGGGCCGGCACGTCATGATCGGCGAGGGTTGTTTCCTTGACGCCAACACCGCCGAGGGCCGGATCGAGCTTCAGGACGATGTGTGGCTGTCGCGCGGCAGCTACATCGTCGCCGGCCGGGCCCAGGTAATCGTCGGCCCCACGACCTACATCGGCCATCGCTGCCTGTTCTACGGCCACAACGGCATCCAGATCGGGCGCGACGTGCTGCTGGCCAACGACGTGCAGCTCATCTGCGGCAACCACACCTTTTCCCGGCGCGACATTCCGATCCGCGCCCAGCCGCCCCTCGGGGCGCCGATCGTCGTCGAAGATGACGTCTGGCTGGGCGCTTCGGTCATTGTCCTGGGCGGCGTGACGTCGGCCAGGGCTCGGTGGTCGGCGCCGGCGCCGTCGTCACCCACAGCCTGCCACCCTACAGCATCGCCCGCGGCGTGCCGGCCGTCGTCGTCGGCACGCGGGGCGAGAACGAGAGCTAGCGATTTGCACATTCTGTTTCGTTGTCAAAGAGATCGATAACGAGCCGCAGGGCATCCTGCTCATCAGCAGCCTGCTGAAGCAGGCCGGCCACCAGGTCAGCCTGGTGGTGGCGACCGAAGAGGACCCGCTGGACGCGGCGCTGCGCCTGCGGCCCGACGTGCTGGGCTACACCGTCTATACCGGATCGCACCTGTGGTACCTGGAGCAGAACCGGCGCATCCGGGCGCAGCTGCCGGGTGTCTTTTCGATCTTTGGCGGACCCCACCCCACCTTTTTCCCGGAGATGATCGAACAGGAAGGCGTGGATCGGGCTGTGCATCGGCGAGGGCGAGTACGCCACGCTCGATCTGATGAACGCCCTGGAACGGAACGGCGACGGCGTGCGCCTGACCCGCCCCGAGCATCCTCAACTGGTGGTTCAAGCTGGACGGCGAGGTGGTGCGCAATCCAGCTTCGCCCGCTGCTGACCGGCGAAGAGCTGGACGCGCTCCCCTTCTGCTGACCGGGAGCTGCTGTACGCCGCCCACCGGCAGAGCCGCCGCACCAAGATCAAGCCGTTCATCACCGGGCGGGGCTGTCCCTACAACTGCGCCTTCTGTTTCAACAAGGCCTACTCCGACCTGTACGGCGGCCAGGCGCACCGTTTCCGCCGCCGCAGCGTGGACAATGTCATCCGCGAGCTGAAGGAGGTGACCTCCGGGCACGACGTGCGCTTTGTCCTGTTCATGGACGACACCTTTATCCTTCAGGACAAATGGCTACAGGAGTTCATGCCCCGCTACAAGGCCGAGATCGGCCTGCCCTTCTGGTGCCAGGTGCGGGCAACCTGGTGACCGAGGACAAGCTAGCGCTCTTCAAAGAAGCCGGCTGCGTGTCGGTCAGTTTCGGGCTGGAGGCCGGCAACGACCGGCTGCGCAACACCGTCTTGAACCGGAACATGAGCCGCGAGGAGATCCTGGGCGCAGCCGAGATGCTGCGCCGGCATGGCATCGCCTTTATGACCAACAACATGCTCGGCCTGCCCACCGGCAGCCTGGAGACCGACTGGGA
This sequence comes from uncultured Chloroflexia bacterium, assembly GCA_963749455.1. GTDB lineage: Bacteria > Chloroflexota > Anaerolineae > JAAYZQ01 > JAAYZQ01 > JAFGOG01. The sequence continues at coordinate 30,572 of CAVVMX010000026.1, forward strand.
GACGTTAGAGCTCAACGCCCAGTGCCGGCCCGCCTACGCGAACGTGTTCCTCTTCCAGCCCTACCCCAAGACCGCGCTCGGGGAGAAGGCCTACGAGCAGGGGTGGATGACCGGCTCCTTCGACAGCCTGTCGGGCTCGGTCAGCGACGACACGGTCATCCGGTTCGGCAGCGAGGCAGAAAAGCGACAGATCGAGAATCTGCAAAAGCTCCTGGCGCTGGGGGTCGAATTCCCCTGGCTGTTGCCCGCCATCCGCCGCCTGATCCGCTTGCCCTCGACACCCCTTTTCTGGTTGGTCTACAAGTGTGGAAGGGATGGGCCATCAAGAGACGGATGTTCCCCTTCAAGATGAACGCCCGGGAATACCTGGATTCGGCGCTGTACTATATGCGCATCACGAGCCAGACTGGACATGACGGCGAGCGACGATAAGCAGTTGTCCAAGGGCTCATTGTACGTGGCGGTGGGGCAGGGCGTTTTTCTGCTGACCAGCTTTGTCCTGTACGCCATCCTGGCCCGCCTGCTGGACGCCGGCCCCCTACGGCCTGTTCCGCGTGGCCATGACCGTCCTGATCTGGGTCGAGATCACCGTCAACAACGGCGTGCCGGCCGCCCTGCTCAAGTTCCTGCCCGATGCCTCGCTGTCCGACCCGGCGGTGCGACGGGCCGCCGCCCGCGTCCAGGCCCTGATCGGCGGCGGCGTGTTCCTGGCCTTTTTCCTGGCCGCGCCGCTGCTGGCCGACCTGCTGCGCGATCCGGAGCTGACCGGCTACCTGCGGGTGGCCTCGCTCGACATGGCCGGCATGAGCGCCTACGCCTACTACCGGGGCGTTTTGAACGGCAAGCGGGCCTTTCGCCAGTTGGCCTCGGCCGTCGCCGCCTACGGCCTGACCAAGCTGCTGGTCAGCAGCCTGCTGGTCTATGCCGGTTGGGGGGTGAACGGGGCGCTGCTGGGCAACGTCGCCTCGTCGCTGGGCGGCCTGGCGGTAGCCTACCTGTGGAGCCGACGATGGCCCAAGCGCCTCCCCCTCTTCCCAGGGCGGAACCGGCCGGGTCGTCGGCGAGCGGGAGATCCTGGCCTTTGTTCTGCCCGCCGTCGGCTTGACCCTGGCCAGCAACCTGCTGCTGCAGATAGACCTGATGGGCGTGCAGCGGCTGGTAGCGGACGACGTGCAGGTCGGCTACTACAGCGCTGCCGTGATCCTGGCCGATGCGCCCCGGCTGATCCTGCTGGCCTTTTCCTTCACGCTGCTGCCATCGCTGTCGCACGCCATCACCGCCGGCGACCTGCCCCAGGCGCGCAGCTATCTGCGCCAGGTGATCCGCCTGCTGGCCCTGGCCATCGTGCCGATCGTGGCCGTGGTAGACTCGCCACCGCCGGCTCGCTGGCAGCCTTGATCTTTGGGGCGGCCTACCGGCCGGCGGGGCCCTTCTTGAGCGTGCTGATCGTGAGCTATGGCGCGTACAGCGTCTATATCACCCTGGTGACGGCTCTGCTGGCCGAGAACCGGCCGCGCCGGGCGCTGGCGATCCCGCTGGCCTTGCTGCCGGTCGCGGCCGTCGCCATCTGGCTGGGCGTCAGGTGGCTGGGGCCGATCGGCGCGGCGTGGGCCTCGCTGCTGTGCGTGGGCGGCGCGGCGACGATCGTCGCCGTGTACGTTCTGCGCCGCTACCGGCCGGCGGTGGACCTCGGCCCTGGGCCGCTCGTTAGTCCGCATCGCCCTGGCCTCGGCGGTGGTGGGCGCACTTGCCTGGGTGTGGTCGCCGTCAGGGCTGTGGCTGGCGATGGGCTATGTGCTGCTGGGCGCGCTGTACCTGGCCCTGCTGCTGGCCCTACGGGAGCTGCGGATCGAGGACCTGAGACAGGTCGCCACGTTGTTGGTCCGGCCGAGAATGGGACGCAGATGAACGCAGATCGCACAGCGCGCAGACGCAAGATCTGGCGCGTTTCCATTGGATTCATCCCGGCATGTCTGACGCTTGGGATGCTTTTCTACCTGGCGGGAGTATCCAGCCGGGCGATGGCTGCTGAAGACGCGGATTCCAATTGGCGGATGGGTCACACGCTGACCAAACAGCCGGGCGGGATACAGACTGCCATGGCGGTCACCACGCTGGAAGACGAGCTCAACACAGACGGCGACTGTTCCCTGCGCGAGGCGCTCGAAGCGGCCAACACCAACACGCCGGTGGATGCCTGCGGCGCGGGCGACGTGCTGACCGACACCATCACCTTTGGCGTGGCGGGCACGATCACCGTTACCAGCCAGCTCTCGGTGACCGCCGGCGGGCCACTGGTGGTGGATCGGGGGCGAGGTGATCACAGTCACTGGCGGCGGAGCGACCCGCGTGTGGTGGGTGCAAACGGGCAGCGATCTGACCCTGCAGAGCCTGGCGGTGACCGATGGAAGTGCGTCCTCTGGCGGTGGGTTATACGTCGACTGGTCGGCAAAGGTGACCATCATCAATAGCACCCTGTCTGGAAATGGCGTTGACGGTGAGGGTGGGGCGATATACAATGCCGGCACGATGATGGTGACTGACAGCACCCTGTCTGGAAATGTGGCAGGCGGTTCGGAATATTCTGGCTCGGGTGGAGCTATCTACAATGCCGGCACGATGACGGTGACCAACAGCACACTGTCTGGAAATCAGGCATTCCAGCAAGCGTGGACGGCGGTGGAGTTCTTAACGCAGGACCGATGGCCATAGCTGACAGCACCTTCTCAGCCAACAGCGCTGACGGCGGTGGGGGTGGAATCTCGAATGGATACCCCATGACGATCACCAACACCGTCATCGCCAATAGCTTGTCGGGTGGTGATTGCATTACGGGTGGCTTGATCATCGATGGCGGGCACAACATCGACTCGGATGGCAGCTGCGGGCTCGACCCGGCAAACGGCTCTCTACCGAATACCGACCCGGTGCTTGGCCCCCTGCAGAACAACGGCGGGTCCACCTGGACCCATGCCCTGCTGGGGAGCAGCCCAGCCATTGACGCCGGCGACGACGGCCAGTGCCCCGCCACCGACCAGCGCGGCGCGCCACGCCCCGTGGACGGGAATGGGGACGGACTGGCAGTGTGCGATATCGGGTCGTTTGAGGCAGCCTTGGTACTATCTCCCACCCTGGTCACTATTTCAGGTCCGGGTGAGGGGATTGTCGGCCAATCCTATACCTTCACCGCCACGGTCGGGCCGATCACAACCACCCTGCCACTCGCCTACGTCTGGCAGGCCAGCGGCCAACTGCCCATCACCCACACCGCCGGCATCACGGACGAGGTCTCTGTTACCTGGCAGCTCCCCGGGATGCAGATCATCACGGTCACGGCGAGCAACGTGAGCGGCTCGGTCTCGGACAGCCATGCGATCACCATCAGCGAGGCGCCGATCGAGGGCCTGACGGCGACCAACGACAGCCCTACTGCGCTGGGACATGCCACCACCTTCACCGCCACCATCACCAACGGCACGAACGTCAGTTACACCTGGGCCTTGGGGGATGGGTCAGGCGGCAGCGGGGCGATCATGACCCACACCTATGCTGCACTCGGCGTCTACACTGCGGTGGTCACGGCCAGCAACAGCGTGAGCGAGGTGACGGCGACGACCCCAGTCACCGTCGTCGAAGAGGCCATCGCCGGCCTGACGGCGACCAGCGACAGCCCGACCGTGCTTGGCCACGCCACCACCTTGACCGCCACCATCGGCAGCGGCACGCACGTCAGCTACACCTGGGCCTTGGGGATGGGTCAGGCGGCAGTGGGGCGATCATCACCCACACCTACGCTGCGGTCGGCACCTACACCGCGGTGGTCACGGCCAGCAACAGCGTGAGCCAGGTGACGGCGACGACCTCAGTCGCCGTCGACGAGGCCATCACCGGCCTGACGGCGGCCAACGACAGCCCCACCGTGTTGGGACACGCCACCACCTTCACCGCCACCATCACCAACGGTACAAACGTCAGTTACACCTGGGCCTTGGGGGATGGGTCAGGTAGTAGCGGGGCGATCATCAGCCACACCTACGCTGCGGTCGACCTCTACACTGCGGTGGTCACGGCCAGCAACAGCGTGGGCGAAATAACGGCGACGACCCCAGCCGTCGTCGTCGACGAGGCCATCGCCGGTCTGACGGCGGCCAACGACAGCCCGACCGCGCTGCGCCACGTCACCACCTTCAGCGCCGTCATCAGCAGCGGTACGAACGTCAGTTACACCTGGGACCTGGGGGATGGGTCAGGCGGCAGCGGGGCGATCATGACCCACACCTATGCTACGATCGGCCTCTACACGGCCACGGTTACCGCTGCAAACTCGATCAACTCGTTGACCGCAACGACGCCGATCACCATCTTCGTTCGCCGTTACCCAATCTACCTGCCGTTGGTGGTGCGGGATTACGCCGCGCCGGTTGAGCCGACGGTTGAGCCAACGGAGGAACCGACGGCTGAGCCAACGGTTACGCCAACGGACAGAACCGCCGGGCGAGCTGCCAACCATCTATGACTGCGACGGGAGTGTAACCGATATCGCCTGGCTACACGGCTACTTTGGCCCGGTGACGTGGACGGAAAATCCGGCGGCCACGGCCAAGCTATTGGCCATCCATCCGTGCTGCGGCGACTGCCCGGCGACTATTGTCGTTCACGTCGAGGATGAGGCGGGCGCCCCGGTGGCGGGGGTCGAGGTCGTCTTTTACTGGCAGGATGCGCCCGTGCTGCCGCCGGCGCTGCAAGGCTGCGGCCTGGACCGCGGCGTCTACGGCCCGACAAATGAGGCCGGCGACGTCGGCTTTGGCATGGGCGACGGCGCGTATTACTGGCCCGATCAGGGCCAGGTGGGGCCACATCGGGTGTGTGTGGGCGGCCTCGCGTCGGAGCGAATGGACGGCCTGGGTATGATCGCCCAGACGAACCACGAGCACCTGGACCTGGCGTTCGTGCTGTCCGGCGGCGAGGGAGAGAGCCTGGGCGACGCGCTGTATTCGCCCTTTTGCCCGTGGTATCTTGAGGACGTCGAGGGGTATGGGCGAATGTGGGTAATGCGCTGCGGGCCGTAGGCAGATTAGCCTGGAATTCTGAGGGCATCCCGTGGCGGGTAGCTCAGGCAAGCCGCCGCAAGCCGTGCGTAATAGGGTTGGCGGTCGGGGTTTGAGCTTTTCGGCGGTTGGGGGTATAACGAAAACGCCCTGCGATGCAGCAGGTTATCCAGGGCAGCGAAGCCGGCGACAAAGACGGAAATGGGCCGGGTATGGAAACCTGGCCCAGGATGTTGTAGCGCATCACCGCCTGCCCCTATGATGGACGCGGAGCGACCGAGACGGTCGTGCCCACGCGGGAGCGTGGGCATGCGATAAAAACCATCGCGTAGTGCGAAGAAAGCCTGGATGAGGCTTGCATGCTCCGCACCAGTATGTTACAATGGCGCTGGCTGAAGCGAGAGCCGTGTGCAGGCTTGAGGCGTTCGAGCGGGTGAGGTGATAGCTTGCAGACGGCAAGGAAGTGACGGTGACCCAAACTAGACGAAAAGCGATCATTCTCGGCCTGGACGGGGCGACGTGGGATGTGCTGCTGCCCCGCGTCGAGCGAGGCGAGATGCCCAACCTGGCCGGCCTGCTGGAGCGGGGAGCGTGGGGCGGGCTGCGGTCCACCACCCCGCCATTCAGCGCCCAGGCGTGGGTGTCGCTCAGCACCGGCAAGAACCAGGCCCGCCACGGCGTGGTCGATTTTTGGGAGCGGTCGCCGGGCGCGCCGCTCAGCGAGCACCGCACCTTTGTGTCCAGCCGCCTGGTGCGCGGCGAGACTTTGTGGCAGACCGCCGGGCGGCACGGCCGGCGCGTGGGCGTGGTCAACGTCCCGGTCACCTATCCACCCACGCCGGTCGAGGGCTACCTGGTCTCCGGCTTTCTCACGCCGCCGGGCAAGGCCGATTATGTCTATCCGGAGGCGCTGAAGGACGAGATCGAGGCGCTGGTCCCCGGCTACAAGCCCGATCCCTTTGACCCGCTGGGCGCGACCCAGCAGCAGCTCGTCGAGCTGGCAGACTGGATGGAGAAGCACGAAAAGGTCGCCCGCCGACTGATGGAGCGCCACCCGGCCGACCTCTTTTTCAGCGTCGTCCAGGCGGTCGACCACCTGCAGCACCTGTTCTGGAACGACATCGCCGGCCGCAGCGCCGACCCCGGCCGCGCTCGCGCTGATCGACCAGTGCTACACCCTGGCCGACGACATTCTCGGCCACCGCCTGGGGCGCCTCGACGGCGAGACGACCTTTTTCCTGGTGTCCGATCACGGCTTTGGCCCGGCCCGCACCTGGTTCCACGTCAACCGCTTCCTGCTGGAGCAGGGGCCTGCTGGCGCTCGGCGAGGTCGCAGGGGAGCGGGCCGGGGGCGGCGCTGGCCCGGCTGGGCCTCACGCCCCAGGCGCTGCGCGAGCCTGGTCCGCCGCCTCGACGTGCTGGGGCTGCGCCGGCGGGTGGGCCGCCTGGCGCGGGTGACCGTCGGCCGCCAGATCGACGGCGCCCTGGCCCGGCCCATCGACTGGAGCCGGACCCAGGCCGTATCGGGCAGCCCGGCCAGCGAGGGGATTTTCGTCAACCTCAAGGGCCGCGAGCCGAACGGGGTGGTCGAGCCGGGCCAGAGCCGTACGAGGCGCTGCGCGACCGGCTGGCCGCCGAGCTGCTGGCCCTGCGCGACCCGGACACGGGTGAGCCGGTGGTGCAGGCCGTCTACCGCCGCGAGGAGCTGTACGACGGGCCGTTCCTCGACCTGCTGCCCGACCTCGTCTTTGACCTGGGCGACGGCCCCTACCTGGCCAGCGACGCGCCGATGGCGGCCAGGGTCCTCGAGCCGCTGCCGCCCAGCCTGCTGCAGGGCCGGCACCGCCCGACCGGCGTCCTGGCCGCCGCCGGGGCGGGCATCGCCGCCGGGCAGCGGATCGAGGGCGCGCGCATCGTCGACGTCGCCCCGACCGTGCTGTATGCCCTCGACCTGCCGATCCCCGACGACATGGACGGCCGGCCGCTGGTGGAGATTTTTGACGACGAGTACCGGGCGGCGCACCCGGTGCGGTATGCAGCCGGCCGTCGAAGAAACAGACCTGACAGGTTTTTCGGAACCTGTCAGGTCCACCGAGGAAGAGGAAGCTGAAATGGAGCGCCGGCTGCGAGGGTTGGGCTACATCAGTTAGGGCAGCCTGTAACCGGCGACGTACCCCCCATTTGGCACGGCCGGGCCGCCCACTATCGGGCTCTAGCTCGAACCGCTGCTCCAGCGCCAGATAGTCGTCGGCGGTCAGCACCAGCCACGCCGCCTGGTCCGGCGCCGCTTCCAGCGCAGCGGCAATGTCCGGCAGGTCCAGGACGCGGTGCTGCACCCCTTCCATGGTCAGATAGTAGTAGATGGCCCGCAGGAACCGGTAACCGGGGCCGTCCGCCTTGTCTCTGCAAGCCCGAGCTGACGTACAGCGCCGTGCCCGGCGGCAGGCTCGTCTTCACATAGCCGGTGAAGGCCAGCGTCAGCCGGTTGTCGCGCCCGGCCTGCGTCTCGGCCGAGTAGTAGGCCAGTGTGTTGCGGATCGGATAGATCGCCACGATCAGCATCAGCCCCACCACCAGCCCGGCCACAAGCCGCCTCGTCCGGGCCTCCCGGCCGACCTGCCCCGCCCCGGTCGCCACTCGCTCGGCAGATCGCCCGGCCTTTCGCCACAGTCCAACCACCTCCGCCGCCAGGACGCCCATCGCCGCGAAACAGAGCGGCAGCAGAAAGGCGGTGTAGCGCTGCGACAGCAGCCCGTCGTAGCGCTTGTTGAAATAGGGCATGACCAGCGCCGTCGACAGCAGCACCAGGAGCGGCAGCGCCTCGCCCCGCCACGCCGTGTAGACCAGCGCCGCCAGCAGCCAGGCGACCAACAGCCCCACGACCAGGCCGGCCAGCGGGTCGGCCACGCGCGGCACCTGACCACCAACGGTCTGGCCCAGGTTGGTCAGCAGCGCCGCCAGACGATTGAGGTATGAGAGCAGGTTTGGATTCGGCTCCCAGGCGTAGGTGTGAAGCTGGGCGTCGGCCAGCAGGCCGCCCTGGGACATGACGTTGTACACGATCATGTTGCCATAGCCCAGCGCCGCAGCCAGCACGGCCAGGTAGGGCCACGGCCGCCGCAGCCAGGCCAGCAGGTCGCGGCGGGCCAGGAACCAGACCAGCAGGCCGGGGATGACCACCAGCATCGAGATGTGGGTCTGCAGCGCCAGTCCGTACAGCAGGCCGCCCAGGACCAGCAGCCGCCCGTCGCCCCGCCGCATCGGCGGCGTGCAGCGCCAGGAAGGTCGCCGCGGCAAAGAGCGGCGTGGCCGAGTTCGACCAGGCGATGTGGCTGTTGACGATGGTGTGGACCGGGTTAAAGGCCAGCAGCAGCCCCGCCGCCAGCCCGGCCAGGCGCCCGGCAGATGAGCTATGGAGGCGGCCAACCGCCAGCGACCGGCCCAGCAGGTAGGTCAGCCCGACGGTCAGGACGCCGAACAGCAGCGTCACCGCCCGCGCCAGGTAGGCGCTCGACCCGAACAGCCACACGGCCAGCGCCAGCAGCCAGGTCACCAGCGGCCCGGTGGTGGGGTCGAACGGGCCAAACCAGATGAACTTGCCGCCGACCATGCCCTGCGCCGCCAGCACCTCGAACGCCTCGTCGGAGATGACCGGCACCAACTGCAGATAGGGCAGCCGCACCGCCGCGGCCACGGCCATCAGCCCGGCGACGAGCAGCAGATCGGGAAGAACAGACCTGACAGGTCTTGCAGTCCCGCTCGAAGCGGAGTGCGCCGGACCTGTCAGGTCTTGATCTAGCTCTGGCACGCCTTCACTGCCTCAACGACGCGCTCGATCTCCCGCCTGGTCAGCGCCGATGCCGACGGCAGGTACAGCCCCCGCCGGCACAGGTCCTCGGCCACCGGGTAGCGCTCGCCCTTGTAGTCGGCGTAGTAGATCGGCTGGAGGTGCATCGGGATAAAGAAGGTCCGCGTCTCGATGCCCTGCGCCGCCAGCCGCCGCCGCAGCTCGTCGCGGCTCATGCCGAATTCGTCTTCGACCAGGATGCCGTACATCCAGTAGACGTTCTTGGCCCACGGCTCTTCGGCCGGCGTGGTCAGGCCCGGCACGTCTCGCAGCAGGGAGGTGTACAGGGCCGCATTGTCCCGCCGCCACGTCACAAACTTGTCCAGCTGCTCCGTCTGGGCCAGGCCCACCGCGGCCTGCATGTTGGTCATGCGGTAGTTGTAGCCGATATACTTGTGCCAGAAGTGGCGCTCCTTGGAAAAGGCGTGATCGCGCAGGGTGCGCACCGTCTCGGCCAGCTCCGCGTTGTTGGTGGTGACCATGCCCCCCTCGCCGGTGGTGATGATCTTGTTGGCGTAGAAGCTAAAGGCTGCGGCGTCGCCCAGGCTGCCGCACGGCCGGCCCTTGTAGCAGCGCACCGTGCGCCTCGGCGGCATCCTCGACCACGTACAGGTCGTGCCGCCGGGCGATCTCCCTCACCGCGTCCATGTCCACCGGGTGGCCGTAGGTGTGGACGACGCAGATCGCCTTGGTCCGGGGCGTGATCTTGGCCTCGACCTGGTCGATGTCCATGTTCCAGGTCCGCCGCTCCGAATCGACCAGCACCGGCCGGGCGCCGGTGTAGGACACGGCATAGGCGGTGGCGATCATGGTGAGGGTGGGGATGATCACCTCGTCGCCCGGCCCCAGCCCCAGCGCGGCCATGATCAGGTGCAGCGCCGCCGTGCCGCTGACGCAGGCAATTCCCGTAGCCGCAGCCCACCTTGCGGCTAAACGACTGCTCGAACAGGTTGATATACTTGCCGGCCGACGAGATCCAGTTCGTGTTCAGGCAGTCCATCACGTAGCGCGTCTCGTTCCCCTCCAGCGCCGGCTCGCACACCGGGATGATCGTCCGCTCCATCTCCAGCTCTGAGATCGGGATGCGGGAGATCGACACCTTCAACTCTGGCTCCTGGCCGGGGATCAGCTCGGCCAGGTCGCCCAGCTCTTCCAGGCGTCAGTTCAACAGGTTTTAGCATTTCATCTCTCCTCAACGGGCGCCAGGCAAAGCGCAAGCGCAGGATAGTCACGACATATTTCCAGCCACGCGTGATGTAGCCGACCGCGTTCGTGGCGGTCTTGGACTCGCCGCGCAGGCGGGGCGCGCAGCGGTAGGGCACCTCACGCACGGTGAAGCCCAGCCGCTGGGCGCGGGCCAGCAGGTCGATGCAGTACTCGCCATAGTCGCCGCGCAGCGGGATCCGGTCGAACACCGGGCGGCGCACGGCCAGGAAGCCGCTGGTATAGTCCTTGATCCGCCAGCCAAGCAGCAGCGACGCCGCCAGGTTGATCGTCCGGCTGAATAGCTGACCGGTCAGCGAGCGGCCGTCGTCGTGGCCGCCGGACACATAGCGCGAGCCGGCCACTACGTCGGCCTGGCCAGTCGCCGCCAGCAGCGCCGGCAGCACCTCGGGCGGCATCGACAGGTCGCAGTCCATCCAGGCCACCACGCCGCCCTGCGCCAGGCCGATGCCGGCCATCAGCGCCGAGGTCAGGCCCCGCTCGTCCATGCGCCGCAGCAGCCGGATGCGCGGTTCCTGCTCGGCCATGGCCTGCACCACCTGCCAGGTGCCGTCGGGCGAGTCGTCGTCGACGACGATCACCTCCACCGGCTGCTGGACGGCGGCCAGCGTGCGCTCGATCAGCTCGCCGATATTCTCCCGCTCATTGTAGGTCGGCAGTACGACCGACACCAGACTCGTCCCTATCGCTCACCCGTCGATCCCTCTGATATCTACTCACGGCAGCGGCTGTGCCCTCATCCCCCGCCAGACGGCAGCATTATACCCCAAAAGCGGTCATGGACCAAAAGGCCTGGCAGGTTTTGGTAAACCCGCCAGGTCCGCGCGTCCCCTTTCAGGCGCTCTACCTATGGCTCACGGGCATCCACGATCGCCGCGCCGCGCTCCAACTGTTGCTCGTCCAGCGTGATCAGGCAATCGCCCAACTGATCCGCCAGGGCCACGTAAACAGCATCACAGCCACGGATCCGGTGCTCGGCGGCAATAAAGGCCGCTCGCTCGGCCAGGGCCAGCGCCACCGGCATCAACTCGACGACCTTGGAACGCCGTAAATGCTGTGCAACCCGGTGAGCCAGGGCCAGATCGCCAACGCCGCGGCTGACCGCAGCCGCCACCTCGGCCAGCAGGATGGCCGGTGCCACCACCGGCTCCCCGGCCGCTTTGGCTCGCTCGAGCCAGGCCCAACTGCGGGCGTGGGCTTGCTCTTGGGCATTGACCAGGGCGACATAGACGCTGGCATCGATGACGGCCACAGCTCACCTCCGCTGCTCGGCGACCAGCTCCACGCCGCTCTTGTCTGATCGCCAGGCTGCCCCTACCTCCTGGGCCAGGGCCCTCATGTCGGCCAGGGTTTCGTCGATCTCGGCCTGGCGCAGTCGCTGCACCTCTTCCGTTGTCAGAGGCCGCAGCACGGCCACCGGCTCGCCGCGCAGGGTCACCACATATTCGACCATCTCCTCGCACACCGCGCGTATGACGCGCGACGTTTGGTTCTTTAGCTCGCGCACACCGACCGTTTGAGGCATCGTTCCCCTCCTTGCCACATGTAGCTACCATGTAGCTACAGTATAACCGCGAACCTGACCTGTGTCAAGAAGGGGTCGTTTGACAGCAAAACCGCCCTATGTTACAATTCCGGACCAGGAAATCAGCCCTTTGTAAGAGAAATATCCCGATCTCAGGGGGAGGTAAAGCCCATGTCTCCAAAGGCTCGCGGTCTGCAAAAGGCAATGGCAGGGCTCTTGCTCGCCGCATTTCTGGTCGTCCTCTCCGCTCAGCTGGCGTGGGCAGCTCCCCCCGCTCAATCCGCCGCAGACGGCGAAGCGATCTTTCAAGAGCAAATGCGCCGGCTGCCACACCATCGGCGGCGGGCGGCTGGTCGGCCCCGACCTGAAGGGCGTCACGGCGCAGCGCGATCCGGAGTGGCTGGCCCGCTTCATCGCCGAGCCGGACAAGGTGCTGGCCGCAGGCGACCCCATCGCCGCTGCTCTGCTCCAGGAGTTCAACAACGTGCCAATGCCCAACCTGGGCCTGTCCGCAGGACCAGGTGGCGGCCGTCATCGCCTACCTGGAAGCCCCGGGAGGAGCGGCGTGCCCCAGGCCACCGCCGCAGGCCTCGCCGCCGGGAGACCCAGACAGAGGCGAGGCCCTGTTCATGGGTAATATCCACTTCCAGAGCGACGGCCCGCCGTGCATGGGCTGTCACAGCATCGACAGCGCCGGCGTCCTGGGCGGCGGGGTCATGGGACCCAACCTGACCCAGGCGTTCGCCAAGTATGGCGACGCCGGCCTGGCTTCGGCCCTGGCCAACATCCCCTTCCCCACCATGAAGCCGATCTACGCCGACCACCCGCTGACTCCGGAGGAACAGGCAGACCTGCGGGCCTACATTCAGGCCGCGGCAGGCCAACCAGCAGGCCAATCAGGGAGCTGCTGGTCCTGGCGCTGAGCCTGGCCGGTTTTGTCGCGGCGATGATCGGCGATCGGAATCGTCTGGCGGCGCCGCCTGCGGGGCGTCCGCCGGCCGCTGGTGGACCAAGCGCGGACGGGGCGCTGAGGGCCGCGGCCTTGAGAACCGCCGTGAGGAGGACAACGTGAGCTGGATCCAAGACATTGCCAACCCCAAGGCACGGCAGTGGGAAGAGTTCTACCGCAACCGCTGGCAGCACGACCGGGTGGTGCGCAGCACGCACGGCGTCAACTGCACCGGCGGCTGCTCCTGGATGGTGTACGTCAAGGACGGCATCGTCACCTGGGAGATGCAGGCCACCGACTATCCCAGCCTGGAAGCCGGCCTGCCGCCCTACGAGCCGCGCGGCTGCCAGCGCGGCATCTCCTTCTCCTGGTACCTGTACTCGCCCATCCGGGTCAAGTACCCCTACCTGCGCGGCGCGCTGATGGACCTGTGGCGCGAGGCCCGCGGCCAACACGCCGACCCGGTCGACGCCTGGGCGGCCATCGTGGAGGACGAGGCGCAGCCGCAAGTCCTACCAGCAGGCGCGGGGCAAGGGCGGCTTCCGCCGCTCCACCTGGGACGAGGTGCTGGAGATCATCGCCGCCTCGACCGTCTATACGGTCAAAAAGTACGGGCCCGACCGGGTCGTCGGCTTTTCGCCCATCCCGGCCATGTCCATGCTCAGCTACGCCGCCGGCAGCCGCTTTCTGCAACTGCTGGGCGGTGTCTGCCTCAGCTTCTACGACTGGTACAGCGACCTGCCGCCCGCCTCGCCCGAGGTCTGGGGCGAGCAGACCGACGTGGCCGAGAGCGCCGACTGGTACAACGCCAAGTATATCGCGTCGGTGGGCTCTAACATGAGCATGACCCGCACCCCCGACGTCCACTTTGCCGCCGAGGCGCGCCACGCCGGGACCAAGCTGGTCGTCTTCTCGCCCGATTTCAGCCAGGTGGCCAAGTACGCCGACTGGTGGGTTCCGATCCACGCCGGGCAGGACGGCGCCTTCTGGATGGCGGTGAACCACGTCATCCTGAAAGAGTTCCACCACGAGCAGCCACAGCCCTACTTCCTGGATTATGTGAAACGCTACACCGATGCCCCCTTCCTGGTGGTCCTGGACAAGGCGGGGGAGGTGTACGTGCCGGGCCGCATGCTGCGCGCCGGACAGATCGGCCGCACCCGCGACGTGGAGCACGCCGACTGGAAGTTCCTGGTCTGGGATCGGGCCAGCGACCAGCCGCGCATGCCCCAGGGCAGCCTCGGCTTCCGCTGGCAGAAGCAGAAGGGACAGTGGAACCTGGAGCTGAAGGACGGCCTGGACGGGGCCGAGATCGACCCGCAGCTGACATTCCTCGACGATCACGACGAGCTCCTGCCCGTCGCTTTTGCCGAGTTTGCCGAAGGCAAAGCCTTCCAGCGGAGCGTGCCGGTGCACTATGTCGAGACGGCCGAAGGCCGGGTGCCGGTCGCCACCATCTACGACCTGCTGATGGCCCAGTTCGGCGTGGGGCGCGGCCTGGCCGGCGATTATCCCGGCAGATTACGACGACGCAGACCTGCCCTACACTCCCGCCTGGCAGGAGCGCTACACCGGCGTGGACCGCCAGACGGTGATCCAGTTCGCCCGCGAGTGGGCCACGACGGCGGCCAAGACCGAGGGCCAGTGCACGATCATCATCGGCGCCGGCGTCAACCACTGGTACCACAACAACCTGATCTACCGCGCCGGCATCAGCGGCCCTGATGCTCACCGGCTGCGTGGGGCGCAACGGCGGCGGCCTGAACCACTACGTGGGCCAGGAAAAGGTCGCGCCCTTTGCGTCGTGGTCGACGCTGGCCTTTGCCCTCGACTGGCTGAAACCGCCCCGGCTGCAAAACACGCCCTCCTTCCACTATGTGCACAGCGACCAGTGGCGCTACGAGCGCAACTACACCGAGCACCAGCCCGTCCCCCGTCCGGCAGACGACCGCGCCCAGGCCCTGACGCAGCAGCACACGATGGATACGCAGGTCCAGGCGGTGCGCATGGGCTGGCTGCCCTTCTATCCGCAGTTCGACCGCAGCTCGCTCGATCTGGTGCGGCAGGCGGAGCAGGCCGGGGCCAAAACCGAGCCGGAGATCCGGCAGTGGGTCGTCGAGCAGTTGAAGGCGGGCAAGCTGCACTTTGCGGTGCAGGACCCCGACGCGCCGCAGAACTGGCCGCGGCTGTGGTTCATCTGGCGGGGCAATGCCCTCAACGCCAGCGCCAAGGGGCAGGAGTATTTCTTCAAGCACTACCTGGGCACCCACAGCCAGACCATCGCCGACGAAATCGCCGGCGACGCGGTGGGCGAAGCCGTCTGGCGCGAGTCCGGCCCCCGCGGCAAGCTCGACCTGGTGGTCGACGTCAACTTTCGCATGGACACCACGGCGCTCTACTCCGACGTCATCCTGCCCACCGCCACCTGGTACGAGAAGGATGACCTGAACAGCACCGACATGCACTCCTTCATCCACCCCCTGTCGGCTGCCGTGCCCCCCTGTTGGGAGTCGAAGAGCGACTGGGAGATCTTCAAGGCGGTGGCCCACAAGGTGAGCGAGCTGGCCCAGGTGCACCTGCCCGAGCCGGTGCGCGACCTGGTGGCGGTGCCCCTGCAGCACGACACGCCGGCCGAGATGGCGCAGCCAACGGTGAAGGACTGGGCCAAGGGCGAGTGCGAGCCGGTGCCCGGCGTGACCATGCCCAACCTGGTCGTGACCGAGCGGGATTACGCCAACCTGTACCGGCGGTTCATCTCCTTCGGGCCGGCGGCGCAGCGGGAGGGCATCGGCGCTCACGGCATCCGCTGGTCGATCGAGGACCTGTACCAGGACCTGCTCGACGACGGCCCGACGGTGGCCTGGGGCGGCCGGCAGTACCCCTCGCTGGAGGATGCGCGGCACGCCGCCAACGTGATCCTCTACCTGGCGCCCGAGACCAACGGCGAAGTCGGCTACCGGGCCTACAAGGCCGAGGAGGAAAAGATCGGCAGGCCCCTGGCCGACCTGGCAGAGCCGACACGGGGCACGCGTTATACCTTCCACGACCTGCTGCAGCCAGCCCCGGCGCCTGCTCAACAGCCCTATCTGGACGGGCATCGTCAGCGATGGCCGCGCCTACGCGGCCTACTGCCTCAACGTGGAGCGCCTGGTGCCCTGGCGCACCCTCACCGGCCGGCAGCATTTCTACCTGGACCACGAGGGCTACCTGGCCTTTGGCGAGAACCTGCCCACCTACAAGCCCCGGCCCGATCCGCACGCTTTTGGCGACCTGGACAAGAGCCAGCCTGAGGGCAACACCATCATGCTGAACTATCTGACGCCGCACGCCAAGTGGCACATCCACTCCAACTACTACGACAACGACCGGATGCTCACCCTGTCGCGGGGCATCGAGCCGCTGTGGATGAACGACCAGGACGCCGAGGAGATTGGCGTGGCAGGACAACGACTGGGTGGAGGCCTACAACGACCACGGCGTGACCGTGACGCGGGCCGTCGTCAGCGCGCGCATCCCGCGCGGGCTGTGCATCCTCTACCACTCGCCGGAGCGGACCATCGGCGTACCCAAGTCGCCGCAGCGCGGCAACCGGCGGGCCGGCGGCCACAACAGCCCGACGCGCGCCCGGCTCAAGCCGGTGCTGATGATGGGCGGTTACGGCCAGTTCACCTACGGCTTTAACTACTGGGGGCCGACCGGCGTCAACCGCGACACCTTTGTGCTGGTGCGCAAGCTGCCCGGCGCGCCGCAGTACTAGGGGTGACAACGATGAACGTACGCTCGCAAGTATCGACGGTCTTTCACCTGGACAAATGCATCGGCTGCCACACCTGCAGCGTCGCCTGCAAGAACATCTGGACCGACCGCAAGGGCACCGAGTATATGTGGTGGAACAACGTGGAGACCAGGCCCGGCACCGGCTATCCCACCCTGTGGGAGGACCAGGAAAAGTACAAGGGCGGCTGGGAGGTGGGGCCGACTGCCTTATCGCGCAGGCTGCCTGCCAAGCTACAGCCTAACTGCGGCTCAAGCTCCAGAACCGGCTGACGGCGCTGGGCAACATCTTTTACAATCCGGCCCTGCCCACCATGGACGACTATTACGAGCCGTGGACCTACCGCTACCAGGACCTGTTCACCGCCCCTCCGGGCGACGACCAGCCCACGGCGCGGCCCATCTCGCTGATCGACGGCAGGCCGATGGAGATCGAAGCCGGCCCCAACTGGGACGACGACCTGGGCGGCTCGCCGGTCTATGCCGCCAACGACCCGCTCCTGGCCAGCCTGAGCGAGGCGGAGCGGCAGCAGCTCTTTGAGATCGAGCGGCTGGTCTATTTCTACGTGCCGCGCATCTGCAACCACTGCCTGAACCCTGCCTGCCTGGCGGCCTGCCCCGCCGGCGCCATCTACAAGCGCGGCGAGGACGGCATCGTGCTGGTCAGCCAGGACAAATGCCGGGCCTGGCGGATGTGCGTCTCGGGCTGCCCGTACAAGAAGGTCTACTACAACTGGTCGACCGGCAAGTCGGAAAAGTGCATCCTGTGCTATCCGCGCCAGGAGACCGGCCAGGCGCCGGCCTGTTTCCATGCCTGCGTGGGTCGCATCCGCTACCTGGGCGTGCTGCTCTACGACGCCGACCGCATCGAAGAGGCCGGCACAGCGCCGGACGACGCGCTGGTGGACGCCCAGCGGGCGATGATCCTCGATCCGGCAGACCCGGCGGTGGTGGCGGCGGCGCGGCAGAGCGGCATGCCCGACGGCGTGATCGCAGCCGCGCAGCAAGTCGCCGGTGTATCGCTACGTCGTGGAGTGGAAGCTGGCTCTGCCGCTGCATCCCGAGTTCCGCACGCTGCCGATGCTGTTCTACGTGCCGCCGCTGCTGCCGGTGGTGGCCACGGCCCAGGAGGGAGGGGCCTATCGCCTGGCCGACGACCTGTTCAGCTCCCTGGAGAACGCGCGGCTGCCGATCCGCTACATGGCCGGGCTGCTGGCCGCCGGCAACGAGGAGCCGGTCACGGCGGCATACAAAAAGCTGATCGCCGTGCGCCTGTTCAAGCGCGCCCAGGCCGTCGGCGACGTCACCGACGACCAGGCAGCAGCGGCCCTCGCCGATGCGGGGATGACGGCGCAGGAGGCCGAGGCGATCTACCGCCTGACGGCGCTGGCGACCTATGAGGAACGCTTCGTCATTCCGCCGATGGCGCGCGAGGTGGCCATCGAAGCGGTGACCGACCCGTTCGAGCACAAGAGCAGGCGGGCGTCGGCTTTCGCCGGCCCGCCCGGCGCGGTCCGTAGCGCATGGCCGACGACAGCAACAGCCATCTGTACCGGCTCTTTGCCGATCTCCTGGAGTACCCAACCCCGGCCCTGGCCAGGCAGGCGCAGGCGGCCGCAGCAGGCTGCAGGCATAGCGCAGGCGGCTGCCTTGCTCACAGAGTTCTGCAGCTTTGTGGAGCAGGCGTCGCCGGCCCGCCTGGAAGAGCTGTACACGGGCACCTTCGACCTGCAGGCGGTGTGCTATCCCTACGTGGGCTATCACCTCTTTGGCGACAGCTACAAGCGCGGCATGTTCATGGCCCAGCTCAACGCCGGGTACCGGGAGAGGGGTTTTTCGGCAGGGAACGAGCTGCCGGACCATGTGGCCGTCATCCTGCGCTTCCTGGCGTCAGGCCCCGGAGGACGAGTTCAGCCAGGCGCTGCTCGACGAAGGGCTGATCCCGGCCGCTGGACAAGATGGCTCAAGGCGTTTGGCGACCAGAGCGACAACCCCTACGCCGGGGTGATCCGCGCGCTGCTGTTGGTGCTGCGGGGTCCGGACGATCAGGCGAGAGGGAAGGAGTGAGCGATGCTTGACACTGTGCTTTTCGTGGTTTTTCCCTACGTGGCGGTGGTCCTGGCGGTCGGCGGCAGCCTGTACCGCTATTTCACCAACCGGTTCTCCTACTCCAGCCTCTCTTCCGAGTTCCTGGAGAAGGAGTGGCTGTTCTGGGGCGCGGTGCCCTGGCACTATGGCATCGTGCCGACCCTGCTGATCCACCTGGCCGGCTTTGTCGTCCCCGGCGTGATGATCATCCTGCATGGCACGCCGACCTTGCTCTACCTGGCAGAGCTGGCCGGCAAGGTGTTCGCGCTTCATGGCCTTTGCCGGGATGGTCGTGCTCATCGTGCGGCGGCTGAGCCAGTCGCGGATCCGGGTCGTCACCTCGCCCATGGACTGGGTGGTGCTGGTGCTGCTGCTGAACCAGGTGTTCCTGGGCCTGTGGATCGCCTTCTTTTACCGCTGGGGGGCGGCCTGGTTCGTCTATACCGCTCACGCCGTGGGTGGCGTCTCTGGCCACCTTCCATCCGCAGCCCGAGTATGTCACCGCCCTGCCCTTGGTGCCCAAGCTGCACTTCCTGAACGCCACGCTGCTCATCGCCCTGTTCCCCTTTAGCCGGCTGGTGCACATGGTGACGTTCCCCATTACCTATCTCTGGCGCCGCTTCCAGGTGGTGATCTGGAACCGGCGGCCGGCGCAGTAGGGAGGACGTGCCATGTGGAGCAGGCTGGCAAGCGCCGTCAAGCAAGGGGTCCGCGACCTCTTTCCCGGCTACTTTGCGCTGGTGATGGCCACCGGCATCGTCTCCATTGCCGCCCACCTGCTCGGGATGGAGTGGTGGCCCAGGTGCTCTTTCAGCTCAACAAGGTGGCCTACGTCATCCTGTGGATCCTCTTCCTGGCCCGGCTTCTGTTCTTCTCCCGGCGGCTGATTTCCGACCTGACCGACCATGCCCGCGGCCCCGGGTTCTTTACCCTGGTGGCCGGCACGTGCGTGCTGGGCAACCAGTTCATGACTCCTGGCCGGCAACCGCACCACGGCGTTGGTCCTGTGGGGCCTCGGGTTTGGCCTGTGGCATCTGCTGATCTACACCTTCTTCACGGCGGCGACGGTGAAAGAGGCAAAACCGAGCCTGGAGGCGGGGATCAACGGCGCGTGGCTGATTGCCGTCGTGGCCACGCAGTCGATCTCGATCCTGGGGACGTTGCTGGCGCCAGGCCTTGGCGCCTGGAAGGAGACGCTGCTGTTCTACACCCTGACCATGTACCTGCTGGGCGGCATGCTCTACATCCTGATCATGGCCCTCATCTTCTACCGCTTCCTGTTCTTTCGGCTGGAGCCGAAGCAGTTGACGCCTCCCTACTGGATCAGCATGGGGGCGGTGGCCATCACCACCCTTGCCGGCGACACGCTGATCCTGAACGCCGGCCAGTGGGCCTTTCTGGGAGAGCTGTTGCCCTTCCTGAAGGGGTTCAACATCTTTTTCTGGGCGACGGCGACCTGGTGGATCCCTCTGCTCGTCATCCTGGGAGTGTGGCGCCACCTGTACAAGCGCTATCCCCTGAGCTACGACCCGCAGTACTGGGGGCTGGTCTTTCCTCTGGGAATGTACACCACCTGCACCTTCCAGTTGGCCAAGGCGCTCCAGCTTCCGTTCCTGCTGGCGATCCCCCACTACTTTGTGTACGTCGCCCTGGCGGCGTGGCTGGTCACCTTTGCCGGGCTGATCTACCGGCTGGTGAGCAGCCTGATCCTGGCGCCGCTGCGCGCGGATTCGGGGTAGCCTGCCGGTCGGGCCTGAACCCATGAAGCGCAAGGTCTTTGCCTACATCACCCACGCCGGGCGGCTGCTGCTGTTTCGCCACACCGATTACCCCGAGGCCGGCATCCAGGTCCCGGCCGGCACCGTCGCCGATGGCGAGCAGCCAGACGCAGCCGTCCTGCGCGAGGCGTTCGAGGAGACGGGCCTCACCGGCCTGGAGCTGGACCTGCTGCTGGGGGAAACGGTCTGCGACATGCCAGAGCTGGGCCCGGACGAGATCCACCACCGCTTCTACTATCACCTGCGCTGTGGCGGCGATCCGCCCGAGGTCTGGCGCCACTGGGAGTGCGACGCCAGCGACGGCAGCCCGCCGATCGAGTTTGAGCTGTTCTGGGCTTCCCTGCCCGACGGGCTACCGGAGCTCCTGCCCGCCCACGCGGCGATGCTGCCGAGGCTGCTGGCGCGGCTGGGGCTGTGACGGCGTCGCCGGGAAAGCCTGCCCGGCGTTTGACACCACCCCCCTTGTATGCTAGAATTTCCTGACCTCAGCTTCGCTGAGAAATCCTGTCGTGTAGAAAGGTTGTTGTTGAAGCATGAGCGACCAAGATCGTAGAGCACGGCTGTTGTGGCTGGCCCTGCCCCTGGCTGCCTTTGTTCTGCTGACCGGGCTGGCCGGCCATTCCCCCTCCAGCCAAGCCCTCAGTCCGCTGGCCGTTGACCTGACCAAGAGCGCATCGCCGACCCGCCTCCTGCCTGGCGAGACCACGGACTATACCGTCACCTTGGCCAACAGCGGGCAGGTCACCGCCACCCTACAGGTGATCAGCGACACCCTCGACCCGTCCCTGACCTTCGTCCAGATGCTGCCCGGCAGCGACATCACCGCCACGCCGTCCGGTGAGCGGCACCTTGCTCTCCTGGACCGGCCCATTCACTCTGCCCGCCGGCGCCGACCTGGCGCTCTACTACCAGGTCGATACCTCGACCGAGCCCGGCTGGCACTACCCGTGCAATGAGGCCACCGCCCTCGCCGGCGGCACTTCGATCGGACCGGCCCGCGCCTGCGTCGAGGTCGGACCGGAGAAAGCCTTCCTCTACCTGCCGGTCGTCATGAAGAGCGTCCGCTGGGCGCAGTTCACCATCGCCAAGAGCGTCACTCCCGCCGAGGTCGACGCCACACCCGGCCAGGTGGTGACCTACACGGTGACGATCGCCAACGTGGGCAACCAGCCGGGCAAGCTGGCGGCGGTGGTCGACACCCTGCCGGCCGGATTCACCTACCTGGACATGGCGCCCGGCAGCGACGTGCATCGCCGACCCGACCGGCGCTACCGGGCAGATCCGCTGGGCCGGCCCGTTCAACGTGGCCGGCGGCGGGCAGCTGCGGCTGATCTACAAGGTCACGGCCAGCCAGACGCCGGGCCAGTACACCAACCTGGCCAACGTCGAGGCCCTGGTGGGCAGACCGCCGGCCGGCCCGGCCTCGGCCCTGGTCACCGTCAGGCAGAGCATCCTGCTGGAGGAGGATTTCAACAGCGGCATCGACCGCTGGACGCCTTACCTCCACTACCACCGCCTGCAACCGGGCCAGTGGTACTGGGATTCGACGGCCGGCGTAGACGGCAGCGGCGGGCTGGTCCATAACTGCTGCAACGGCGACAAGGTGGCCGGCGACGCACTGATGATGTACCTGGGCGAGGGCGCCGAGGATTGGACCGACTACCGAGTTGAGGCCTGGATCAAGTACACCGGCGGGGTCGACGACGACGGCAACGATGTGCCGGGCGGCGGCAGCCCGATCGGCCTGTGGGTGCGCGGCCACTTTCACGACAGCGAGCGCGAAGGGCAGTGGTTCACCGGCTACTATGTTGTCGTCCGCGGCAAGTCGATCGATGACGTACACTGGATGCGCCTGGCCCAGCTACAGACGGCAACCGACTGCTTCGAGGGTGCCTGCGACAACCCGCAGAACCAATACTCCTTCCAGAACCCGATGGTCCTGACCGAGTCCCCTGATCTGCAGGGGGCGTTCGAGCACAACCGCTGGTACAAGCTGACGGTCGAAGTGCGGGGCGACAACATCAAGGTGTGGCTGGATGATGAGATGGTCCTCGATTATACTGATTCGTTCGAACCGTTCCTGACCGGCACGGTCGGGTTCAAGACCCACCTGAGCAAGAACGCTTATTTTGACAACATCACCGTCACGCAGTTGCCGTAACCTGGAAAGTGGAAGCTGGAAGCTGGAGGTTAGAGATCCAACCTCCAACTTCCAACCTCTAGACAAGGAGTGAATCTGATGCACGTTGAGTTGGAAAAGAGCTCAAAGAGATGGCTGTTCTGGACCGGGCTGCTGCTGGCGGGCCTGATCCTGACCGTAGCGCTGTTCGGCAGCGTCGAATCCAGCCAGGCGCTCAGTCCGCAGGCCGGCGAGGTCACCAAGACGGTCGACCCGGCATCGGTCCTGCCCGGCCAGACGCCGGCGCCCCTGTACACCGTCACCTTCTCCAATCCGGCCACCACCACCCTGATCCTCGACCGGATCACCGACACCCTGCCGTCCGGTTTTCTGTTCGTCAGCATGGACCCGTCGAGCGAGTGGGATGAGCCGCCGGTCGACACTGTGGAGCCGGAGATCGTCTGGCAGGGGCCGATCACCATCCCCGCCACCTCCACCCTGTCGCTCGTCTACAGCATCTACGTCCCGGGCAGCGTCCCGCGCAGCGCCATCCCCTACGTCAACTCGGTCATCGCCGCCGCCGGCGAGACCACCATCGGCCCGGCTACCGCCGGACTGCTGGTCGGCGGTCCCACCCTGGGCGTGACCAAGAGCGCGTCGCCGACCCGCCTCCTGCCCGGCCAAACGACCGACTATGCCGTCACCTTTGCCAACACGGGCGAGCTGACCGGCACCCTGGCCGTCATCAGCGACACCCTCGACCCGTTCCTGACCTTCGTCCAGATGCTGCCCGGCAGCGATGTGACTGCGCCCCCAACCCAGGTGGGCGACACCCTGGTCTGGACCGGACCTTTCACCCTGCCCGCCGGCGCCGACCTGGCGCTCTACTACCAGGTCGACACCTCGACCGAGCCCGGCTGGCACTACCCGTGCAATGAGGCCACCGCCCTCGCCGGCGGCGCTCTGGTCGGACCGGCCCAGGCTTGCGTCGAGGTCGGACCGGAAAAGGCCTTCCTCTACCTGCCCCTGATCCTCAAGAACGTCCGCTGGGCGCAGTTCACCATCGCCAAGAGCGTCACTCCCGCCGAGGTCGACGCCACACCCGGCCAGGTGGTGACCTACACGGTGACGATCGCCAACGTGGGCAACCAGCCGGGCAAGCTGGCGGCGGTGGTCGACACCCTGCCGGCCGGATTCACCTACCTGGACATGGCGCCCGGCAGCGACGTGCTCGCCGACCCGACCGGCACCAGCGGGCAGATCCGCTGGGCCGGCCCGTTCAACGTGGCCGGCGGCGGGCAGCTGCGGCTGATCTACAAGGTCACGGCCAGCCAGACGCCCGGCCAGTACACCAACTCGGCCAATGTCGAGGCCCTTGTGGGCAGACCGCCGGCCGGCCCGGCGTCGGCCGTGGTGACCGTCAGGCCGAGCATCCTGCTGGAGGAGCACTTTGACGACGGCATCGAGCCGCTGGACCGCATTCCTCAATCACCCCCGCCTGGCGCCAGGCCAGTGGTACTGGGGGTCGACCGACGGGGTCGGCGGCAGCGGCGCCGCGGTCCATGACGCCCTCGCCGTGTCCGGCAAGGTTGCGGCCGACGGACTGATTGATGTACCTGGGCGAGGGCGCTCAGGAGTGGACCAACTACCGGGCCGAGATGAAGATGATGCTTACCGGCGGAGTCGACGGCGGGGGCACTATCCTGCCCGAAACCGGCGACCCGATCGGCTTCTGGGTGCGCGGCCAATACCAGGACAGCGAGTATGAAGCACAGTGGGTGAGCGGCTACTATGTCGTCATGGTCGGCGCATCCAACCGTCAGCGTCCACCATGTCCGCATCGCCAAGATGCAGGAACCCGGCGACTGCGACGCCTGCCTCAAGCCATACCGGATGTACAACTTTAACAACCCCCTGCAGAAGGTCCAGTCCGAGGACCTGGCGGGCCCGTTCGAGCATTATCGCTGGTACGATCTGGCCGTCGAGGTGCGCGACGCAAACATCAAGGTATGGGTGGACAACCAGTTGGTGCTGGACTGGACCGATCCGCTGCTGCCCTACCTGTCGGGCACCATCGGTTTCAAGACCCACGAGACCAAGGACGCCATGTTTGACGACGTGATCGTCACGCCGTTGCCGTAAGGGCGCCAGCTATCAGCAGCCAGCTTGGGGCTGGCTGCTGATAGCTGCTAGCCGAAAACAAGATAAGGAGTGAATCAATGCACGTTGACAAGGAAAAGAGCCCCCAGGCCTGGCCGTTCTGGATAGGGCTGCTGCTGGCAAGCCTGATCCTGACCGTAGCGCTGTTCGGCAGCGTTGAATCCAGCCAGGCGCTCAGTCCGCAGGCCGGCGAGGTCACCAAGACGGTCGACCCGGCATCGGTCCTGCCCGGCCAGACGCCGGCGCCCCTGTACACCGTCACCTTTTCCAATCCGGCCACCACCACCCTGATCCTCGACTGGATCACCGACACCTTGCCGTCCGGTTTCCTGTTCGTCAGTATGCACCCGTCAAGCGACTGGCTTCAGCCGCCGGTCGACAGCACCGGACCTGACATCGTCTGGCAGGGGCCGATCACCATCCCCGCCACCTCTACCCTGTCGCTCGTCTACAGCATCTACGTCCCGGGCAGCGTCCCGCGCAGCACCATCCCCTACGTCAACTCGGTCATCGCCGCCGCCGGCGAGACCACCATCGGCCCGGCTACCGCCGGCCTGCTGGTCGGCGGCCCCACCCTGGGCGTGACCAAGAGCGCGTCACCGACCCGGCTCCTGCCGGGCCAGACCACCGACTATGCCGTCACCTTGGCCAACACGGGCGAGCTGACCGGCACGCTGGCGGTCATCAGCGACACCCTCGACCCATCGCTGACCTTCGTCCAGATGCTGCCCGGCAGCGATGTGACCGTACCCGCCAACCCAGGTGGGCGACACCCTGGTCTGGACCGGCCCCTTCACCCTGCCCGTCGGCACCGATCTGGCGCTCAACTACCAGGTCGATACCTCGACGGCAGCCGGCTGGCACTGGCCGTGCAACGAGGTCACCGCCCTGGCCGGCGGCACGCTGGTAGGGCCGGCCCGCGCCTGCGTCGAGGTCGGACCGGAAAAGGCGTTCCTCTACCTGCCGATCATCCTCAAGAACGTCCGCTGGGCGCAGTTCACCATCGCCAAGAGCGTTACCCCTTCCACCGTCACCGACCTGCCCGGCCAGGTGGTAGAATACACAGTGACGATCGCCAACGTAGGCGACAGGCCGGGCAAGCTGGCGGCAGTGGTCGACACCCTGCCGGGTGGGTTCACCTACCTGGACATGGCCGCCGGCAGCGACGTGACTGCCGACCCGACCGGCACCACGGGCACGATCCGCTGGACCGGGCCGTTCGAGGTGGCAGGCGGCGGGCATGCTGCGGCTGATCTACAAGGTGGCACCCAGCCAGACGGTGGGCCAGTACAGCAACTCGGCCAACGTCGAGACCCTGGTGGGGAGACCGCCCGCCGGCCCGGCCTCGGCGCTGGTCACCGTGGAGCGGGGCGTGCTGTTGGAGGAACATTTCGAAAACGGCATGGATCTGCTGGACCAGGTTCCGGAACTACTGGCGGGTCTCGTCCGCTCGAGCAATGGTATTGGGGACAGAACGATGGGGTGAATAGCAGCGGCGCGGTCAACCACGCATGCTGCGGCGACCCCGAGCACGAGGCCGAAGACGCGGTGCTGATGTACGATCACGACGAGGCCGAGCAGTGGACCGACTATCGCGTCGAGGCCAAGCTCAACTTGCACCAAGGCACCGGCGCGGTGGGGCTGTGGGTCCGCGGCAAGCATGAGTTCAGGGACGACGGCAGCGGCCAGTGGATTACCGGCTACTATGTCGTCGTCGGCGGCAAGGCCGGAGGCGACTATCACACAGTCAAGGTCGCCCAACTGCAGACCGCGACCGACTGTTGGGGCGCCGCCTGCGACAACCCCGGCAACCTGTACGACTTTAACAACCCGCACGACCTGGTCGATCCTCCCATCCAGTTGCCCGGCACCTTCACCCGGGGGGTGTGGCACACCATCGCGGTTGAAGTTCGGGGCGCCAACATCAAGTTGTGGTGGGACGGCGAGCTGTCCCTCGACTATACCGATCCCAAGGAGCCGTTCCTGACCGGCACCGTCGGGTTCAAGACCTACAAGGCCGACTGGATCAGCTACGACGACATAATCGTCACGCCGCTGCAGTAGGAGCTGCCAGCTATCAGCGGTCAGCTATCATCCTGATAGCTGACCGCTTCAGGTTTGTAGTGGCAACCAATCGGAGAAGCGCGATACTCGTCGCTCTGCTGCCGCTGGGCGTGGGGCTGGCCCTGCGGCTGACCTATGCCCTGCACGCCGAGCCGTTCGTCGACGAGCCGACGACGATGCTGGTCGCCCAGGCAGTCGCCCGGACCGGCGTCCCGGCGCTGCCGTCGGGCCTGTTCTACGGCAACGACCTGCCCTTTTCCTACCTGGCCGGCGCGCTGGTCGCCCTCTTGGGCCCGCACCTGCTCGCCGTCCGCCTGCTGAGCGTCGCCGCCAGCATGGCGACCATCGCCCTGGCCTACGGCGCCGGCCGCCGCCTCTTTTCACCCCAGGCCGGCCTGTGGGCCGCGCTGCTGCTGGCCATGGCGCCCCAGGAGATCGTATGGGGCAGCCGGGCCCGGGCCTATGCCCTGCTCGAGCTGCTGGTCATGGCCTCGGCCTGGCTCTTTTACACCGGCGTGTCAGGCGACCGGGCCGGGCTGCGCCGTCTGGGGCTGTTCCTGCTGGTGGTGGCCATCTTTGTCCACCCCGAGGCGGCCCTGCTGCTCCCGGCGCTGTTCGTGGCCGCCGGGCTGATCAAGGGATGGCGCGTGGTGGGCCAAGCCGGTCCACCTGGCCGAGCTGGGGCTGGCCGTCGCCGGCGGCGGAGCCCGCTACCTGCTGCAGGTGGCCCTGGCCCGAGGCTGGATCGGCGGCTATGCGACGGTGACGGGCAGCCGCCCGCCGCTCGAGCTGCCCTTTGACCTGCCGGCCCGGCTGGCGGACGTCGCCCCCTTCTTCCTCGACCTGGAGCGCCTTCCCTGGACGCTGTTCGCGCTGTTGGCCCTGGCCGTGGCTATCTGGTCCACGATCCGCCGCAACGGCGCCGGCTCCCGTCCCACCCTGTTTTTCTCGGCGTGCCTGTGGCTGCCTCCGGCAGCCATGATCCTACTGCTCGGCAGCACCTACCAGAGCCCGCGCTACCTGGCCATGCTGCTGCCGATCTTTGCCCTGATGGCTGCCGCCGGCCTTGACCAACTGGTGGCCGGCCTGCGGCTCACCGGGAAGCGATGGGCCAGCGCGGCCGCGACCGCCGGCCTGACCCTGATCATCCTCGCCGCCTATGCGCCGGGGGCCGCCAACGCCGCCACCTCCCCGGAAAAGGGCTTTCGCCAGGCGCTGGAGCTGGTGAAAGGGCAGTGGCAGCCCGGCGACCGGGTCGCTACCGTCGCCCCGGCCTTTAGCCAGCTTGTCCTGGGCCGCTGTGACCTGTTCACCCTGGGCAAAGAGTATGAGGAGTTTGTCTACCAGGTCGCCGACGGCCGCCTGGTCGACCGCTGGACCGGCTCGCCGCTGGTCCGCACCGCCGCCGATCTGGCTGCCGCCCTCGACGGCGGCGGGCGGGTGTGGCTCGTCACCGACGAGAGCCGCTTCCGGCAGCGCTTTGATCCCGATTTCGCCCAGATGGCCTGGCAGCGGATGGAGCTGACCGCCAAGGTCGAAGGCGTGATGGTCTTTGTCTCGCACGACGCCCTCCCGCCGGCCGTCTCCGCAAGCCGTGGACGCCATCTTTGGCGACCAGGTGGCGCTGCTGCGCTACGACCTGGGCTTGGCCGAGTCGGCCTCTCACCCCGGCCGGTCGCTGCCCTTCACCCTGTACTGGCAGGCCACCGGCCCGGTCGACGGGCAGTACACCGTCTTTGTCCACCTCCTGGACGCCGACGGCGAGCGTTACGCCCAGGGCGACGGCCCGCCCCTGCGCGGCCTCCAGCCGATGAGCCACTGGCAGCCGGGCGAGATCCTGCCCGACCGGCGGACGATCGACCTGCCGCCTGACCTGCCGCCCGGCCGCTACAGCCTGGCCATCGGCCTGTACGGGGCCGACGGCAGCCGTCTGCCGATCAGCACCGCGGCGGGGCAGCCGTTGGGCGACACCTTCACCATCCAGGTGGAGGTCGAGCCATGAGGGAGGAACGGCGGTTCGAGCCGCTGTGGATCACCGTCTTGCTGGTGGCGGTCACCGCCGCCGGCTTTTGGCTGCGGTGGCTGTATGCCCGCGACGTCAGCTTTTTCGTCGACGAGTACCTGACCGTGCGGGCGGCCGGCCGTATCCTGGCCCAGGGCGTGCCGCTGCTGCCGTCGGGCAACTTTTACAGCCACGGGCTGCTGGTGTCCTACCTGGTCGCGCCGCTGCTCGGGTTGGGGGTGACCGAGCCGTGGCTGCTGCGCCTGCCGGTCCTGCTCCTCAGCACCGCGGCCATCCCGCTGCTGTACTGGACCGGGCGGCGGATCTTCGGTCGCCGCCCAGGCGCCGGGCTGGTCGCGGCGGCGCTGCTGGCCTTTGCCCCGGAAGCGATCCTGTGGGGCGGCCGGCTGCGGATGTACGCCACGCTCCAGTTCTTTGTCCAACTGGCGGTGCTGATCTTTTACCTGTGGGTGGTAGAGAAACAGGACCGGCCTGCCTTGCGCCTGTTGTTCGTGCTGGCCTTTTGGGGGGCGCTGTTTAGCCACGCCGAGGCGATGCTCCTGCTGCCGCTGTGGGGGCTGTGGGCCCTGGTCCAGCGCGGCTGGCGCTGGTGCCTCCGCCCGGCCAACCTGGTCACCTTTGCCCTGGCCGGCCTGTCGGCCGTCGTCGAGATCGGGCTGCGCCAGATCGGGCCGCCGGTCCAGGCCTGGGTATCGCCCGGCGTTTTTCAGCCGGAGGCACGCCAATACCTGGGCGCGGCGCTCGACTGGCCCGGCATGAGCAAGGTGCTCGGGCCCCTCCTTCCGGCGCCTGCCGGCTGGCTGCTGGCAGCCGTGGTGATGGGCGGGCTGGTGTACCTGGTCGTCATTTGGGTGCGGGGGAGAGGGAAAGCCGCCGAGCACAGAAACGCGAGGGCTGGCCTACCTGTACTGGCTGCTGCTGCCGGCGCTGGCCATGCTCCTCTTTGGCGTCAATCCCGAGTGGAAAAGCTCGCGCTACGGGCTGATGCTGCTGCCTCTCTTTTTCCTGATCGCCGGGGCGGCGCTGGCCATCGCCGGGCGCCGGCTGCCGGCCCTGTGCCGCGTGCGGCCAGAATGGATCGTGTGGGGGCGGCGCCTCGGCCTGGTGGCCGCCATAGCCTTGATCGCCGCCGCCTCCTGGTCGCCGGCCATGACCGCGGTGCACGAGACGGTCCCGGCTTACGACTGGGCCTTTGACTATGTGCGGGCCAACGAGGAGCCGGGCGACGCCGTCGTCACCTTCCTGTGCCAGGCGGCCTTCTTCCACCTCGGCCGGTGCGACTACCTGGCCATCCCGACCGACTATAAGGGCTTTGCCTTCCAGAAGGAAGGGCGCTGGGTCAGCGGCTGGGATGAGGTGCCGATCCTCGACTCGGCCGACGCTCTCCGCCAGGCGCTGGCCGACGCGCCGCGCGTCTGGTTTGTCATCGACGAGGGCCGCTTCAGCCGGCGTTACACCCCCGAGTTTGTCCAGGCCGTCCTCGACGGCATGGAGCTGGTCGCTCAAGACCATGAAATGCTCATTTTTCGCACAAAACAGTAGAATCAAGTCAGAGAAACAGAAAAAGTCCTGGTTTTCTAATCTAATTCTAATCTTCTCCTAATCTTCCTCTAAGGCGAGGGCGATACACTATCCTCAGCAAAGAGAGAGAAGCTCCTTTCCTTTAACAGCATAGTTTTGGGTAGAGGTCCGGCTTGGGGAGGCCGGATTTCTATTTTGTGGAATCAAGTGCGGCGCACCTCATGAGGTGC
This sequence comes from uncultured Chloroflexia bacterium, assembly GCA_963749455.1. Lineage (GTDB taxonomy): Bacteria > Chloroflexota > Anaerolineae > JAAYZQ01 > JAAYZQ01 > JAFGOG01. The sequence goes on from CAVVMX010000026.1 coordinate 60,922, forward strand.
GCTGCACGTTACTTTACAAAACAGGTGATCTGTGGCATTATGTGCCCATGTCGATTCGACGTCGCCTGACCCTGTGGTATACGATCATCCTGGCCGCCGTGTTGATCCTGTTCGGGGCCAGCCTCTACTACCTGTTGACCTTCACCCTGCTGAACAGCATCGACCGCCAGTTGGAGACGACCGCCCAGCAGCTCGAAGAGATCGGCGCGAATGGTCCCCTCCTTCACGCTGTTCGGAACGCTGATCGATGTGCCTGACCTCGACATATTCGCCGGGCCCGGCCTGTATATCCAGGTGTACGACACCGACCAAAAGCAGATCACCCGCCGCTCAAGCGACGCTGGGCGAAGCATCGCTGCCGCTGGACACGAGCGCATGCTGGCGGCGGTCCTGCGCGGCCAGGCGCAGACTGGAGACACGCCCGGTCGGCGGCTCGCGGCTGCGGATCTACACCGCTCCGATCGCGATCGACGGGCAGGTGGAGGGGGTCGTGCAGGTGGGCACGTCGCTGGCGCAGGTCGAGCAGACGCAGCGGCAGTTGCTGATCATCCTGGCCATAGGGAGTGCGATCGCCGTCGCGCTGTCGGCGGGGTTGGGGGCGCTCTTGGCCCGCGCGGCCCTGCGCCCCATCGACCAGATCACCCAGACGGCTCTGGCCATCTCGCGCACCGAAGACCTGAGCCGCCGCCTGGAGATAGCCGGACCCCAGGACGAAGTGGGCCGGCTGGCGTCCACCTTTAACGAGATGCTCTCCCGCCTGGAGGCCCTGTTCCACACCCAGCGGCGCTTTATCGCCGACGTGTCGCACGAGCTGCGCACCCCGCTGACCACCATCCAGGGCAACGTCGATCTGCTGGGCCGGGGAGCAGCCGACGATCCGCAGACCCGCCGGGAAGTGCTGGCACCATCGACGAGCGAGGTGGCGCGCATGTCGCGCCTGGTGTCTGACCTGCTGCTGCTGGCCCAGGCCGACGCCGGCGTCCAGCTCAAGGTCGAGCCGGTCGAGCTGGACACGCTGCTGCTCGACGTGTACCGCCAGGCGCGGCTGATGGCCAATGGCGTCGAGGTCCGCCTGGGGCACGAAGACCAGGCCGTGGTGATGGGCGACCCGGACCGGCTGCGGCAACTGCTGCTCAACCTGGTGGACAATGCACTAAAGTACACGCCCGCCGGCGGCCGGGTGACCCTGTCGCTGGACCGCGACGACGAGTGGGTGCGGGTGGCCGTGGCCGACACCGGCATCGGCATTCCGGCCGAAGCCCTGGAGCCAGGGCCCGAGGGCCTGCCGCCGATCTTTCAGCGCTTTTACCGGGCCGACAAGGCGGACTCGCGGGCGCAGGGGGGGACGGGATTGGGGTTGTCGATCGCCCACTGGATCGCCCAGGCCCACTGGCGGCCGGATCGCGGTCGAGAGCCAGGTGGGCCGCGGGACAACGTTTACGGTGTGGCTACCGGTTGAAGGCGATCCGGCAGGCGGCTGGGTGCTGTCCGGCGAGACGCACAGCCGCAAGACGCTGTAGGATGACAGGCCGCACTAGGGCGCCGGCGTGGTAAAGTCCACCAGGTATTCGATCTGAGACGCGGCTCTTTCGGCGGCAAGCTGGGCCTGCATCGCCTCCTGTTGCCTCTGCCGGAGCACGGCCGCTTCCACATCTTGCATCCCCCGCTCGACTACCTGGATGACAAAATAGTAGCCGCGGGCCGAGACCACATCGCTGAACTGCCCGTCCTGCAGGGTCACGACGACATCCCAGATCTCGGAGATCATACTGCCGTCAACGAACCACCCCAGGTCCCCCCCATTGTCTTTGGTCTCGGTATCCTCAGAGTACTGGGCCGCCAGCTCGGCGAAATCGCCGCCGGCCTTGAGCTTGTCGACCACCTCCCGGGCTTGAGCCTCATCGCTGAGCAGGATGTGGCGGATATGCACCTGCTGGGCCTGCGTGTCGACCGTCTGCATGCTCAACAGCTTGTCCATCAGCAGCTTGTCGCTGATCTCCTGGCGAAAGGTGCTCGTCCGTCAGCCAATAGTCCTTGAGGAACGCATCCCAATCCGCGTACGCGCCGCTGCTGAGAAGGGTCGATTTCTGCTCGTCAACGGCTGCATCCAGCTCCGCTGCCGGCACCGAGACGCCCTGTTTGACCGCCATCTGGCGCATGAGCACCCGGCTGATCGCCTGCTCCAAAACCGTATTCTGAAGCTGCTTGAGGCGCTGCTGCATGGCGCCGTCAGACCAGTCCACCGGGCTTGAATTTTCGATGACTTGCAGCGCCTGGCGCAGGACCGGCTCATAGTCGTCCCAGGTGATCTCATCGTCATCGATCCTGGCGAGGGTAGCGCCGGGCAAGCGCACGATGTATCTGCTGGCAAGATCCGCGCTGGAGACCCTGGTCGGGCCGGCCGACGGCACGGTTCCGGTGGCAACGGGGGCCCCCGCCTGCGGCGACGGACTTGGCTCAGCGGAGGCTGGGCCCGGCGTGTCGGTTTGCCCCGAGGCGCAGCCCAAGGCCAACGCTGCCACAACCAGCAGCAGGCAAGCCAGAGAAAAAAGCTGTCGTGCATTCATCTACAGATCTCCCAATCATCCTATATCCAATTGCCACCTCGCCCCGGCGCAGCCAGGCACGGCGGCGGGCTGTATTCTAGTACCATTCCCGGCTTTTGTCAATTTGACAGCCCTCAGCCAGAGTGCTATAATTCCCCGCGCTCTCCCGGGAAAAGACGGCAAAGGAGTGGTTGGTGCAGATGATCAAGTTGGTGTTCTCTAGACTAGCGGTGCTGCTGATGGTGTTTGTCCTTTCTCCCCTGTCTCTATCGGCCGCTGCCCCGGCTCGAGGCCAAGTGCTTGCTACCGGTTCTTGGGAGCTGGTTGATGCGCCCACGCCGGCGAGCATGTATGGGCTCGACATGCTGAGCGCGACAGATGGTTGGGCCGGCGGCATGGCCGGTTTTGTCTTTCACTATGTCAATGGCGTGTGGGCAGGATTTCCCACCAGCTTTATCTATGTTATCAATGCCATCGACATGCTGAGCCCCACCTCAGGCTGGGGGGTCACCTGGCAGGGCAAGTTCCTCCGCTTCAACGGCACCTCGTGGAGCGTGTACAGCGAACAGGTCGAGATCCTGGACGATATCTACATGGTCAGCGAGACTGACGGCTGGGCGGTGGGCGGCGGCGGCGCTATCTTTCGCTACAGCGGCGGCAACTGGACCCAGGTCTCCAGCCCGACAACCAGGCAGCTAAAGGGGATCGATATGCTGAATGCCAGCTATGGCTGGGCGGTCGGACTGGGCGGCTTTGCGATCCAGTGGAACGGCTCATTATGGCTGGGCAACTCACTAAACCCGCAGGTGCACTTTGATGACGTCGACGTGCTCAGTACCACCGATGTGTGGGCTGTAGGCCTGAACGGGGCGATCTATCACTACGACGGCGGGGCCTGGTCGGCAGCGGCCAGCCCCACGACCAACAACCTCGAGTCGGTGTTCATGCTGAGTTCCGGCAGCGGCTGGGCCGTGGGTCAGGGCGGCATTATCCTTCATTACGACGGCCAGTCGTGGCAGACTGTCGCCAGCCCGACCACGAACGACCTTTTTGCCGTGCAGTTTGTCGACCCACTGAACGGCTGGGCCGTCGGCAAGAGTGGAACCATCTTGCACTATGTCCCGGCGCCCGCCGATCTCAGCTCATCCTCGAAAAGCGTGGACCGCCATCACGCCATCCCCGGCGACATCATGACCTATGCTATTCACGTCAAGAACTCGGGCGAGCTGGCCGCACCCGGAGTAAGCGTTACCGACGCCATGCCGGCGGGCGCGACCTATGTGCCGGGCAGCGCCACAACGACCCGCGGCACGATCGAGGGGCCGGACCCGCTCGTGGTGAGCATCGGCGACCTGGAACCAGGCGGCGAGGCGATCATAACCTTCCAGGCGACGGCGCAGGATCTCGGCCAGGCCTGTTGGATGGTGATCAACCAGGCGATTGTGGCCAGCGGCGGCGCCCAACTGACCCGCCTGGCATCCACGACATTCGGAGACTGCCCGAAAGCCTACCTGCCGATCGTTCTCAAGGCCTGGTGACAGGCGGCTGTGGGCCCAGGTGTTACAGTCGCGTTACAATCCGGAATCGAGGGCTTGACAAACCGAAAATCCAGAGTATAATGGGGTTTGAGATCCAGTTGGTTCGGGAGAGAAAGGAGGTCTGCGTCGACGCAATAGCTTTGTGCAGTTGTGCAGTACCGCATTTCCGATTCCGAAACTATCCAAAACTATGCTGACAAAGGAGAGAAAAATGCGCCGTGTTGCTGTATTTCGTTATGATCGTCGCGATGCTGGCCATCCCCGCCAGCACCGCCTTTGCGGATGCGCCGAAGACCGAGCAGATCCCCGATGGCTGGTGGCTGCTGGGTGAAATCTGGGGACGCCGGACTATGGCGATATCGCCTTTGACGTCTGGGCACCTTACGAGCGCGTCGATGCCTTCATGTGGTCGCCGTCGACCATCGGTGGTGTCTGGCCGCTGACCCAGGCCCCGATCATGGGCACCTGGTGGCTCGAGATCGGCGAGTCTGACTATCGCCGTATGTCCTACGCCGAAGACTACTTCTACGCTGATATGTTCGGTGGCTACTATGCCGAGTTCATGCTGCCCCGCGATGAGGTCTGGTTCCCCTGCAGCTTCCCGCTGAAGTGGAAATGCAACTTCTTGACGCCAACCGGGACCGAGTACCACTCGCCGGCCGCCATGGCCTACGAGTGCTGGATGGAAGGCCTGAACCTGGTCTGCCTCGACTGGCCGTGGGCCGTGGCTCCTTACGACACCATCGCCCCGGTCGTGATCGACATTTTCAACTCTGAGAACATGTTCCCGTACGGTTTCGAGTACGAGCTCGAAATCGCCGGCATGTTCTGGAAGCTGTCGGACATCCCCTAGGGATTCACGTCAGCTGCAGGCATCGGCCAGGGTAGGCGATGGTCTGTAGACGGTTGACGCAGACCTTGTAATCCGAACCGTTCTGGATCTCCAAGGGCGTGCCCCAGGAGGGGCACGCCCTAAACTTTGCCACATGCTGTGTCGACGGCGAGAATCTGCTACAACGGAGGCTGTGTGAGGTACGGTCATTATCGTTGGGTGCCCCTGGCGCCGGTCGCAGTGCTGATAACGATGTGTCTCATCCCCTTGGCGGGCTCGTTGGCGCCCGCCCAGGCGCAAGGCAGCCCAGCGTGGGAGAGTTACCCCGTTCTATCTACCGGATCGCTCTATGCAGTGGACATGGTCAACCCCAGTGACGGCTGGATGGGCGGCATGGTCGGCCTGATGATGCACTTTGACGGCTCTGGATGGCAAGAGCGCTGGATGGACACCGATACGGCGATCGTGTCGATCGACATGCTGAGCGGCACGAACGGCTGGGCAGCCACGCATAACGGCGGGATCCTGCGCTACGACGGATCGACCTGGCAGCAGGTTGCCAAGCCTGTCGGCGAGCTGTCTGACATCCAGATGCTGAATGCCAGCGAGGGCTGGGCGGTCGGCGGGGCGGGCCGGATCGTCCACTATGTCAACGGCGAGTGGAACGTGACGGTCCACCCGTCCAATGGCTGGTTCACCGGAGTCGACATGGTCGATGCCATGGACGGTTGGGTGGTGGGCAGCACCATGTTCCTCCATTGGGATGGGACAGAGTGGACGTTCATCACCCAGAGCCCCAATCGCGAATGGGTTCGCAGTGTGGACATGGTGTCGAGCACCGACGGCTGGGCAGTGGGCGGCACGGGCCTGCTGATGCACTACGATGGCACGGCCTGGACACAGGCGGCCTCGCCTACCGGCTTGGATCTGTACGATGTCGATATGCTCGATGCCAACGATGGCTGGGCCGTAGGGGAATCGGGTCTCATTTTGCACTACACCGGCGGCTCGTGGCAGGTGGCCAATAGCCCCACCTACAACGATCTGCGCTCGGTGAGCATGGTGGACGAAACGAACGGATGGGCCGTCGGCAGGCTGGGCGCGGTCGTCGCCTACCGCATGGGCGGGCCCTTCCCCACCGTGACCCCGACCCCGAGCAAGACACCCACGCCAACCGAGAGGCCATCTGACACACCCGGCCCAACCGACACGCCCGGCCCAACCGACACGCCCGGTCCGACCGACCCCGGTGCCTACCGACACCCCGACCGAGACCCCGGCACCTACCGACACGTCAGCGCCAGGGCAACCGACCAGCACACCGGCGCCTGTGCAACCGACCGACACGCCGGCGCCAGGGCAGTCGACCGACACGCCGGCGCCAGGGCAAACGACCGACACGCCGGCGCCAGGGCAAGCAACCAACACACCGGCTCCGGGCGAGACCACCGCGCCCGTGGCCTCGGTGAGCGCTACGCCCGCGCCGGGGCAGACCTCCGTCGCCACGCCGGTCGCCACCCAGGGCACGCCGACCGGATCCCAGCCTGAGGGCAACGGCAAAAGCCGGGTGCAGACGATCCTGGTCATCGGCATCGTCGCCCTGCTGGTGGTGGGCGCCATCGCCGTGGTCGGATTCGCCGGGCTCGGCGGACTGTGGCTGCGGCGCAGAAGGAAGAAGTAGCTCGTTACGGGGCGGGCGCGGCAAAGTCGACGAGGTAGTCGATGGCAGCCGCCCTCTCTCGGCCTCCAGCTGCGCCAGCAGCGCCTCTTGCTGCCGCTGCTTCAGGTCGGTTGCCTCGAGCTGATGAGGGCCTCGCTCCACGACCTGGATAATGGTATAGCCGCCCCGCGTCCGGATCGGGTCGCTAAAACCGCCGAGGGGAAGCGATAACGCGGCGTCTTGCAGCTCAGAGATGATACTGTCGGGGACGAACCAGCCCAGGTCGCCCCCGTTTTCTTTTGTCTCGGCGTCGATCGAGTATTCGGCGGCCAGCGCGGAAAAGTCGCTGCCGGCCTTGAGCTTGGCCACGATCTCGCCGGCAAGCGCCTCATCGGTGACGACGATATGGCGGATGTGGATCTGCTCGGCCTGCGTATCGACCTGCTGGGCGGCGAGGAGGGCATTGAGCAGCAGCGTATCGGCGATCATCTGCTCAAATGTGCTGTCGGTCAGACCGTTGGCCTTGAGGAAGGCGGCCCAATCGGCGTAACGGCCGCTGTTCATGATCCCCGACTTTTGCTGGTCGATGGTGGCCTGCAACTGCGCCTGGTCGACGGCGATCCCCCGCTTTCCGGCCAACTGCCGCAACAGGACACGGTCGGCCGCCTGTTTCAGTGCGTCATTTTGGAGCTGCCACAGCCGCTGCTGCATGGCCGGGTCGGCCCAGTCGATGTCGTACTGCTGGCTAATGCTATACAGCGACTGCCGCAGCGTTGCCTCATAGTCATCCCAGGTGATCTCCTGGCCGTTGACCCTGGCCAGGACCGCGCCTTCCATGCGCCGGATATGGTTGAGCGCCTCCTCGATCTTGGCGGCAGGACTGACCGCCGTTGGCTGCACCGTCTGCGACGGGAGGGGCGCAGGATTGGTGGGCTGCGCCGCCGGCGCCGGTGTGGCGGTTGCGCCGCAGCCTGACGCCAACAAGGAGACGGCCACAAGCAGGAGCAGTAAGACTGTGGCGTTGCTTTCGGTTCATCGATCGCGTTTCCTCTCAGGGCAATCCCCCAGCCGGTCCGAGGCTGGGCGGCAGGCGCTCTGGACTCAAGTCAGGGTGTAACCTGCATGAGGTGCGTCGCACCGGCGCGCAGGTTTCACTTTGGCCTGACTATAGTACCAACCGCCGGCCTTGTCAATTTTGCCGCTATTTGACACCAGGTAGGGTCGATGCTATACTGGCCTCGTCACCCCGGGAGGGGCGAAATCCAGGCAGGAAGGGTGTAGATGGGCAAAACGGCCAAGTTGGGTCATCGTGCAGTGGTGGGCCTGTCGGCAGTCCTGGTGCTGCTGACCGGCCCTGTATTGGGAAGGGCCGAACCCGCCGTCCCGGCGACACCGTGGCCCGAACTGACCGGTTGGGAGCTGTTTGGCACAGCAGCCACGGGAACGATGTACTGCATGGACATGATCGATTCCACGGAAGGCTGGGCAGGCGGGATGGCCGGCTTTATGATGCACTACACCGGCGGCAATTGGGTGGGGGTGGAGACCGACTTTGACAGCCCGGTCTTTGGCATCGACATGCTCAGCGCCAGCTCCGGCTGGGGCGTTACCTACAACGGCCAGGTCATCCGCTACAACGGCACCTGGGTCGTGCACAGCCGCCGATCGACGCCCCATTGAACGACATCACTATGCTCAGCGAAAGCAGCGGCTGGGCAGTGGGCGGCCCTTCTGCGGCCGGCGGGACGATCCTGCGCTACAACGGCAGCTCCTGGCAGCAGGTGTCGTGCCCCGTCCCCTACTGGCTCATGGCCATCGACATGCTCAACGCCAACGACGGCTGGATCGTCGGGGTGGGCGGCGACTGTGCTGCGCTGGAACGGCTCGGCGTGGGAAGGCGGGAGCATTGCCCCAGGGTTGGCGCTGCCCGACGTGGACGCGATCAGCGCCACCGATGTGTGGGCGGTCGGCTACGAGGTCGGAGGCGGCGGCGTGCTGTACCATTGGGACGGGACTACCTGGTCGCGCCTGGAAAGCCCTAACGGGGCCAAGCTCAACGCGGTGCAGATGGTGACCTCGCGCTTTGGTTGGGCAGTGGGCGACGGGGGCACTATCCTGCGCTACAACGGCTCAAGCTGGCAGCAGGTCGCCAGCCCGGTTACGGCGGCGATCAACACCCTGGACATGGTGAGCTGTGGTGAGGGCTGGGCCTTTGCCGGGTCGCCCTACATCCTGCACTACACCGGCGCCCCGGCCGACATGTCGGCATCGCGCAAGCGGGTGGACAAGCTCTATGCCTCGCCGGGCGCCCGGCTGACCTACACGATCACGGCCACGAACAGCGGTTTCTGCGACGCCGGTGGGGTGCAGGTGACCGACGCCGTGCCGGCCAACACGAGCTATGTGGCAGGCAGCGCGACGACCACGCAGGGCACCCTGTACGAGCCGACGGGCGGCGAGCCGCTGCGGGTGGAGGTGGGGACGATGGCTCCGGACGCTACGGTCACGATCAGCTTCCAGGTGGACGTGGGCAACACGGGCCAAGCCCTGTTGGTTCGTGCCAAACCGGGCCGTCGTCAGCACGGGCGGGAGCCAATGGACCCTCGGCGCCGTGACGACGATCGGCACCTGTAACCACGCCTATGTGCCGCTGGTGCTCAGGGGGTGGTAACACAATTCTGGATTCTTCCTGCGTCAAATTGGGGTATTGACAGATCGGGATTGTGGGGTATAATGGGTGACGATGCTCGACGAGCCGGGCCCGGTTAACAGCCAATCCTGGGATGGGATGTAAAAGGCAACGCCTGTCGGGCATGGTTTCTCGCTGTACTGTTACAACGCTGTACCCAAAACTATGCTGATTAAGGAGGGAATAGAATGCGCAAAGTTCTGTTTGCCGCAGTAGCGATGGTGATGCTGCTGTCGCTGTTCGCCGGCAGCGCCGTCGCCGCCGAGCCGAAGCGAGCCGACCAGCTCATCCAGGCTCAGTTGGGCGAGGTGTGGGGGTTCTACTTCGGCGGCTACCTGCCCTTCGAGCGGGTGGATGCCTACATGTACCGGCCGTCGACCCTGGCCGGCTGGCCGTTCGTCGATCCGCCCGTCGTTGGCACCTGGTGGTGGACCGGCGACGAGTCGACTGTCCGCCGGCAGTCGTGGCCCGCCTACCAGTATGCCGACAGTTCGGCTACTACTTTACCATGTTCATGCTGCCCCGCGACGAGGTGTGGTTCCCCTGCAGCTTCCCGCTGAAGTGGAAATGCAACTACCAGGTCTCGCCCGAGCGTCATCGAGTACCACTCCCCGGCAACCCAGCCGTTCGAGACCGGCCTGTACTGGCCGTGGCTCGACTACGACCCGCCGCCAACCCGATGGACACCGTTTCGCCCGTCGAGGTGTGGCTGGTCGGCGAGACCGACTACTGGCTGGATCATCCCGTTCGAGGTCACCGGCTACTACTGGAAGTGGACGGATATCCCGTAACGATGGCCTGACGGGCCCGGCCCACCCGAAAGGCCCGGCGCTCTGCACAGCTCGTCAGGACAGGCAGGCGCCCATACATCCCAGGATTGGTCTCCCTGCCCCTTCCCCGGGGCAGGGAGTGTTTTATTGACAGTACCAGCGCTTGCAGAATTCGCCGATGTGTGGTAGCTTGTGCAACTGGCCTGCGCCTATGGCAGGCTGAGAACACAAGAGGGAGAGGTTCAGGCGCGTTGCCAGGGTCCAGGCTGAGAAGGCGCGACGCGCATAGCATGGCCTCTACCAGGGGAAACCGTATGAGACGCAACAATCGTCGCCTGATTTACGAGCGTTCTGGTCGCGGCTCTGGTGTCGTTGTGCCTGGCGCAGGTAACCGTCCTGTCCCAGGAAGCAGCGTGGCAAGCCTATCCGGCGCCGTCGGTCGGCGCGCTGTATTCGATCGACATGGCCGGCCCGGGTCAGGGCTGGGCGGGCGGCATGGTCGGCAGCATGCTGCATTGGGACGGCAGCTCGTGGACGACCGTCTGGCTCGAGATCGACTCGGCGACCGTGGCCATCGACATGGTCGACGGCAGCAACGGCTGGGCGGTGACGAACGTGGGAGAGGTGCTGCATTACAGCGGCGGATCGTGGCAGGTGGCGAGCCAGCCTACGACGAGCTGGCTGTCGGACATCCAGATGCTCGGCCCGAACGACGGCTGGACCGTGGGCGAGGGCGGCAAGATCTTTCACTACACCGGCGGAAGCTGGCAGCCGGTGACCAGCCCGACGACCAACTGGCTGACGAGCATCGACATGGTGGACGCCGGTCACGGCTGGGCGGTGGGGGCCAACGTCATCCTGCGCTACGACGGGTCGAGCTGGCAGGTGTCACAGCATCCCCCCAACCACGAGGCGCTGATGTCGGTGGACATGATCTCCGACAACGAGGGATGGGCGGTCGGCTATCAGGGGGCCGTCCTGCACTACGACGGCACCGCCTGGACGGCGGTGGGGGGCCTCACCGGGATGAACCTGCTCAGCATCTCCATGCTCCCCGACGGCAGCCAGGGCTGGGCGGTCGGCCAGTTGGGCCTCATCCTGGAGTTTCGCGACGGCTCGTGGGGGGTTGCCACCAGCCCCACCTTCGAAGACCTGTGGGGTGTGACGGCATGTTGAGCAGCACTTCGGGCTGGGCGGTTGGCCGGAACAGCGCCGTCCTGGAGTACCGGACCGGAGGGGCCTATCCACCGACAAGCACGCCGACGCCGCGACCCAGCTTCACCCCCTCGCCGACGCCCACTGCCACCGACACACCTGGCCCGACCGACACTTCCGGCCCGACCGAAACGCCCGGCCTGCCAACCGAAACCCCGTCTGATACCGAGACCCCGGCACCAAGCGATACCCCGACCGAGACCGCGACCCCGGCACCGACCGACACATCACCGCCGGGGCAACCGACCAGCACACCTGTTTCCGAGTCGACTGACAACCCCTTCGCTCCTGGCAACCCACCAGACACCCCGACGCCAGAGCAACCGACTAACACGCCGGCGCCGGGCGAGACCACCATGCCCGTGGCCCTGGTGAGCGCCACTCCCACGCCAGGGCAGACCTCCATCGCCACACCGGTCGCCACCCAGGGCACACCGGCCGGGTCCCAAGCCGAGGGCGGCGGCAAGAGCCGGGTGCAGACGATCCTGGTCATCGGCATCGTCGCCCTGCTGGTCGTGGGCGCCATCGCCGTGGTCGGCTTTGCCGGGCTTGGCGGCCTGTGGCTCCGTCGGCGGAGGAAGTAGCTTGCGCTTTTGAGGCACTCAGGCAGCAGTGGAACTAACAGACCCGACGGGCTCACCTTGGCGAATCCTGTCGGGTCTTGCTTGGGTCCGGTTACAGGGGGATCGTGAGGGCCGGGGACTCGCCCAGAATTGGGGTATTGACAGGCCAGAATAGTGGGGTATAATAGGCAATGATGCTCGACGAGCCGGGCGCGGTCAACAGCCAATCCTGGGATGGGATGTGACAGGCAACGCCCGTCGGGCATGGTTTTTTCGCTGTGCTGTTACGACGCTGTACCAAAACTATGCTGATCAAGGAGGGAATAGAATGCGCAAAGCTCTGTTTACCACAGTGGCGCTGGTGATGCTGCTGTCGCTGTTTGCCGGCAGCGCCGTCGCCGCCGAGCCGAAGCGAGCCGACCAGCTCATTCAGGCTCAGTTGGGCGAGGTATGGGGGTTCTACTTTGGCGGCTATCAGCCCTTCGAGCGGGTGGATGCCTACATGTACCGGCCGTCGACCCTGTCCGGCTGGCCGTTTGCCGATCCACCCGTCGTAGGCACCTGGTGGAAGGGCATGGCCGAGTCGGAGCCCCGCCGGCAGTCATGGCCCTTCTACACGAACGCCGATGCGTCGGGCTATTACTTTACCATGTTCATGCTGCCCCGCGACGAAATGTGGTTCCCCTGCAGTTTCCCGCTAAAGTGGAAATGCAACTATGTCGCCGAGTCGCACTCGCCGGCAACTCAGCCGTTCGAGACTGGATTGGTCTGGCCGTGGGCCAGCAACCCGATGGACACCGTGGCGCCCGTCGAAGTGTGGCTGGTCGGCGCGACCGGCTATGGCTGGATTATCCCGTTCGAGGTCACCGGCTACTATTGGAAGTGGACGGACATCCCCGACTAGGGGAAGCCCGGCGACAGCCTGGCGGCCCCGGCCCGTCCGAAAGGCCCGGTGCCTGGCACAGGCAGGCATGTCATAAATCCCAGGATTGGTCTCCCTGCCCCTTCCCCGGGGCAGGGAGTTTTCTTGTGGACGCAGTGCTTGCACAATTCGCCGATCTGTGGTAGCGTAGGCAACTGACCTGCGCCTGTCATTCTGAGCGAGATTCTTCGCTTCGCTCAGAATGACGGGATAGGGTGAGGATTCGCGTGCAATGACCAAGACAGCCCGCTCCTTGTGGCGCATGGCGCCGTGGGCCATCCCCCTGGCCCTGCTGGTCATCGCCCTGGCGACACGGGCGGTGGGCCTCGGCTCCTTCTCCTGGCCCGATGAGATCACCTGGCTACAGCGCGGCGCAGCCTTTGTCACCGCCCTGGAGCGAGGCGACCTGGCCGATACCTACCTGACCGACCACCCCGGCGTCGTCCCGATGTGGGGCTTTGGCGGGGCGCTTTACCTGCGGACGCTGGTGACCGGCGACCGCACCGCGCTCGACGCCCTGGCCGCCGTCGCCCGTGAAGCCGACACGCCGCCCGACATCCCCTCGGCCGAGATCCCGGCCCTGCTGGCCACCGCCGCCTGGTTCACCGTCGTGGTCACGTCGCTGACCGTGGTGGCCGCCTATCTGCTGCTCATCCCGCTGCTTGGCCGCGGCGGGGCGGCTCTGGCCGGGCTGTTCCTGGCCCTCGACCCCTTCTTCCTCACCCAGTCGCGCGTCGTCCACGTGGACGGCCTGCTGGCCAGCTTCATGCTGCTGTCGGTGCTCAGCCTGCTGGTCTATTTCAAGCGCCCCGACCGGCGGCGCTATCTGTTCCTGTCGGGCGTCATGGCCGGCCTGGCCATGCTGACCAAGACGCCGTCGCTGTTCCTGGTGCCGCTCACGCTGCTGGCATTTGGCGTGCATGCCCTTCTAGAGTTCGGAAGCCATAGAGACTTCCGAAGCCTGAAGCTGGGCCGGTTGGCCGGGGCCTTTGTCCTGTGGCTGGCGACGATGTACGCCACCTTCCTGGCGCTGTGGCCCGCGGCCTGGTTCCGGCCGCTGTTCCTGACCTACCGGCTGTACCGGGCGTCGCGGTGGGGGACGCTGGTGTCGCACGGCAGCAACTTTTTCCTGGGCCGGCCGGTCGACGATCCGGGGCCGCTGTTCTATTGGGTCGTCCTGCCCTTCCGGCTGTCGCCGCTGGTGCTGATCCTGCTGCTGGCCGGGCTGGTGCTCCTCGTCGTCGCCGTGCGCGCCTACAAGCGGACCAGGCGCGACCTCCGTCTGCCGGTGGTGGCCCTGGCCTTTGTGTGTTTTCTTTACGGTGATGGTGTCGCTGGCGGCCAAGAAGGGCGACCGCTATCTGCTGCCCGCCTTTCTCGCCGCCGACGTGCTGGCCGCCTGGGCGCTGGTGGAACTAATAGACCTGACAGGTTTTCCCAAACCTGTCAGGTCTGGACTGGTTGGCCGCCGGCGCAGCCCTGATCCTGGCGTCCTCGATCCTGTGGCTGCGCCTGGCTCCGTACTATGGCGCCTATTTCAACCCACTGCTGGGCGGCGGCCCGGCTGCCGTGCGGACCTTTACCTTTGGCCAGGGAGAAGGCCTGGACCTGGCTGCCCGCTACCTGAACGGCAAGGAGAACAGCCGCGACCTGCTGGCCGTCAGCTTTTATCCCGCAGGAGTTCCGCTACTATTTCGACGGCAGCGCCACGTCGCTGCGCCGCGGCGACTGGGACAAGACCTGGCAGTTCGCCGATTATGTCGTGTTCTACGTCAGCCAGGTGCAGCGCAAGCTGCCCACGGCCGAGCTGGTTGACTTCTTTTCGGCCCAGCAGCCCGAGTACACCGCCCGGCTGGGCGGCGTCGATTTCGCCCAGGTCTACCGCTCGCCGATCCTCCTGTCGGGGCAGGCGCCTGCCGTCGAGCAGACGCTGGCGGATGCCCGGCTGGGCGACGGCCTGCGGCTGGCCGGCTATGCCCTGGGCGCCGAGCGGGCCACTCCCGGCCACGACCTCGACGTGACCCTGTATTGGCTGCCCGAGGCCCAGCTTGGCGCCGACTATGACTTTACCCTGCGTCTTGCCGATGACGGGTGGCCTGATCGCCTGGCAGCAGGACCGGCCAGCCGTTCGACGGCCACTTTCCCACCTCGTGGTGGCGGCCCGGCCGCACCATGTACGGCCGCTACCGCATCCCGCTGCCCGCCGACCTGGCGCCCGGCGACTACTGGCTGGCCGTCAGCGCGCACAGATCCCGCCACAGGCCAATCCCTGCCCGCCTCCGGCCCCACCGCCGCCGGCCGGCCCGACAGCCTGGTCATCGGCCCAATAGCCATAGAATAAAAGAGTCCTGGTTTCGCGCGGGGCGCGAAACCAGGACTCTGGAAACCGTTCGAACTCAATGCGCGAAACCGGGGCTCCAGAGCGGGCGACTAGGGCGCAAACGGCATCCAGTCAAACCTCTCCTCGTGGATGGATGGCGTGTTTGTCAACCGGAACTGGTTCGAGCCGTCGGCATTCATGACATAGATCTCATTGTTGCCGTCGCGCGTGGCGATAAAGGCGATCATGAGCCCGTCGGATGACCATTCTGGCACATAGTCCCCACCGGCCGAGTGGGTCAGGTTCACGACGTTCGTGCCGTCGGTGTTCATCGTCGCCACCTCGAAGGTGTCGAACATGGTAGAGAACAGGATCTTGGCGCCATCGGGCGACCACTGCGGGGAATAGTCGTCAACGCTGTTGGTGGTCAGCCTGGTGATAGTGCCGTCTGAAACTCTGACCTTGAAGATCTCGGTGTCGTAGCCGATGGGGGCGCGAACGTAGGCCAGGTAGGCGCTGTCGGGCGACCAGGCAATCGACTTGTCCTGGTCGTCGTCGCTGGTCAGGTTGTCCTTGTTCCCACCGTTGGCGTCCATGACCCACACGTCGGCGGCGGCGTCCAGGCCGCACAGGAAGGCGATCTTGGCCCCGTTGGGCGACCACACCGGCGACGTGCTCTGGCACGACTGGTTGGTCAGGCGCGTCTGGCCCGAGCCGTCGGCGTTCATGACATAGATTTCGTAAGGACCGTCGCGCTTGGAACGGAAGGCGATCTTGGTCTCCGTCGGGCGACCATCTGGGCTCTGTGTCGTCGGCGTCGTTGCTGGTCAACTGCTGCTTGTTGGTGCCATCGGCGTTGGCCACGTATATCTCGGCGTTGCCGCCGTAGTGGACCCATGCGATCTTGCCGTTGATCGACCAGTCCGGGTCGCTGTCGCCTCCCGTCATGTCGCTGACGTTCACCAGGCCGGTTCCATCGGCATAGACGGTATAGACTTCGTAGTTGTCGCCCGGCTTGCTGTCGTAGGTCAGCCGGTAGACAGGCGGCGGGTTCAGGTTGAGGTCGGTAACGACCGGCAGGTAGGCGCGCGCCCAACTGGTCAGGACCTTGACGTTATCGGAATAGGGGCCGGCGGTCTCGCCGTCGTAAGTGGCTATGACCGAGTTGTAGTAGGTCTGGCCGCCGACGCCGTCGGCCAGGACCTTGTAGGTGAACTGGAGCGTCCCGCCCGGGACCACGGTGAACGGGCCGGCCCAGGTCAGCGGTCTGGCCGGCGACCACCGGGTTGCCCACACCCATCGGGTCTGATACCATCTGCACGAAGCTAAAGTGCGCCGGCAGCGTGTCGACGATCGGACCCACATGTGCATCGAGCGTACCCCGTGTTGTTCAGCACGACCGTGTAGTTGACCGGCGTGCGGTCGTAGGCCTGAATCAGGTTGGCCGTCTTGCTGCCGGAAACAAACGGACCCTGGACCGTCACCCCGGCCTCGTCAGAGATGGTCCCGCCGGTGGATAGGTCGGCCGCCACAAGGTTGTAGTAGGCAGCGGGCTGGTAGGGAGCATCGACCAGTACATTATATTCCAGGCGCAGCGTCCCGCCGGCCGTCACGGGATAGGGACCGGTCCAGACGATCGTCCCGGTTGTGCCGACAGGGCTAACGTGGATATCGCTGCCCGCGCCCCATGCTCACGAATGCGAAGCCGGCCGGCAGGGTATCTCTTATGACGTTCAGATTGACCGTTTCGCCGCCGGTGTTCGCGAACAGGGCCGCGTAGAGGACCATAGAACCACGGGGCACCTGGTTGGGCGTGGCCGTCTTGTCCACCGTGACCGCTTCCGACTCGGCGACTGCCAGCGTGGCCATGCCCAGCGCGGCACTCCCTACGGTCGCCACTATGGCCAGGACAACTCCGGCGATGGGCAGTCCCCGCCGGCGCAAAAGGCTCCGAATCGACATCCTCATTAACGTCATGTCATCCCACTCCTCTCTGTCGTTCGCGCGGATCCCCTTCAGGGGAAGCTCAGCCTGGCCCAACAGCCAGGAGAAAGAATCCCTTCGCCCCGGCCAGGGTGACAAATATGCTGTTTGATGCTATGATAGCATAAAGAGGGGCAGTTGCCAAATAGAACCGCTGTAAGGTATAGCCTCATACTCCTGGCCCTGTTGATCGCCGTCCAGATCGGCGGTCAACGCGCTGTGGCTGGCGACCAACGACGTCACGGTAGGCATGGACCGCATGTTCCACCAGGTGACCAGCCTGGCCTACGACCATATCCTGCGCCAGGGTGTCAGCCTGCACAGCCTGTTCACGGCCCTGACCTGGAGCGACTATTATCCGCCGCTGGTCCACCTGACGGTCGCCGGCTTTTACCAGTTGTTCGGCGTGTCGATGGACGTGGCGGCCATGGCCAACAGCCTGTACCTGGCCCTGCTCCTCCTGGCCGTGTACGGCATCGGCGAGCGGCTGGCGGGACCTTGGGTTGGGCTGCTGTCGGCTTTTCTCGTGTCGCTGCTGCCGATGGTCTTTGCCATGAGCCGTTACCTGTACCTCGACTTTGCCCTCACGGCGATGGTGGCAACCAACGTCTGCCTGCTGCTGCGCAGCGACCGCTTCCAGCGGCGGGGCTATGCCCTGCTCTATGGCCTCAGCCTGGGGCTGGGGCTGCTGGTCAAATGGACCTTTGTCGTTTTTGTCGCCGGCCCGCTGCTGGTGGCGCTGCTCCGCCGCGACACCCTGGCGGCCGCCTGGCAGGCTGCTCGCCGGGCCTTGACCCTGCGCGACGGCGGCTTTTCCAGTGCGAAACGTCTGGGCGTCGCCGCCCTTCTCGGCCTGGCCGTGACGGCGCTGTGGTTCGTGCCCAACGTCCAGACCACGGCGGCGCTGACCCTGGGCTATGGCCTGGTGCCCCTGTCGTGGCTGATGTGGACCTTTACCTGGCTGTTTGTCCTGGCTCCGTCCTCCCGCGGCTCTAACTTGCTGGCCGCCCTGGGCCTGGGGGCGTGCGTCGCTTCCGGGCTGGTATCTGACCAAGATAGACTTTTTGCCCGCCTTTTACGCCAACGCCTATGGCAAGCCGACCGGCCGGTCGTGGGGATTTGGCCAGTATTTCGACCTGATCGTCGGCGAGCAGGTGTCGCCCGTCCTGGCGGTGCTGGTGCTGGCCGCCGTTGTGTGGCTGGTCGTCGGCCGCTACGCACCGCCTGCACTCCTGGCGCGCCGTGCTGCAGGACCTCGGCCCGGACGGCTGGGCGCTCATCCTGTGGGTCGTCGTCTCCTTTGTCGTCATGTCGTCCCAGGTCAGCATCATCCATTCCCGCTATGTCATGCCCCTCCTGCCGCCGCTGGGCATCGCCCTGGCCCTCGGCCTGAGCCGCATCCCCGGCCGCTGGCTGCGGGCCGCCGCCATCGCCGCCGTCGCGCGCTTTTGCCCTCTTCCAGTTCGCCGTCCTGTCGTTCGATGCGGTGGCCCGCCGGTTGTCGTACCCGCTGTGGCAGATGGGTGAGGACGAGACAGAACAAGGGCAGGCGACCTTCTCGCCCTTTGCCCGCGGCTATTCCCTCCAACAGCCGGCCAGCGGCCCCACCGATCCCGGTTACTGGGTGGTGCCCGACATCCTGCAATATGTCGAGGAGCACCGCGACAACAGACCCCGCCCAGCTCGGCATCCTGGTCAACACCCAGCAGGTCAACCCCAAGCCGTTCATCTACCTGGTCTACACCACTTATACCGACGTCCAGATCCAGGATCTGGTTCCCAGCTGGGCAGCAGGCACAACCTGTATGCCCAACTGTTCGACGCCGATTATCTTGCTGCTGATCGACCCGCCGCCCGAGTATGCCCGGCGGCCCGAGGTCCGCGAGACGCTGGAACGGCTGCTCGGCACGGAAGACGACACCTTCCACCGCGCCTACGACCTGGCCCAGACCTATCCGCTGCCCAGCGGCAGCCGGGTCCTCCTCTACGAGCGGCGCTTCCCGCGGCTGGAGAGCGCCGATCTGGGCTCCCACCAGGCGCTGATGGCCGATCTGAACAAAGCGGCTTTGCCCGGCGACGCCATCCTGGCTGCCCCACCCGAGGCAGGTCTATGCCCTGGGAAGCTATGCCGATCCGTCCGTCCAGCTCTACCCGCTCCCGTCCGAGCCGGCGCGCCACCTCCCAGGCGGACCTGGACAGCCTGGCCGGCCTGGCCCGGCAGCACAGCCGTCTGTGGCTGGTCCAGGGCGAGTCGGGGCAAGCGATCCCAGCGGCCTGCTGGCCGGCTGGCTGGCCGGCAACGCCTACCCGGCCGGCCAGACGTGGTACGGTCCACTCCAGCTGTTCCTGTACGCGCCGGCGCCTGCCTGCACCTGTGGCGCAGGCACAGGTGGGCAGGCGTGCACCCTGCACCCGACCAAGCAGGTGTGGAACGACCAGATCGCCCTGCTCGGCTACTGTTTCGCCGACGAAACCCTGTCGCTCGGCCAGATCGCCCGTATCGACCTGCTGTGGCAGGCAGAAGCAGCCGATCCAGGACCGGTACAAGGTGTTTGTCCACCTGCTGAACGACCAGGGGGTTGTGGTCAGCCAGCACGACGGCGAGCCGGCTGCCGGCACCCGGCCCACCGACGCCTGGCAGCCCGGCGACCAGGTCACCGACCGCCACGGCCTGCTCCTGCCAACCGATCTGCCGCCCGGCCACTACAAGATCGTCGTCGGCCTGTACCCCGCCGACGGCGGCGACCGCCTGACGGTCTGCGACGCCGGCAGCAGCGGGTCGAGCTCCTGCGCCGACACCTTCACCCTGGCCCAGGTCGACGTCGAGGGTGGAACGGCCGTCATCGTGCCGGACGCCACGCCCTGAGGTGACGGTTACCGCCATGGACACTCGCTGTTGACAGAAATGGCGATCTACCTATAATCAGCGTTCATGCGACAAGAAACCATGACTGAATCAACTGATCGTCGCCAAACCAAGTGGCTGTCTCGCCTGGCCCCGTGGCTGCTCATCGGGGCCATCGTCCTGTTCTACGCCGTCAGCAACTGGCTATGGCTGACCGACAATGTCACCTCCACCGGCTGGGACAAGCCCCGCCACCTGGCCCGCAGCCTGTATCTACAACCAGCTCCTCAGCCAGCCCTCCATCCAGTCGCTGTTCACCGTGGTCGTCGGCGACCCGGTGCGCACCCCCCTCTTCCCGGCCTCGGCGACGATCATGTACCAGCTGTTCGGCCGCGACCCCGACGTCGCCGCCATGGTCAACATCCTCTACCTGGCCGTCGCCCTGGCCGCGACCTATGGCATCGGCCGGCGCTGGCGCGGGCCGGCATTGGGGCTGATCGCGGTCGCTCTGCTGGCCGTCTTGCCCATGTACTATGCCATGTCCCGCTACTTTTACCTGGAGTTCGCCCTGACGGCCATGGTCGCCCTGACCGTCTACCTGCTGTTGACAACCGACGGCTTTAAGCGGCGGGGTATGTCGCTCCTGTTTGGCCTGAGCCTGGGCCTGACCCTCCTCACCAAGCGGACGTCGGCCGTCTTTCTCGTCGGCCCGGTGCTGGCCGTCATCCTCGTCTTTGGCCTGCTGCCCTTCCTGTGGAAACAGGTACGGCGCATCTCCGAGCTGCGCCACTCCTGGCGGCGGCACCTGCGCAACGCGGCGCTCGCCCTGCTGATCGGCCTGGTGCCGGCGGCGATCTGGTACCTGCCCAACCGCGAGGCGGTCCACGGCCTGTACCTGGGCGATGCCCTCTTTATCGCGTGGTGGCTGCTGGCCGCGGCGGCCGCCTACTTTCTGCTCCTGCCCTCGGGGCCGCTGTCGAACGGCCTGGCGGCGCTGTTCCTGGCCGCCGGCCTGGCCTCGACCTGGTACCTGGCCCGCATCACCGAGTTCCTGCAGCGGGTGAGCCTGTACGGCTATGGCATCGACGACCCCCGCGGCCGCACGCTGAACCTGGGGGACATCGACACCTACCTCTACTATCTGCGCAAGCTGGTCAACGAGCACCTGTCGCCGCTGATGGCCATCGTCTTTCCTGATCGTGCTGATCGTGGCCGCCGTCGCCTACGTGCGGCGGCAGGGATCGCTCCGCAATGCCCTGCGCCGCATCAGGCCCGAGGCAGGCGGCGGCGGCATGGGTGGTCCTGGCCTGGATCGCCAGCGGCTACCTGTTCCTCACCCTGTCGATCTACCAGGAGACGCGCGGCTTTCACCCCGGCGCTGCCGGCCGTGGCCCTCCTGTTCGGCGCGGCGCTGCTGGCGCTGCCGTGGCGCAAGGTGGCGCTGGCCGTGCTGGCTGCCGTGCTTCTCTTTGGCCTGCTCCAGTTCTTTGTCGTCTCTTGGGAGCCGGTCTACCGTCTGCTGACGCCGCAGACCGTCCACCTGCCCGCCTGGGGCCGGACCAGCCTGTTTGCCCAGGGCGTCTATATCCAGCTTCCCGACGAGGGCAAGACCGACCGCGGCTATGCCATCTACCCCGACGTCCTGCAGCGGATGGAGGCGCGCCGCCAGGCCCTGGGCCAGGAGATGCTCAGCCTCGGCCTGCTGTCCAACACCAGCCAGATCAACGCCGGGCCGTTCAACCTGCTCATCCTGACCGACTATCCGAACCTGCGGGTGGACAGCCTGATCGAGCGCTTTAACCCCCAGTCGCCCTACCACGAGCTCTTTGGCTTTGACTACCTGGCCATCAAGAAGGTCAACGCCGGCATGAACCCGGTCCAGGAGGAGCTGATCGGGCAGCTCCTGGACGAACCGCCGGCCCTGTTTAGCCAGCTCTTCGAGCTGGAGACCACCTACCTGATGCC
>CAVVMX010000027.1:0-197605 GCA_963749455.1 uncultured Chloroflexia bacterium
TTTAAAGTAGTTTCAAAGAAGACTGATATCTCCGGTGTGGGAAATGTCATTTCTTTCTACTTGCCGGTATATTGTGTATTGACCATCATCGTGACTTTTGTCTTTCCGTTGATATTCGGGTTTAAATAAATAGCCGGACTTAGGAAATGATTAGCATGTGCTTTGTGATTCATGTATTCATATTTAAATGTGCACTATCCAACTATTGAAATTGTTTAACATGTTGCAGATTAGTCCTGCAACATTTACCAAAGTGATTTTGAATGCGGTTTTTAATAATGGAAAGCCATCTGGAATCGGGTGGCTTTTTTATTTCTCCGGTGAGTCACCTGTATTTTAGATTAGTAAATTTTCATACTTTTTAAACTATCAGTATTCCTTACATTTAAATAAAATCCTGGATGAAAGCCGCTTATTACGAATCCTTTAAAGGCCCCGTTACCATCACCCAACTGCCGGATCCTGTTCCCGCTGCCAATGAAGTGATCATCCAGGTGAAAGCAACCGGACTTTGCCGCAGCGACTGGCATGGCTGGCAGGGACATGATTCCGATATTCATTTACCGCATGTACCCGGGCATGAACTGGCGGGCATCATCGTGGCCACCGGCAGTGAGATCAATCACTGGAAAAAAGATGACCGGGTTACGGTCCCTTTCTGTATCGGCTGCGGCACCTGTGTGCAATGTACCCATGGTCAACAACAGATCTGTGATCACTATTACCAGCCTGGCTTTACCGGCTGGGGCTCCTTTGCGGAATATGTCCGCATCCCTTATGCAGATGATAACCTGGTGCGCTTGCCGGATAATATGGATTTTGTGACGGCAGCGGTACTCGGTTGCCGCTTCATTACTGCCTGGCGGGGCGTAACCGCACAGGGTGCTTTAAAAGCCGGTGATTTCATTGCCATACACGGTTGTGGCGGGGTGGGATTATCCGCGATCATGATCGCCGCGGCAGTGGGCGCTGTCCCGATCGCCATTGACATTGATAATGGCAAACTGGAATTCGCAAAAAGTATCGGTGCCGCATATACGATCAATGCCCGGGAAGTTTTGCAGGTACCCGAAGCCGTTATTCAGTTGACAAAAGGTGGCGCCCATGTTTCCGTGGATGCATTGGGCAGTTGGGAGACCTGCAACAATTCCATCCGCTGCCTGCGTAAACAGGGAAAACATATCCAGCTGGGGCTGATGGCAGGTACTGAAGCAAATCCACCGCTGCCCATGCGCGAAGTGATTGCCAAAGAACTGCAGCTGATCGGCAGCCATGGTATGCAGGCTCACCAATATCCAAAGATGATGGAATGGATCAGTTCCGGTAAAATGCATCCGGAAAAATTGCTGGGAAAGATCATTACGCTGGAGGAAAGCTGCCAGGAACTTACTGATCTCAATAGTTTCCGGAATACCGGTGTTACGGTTATACGGATTTGACTAGATTAAACGGCAATACATTTTACCGCGAAGGCGGGAGGGAAGTACATCTTCCTGCTCATTTAAATTCATCCAAATTATCCGGTAATTAAAAGCACACATTCGGAAAGTAATCAGCGCTGTTTATCCTGATGCAGACAAGTATATGCGAAAAATATTTTTCTTGATGATCTGATTATAACCTGGTTAGGCTGTGGTTAAAAGATGTTAAGGCCATCACCCAAACGAAATGAAAAGCCACTTTACGGATATGCTTCCAGGGTGGTCTTTACAAAAGCATTCAGCATTAGAAAATAATATAAATGAATTTAAATTTTACAAATAAAGGAAGAACAACACTTTACATCGGCAACCGACAGGGTAGGGCAGCTTGGATGTATGCTATTGAAATTTATGCTTTTCAGGGTTCTTTGTTATGTGAAGCAGGATAAGCCTTTTGAGGGAAAATTAAATTTGACCGTCTCATGTCATCCACTTAATTTTAATTCGCCTGATAATGTTAAGTTTATAATTCAGACTGATTTCATTTATCATCTTTTTCGCAACAATTATCCGTTCTCTGCAAAAATAATCCTCCTTTTGCCTATCCCGATACTGTGCAGAAACTAAATAGGTTATATATTAAAATTATTATAACTGTAATGCATAGGGTATTAAATTCACTAACGCTCACTTACTCCTGAAACCTCACCAAGAAAGGACGCCTTACCATTTCGGTAATGTCTGAAATATTTAGAATGGCATGAATTTATTATTGCCTGAGTTAAACTACTAGCAGCTGACTTGTGAATCTGATTCAAACTGGAAATAAAAAGTGAAATATCAAAACTAGTAATAAATAATATCTGATAATATGACGATATACATGCAATCTAAAAAAAACTGCCATATTGGTGCAGAAATCAGGCACTTGAAAATGAAAAATGATTTTTTTTTAGAGCTAAAAATTCATGAAACAAATGTTTTTCGTGTACTCCGTAGGATTTTCCTATATATTCTTTTTGTCGGTTTTCAGGGACTAACTTTTAGCCAGGCACAAACCACCTGTCCATCTGTTTATACACTCCACTGCTATGTCGCCAGGAATAAATGGCACTACCAGTACATGGACAGCTCCATTAAGTGGGGGACCTTATTTAATTCGGATTACTGCTGCCGGCGCAAAAGGCGGTGATGGATATGTTGATGTGCCTTGTACAGATTGTGGTGGTGCTGTAATAAGCGGCGAGTTTATAGTTAGTTCAGGTCAGGTACTTAATGTGGTGGCAGGTGCTCCGGGTATCAGTTCTGGAAATTATCAAACTCCTCCGGCCTGCCCTTGCTCTGGCTTGTGCTGTTTAGTTTGGTACGGTTCCCAAAATGTATATCTTTCTAACTCAGGCGGTGGTGGAGGTGGATCTGGTGTTATGATCCAGGGTGGTCAGGTTTTAATTGTTGCCGGAGGTGGCGGTGGAAGCTCATTAACTTGTTCCGGCTCGGGTGGGTTGGCAGGAATTAACGGAGGAACTGGCGGCACATGTACCTCTTTAAACGGGGGCGTTGGTGGCATTAACGGAAATGGAGGTGAATCGGGTGTAAATGGCGACGGGGGTGGCGGAATTAATACAGCAGGTGGCGGTGCAAATGGTGGCAGTGGTGGCTTTATGGGCCAGGGAGGTTCTGTCCAAGCCAATTTTGGCGGTGGTGGAGTCGGCGGCGGCGGCGGTGCATTTACTGGAGGAGGAGGTGGTGGTTATAGCGGAGGTGGTGGTGGAACCAGCGGTAGTGGTGGTGGTGGTGGTGGCTCGATTAATAACGGCACGTATCAAACCAATGTTGCTGGAGGCAATAAGGGGGGAGGTTATGTCACAATCGAATGCCTTGGTACAGTTCCAATGCTTAGTATAAATAATGTGACCCAAAGTGAAAGTAATGCCGGCTCAACTACTTTCACCTTTACGGTTAGTATTAGTGAACCTGCCGGAACAGGTGGCGTTTCTTTTGATATTGCAACACAAGACAATACGGCAACAACTGCTAATAATGATTACATTCAAAAATCACTTTCAAATCAAACGATACCTGTAGGAAATTCAACTTTCACTTTTGATGTTACAGTAAAAGGTGACATTGATATTGAACCGGATGAAACCTTTTTTGTCAACGTCAGCAATGTAACAGGAGCGACAATGTCTGATGGGCAGGGCCTCGGCACGATCACCAATGATGACGCAGCGGTATGTTCCATCAGCAGCGCATCATTCAGCAATATAAGTTCCTGTAACAATAATGGTACCCCGGCTAATCCTGCAGATGATTTTTATACGGCTGATCTCACCGTTAACTTTTCAACTCCACCTGCAACCGGTACGCTCAGGATTGAACAGGGCAATGTCAATGTTTTGGATGTAGTGGAAATTGCAGTAGGATCATTGACCGGCAGTTCACATACATTTACGGGCGTTCGCTTGCGCACCACCGGTGCAGCATTTGCGGTAGAGGTTGAATTCAGCGCGGATAATGCCTGTGTAAGAACTGTTGCGGCACCGGCTGTTGCCAGTTGTTCAGCAGCGGTATGCGCCATCAGCAGCGCATCTTTCAGCAATGTCAGTACCTGCAACAACAACGGCACTCTGTCAAATCCTGCAGATGATTTTTATACGGCTGATCTCACCGTTAACTTTTCAACTCCGCCTGCAACCGGTACGCTCAGGATAGAACCGGGCAATGTCAATGTATTGGATGTAGTGGAAATTGCAGTAGGATCATTGACCGGCAGCTCACATACATTCACGGGCGTTCGTTTACGCACCACCGGTGCAGCGTTTGCTGTAGAGGTTGAATTCAGCGCGGATAATGCCTGTGTAAGAACTGTTGCGGCACCGGCTTTTGCCAGTTGTTCAGCAGCGGTATGCGCTATCAGCAGCGCATCTTTCAGCAATGTCAGTACCTGCAACAACAACGGCACTCTGTCAAATCCTGCAGATGATTTTTATACGGCTGATCTCACCGTTAACTTTTCAACTCCGCCTGCAACCGGTACGCTCAGGATTGAACCGGGCAATGTCAATGTATTGGATGTGGTGGAAATTGCAGTAGGATCATTGACCGGCAGTTCTCATACATTTACGGGCGTTCGCTTACGCACCACCGGTGCAGCATTTGCGGTAGAGGTTGAATTCAGTGCGGATAATGCCTGTGTTAGAACTGTTGCAGCTCCTGCGGTCGGTAGTTGCTCGGCCGCTGTTTGTTCAATCAGCAGCGCATCATTCAGCAACGTAAGTTCCTGTAACAATAATGGTACCCCGTCAAATCCGGCAGATGATTTTTATACGGCTGATCTTACGGTCAATTTCACCAATCCTCCTGCTACCGGTACACTTCGGATAGAGCCGGGCAATGTCAATGTATTGGATGTAGTGGAAATTGCAGTAGGCTCAATAACCGGCAGTTCACATACATTCACAGCAGTTCGTTTACGCACCACCGGTGCAGCATTTGCTGTAGGCGACATCCTGCCGTCGAGGTCGGCCTTCCAGCCCGGCTGAGCGCCCGGGCGACGAGCGAGGTTGAAAGGGTCGCTGACGCAGGCCGTTCAGCACCAGCTCTCGGGCCTGCCAGGCCGGGGTGTAGCCCAGCACCAGGATGGGGGCGGTGATGCCGGCCCGGCGCAAGGCATTGCCCCTTCGTTGATGCTGGCCACCCCCAGGTAGCGGGCGCCGTTGTTCAGCGCCGTCCGCGCCACCCGGATCGCCCCGTGGCCATAGCCGTCGGCCTTCAGGACGGCCAGGACGATCACCTTCGGCCCGACCATCTCCACAATCGGCCGCGACGTTGTGGGCGATGGCTTCCAGGTCCACCTCGACCCAGGTAGGCCGGCCGGGGCGGAGCAGCCTCGCCTTTTGCCAGCCGGCCGTCTGCCTGGCCGCACCAACAGCTCGGCCGCCCGTTCAGGCTCGGCCAGCAATCCGGCCACGACCTGCTCCATCCGCGACTCGACCGGCCCCTTGACCAGGACCGTATCGCCCGGCCGTCAGGCCTGGACCAGGCCACGGACCGTATCCTCGGCAGTGTAGGCCACCAGGATCTGGCTCCGCAGACAGCCCGGAGGCCTGGGGATGCTGCGCGATCCGCTGCGCTCCATCCCCCTGGGTCACCAGGAGAATCGACCACCCGCGCCGCCCGCTCGCCCACGCGCCGGTAGGCCTCGCCTTCGATGCTCCCCAGGTCGGGCAGGTCGCCCAACACGGCGCAGCGCCGGCCGCCTTTGAACAGGGCCAGCGTGTCCAGGGCGGTCAGGGTCGAGGCTAGGCTGGCGCTGTAGCTGTCGTCCAGGATCAGGGCGTCGCGGATGGCCGGGCAGAGGGTTGAGCCGCCCCGGCAGGGGTCGGACGGCGGCCAGCGCCGACAGCGCCTCGTCCAGCGGCACGCCCAGGGCCAGCCCCACCGCCACGGCAGCCAGCGCCGCATAGACGGGTGCCGGCCCAGCAGGGAGATATGCACCCGCAGCTTGCGTTTGCCCCTCAGGCCCGGCACCGGCAAGAACTCCTTGACAAAGACGGTGAACGAAGTGCCCTGCTGGACCGGCTTCGACCGCCCCGGCGACCAGGTCGGCATCTGGCGCCAGGCCGTAGGTGACGACCCGCGCCTGGGTGCGGGCTGCCATGGCCCGCACCCGTGGGTCGTCATAGTTGAGGACGGCCACTCCACCTTGAGCCGCCGGGGGCAATGCCTCCACCAGGCGACCTTTTCGGCCGCGATCGCCTCCAGCGATCCCAGGTAGGCCAGGTGCGGTCTCATTGATCGTCGTGACGACGCCGATCTGGGGTCGGGTGAGCGCTGCCAGCTCGCGGATCTCGTCCAGGCTGTCGCAGGCCAGCTCCAGGACCGCCACCTGGTGTTCGGGGGTTAGGCGTCCCAGGGCGATGGGCAATCCATATCGGTCGTTATAGTTGCCATAGTTGCGAAACACCGGGTAGCGCTGGCCCACTATCGGCCGCGGTCAACTCCTTGGTCGTCGTTTTGCCGCTGGAGCCGGTGATGGCCACGACGCGAGGGCCGAAGCGGCGCAGGATGTACCGCGCCCAGTCGAGCAGCGCCTGCCGGCTGTCGTCGACGACCACACAGGTGACCTGGTAGGGAGCCAGATCAAACGGCCGCTGGCAGAGGACGCCGGTTGCCCCCTGCCTGGCGGCATCCAGGACATAATCGTGGCCGTCGCCCCTGTCGGCGACGACGGCCAGGAACAGCTCGCCAGGTTTGAGCACGCGGGTATCGTAGCAAAAGTCGTCGAACGTTTCGGCAAAGACCGGCCCGTGAACAGTCCCACCCGTGGCTGCCAGCAGATCGGCCAGATGGATCAATCGCCCTCCCGCTTGATGGGGATGTCCTCGATGGTCGGCACTTCTGGCATGGGGGGAGCGATGTCGGCCCAGTCGATCACCGGCATGGGCGGCGGTTCCGGCATGGTGATCAGGGACTGGTCTGCGGCCGGCGCCAGGCTGGACATGTCCACCTGGGGCATCGACCAGCGGTTCAGGGAACATGTTCGCCAGCTCGCCGGTGGCCACTTCCATGGGCGTGGCGATCACCGTCTGCTCCATCTCGATCCCTTTGCCGACTTCGACCGACCCGACGTCGATCTTGGTGACCTGGATCGGCTCGCCGGCTCTGGACGGCGGTGGGAGGCCACTCTGGGGCTCCCCGGTCGTCTTGCCGAGCACCGTTTCAGTGCGAAGTGCCGCTTCCTTTGCGGTGCGAAGTGCGGTTTCCTGTGCGGTACCGGATGCCGCTTCCTTGAGGTAGGGCGATTTCACCCATGCAGCGGCGGCCGGGTCAGCGGGTGAGGCAGCGGGCGCAGGCGGGCTGACCGTCTCCGGCTGCGGCAGGCGAGCGCCGCACGTGCGGCAGAAACGGCCGCTCTGGTTCTCCGTTCCGCAGCGCGGACAGCGCTGGCCGGCGGCGGCCGGCTTGGCCTTCCCGGCGCCTCCGCCCGTCCTGGCTCGCGCCAGCGGACCGGGAGGCCGGGACCTTGGCGACGGCCGGCGCGAGCGTGACGGCGCCCAGCGCCGCCAAGGAACGACTTGACGTCGGGATAGCGCTCTGCCGGGTTGGGAGCCAGCGCCTTGACCACTAGGTTGTCCATGGCCGGCGGCACGTCGGAGTTGAACCGGCCGGGAGCCAACACCTGCCCCTGGACCACCTGGGGCGGCCGGTGGGCGAGCAGCGTGTACAGGATTGCCGCCAGACGAATACACGTCGCTGCGCGGATCGGGCGCCTGGCCAGCCGCCCGCTCCGGGGCCGCATAGGGCGAGGCGGCCTGTTTGAGCTGGACGCCGACCAGGTCCAGCAGTTGCGCCAGGCCAAAATCGCCGACTGCCACCCTGCCGTCCGGCTGGACGGTGACCCCATCGGGTGACAGCGAGCCATGGACCAGGCCCTTGTTGTAGGCGTGCTCCAGCGCCTGGCCGACCTGCATTGTCAGGTCGGCGGCTTCGTCCACGGCCCACGGCTGGTTCAGCCGGTCGGTCAAGGGTTTGGCCCGCTCGATGACGCGCGTGACCACGTAGGGCAGGCCGGCCTTTTCCCCCACATCCCGGATCGTGGCGATGTTGGGGTGGTTGAGCTGGCGGATCGTCTGGGACAGTGCCCGGAAGCGGGCCGCAATCTGGGGGTCCTTGCCCAGGGCCCGGGCCAGGACCTTGATGGTGACCGGCTGCTTGCTGTCTGGCTCCTTCCCGGCAAACAGGACATAGCCGTCGCCCTGGCCCTCCAGTCTGATCGACTGATAAGCACTCACGATCTGCCGGATCATGTCGCGCATCGTTTCACCTCCGTCGATCCACTCTAATCCGTGGCGTGCCAGCCACCTTCCACGGCACTATCCAACCAGCGCAGGTATGGCTCACTGCCGCCGGCCAACGGCAGGGCGATGATCTCCGGCACGTCGTAGCTGTGGAGCGCCTGCACGCGCTCTACCAGGTGGTTCAGCACATCGCGGCGGCTCTTTGCCACCAGCAGCCATTCCTGATCGCGCTGCACCTTGCCTTCCCAGCGATAGATGGAGGTCACGCCGGGCACGATGTTGACGCACGCCGCCAGCATCTCGGCGACCAGCGCCTGGGCGATCCGCTCGGCTTCCTCCTGCGAACCGGCCGTCATTAATACGGCCAGTGGTTCAGACATGACCATCCTCCAGCGGCTATTGTATCACACCCGGCGCGGCAGGGCAAGGCTACCGGACCTCTACCCGCCCGTCGGGGAAGAGGAGCAAGCCGTGATCGCCCAAGGTGCGCTCGTCGGTTACCCACAGCGCCGCCTGCGATTGAAAAGAGTCCGGCGATGCCCCGGGCTTTGGCGGAGTAGGACGCACCAGGTAGATGCGCCCGGCCAGGTGCAGCTTTTGCCCTGCTTCACAGGCAGTCCACGCCTGTTCGTAGGTTATGGTGGGCCATTCGCTGCCGGGGGTCATCCCTGTTCGTCCTTGTCTCGTCGGCCAAACCGTTCCCTGATCAGCACGATCAGGTCCATGATCACCAGCACCGCCAGGCCGAACAGCGCCTCCTGCCGCCAGCCTGCCGCCAGCGCCGCTGCTACCACCAGCAGCGACAGTAGATTGGTGATGACCAACTCGGCGCTTGCGTTCCATTAGCTGAACCCCAGCCCCCGTTCCTTCAAGCTTATCCACCGCTGCCAGCCGATGATCAGGTGGTCCAGCACCTCGATGTCCAGTAGTTTGCCCGCTTCCACGATCTGGCGCGTCACCGCCACATCCTCCGGGCTCGGCGTCGGGATCGCCCGATGGATGGTTGTGGACGACGATGATGGCGGCGCAGTTGGCGTGGATGGCCGGCCGGAACAGCTCGCCCACCCGGATCAGGCTGGTGTTCAGCGAGCCGACATAGATCTCCTTCCTTGGGCCTGTCACCCGGTTCTTGGTGTCGAGCAGCAGGGTGCATAGGTGCTCCTGCTGCAGCACGCTCATCTCCGACATCACCAGGTTGGCCGCGTCGGCCGGGCAGCGGATCTGGACGCGCTCATCGGGAGCTGCGGTCAGCAGCCGCCGGCCCAGCTCGAACGCAGCCTGTAACTGCGCTGCCTTGGCTGGTCCCAGACCCTTCTCGTTGACCAACTGGTCAAAGGTGCAGCGGGCCAGCCCGGCCAGACCGAAATTCTTCAGCAGGCGGCTGCCGATATTGACCGCGCTTTGCCCCTCCATGCCGGTGCGCAGCAGGATGGCGATCAGCTCGCCGGTGGACAGGGCGCCTGCCCCATAAGCCTGCAGCCGCTCTCGCGGCCGCTCGCTGGCCGGCATCTCCTTGATCGTCGGCAGGTACTCGACCATTTCGGCCATCCCCTCATCTCCTCGTCGCAGCTTTTCCAGCGTGGCATCGGGCATCATTGTACCCGATGACCGCAGGGGTGTCAAGGGCCGGATCTGATAGTAGCCGCTTGGCAGGTTGCATTTCGGCTTTCTTTGTGCTACAATCGACCCACTGCCGTTGAATCCTGACTGCCAAAGGAGTGGCGCCATGTCGATGGAAGGACCCAAAAGACCGGTTGGCAAGCCAGCGCGAGAAATGCCCAAAATGGCCGACCAGCTGATGCCGGAAACGCCCAGGAAGCCGCTCGCCGAACCAGCGCGAGAAATGCCCAAGATGGCCGACCAGCTAATGCCAGAAACGCCCCCAAAGCCGATCGTCAAGCCAACGCAGGAAGCGTCCGAAGAAGCCGGCGCGAGCAGCGCGGGAAACGCCCAAGAAACCGGAAGAGGTCTCCGACAAGGCCGACAAATTCCCCTGCCCGTCGTGCGGCTCCCAGATGGACTTTGACGCGGCGAAGGGTCTCCTGTCCTGCGCCTATTGCGGCCACACCATGGACGTGCCGACCACAGCCGAAGCGATCCGCGAATACGACCTGGAAGCGGCGATGCGTGACGCGGTGGCCAAGCCCCAAGAGACCGGTTACGGCGGTGATAAACGCTCCATCAAGTGCAAGAGCTGCGGCGGGGTCAACACCGTAGATGCCAACGTCGTCTCGACCGAATGCCCATTCTGCGGCTCTAACCAAATAGTGCCCCAGGAGCAGGTGACCCAGGTCATCAAGCCCGAATCGCTGCTGCCCTTCAAGGTGGAACAGGCCAAGGCCATCGCCCTCTTTCGCACCTGGCTGGGGAGTGGCTTTTTCCGCCCCAACCCGGTGAAAAAGATCGCCCAAGAGGCCCAGGCCAAGATCCAGGGCGTGTACCTGCCCTTCTGGACCTTTGATGCCTTTACCTCGTCGTGGTGGCAGGCCGAGGCCGGCCATTATTACTACACCACCGAGACCTTCTGGGCTACCGACCAGAGAGGCCAGAAAGTGCAGCAGACCCGCCAGGTGCAGCATATCCGCTGGGAACCGGCTTCGGGCTTTCTGCCACTGTTCCTCGACGACGTGCTGGTGCCTGCCGCCGGCCATGTCGACAAGGCCATGATCGAGAGTCTCTACCCCTTTGACACCAAGGCCTTGGTGCCTTACAAGCCGGAATTTCTGGCCGGGTGGGGCGCTGAGGCATACACCGTCGACCTGAAGCAGGGGTGGACCGCCGGCCAGGCGATCATGAAAAGCCGGATAGAACAGGCCTGCGCCGCAAAGGTGCCGGGCGACACCCAGCGCAACTTGCGCGTGAACACCGCTTTTTCCAAGATGACCTATAAGCATGTCCTCTTTCCGGTCTGGATCGCCTC
The DNA here is from genome assembly GCA_963749455.1 of uncultured Chloroflexia bacterium. GTDB lineage: Bacteria > Chloroflexota > Anaerolineae > JAAYZQ01 > JAAYZQ01 > JAFGOG01. The sequence continues at coordinate 11,145 of CAVVMX010000027.1, forward strand.
CTACCGCTACAGCGACAAGATCTACCACTTCCTGGTCAATGGCCAGACCGGCGAGGTGCGAGGCCAGGCGCCGATAAGCTGGATCAAGGTCATGCTGGTGGTGTTCATCATCATCGTCGTCATGGTCGCCCTCTTCCTGCTCCTGAGCCAGGGCGACACCGGCGAGGCGCTGAACCTGTACCGGGCCGTGTTCGGAGTCTGACAGCCAACCTCCCGCAGGTGCTGCGCAGCACCTGCGGGAGGTTTTTTAGGTAGAGATCATGAAGTATCCCACTCGTTTTCCCCTCGCCCACCTGCCGACGCCGTTGGAGCCGCTGGACCGGCTTAGCACCACGCTGGGTGGCCCGCGGCTGTGGATCAAACGCGACGATCAGACGGGCCTGGCGGGCGGCGGCAACAAGACGCGCAAGCTGGAGCTGCTGATCGCCGAGGCGCTGGCGCGGCACGCTGATGTGGTGCTGACCCTCGGCGCGGTGCAGTCGAACCACTGCCGCCAGACGGCGGCCGCAGCCGCCCGCGCCGGCCTCGACTGTGTGCTGGTGCTGCGGGGGGCAGCTCCGCCCCGCGAGCAGTGGACCGGCAACCTGCTGTTGGACGAGCTGCTGGGCGCCCGCATCGTGTGGGCCGGCGACCGCGACCGCGAGGCAGTGATGGAGGAAGTTGCCCAGGAAGAGCGCGCCGCCGGCCGGCGGCCGTACCCGATCCCCCTGGGTGGATCGAACGTGGTGGGGGCGGCGGCCTATGCCTTGGCCTTTGCCGAGCTGTGGGGGCAGATGCAGGAGCGGAGCGTGGCCTTTGACCGGATCGTCTTTGCCTCCAGCTCCGGCGGGACACAGGCTGGGCTGGTGGCCGGTGCGGCAGCCTGTGGCTACGAGGGGCAACTGGTGGGCATCACCAACGACCAGACCGCCGCCGAGCTTTCGGCCTTCGTCTCCCCCCTCGCCGCCGAGGTGTGCCGCTACCTGGAGATCGCCGCGCCCCCTCCGGACCGTCTAATCGCCGTCGACGACGACTACCTGGGCGGCGGCTATGCCGTCATGGGCGACCCCGACCGCGAGGCGATCCGCCTCCTGGCTCAGACCGAGGGCATCCTGCTCGATCCGGTCTACACCGGGCGGGCCATGTCCGGCCTGCTGGATCAGCATCCGGCGCGGTGCCATCGGCCCCGGCGAGACCGTGCTGTTCTGGCACACCGGCGGCGCACCGGCCCTGTTCGCCTACACACAGGACCTGCTCGGCGGCTAAGTGTCTGGCAGGATTCTGCGCACTCGAAGCCGCTCTCTCCGGCTTTCGCGCGCGGACGTGAAGAAAGTAGGCCACCACCTGCGCATCTTGGAGATCAGGACGCTGGCTGACCACCTGGTCGCTCGGTCGCGGCTCCTCGATGCGCTCCAGAAGAAAGCCGCTGTCTATGATGAGGTTCAGCCACTGACTCATGGTCCGGGTAAAGCGCGGCACCTTGAAACGTGGCAGCCCCTCTCTCACTTCCGGAGGCGCGGCATTAAACAGCCATTCGACGACATCCCCGTCGAGATTCCGAAAATAGTCGCCGACCTCGATGGCATAGGTGACGCCTTTCTCATCGCGCAGGTTGCGGCGATGGGGCGTGTCGTAGCACGGATGGGTGATGGAGAACTGCAGAAAGCCGCCCGGCCTCAAGACGCGACAAGCCTCGGCGAGAACACTCCCCGTCTCGGGAATGTCCATGAAACTCATAAAGCCTGTGGCGAAATCAAAAGTCGAATCGGCGAACGGCAGCTCCACGGCGCTGGCGGCCAGGTAGTCGATGCCCAGCGGTTCCGTCTCTTCGAGCTGCTTGGCGTGTTGGACAAAGACCTCCGAGATGTCGACGAGCGGTCATCGACGCTCCGCGCCTCGCCAGCAGCCGGGTATTGTGACCTTCCCCGCAGCCGATGTCCAGCCCTGAAAGCCCCTGGACGTCCGGAAGCATCGTCGAAGAAGGCCGGTGTATTGAGATAGTCGCGGTAGACATCGTAGCCGGCCCGGGCGAGCTCGGTCCAGACCGCAGCATTTCCGTCCCAGTAGCGTTTGACTTCTGTGTGCTTCATTCTGGCATCAATCCAGCAGGGGAGGAATTGGCACTGTTTGCCTATGCTGAGGGTTTACTCGGTATCCAGAGGTGCTGTCTGCACCCCAGCTTTCTGTAGTAGGACTTCTATCGCCTGAGTAAGCTGAGGTGGATTCGGCTTAAAGTCAAGGATTTGTGCCCATTGGAAATAATGGCCTCGCAAGGATCGCGGGTCTGATGGATTACCCCATACTGTCGGCTTGTAGTCGGGTATCCTTGTCTCAATGTCAAAGATCGAGACGCTACTGTGCTCGCGAAGATGGTCTATGGCCTCCTCAAACAGAAAACGGACGAAAGATCTGTCCTGAAGGTGCTCTGGCCTTATTCTGTTGGCTATCATAGATCGTTGAGTCTCATCACCTTTTATCAGACCAGAGATTATCACAAGGGCTGCAATTGCCGAGTTCCTGACCTTGAACAACTCGTAATTCAGGTCTAGCGGTGGTGGCTGCACTTCGCCTGACAGCAATGCTTCGGTGGGATAACTATCAGCGGGCTCAGGGAGAGAGCCTGCAACACTCGTCTGATATATGTTCGCCAAAGCTTTGGAGATTCCTTCGGCAGGTCTCTTTGTCTTTTTCATGGCCTTGCTGTTTCTATCCATCTCCCCGCCGTTCTACCCAAACCGACCGGTGACGTAATCCTCCGTCCGCTTGTCGCGGGGCTTGACGAACAGCTCGCTGCCCGGCCCGAACTCGACCAGCTCGCTCCCCAGCAGAAAAACGGCCAGGTCGGCGGTGCGGGCTGCCTGCTGCACGCTGTGCGGCACCAGGACGATCGTGTACGTAGCCTTGAGCTCCTGCAGCGATGCCTCTACCTTGGCCGTCGACAGTGGGTCCAGCCCCGACGTGGGGTTGTCCAGCAGCACCACCTCCGGCTCCAGGGCCAGGGTGCGGGCCAGGCACAGCCGCTGCTGCTGCCCGCCCGACAGCCGGACCGCAGGCTCGTCCAGCCGGTCCTTGACCTCGTCCCACAGCGCCGCCTGGCGCAACCCCTGCTCCACCAGCTCGTTCAGCCGCGCTGGCCGCCGCTCGCCCCTCATCCGCAGCCCGTAGGTCAGGTTGTCGCGGATTGTCATCGGCAGCGGGATCGGCAGGGCAAAGACCATGCCTACCCGGCGGCGCAGCTCGGTCACGTCCACCCCAGGTCCATAGACATCCTGGCCGTCCAGCAGGATCTGTCCCTCTACCTTGGTTTCTTCGTGCTCGATCAGGTCGTTCAGCCGGTTCAGGCAGCGCAGCAGCGTGCTCTTGCCTGAGCGCGCCGGCCCAAATAGCACCGTGATCGCCTTCTCCGGAATATCGAACGTCACGTCGCGCAGCGCCACGCCGTCGCTATACCGAAAGGTCAAATTCCTGACCGAGAACTTGGCTACCACTGTCGCCTCCGCCGGAACCGGCTGCGGGTGATCGCCGCCGCCACGTTCATCCCCAGCACCAGCACCAGCAGCACCAGGGCGGTGCCATATTGGACGTCGAGCGGCATGCCCGGCACCTGGGTCGAGATGACGTACAGGTGGTAGGGAAGAGCCATCGTCTGGTCCATTGGGCTGTTTGGCAGTTGGGGCAGGTAGAAGGCGGCTACGGTGAACAGGATCGGCGCCGTCTCGCCTGCCGCCCGCTCCAATCCCAGGATGACGCCGGTCAAAATGCCCGGCAAAGCATTGGGCAGCACCACCTGGCGGATCGTCTGCCAGCGGGTGGCGCCCAGGCTGCGGCTGGCCACCCGGAAACGCTGCGGGACCGTCAGCAGCGCCTCCTCGGCGGTGGAGATGACCACGGGCATGGTCATCAGCCCCAGCGTCAGGCTGCCGGCCACGATGCTGGTGCCCAGGCCCAGGAACAGCACGAACAGCCCCAGGCCGAACAGCCCGTAGACGATCGAGGGGATGCCGGCCAGGTTGACGATTGCCAGGCGGATGGACCGTGTAAGCCAGGTGTCGCGGGCATATTCGGCCAGGTAGATGGCCGCGCCGATGGCGATCGGGATGGAGACGATGGCGGTGCCAAAGGTCAGCACGACCGTGCCGATGATCGCCGGCAGGATACCCCCCTCGCGCATGCCGTCGCGCGGAAACGCCGTCAGGAACTCCCAATTCACGGCGCCAATGCCCTGGACGACGATATAGCCGACCACCAGGACGATGGGCACCACGACGATCACCGCCAGGGCAGTCAGTACGGCAAAGGCGATCTTTTGGCTGGTTTGGCGCGACATCGGCAGCCTACCTCACGACACGTCCACCAACGGCGATAGCCGGTCGATAGATGCCCTGACCGACTGCTCAGGGTCGATGATCAGCTCGATGGCCTGCTCCGGGCAGACGCTCACACAGCGGCCGCAGCCCCGGCATGCATCGCTTATGGCCGACCGGCCGTCGGTCAGGTGGATGGCGTCCACGAAACACACACCCTGGGTGCAGGTGCCGCAGCCCACGCACCGGTCGCTCACCGCAACGGTCACGCCCGGCATGCGGGCCACCCGGTCGCCGATCTGGGGTGAGATGTGGGGCAGGACTCGCCACAGGCAGCAGCATGGGCAGCAGTTGCAGATGGTCAACAGCCTGTCGCCTGGCCCTACGCCGAGCCACAGCGTGTCGAGCTTGTTACGGCCGATCAGGTGGACCAGCCCGGCTTCACGGCAGCGCCGGACATGGTCTAGCGCCTCCTCTTTGGTCACCTGGCGGCCCAGGCGCGGGTCGATCTGGAGGGTTGCCTGGCCCAGGAAGAGGCAGCCCAGTTCGAGCGGATAGTCGCGGCAATGACTTGCGTCGCGGCACAGGCAAAAGCTCATGATCCAGTGGTAGTTGGCCTGCTCGACGAAATGCTCGACGACCTGTGACGGCAGGACCAGATCGCCCGGCGGGTCGACCGCCTCGTTGACCGGGATCAGACGGTCCTGCGGCAGGTAGATCATCCGGTCGCCGTCGAAAGCCAAGCGGTGGGCGATCTGACCCACGATCGGCAGCCTGGTCGCCATGGCCGGCAGGAAGCGGATCGGGAACAGCTTTTTCACGACTGCGACGAAACGCGGTGAATGTGGCATGTTAGCCCATCAGCCTCCCGCCGCGCCTGGGACCGCCCCTGATGACGACGAGGGACGCGACGGCGTTGATGATAAAAGTCACGATGAAGAGCAGGATGCCCACCGCAAACAGGACATGGTAGTGGGTGGAGCCCTGGGCCACCTCGCCCATCTCGGCGGCGATGGTGGCGGTCATCGTCCGCGCCGGCATGAACAGAGCGGTCAATTCGTGGGGCACCCGTGCCGCATTGCCGGTGACCATCATCACCGCCATCGTCTCGCCGATGGCCCGGCCGATGCCCAGCATCACGCCAATGATCACCCCCGACCGGGCGGCGGGCAGCACCACCCGCCAGATCGTCTGCCAGTGGGTGGCGCCCATGGCCAGCGCTCCGTCGCGGTACTCTTTGGGCACGGCGTCGATGGCGTCCTCGGCGACGCTGATGATCGTCGGCAGGGCCATGTAGGCCAGCATCAGCGACCCGGTAAAGGCGGTCAGGCCGGTGGGCACGCCCAGGTACTGGCGCACCAGCGGCGCGATGGCCACCATCCCCAGAAAGCCGAGGACTACCGACGGAATGCCGGCCAGCACCTCGATCAGCGGCTTGAGGATCTCGCGCAGCCAGTCGGGAGCCAGCTCGCGGACAAATATGGCGGTGGCCAGCCCCAGCGGCAGGGCCAGGATCACCGCTCCGACGGTCACCAACAGCGAGCCCAGGATCAGCGGCCAGGTGCCGAACAGTTCTTCGTTGGGGTACCAGCGCTGGCCGAACAGGTTGCCCAACGGCACCTGCCAGAGGGCCGGCGCTCCCTCTTTCAGCAAAAAGAGGAATATGAGCCCCACAAAAAAGATGGCCGAGAACCCGGCGGCCCGGATCAGGGTCTCGACGATGAATTCTCTCTTGCGCGGATCGAGCTTACGCATTACTCTGCACCTTGCAGCGGCACGAACCCCAGCTCCTTGACAATCGCTTGCCCCTCCGGCCCCATGATCCAATCCAGGTAGGCGAGAATGGCCCCTTGTGGCTCGCCGATGGTATAGATGAACAGGTCGCGGGCGATCGGGTAACTGCCGTCCTTGACTGTGTCTATCGCCGGCAGGACGTAAGGCTGGCCCACGGCGGGGGCCACGGCCACGACCTTCTGGTCGGCCGTGACGTAACCCAGCCCGTCGTAGCCGATGGCGTTCGGGTTGTGGCGGACCTCGGCCGAGATCCCCTCCGACGAGGGCATGAGCAGCGTGTCAGGTGAGAAGAGGGTCTCGTCGTCCGCACGGCCCTGACGCACCACCTCTTCCAGGAAAAAGACGTGGGTACCGCTGTTTGACTCACGGGACAGGAGGACGATGGGCCGGTCTTCGCCGCCCACCTCCTGCCAGTTGGTGATCTTGCCGGAAAAGATGGCGGCCAGCTCGGGGATCGTCAGTCCGTTCACCGGGTTGCTGGGATGGACGACGATGGCGATGGCGTCGGCGGCGACCACGTGCTCCACCGGCTCGATGCCGTTGGCCTCGGCCTGGGCTCGTTCCTCGTCCTTGATCGCGCGCGAGGCGTTGGCCATGTCTACCGTGCCGTTGATCAGCGCGGCGATGCCGGTGCCCGACCCGCCGCCGGTGACGGCGATCTGCACCTCGGGGTGGCTCTGGCCGTAGGCTTCGGCCCAGGCCAGAGCCAGGTTGACCATCGTGTCGGAGCCCTTGTTCTGGATGGCGGATTGGGCACTGGGAACGGGGGTGCCCACCTGGTCAGTCTGCGTGTTACAGGCAGCCAGGCCGATCAACAACATCAGGGCAAGGATCGCTCTACCGTTCACTCTCCCCCTTCGGCGAATTGAATGGCGCGGACGCACTGGGGGCGATTATATCATTTCCTGCAGTCCAGGTCAAGCTGCTCTTTGACTTCTATTTTCTCTTTTGTTACAATGACCGCCGATCATCAAGAGACGGCAATATGACCTACCCAGAGAAGATTACAGTCCGTGACCTGAGCTTGTTCTACGGCGATTTCCAGGCGCTCAAAGCGGTCACCATTCCGATCAAAGAGCGACAGATCACGGCCCTCATCGGGCCGTCGGGCTGCGGCAAGAGCACCTTCCTGCGCTGTCTCAACCGCATGAACGACACGATCCGAAGCGTGCGGGTCACGGGCGAGGTGCTGCTCGACGGTCGGGAGATCTATGCCCCCGACTATGACGTGGTCGATCTCCGCCGCCGGGTGGGGATGGTCTTTCAACGGCCGAATCCGTTCCCACAATCGATCCTGGACAACGTGGCTTTTGGCCCACGCGTGCTGGGCCTGGACAAGACGCGCAACCTGGACGACGTCGTGGCCAAGAGCCTGGAGGGCGCCGCCCTGTGGGATGAAGTGAAGGATAAACTAAAGCGCTCGGCGCTGGAGCTGAACGCCGGCCAGCAGCAACGGCTGTGCATCGCCCGCGTGCTGGCGGTCGAGCCGGAGGTGATCCTGATGGACGAGCCGGCCTCAGCGCTCGATCCCCAGGACACCCTGGCTATCGAAGACCTGATGCGCCGGCTGGAGAAGGAATACACCATCGTCATCGTCACCCACAACATGCAGCAGGCGGCCCGGGCATCTGATTGGACCGGTTTCTTCTGGCTGGGCGAGCTGGTTGAATATGGACCGACCGACCAGATCTTTACCAACCCGGCCAAGAAACAGACTGAAGACTATATTACCGGACGAGCAGGCTAATCGCAATGATCCCCCCCAGAGAAGAGGTCCGTGCCATGTTGGGACAGGCACTGGCCGAGGCCCACAAGCAGCATGCCACGCGGCTGATCAAGCTGCACCTGGAGCTGTTTGATCCGCATCCCGAGACAAAGCGGGCGTTGTGCGACCTGGTGGTCGAGCTAAGCGCAGATACTATCGCCGCCGGCGCCCAGATCATCACCTTCCCGGCGCCGACGCGCTTTATCTGTTGGAACTGCTGCGGCTTGCGTTTCTTCAGCGAGGCCGACGAAGCCGTCTGTCCCAACTGTGGCCAGCTGGGGATGCTGATACCGCACGACGTGACCTTTGCTCTGGATCACGTCGAGGTGGCTCGGTGATCATGAGGTTGGAGGATGGGTTTCCCATCCTCCAACCTCTGATTTTAGGGCTCAAGGACTAGCTTGGCCTGGGCGTGGGCCTGCACCTCGGCAGCAGTCCACAGCATGGGATGGTAGCCGATGTCGCGCCAGCTGGTCATCATGTCGGCGTAGTGGCGGTGGAAGGGCAGGCCCGACTGGCCGGTGGTGTGCATTGACCGTGAGCCGGCCCAGTCGGCCAGGTTGATGATCTGCCGGTATGATGGCACCCCGGTAACCTCGAATGGCGCGGCCAGATCGAACCAGGTAGAGTTGGGCGTCTCACTAGAGCCGCCGGCCTCGATACTCCGGTTGAAGACCAGGTTCAGCGGCTTGACGCTGCCCACGGTGTGGCTAAAGACGGCCAGGTGAAGCTTGCCCCATTGCCACCCATCCATGTTTGAGCCGAGCTGCCCGGTCAGATCGGCCGTCGCCTGCGACACAGCACGCACCAGGATCTCGTCGCGGGTCTCCGTCTGTCCGGCCGTCGTCACGTCGTCGAACCACCGTGAATTGGGGTCTGCCAGCAAGGTGATCAGCGCCGGTACCGCCCACTCCGAGTTGACGTAACTGCCAACCAGCTCTTCGCCCATCTCATCCTCAAAGGTGCCGCGCAAAAGCCAGACCAGGGTTGCCTGGTAGATGGCGCAGGCCGTGTCCTCGTGGTCGCACACATAGTCCCACCCCTTCAGACGATCGATCGCTGCCTGCACGCGTTTATCATCTGCCGTGAGACCGGCCAGGTAGGGCATGATCTGCCGCGCCGGAATAGACAAGGTGTCGCCCTGCATCGCCTCGAAATCCTCGGGTGACAGGATCTGCTTGGCGGTGAGCAGCTCGGTCAGCCGGCGGGCGCGGTAGCCGTTGTCCCAGTCGACGGTCAAGAGATGAGGATAATCGTCGCCCACGACCTTGTTGTTGGCCGTCAATAGGTAGCCCTGGGGCGGGTTGGAAGCGGTGGGCATCTCCTCGAACGGGATGTAGCCGGTCCATTCATACTCGCCGGTCCAGCCGGGCACCGGCAGCGTGCCGTCCCCTTGAGCACGGATCGGCACCCGGCCCGTGCTCTGGTAGCCGATATTGCCCTGGACGTCGGCGTAGACAAAGTTCTGGGCTGCGATATTCCATCCGCTCAGCGCCGCCCGGAATTCCTCCCAGTTGCGGGCCTGATCGAGGGCCAGCACGGCGGGCAGCAGGGGCATGTCGTCCAGCGCCGTCCAGCGGAGGGCCAGCACCTGCGACAAGCCCTCTACTACGTCGTTCATGATCGGTCCGTGGCGGGTGAGGCGTACCTCCACCACCTCCGGCGTGTCCAGGCCCTTGACCTTGATCTCTTCGCGGATGATCTCGACGTCCTCCCACTGGCCCTGGTACTCGACCTGATTGGGGTTGTCGGGGTTGACCTTTTCGACGTACAGGTCCTGCACGTCGGGGCCCAGATTGGTCACCCCCCAGGCGATCCAGGGGTTGTGACCGATGATCACCCCCGGCGCGCCGGGAAATGAGGTGCCCACTGCCTGGTAGTTGCATGCCTGGCTCAGCTCGACGCAGTGCAGGTTGATCTCGTACCAGATGGAGGGCATCTGGATCCCCAGGTGAGGGTCGTTGGCCAGCAGCGGCTTGCCGGTGGTGGATCGCTCACCGCTGATCACCCAGTTATTCGATCCGACGCCTGGTCCGGCCAACCCCAGCCAGCCGCTCAGCCGCCGGACCGAGCCTGAGGCTCCGGCACTCAGCGCCCTATAGTCAACCTCCTGAGACACGATCACGGGAGCGTCGGCCGCGTACGGGGGTGTCAGTTGGCGCATCGCCTCCTCGCCAAGCTTGGCAATCAGGTCGGTGCGCCCCAGCTCGGCATCCCAGTTCCCGCCCAGCGACCAGGCCATCACCTTGCCCCAGCCGATGCTGTCGGCCGGGGTCCAGGGCTCTGGCTTGAAGCCAAGGAGGGTGAACTCGAGGGGCAGGGGATGGCCTTCGGCCAGGTAGGCGTTGACGCCGGCGGAATAGGCCTCCAACACGGCCCGCGACTCGGATCGAGCCGTTCGGCCTCGGCCTGGGCGGCGCGGCCCATACCCAGGGTGCGCAGGAAGCGGTCGTCTTCCAGCGCTGCATCGCCCAGGACTTCGGACAGCCGTCCCGGCGCGATGCGCCGGCTGAACTCCATCTGCCACAGCCGGTCCTGGGCGTGGACATAGCCCTGGGCGAAGAACAGGTCGTGGGCGGTGTGGGCATAGACGGTGGGGATGCCCCACTCATCGCGATAGATCTCAACCTGATTCTCAAGGCCGGCCACATGGATGGAGCCCTTCTCTTGGGGGAAGGTCCGCCGGACCAGAACCACCCCGGCGGCAGCGACGATCACGACCAGAACCAGGACCAGGATCAGGATGGTTGCCAGGATCTTTCGCAGTGTGCGCATTTTTCCTCCTTACAGCCAGTCTTCGTCGTCGTGGCCTAGCTGGAAAGCCACGCCGAGGACAAAGCCGCGCGCCCGCTCGGCCTGCGGGTAGCGGTTGACCAAGGCCCAAAACTCGGGGTTGTGGCCGAGGTACCTGCGGTGGGCCAGTTCGTGGGCGAGCACATAGTCCACCACCCAATCCGGCCAGCCTTTCATCTCGCTGCTGAGCCGGATGTCGCCGTCGGTGGGGCCGCCCGTGGTGCAGCTGCCCAGCCGCTGGTGCATGTTGGTCACCCAGCGGATCGAATGCCAGGTGAGCTCACCGCCAAAATAACGCTTGTTGATCTGCCGGGCGCGGGCTTCGAGGTCGATGTCGGCCCGAGCGCGAACCTGGGCCCGCTTTCGCTTGACCTTGTCGACGATCTCGGCCACCTGCCGGTCGAGCAGATCCTCACGGAGGTGCCAGGGAGCGCGCACCCGGATCTTGCTGCCGTTCCACTCCCAGCGGATGGTCTTGCGCAGGCGCAGATCGCGCACCACCTCGACGGCGACCGGGTCCTCTTCTGGGTCAATGACCGGCGGCTTGGCCATCCGATTTCTCCGAGGTTGCCAGGAGGCTGATCGCCTCCGGCTGAAGTACGAGGCGGATCGCTTCACCCGGCCCGGGCAGGTCGGCCGTTCCGACAACCATTTCAAAGGCAAGGTCCCGATCTGGCGCGACCCCCGGCCGGACCAGCAGGCGGACGTGCCCACCTCGGAAAGAGGTCTCGCTTACCGTCCCCTCGATCGCGAGCCCGTCGCCGGTAGGGCACTCGCCGGCCAGCCGGGCCGCTTCAGGGCGGATGAGCACCGTCACCGTCTGCCCGGCTGCCACCGGACCTTCTGCGGCCAGCGCCAACCGGCCCAGTGCCATGGCGACTGTCGCTTGCCCCGACTCGGCGGCCGTTACGTGGCCGGGAAGCAGGTTGGTGAGCCCCAGGAAGCGGGCCACCCAGGGCGAGGCAGGCCGGCGATAGACCTGCTGGGGGGTGCCGTGTTGGACGATCTGGCCGCGGTTCATGATCAACACCCGGTCGGCGACGGCAAAGGCCTCCTGCTGGTCGTGAGTGACGTACAGGGTCGTCACCCCCACCCGCTTCAAGATGGCCCGCAGTTCATTCAGCAGCTCCTCACGCAGGGCACGGTCGAGCGAGCCGAGCGGCTCGTCGAGCATCAACAGCCGTGGGCCGGGGGCCAGGCTGCGGGCCAGCGCTACCCGCTGCTGCTCGCCGCCCGACAGGTCGTACACCCGCCGCCGCTCATAGCCGGTCAGGCCGACCAGGTCGAGCATCTCGGCTACGCGGGCCTTGACCTGGCCGGCGGGCAGCCCTTGCATGCGCAGGCCAAAGGCGACGTTGGCCGCCACGTCCTTGTGGGGAAAGAGGGCGAAATCCTGGAACATCAGCCCAAAGCCGCGGCGGTGGACCGGCACCTCGGCCAGCGACTGGCCGTCCAGGGTGATGGCGCCCGCGTCGGCCGTCTCAAGCCCTGCGACCAGGCGCAACATCGTTGTCTTGCCGCAGCCGCTCGGCCCGAGCAGGCAGATGATCTCGCCCTCGCCGGCGTGGAATGAGACGTCACGGAGGACGGTCACGCCGTCGAACGTTTTGTATATCGAAGTGACATCAAGCACAGCCACATTGTATCACAGGGCTGCTGCAAAGTCCAGACTTCCGATATTTGCCCTCAATCGCGTGGCGCACACCCACATAGGTGCACTACCGATTCCGTCCTGCCACAAGTCTTGGTCAGATAGAGCCGTCGGCTTGTCAAAAAAGCGGAATCTTGATAGTATCTTGAACACTTGCCGAGCCAATCTGTAGTATACTGTTCAATAGGGCACGTTATGCGTCGGAATCTAACATCGATCCTCATCGGAACTGCCTTTGGCAGCGTCCTGGCTGTCTGCCTTGTGGCGTTCTTTGCGACTGCCGTGCTGCTGGTCTTGCGGCTCCCTGCCCTGCGGTCCGCGCGGGCAACCCGCCTCGCGGGCGTTCCCCTGGACGTGCCCACTGCCGCCACGCAGCCGCCGTTGCCCACCCCGACCGTTCAGGCTGTGTCGTTTACCCGGACGCCAGCGCCCGAAGCCAACCGCCTCCCCTGGGACGGCGGTTGCCGCACCGACCTCTGCGCCCAGCTCAACGCCGCAGCCCACGGCGCTCGCCACCTTCACGCCTCTCGTGCCAACCGCCACACTGACCCCGTCGCCGACGAGCACCTCCTGGCCTACGAACACCCCGCGCCCGGTGACCGCGACGCCAGCGCCGTCTGCATCCCCCACCGCGTCGCCTACCGCGCCTTTGCCGCCGCCCGCGGCCCCTGTGCTCGGCGAGCCGGTCGATTTCGCGGGCATCTGGAACCTCCAGACCTTCACTTGGACCCCGGCGGGCTCGCTGGCCGCAGACCAATATTACGTGGTGCACGTCCGCATATTCGGCGACCAGCGGACGGAGGCGCACAGCCTGGGGATCCCGATCAAGGAGTCGTCTCTGACCGTCGACGTGGAGTTGAGAGCGCGCGATCCGGTGTGGAATCACTGGGTGGACGGCTCGCTGGAGCACGGGCACGAGGCATGGTGGAGCGTGGCCATCGTCCGCTGCCCGAACGGGCCCTCTGCCCAGTATCAGGTGCTCACCGAGACCTATCTGCGCTCATTCACCTTCATGGGCTTTTCGCATCAGACCAAAAAGGAATGTGGCTGCAACGAGAATCTGTGCGGCGAGTGTCGCTGCCACGAGGAATGCTGCCAGGTGTGCTGCAGAAAATGCAGTGGGCCATAAGAGAAAGGATCTGATCGACCGCTGGGTGCCTTTCACTTTTCTGGATAACGCGCTGTACGAGCAACCCTGCGTGGTTGCCAGAGCCCCGTGGTTGCCCAGGCGGCCAATAAGGCTGCTCAAAACTCCCCCACCTGGCCGGCGCGAAACCGCTCGATGACCACCAGGCTCACTGCGCAGACGAGCATCAGCAGCGTGCTCATGGCCAGCCCCTGGCCCTGGTTGAGCGCGCCCTGCGCCCCCAGCAGCCGGTAGATCACCACCGGCATCGTGGGAAAGTTGGGCCGGGCGATCAGCAGCGTCGCGCCAAACTCGCCGATGCTGACGGTGAAGGCAAAGACGGCGCCCACCAGCAGCGCCCGGCCGACGATCGGCAGGTCGATCTCGCGCACCAGCTGGGCCGGCGACGCGCCCAGCACCGCCGCCGCCTCGCGCCAGTGCGGGTTCATGCCGCGCAGCACCGGCAGCAGGCTGCGCACCACGAACGGAAAGGCCACCAGCGTGTGGGCCAGCGGCAGCAGCAGCGGCGAGGCGCGCAGGTTCAGCGGCGGCTGGCCCAGGGCGATGACATAGCCAAAACCGAGCGTCACCGCCGAGGTGCCCAGCGGCAGCATGAACAGCGGATCGAGCAGCGCCTTCAGCCGGCCCGGCGGCCCGGCCAGCAGGTAGGCGCTGATCAGCCCGATCACCACCGACAGGGCGACGGTGGCCGCGGCGATGGCCAGCGAATTGCGGATCGCCACGGCCGGCGGCACGAAAAAGAAGGACTGGATCGGGTTGGTGAACAGGGCGACATAATAGCGCAGGGTGTACGGCCCTTCCAGGGAGAAGGAGCGCTCGACCAGCGCCACCAGCGGCGCCAGCAGCAGCACCAGCAGCCCGCCGACGCTGCTCCAGACGACCAGCCGCGCCCGCCAGGTCGCCGGGCGGCGCTGCCTCGCGGCGGCCGGCCGCAGGTTGAGCGGCACGGCCGACCGGGCCTGGACCCGGGTGTAGACGGCCATGAGGGCAAAGGTAAAGACCATCTGCACCAACGACAGCGCCGCTGCCAGCGGCAGGTGAAAGAGGGGCACCGCCTGGTAATAGATCTCGACCTCCAGCGTGGCCCACTGCGGCCCGCCCAGGACCATGATCACGCCAAAGCTGGTGAAGCAGAAGAGAAAGATCAGCAGCGACGCGGCCACGATGGACGGCAGCAGCAGGGGCAGGGTCACCTGGCGGAAGGTCTGCCAGCGGCCGGCGCCCAGCACCCGCGCCGCCTCCTCGATGCGGGGGTCGAGGTTGGCCCAGAAGCCGCCCACCATGCGGACGACGATGGCGGCGTTGTAAAAGACGTGGGCGATCAGCACCAGCGCCAGCGTCTGCTGGAGGCGGATCGGCGGCGCGTCGAGCCCCAACGCGGCCATCAGCCCCTGGTTCAGCGGGCCCTGCGGGCCGAGCAGCGCCGTGAAGGCGGCGGCCACCACCATCGTCGGCAGGACGAACGGGATGGTGGTCAGCGCCCGCAGCAGCGCCTGGCCGCGGAACTGGTAGTGGGCCAGGACGTAGGCGGCCGGCAGGCCGGCCAGCAGGGTCAACAGGGTGGACAGGGCAGCCTGGCCGGTGGTAAAGGCCAGCAGCGCGCAGGTAGTAGGGATCGGCGACCAGGGTGCGAAAGGGCGACAGGTCCAGCCGGCCGTCCGGCGCCAGGCTGAGGCGCAGGATGGCGAATAGTGGGTAGAAGAAGAACAGCGCCAGAAAGGCCAGCGGCAGCAGGTAGATCAGCCCGGCTGCCCACCGTTGCCCGCGCGTTGTCCACACCCCTGTCCCGGCCACAGGCCATGCCTCCCCGTTGACTATTCTACCATGCCTGTGGCCGGGGGTCAATCAGACTGACAAACCGGACATGCTGCTTTTCCCTTTTTATTTGCATTTCTGGCAAATAGTGGTATAATCTACTTGAAAGCCAGAGAGCGCATCGTGAGGATGGCCCGACGGCAGGTGTCGTCAGTGACGCCAACCAAGACAAGGAAAGGGGATACAGAATGGAGGTAGTTCTTGCTTGGATCGTGATAGTGGTCGGCCTGGTAGTGCTTTTGTTCGGCGTGGCCGGCGGTATCCTCCAGATGTTTGCGGAGATTAAGAAGGGTCAAGGGCAAACGATAGGTGTGATAGAGTTTCCGGACAAGATCGTTGACGCGCTCATCAAGTTCATTGAGGCGCTGGCCAAGGCCCCTTTGTGGTTAGCCCTCGTCGCCATCGGCCTGTTCCTGCTTATTTGGGGCGCCTCCTTGATCCCGACCTAGCCCAAAGCAAGGGCTGTGCTCGCCCAGTTACTGCGTGCGAGTATGGGAACGTCTCTGCAGACGCTTTGCGTCTCAGGCGCGGGCCTCAAAAACCGGCTCGAGTGGCCGTCGACCCAGCGCGTCCGGATGGGCATGCCCCTGTGCCTGGTGGGCAGGGTAGGCGCAGGGATGCGAGCGTCAAGCTCTCAACAGGCTGCCCACTATAACGCGTTGGCCGTCAGCCGAGCGCGACCGAAACAATAGCGAAGGATCATGCTTCCAACTGGGTTTCCAGCACAGCTTTCAGGTTGTTCAGAACCCGTCCCCAGATGCGCTCCAGCGTATCGGCAATGCCTGTCCACTCCTGCTCGGAGCACAGACCTGTAACTTGAAACGTCACAACGGTGCCGTCATCCTGCCCATCTAGCAAGACACGGATGAGCGTGGGCGGCTCCTGGTCTCCATCCCAGGTGAATGCGACGGTTTTGTCCTGCTCCAGCTCGGTGAATTCGCCGTAGGCGTTGTACCCCTCGGTGTATATGGTGAGTTTTCCGCCAATATGGGGGTCGGACTCGGCTTGCTCACAGCACCAGGCACACCAGCCTTCCGCTCGGGTAAAGGCCGCATACACCCGCGCCGGTGATGCAAGTATCGTCCGGGTGATCATAATCTCATGAGTTTGTGGAGCCATCGTTTCCCTCTCTATCGCACAAGGGGTACCCAAAGAATGTGGATGATGATCGTCACGATCAATCCGCCGATGAAAATCGCAGCCTTGAGCGCATCCGGTTCTACGAGGTTAAAAGCAGAGGCGCGAGAGAAATCCTGTCACTATTTCTTGCGCCCCTCTTCTATGGCCTGCATTACTTGGGCGATACTTGCCTCCCTGCGCTTGAGCTCTTGGATGCATCGAACAATCCTATCCTCGAACTCCCTATCAACATGCCATCTGTAGTGTTCCTCAAGCCATAACGCATTCTTGGCCAACTTCTGGGACACATGCTCCCTTAGCTCATCGTTTTCTAATGGCCACAGCTCTCTCCGACATTCATCACAGATCAGTTCCTCCACAATAATCAGATCCCCATACACCATCTCGAAATGCCGCTGGCAAAGGGTGCACTCAAACTCCCTAACGCACATACCAACCACTTCTCACCTCCACATTGGCCGCCTGGCTCCCGGTTGTCCAGAATCGGCTACGGCAGGTGTACTGTACCACAAATTGCGTTTGTCGCCAAGATCACGATCCGCTGGCCCAACCTCTTAGATTTGGGTGTGGGCCTTTTTGGCCCCTGTTGACAACCTTGAGCAACTGTAGTATGCTGGCGACAACGGCTCTGGGCGTAGGGCAAGCGTTGGCTGCGCGTGAGCCGGAAGCGCATCGAGCGTCACCCGCCAGGCCGGCCAAGGGAGTACAATAGGGCAGGTTTTCTGAAAGGAGATCAAGTCAATGCGTCACGTGAATGGTTTAATCGTGGGCGTGTTTCTGGTCGCCGGGTTGCTTATCGGGGCTTGCTCTTCTCCTACTCCACAGAGTAACCCCACTCAGCCGCCGTCCAGTGCGGTATACGACGACCCCATTGCCTATTGTGCGGCAGTGGGGACTGTTGACGCACCGGATGCGCGCTATAACGGCCCCGAGATGCCAGCTTCGATTGTTGAGGGCATGGTTGAGCAAGGGATCGTGTCGGCCGATGCGCCACCCGAATTCCAAAAATCTGCGGTTTGGCGGTGCATGAACGGCCGGTGTGGGTTTGCCACTTTGGGGCCAACCTGCCCTGCCAGGAGAAGGCAGACTCGGCACAGACGCCCACCTCAGAGATGGAGGAGTTTTGCGCGGCGAATCCCGCAGCAGAGGTAATTCCTGCTGCTGTGACCGGGCGAGCAACGGTATACGAATGGAAATGCAGCGAGGGAAAGCCGGAAGTGATCCGGCAGGTCTTTCAGGTTGATCCGCAAGGGTATCTGGCCGACTTTTGGTATGAGCTGACGCTCAAGTAGGGGGCGTGTTCAGCGCGCTATTAGAACAGACCTGACAGGTTTTGTAAACCTGTCAGGTCTTTGGTTGTAGCAGCTCCGGCAGGAACGGAGTACCGTGGCCGGGGTAAAGGATCTTGACCCCCAAGCTCCTCACTCTTTCGACGCTTGCTTTCAGGTCCGCCGCGTCGTCGGTGAGTGAGTGGGGAACCGGCCGGTCGTGCATGACCAGATCGCCGCAAAAGAGGTCGCCGTCGCCGGTCAGAATACCTATCGAACCGATCGAGTGCCCCGGAAGGTCGACAATCCGCGCGTCGAGTCCGTATCCAGACAGATCGGTCCCTTCCTCGACGGTCAGGTCGGGCCTGAAGCGGTCGAACCTGGTCAGCCTGCCGTACAGTTTGACCAGGCCGAAGAATAGCCTGAAGACAAGGGGCCTGTGCCTGCGGTTCAGGATCATGTCGCCGTTTTCGACCATCTCCGATTCGCGGCGATGCATCGCTATCTTGGCCCCGTACCTGCCGCGCAGGTAAGCGCAGTTGCCCGAGTGGTCGAAATCGCCATGAGTCAAGATGATCAGCTCGAGATTCCCCGGCCTGCATCCTGCGCTCTCCAGCTCCTTGTCAAGGTCGGTCCGCTTGAACGGCCATCCTGTGTCGATCAGGATATACCCGCTGGCGGTTTTCAGCAGGTAGCAGTTCACGCCAAATAACGTGATGGTTTTCACCTCGTGTGACATCCTCGCCTCCCATGTGGCGGATTGCCAACTGCAGTATAGCACACAGATCAGACTCAACAAATGCCGAGTACGCTCATGGTTGTGGGCGGAGCGAAGAGTCTGTCAAGAGCTCTTGCAGCATACTTGACAAAAAGCTGTTTTAGGAGACAATAGGGCCAGATCCCGATACGATTCGCGAGGTAGATGATGGGCATCACACGAAGGCAGTTTCTGCGCCAGTCGGCGACCTGGGGGTTGGGCGCGGCAGGGATTGGAGCACTGTTGTCGGCCGGCGGCTGTGGCCCACAGCAGGCCACATTGACGCCAACGGCCGAGGCCGGACTGGAGGGCGTTGCACCCACGCCGGTTCCGACGCGCGCACCGGCCACGGCGCACACTGCCAGCCCGGCGGCGACGGCGCAAGTTACCGGTCCCACGGCCACGGCGCAGCTCGCCAGCCCGACAGCGACGGCGGCTGGCAGCGGCCAGGCCTACCTGGCGGCGGTACACGGCGCCGACCCGTCGGCCATCACCCAGCGGGCCATCGCCGCCCTGGGCGGCATCGAGCGCTTTGTCCGGCCCGGCGACGACGTGATCGTCAAGCCCAACATCTGCGTTGCCTACCATGGCCCAGAGTACGCCGCGACCACCAATCCGCAGGTAGTGGCCACCCTGGTGAGCCTGTGCCTGGGGGCCGGCGCCAAACGGGTGCGGGTCATGGACTCGCCGTTCGGGGGTACTGCCGAAGAGGCGTACAGGATCAGCGGCATCGAGGAGGCGGTGAAGGCAGCCGGCGGTGAGATGGAGCTGATGAGCTCTTTCAAGTTCGGCCAGACAGCCATCCCCCAGGGCGAGGATATCACCAAATGGTCGGTATACCAGGATGCTCTCGGGGCAGTGCTGATCGATGTGCCGATTGCCAAGCACCACGGCATGGCCCGGCTCACGCTCGGCACCAAGAACCTGATGGGGCTAATCGAGGATCGGGGCAGCATCCACCGCAACATGGGCCAGCGCCTGGCCGACCTGTCCAGCCTGTTCCGGCCGGCGCTGACGGTGGTCGATGCGGTCCGCATTCTGATGGACAACGGCCCGACCGGTGGCGACTTGAACGACGTCAAGCAGACTGATCTGGTCATTGCCAGCCACGACATCGTGGCAGCCGACGCTTATGCAACGCGGCTGTTTGGCCTGCAACCGTCGGATATCTCCTACATCGGGGCCAGCGCCAGGATGGGGCTGGGCACGATGGACCTGGCAGGGGTGCGGGTCGAAGAGCTGAGCCTGTAAAAAAACTAGGGGTCTTCTGACTACACAATTAGTCAGAAAACCCCTAGTTCTGCTAAACGTCAGGGGATGGGCTAGTCGCTGTTGCCGCCCATTGCCGCAGACATCAGCGAGGCCTGGGCCACCCGGCGACGGGCGCTGCCCCTCTTGCGCGGGCGATAGCCGGTGCCGGCTGGGATCAGCTTGCCGATGATCACATTCTCCTTGAGCCCATACAAGCCATCCACCTTGCCTTCGATGGCTGCCCCGGCCAAGACGTTGATCGTGTGCTGGAACGATGCCGCCGACAGAAAGCTGTCGGTATTGAGCGCCGCCTTGGTGATGCCCAGCAGCACTGGCCGGGCTGTTGCCCGCCGCCCACCAGACCGGGTGATCTCTTCGTTCACATCCTGGAAGGCCATGCGGTCGACCAGCTCGCCCCCCAGCATGTCGGTGTCGCCCGACTGGACGACGCGCACCTTATTGGTCATCTGGCGGATGATCGTCTCGATGTGCTTGTCGTTGATGTTCACGCCCTGGCTGCGGTACACCTTCTGGATTTCGGTCAGCAGGTAGAGCTGCGCTGCTTCGCGGCCCAGGATGCGCAACAGCCGGTTGGGGTTGATCGAGCCTTCGGTCATCTGCTGGCCGGCCTGCACCATGGAACCGGCCTCGACGCGGATGCGGGCCGCCGTCGGGATCTCGTATTCCCGCTCATCACGCTGCTCGCGCCGGATGTGGATCTCGGTCTGGGTGCGCGCCGAGACGGTACCGGCTGCCTCGGCTATGATCTGCCGTGGTCCATACTGGGCCAGCGCCTCCCCTTCGGCCACTGCCTGGCCGTCTTCGACCAGGATGTGATAGTTGGCCGGGATCGGGTGCGCGATCGGTCCCACCGGCCTCGATCTGGATCGAAACGGCTGGCACCTCCATGAATACCCGGCCCGGGTTGGTGGCCACGATCGTGCGCTCGCCGAATTGGGCCAGTATGTCCCCTTCCTTGACCGACTGCTCGTTTTCCACCTGGATGGCGTATCTCTTGGGGATCGCGTAATCGTCAGTGAACACTTCGCTATTGACAATCCGGAGGATCCGCACCCCCTCCTGCTGGTCGAATTCGACCCGGCCGTCGATGTCAGCGATCACCGCCTCGCCCTTGGGAATGCGCGACTCGAACAGCTCCTGGACGCGGGGCAGACCATGGGTGATGTCTGACGTGCCCGCCACACCGCCGGTGTGGAAGGTACGCAGGGTGAGCTGCGTGCCGGGCTCGCCGATCGATTGGGCGGCGATGATGCCCACCGCCTCGCCGATCTTGATCACTCCACCACGCGCCAGGTCGCGGCCGTAGCAGGTGGCGCAGATGCCAGGCCGCAGCGTACAGGTCAGCGGCGACCGGACGTAGATCTTGTCGATCCCCAGGTTTTCGATGGCTGCGGCGTGCTCCTCTTCGATCATTTCGCCGGTGGCGACGATCACCTCGCCGCTTCGTGGATCGACCACAGGGCTGGCCGCCACCCGGCCCAAGGTCCGCTCGGCCATCGTCTCGCTCATCGACTTGGTCTCGCCCAGGTCGATCCAGACGCCGGCTTTGGTGCCACAGTCGATGTTCGTCGATGATCACTTCCTGAGCCACGTCCACCAGGCGGCGGGTCAGATAGCCGGCGTCGGCGGTGCGCAGCGCCGTGTCGGCCAGGCCCTTGCGCGCGCCGTGGGTCGAGATAAAGTACTCCAGGGCGGTCAGGCCCTCGCGGAAGTTGGAACGGATCGGCAGGGCGATGATGCGCCCCGCCGGGTCGGCCATCAGGCCGCGCATCCCGGCCAGCTGGCGGATGGGGGTAAAACCGCCCTTAACCGCGCCCGAGATGGCCATCGTCCGGATCGGAGCCCTCGGGATCGAGGTTGTCGGCCACCGCCGTTGTGATGTCGTCGGTTGCCTTGGTCCACAGTTCCACCCGGCGCACGTACTGCTCGTCCTCGGTGATCAGGCCGCGGCGGTACTGCTGTTCGACCCGGTCCACCTCGTCCTGGACGAGCTGGATGATTATCTGTTTCTCAGCCGGGACGGTGATGTCGCTGACGGCGATGCTCGTGCCCGACTGGGTCGCGTAGCGAAAGCCGACGGCCTTGATATCGTCGACCAGTTTCGCCGTGGCGTCCATGCCCATGCGGTGATTGCACTCGCCGACCAGCTCCTGGAGCTTGCCCTTGTCCATTATGTCGTTGACGAACTGGAGCTGCCTGGGCAGGTGCATGTTAAAGATGGCCCGGCCTGCCGTCGTGTCGATGTAGGGCGACGCCTGGCGATCGGTGGGCTGGTAGCCCACGGCCTCCAGCAGGTCGAGGATCTCCTGGTCGTCGCCTTCGCCTAGGCCGGCGACTGCCTCCAGCCGGCCTGCTGCCCGCAGGTCGAGGACCTGGCCGACGGTGTGCAGCGACGCCTTTTCCAGGGCCTCTTGCAGCTCGTCGCTCAGGTCCAGGTAGTCCAGCGGTTCGTCGTCGATCCAGCTTTTGTATCTCAGGCGGATTGGTGCGTGCAGGTTTATCTTGCCCAGGCTGTAGGCCAGCAACACTTCGTCCATGCTGGCAAAGGCCGGGATGGCGCCCGTTGACGGGTCCGGTTCCATGGTCAGGTAGAAGCAGCCCAGCACCATGTCCTTCTGCGGCCCGACGATCGGCTCGCCGCTGGCCGGCTTGAGCAGGTTGCGGCTGGCGAGCATCAGCTCGCGGGCCTCGATGACCGCTTTCTTGGACAGCGGGATGTGGATGGCCATCTGGTCGCCGTCAAAGTCGGCGTTAAAGGCGGCGCACACCAGCGGATGGATCTGGATGGCATCGCCGTTGACCAACACCGGCTCAAAGGCCTGGATGCCAAGCCGGTGCAGGGTCGGCGCCCGGTTCAGCAGCACCGGCCTTTCGGCTACCACCTCTTCCAGGACCTCCCACACCTCGGGCCGTTGTTGTTCGATGATCCGCTTGGCGCCTTTGACGTTGATGGCATAGTTGTACTGCACCAAGCGGTTGATGACGAACGGCTGGAACAGCTCCAGGGCCATGCTCTTGGGCAGGCCGCACTGGTGCAGTCCCAGTTCCGGCCCGATCACGATCACCGACCGCCCGGAATAGTCAACGCGCTTGCCCAGCAGGTTGCGCCGGAAGCGGCCCTGCTTGCCTTTGAGCATGTCTGACAACGACTTGAGCGGGCGCCGGCCGCGGGCTGAGACCATTTTGCCACGCCGGCTGTTGTCGATGAGCGAATCGACCGCTTCTTGCAGCATGCGCTTCTCGTTGCGGATGATCACGTCGGGCGCACCCAGGTCGAGCAGGCGTTTGAGCCGGTTGTTGCGGTTCACCACCCGCCGGTACAGGTCGTTCAGGTCCGATGTCGCAAACCGCCCGCCGTCGAGCTGGATCATCGGTCGAAGCTCAGGCGGGATTACCGGCAGGATGGTCAGGATCATCCACTCGGGCCGGTTTTTGCTCTTGCGCAGCGCCTCGACTACGCGCAGGCGCTTGGTCGATTTCTTTTTCAGTTGCTTGGAGCGGGTGGTGCGGATGCTGGCCCGCAGCTCCTTGGCCATGGCATCCAGGTCGATCTGTTGGCAGATGTCGTGGAACGCCTCGGCGCCCATCTTGGCCCGGAAGACGTTTCCCCACCGGTCGTGCAGCTCGTGGAAGCGGCTCTCGACCAGGAAGGTCATCTGTTTCAGGCCACGGAGTTCGGTCTTTTTCTCGTCTGCTTCGGTCTCCAGGTCCCCGAGCTGCTGGATCAGGCGTTCCTTCAGGACATCGGTAGCCCGGCCTGCTTCGTAGCGCAGCCGATCGGCATCGGCGGTGAGCAGCAAGGCCACGTCTTCCATCTCCTGCCGTATCTCGGCCTTGATCTGGTCCAGGCGGGCGTTTGCCAGCTCGTTGAGCCGCGCCAGATGGGTTTTTTGCACCGTCTCGCCGTCGGCTACCAGCGGCTCGTCCTGGAAGGTGAGAGTCAGCGGTTCAGGCGCCTTCTGGTTCAGCAGTGCTTCCAACCGGGCATGCATGCCCCGCACTTCGTTGGTCACGGCGTCGGCCAGTTTGACGGCCTTGTCTTCCAGCTCTTCTTCGCGACTGCGGCGCCGCTGTTGCAGGTTGTCAGTCGCTTCCTGGAGCTTCTGGTTGATCTCGGTGATCTTGTCGGCGGTGCCGTGATCCAGTCGGGTCCGATCGCGGTTGAGTTCCTCGTCTATGCGGCGCAGAGCCTTCAGTCGAGCCTCTTCGTCGACATGGGTGATCACATACTGGGCAAAGTAGAGCACCCGGTCCATGTTGCGACGTGACACGTCGAGCAACAGGCCCAGGTAGCTGGGCACGCGGCGCGTATACCAGATGTGAGCGACCGGCGCAGCCAGCTCGATGTGCCCCATGCGCTCGCGCCGGACGACGGCGCGGGTCACCTCGACACCACAGCGCTCGCATGTGACGCCGCGGAACCGGATGTGCTTGTACTTGCCGCACGCGCACTGCCAGTCCTTAGTCGGCCCAAAGATGGCCTCGCAAAAGAGGCCATCCCGCTCCGGGCGGAGGCGGCGGTAGTTGATCGTTTCGGGCTTGGTCACCTCGCCATACGACCAGGACCTGATCGTGTCGGGCGAGGCCAAGCTGATCCGCAAAGCCTTGAAATCTTTGAGAATCAAGTCCTTTCCTCCAATCATGACTTGGGCCGGTCTGACGGCTGCTCCAGCCGTTGCGGCCGATGTCCCAACGTTCGATTAGCTCAGAATAACGGCGAATCCCCAGGTTGTGGGCGGAGATAACGAATAGTAGTCGCCAGGTGGCGGTGGCCGAGCAGGCGAGCGATCTCCCTAATGTCGCCACACTGGTCATAGGCCGTCCTGGCGTAGATATATCGCAGATCCTGGGCTGTCAGGCTGTCCAGCCCCGCTGCTCCGGCGCAGGTGTGGAGCAGCCGCTGTATGGTCCGGGTCGAGAGTGGGCGGCCATCCTGGTTCACAAAGAACCGATTTACCCCTGGGGCGGCCTTTCTCGTCGGCAGATAGGCTTGCATGGCTTCGCACACGGCGCCTGCCAGGGGAACAATACGCCCTGCTTGCTCATTCGAGCTGCCGCACACGACAAGGTGGGGCTGATCGCCGTCCAGGTGGACGTCGGCCGTTCCAAGTCGGATCAATTCCCCAAGCTTTAGCCCGGCGCCGATCATTGCCTGGACGACCGCCCTGTCGCGCGGCGGCCACTCCTGTTGGTGATGCTGCACGGCCATCAGCAACTGCTCAACGTCAGTCGCGCTGCGGTGTTGATCCCGTTGCGGGCGGACATCTGACAACAGCGGCACAGGGTCGGCCGGATTGGCAGCTATCCATCCCTGCTGGACGGCCAGGTCGTAGAACTTGCGCAGCGCCTGGAGCCGGCGATTTACCGTTGCCCCGGCGTGCCCCTTGGTCTGCAGCAGATAGGCGCAATAGGCGCCGATGTCCTGGGCGTTTAGGCAGAATGGGGAACAATCTGTCCCTTTAGCCGTCTCACCCCAACGCAGAAAAGCCCTCAGGTCGGCCAGATAGTTGACGATCGTGACCGGCGCAAGGGCAGAATCGGCGAGGTGCTTTTCGAATAACTCCACTAACCTATCGTCGTTAATCATCCCCACCCAATGAAACACGCGACCTCACATTATATACGATTTGGATCTGCTGTCAAATCTGGCTATGTCTGTGGCTGCGATTTCCCTACTCGCCAATGGTCGATTGCAGGTACGCTTCAATGAACTCCTGGATGTGGCCGTCCAAAACGGCAGTGGTGTTGCCGGTCTCATAGTCGGTGCGGAGGTCTTTGACCATGTGGTATGGGTGCAAGACGTAGGATCGGATCTGGTTACCCCACCCTGCAGATACATGCTGGCCTTTCAGACGGGCTTGTTCCTCGGCGAGCCGCTGCTGTTCGATGTCATACAGCTTGCCGCGCAGGATCTTGAACGCGACCTCTTTGTTCTGCGTCTGCGAGCGCTCGTTCTGGCATGTGACGACGATGCCACTTGGCAGGTGGGTGAGCCGCACTGCGGTCGAGTTCTTTTGCACATGTTGGCCGCCCGCCCCGGATGCCTTGAATACGTCGATCTTGACGTCATCGGGGTTGATCTCGATCTCGACGTCGTCCGGAATGTCGGGCACGACTTCAACCAGGACAAAAGAGGTATGACGGCGATGCGCTTCGTCAAACGGCGACAGCCGCACCAGGCGATGGACGCCCCGCTCGGCTCTGAGATAGCCGTAGGCGTAGGCGCCGTACACGCCGACCGTCACGCTCTTGAATCCGGCTTCTTGCCCGCGCAGCGAGTCGAGCATCTCGGTCTGGAACCCCTGTTGTTCTGCCCAGCGCAGATACATGCGCAGCAGTATCTCGGCAAAGTCCTGCGCGTCGGTGCCTCCGGCTCCGGCGTGGATAGACAGGATGGCCCCACCGCGGTCATAGGGTCCAGACAGAAGCAGCTCGAACTCCATGTGGGCCAGTTGTTGCTCGGTCCGGACCGCCTCAGCTTCAATCTCGCCGTTCAGAGTCTGGTCTTCGTCGGCCTCGGCCAGATCCAGCAGCTCCAATGCTTCACCGGCCTGTCGACCCAACGCTTGCCAGCGCTCTACTTCGGCTTTGAGGCTAGAAAGGCTCTGCATCGCTACTTGCGCGGTAGAGGGATCGTCCCAGAAGTCGGGTGCAGCGGCGGCCTGCTCTAGTTTCTCGATCTGCTGTTTCTTGTCGGCCAGGTCAAAGACGCACCTGGATCTCTTCGATCCGCTCGTTCAGGTTGGTTAGGCGGCTACGTAACTCTTCGGTCATGACATGATCTCCAATTGGGCGTCGCGGCGGGCACGCCACACGCTCTATTCAAACAGTCCCTCAACGAACGCTTCGGGATCGAACTCGGCCAGATCGTCTATTGTCTCGCCGGTGGTGATAAAACGAACCGGCAGGCCAATCTCCTGGGCGATGGCAAATACGACGCCCCCCTTGGCCGTGCCGTCCAGCTTGGCCACGATGACGCCGGTGACCTGAACGACGTCTTTGAAGTGGCGGGCCTGCGACAGGGCGTTCTGACCGGTTGTGGCATCCAGCACCAGGAGCGTCTCGTGTGGAGCCTCGTGGACATGTTTGGCAGCCACTCCCCGCACCTTGCGCAGTTCTTCCATCAGGTTGTACTTGGTGTGTAGCCGCCCGGCCGTGTCTACGATCAGTAGGTCGGCGTTGCGACTGCCACTGGCCCGGATCGCATCGTAGACCACCGCACCGGGGTCGGCGCCAGGCTGGTGGGCGATGACCGGCACGTCGGCCCGCTCGCCCCAGATCTTGAGCTGGTCGATCGCCGCTGCGCGAAAGGTGTCTGCCGCGGCCAGCACAACCTTGCGGTGCCGCTCGCGGTAGTATTTGGCTAGCTTGGCGATGGAGGTTGTCTTGCCCGAGCCATTGACCCCCACGATCAGCATCACCGTCAGCCGACGGGGATCGTCGACCGTCATCGGTGGAGGAGTGCCCAGTAGGGCCCTCAGCTCCTCTTTGAGCATCTCTTCCACTGCCTGGGCAGTACGTGCTTGGCCCTGAGCCACCCGCTGGCGCAGGCGGTCCACCAGCGCGATCGTGGTGCTCACCCCTATGTCGGCCTGAACCAGCAGTGCTTCTAGATCTTCCCACAATTCTTCGGTGATCTGATCGCCGCCAAACAGGCCGACAATCTGCCCAAAGAAGGAGCGCCGCGTCTTGGTCAGGCTATCTCGTATCTTTTTCGATCGTCTGAACACGCCTCACCTGCTGTCGGAGTTACAAAGGAACATTATACCACGATTTGCGTAGAGCGCCAAGAATGGGATGGGGGTTGGACAGACCAAGCTGCCGCTGAGCATGACCCTCCGGCGATTGGGAGCCAGCGGGAGGGTGTATGTTCGAGGCTGCCAGTTGGCGCAGCCGGGAAGCGGTGGTATAATCCGCGCCAGTGAAAGGCTTGAATCCGCTCTATGCGGTGCTGCTCCTGACTGAAAAACTGGGCTCCTGGGCCGCTTGGCAAGTGGCGCCGATACCGCTAATCCTGGCGGCGGCTGCCGGTTGGGTGTGGGCTGGGGTGGCCGGAGATCCGGCCGCCGGCTGGGCCGTTGCCGTGGGCCTACTGGCCTTTGCCGTCGCCGACTGGCAGCTGTTCGCCGCCCTGCCGCGCCGGGGAGTGTCGTTCGGGCCGGTCTCATCGCCGTTGTTGGGCCTGAGTGTGGTCCGCTGGCTGGTCGTCATGGTTGTGGCGCTTGCCGTCTGGCTCGTGGCTCCAGTCTGGACGTGGCCGGCCTTGACAGCGGCTCTTGTGGTGCAGCTCCTGGGCTCGGCCTTTGTGGCCTATGGTACGCTGGTTGAACCATTCCAGCCTGCGCGTCACCGCCGTGGAGATCGCCAGCCCCAGATTGGCTAACCCTGGCACGCCGATGCGCATCGTTCACCTCTCCGACATCCACGTTGAGCGGACTACCCGCCGCGAGCGCACGCTACCGGCGCTGGTTGCCGGGCTAAAACCGGACCTGATCGCCATCACGGGCGACTATCTCAATGCCTCCTATACCGACGACCCGCGCGCCTTGGCCGACCTGGGGACGCTGCTAGTCCGGCTGCGCGCGCCCTGCGGCATCTATGGCTGCCTGGGCACGCTTGAAGTGGATCCACCGGAGCTAATTCGGCCGGCCCTCTCTGACGCTGGCGTTGTCCTGCTGGATGACCAGGCCGCGGAAGTGATCGTCGGCGGCCACCGGCTGTGGCTGGCCGGCGTCCGCTGCACCCGCGACCCGGCTGCCGATGGCGCCCGGCTTGGCAACCTGCTCGCCGGCGCGCCATCCGATGCCCTAAAGGTAGTCCTGTACCACATGCCTGACCTGCTGCCCGAGGCGGCGGCGTTGGGGGTGGACCTGATCCTGTCTGGCCACACCCACGGCGGCCAGTGGCGGTTGCCCGGTTTTGGTGCGCTGCTGACCAACTCGCGCTACGGCAAGCGCTACGAAGCCGGCCTCTACCATCAGGGCGAGAGCCACCTGATCGTCAGCCGTGGCCTGGGCATGGAGGGCTTTGGCATGCCCAGGGCGCGCTTTTTCTGCCCGCCCGAGGTAGTACTCATTACGCTCTCTGCGAGCGGCACCGGTGACTAGCGACTCCACCACCGTGAGCCCCTGGCTGGCCCTGGCGGCTGCGGCCGTCACATTGTTGATCCTGTTGTGGGTGACCCAATGGATCACCCGGCGCCTGCATTTCCTTGGCATGCGCTGGCTCAACGACCCAGATGTGGTATTATGGATCTACTTTGCGCTGATCCTGCCCGGCGTTGTCCTGCACGAATTGAGCCATTATCTGACCGCCTGGCTGTTGCGCGTCCCGGCCCACCTGCCCACGCTCGGGCCTGAGCGAAGCAGGTCGCGGCGCGGCAGCAAGGTGTCGCTCGGCTCAGTCCGGGTGGCCAAAGCCGATCCCTTGAGATACAGCCTGATCGGTCTGGCGCCGCTGCTGACCGGCGCGACGGTCATCTTTCTGATCGGCACGCTCGTGTTGGGGGTGGATGAGCTAACCAACCATGGGCTGGACGGCTTCTGGGCCGGCCTGGGAGATCTGCTCCGCGTGCCCGATGTCTGGTTGTGGTTGTACTTGATCTTTGCCGTATCCAACGCCATGCTGCCCAGCGAGTCGGACATGCAGCCCGTACGGCCGGTGCTGATCTTTCTGGGGATTGTCGCTGTCGTGGCGGTGATTGCCGTCGGCCTGCCCAACGTGCCGCCGGCTATCGTCACTGGGGTGACCGCCTTCGCTGCTTACCTGGCCTCGGCCTTTGCCCTAACCCTGGCCGTCGACGCCGTCTTTATGCTTGCCATCGGCTTGCTCGGCCTGTTGACCGACGCCGTCAAGCCTCGCTAAAGTGCTTCTTTGGGCGCAGATGAGACCTGATGGACGCCGGTCTCTCAGGAGGCCCGCCCCGTGCGGCGGGCCAGCCAGGCCAGGAACAGGATCGTAGCCAACCCCAGGCCGACCAGTATGGTCAGCTTCAGCAGACGTGAGCTGATCAGCAGCGCGACCGCACCCAGGGCGGCGCAATAGGCGTAGTAGAGCAGGACCACTTGACGCTGGCTCAGCCCCAAGTCGAGCAGCCGGTAGTGGAGGTGCTGGCGGTCGGCGCGGCCGATCGACCGCCCTGCCCGCAGCCGGCCGATCATCAGCCAGGCGACGTCAATGATCGGAATGCTGAGTACCAGCATTATCAGGGCCAGCTTGGCCCCGGCGGCGATCCCCAACGTGGCGATGGCATAGCCCACGACCAGCGCCCCCGAGCTGCCCATGAACACCCGCGCCGGGTGGAAATTGAACGGCAAAAAGCCGAGAGTCGCCCCCAGCAGTGCCAGCGGCAGCAGCGCCACACTGTACTGCCCCTCAAGTATCATGTGCGCCGCCAGCACGGCGCTGACGATGGCCCCCACGCCCGTCGCTAGCCCGTCCAGTCCGTCCAAAAAGTTGACGGTGTTGATCATGCCCATGATCCACAGCAGGGTAAAAGCCACGGTGAACCAGTAGGGAAAGACCTGGATCTGGTCGGTGAACGGGTTCATCACCCGCTCGATGAACACCAGGCATAAGATGGCAATGACCGCGGCTGTGGCCTGGGCCAGGTATTGAGGGCCGGGCTTGAGCTCGATTTTGTCGTCGATCAGGCCGACGACGAAGAGGAAGGCGCAGCCCAGGGCGATGCCCAGGAAGCGGGTCAGCTCCTTGGGATCCTGACGGGGCACCGGCAGCCATTGCGCCAGCAGCGCTGCGGCCATGAACCCGGCGAATAGAGCGATCCCACCGGTGCGGGGGATCGTCCCGCGGTGCCATCGGCGCGGCCCCGGCTCGTCCACCATGCCTCGCCGCCGGCCCCACGCCCCTGCCAGCGGGGTGGCGATCAGGGCGACGCCCAGTGCAACCAGGAACACGACAACGAACGGCCAGGTCACTGCTATTTGCCTTTTGCCGCCTTGCTTGGGCGCTCCAGACGCCTACTACCGGCTGCACGGATTGTAGTCGGCGCCGAGGAGCACCTGCACGTCGACCGGCTGGGACGTGTCGGGCTGGAGCTGGACGGAGGTCAAGGGCACGTCCAGCAACCGGGCGATCTGCTCGCCGCGCGCCTGGTCGCCATTATACACGACGATCTCTGTCTTGGCCACGTTCTGGCGCTCGGCCAGGCCGGTGCCCACGATCTTGTATCCCTCCCAGTGCAGCGAGGCCGCGGCCAGCTGCTCGGCCTCGCTCCGCGACCAGCCGTTCATCACCTGGATGCGGACCTGGCTGCCGGTGTCGAGGTCAGACGCGTCCAGCGGGGCGTAAAAGCTCTCCAACGCGGCCCGGATCTTGTCCTCGCGGGGCAGGAGAACCGCTGCCCCTTCGGGCGTGGTCCAGCCCTGGGTCATGCTGGCGTCGATCGCCTTGCTGCGGATGTGCTGGCGCTCGATCGTAGTGCCCAGGTAGGCCAGGTTGATCACCTCTTCCAGGGGCAGGTCGGTCTTGAACGAGTCGGCCATCGTCAGCCACAACTGCGGCAGCCGGGGCACCATGTCGAGGGTGAGTGCCTGGTCCCACAGCGCCATCAGCACCTTGCGCTGCCGGCGTCCCCGGTCAAAGTCGTTCGTGCTCTTGCGCGACCGGGCATAGCGCAGCGCCTCCTCGCCGTTCATGTGGTGCATCCCCGGCAACAGGTTGATGTCCGGCAGCGGGCATTCCACGTCGATGTCGACGCCGCCGACCGTGTCGATGATCTTCATAAAGCCCTGAAAGTCCACCCGGATGTAATAATCGATCGGGATGCCCAGGTTCTGGTAGATCGTCTGCTTGACCCGCTCCGGGCCGCCCCCCTTTTGCGCCAGCTCGCCCCACAGGTCGGCGGTGTTGATCCGGTTGTAGCCGTGGCCGGGGATATAGACCCACAGGTCGCGCGGGATCGACAGCAGGCGGACCACCTTGTTGCTCTGATCGATCGAGACGACGATCATGCTGTCGGTGCGCCACGCTCTGCCGGTGGGCCGCTTGTCGGAGCCGAGGAGGATGATGTTGATATAGTTGGCCGGGATGCTGACCCGGAAGGCCGCGGTCGGCGTGGCGCCGGGTACCGGCCGGGGCAGGTTGTCGATATCGCCGACGGCGCCGCTGACCGGCGTGCCCGAAGCGCCCGGCCGGGGTGTCAAATGGCGCGACCGGCGGTCGGGCGTCCCTTGGTCTGCGATCTCTTCGGGTGCGACCACTGCCGTCGGCGGTGGACCGGGCACGTACAGCCGCTGGCCGATAAAGATGGTGTCGGTGTTCAGGCAGTTGACCAGCTTGAGCGTATCGACGTCGGTGCCATAGCGCCGGCCCAGCGAGTAGAGGGTGTTGCCTTCCTGGACGAGGTGGATCGCCCAGTCGTCGGGCGGAACGCAGGGCAGCGGCGTGACGGCGGTGGGCGTCAGGGTGGGCGTCAGCGGCTCGGTTGGAGGCTGGCGAAGGGGATGGGATCGCCGGCGTAGCCGTTGGGCTGGCGGCGGGCTGCGTCGGTCCCAGAGCTTCAGCCACCGACCCGTCGGACGACGGCGATAGCCACAGGTCGACGCCGATGGCCGCCATCACGGCGATGAGGAGCAAGGCAGCACAGATCAAGAGCAGCGTCAGCCAATCGAAGTGAGGGCGACTGGACGGCACGACGCTGTTAGCAGGTCTGATCTTTGTGCTGGTCTCATCTTCTTCTCTACGCTCTCTATGATTTTCCGGCTGAATTATAGCACAAATCGTCAGATTCGGCAACCTGTGGGGGTGTCTTGGTTTTCTTGCTCTAATTGCCGTAGATAGGCCAGATCCTCAGCCGACAAGCGGGCCTGGCGCAGCAGGTCGGGGCGGCGCTGCCAGGTCCGGCGCAGCGCCTGGCGCCGGCGCCAGCGCACGATCTCGGCGTGGTTGCCCGACAGCAGAACCTCCGGGACGGCGTGGTCGCGAAAGACGGTCGGCCGCGTATAGTGCGGGTATTCCAGCAGGCCCTCGGCGTGCGAGTCTTCGAACGTCGCGCCCGGATCGCCCAGCGCGCCGGGGATCAGGCGGGTCACCGCTTCGACGATGACCATGGCCGGCACTTCGCCGCCCGACAGCACATAGTCGCCGATAGAGATCTCGTCGGTCACCAGGCAGCTCGCGGACCCGCTCGTCCACCCCCTCGTAGCGACCGCACAACAACAGCAGCCGCTGCTGGCGCGACAGCTCGCGGGCTACCTGGTGGTTGAACAGCCGCCCCTGCGGCGTGAGGAGCACCACCGGGACGGTGCCCAGCGCCTCGCCAAGCACTGCTTCAACGGCGGCCGCGACCGGCTCAGGCTTGATGACCATGCCGCCGCCGCCGCCGTAGGGCGTGTCGTCGGTGATGCGGTGGCGGCCCGTGGCGTAATCCCGGATGTTGTGCAGCGCAATCGTCACCAGGCCCGCCTCGCGGGCGCGCTTGACCATGCTTTCGTCGAACACGCCGGCAAACAGGCCGGGAAACAGGGTCAGGATGTCAAAGTGGATCGCCACAGCCCCTCCTCCTGGAAATTGTAACACATTGCATGGAAATCAGCGAATCGGGAAATGGGCAAATCGGTGATCGGATCTGTCTGCCTACTTCATTTGCCGTTTGTTGACAGCATCCGCCAAATAGTGTATAATGGGTCCACTTTTGTTTCCAGGACAATCGAGATCCGAGACCTGGAGCGGTTCCAGGGCCGGTGCGGTTACGCATCGCATTCGCTCCGCGAGCGGAGAAGCTGAAGCAGCAGACTCGGCTTCCATCCTGATTTGTGCTTGGCGGGCAGGTGGCCGAGTCTTTTGTTCGCTGGACGCAGGGGCCAAAAATCGGGTGTGAGGAGAAGACCGTTCATGACAGAGATCCAACCCAGCGACCAACAGGAGATGCCTGCGGTGGAGGTAGGCGACGTTGCGCGCATGCCAGAAGCCGAGGCCGTGGCAACAGAGCAGGTCGATGCCGCCCGGATGGGTGGATTGCCTGTTGAGGACTGGGATTACCAGCAGCCCAAGCGGGGTGAGATCCGGACAGGGGTCATCCTGGCCATAAACGAGCCAGGAGATCATCATCGACGTGGGCGCCAAGCGGGATGGGGTGGTGCCACTGGCCGACCTGCAGCGAATGGACCCCGAGGCTCTGGCCAAGTTGTCGGTGGGTGACAAGGTGCCGGTGTATGTCTTGCGCCCCGAAGACCAGGATGGCAACTTGATGGTCTCCCTCTACCAGGCCCGCCAGGAGAAGGACTGGCAGCGGGCCCGTGAGCTGGCCGAAAGCGGCGAGGTCTGGGAAGAGCAGGTGATCGGCTATAACAAAGGCGGTCTGGTGATCCCCCTGGGTGGGATCCGGGGCTTTGTCCCGGCGTCGCAGATAGCCGATTTTCGCCCAACCATGAGCCCGGAGGAGCGGTTGGAGCGGCTGTCGGGTATGGTCGGCGAACGGGTGAAGGTCAAGGTGATCGAGATCAATCAGCACAAGCATCGCCTGATCCTGTCGGCGACCCAGGCCCAACGCGAATGGCGCGAACAGCAGCGCGACCGGCTGCTCGACGAGCTGCGGGAGGGCGAGGTGCGGCATGGCGTTGTCAGCAGCCTGTCCCCCTTTGGCGCTTTTGTCGACATAGGCGGTGCTGATGGTCTGGTGCACCTGTCAGAGCTGAGCTGGCGACGGGTCCGTCATCCAAGGGAGCTGTTGCACGTTGGGGATGCGATAGATGTGATCGTCCTTCACCTGGATCAGGAGCATAAGCGGATCGCATTAAGCCGCAAGCGCCTGGAGCCAGAGCCGTGGGCGTTGGTCGAAGACAATTATGAATTGGGACAGTTGGTGGAAGGGGTGATCACCAACGTCGCGGACTTTGGCGCCTTTGCCGAGATCGAATCGGGTGTCGAAGGCCTGATTCACATTTCGGAGCTGACCGACAAGCCGGTTTCGAATCCACGGGAAGTGGTGAGGCGGGGCGAGCGAGTCCTGTTGCGCATTATTCGGATCGATACCCGGCGCAGGCGATTGGGATTGAGCTTGAAACGTGTGCTCGAGTCGGAGTGGAGCGAGTGGGCAGCCCGGACTGCGGCCAGGAAAGAAAAGCCGGTCGCGACCAAGCCGGCGGCTGAGCCGCCGGCCCAGGAGACTGAGGCTGATGCCGCTGGCCGAGGAGATAGAGCCTGAGCCGCCGGCCCAGGAGACTGAGGCCAAGCCGCTGGCCGAGGAGATAGAGCCTGAGCTGCCGGCCCAGGAGACTGAGGCTCGAGCCGCTGGCCGAGGAGATAGAGCCTGAGCCGCCGGCCCAGGAGACTGAGGCCAAGCCGCTGGCCGAGGAGATAGAGCCTGAGCTGCCGGCCCAGGAGACTGAGCCTGAGCCGCTGGCCCAGGAGGCTGAGCCTGAGCTGCCGGCCCAGGAGACTGAGCCTGAGCTGCCGTTGTCATCCCCTGTGGACCTGACGCCGGAGGTGGCTGAGGCGCCGGCCGACGCCGAGATCGATCTTTCGGCGGTGGAAGAATTAAGTCCGGCCGCGAAAGCGAAGGATATGATGAGTGCAGAAACGTTGAGCATGAAAGAGCGTTTGCAGCAGGAGCTGGACGAGGCTCGGGCCGAGCTTGATCGCCTGGAGCGACAGCGCCTGGAAGGCAAAGGCGATTATGGCCTGGGCACAGGTGATCCCAGTATCTACGAATGGGAGATGTGCCTGGCGATGAAGCAGGGCGTCGAAAACCGGATCAAGTTGCTGGAAGAAGCCCTGCAAAAGGCGGAAGAGGGCAGCTATGGCCGGTGTGAAATCTGTGGCCAGCCAATCGATCCGGCGCGACTGGCCATCCTGCCCCATACTAAACGGTGTATCGGCTGCGCCCAAAAGCGTTAGCGCCGTAAGAGGCGTCATCGCCGCCGGGGCCAACGCCCCGGCGGCTTTTTCATGGTAGTGCATATCCCCTTCCGCCATTTGCCAACGGCGGTCTTTTCTCGTAAGATAGGACCATTCTCAACACGGCTCGTAGGGCAAGTGGTCAACTTGTCCTACGAGGCCACAACGAGGTGGACTAGTGGACGCTGTTCGCAGCTATGAGCGTATCGCCCGGCTGACAGATCTGGCCAACAACCTGTGGTGGAGCTGGCACCCCCAGGCTCGTGACCTATTCCAGGCAGTCAGTTACCCGCTATGGCGCAGCACCCGCCACAACCCGGTGCGGATGCTGCAAGTGATCAACGCCGAGCGACTAGAAGACCTGGCTCACGATCCTGTCTTCCTGGACCTGTACGACCGGGTCATGGCTGCTTTCGACGCCGATGTGGGCAACGGTCACCTCTGGTTTCGCCGCCAACACCCCGACCAAGCTCAGCCGGTGGCCTACTTTTCCGCCGAGTTTGGCGTCCATGGCTCGCTGCCCATCTACTCTGGTGGGCTGGGCGTTCTGGCGGGCGACCACTGCAAAGAGGCCAGCGACCTGGGTCTGCCCCTCGTCGGTATGGGATTCATCTACCCCGAGGGCTATTTCCGCCAGCACATCCCGCCCGGTGGCTGGCAGGAAGCGATCTATGACAAGCTGAACCTCGACCAGGTGCCGATCCACCCCGTGCCCGATCGGTCCGGCAACCGGCTTCTGGTGGAGGTGATGTTGCGCGGTGTGCCGACCTACGTCCAGGTGTGGCAGATGCAGGTGGGGCGGGTGACCCTCTACTTGATGGATGCCAACGTGCCCCAGAACACACCATGGGATCGGGAGCTCTCGGCGCGGCTCTACGGCGGCGACCAGGAGACCCGCATCCGCCAGGAAACGGTGCTGGGCCTGGGCGGCGTGCGCGTGCTGCGGGCGCTGGGCATTGCGCCTGCTGCCTGGCACATGAATGAGGGCCATTCGGCCTTCCTGGTGCTGGAGCGGCTGCGCGAGCTGGTGCAGGCCGGCCGGCCGTTCGATCAGGCCGTGGACGCAGGTCCGGCGGACCACCGTCTTTACCACCCACACACCGGTGCCCGCCGGCCACGATGCCTTTCCCTTTGACCTGATGGACCAGTACTTTGGGCGTTTCTGGCAAGAGATGGGCATCAGCCGCGAGCGGTTCATGGCCCTGGGCGAACACGAGGGCCGCTTTAACATGACGATCTTGGCCCTGCGCCTGGCTGGCCACGCCAACGGCGTCAGCAAACTGCACGGCGAGGTGTCGCGGCGCATGTGGCAGCCGGTGTGGCCGGGCAGGCCGGTCGAGCAGGTGCCCATCAGTGCCATCACCAACGGCGTTCATGCGCCGAGCTGGGTATCGACAACGATAAAGGGGCTTTTCAGCGACTGCGTGGCCGCTGACTGGGAAGAGCGCCACGACGATCCGGCCCTGTGGGACCGGATCGGCCAGATACCAGACGAGACGCTGTGGGCGGCGCATCAGGAGCTGAAGGCCAGGCTGCTGACCTTTGTCGACGAGCGCACGCGGGATCGATGGCGCAGCGGTGACCTGGACGCCAGCCAGGTGCTGGCCTCGGGAACCCTCCTCGACCCCGACGCGCTGACCATCGGCTTTGCCCGGCGGTTTGCCACCTACAAGCGGGCGACCCTGATCTTTCGCGATCTGGAGCGCCTGAAACGGATCCTGCACGCCGAGCGCCGCCCGGTCCAGATCGTCTTTGCCGGCAAGGCCCACCCGGCCGATGCCATGGGCAAGCAGTTCATCCAGCAGGTCTACCAATACGCCCAGGCGCCCGAATTGGGCGGGCGGGTCGCCTTCATCGAAGATTACGACCTGCACGTGGCGCGCTTCCTGGTGCAGGGCGTGGATGTGTGGCTGAACAATCCACGCCGGCCCAACGAGGCCAGCGGCACGAGCGGCATGAAGGCGGCGATGAACGGCGTGCCCAACCTGAGCGTGCTGGACGGCTGGTGGCCCGAAGCCTACCATCCCGCCGCAGGGATGGCCGGCCGGCCAACGGCTGGGCCTTTGGCCAGACGCAGTACGACGATTGGAACACCCAGGATGAGGTGGACAGCCAGGCCCTGTACCGGATCCTGGAGGAACAGGTGGTGCCTGCCTATTACGAGCGCGACGCGGCCGGCATCCCCCATGCCTGGGTCCAGATCATGAAAGAGGCGATCCGCACCAGCATGGCCGCCTTTAGCACCCGGCGCATGGTCAAAGACTATGTCGAGCAGATGTACCTGCCGGCGATGCCGAAGTCGGGCCTGATCGTTCGGCGTGTTGACGAATCGATTCGGATGTGCTACACTGTACCAGCCATAGCCCTGACAAGGAGGAACACCTTTCTATGGCAGAAAGAAGAAAGGCCAGGATTCTCGTCACCGGAGCGGTCGGCCAGATCGGCTCGGAGCTGACGCTGGAGTTGCGCACCGGTATGGCGCCGACAACGTCGTGGCCGCCGGCCACCGAACCAAGCCGAGCCCGGCCCTGTGCGAGACCGGCCCTTTTGAGTTCATCGACGTGGCCCGCCGCGACAGCCTGGAAGCGGCCGTAGACAAGTACGACATCGACACCATCTACCACATGGCCGCCATCCTGTCGGCCGTCGGCGAGCAGAACCCGCACCTGGCCTGGGACGTGAACATCAATGGCCTGTACAACGTCCTGGAGGTCGCCCGCGAGCGCCAGCTGCCCCGCGTCTTCTGCCCCAGCTCCATCGCCGCCTTTGGCCCGGAGACGCCCCGCGACAACACCCCCCAGGAGACCGTCCTGCGGCCCACCACCATGTACGGCGTGACCAAGGTGGCCGGCGAGCTGCTGTGCGACTATTACGTCCAGCGCTTTGGCGTGGACGTGCGCGGCGTGCGCTACCCCGGCATCATCAGCAGCGAGACGCTGCCCGGCGGCGGCACCACCGACTATGCGGTGGCGATCTATTACGAGGCGGTGGCCAACAAGCGCTACACCTGCTTTGTGCGCGAGGACACGGTCCTGCCGATGATGTACATGCCCGACTGCATCAAGGCGACGATCGACCTGATGGAGGCCGACTTCTCCCGGCTCAAGCACCACGCCGACTTCAACCTGGCGGCCATGAGCTTTTCGGCCGGCGAGCTGGCCGCCGAGATCAAGAAGCACATCCCCGAGTTCGTGTGCGACTACCAGCCCGACTTCCGGCAGGCCATCGCCGACTCGTGGCCCCGCTCGATCGACGACAGCGCCGCCCGCGAGGAGTGGGGCTGGCAGCCGAGCTACGACCTGGCGGCCATGACCGTCGACATGCTGGACAAGCTCCAGCGGCGCCATGCCGAGGGCCGGCTGTATCCCACCGAAGTTTGCCCGTGATTGACAGGGTCCCGGAAGCGGCTAGCGGAGTGGATTGAACCTATTCCTGCCCTTTGTGAGTGTATAGAAAGGAACGACGATGTCCGACAAATTCGATTTCATCCGCGAAGACGTAGCTGCCTTGAAAGAAGCTGGGTTGTTCATCAACCTGCGCGTCATGGGCTCGCCGGCCGATGCCTGGATGGTCGTGGACGGCAAGAAGGTGCTGAACTTTTGCACCAACAACTACCTGGGCCTGGCCAACCATCCCAAGATGAAAAAGGCGGCCAAGAAGGCGATC
Organism: uncultured Chloroflexia bacterium; assembly: GCA_963749455.1. GTDB lineage: Bacteria > Chloroflexota > Anaerolineae > JAAYZQ01 > JAAYZQ01 > JAFGOG01. The sequence goes on from CAVVMX010000027.1 coordinate 50,354, forward strand.
GAGCAGTGGGGCGTGGGACCGGCGGCTGTGCGCTCCATCGCCGGCACGCAGGCGCTGCACCTGGAGTTCGAAAAACGCCTGGCCGAATTCAAGGGCGTGGAAGATGCCCTGTACGTCCAGAGCGGCTTTTGCGCCAACCAGGCGGCCATCCCGCCGCTGGTCGGCCAGGACAGAGCCAGCGGCGCGCAGGACGTGATCTTTTCCGACCGGCTGAACCACGCCAGCATCATCGACGGCGCCCGGCTGTCGGGCGCCAAGATCATCGTCTACGAGCACTGCGATGCCGCGCGACGCCGAGCGCGTGATCAAGGAGAACCTGCCCAACTTCCGGCGCGGCATGCTGATCACCGACGGCGTGTTCAGCATGGACGGCGACATTGCGCCGCTGGACAAGCTGTACGAGGTGGCCGAGAAGTATGGCGTCATGACCATGGTCGACGACGCCCACGGCGAGGGCGTGCTGGGCGGCGGCAAGGGCATCGTGCACCACTTTGGCCTGCAGGGCAAGTTCGACGTCGAGATCGGCACCCTCTGCAAGGCCTTCGGCGTGGTGGGCGGCGTCATCGCCGGCAAGACGGTGGTCATCGACTATATGCGGCAGAAGGCGCGGCCCTTCCTCTTCTCCAGCGCCGTCACCCCGCCGGACACGGCGGCCTGCCTGGCTGCCGTGGATCTGCTGGAAGAGAGCTCCGACCTGGTGGACAAGCTGTGGGACAACACCGGCTACTTTAAAGAGCGGATGGCCGAGCTGGGCTTTAACACCGGACGCAGCCAGACGCCCATCGTCCCGATCATGTTGGGCGAAGCGCCGCTGGCCAAAGAGTTCTCGCGCAAGCTGTTCGAGAACGGCGTGTTTGCCATGGCTCTGGGCTTTCCCACCGTGCCCAAGGGGCAGGCTCGCATCCGGGTCATGAACACCGCCGCCCACAGCCGCGAGGACCTGGACACCGGTCTGGCGGCCTTTGAAAAGGTCGGGCGAGAGCTGGGCGTCATTTAGCACGCGTTCGCTCGGGCCGGCCACGGGACGATCTGAACAGATCTGGACCCTCACCGCGTTGGTAGATATGCAGATCACTGGAGGATGACTTATTTGGTCGATTGCCGTAAAGCGGAGCCTGGTCTGGTTGCGACGCCGTGCCCAGAGTGCTAGGAAGCACGACTGCTGCTTGACGCCAGATGATACTTGTGGTATTATGTGATTAGTCACGCGGCTAGTTGAATGCATCCAGTGATGAATCGATGGGGAGGTGTCGCAACATGAGACGAAGACTATCGATAGCCGGATGGCTCTTGGTGGTGATAGCCATGGCGATGGGCTTGGCAGGCTGTACCAAGGAGGCTCCAACCCGGACGCCTGCCGTCCGGCGCAGGCAACCCAGCCCGGCGTAGCCGCCGAGCGGCTTGACTCCACAGCCAGGTGAAACGGTTGTTTCGGTTTTCACCTCCTTGCCGCCAGGGCCGGGGACCCCGACGGCGGAGCTGGTGTATGAGACCCCCGCCGTTACCACCCCGGTGGCGACGGCGGTCCCGGGTGCGACGGTGGTCCCGGCGGCCACATCCGTCCCATCCTCGGGGGAGGTAGTCGTGCATGTCGTTCAGCCCGGCGAGACCCTGTATTCCATTGCCTACCGCTACGGCACCACCGTCCAGGCGATTATCGACGCCAACGGCATCACCAACCCCGACCAGATCTACCAGGGACAGAAGCTGAATGTTCCCAACCCATCAGGGTCTGGGGGCACCTCTGGCGGAAGCACGGGCTGCCGTATCCGCCACACCGTCAAGAGCGGGGAGTGGATATGGCAGATCGCCAGGAACTATGGCGCGGATCCCTATGACATCCTGTCGGCCAATGGGCTGACGGTTCAGACTGCCAACACCATCTATCCTGGCTTGATATTGTGTATTCCATAGCGGTCAGTAGGCAGCAGTCAGCCGATTTCGGTCCATCGGAGTGCTGAAATCGAGCGGCCCAATTGCTGTCAAGACCTGAGGCAGACAACTGGAAACTGAAGGCTGACAACTGAAAGCTGATTGCTACAGAAAAGGAGGTGACAAGAGGGTACCAGACATTAACTAACAAATCGAAACTCAAACCGTAAGTCGAAAATCAATCTATTCTGAGAAGGAGAAGAGAACGATGAACAAAAGGCTTGCGATTCTGGGCAGTCTTGTCCTGATCGCGTCGATGCTCGCTGACCGCCTGTGGTCCGACGGCTACGCCGCAGGTGATCATCCAGACCGGGGTGCCGGTGGTGATTACCGAGCTCGTGCCGGGTCAGGAGACGATCAAGGAAGTGGTAGTGACAAGCCCGCCGGTTATCGTCACCGCCACCCCGGTGCCGGTCGAAAAGGCCAAGGTACTGCGCATCAACCTGGGCACCTACCCCGACATCGTCGACCCCCAAAAGTCGTCCTTCGTCAACGAAATCGCCCACCTGAACCTGATGTACGAAGGCCTGACCAGGTTCAACGACAAGCTGGAGACGGTCCCCGGCGGGGCGGAAAAGTGGGAGTACAACGCCGAGGCCACCGAGCTGACCTTCACCCTCCGCGAGGGCCTGAAGTACAGCGACGGCACCCTGCTGAACGCCATGCGCTACCAGTACTCGATCCTGCGCAACATCAACCCCGAGACCGCGGGCGAGTATGCGGCCATCACCGACGAGATCAAGGGCGCGCCAGAATGGCGGACGGGCGCCGATGCTCGATGGCAATGCCGTCTGCCAGACCGACGAGGAAAAGGCCGCCTGCGAGGAAGTGGTCGAGGCGAGCGTGGCAGCCCTGGACATGGCCGGCGCCCCGTGCACCGACTATGAGCAGGCCGACTGCCGCGTGCTCAAGCTGACCTTCTCCAAGCCGGCGCCCTACTTCCACACCATCATGGGCATCTGGGTCGCCTACCCGGCCAAGCAGGAGAATATCGAAGAGGGCGGCGAGATCTGGTGGCTCAGCTCCAAGTACCAGGTCGGCAACGGCCCCTTCATCCTGAAATCGCTGGAACCGTTTGTGCGCGGCTACTTTACCCCCAACCCGAACTACTGGGGCGGCGTGGCCAAGGTGGACATCGAATACTCCTACATCACCGACTCGGCGGTCTCGTTCCAGGCCTACAAGAACGACGAGTTCGACATCGTCGGCCTGGCGGCCGAGGACCTGGCCACGGTGCAGGCCGATCCGGTCCTGTCCAAGGAAGCCAACATCTACCCCGGCTCCTGCACCTTCGCCCTCATGTTCCACCAGCTGAAGGAACCGTTCACCGATCAGAAGGTGCGCGAGGCGTTTGCGCATGGCCCTGGACCGCGACAAGTGGGTGACAGACGTGCTAAAGGGCCTGGGCAGCCCGACCCTGACCTGGATTCCGCCGGGATACCCTGGCTACAAGGAAGGCGAGACCCGCTGGGGCTTTGACGCCGCGGCCGCCAAGCAGGCGATCGCCGACTCGAGCTACGGCTCGGTGGACAAGCTGCCCAAGATCACGGACACCTTCTCCGACACGCCGCGCAACCGCGTTCGCAACGAGTGGCTGGCGGCCAAGTGGAAAGAGGTCCTGGGCGTGGACGTCGAGCTGAACCCGGTCGAGTCCACCACCTACACGGCGCTGACCAAGGACATCACCACCGCGCCGCAGATGTACATCCTGGGCTGGTGCGCCGACTATCCCGACCCGCAGAACTGGCTGAGCGTCTACTGGAAGACCGGCGGCTTTGGCCAGCGGATCGCCTACTCGAACCCCGACTTTGACGCCCTGGTCAACGAGGCCGACACCACGACCGATCCGGCCAAGCGCGCGGAGCTGTACGCCGCAGGCGCAGGATCTGTTGGTGGCGGGCGCCCCGGTCGCGTTCTTCTGGAACAACGTCAACACCTACCTGATCAAGCCGTGGGTCAAGGGCGTCGTCCTGACGCCGCAGGATGCCGGTTGGGCCGGCAACTCAGCCCGCTGACGATCGACATCGACACCACGATGCTGCCGTAAGGCATCGTGACAACAAGGGGGAGCCGGTCAGTCCTGCCCAGTGGGAGTGAGCTGACCGGCTCCTCTCCTTCAAATGTGGAGATAGCGTATGGGCAAGTTTCGTTATCCGGCGTCTGTTGTGGATGATCCCGGTGCTGTTCACCATCACGCTTGTGACCTTTCTGTTCATGCACGCCGCGCCGGGCGGCCCGTGGGACCGCGATCCGGGCCGCCGCCAGGTGGACCCGTCCACGCAGGAGATGCTGAATCGTAGATACGGGCTGGACAAGCCGATGTGGCGGCAGTACGTCGCCTACATCATCGGCGATTTCGACGCGGATGGCAAGTTCGTGTGCGGCGCCATCTGCGGCAACCTGGGACCATCCTACCGCCAGCGCGGGCGCACGGTGCAGGATATCCTGTTCGAGCGTTCCCGAGGGCCAGCCGTTCTGGGACAGCCGCATGGGCTATTCGGCGCGCCTGGGGATGCTGTCCCTGACCCTGGCGATCATCGTTGGCATTCCCGCCGGCATCGTCTCCGCGCTCAAGCAGAACACGTGGATCGACTATTTGAGCGCCGTCATCGCCAACATCGGCGTGTCGGTGCCCAACTTTGTCATGGGCATTTTCCTGATCATCATCTTTGCCGTGATGCTGCACCTGGTCAAGGTCGTGCCGAAATCGTGGTCCAGCCCAACGGTGTGGGTCATCCCCGCCCTGGTGTTGGGCTTTGGCACCATGGCCTTCACTGCCCGCCTGACCCGGTCTTCGATGCTGGAAGTGATGCGCCAGGATTACGTCCGGACGGCGCGGGCCAAGGGCCTGGCCGAGCGGGCGGTCATCGTGCGGCACATGCTGCGCAATGCGCTCATCCCGGTGGTCACCGTCCTGGGCCCGGCCCTGGCCGGCCTGCTGGTCGGCTCGTTCATCATCGAGACGATGTTCTCCTTCCCGGGCATTGGCCGCGAGTTCGTGCAGTCGATCACCAACCGGGATTACTCGATGATCATGGGCACGACCCTCATCTATGGGGTGCTGATCGCGATGGCCAATTTGGCGGTGGACATTAGCTACGGCTTTCTCGATCCGCGGATCAAGGTGGAGTAGATCGGCCTGTAGCTGCGACTTTCGCTGCTGCGGCTGTTGGAGGTTAATGGTGTAAATGGCTAACGTGTCTGAATCTGCGGCGCGCTCGTCCGAGATCATGGTCCTGAGCCGCCCGTCGCGCAGCCTGTGGGCCGACGCCTGGTCGCGGCTCATCCGCAACAAGGCGGCCATCGTCGGCATGGTCATCATCGTTCTCTTTGCCGTGGTGGCCCTGTTCGCCCCGCTTCTGGCGCCTCACAACCCGCTGCAGATCAACAGCGGCAAGGAATTCCTGCCGCCCGCCTGGGTCAAAGAGTCCTCTACCGGCAAGACTGGCGAATCCGCAGTTCCTGCTGGGCACCGACACCATTGGCCGAGACGCTGTTGAGCCGGATCATCTATGGCGCCCGCGTGTCGATGATCGTCGGCTTGACGCCGGTGCTGATCATCTTGCTGATCGGCACGGTGATCGGGCTGGTCTCCGGCTATTCCAGCGCCAGCGGTGGACAACCTGTTGATGCGCCTTACCGACGTGATCTATGCCTTTCCCGATCTGCTGTTCTACATCATCATGATGATCACGCTGCGCGATACGGTCCTCGGCCAGCTGATGAACGGCCTGTTGCTGTTGTTCATCGCCCTGGCCGTCGTGTCGTGGGTGGGCGTCGCCCGGCTGGTCCGGGGCCAGGTGCTGTCGCTCAAGAACAAAGAGTTTGTCGAGGCGGCCCGCTGCATCGGCTCGTCTGACACGCGCATCATGGCCCGCCACATCCTGCCCAACTGCCTGAGCCCGCTCGTGGTGTGGATGGCCTTTGCCATCCCGCGCATGATCATCGCCGAGGCGGTGCTCGGCTACCTGGGCATCGGCCTGCGCCCGGCCACCGATCCCAAGGCCATCTTTATCACCAGTTGGGGGGTGCTCGTTGTTGGAGGGCCAAACGGCGATCAACGCCCAGCCCTGGCTGCTGCTGGCGCCGGCCATCTGTGTGGCCCTGGTGGTGATGGCCTTTACCTTCGTCGGCGACGGCCTGCGCGATGCGCTCGACCCGCGGATGCGGGGCACGATGTAGGCCGGCGGGGAAGCCATCGACCGTGGATGCGGCCTAGTCGAGGTGCAAACAGGGGCAGGCGATGTCGCGGGGACGTATCGCGGGATACGGACGGGGATCTGATCTGCCGCAGCCGCCAGGGAGACCTGGCGGCGTTCGAGGCGCTGTACGAGGGCTACAAGGGCCAGGTCTTTCGCACCGCGTTGGCCATCACCCGCGATCAGGCCGCGGCAGAGGACATCCTCCAGGAGTGTTTCATCCGGCTGCATCGCGCCCTGGAGAGCCTGGACGAAAGCCAGCCCTTGGCGCCCTGGCTGTACCGCGTGACGGTGAACCTGTGCTACAGTTGGATGACGCGCCAGCGCCGCTGGCTGCACTCGTTGGAAGAGGCTCGTGGAGTGGCTGGGTGCCCTGCCCCAGCCATCGCCGCTCGCAGCTCGTCGAACGGCAGGAGATCAGAACAGCCATCGAGCAGGCGATCAACAGCCTCAGCCTGGACCAACGGGTCACGTTGGTCCTCTACTATCTGAACGGGCTGAGTGTGGAAGAGATTGCCGCGGCGATGAGCTGCCCACTGGGTACGGTCAAGTCGCGGTTGCACTATGGCCGCAAGAACGTCCGGCGCAGGCTGCTGAGCGAAGGGCGGGCATTTCAGGAGATGGTCTATGAGCTCTCGTCGTAAAAGGCAAGAGCCTCCAGATGAGCTGGATTGGCTCGTGTCTGATGCCTTGCACGCCATGGTGCGTGCCGTCGAGCCATCTCCCCGCGTCTGGCTCGAGATCCGCGCCGCGGCGATGGCCCGGCCGCAGCGGCGGGCAGCGCGGGTACGCTCGGCATTCCGATCGGCGATGGGGTATCTGTCGAGTTGGCTGGCGGCTGGGGCGACGAACCAGCCCCTGGGGAGCATGGTGCATCGGGTGCGTTTGCCGACGTGGGCGCTGTGTCACCGCGTATGGTGTGGTGGTTGGATGTCAAAGCAAGTCCGTTCAGCTCTGACTTGCAGACCTGCATGATCGTGGCATAAACACTGAGGAGAATGCGTATGCCTCTGCTAGAGGTCAATGATCTCAGAACCCATTTCTTCACCCAAGATGGAGTAGTCAAGGCCGTAAACGGCGTCTCTTTCCACGTGGACGAGGGTGAGACCCTCGGCATCGTGGGCGAGAGCGGTTGCGGCAAAAGCGTGAGCGTCCTGTCGGTCATGCGCCTCATTCCGCAGCCGCCGGGCAAGATCGTGGGCGGCAGCGTGCTGTTTCAGGGACGCGATCTGCTTAAAGGCCAGCGACGACGAAATCCGCCAGGTGCGGGGCAACAGGATCGCCATGATCTTCCAGGACCCGATGACCTCGCTGAACCCGGTGTTGACCATCGGCCGGCAGATCAGCGAGGCCCTGGAGCTCCACCTGCACCAGTCGCACGACCAGGCCCTCAAGCGGAGCGCCGAGCTGCTCAAGATGGTGGGCATCCCCGAGGCCGAAGCGCGCCTGAACGACTATCCGCACCAATTCTCAGGCGGCATGCGCCAGCGGGCGATGATCGCCATGGCCCTGGCCTGCAACCCCCAGTTGCTGATCGCCGACGAGCCGACCACTGCCCTGGACGTGACGATCCAGGCCCAGATCATAGAGCTGGTGAAGCGGCTGCGCGACGAGATCGGCATGGCCATCATCTGGATCACCCACGACCTGGGCGTGGTCGCCGGCCTGGCCGACCGGGTGCAGGTCATGTACGCCGGGTATGTGGTGGAGGAGGCGGTGGTCAGAGAGCTGTATGCCAACCCCCGCCATCCCTACACCCTGGGCCTGCTGCGATCGATCCCCCGCGTGGACGAGCTGCGCAAGGAAAAGCTGCAGCCGATCGAGGGGTTGCCGCCTGACCTGATCGACCTGCCGGCCGGCTGTCCCTTTGAGGCGCGCTGTGCGTATGCCATCGACAAGTGCCGTACCGACCTACCCAAGCTGGAGCCGGTGAGCCCTGGCCATCGCATCGCCTGTTGGGTGGACGTGACGACACAGGCGCCGAAGCAACGGGGCGGGAATGGGCAAGGAGCCGAGACACAGGGATAGGCTCCATAGCCTTGGACATCTGCTAAAAGAGGATCGAACACACCTATGACACAAAACGGAGAATTAATCCGGGTTCGCAACCTGAAGATGCATTTTCCTATCACGCGGGGTCTTCTCTTCCAGCGCAAGGTCGGGGCCATCAAGGCGGTGGATGGCATCTCCTTCGACATCAAGCGCGGCGAGACGCTGGGGCTGGTCGGCGAGTCGGGCTGTGGCAAATCGACCACCGGCCGGGCGCATCTTGCAGCTCTATCGCCCCACGTCTGGAGAAGTGTTCTTTGAAGGCGACAACCTGACCAAGTTGAGCGGCGAACGCCTGCGCCGGATGCGCCGGCGGATGCAGATGATCTTCCAGGACCCTTACGCCTCGCTGAATCCGCGCATGACCGTGGGCGACATCATCGGCGAGCCGTTGGTCGTCCACAACATTTCGTCCGGCCAGAGCCCGCCGGGAACGGGTACAGGAGCTGCTGAGGATCGTCGGGCTCAACCCCTATTTCGTCAACCGCTATCCGCACGAGTTCTCCGGCGGGCAGCGGCAGCGCATCGGCGTGGCCCGCGCCCTGGCGGTGCAGCCCGACTTTATCGTCTGTGACGAGCCGATTTCGGCCCTGGACGTTTCGATCCAGGCCCAGATCATCAACCTGTTGGAAGAGCTGCAGACGCAGTTCAACCTGACCTATCTGTTCATCGCCCACGACCTGTCGGTGGTGCGCCACATCTCCGACCGGATCGCCGTCATGTACCTGGGCAAGATCGTCGAGCTGACCGGCCGCAAAGAGCTGTACGACAAGCCGCTGCATCCCTACACCCAGGCGCTCCTGTCGGCGGTTCCGATCCCCGATCCGGTCGTGGAGGAAAAGCGCCGGCGGGTCATCCTGGAGGGCGACGTGCCCAGCCCGGCCAATCCGCCGCTCGGCTGTCACTTTTGCACGCGGTGTCCGGTGGTCATGGACATCTGCAAGGAACAGGAGCCCGAGTTCGTCGACGTGGGGGCGGCCACTGGGTGGCCTGCTCCGTGCGTCCTAGTCGTGAACCTTAACGATAATCGGGTTATTCTATGTAGGAGCGACTCTAGTCGCTAGCTGTCTCGCGGATTTGTTCTTTTTGGCAAGCGTCCTTGACTTGCGCCCAGAAGTGTGATATAATGGATACGCTTCGCCAACGGATATGTCCCACCTCAGGCTGTTGTGCTGCTTTGGGTGGAGAATTGGAAAGGGGGTGATCGGTGGGTTAGTGTGTGTTGGCAGGAGTCCCCACACCTGATTATGTCAAGCAGAACCAAAATTAGTAGAAAACGAAATGGAGGAGACGATGTTTTCTAACAAAAAGTGGTCGATCTTGCTCGGGCTGGTGGTCGTTGCCAGCATGCTGCTGTCGGCCTGTGGCCCGACGGCTGACACCCCAGGTCGTCACCGCCCCGCCGGTGGTGGTCACCGAGCTAGTGCCAGGCGCGACGTCCGTCGTCGAAGTGCAAGTGACGGTCCCGCCGGAAGTCCAACAGACGGTCGAAGTCGTCAAGACGGTCGAAGTTGTGGTCACGGCCACACCCGAGCCGTCCAAGCGCACCGGCGCCTGGGTTGACATGCTCGTCTTTACCGAGCAGAACAGCGCCCAAGCCGCCGTGAAGCAGCTCCAGGCCGACGACATCGACATCTATGCCTACACCGTCGGCGACGCCGAAGTGTTCAAGACGGTCAAGGGCGATTCCAACCTGTCCTACACCAACGCGTTCGGCTCCTACACCGAGCTGACCTTCAACCCGTCCGGCCCCGAGTTCGCCGACGGCCGGCTCAACCCGTTCAGCAACGCCAAGATCCGCGAGGCGATGAACTGGCTGATGGACCGCGACTATATGGTCCAGGAGATCTATGGCGGCCTGGGCAACGTCAAGTTCACCAGCCTGAACTCGGCCTTCCCCGACTATGCCAAGTACGTGGACGTCCTCCGCGCGATCGAGACCAACTACGCCTACAACCCTGACAAGGCCAAAGAGGTCATCACCGCCGAGATGGACGGCCATGGGCGCCACGCTGGGGGCCGACGGCAAGTGGACGTACAAAGACGCGCCGGTGGTGATCATCGCCATCATCCGCACCGAGGATGAGCGCCACCAGATCGGCGACTATGTCTGCAACCAGCTCGAGACGATCGGCTTTACCACCGATCGCCAGTACAAGACCCGCAGCGAGGCCTCGCCCATCTGGAACCAGAGCGACCCGAACGAAGGCAAGATGCACTTCTACACCGGCGGCTGGATCACCACCGCCGTCAGCCGCGACGACGCCACCAACTTTGGCTACTTCTACACCAACCTGGGCTCGGCCTCGCCGCTGTGGCAGGCCTACGTCAACACGCCCGAGTACTACGACGTAGCTGCAGAAGCTGTGGGTCAACGACTTTAAGACGCTTGGAAGAGCGGCGCGAGCTGTTCGACAAGGCCCTCTGGCTGGCGCAGGAGGACTCGATCCGCGTCTGGCTGGTGGACCAGCTCAGCTTTTCGCCGCAGAACGCCAAGCTGGAGGTCGCCTACGACCTGGCCGGCGGGGTAGCCGGCTCGGCACTGATGCCCTACACCATCCGCTGGACAGGTCAAGAAGGCGGCACGATGCGGATCGCCCAGCCCGGCGTCCTGGTCGAGCCCTGGAACCCGATCGCCGGCAGCAACTGGATCTACGACCAGACGCCCCGGCCGGGCCACCGGCGACCGCGGCGTCATGGCCGATCCCTACACCGGCCTGTACTGGCCGCAGCGCGATCGAGAGCGCCGACGTCGTGGTCAAAGAGGGCCTGCCCGTGCTCAAGACGCTCGACTGGCTGACGCTGACCTTCGAGCCCAAGATCGAAGTGCCGGCCGACGCCTGGGTAGACTGGGACGCGGCCAACCAGAAGTTCATCACCGCCGCCGAAAAGTACACCCAGACCCTGGAAACCAACACCAAGGTCACCGTCACCTATCCCAAGGACCTGTTCACGACGGTCAAGTGGCACGACGGCAGCCCGATTTCGGTGGCCGACTTTGTCATGTGCATGATCATGCAGTTCGACCCCGGCAAGGCCGAGAGCGCGATCTATGACGAGGCGCAGGTGCCGCAGCGTTGAGGCCTTCCTGTCCCACTTCAAGGGCGTCGTGATCGAGTCGACCGATCCGCTGGTCATCACCACCTACGACGACATCTTCTACCTGGACGCCGAGTGGATGGTCACCACCTGGTTCCCCAACTATGCCTACGGTGAGGCGCCGTGGCACACCATCGCGCTGGGCTCCATCGCCGACGCCAAGGGCGAGCTGGCCTTCTCGACCGACAAGGCCGGCGCCAAGGGCATCGAGTGGATGAGCTTCATCGCCGGCCCGAGCCTGGCCATCCTGAAGGCCGACCTGGACACGCTGGTCATGACCCCCACGCTGCCCTACGAGCCGACGCTGGGCCAGTTCACCACGCCGGACGAGGTCGCGGCCCGCTGGACGAACCTCAAGGAGTGGTACGGCTTGCAGGGTCACTTCTGGGTCGGCAGCGGTCCCTTCTGGCTGGACAAGGCCTTCCCCATCGAAAAGACGCTCACCCTGCGCCGCTTCGAGCAGTACCCCGATCCGGCGAGCAAGTGGGCGCGCTTTGGCACGCCCGCCGATCCCGGTGATCGAGGTCGACGGTCCGGGTGAGGTCGCCATCGGCACGGAAGCCGTGTACGACGTCTTCGTCACCTTCCAGGACGAGCCCTACCCGGCTGCGGACATTGCCGAGGTCAAGTACCTGGTGTTCGACGCCACGGCGCTGGTCGCACGGGGAGGGAGCAAGTACCTGGTGTTCGACGCCACCGGCGTGCTGGTCGCCAGCGGCCCGGCCACGGCTGCCGAGGAAGGGCACTACACCGTGACCCTCGGCGCGGACGTGACCGGCAAGCTGGCCGCCGGCTCGAACAAGCTCGAGGTGGTGGTCTCCTCGAATGTGGTCAGCATTCCGGGCATCAGCGACTTTGAGTTTGTGAGCAAGTAAGCGAGTGATGTGTGATCAGGCCCGGTGGGGGTGAGGCAGTTCTTGCCCCCATCGGGCCTGCCTTGTTAAGAGGGCGGCCACTGCGGGGACTGCCAGGGGCCGCCCCTACAAAGGAGGGGGTATGGCCGAGGCAACTGTAGCTGTTGAGGCCCCGGTGGAGGCAGTTCCGGAGAAGAAACGGACGGGGGCGAGCACCCTGACGCGGGTGCTCCGCTATTCGGCTATCCGGCTGGTCAGCCTGTTCGTCACCGTCGTCATCGGCGTCTACCTGACCATCCTCATCGCCAACATGGGCGGCCACGTCGACAAGATCCAGCGCGGGCAGATCGAGGAAACCGTCAGCATGGCGCTCGCCACGAATCCGGCAGTTCAAGGCCCTGTCTGAAGCCGAAAAGGAGAACCAGAGGGCGCATGCTGATCGCCATCCAGGTAAAGCGGTTGGGCCTCGACAAGCCGTTCATGCACGCGCAGCTTTGTCCTTCTGAAAGATGCTCTGACGCTCAACCTGGGACGCGCCCAGCAGATGACCAGCGACACCGGGTCGAAAGAGGTCAAGAACATCATCCTGGAGCGGCTGCCGCCGACGCTGCTGCTGTTCGGCACGGCGAACATCTTCCTGTTTTTCGGCGCGATGTTGATCGGGCTGTCCCTGTCGCGCAAGTATGGCAGTTGGCTGGACAAGCTGTTCGTCATCCTGGCGCCAACCTCGTCGGCTCCCGGCTGGTTCTATGGCATCTTCCTGATCCTGATCTTTGCCGCGCTGCTCGGCTGGCTGCCCTTTGGCGGGATGATCGACGCGCCGCCGCCTGAGAACCCGCTGGGCTACGCGCTGAGCGTGGCCAAGCACATGATCTTGCCCCTGCTGGCCTGGATCCTGAGCGCGATCTTTTTGGGATCGTTCACCCAGCGGACCTTCTTCCTCATCTACTCCAGCGAGGATTACGTCGACATGGCCAAGGCCAAGGGGCTGACCTCCAAGGACATCGAGCGCCGCTACATCCTCCGGCCGACGCTGCCGACGATCATCACCAACTTTGCCCTGACCCTGATCGCCATGTGGACCGGGGCGATCATCTTTGAGACGGTCTTTCAGTGGCCGGGGCTGGGGCGGCAGCTGTACCGGGCCATCAGCGCCTACGAGACGGCGGTCATCGTCGGCGAGGCGGTTGTCTATGCCTACCTGCTGGCCCTGACCATCTTTCTCCTCGATTTCATCTATGCGCTGGTCGATCCCCGGGTCAAGATCGGCGGCGGCTGAAGGGAGGGCGGGATGAAAACGCTGCGCAATACGTTCAAGGAGCTGCTTCGCTACCCATCGGCCATATTCGGCCTGTCGATCATCGCCCTGCTGCTCGCCATCTCGATCTATGCCGTCATCACCATCCCCTACAAGGAAGCGGTCCGCCTGTGGCGCGGTGGGGAGGGGATCTGGGAGCAATATCCGCGCAACGCGCCGCCGGCCTGGACCAACCTGTTCAAGAGCCAGAAGGTGCCCGAGACCATGTTCCTGAGCAGCGCGGATGGCTCGGCGGAGAAGGTCGTCTATCCGGGCGAGAACGACGTCAACACCATCGTGATGACCTACACCTTCGACTATCAGTTCGATACCTTCCCGGACGACATGAGCCTGTTCTTCACGGCCAAGTATGACGAGAAGCAGCCGCATCCTGTCGATCTCCTGGCTGCCGCCCGCTGGGGAGGCGATCCGGGTCGCGGATTTCGGCTCGGGAAACACCAAGACCTACCCCTTTTCCCAGGACACCAAGCTCCAGCGCCGGCTGGCCGGGCTGTCGCCCGAGCAAGGGCTGTTCGTAGCCGACCCGAAGGCGGGGTTGACCTCCCCGGTCAGGGGCACCTACAAGGTGCGGGTCAGCGCCACCACCTTTGAGCCGGACTCGGACGTGGACGCCGAGTTTGTGCTGTACGGCAAGGTCTACGGGCATGGCCGGCACCGATCACCTCCGCCGCGATCTGATGGTCGCGCTGCTGTGGGGGACCCCTGTCGCCCTGGCGTTTGGCCTGGTGGCGGCCCTGGGGACGACGATCACGACCATGGCCATCGCCGCCATCGCCACCTGGTTCGGCGGCTGGGTGGACGCGCATCATCCAGCGGATCACTGCAGGTCAACATGGTGCTGCCCTTCCTGCCGATCCTGATGATGATCGGCCTCTTTTATTCCAAGAGCATCGTGGTCATCCTGGGCGCCGTCATCCTGTTGAGCATCTTTGGCGGGGCGATCATGACCTACCGGTCCATCTTTCTCCAGGTGAAGGAAACGCCCTACATCGAGGCCGCCCGGGCCTACGGCGCCGGCAGTTGGCGGATCATCTTTTCCTACCTGACCCCGCGCATTATCCCGATGCTCATCCCCAGCCTGGTGGCCGCCATCCCCGGCTTTGTTTTCCTCGAGGCCGCGCTGGCCGTTCTGGGGCTGGGCGATCCGACCCTGCCGACGTGGGGCAAGATCATCAACGATGCCCAGGCGAACGGCGCCCTGTATCAAGGGTTCTACTACTGGGTGCTGGAACCCGCGGCCCTGCTGGTCCTGACCGGATTGGCTTTTGCCATGTTGGGGTTCTCGCTCGATCGCATCTTCAATCCAAGGTTGAGAGGACTGTAACCCATGTCCGAAGTCAGAGCTCCAGACAACAATGTGCTGCGCGTCGAAGACCTGGTGATGTACTTTCGCACCACGGCAGGGAGCCGTCCGGGCCGTCGACCATGTGACGTTCGATCTCGGCTACAACGAGGCCATCGTGGTCCTCGGCGAGTCGGGCTGCGGCAAGAGCTCGCTGGCCAAGGCCATCCTGCGCCTCCTGCCGCGCAACGTCGACACCTACACCGGCAAGGTCTACCTCGAGGAAGTGGAGACGATGGGCCTGTCGGAAGAAGAGTTCCGCCGCCAGGTCCGCTGGGTCAAGATGTCGCTGGTGCCCCAGGCGGCCATGAACGCCCTCAACCCGGTCCTGCGGGTGGGGGATCAGGTGGCCGAGCCGATGATCGTCCACCACGGGGTGACCAAGGAACAGGCGATGGCCCAGGCCAAGCGCATGTTCCAGCACGTGGGGGTGCCGGTCGATTTCATCAACCGCTATGCCTTTGAGCTGAGCGGCGGCATGCGGCAGCGGGTGGCCCTGGCCATGTCGCTGGTGACCGCGCCGGCGCTGGTCGTCCTCGACGAGCCGACCTCGGCGCTCGACGTGCTGACCCAGGCGAACATCTTTAACACGCTCAAGCGGATCAAGGAGGAGCTCCAGATCAGCTTTATCCTGATCACCCACGACATCGCCACCTCCAGCGAGCTGGCCGACCGGGCGGTGGTCATGTACGCCGGCGAGATCGTCGAGGTGAACGACTCGGCCACCTTCTTCACCACGCCCCTCCATCCCTACTCGCAAAAGCTGTTGGCCAGCGTGCCCAGGCTGCGGGCGGTCCAAGATCCCGAGTTTATCCCCGGCCAGCCGCCGAGCCTGGTCGACCTGCCGCCGGCCTGCCGCTTTGCGCCGCGCTGCCCGTTCCGCTTTGACAAGTGCGACGAAGATCCGCCCATCATCCGCAAGGGCCGCAGTCCAGGTCCGATGCTGGCTGCACGCGTGAGACAGGAGCATAGCATGTCTACTGAAGATCGACTCCAGGAAACCATCGAGAGCGTGCCCACCGACGTGCCAGCAGCCTCCCCGACGGGCCGCCAGAGCTGCGCACAGGGGACGGGTAACGGCGCGCTGCTGTCCGTCCAGGATCTCCACGTCTGGTTCGAGCTGAGGCGCTTTGGCTTTGGCCACGCCGGATGGGTCAAGGCCGTGGACGGCGTGAACTTCGATCTGCACTACGGCGAGTCGGTCGCCGTCGTCGGCGAGAGCGGCTGCGGCAAGTCCAGCCTGATGAAGACGATCCTGGGCCTGTACCGGCCCACCAAGGGCGACATCGTCTTTGAGGGCAAGAACATCGGACTCAAGTCGGCGCGCGAGCTGCGCTGGTACCGCTCTCAGGTGGGCTATGTCCAGCAGGACCCCTACGGCGCGCTGCCGCCCTTCATGAGCGCCGAGCGCATCCTGGGCGAGCCGCTGATCATCAACGGCGTCAAGAGCAAGGAGGAGCGGCAGCAGCGGATCCTCAAGGTCATGGAAGAGGTCAAGATGACGCCGGTGGAGGACTTTTTGCCCAAGTTCCCCCACATGCTCAGCGGCGGCCAGCAGCAGCGCATGGTCATCGCCCGGGCCATGATCATGAACCCCAGGCTGCTCGTGGCCGACGAGCCGGTGTCGATGCTCGACGCCTCGGTGCGGGTCGAGATCCTGCGCCTGTTGCGCGGGCTGCAAGCCTCGCACAACCTGGCGGTCATCTACATCACCCACGACCTGTCCACCGTTCGCTACTTCTCCGAGCGGATCTTTGTCATGTACGCCGGCAACCTCGTCGAAAAGTGCAAGGTGGACGAGCTGCTGCGCAACCCGCTCCACCCCTACACCCGAGCCCTGCTCGAGGCCAGCCCCGACCCGGATCCGCACAACCTGCTCGTCTTCAAAGAGGTGCCGCCGGGCGAGCCGCCCAGCCTGATCAAGCCGCCGCCGGGCTGCCGGTTCCATCCGCGCTGCTCGCACATGATCGACGGCCTGTGCAACGTCGAGGAGCCGCCCGACTTTGAGCCCGAGCCCGGCCACTCTGCTGCGTGTTGGTTATACAAATGATAGAGAAGGACCCGCGGCTGATCTTTGTCATCGGCTTTGTGCTGGTCCTGCTCGGCGCCGTCATCCCCTGGCTGATGGTCCTCCACGTCGTCAAGTCAACCTTTTTCCTCAACTTTCTTGCGGCCGGAGCATCGACGGCCGGCCTGATCCTTGGGGTGATAGGCACCGCCTTCTACGTCCGCCTGCACAAGCGCTAATCAGCCGTCCCTTCTGCCCGTGAACTGATACCCTCCCGCAGGTTTCCTGACCTGCGGGAGGGTTGCTTGTGAACGTGCTGAACGAAATCGGACCGCGTCGAGGTTCCGAAGCAGGAGGATTCATTCTTGACCTAGCCCTAGGGAGCAACTGAAGCGGACTTGAACCTTATCGTAGTAACGAGCGTAGCGCCAAGTAGCACAGTCTCTACGGCAAGTCACGCACCAGTGTATAGGATACAGGGGACTCTCTCCATAATCCGGCAGAGGACCAGTGCAATGGACCAGGCACAGACAACGGCGTTAGGCACAGCCCTACAGCTCGTGAAGGAGACCAGGCTCGAAGAGGCCCGCGTTCTCCTGGCCGAGATCATCAGGCGCGACCCGAACAACGAGCAGGCCTGGCATCTGCTGAGCTTTGCCCTCACCGATCCCGACCAGCAGGCCTATGCCCTCCGGCGGGTGCTGGCCATCAACCCCGAGAATCGAGCGGCCAGGTCGCAACTGTCCAGGATCGCCGGCGCGGCGTCCCCCTCTGCACCGCCGCCGGCTGCGCCTGAGCCTGCCCGTACCAGGCGGGAGATTTTCCCCCGGTACAAGAACCATCTGCGGCTCGACCGGCCAGCGCCCCACCCGAGCCCGCGGCACAGCCAATCGGGCCCGGCCTGGAGCGAACGGCGGCGAGACCCGCCCTCCGCGCCCTTTTCAGGGTCGTCAAGTACATCGTCGTCAGGGCGCTCGTGCTGTCCTTGATGGTCGCCATCGGCGTGTTCCTGTCGATCGTCGTCATCAACTATGGCGGCTACATCGACAAGATCGCCGAGGCCAACATCGGTGAGGCGCTCAACTTCATTAGCCTGTCGATGCCGGGGGCCACCGTCGAAGAGATCGCCGCGGCGACCGAGCAGGCGCGGTGGGCGATGGAGGAAGCCGCCGGGCTGCACCAGCCCTTTCTGCTGCGCTGTGCCCGTTGGTTCGTCCAGGGCCTCACCTTCGATTGGGGCGAGACCTTTCTGGCCGAGACGCGCGGTGGAACTTCGCACGACGTCCGGGCGATCATCCTGGAACGCATGCCAAACACGCTGTTCCTGGTGGGCACCGCCAACCTCCTGCTCTTCTTCTCAAGCGTCTTCGTGGCCCTGGCCCTGTCCAAGCGGTATGGCAGCCTGTGGGACAAGATCGCCATCGCCCTGTCGCCCATCTCCTCCATCCCCAACTGGGTCTACGGCGTCGTCCTGATCCTCATCTTTGCCGCCGAGCTGCGCCTGCTGCCCTATGGCGGCATGTTCGACACATTTCCACCCGCCACCGTCTGGGGATACATTCCCATCGTGCTCAAGCACATGATCCTGCCCATCACCGCCATCCTGCTCGCCACCTTCTTTCAGAGCGTCTACGCCTGGCGGACCTTTTTCCTGATCCACGCCGGCGAGGACTATGTCGATCTGGCCCGGGCCAAGGGCCTGCCGCCGCGGATGATCGAGTGGCGCTACGTCCTCAAGCCGACCCTGCCCTACATCATCACCAACTTTGCCCTGCTGATGATCAGCTTCTGGCAGGGGGTCATCGTCCTGGAGGTCTTTTTTAACTGGCCCGGCATCGGCCAGCTGTTCATCAAGGCCGTCAACGGCAATGCCCAGGAGGTCGTGATCGGCCTCATCGTCATGTTCGCCTACCTCCTGGCCCTGACCGTCTTTCTCCTCGATATCGTCTATGCCCTCGTCGATCCCAGGGTCAAGATCGGCAGCTCCGCGGCGGAAAAGGCCCTCAAGGCGCCTCGGGCGCAGAAAAGGCGCTTCCGCTTCTGGCCGTTGCGCAGGCGTTCCGACCTGCCGCGCCAGGCCTGGACGCCATCGCCCGACGGGAACACTGCCGGTTCCAAGGGAAGCAGCAGGCATCTCCTGCCGGCCGGATCAAGACCCGGCGGGCAAGGGCCGGCGATCTGTGGGTCTCACTCCGCGAGATCGGGCGCTATCCGTCGGCCATCGTCGGCCTGGTGATCATCGCCCTCCTGATCGGCGTCTCGATCTATACCCTGATCGCCATCCCCTACGACCAGGCGGTCGCGGCGTGGCAGCCCGGAGAGGGAAGACAGCTACATCAGACCGCAGACCGCCATGCCGGCCTGGGTCAACCTCTTCAGGAAGGACGACCTGCCCCCCACCATCATCATGGACAGCCGGGATGGCGCGGCAGTCAAGACCGTCGAGCAGGACGCCAAGGGGGTGAGCACGGTGACCATCTCCTTCACCCTCGACTATCCGTATGGCGGTTTCCCGCAGGATATGGTCGTTCGCTTTTTCCCCACATACGACCAGAAACGGCCCTTCGTCTCCATGACCTGGCTGACCCCTGATGGCCGGCAGCTCGACCTGGGCAGCTTTGCGGTGGTAACCGGCCAGAGGTATGTCGCCACGCAGCACATCCCCGACAAGTACCTGTCCGCAGAGGTCCGCAAGAAACAGTCGCTGCGGGGAAGGGGCGGGCTCCCGGCCGCGGCGATCCTCTTTGCCGATCCGGCTGCGGCAGAGCCTGTTCCCCTCAAAGGCACCTACACCCTGCGTCTCGATGGGCTCACTTTCGAGGCGGGCGGGGACCTGGACGCCGAAGTGGTGTTCGACGGCCAGGTCTATGGCCTGGCCGGGACCGACGATGTGCGCCGCGACCTGCTGGTCGGCCTGCTGTGGGGGATGCCGGTCGCCCTGGCTTTCGGGCTGATGGGCGCCGTCGCCACGTCGCTGGCGTCGATGATCATCGCCGCCGTCGGCTCCTGGTTCGGCGGGTGGGTGGACGACCTCGTCCAGCGCGTCACCGAGATCAACATGATCCTGCCCGCCCTGCCGATCGCCATCACCGTCTATTACGTCTACTCCAAGAGCATCTGGGTCATCCTGGGCGTCATGGTCCTGCTGAGCATCTTTGGCAGCGCCGTCAAGAACTACCGGGCCATCTTTGTCCAGGTCAAGGAAGCGCCCTACGTCGAGGCCGCCCAGGCCTACGGCGCCAGCAACGGCCGGATCATCCTGCGCTACCTGGTGCCGCGCATCATGCCCCTCCTGATCCCCCAACTGGTCATCCTCATCCCCACCTACGTCTTTTTCGAGGCGACCTTGGCCTATCTTGGGCGTGAGCGACCTGCATATCCCGACCTGGGGCAAGATCGTTTACGATGCGATCACCAAAGGCGCCTTCGAGGGATACTACTACTGGGTGCTGGAGCCGATCGGCCTGATGATGCTGACCGGCCTGGCCTTTGCCATGGTCGGCTTTGCCCTGGACAGCATACTGAACCCCCGACTGCGCAGCCGCTAACAGCTCCACTAGACCTGGCAGGTTTTTCGCCCGCTCCCGTTCGGGCGGGGTCCTCCGGAAAATCTGTCAGACCCGCCGAGGCACAGACAGCTCTATATTCATGCTGGGCGGTGCGATACGTCTCAGGTACTCCGCACTCAAGATGCCAAAGGTTTCTGCGGCCAGCGGGCCCTGAACCTGGACTCGAACGACCGAATCGGGGTCCAGTGACCGAAGCCGGTTCACAAGCTGGTTTCTCAGCCTCTCGCTATCCGCTTCTTCGCCCCCCAGGCTCAGGCAGACCATGGGCCGTGCCGGAAGTGGCACGAACGAGATTTCAGCGGGCGGATCTCCCCTGCGTCCTGGTGCATGAAGCGTGACGATCATGTACCCCTTTGTTTCATCCCGTTCCACAAACGAAGTGCGCTCCACCGAGCCGGGGTACACGACCGGCGCCGCGAACCTGCGCCGGCTCAGATCGTGGGTCAGCACCTGGGCCCGGTGGATGTGTCCGGACAGCACGGCGCTGAACCCCAACGGGAGATCCCGTCCGGCCACCACATCGGGCCCGCCGCGAAAGGTATAGTCGCCAACCCCTACCTGTGCACCCTCGACCGTCTGGTGTATGCACAGCAGATGCGGGACGTCTGGCCCTTGTCTGAACCCGGTCTCGCTCGCCAACCTGGGGAGGAGACCGCGCACTTTTCTGGCAAAGGGAAATCCCGACAGGGCGATGGAGCCCTTGGCCCCAGAGTAGAGAAAGGTTCTCGGTCGATCAAAGATGTGGAAATTGGGGTGAGCCGTCCACAGGTGCAGGGGTATGCTGGAGCGCTCGTGGTTTCCCAGGAACGAGGTAGACGGGGGTGCCTGCCTCCGCGACTCTGAGCAGGGGGGCCATGGCTATGTCGACCAACGCCGCCGGGACCTTGCTGCGGTCAAACAAGTCGCCGCCGTGCACCACCAGGTCCACTTCACCCGTCAGCGCGGGTTGCAGTGCTCTATTCAGGTTGGCGAGGAAATCGTGACCTCTCCGCCGTCTCTCGATGCGCGGACGGATCGGCAAGTCGAATCCCAGGTGGGTATCAGCGACCAGGAGCACCCGGATGGCGCTACAGCTCATGGCCGGTCAGCCGGTAAGTCAGCCTTGGAGAAACCAAGCTAGCCATGCCGCCATTGTAGCCGTGATTGGCCAGACGGTCAAGCCGCCAGGATCCCCCCGGCCAACCCACGCCGGGCCCGCGGCATGGCGTAAGCGCCGGCCGGTCGGCCATGGCTCGCACTGCATCGCCGCAGCCGGCGGCAGGCGAGAGCCATCGTAGGCGGCGCGCACTGCCGCTCTTTACCTTTGCCCGCGCTTGTGCTATAATCCTCCCGGAGAGTCCGTGTGATCGTCGATTTTCATACCCACATCACATCGCCACAGATCATGGCCCGGCGCGACGAGTGCCTGGTCCGCGATGCCTGGTTCCGGGAGCTGTATGTCGATCCCAAGGCCCGGCTGTGCTCCGCCGACGAGCTGGTGGCCGAGATGGACCGCTCGACGGTGGATCGCGCCGTCGTGTGCGGCTTTGGCTGGCGCGACATGGATTTCTGCCGGCTGGAGAATGACTATGTCATCGAGTCGGTGGCTCGCTACCCGGATCGCCTGATCGGCCTGGCCATCGTCAACCCCTTGGCCGGCGCTGAGGCAGTGGGCGAGATCGAGCGCTGCGCCGCCGCAGGGCTGCGCGGTGTGGGTGAGCTGATGCCCGATGGCCAGGGCTATCGCCTGGACGACGAGAGGGTCATGGCGCCCATCGTCGAAACCGTGGTTGCTCATGACCTGCTGCTCCTGACCCATTGCAGTGAGCCGGTCGGCCATCTCTACCCCGGCAAGGGCGCTACGACGCCCGACCAGGTGGTTCGTTTCGCCCGCCTCTTTCCCCAGGCTACCTTGGTCTGCGCCCACTGGGGTGGGGGAGCCGTCTTCTATGAGCTGATGCCCGAGGTGGCTCGGGTCATGGGTCGGGTCTATTACGACACCGCCGCCTCTCTGTACCTGTACGACGACGGCATCTTTGGGCTGGCGGCTCGCTGCGCGCCCGACAAGGTGCTGTTTGCCAGCGACTATCCGCTCATCTCGCCGGGGCGCTTTATCCGGCGCATGCGGGCGGTGGACATGTCGCCGGCCAGCCTCGACCAGATGCTGGGCGGCAACGCCTGCCGCCTGTTGAAGCTGTAAGCTACTGAACGCGTTTCAACGCGTTTCGCATATCAGGCTGCGGATTCATCCGCAGCCGAGTTGGGAGCGATCCATGCAGACCTTGCGGACGTTCATAGCCATCGAGCTAGACCAGGAGCTTAAAGGCGTGCTGGCAGATATACGCGCCCGGCTGCGGGGCGCAGTGCCGCCGCGCGCCGTGCGCTGGGTGCAGCCAGAGGGGATCCACCTGACGCTCAAGTTCCTGGGCGACACGCCCCTGGACAAGGTCGAACAGGTCAAGACGGCCCTGGCCCAGGCTGCCGGCCAAATTCCGGCCTTTACCATTGCCGTGGGTGGGGTGGGCTGTTTCCCCGATGCCCGCCGGCCGCGCGTGGTGTGGGTCGGCGTCCAGGAGCCGTCCGGGTGCCTTGCCCGGCTGTGGCGGGCCGTCGAGTCGCAGGTCGCGCCATTGGGCTTTCCCACCGAAAAGCGGCCTTTCAGCCCTCATCTGACGCTTGGCCGTGTCCAGCGTTACGCCTCCGGCGCCGAGGTGCGTGACATCGGCCAGGCCGTGGCGATGCTGGCTGCGGATATGGCCGGTGCACAGGACGAGATGGCCGTCAGCCGCGTGGCCTATATCAAGAGCGACCTGCGGCCCACCGGCGCAGTCTATACTACCTTAGCCGAGGCCCAGCTGTTCCTGGACCTGACAGGTCTCGGAGGACCTGTCAGGTCTGTTTCGCAGGAACGCGCCGGTGGCTGAGCAGCCCCTGTTCATCGCCGTTGTCGGCTCGGCGTCGTGTGACGAGTCTGTCTCTGCCCTGGCCCGGGCGGTTGGCGAGGAGATAGGCCGTCGGGGCGCGGTGCTTGTCTGCGGCGGCCGGGGTGGGGTCATGGAGGCAGCCTGCCAGGGAGCCAAGACGCAGGGCGGGATCACGGTCGGCATTCTGCCCGGCGCCGATCGCCGCGAGGCCAACCGGTACGTGGATATCCCGGTAGTCACCGGCCTGGGTGAGGCACGCAACGCCGTCGTCGTCCGCAGCGCCGACGCGGTTGTAGCCGTCAGCGGCGGCTATGGCACGCTGTCGGAGATAGGATTGGCGCTCAAGATGGGGCGGCCGGTCGTCGGCCTCGGCACCTGGGAGTTGTCCCAACAAGGGCGGCCTGTCGTGGCCATTGTCCGGGCTGACACGCCGGCGCAGGCGGTGGAGGCGGCCATCGCACTGGCCACCAAGATGCGCACAGGAGAAGGGGGATGATCGATCAGAAGCGGCACTTTGGCGAGATCAAGCTGATCGCCGGTAATGCCAATCTGGGTCTGGCGATCCAGATCGCCGACGAGTTGGGCCTGAAACTCGAGGGTTCAAAGGTGGGGCGCTTTCGCGATGACGAGGTCGAGGTAGATCTGGATTGCGTGGTCCGGGGCACCGACGTGTTTATCATCCAGCCGATTTGCCAGACGCATTCCAGCCCGCTGGTGCGGCCCTGTCTGGCGCGCGGCACCCCCGCTGGCTTGAGGGAAGGGGTTTGCGCCTATCAGTCGATCAACGACAACCTGGTGGAGCTGCTGGTGATGATCGATGCGGCGCGGCGGGCCTCGGCCGGGCGGATCACTGCGGTGGTACCCTACATGGCCTATGCCAAACAGGAGAAGAAGAAAAAGGGCCACGAGCCGATCACTGCCAAATTGGTGGCCAACCTGATCACGACCGCCGGTGCCGATCGCCTGCTGACCGTAGACCTGCACACGCCGGCCATCGAGGGATTCTTTCGACATCCCAGTGGACCACATGCGCATGGCCCTGTTGATGGGCGCCCACTTTCGGGACAATCTGGGGCTAAACGACGCCGTCGTCGTGTCGCCTGATGCGGGAGGAGTGGCGCGGGCCACCGAGTTCCGCGATCACCTCAAGTCGAAACTGCGTGACGACATAGCCCGCGACGAAATGGCTATAGCCTTCAAACGGCGCACACCCAAGGGTAAGCCGACCGTCATAGAGATGGTGGGAAATGTAGCGGGGCGATCGGCTGTAATCTTTGACGACATCATCCAATCAGGCGAGACGCTTTTGGAGGTGGCAAGACTGCTGAAGGAGAGAGGGGCGGCCGGGGTGCACGCCGCCGTCGTGCACGCCGACTTGACGCCTGGGGCGGCGGAGGCGGTGGCACAATCGCCGCTAGAGAGCCTTATCCTGTCCGACACAACGGCCTCGGCCAGGGAGGTGGCAGGAGGCAAGATCGGTGTCTTGTCGACGGCGAGGGTCTTGGCCCATGCCATCTGGCGCGTCCACACTCAGCAGAGTGTGGGCTGGATATTCGATACGCTCAGTGAGAAGGGCAAGCTCCCCAAGTTCAGGAAGGGCTAGAACCCTCTTCTTCCTGGGGTGTCGGAACCGAGTGCCACAGGAGAAAAAGCACCTTTAAAACCAGAAATAGGATCCCAACCAGGACCACCGTCAGCGCGGCCACGGCGGCCAGGCCCACCAGCTGGGCGTTGATCTGTCCCGGCCAGTCGGCGGCCGCGCCCGGCGCAGGCAAAAGGCCGGTCACACCCTGGCCGGCCACGCCCCGGTAGGTTTCGGCGCCGATCCCGTTCCAGCCCAGGCCAAACCGTCCGTCACTCAAGATGCCCGGCGCGAGCACGCCTAGAACGCCGCCCAACAGCCCGATGGGCACCGCGCCAGTGGGATCGTCGATGCGCAGGGCATAGCGCACCAGGTAAGTGACGAGCGGAACCAGCAGCCCGGCGACGACGCCGAGGGCCAGCGCCGCCCACGGTGGCGCAAAAGCCATAGCGGCGGCGATGCTGAGCACCCCGGCGGCGGAGCCCCTCGCAGCCATCAGCGAGTCGGCGGCGCCCGTGGTCAGCCAGGTGTAGAGGCTGGGCCCAAGCGCGCCGCCAGCGGCGGCCAGGATCAGGTTAACTCCGGCGAGGGGCACTGACAGACCGGCCTGGACGTTGATCGGGTTGGAACCGGCCAGCGCAGCCGCGCCGGCGACGGCCAGGAGGGCGCCTAGTGCGGCCATGACCGGCAGGTGGACCGGCGGCAGGGTGGGCAGCTCGCCTTCGGGCAGGGGCGGCAGGCGCCGCCCGAAGAAGGCGATGCCCAACAGAGCCGCCAGCCCGCCCATCAAGGCGGCCGTGCTAACGCCGGCCGGATCGACGTAGCCGTGGCCGTAGCCCAGTGTCTGGCCGGTGTGCATCAGCCAGCCGCCGCCCGAGAACCAGTTGCCGGCGACGGGATAGGCCAGGGCCGCCACCAGCAGCCCGCTCAGGGCGGCCATCCAGCCGGGCATCCGCTCGCGGAGGGCCAGCATGGGCAGCAGCACCGCTACGGCAACGGCCGGCAGGTAGGCCAGGAAGAGGGTCAGGGCAGCCTGGGTCGAGGCTTCGTCCAGCAACAAGAAGCCGCGCAGGCCCATCACGCCCCAGTCGAGGTTCAGGGGCGAAGCCCACTCCCACACCAGCCCTTCCAGGTCGTGGAGATCGCTCACCAGGCCGACGCCGCCCATGTGGAAGGCAAAGCCGCAGGCCCAGTAGCCGGCGGCGGCCAGGGCCAGCGCGCCCAGGCCGGCCATCGCCGACCGGGCCGGACGGCGACCGGCCAGCCCTGCTCCTGAGATCAGGAGCAGGCCGGCCGGCAGGAGTAACGCCAAAACGGCGAATTGAGCGTTGAGTATCGTGAATTGAGTATTGTCCATGAGATTTGTCGCCGATGCTATGTTAGGCACACTGGCCAAATGGTTGCGTATCCTGGGCTTTGACACCCTGTTCGATGCCAATCTCAACGATCACCAGTTGGTGCGCCTGGCCCGGGCCGAAAACCGCGTGCTGCTCACCCGCGACCACGAGCTGGCCCGGCGCCGCGGGCTGCACACCCTGCTGGTGACCGCCGAACACCTGGATGACCAGGTCCGCCAGGTCCTGGCTGACCTGAGCCTGGCAACCGACTGCGCTTTTTCCCGTTGTCCGGTCTGCAATCAGCTGTTGGAGGCCATCGACCGTGAAACGGCGCAGGCGCGGGTGCCGGCCTATGTGGTCCATACCCACGACTCGTTCAGTCGCTGCCCTGCCTGCCAGCGTGTCTACTGGCGCGGCACGCATTGGCAGCAGATGGACGAGCATCTGAAAAACCTATAACGGAGGCTGAACCCTGGAATCGCTCGAATTAGCTCACACAATCGTGGATGCCATCGCCGAAAAGCTTGGCTCGGACATCGTCATGTTGGACATGCAGGAGATCACCCTGCTGGCCGACTATTTCGTCCTGTGCAACGCCGACAGTACACCACAGTTCAAAGCCATTTCGGAACATGTGGACGAAAGGGCCACCGCAGTTGGTGGTCACCGGCAGCACATCGAAGGACAGCCCAGCTCTGGCTGGGTCCTGCTCGACTATGGCCTGGTGGTTGTTCACATTTTTGAGCCCAGGCTGCGCGCTTACTACAACCTGGAAGGGTTGTGGAACAAGGCGCGCCTAGTCGTCCACGTCCAATAGCGATACAACCGCGCATATTATACCCGACTGGGCGCAAACTGGCAAGATGCCCCGTCTGTTTGGGGTTTCGAGGCGGTTCCGATATAATAGCGGCATTACTGGGGCCGCCCGGTTACGATTCTGGACTTGGGGAGGGGATGATGGAGGATCTGCTGGAAGTCATGTATACGCGCCGCAGCATCCGTGAGTACACCGACGAGCCGGTGACCGACGAACAGGTGGAAACGATGCTCAAGGCGGCGATGGCCGCACCATCTTTCCAGAGCCTTTGTCCCTGGCATTTCGTCGTCGTTCGCAAGCGCAAGCTGCTCGACAAGCTGGCCGAGACCCACAAATACGCCCATATGTTGGCCAAGGCGCCGCTGGCTGTCGTTGTCTGCGGCGACAGCGAGGCTTCCGAGCGCCACTGGGTGGAAGATACCTGCGCCGCGACTCAGAACCTGCTCCTGGCAGTCACAACCCTGGGCCTGGGTGGGGTGTGGATCAGTGTCTACCCCAACAAGAAACGGATGAAATATGTCGGCCAGGTGCTGGATATCCCTGACGACATGGAGGTCCTGTGCCTGGTTGCGGTGGGACACCCCGCCGAAGAGGAACACGCCACCACCCAGTATGATCCCAAGCGCGTCCACTATGACAAGTGGAAACGGGAGCGTAGTGACTAGCCATACTTGAAGGAGTGTAACAACGATGTTCCACGATTTTGACGAAGCGAGACGGTTCGTCTCAGACAACGACGTCAAGATGGTAGACCTGAAATTCTGTGACCTGTGGGGGCGCTGGCACCACCTAACAGTGCCGGCGGACCAGTTCACGACCGAATTGACAGAGAACGGCGTGGGGTTCGACGCTTCAAGTGTTGGACTCAAGCCGGTCAAGGCCGGCGACATGGTCCTGGTGCCTGACCTGCCCACCGGTTTTGTGGACCCCTTCTGGCAGGTCCCGACCTTGAGCTTTATCTGCTCGGCTCGAGAAGCCGATACCCGGCTTCCCTTTCCCCGAGATCCCCGTAACACCGCCCGCCGTGCTGAGGAATACCTGTGCGAGCTTGGCATTGCCGACGAGAGCCGCTGGGGGCCCGAGTTCGAGTTCTACATCTTTAACTCGGTGGCCTTTGAGAACGAGGTCCACCGCACCGGCTATCGCCTGGAATCGGCGGAGGGGATGTGGAACAGCCCTCACGGCGGCCTAGGCCATTACATTCCCATGCACGGCGGCTACCATGCCATCCCGCCCAAGGATTCGCTCTACAACCTGCGTAGCGAGATGTGCCTGCACCTGGAGGCGATGGGCGTGCCGGTCAAGTATCACCATCACGAGGTAGGCGGGCCGGGCCAGTCAGAGATCGAGACGCCCATGATGGGGCTGTTGGACAGCGGCGACGCAACCATGCTGGTCAAGTACGTGACCAAGATGACGGCCGCAGCCCATAATCAGACGGTCACTTTCATGCCCAAGCCCTTGTTTGGCGAGGCAGGCAACGGCATGCACTTTCACCAGCTGCTGATGAGGGATGGGCTGTCGCTCTTTTACGATCCGGATGGCTATGCCGGACTGAGCCAGATGGCGCTCTATTACATTGGCGGCCTGCTGACAGCACAGCCCGGCCCTGTTGGCCCTGACCAACCCAAGCACCAACTCCTTCCGGCGGCTGGTCCCTGGTTACGAAGCGCCGGTGAACCTCTTTTTCTCATTGGGCAACCGCAGCGCGGCGGTGCGCATCCCCAAATACGCCAAGAGCCCGACGACCCAGCGGTTCGAATACCGCCCACCAGACGCTACCTGTAACGTCTACCTGGCGCTGACGGCGCAGTTAATGGCGGGCCTGGACGGCATTGTACGCCAGATCGATCCTACCCAGGCCGGCTTTGGCCCATTTGATACCAACGTGTTTGCCTGGAGCGCCGAGGAGAGGAAAAAGATCAAAGGCCTGCCTACATCGCTGAACATTGCCCTCGAAGCCCTGGCTCGAAGACCACGACTTCTTGTTGGCCGGCGACGTCATGGACGAAGGGCTGATCCAGGACTGGATCGACTTCAAGATGAGCCACGAGTATCTGGAGGTGCGCGACCGGCCCCATCCCTACGAGATGGCGCTCTACTTTGATGTGTAGGAGTGTCTGTATCCAGGTGTTCGGGTGTTTGCTGCATGCAAATGCAGCAAACACCCGAAATCTCTTTTTTAAAGCAAAGAATCTACCCGCGCACTGCCTTTACGGCGTCCATATACCGCCGCACCCGCTCCACATCAACCGGGTTCTCGGCGATGCCGTCCACCTTCAGACTGCTGCCGACGATGACCCCGTCGGCATAGGTCAGGAACTCGGCGATATTCTCTGCCGTTGTGCCGCTGCCCAACAGGATGGGGCGGGTCGCCAGCTCTTTCGCCCGGCGGACCTTGTCCACCGGCGGCGCGGCGCCGGTCATGCGCCCCGAAACGATGAGCGCATCGGCTCGGTAGAACTCGGTCCATTCGATGTGCGTCTCCAGGTCCAGGCCCGGAAAAGGCACAGAATGCTTCTTGTCCACATCGGCAAAGAGCTTGATCTGCTCGGCGTTCAGTTCCTTGCGGCGCCGTATCAAGTCTGCCGCGCAGCCGTGGTCCAACTCGCCGGTGTCCCACAGCCGGGAGCCGGTGAGGATGCAGACCCGCATAAAAGACGCGCCGGCGGCGATGGCAATGGCCAGCGCCACCAGCCCGCCGTTGTGTACGACGTTGATGCCGACCGGCACATTGGCCATGTCTACGATCGCCCGCGCCGCCACCGACTGGCAGGTCATGGCCTGCACCTGCACCTCGGACCCGACATAGTAGGGCAGATCCCACATGTTTTCCACCATCAGCCCGTTTACGCCGCCGGTCAGCAATGCTTCGGCGTCACGCTGGGCGTGGTCGATGATCGTGCCGATGCCATAGCCGGTGTATCCCGGCGAGCCTGGCAGCGGCCAGAGGTGGACCATGCCGATGACCGGCTT
Organism: uncultured Chloroflexia bacterium; assembly: GCA_963749455.1. GTDB lineage: Bacteria > Chloroflexota > Anaerolineae > JAAYZQ01 > JAAYZQ01 > JAFGOG01. The sequence continues at coordinate 80,339 of CAVVMX010000027.1, forward strand.
GTCCACGCCGAAAAGATCGACCAGTGAGTTGATCCGGATATTGTCCAAACGCTGTTTCCACGCTACTTCCACCAAGGTTTCTTTTCTTCCTCCCGTTCTGCGAACCGTGTCGAGATCAGGTCGATCGCCTGCTGTATTGCCGCCAGATGCTCGCTTTGCGCCTCCTGCCGGCCATAGCTCTGCAACAAAGCCAGCACGTCGCGCCCTTCCATCATCTCCATGCTTGCTCCGACACGAGCTGCCGTCATAGCTCCCAATGCGTTGCCCAGAATTGCAGCGCTGTGCAGGCTCAGCCCCGCCAGGCGGCCGGCGATGAAACCGGCGGCAAAACCGTCGCCGGCGCCTGTGCTATCCCGCGCCTGGACGACAAGACCTGGCACACGCCTCAAGCCCTCCCGGCTGCCAACCAGGCAGCCATCCCGCCCCAGCTTCAAGCGCCACCGCCTGGCAGCCTTTGCCGAGCAGGGCTTGAGCACAGTCTTCGGGCACGGTCATCTTGGTCAGCTTTTGGGCTTCGTTCAGAGTTGGGCAGGAGGATGTTGACCACCGGCAATAGAGCATGCATCTCGTCGAGCGCGACCTGCGAGATGCTCACCCCGGGGTCGAGCGTCACCGTCAGGCCGTGGCGGCACGCCATCTCTAGGGTCAGCAACGCCGCGCTCCGCTGCGGCTCTGCCAGCAGGGCATAGCCTGACAGGTGGAACAGCCTTGGCGCCTTGAATATACTCTTCACGTATCTGGTTGGGATCGGTCAAAGCATTGGCGCCGCGGTAGCCGAGGATGGTCCGGTCGCCGTCGGGTGTGACGACGACGTACATCAGGCCGGTCATGGCCGCCGGATCGCGTTGCAGGCCCCCGGCATCGACGCCTGCCGTCTGCAGGCTGTGGAGCGCCTTGAGCGCCCACGAGTCAGGGCCGATGCGGGCGATCAGCCCGACCGTGACACCCAGCCGGGCCAGGGCTATCGCCGCATTGGCTGCCGAGCCGCCGCAGTGGAGTTCGGTGGAATAGGCGAGGGCATCGCCCCCTTTGCTGGGAAAGTTGGCAAAGTGGGCGATGATGTCCACATTCAGGTCGCCCAAGGCGACGACATCAGGCATGAGCTCTCTATCCGTGCCCCTAGCATGGTGGAGGGCAGCACAAGTATACCACACTTTTGGCACAAATGGAAGTTTGCCGGGCTGGCATTCACATCCGAGCCTCCACGACCCTGATTGCCATTGGCAGGCTATGTCATGCGTTGCCGGCTTCCGAGATTTGACAATCTAGAACATTTGTGCTAGCATCTATTCATTTCCGATGAGACCTGAAGGAGGAAAAATGAAAGACAATGGGCGGCGTCAGGCTTTGGAGACGACCTTGAACAGCATTCAGAAGCGGTATGGTGAGGGGGCGATCATGCGGCTGGGCCAGGCCAGCCACTTGCAGATCGACGTCATCCCCACCGGCTCGCTGGTCCTCGACCTGGCTCTGGGCGTCGGCGGCATCCCCCGCGGCCGGGTGATCGAGATCTTTGGCCCGGAAGGCTCGGGCAAGACCACCCTGTGCCAGCACATCGTGGCCGAGGCGCAGGCGCTGGGCGGGGTGGCGGCCTACATCGACATGGAGCACGCCCTGGACCCGTCGTATGCCGCCAAGTGCGGGGTGGACGTGGACGGGCTGTACATCTCCCAGCCCGACACGGGCGAGCAGGCGTTGGAGATCGCCGAGGCGCTGGTGCGGAGTGGGGCAGTGGACGTGGTGGTGATCGACTCGGTGGCGGCGTTGGTGCCGCGGGCAGAGATCGAAGGGGAGATGGGCGACAGCCATCCTGGGTTGCAGGCGCGGCTGATGAGCCAGGCGTTGCGGAAGCTGAGCGGGGCGATCAAGACGAGCAACACGGCGATGGTGTTCACGAACCAGTTGCGGCAGAAGATCGGGGTGATGTTTGGGAATCCGGAGACGACGAGTGGGGGGATGGCGCTCAAGTTCTACGCGTCGGTGCGGCTGGACATGCGGCGGATAGAGTCGATCAAGGCGGGCGGGGAGGTGATGGGGAACCGGACGAAGGTGAAGGTGACGAAGAACAAGGTGGCGCCGCCGTTTCGGGAGTGTGAGTTTGACATCATGTATGCGGAGGGGATCAGCAAGGAAGGGGATGTATTGGATCTGGGGGCAGAGCTGGGGTTGATTGAGAAACGGGGCTCATTCTACGTGTACAAAGGGAACCAGTTGGCGCAGGGGCGGGAGAATGCGAAGCAGGTGTTGCGGGAGCAGCCGGCCCTGTGCCTGGAGATCGAAAACGCCATCCGCCAGCAGACGGGCATGGAGGCATTGGACCTGGCCCCTGACCTTGACCTCGACGAGGAGACAGAACCAGCCGAGATCGAAGAGATGGAGGCATAAGGGCGGTTCGCGAATCGGCCTCACAATCGGATGAATGCCGCGCTCTGGGTAACTTGCCCGGAGCGCGGCTTTGTGATAGAATGGTCGTGGTGGGGCTTGGTGCTCCATATTCCCAGGGGGAGGTGACCCATGAGCGGGACAGATACACAGAGTCCGGACAGGCCGGCCCACAGCCGCGCTCAATGCGGATCTATATTCTCGTGGCCCTGGCGCTGGTAGCAGTGATCGTGCTCCTTGCCGCGATCCTGATTACCAAGGGCCGGGGCAAGAAAGAGGCTGCTACTCCTACTGCCGTGACCACGGCTACACTCAGCCCAACCTTCACCCCAGGTCCCACCCAGGCGCCGGTCGATACTCCACCGCCGATGGCGACTGTCCCATCGCTGGTCATGACCGGTACGGATACCCCGATCTTTCGATTTCGTGAGCGCCGGGGCCCGGCCGAGCGCCGAGTGGACCGGCTTTTTCGGCCAGGTCACCGACGCCCAGGGGAACCCCATCCCCGGTGTGCCGCTCATTGTCTGGTATGCTGACGGCGTCGCTGCCTCGCCGGTTGTCAGGACCGACGCGGACGGGAACTATGAGATCCGGCTGGCCAACAAGCCCCTGGCCGGCGTGTGGAGCATCCAGGTCTTGACCGACGACATGCAGGCGGCATCCAAGCTGCAGACCTTCCGGACCGACGAGAACACCGAGACCGGTATCCAGAATATCCAGGTCCTCTGGCAAAAGGTGCGCTAGATAGCCAAGCGATGATCCGTCGCGTCGCCATGATCAGCGTCCACACCTGTCCTCTTGCCACGTTGGGCGGTAAGGAGACAGGCGGCATGAACGTCTACGTCCGCGACCTGAGCCGCGAGCTGGGCCGGCGCGGCATCGCCGTAGATTGCTTCACCCGCTCACAGAACCCGGCTATGCCCCGTATCAGCAGGGAGCTGGGGCCGAATGGCCGCGTCATGCACGTGCCGGCCGGTGCCGAAGCCCCCTACGACAAGAACCAGGTGGCGGACCACCTGCCCCAGTTTGTCCAGGGCATCCTCGATTTTGCCCGTCGCGAAGGGCTGACCTACGACGTCATCCACAGCCACTACTGGCTCTCCGGCCTGGCGGCGCGCCACCTGCGCCAGGCGTGGGGGGTGCCCATCGTCCAGATGTTCCACACCTTGGGACAGATGAAAAATGCGGTGGCCTCAGGGCCACAGGAATGGGAGACGGACAGGCGGATCCAGGCTGAGGCCGAGGTGATGGCCTTTGCCGACTGCCTGGTGGCGGCCACGCCGCTGGAACGGGCGCAGATGGTCTGGCTGTACGGCGCTGACGCCGGCAAGATCGTGGTTGTGCCGTGCGGCGTCGATCTGAACCTGTTCCGGCCTGTGCCCCAAGACGAGGCCCGCCAGATGCTGGGGCTGCCTGCCGGGCGGCGCGTCGTCCTCTTTGTCGGGCGGATCGAGCCGTTGAAGGGGATCGATACCCTGCTGCGGGCCATGGCCGTGCTGGCGTCGGATGGCACCAGCAAACAGGAAGACCTGTCGGTGATCATCGTCGGCGGGGCGCCGGGTGCCGGCGCGGCGCAGGTCAGGAGTGAGTTGGAGCGCCTGCAATGCCTGCAGGCCGAGCTTGGCATCGAGCACCTGGTGACCTTCATGGGCGCTCAGAATCAGGATACACTGGTCTACTACTATTCTGCCGCCGACGTGACCGTAGTGCCCTCCCACTACGAGTCGTTCGGCATGGTCGCCCTGGAGGCGATGGCCTGTGGCACGCCGGTGATCGCCTCCAAGGTGGGCGGCCTGACCTTCACCGTCCAGGATGGTCAGACCGGTTTTCTGGTGCCCGACCGCGATCCCGAGCTATTGGCGGCCAAGATCCGATCGTTGCTCGACGACGACGATCTGCGCCACCGGTTGGGCGGGCAAGCTGCACATTGGGCCGGCCGGTTTGGTTGGCCGGTCGTCGCCGATCAGATCCTGGGTGTCTACGACCAGGTCCAGTCGGCTGTCGAGCGGTTGGCGCAGGTGAGCAGCGGATAATTGTGCATTAGCCGAGCTACAAAGGACTGACGTCCCTACGACCCAGACCCCGGCGGCATGACGAACTCGGGCTGGGTTGGCTCGCGGCCGGACAGCAGCCAGCGACCGCCGGCCTTGACGAGCCTGACGGCGAACAGCCGCCCGTCGCCGGCGAAATCGCCGTCGACGGTGCGAGCCATGGACCAGCACCACGCCTGTGGCGCTTTGGCCGTCGTCGGCCATATCCAGGCGGACGATCTCCTGCCGGTAGCTGGTCAGCGGCAGGCGAAACTCAGCCGCCGCCTGGACCTCTAGGGCCAGGGCGTCAACCGGCGTGAGGGTGGCCCGGTAGGCGCCGGGATCGGCGCGCAGGATCGCCCGGTCCTGGGCGGCCAGTAGATCGCAGATGGCCTGCCGCGCCTGTAGCGACGGGCGGGTCATCTCCCCTTTGGCGTCCAGCCCTGCTTCCACGTCGTCCAGCAGGGCATTCTGCGCCGGCCATGTCGCCCCGGTCAGCCCGTTCCTGGGCGGCGATCAGGGCCGTCTCAAACACCACGTTGACCGGCGCGACCATCCGCCGGGTAAAGATCGACAGGGTGTTGCTCGTCCAGTCGGTGGGCGCATCGGGCAGGATCCGGGCGTTGGCGTCCAGCTCGGTCTGGTAGCGGCGCATCAGGTCAAAGTAGCGGACGTTGAAACCCCAGGCCTCCGCTTGCTCTGGTGTGGGTGACAGGCTGTCGAGGTATTCGAGCCACTCGACTTCCAGCTCGGCGTAGCTCTGGCCGTACAGGCTTTCCACCAGGCGGCTCGTCGTGTTCCGCCTTGCCGGTCTCCTGGCCATACAGACTGCTTGAACCTATCCAGCCCATAGCGCTCGATCAGAAACTGGACGAACGATCCGGCCTCCATGTAGGAGGTCTCGTGCTGAAAGTCGTAGAATGGGCCGGCGCGCAGCGTGCTCAGCGGGATGTACGAGTCCGAATCGGCGATGATCGGCGGCCAGGTCGTCGATCGGCTCGCGACGGTAGTGGCCGCCGGTAGCCCACACCGCCAGCCCTTCGACCAGCACGCCGTCCGGTCCTCCTTCCTCCTTGGGTTGGATCAGGCCGTTGGCTACCACGTGGGCTCCCTTCGTGGGTGAAATAGGTCCAGGTTTCGATTTCTGTGTAGTTGCGGTCCAGGTAGGAGATCAGGTTTGTCTTGCTGCCGTAGGCTGCTCCTCCCTGCCAAAAGACGCGGGGAGTGAGGTAAATGGTCAGCTTGCCGTCCAGGTCCGACTCCCAACGTGGGGGTGATGTAGGCCAACCCTGCCCTGGCCATGGCCGCGATCTGCGGCAGGTCCCGCTCGGCCTCTGTGCCCGCCACGTAGGTGAAGGTGAAATGCTGGGACCCGGAGACGGCCCAGGTGAAATCGACCGGCGGCGGTTCGGGCGTAGGTGTGGCGACCAGCGCCTGCCAGGCCGGCCCCAACGCGACCGTCCCCCCGGCGCGGGCCGACTCGCCCGACGTGTCGCGCACCAGCCACCAATAGTCGAGCCCGCCGCCGGGCAGAGTCGTGGTCAGGCCCTCTTGCGTGGCGTCGAGCGTGTACTCCAGCGCGTTGCCGGCCGGCAGCGGTCCGGGGAAGCGCCGCACCTGGTGTCCGGCTTCGGTGTCGTACCAGAGCAGCACTTCTGCAATCTGCCGGTCGGGCGGCATCTGGGCAGCCATCTGGAAGGTGATCGTCCTGGCCGAGTCGTCGACGCTGGTCTGCAGATCGGTGATGAGGGGATGCAACAGCGCCGGGTTGGCGTTGTAGGCGCCGGCTGGGGGTTGCCGTCGTCGCCGCCAACTGGGGGAAGACGCCGGGGAAGCTGCCACAGCATGGCCAATGCTGCCCCGGCCAGAATAAGGATCAGGGCCGCTAGCAGTAGATAGCGCCACCGGGGTGGCCCATGGCGAGCGTTGTCGAAATCCATAAACTGTAGGGCCGAGAGATTGGAGCCCTTTTTCTTCTACTCTGCCAACTATTGCATCGCGTCTGACACTATGGTATACTTGTCAGGATGCGATTATACCAGCATTGTCTGCCTTGGGCAATTAACTTACCCACTGGTGTTTTCAACTGTGGGTGTGCAGCAGACTGGAAAGCCGGGACCGATGTCTGACGATCTACAGTCGCCTGTACAACAGGCCGCCGAAAAACTGAGTGCAGCCGTTTCCGACCTGTTTGCCGTCTCTGACGTGACCCTTGGGATCCCCCGCCAGCCGGACGTGATCCGCCTGCGCGGCCGCCTCCAGGTTCCTTCCGACCGTGCCTATCCCCAGATCGCCGCGCGCTTCCGGCAGTTGGGCTATACACCCACGCTGCGCCGCGACCGCGAGCAGGACCTGGACATCCTGCTGGCCGTGCCCGGCGTGCTGCCCGAGAAAGACACCTCCCGGATCTGGATCAACGTCGTGTTGTACGTCCTGACGATCCTGTCCACCCTGTATGTCGGCGCTTCCTGGTCCGACCTGATGCCGCAGGACCTGGATCAGACTCAGATCCTCCTCTGGCCGTTGACCCATCTGTGGCTTGGCTGGCCTTTTGCCCTGAGCCTGATGGTCATCCTGACCGGCCATGAGCTGGGTCACTATTTCGCCGGTCGCCATTTCAAGAGTGCCGGTGAGCCTGCCTTACTTTATCCCCTTTCCTCTCCCGCCCTTGGGCACCATGGGCGCCTTTATCCAGATGAAGGGCCAGGCTGCCGACCGCCGCCAGATGCTGGCCATCGGTGTGGCCGGGCCGCTGACCGGCTTTATCCTGGCCGTGCCGATCCTGATCCTTGGCCTGTCGATGTCTCACGTCGAGCCGCTGGAGCTTCCGCCGCCGGGCATGAGCAGCTTCCTGGAGGGAAACTCGATCCTCTACCTGTTGCTCAAATTCGCGGTGTTTGGCAAGATCCTGCCCGGCAGCGGACTGCCGCCCGAGACGTGGGCCGTGGCGTTGCGCGAGGGGGCGGCTGCGCTGTTTGGCACCTTCCCGATCGGCAGTGGCTATGACGTGATCATCAGCCCAGTGGCCCTGGCCGGCTGGGCCGGGCTGCTGGTCACCGCCCTGAACCTGCTGCCGGTCGGGCAGTTGGACGGCGGGCATGTCCTGTACAGCCTGGTCGGCAACAAGGCTCGGCTGCTTGACCTGGCCGATCATCGGCCTGTGCCTGGTGATGGGCCTCGTCTTCTGGCAGGGTTGGTTCCTGTGGGCCGGACTCATCTTCCTCTTCGGGCAGGGCCATCCCGACCCGTTGGACGACATAACTCGGCTAGACACCCGGGGCAAAGTCGTGGCAGTGGTCATGTTGTTGATCTTTGTCTTGACCTTCACCCCCTTGCCGATGCGCATCTTTGTCAACGATCCGTCCGGCCAGCCTGCCGGCTGTTTGGGGGTCGTCGGAATCGTCGCCGGCGCCCTGTGGCTGACCTGGCGGGTGAAAAAGCGGCTGCCAGGCTCGAACGGAACCTAGGCAAGGGCGCATCATGACAGACTGGCCCAAAAGGGTCCTGCTTGGTTCGTTGCTGGGCGCGGCGATCGGTGTGCTGATTGGTCTGGGATTGGCCAGACTGCTGTGGCCGGCGGCTGAGCCCGAGCCGACTGCGCTCCCCTCGCCTACAGCGACAGCCGTGACCGAACCGGACGAACCGGCTGACCAGGCGCTGGTGCTGATCAGCGCGCTGTACGCTGTGGACGGCGACCTGGACCGGGCGCAGGAGCGATTGGCCGTGCTGAGCCTGGACGATCCGCCCCAGGCGCTGGCCGACTTGGCCCTGCGCTACGGCTCGGCAGGCAGTTCCAAGGTGGCGACCGACCTGGCGACCTTGGCGGCTGCGCTCGGGTACCGGCCGCAGGAGCTGGTGGCCTACGTGGCCACACCTACTTCCACGGCAACCAGTACACCCAGCCCTACTCCTGTGCCGCCGACGCCAACCCCTTCGCCGACGGCTACATCCACGCCGACGCCGGTTCCGTCGCCCACCCTTCTGCCATCTGCCACTCGCCGGCCGGTGGCGACCCGGCCGCCTGCACCGACCAATACCCCACAACCAACTCTCCGGCCGTTGGAATGGGACCCCCAGGTCTATTCGCTCGACACACCGATCAAGCTCGTACCGGCAGAGGTCGCGCCCGGCCAGCTCTACTGGCGGCTGGTGCGGTTGGATTGGCGCAAGCCGGGCGAAGAAGGCAGTGGCAATTGCATCATCTACATCACCACCTTCAAGCAGGATGGCCAGCCCAAGTGGGGTCAGGAGGTAGTCGTCGAAAACGGCGGCCACACGGTGCTCTATACCGAACCCAAGGCAGGCCAGCCATACGGCGCCGAGTTTGCGATGGGCAGCACCCTGAATTCGTACATCGTGTATCGTCGGCGGCGAGTATCCCAGCGAGCGGGTGACCGGCCTGGGCCTGGGCGTGTGGCTGGGCGGCCTGGATCACACCAGTTGGATCCTGGAGTTTCAGCTGGCCAGAAAGTAGTGCAAGCTCTGCTGACTTTCGCGGTAAAATATCAAGATGTACCGACACGAGGAGTGACTGACTTATGGACTAAGCAAGGACGGGTTTTCAGTGGGGCGCGACCCACAGGACGGCAGCATCTGGGCAACTACCTGGGCGCCATCCGCAACTATGTGGGTTTCCAGGACGAGTACGACTGCGTCTACTGCGTGGTCGACCTGCACGCCCTGACCACCCTGGAGGACACAGGCAAGCTCAAGGAGTGGACGAGGGAGATGACCCTCGACTGGCTGGCGGCCGGCATCCGCACTGAGGAGACGATCCTCTTTGTCCAGTCGCACGTGCCCCAGGTGACCGAGCTGCACACCATCCTGTCGATGGTCACGCCGCTTGGCTGGCTGACCCGCCTGCCGACCTTCAAGGAGAAGGTGCGGCAGCAGCCCGATAACGTCAACTACGGCCTGGTCGGCTACCCGGTGCTGATGGCCTCCGACATTGCCCTGTACAAGGCCGATACCGTGCCGGTCGGCGTGGACCAGGCCCCTCACCTGGAGTTCACCCGCGAGATCGTGCGCCGCTTCAACCACATCTTTGGCGAGGTGCTGGTCGAGCCGCAGGCCCGCCACACCGAGTTTACCAAAGTGCTCGGCATCGACGGCGAGGCCAAGATGAGCAAGTCGCTGAACAACCACATCGAGATCGCCTCCACGCCGGAAGAGATCTGGGAGCGGGTGCGGGTGATGGTCACCGACCCGGCCCGCCAGTATCGCCGCGACCCCGGCCACCCGGAGGTGTGCAACGTCTTTTCCCTGCACGGCTTTTTCTCGGCCGGCGAGGTAGCCCAGATCGAGACCGACTGCCGCTCGGCGGCCATCGGCTGCGTAGAGTGCAAGAAAAAGTTCGCCGCCAACCTGACCGGCTATTTTGCCCCCTTCCGCGAGCGCCGCGCCCAGTTTGCCGCCGATCCCGACTATGTCTGGGACGTGCTGGCCGACGGCGCCCGCCGCGCCCGCGCCATCGCCGACGAGACCATGGGCGAAGTCAAGGCCGCGGTCGGGTTGCCGTAAGCTGCGGACGCTCGCATATGATCTATCTGCCCATGTTATGATCGAGGTGGAACGGGCGCTGTGCCTGCTAGGGTGAGCGCCCTGCCCACTTGCGCTATCGGTACCTGGTCCTGACCCATCACCAGGGTTGTGAACCCTGGCCTGCCAGGCCATGATAGCATGGCAAGGAGGTCACCTCATGATGAAAAAGATCCTGCAGGGCAGCAGGCTGATGCTGGTGTTGTCGGCCTTGATGCTCGCGGCGCCTATTCAGATCGAGGCCGCGCTGGAAACTTCGGCCCCGCCTCCCCGCCCGTTCAGCCCGGACGACAACTATCTCCAGTACCTGCCCTCGGACCAAGTTGACACCCGCCAAGACGAGAGCATCGACACGCCGCCGGTCCCGTGGAGCGCGATCGCTTTTCAAGGCTACGGCACTGGCGATTTCGAGATCTATGTCGATGGCTTTGCCGGTTCGGCGCCCGTCCGCCTGACCTTTGACCCTGGGTCAGACGTCTATCCGCGCCTGAACCAGGGCGCTACCCGCGTAGCCTTTGCTTCGAACCGGCGCGGCGATTTCGACGTCTATACATTGAACGTGGACGGCTCGGGACTGTCGCGGCTGACGAATGCCAACGGCAATGACCTGTGCCCGTCGTGGTCGCCCGATGGCACACAAGTCGCCTTTCACTCCTATCGGAACAGGCCAGGCCGAGATCTATGTCATCAACGCGGACGGCTCGAACCTGCGGCGCCTGACAGCGGACGGCAGCTACGACGGTGAGCCGGCCTGGTCCCCTGACGGCAGCCGCATCGCGTTTACCTCTAACCGGAGCGGCCAGTATCGCATCTGGGTGATGAATGCCGACGGCAGTGGACCCGTGCGACTCTCCAACCAGCTCAACAGCGAGAATGCGGCCTGGTCTCACGATGGGCAGCGACTGGCGTACGACGCGGACGGCGACGGCGACGGCTGGCAGGAGCTGTGGATGATGAACGCCGACGGCTCGGACCAGCACGAGGTATTGGAGCTGACCGGCGAGGACCACGACGCCCGGATGGGCGGCTGGTCGCCGGGCGGGCAATTCCTGGGCTACACCGACATCGAGTGGGTTTACTACCAGGGCCAGTGGTACTGGACCGAAGCCACGATCTGGGTGTACGATTACGTAGGCGAGTGGATGCAGACCTCGAGTGATTGGGAGCACACCTGGGGAGTCGATTGGCAGTCGACCGACCCCTGGCCGCCCGAAAGTGCGGTCAATGCTCTGCCTGTCCATATCTCCCGCGCCGTTCACCGTGTCATGGGTCGGGCTCCGACAGCGGTCCATCGGGCCTGCAGGGCTACCAGGTGCAGGTGCGCGATGGACTGTCGGGCGCCTGGACCAATCTGCAAGACTGGACCATGTCCACGTCGGCATCCTATCCCGGCGTCGGCGGCCACACCTACTACTTTCGGAGCCGGGCCCGCGATCAGGCCGGGAACGTCGAGGCGTGGCCTGTCGACTATGACGCAGTAACCTTCGTCGAGACAATGGCCCCGCGCACTATGGTCGGCGCCCTGCCGCCCTATTCTCACAGTGGCTGCCTGGTGATGTGGGGTGGAACCGACGTAGGCGGTTCGGGCGTCGAGAGTTATGATGTGCAGGTGCAGGATGCGGCCGGCGGGAGCTGGACCGATTGGCAGACCACGACCCTCGCCACATCGGCCCGTTTCTTTGGCACGCCTGGTCACACCTACCGCTTTCGCTCGCGGGCCATCGACCGCGCCCAGAACGCTGAGAGCTGGCCGCCGGACCCCGGCGACGCACAGACCGCCCTGTACACATGGTCCATCGCCGGCATGGTGAGCGATGCAGCCGGCGTGCCGATAGCCGGCGTGGAGGTCACGACCGATCCACCGGCGATGGCTGTGGAGGCCGGCGACCCAGAAGGCGCCTATACCGTGTACGTGGCAGACAGCGCCGCCAGCTATTCCGCTGCATGGAGCAAGAGCGGCTATGGCCCACTCGCCGACACGGTCTTTGCCGCCCATGATGCCCACCTCGACGCCGTCCTGCCCCCGGCTGACAACGTCGTCTCGAACTGGGATTTCGAGACCGGCAGCCTGGGGCCGGAATGGCTGACGAGTGGCGCTTTCACGCCGGCCGTCATCGACACCGTGACGGCACACGGGCAGCTACGCCGCGTACCTGGGGCAGCACAGCCCGAGTTGGAGTACGCCGGCCCCAGTGGCCAACGAGCCCGGCGAAGCCACCCAGCCGCGCGCCGCCTGGACGCCAGCGGCGCGCTGCACGTCGTCTGGCGAGGGGGCTCGGGCGAGCTCAACACCGTCTATTATGCCCGCCGGTCGAGCGACGGCACTTGGTCGGCCGCTCAGGATATCTCGGCCAGCGCCGGCGACGTGTGGCTGCCCAAGCTCGCCGTCGAACCGGGCGGTGTGGTGCACGTGGTCTGGCTGGACCATTCGGCCGACACCTACGATGTGTACTACGCCCGGCGGGCGGCCGACGGCAGCTGGTCTGCGCCCCTGCTGGTGTCCGACGGCCCCGGTCCGGCGTTTGACCATGACATGGCGCTCGATGAAGGCGGTGCAGTGCACGTTGCGTGGAACGAGTGGCAGGCCGGCATGATGTACAGCCGGCGCGACCCTGACGGCTCGTGGTCGGCGGACACGGTCATTTCATCCCATTGGGCGGCGGGCAGCGGTCCCCAAATCGACGTCGATACGCTAGGGCGGGTGCACATGTCACCTGGGTGGAAAACATCGACGTGTACTACGCCCGCCGCGATGTCGATGGCACCTGGTCGCAGCCTCGCCTCATATCGGCGGGCCCGTATGGCTCCTGGATTGACGCGCGCCTGGCCGTCGCCGACGACGGAACAGTGCACGTGGTGTGGTGGAACATCGAGATGTACGACAACGACGTTTACTACGTCCAGGGCAAGGCCGACGGATCCTGGATCCCCTTTCAAAAGGTGCTACGCCAGCGATGGACATGTCGATGAACCCGACGGTGATCGTCGGCGCGTACGGCAGCGTCCATGTCTGCTGGGACGAGGCTACCTCCCAGTCGGGCACGCCATTCGACCTTCTATTGCTCGCGGCTGCAGAGCGACGGCTCATGGGCCAGCCCGGCGAACCTGTCCAATAGCTCGGGCTCGTCGTGGTTCAGGGATCTGGCGATGGACGGCGGCGGCACATTGCACGCGATCTGGGACGAGGGCAGCGAGATCTACTACCGGCGCCTGGACCCCGACGGCAACTGGTCCGAGCTGCTGAATCTGTCAAATAGCATCGGCGGATCCGCCCAGCCCTCACTGGCCGTCGAGCCGAACGGGACGGCACATGCCGTGTGGGCTGAAAGCAGTCCCGGGGATATCTACTACAGTGGCCCGCCGTTTGCCGGGCAGACCGGCGACTCGTCGATCGCCCAGACCGTCCAGGTGCCGGCGGACCTGTCGGCGCCCGTCCTGTCGGTGCTATACCAGGCCGGCGGACTGTATGCGGACAACGACGCGTGGCTTGGAGCTAGTCGCGGACGATGGCACGGACCCGGCGACACTGCTGTACACGACCACGAGCACGGCCGGCTGGTCGCACGCCTGGTTTGACGTGGCTGCCTGGGCCGGCCAGACCATGACCGTGACGTTCAACGTGCATCAAGCCGGTGGGCAGCCGCAGGCGTGGGCCTACCTGGACGAGATCAGCCTGGGATCCACCCGTCCCGACGTATGGATCACCCAGACCGCCTTCGGCCACGTCGGCGCTGCCCGGCGACGCGCTGCGTCTGACGGTGCTCTATGGCAACCGGGGCAACGCCACGGCAAGCAGCGTCCGGCTGGCCGACGTCTTGGGCCGTGGCCTGTCCTTTGTGGCCGCGGACCCGCCGCCCAGCACCGTGGACCCCTGGCCCACCTGGGAGGTGGGTGAACCTGCCGGCCGGCAGCGGTCCACGAGTCCATCGTGATCACGGCCGGTGTGGCAGTCACTGTGCCGTTTCCGGGCCAGGTAACCGACCACGGCCACCATCAACACGGCGACACCCGAGCTGGAAACCGGAAACAACGCTGCTCAGGCACAGATCGCCATACTCGGCCGCCTTTACCTGCCGCTGGTGGTCAAAGGGTAAGGTGCGGTGGATAGACAGGCGAAGGCATGTCACCATCCTCTCAGCTTCTACCTGGCTGTGGCGGCCAACTTTTTCTTCTTTGCCAGCTTTCACTGGATCTACGCCACCCTCCCTGGCTTTGTCCAGTACATCGGCGGCGACCTGGTTCAGGTTGGCCTCGCGACCGGCGTCTTTGCCCTGAGCGCTGTCGTTGCGCGGCCGGTCGTCGGCCGGTTGGCCGATCGCTGGGGGCGCAAGCCGCTGATGCTGGCCGGGGCGATCCTCTTTGCCCTGGCGCCGGCCTGCTACGCGCTGGCCGGTTCGGTGTGGCCGTTCATGGCCATCCGGGTCGTGCATGGGATCGGAATTGCCGCCTTTACCACGGCCTACACCGCCCTTGTCGCCGATCTGGCTCCGCCGGCGCAGCGGGGTGAGACGATAGGCCTGGCCGGGCTCACCAGCAACCTGGGCCTGTTTTTCATGCCGGCGCTGGGAAGCATAGCTCTGGCGCAGTGGGGTTACGCTCCTCACTTTCTGGCTGCAGTCGGGGTAGCGGCGGTGGGCGTGGTGCTGATCCTGCCTATCACCGAGCCCAAGAGGGAGCGGTCAGACCCGGCCCAGGTCCCGCCCGGGGCCCGGGCTGCGGCTGCGGCCTGTGTGGGTGGCGGCGCTCGCCGGCACCGGGCTGGCGGTGGCCTACGGCGCGACGCTCAGCTTCATGGCGCCGCTGGCGACCGAGCGTGGCCTGACGGCGGCCGGCGCCTATTTCTCCGCCTTTGCCGCGACGCTGATGCTCGCCCAGGTGCTCGCCGGCTGGTTGTCCGACCGGATCGGGCGCCGGGCAGTGGCTGCGCCAGGACTGGCTGTCGCCGCATTGGCTACGGTTTGGCTGGCCGTGGCGCACAGCGATGCGACCCTGTTGGCTGCAGGCGCTACTCTTGGCCTGAGCTGGGGCCTGGTGCGGGGCGGGCTGGACGCGGCCGTCGTCGACGCCGTGCCGGCCGAGGGTCGAGGCACAGCCATCGGCCTCCTCTACACCTGCTTCGACGCCGGGGTGGGAGTTGGTTCGTTTGGGCTGGGCGTGGCGGCGCAGCACTACGGCTACGCTGCTGCATTTGGTCTGGCAGCAGCGTGGGCCGCCGTCGCCCTGGCCGCATATCTCGGCCTGAGCCGCAAACAGCGGATAATAGGTGCCTGACCCGGGTCAGCACCCTTTGTCAGTGGGTGTCAGAGTTAGCGGTTTTGGCGTATTTCGTAGCAGTCCTTGCAATAAACGGGGCGGTCTTCGCGAGGTTTGAAGGGGACCTGGGTTGGCTGGCCGCAATCGGCGCAGATAACGTCGTACATCTGCCGTGGCGGGCGATCTGTTCGGCTCCGGTGTTCTCCACCGCCTGAGCCGCCGTAGCTCCTGTCGGAACTAGGCCGGCTGTCGCCGTATCGCTCTCCACCAGAGCGGTTCGTTCGCCGCGCAGAACGGCAGGAAGGGCAACGTCTCGGCTCTGAGAAGCCTCGTTCTTGGTAGAACGCCTGCTCACCAGCAGTGAAGACAAAGGTGCCGTGACAGTCGGCGCATTCCAATACCCGATCTTGAAAGTTAGACATGGGGACTAAATTCTCCTCCTCCGATATGGGGTTTTCCCCTTACAAAAGGCCGCCAGGTTGTCGAGTTCCCAGCGGCCATAGACCAACAACTTGAGTTGAGTACCTGCCACGTCGCCCGGACGAAATTGATTATAGCGTAAATGCCAGAAAATGTCAAGTAGGGTATCACGCCCTTGGGCTCAAGAGTGGGATTTTTGAAGGTACAGCGGGCAGCCGCCACCGCACAGACTGAAATCGGGGCAGTCGTGGCACTTGTCCATCACAAAGTCCCGGTTCCGCAGATAGCGGGCCAGCTCGTGGTTCCAGATGGTATCCCACGGGTCGCTCAGGATGTTGCCCAACGCGACATAGTAGCTCTGGCAGGGGATGACGTCGCCGTTGGGCTCGACGGCCATGTTGTATCTGGCCGCTGTGCAGCCCTTGATGCCCAGCTCCGCGCCGATCGGGTCGAACTCACAGTATTGGGTCGGCGTGTACCAGATCAGCCGCATCCGGTGTTCCTGGGTCGCGGCCTTGACCCGTTCCAGGACCGGCTCCAGCTCGCCTTCGGCGATGCCGTTGCCGACCGCTACCGCTGCGCCCGAATAGATCAGGCTGTTGCAGCCAAAGGTTGGCACACCCAGCGACGCAGCAAAGGCGATCGTCTCTTCGATCCCGCCCACGTTTGCCGTGGTCAGCGTGGTGTTGGTCATCATGTACACGTCGGCGGCGACCACGGTCTTGATCCCCGCCACCGTCTCCTGCCAGGCCCCGGCCGAGCCGACCATCTGGTCGTGGATCGCCGCATCGTGGCTCTCCAGCGTGATCTGGATATGATCCAGGCCGGCCTGCAGCAGTTGGTCCAGGTAGGCACGGTCGCCCAGCCGGCGGCCGTTGGTCTGCAAGCCGGTCACCAGGCCCACCTGTTCGGCATAGCGCACCAGGTCGACCAGGTCGGGCCACAGCGTCGGCTCACCGCCGGTAAAGGTAATGTGCGGGATGCCCAGATCCCAACAGCGGTCGATGACCCGCTTCCACTGGTCGGTGGACATCTCCGGAAAATCGCGGGGCCGGCCGACGTAGCAGTGCGGGCAGTCGTTCTGGCAGCGGTAGGTCAGGACCAGGTCCATGCGGTATGGCGCCGACAGCTCGACGCTCATCGGCTCGATCCGGTCCACGTCCAGGTAGGTGACCGGGCAGACCTCTTCGCCCGAGCGGGCGATGGTCAAGATCGTCTCCTGCAACTGCTCGAAGTCGGCCAGCGCCGTCTCCCGCTTGACGTGGTAGCGCCGGGCGATCTCGCGGGCCGCTTCCTCGGCCGGCTTCTCTTCGAGGATCAGCTTGGCGTACTCGGTCGGCCGTCTGGTTGAGGTGGAGGACCTTGGCGGCGTTGATCAGCAGCACGCCTCGCCCGTCGTCCTCTACCCGCAGGTGCAGCCGGTACTGCTGCGGCGCGTTGGGCGGCGTCTGGTAGTGGTACAGGCCCGGCGCCAGCGGCCGGTGAGGCTCAAACCATTTGTTGATCCGTTTCCGAAGGCCCATAACCCTTACCTCCCGCCGCCGGCGCAGGCGCAGGCGCACCCGGCGCAGGCACAGGCGCAGGCGCAGCTATGCCCGCCGCCGCCACTCCGGCTGCCGGAGCTCGAGGTCACGGGCACCGGATTGGTCTTCGCGGTCACTCCCCCGGCAAACCTCTCGACGCTGCTGACCACGGTGTTGGCAGCGTTTTCGATGCCGCCGACCACGGTGTTGGCAAAGTCGGCGCCGGGCAGGGTGGGCAGTGTCACCGGCTGGCCAGAGCTGGACGGCGAGGGCATGCTCGGCCTTGAAGAAGTGCTGCCGCCGCCGACGATCCACGGCCGGTAGCCCCCCCACCAGTGTCGGCACCACCACCGGGCGGTCCTGAAAGACGCGGCGGGTGTGGTCGTCCCAATCCTTGTCCAGCATCGTCCACTCAAAGCCTTCGCCCCACCGCGCGCCGAGCACCTCGGGCGTGTCGGCGGCCTCGACCTGCTGCCAGGCGCGGGCGGCGATGTCTTGATAATAGGCGACCGACTCTTTGCGGCTAAAGCCGGTCATCTTTTTGTTCACGTCGGCGATCAGGTCGATCACCATCTCCCGCAGGTCCTTCTCCTTGAGCGTGCCGTCTGGTTTGACGGCGCCGAGAAAGCTCTTTTCATAGTCGCGCAATTCGGTTTCGCCCAGGGGAGCGTTCGTGGCCTGGACCTTGAGCGGCTTCTGTGACTCGACGATGATCTGGCCCTTCTTGATCAGCGAAAACAGGATCATGGTCAGGACCTTGTTCAGTGGCGCTTCGAGCAGGATGGCCGCTTCGACGGCGGTCAGACCCCGTTTGATGCCGGTCCCCTCCACCCCGAGAGAGGGTGGCAGGTACTGCATCTTGCGTCGTTTCTGGCTCGCAGCGCCAAAGACGGACAGCCCGATCATGCCGCCACCGACCAACAGGCACCAAAGAACGGGGCTGGAGCACAGGGAGCCCAGGTTGATGTTAAAGGCCGGCGGCTTTTGGACCACCCCCTCGGCCAGGTACTTTTTTGGGAAAGAGGCCCCAAACTGGTACTCCTGGCTGCCGCTGGCGCTATCGTTCTCCCATGTATAAAAGGCCCGCTCCGAGTCGTCAAAGCCGGCGTAGGAAAACTGTTGTTTGTGGTAGCGCGGTTCTTCCTCGGTCACACCCGGCGGGAAGTGGAAGGTGACCTCCAGGCGGGTTGTGCCGTGGACGTAATCGCTGCCGTAGTAGTGGGGTGCAAACTCGATGCTGGCATATTCCGGATCTTCGCTGTCCTGGTAGAACATGTCCTGCACCGGCACCTCGACGTGGAGCGTGCCCGTCTGGCCGGGCCTGATGGCATGGCTGCCCAGCGCGACCGCCACCCCCGGATTCACGTAAGGTGATTTGGTGATGTCGGTCAGCGGCGCCCCGTCGATCGACGCCTGGGCATTGGCCAGGCTGTAGCTACCGTTCGGCATGCCAATGTCCACGTCGGTAATCGGATCCGCGCCGAGGTCGCAGGTAAAGGTCATGTCGTAGACGATCAGCACGGTGCCGTCGCGCTCGAGATAGAGGTTGACGCGATTCTCATCCAGAGTGAATCTGAGGTCCTGGGCGAGGGCCGCCGGTGCCAGCAGGACCAGGCACAGCACGGCGATAAAAGTCAAGGCCCACGCCGCGTTGGCTTGTCGTCTAGCCATGGCCTCCTCCTTGCGAGCCCTTACCATTTGGGCTCTTCGGTCAACTGGTAGGTCGTGCCGCAGTAGGGGCAAGTGACCATGATGGCCCCCTCCACCACGCCGATGGCGCTCTTGTCGAGTTGCGAGCCACAGTTGCGGCATTTGAGCGCCTCCGCATCCACGTCACCGGTCAGGTCGATCTGCTGATGAATGGTGACTTCCTGCTTCGGCTTTGGTTCACGCAGCCGCACGGCCACGATGATGCCCAAGCCGATCAGCACCAACAATCCGCCTACCAATAGCCGGCCACCTGGACTGCCGGTGCCGCTGAAAGCGGACCACAGCCACAGAACTCCAAAGAACACCAGGATCCCTGCCGCGATGTAGCCGATGATCTTGCCTGTGCTCATCTCCCCTCCCCGTTGTGAGCGTATAGGAAAGTCAACTGAAGTAGCTAATATTAAGAGGTCATTTCCAGTGGAAAACCCGAGCGTCACTGCCCGGCCGGAACTCCTCCCCAAGCCACATGCCGTTATCAGCCACGCTGGTTCGGCGCACGACCAGGACACGCCAGCGCCAACGCTGCGGCTGGTCCAAACCACTGGCGTAAAGGCTGGCCGGCATCCGCCAGGAGGTGACCTTGGTCCAGAAAAACAGCGGTTGCTCTTCCTCCGAGTCTGTCCAACGCAAGCGCACCACGTACCATTCGTCCTTATCCAGAATGCCGACCGAAGCCCAGTTGAGCAAGATGACGGCATTGGGCCCCTCAAAGACCGCTTCGTCGGCGGGAGCCAGAAGCTCAACCGGGCGGTTATCCGGCCCCGGAGTGGGGGTCCATGTCGGAACAGGAGCCAAAACAAAAGATGTGGTGGTCATTGGTTGGGTGAAGGCCAGCGTGCTGGTCAGATCTGCGGTCGTATCCAACACTGGTGTGGGCGTTTGGGATGCTTCCGGCGTTGCTGTGGGCGCCGCCGCAACCCCGTCCGGGCCGGCCGGGATGGTAAGCTGCTGGCCGATGTGGATCAGGTCGTTCTTCAGACCGTTAGCCTTTTTCAGCTCGCTGACGGTCACCCCGAATTTGGCGGCGATGTCGAATAGCGTGTCGTTGGCCTGTACTCCGTAGGCCTTGACCGGGACCGGCGTGTCTGTCGGGACCGCCCCGGGCTGCACGATGACGAGCACGGCGCCGGCGTGAATGCCGGTGGGGTCGGTGATACCGTTGACCTTCATCAGCGCCGCGGCGGTCGTGTTGAACTTGGCGGCGATGTCGCTCAGTGTGTCGCCCGACCTGACGACATACGTGACCGGTGTGGGCGACGGCACAATCGTCGGCGTCGGCGTCGGGACGTCGGCCACCGGCAGAGGTATGGTCAATGCCTGCCCAGGCCTGATAATCGTGTTGTCCTTCAGGTTGTTGGCCTGGAGTATAGCCTTGGCGGTCGTGCCGTATTGCTTGGCAATATTGGTGATAACTTCACCCGACTTGACGACGTGGATCGTCTGGTTGGGCGGCAGGGTAGGTGTCGGCGATGGCGTTAGCGAAGCAAGCGGAGTGGCTGTGGACGCCACGTTATGAGCGACCGTTGGAGTCGGCGATGAGCTGGGCGCAGCCGTACTCGGAGCTTCCGCTACGGCCTCGGGCTGGCGGCTCTGCCACGGTTTCCATGCCCAGACGGCGGCAATGGCCAACACCAGCAACAGCGGCAGTATCAGATCGCCGCTAGGCAGCCGCACCATTCTCTTCTTCTGTTCTTTAAGCACAGCCCCGCACATCAGGCAGTTCTCGGCCCGCTGTGCCACCGGCGTCCCACAATGGGGACAATGCCTCTGGGGCATCGATTCCATTATATCTTTATACTCCACTCGCAGACGAGCTCACTTTATTATACCAGATTTCGACCTTAATGCAATTCGCGGTCAAGCCGCCGTGCACGACTAGTCGTCAAGGCCAATGCCAGCACCAGGCAGATCACAGTCAGAGCTTTGCCTGCTGTCCGCACCGGCGTGTCACCCCACCGCAACAAGACACGATGCTCGCCGGCCGGCACGTCCACGGTCAGCAGCCCGTAGACCGTTTCGGGTCGCAATTCCTCGTCGGGCAGACGGTCGCCATCGACATATACGCGCCAACCAGGGAAATAGTAGGTGTAAAAGCGCAGCGCCGTCCCTCCTTCGGACCGCACCCACAGCTCGTCCGAAGCGCCGCCGGCGCGGATCATCTCCACTTGGGCGCCAGGAGCCAGCGCCTCGGCAGTCACCAACGGGCCGCCGGCCAGGTACTGTTCCACCAGCGGCGAGTCAGATGGCTGCTCTTGGGTCCAGGCGGTCATGCCCACCATGTCGGGATACTCGCGATCGAACTTGAGTATCAGGAGCGGCCCCTCGGCAATGTCAGGCACCGGCGTGTATTCGGGCAGTGTGTATGAAAAACTTGCCAACACCGCCATCAGTACCAGCAGCGCCCCATGCCCTCTGGACGGCTCCCAGCCCTGCCTTGTGCCCTCCTGGGCCTGGGCAATCGCGGCGCCGGCCAGGATAGCCAAGGTCACCGCCGTGACGGCCAACAGCCGCCACGGGAACTGGATCAGCGAGGCCACCGGCAGCAGATTCCACAGCGGTGCCGATAGGGGCAGCATGAACAGCACAAACAGGAGCGTTGCCCCGCCAAGAAAGAGGATCAGGGCCCTCTCCCGCGCCGGCCGCCTCTTTCCGAAGGAAAAAACGATCGCAGCCAGCCCCAGCACGACCGGCACGACACCCAGTTGGAACGACATCCCGTCGGCTGCACCAGGGATGGATGGGTCGTAGCCCCAAAAGCCGGAGAAGAGCTGGGAGGGATAGACAAAGTGCAGGGCATAGTTGTATCCTTCCCGCACCCACTGCTCCTGATAGATAAAGCGTCGCTCCAGGAGGTTGGGCAGGATCAGTGCTGCGGCGATCCCCAACCCCAACGCGGTCCCACCCAGGGCGGCTGCCGCCCGCCCGGCCAGCCTGCTCAGACCGTGGGCGGACAGGACCGGCGAAGGGCTGTTGGCCTGCTCGGCCAGGAGGCGGAACAGGACATACGCCGCCAACAGCGGCGTAAAGGCGATGGCCGTGACGTTGTGGGTCATCCACAGCGCGCCGTAGGCCAGGCCGGCCAGCGCCAGCCGCCGGGCAGTGACCTTTTCGATCAGGTTGTGAAAGGCGAGCAGCGCCAGCGGCATCCACACAAAGGCGCAATACTCGAGCAGTGCCGCCCGGACATAGATGTCGGCCAGGTGGTAGGGCGCATAGACATACACGACGGCCGCCAGCAGCCCGGGGAGCCGGCCCAGTATGCGCCGGGCGTAGGCATACATGGCCAGCCCGGCGCCAACCGTCGCCAGCGCCCAGATCCACTTGACCGCCGCCACTTTTCCGGCGCCCAGCAGCAGGAACACCTCGGCGCCGTAATAGGCCAGCGGCGAGTACAAGACAAAGGTCGGGTAGCCGTAACCCAGCGCGTGATCGGTGCCCCAGCCGGGATACCACACCCCGTCGCGCAGCGCCGCGTCGAATTCGGTCAGAAAGAACACGCTGTGCGGCGCATCGTGCGCGCCGAAAAAATAGTGTGGGCCGGCCAGCGGCAGGACGGCGACCAGGGAGCAGACGATGACCACCAAGATGAAGGGGTCGGCATTCCGGATTCTGGAGATTAGGGTGCGCATCGGGCTTGCCTATTCACCTTCTCCAGATCTGTCACCCTGAGCGGAGCGAGGGGTCTTGGCCTGGCCGGATCGGCGGCGCCTGAAGGCAAACCGGCCTGCAACCAGGGCGAGCACCAGGGCCAGGCTGGCGAAGGTGATGGCCGTGCTCAGCTTGCGGATCGGCGTATCCTCGAAGCGAAGCAGGACCTGGCCCTCACCGGCCGGCACTCGAACGGTGATCAGGCCCAACTTGCCGCGGGTGGCAATCGACAGCTCCTCGATCGGCTGGCCTGTGCCGGCATCCACCAGGTAGGCGCGCCAGCCGGGGTAGTAGAAGGTGTTGAAAGTGATCAACGCCGGGTCCGTGGCAGAGTAGGCGATCCGCTCCCGGTTGGTGTGCAGCTCTAGAGTCTCGGCCTTGATCTTGCCTGCCTGCGCCTGCCGGTAGAGATACGTATAGTTAATCTTGGATGTGAGCGGCTTGCCGGCGATATACAGGTCGGCGATCGGCGACCAGCGGGGGATCTCGGTCACCCAGGCGGTCGAGCCGGTCATCTCGTCGGACGACTGCTGGAACTGCATTAGCCCGACCATCGACACCGGCTGCTCCGACATCTTGGCCTGCATGTAGGGCAGGCTGCCCAGGATCAACAGCGCGACCAGGACAAGGGTGACGCTCGTGCCTGCGTCGCCGGTAGGAGTAGGCTGGACCGGGCTCCGTTCGGATCGCAGCCCGCGTGCCGTGACGCCACACAGGAAGGCCATCGACACGGTCGTTATGGCCAGCAGCCGCCACGGGAACTGGACCAGCCGGGCCAGCGGTAGCGCTTTCCACAGCGGCGCCGAGGCAGCCAGCATAAGCCACACGGCCACAGCCGTTAGCGCCGCCAAGAACGCGGCCAGGCGGACTGCGGACTTGTCGCCGGCTGGCTCGGATCGATGCCGGCGCAGCAATACCACCAGGCTGAACAGGCTGAGCACCGCCGGCACAATTCCCAATTGAAAGCTGACCTGGTCGTCGGGGCCGGGCACACTCACACCCGTGCCCCACATCGGCGAGAAGAGCTGATAAAGCTCGACGAAATCGCCGCCCCAGGCGTAGCGGCCGCCATACCACTGGTCGACGCGGACGAAGCGGTTTTCGGTCATAGCCGGTATGGCAAAGAGCGCACTGAGGCCCACCCCCAGCGCCAATCCAAAAGCAGCTGGCGCCAGGACGTGGCCCAGGTGCCCCAGCCACGGCAGCACCGACTCGCGAGACAGCTGGCGCCATGGCTGCTCGTCGTTGACCTTGGCCAGTGCCAGGGCCGGCAGGTAGAAAAAGAGGATCACGGTCAGCAGCAGGGTCACCAGCGGGCTGGTGAACATCAAGGCCCCATACACCAGCGCCAGGCCCAAGACGTTGACCAGGCGCGGCCGGAGGATCGTCGCCCAGGTAGCCCACAGGACCAGCGGCACGAACACATAGGCAACCGACTCGGCCAGGGCCGCCCGGACATAGATGTCCAGCAGCCGGTAAGGGATGACCATGTAGGCCACCGCCGCCACCAGGGCCGCCTGCCTGCCGGCGCTGCTGCCACGGCGGTCGCCCAGGGCCTTCCGGACAAAGCCGTACATCGCCAGGCCGGAGGCGATTACCGACAGCCCAAAGACGATCTTGACCGAGTCGACAAAGCCGAACCCCAGCAGATGCCAGACCTCGCCGGCGTAGGATGCCAGCGGCCCATAGATGTTGAAAAAGGGGTAGCCGTAACCAAAAGCGAAATCGGGCTGCCAGCGCGGATAGAGCACGCCGTCCTGGATGCTGCGGTCCAGCTCGAACAGAAAATAGACACTGTGGCGTGCGTCGTGGGCCTCCCAGAAATAGCCCGGCTGGAGCAGCGGGCCAATGGCGAGCAGCGACAACAGGACGACGAGCAGGAGGTAAGGGTCGAGCCTACGGGACATCGATATACACCGTTTGGTCGTCGCGGCCCACTATGGCCGCCCGTTCGCCGCTGTCGAGCAGGTACAGGCCGATGGCCAGGCGATAAAAGTTGGGCGGCACGCCGCCCCCCAGGTCCAGCGTGTGCCGATCGACAATAATGGCGCCCGGTTGCCAGGTGTCGGTTGGACAGGCGCCGCCGCATGGACGCGTGTCGTGCTGAGCGACCTTGGCGCCGTTCAGCTCCAGCAGGTGAACAAAGACGGTGTAATCATCGGTCACCGGCTCGGTCGCCTGCCAGGTGAGCGTCACGGCCAGAGTGGTGGTGATCTCGGCGACCGGAAGGAGCGGCGTCGCCTGCGCGTCGAGGAGCAGAATCTGGGGCACATCGGCCCCCACGGGCTGTACCATGGCGAGCGGCTCGGTGCCGGGATCGACCCGGGTAAAGCGCGGCGCCAAGTAAGGATAGCTGGCCAGGACAACCAGCGCCGCCAGGCCGGCCCAGGCCGGCAGCTCCCCCAGTCGCCTGTCCAGCCGGATCGCCGACCCGGCCAGGAACGCCAACGGTAGCCCGGCCAGCGCTAGCAGTTGCCAGGGATAGGTCAGCAGCTCATCCAGGCCGGTCACCCGCCACACCGGGGCGGCCAGTGGCAGCATGAGCACGACGATCGCGCCCAGGACCTCGACCCACGTCCAGAACGCACACCCCCAGGATGCCGAGCCCCTCTTCGCTTCCCCGATCTCCTCCGTGCCGTCCGGTGCCGATGGCTCAGCAACGTTCTCCGTCGGCTTGTGTGCCGCCTTCAGGATCACAGCCATTGCACCCAGCCCCACTGCTGCCAGCCCAAGCTGAAACGACAGGCCGTCGGCCCAGCCGAGAACGCTTGTGCCAAAACCCCACGCCGCCGACAGGAGCTGGAAAGGGTAGATGAAATGATCGGCAAGATGAACGCGCGGTTGCGGCGAGCGGATGCCGACACAGACGGCGACAACGACCATCGCCGCCAGGGCTATCCACCCCCAGCGCGAGGTCCGGCGCTGCCAGAAAAGGGCGATGCATATCCCCAGGAAAAAGACGGTCGTCAGGCCGGCCTGGGTCCAGAAAGCAGCGCCCAGCGCCAGTAACCCCATCGGCACGCTAACCCACCGGCGCCGGCCGGCCAGCCCATCAACCGCCCACAGGATCAACGGCCACAGCGCCCACAGCCACGCCTCGGCGTAGGCGCCCCGCACATAGACGGCCGACAGGTGCCAGGGCAGGTAGGTGTACACGACGGCGGCCAGCAGCCCCCCCTTCGTCCCCAGCCAGCGTCGAGTCCAGAAGTAGGCGCCAACTGCCGCCAGCAGGAACGCCAGCCCATAGCCCCACTTGACCGCCGTCACCCCGTTGCCCGAGAGTTGAAAGAAGGGCCAGGCCAGCAGGTAGGGCAGCTTGCCCTCGCCGCGCACCGGATCGGCCGCCCGCCCCCAGTTGGGCGCTTCGGCCGGGTGGGCAGCGTTCAGGGCGGGCAGGAAGCCGGTGTGGGTCTCAAAAAAGCCGGGATAGGTCAAGGGCGCTACGGCCGGGACGACCAGCAGGAGGACCAGTATCCAGGTCAGGTCAAAGCGCGGGGCGGCCTTCACGATCGAGCCAGGTCCCTACACGTCCAGCCGTACGTGTTTCCCGGTGCGCACGCGAGCCGCTGATTTTGCCGGCGGCAACGGCTCGTCCTGTAGCCGCAGATGGAGGTACTTGAACAGGTCGCGGATGATCGCCGTCACCGGCACGGCCAACAACATGCCGGCAAAGCCGGCCAACTGATTGCCGAGCACCAGAACCACCATCACCACCGCCGGGTGGAGCTTGACGCTCTTGCCCGATATGCGCGGCACCAGGAACAGGTTCTCTATCTGCTGGATGGCAAAGAACGCGATGGCGACATAAACCGCCGAGATGGGATTATCAAGCAGCGCAACCAGCACCGCCGGAATCGCCCCCAAGAGCGGTCCGACGACGGGCAACACCTCGAAAATCCCGGCAATGAGCCCCAGGATCATGGCATAGGGTACGCCGAGGATCAACAGCGAGATCGTCGCTAGCCCGCCGACGAACAGCATCAGCACAAATTGGCCGCGGATGTAGGCGCTGAGCACTTCGTCGACCAGGCCGGTTACGGCCAGGATGTCGGCCCGGATGCTCTCGGGAAAAACGCCGACCACCCCCTTCTTGACCTGGCCCGCGTCGTGCAGGATATAGAACATCCAGAAGGGGATGACGATAAAGCCGATGATGAAACTGACGGTGCCAAACACCCGTTGGACGGCCGCGACGACGCCGTTCTGAATGGCGCTCACCACGTCGCCGAGCAGACCCTTCAGGTTGGTCTCGATGGTCGTTCGCCACGTGTCGGGCAGCGTCTGGTACCAGTTCCAGCCCTGTTTGCCCCAATCCTGCGCCTGGTCGACCAGGGTCGGCCAGTTCTGAATCAAGATGTCGAACTGATCGACGAGCAGTGGGACGGCAAAGGCCAGCAAGCCGGCAATGATCGCCAGGAGCAGCACGTAGGTCACGATAATCGCCAGGGGACGGTTGACATGCCACTGCTGAAAGCGGGCCGGCATGTGGTTGTCCAGCCAGTTGACCAGCGGCAGGAGGAGGTAGGCAAGCACCAAGCTGACGACATAGGGCAGCAGCACCTGGCGCGAGACCCACAACACCCCGGCGACGAGGACGGCCAGGGTCAACCACAACGCCAGGCGCTTGCGCCTCTGGGGTGGCAAAGAGCCCACCGGCGTCACCTTGTCTTCTGCTTGCTCTAGTCCATCGCCACCGGCTACCATACCATCATAGCATACCCGCAAGCGGCCTAAAAGTCAAGCGCGGCACCTTGATGTTAGAGTCTGTTATCGGGCGAAAAGTTGACGGATGGGGAATAATCGGGTATGATCAGTCGTCAAACGCCAGACCGGCGACGATAACCTGGTCGGCGCCGTTGGATCACCATGGAACAGAGCACCAATCCGTCATTTCTGCTCAAGCCGGCGATACGCTTTCTGTACGGCAACATCTACGGCCTGCTCCGCACGCTGCGGCCCAGGCAGTGGATCAAGAACGGCCTGGTCTTCATGGCCCTTCTGTTCGACCAGAAGCTGACCAACGGGCCGCTGCTGCTCAGAACCACCGCCGCCTTCGTCCTGTTCTGCATGGTGTCCAGCACCGTCTATATCATCAACGACCTGGCCGACATCGAAAAGGACAAGCTCCACCCGCGAAAACGCAGGCGCGCCCTGCCGTCGGGCCAGCTCAAGCCCTGGTTCGCCATCCTGGGAGCGGCGGCCATCCTCGCCATCTGTCTGCCCCTGTCGTTCTTGCTGGACGTGCACCTGGGCGCCATCATCCTGGGCTACTTTTTGCTGAACCTGGCCTACTCATTCTGGCTAAAGCATGTCGTCCTGATCGACGTGATGGTCGTGGCCTCCTGCTATGTGCTGCGCGTCGCCTCCGGCGTGGTTGCCGCCGACGCGGAGCGCTTTTCGCCGTGGCTGTACCTGTGCACGATCCTGCTGGCCCTGTTCCTGGCCATCGGCAAGCGGCGCAATGAGCTAAACCTCCTGGCCGGCGCCGCCAACAGCCATCGCCGCATCCTGGACGAATACACCGTCCCGCTCCTGGACGAGATGAACCACCTGGTCACGGCCGGGGCGGTGATCGCCTATTCGCTGTACACCTTTTCGGCGCCCAATCTGCCCAACAACTATAGCATGATGCTGACCATCCCCTTTGTCATCTATTTCCTGTTTCGCTACCAATACCTGATCCACGTCAAGGGTGAGGGGGGGGCGCCGGAGATGCTCCTCTATCAGGACCGGCCGCTGCTGCTGACCGTGGTCCTGTGGGCGCTTGCCATCGTACTGATAATGTATCTCTAGCTAAAAACCGGGTTTCCTCGCACTGCGGAAACCCGGTTTCATTTTGTCCTCTTCAGGACGGCCAGTACCTCTTCGCCAAGCTCGTCCACCTGCCACGGCGCCAGCAGGCCGTCGCCGGCCAGCTCGGCTCGGCTGCGCGGCCGGCGGCGGGCGATAGCCCACAGTGTCTGGTTGGTCAGGATGATGTCGGGCTCCACACCCCGCGCCTGGGCGGCGGCGTTGCGCCAGGTGCGTAGCGCCTCGTAGCGGGCTTGGCATTCGGCCGTGGGCCGGCTGTTGTGGTTGTTGTTGTCGGCGGGGCGGGGGCGTTGGTCCCAGCCGAGCGGTTGGCTCGCACCCTGGTGGATCGCTTTCAACAGGGCATGTCCCTGCTTGCGGACCAACGGCGAGCTGACCCCCCGCAGCTTGTACAGCTCCTCGATCGTCTGCGGGCGCTGCTCGCTCAGGATCAACAGTGCCCCGTTGGACAGCATCTTGAACGGCGGGCGATTTTCGACCTGGGCCTGCTGGTCGCGCAACAGATACAGGGCGCGCAGCACCCCACGGCCGGCGTCGTCCAGATCGTGAGCGCCGGACACGTGCCAGAAACCGTCCGGGTCAAAGCCCTTGGTCTCCCAGCGGGTTTGGCATAGCTTGGCAAACCGGTCCTGGGCCTGAGGCCAGCGCCTGGTCCGCTCCAGCTCCTGTGCCTGCAAGCGGTGCAGCGCCAGCAAATAGTGGGTATCGAGCCGGGCATAGTCGAACTGTTCTGGCGGCAGAGGGCGAACCCCCCAGTTTGCCCGTTGGTAGCGCTTGTCGATCGCCACGCCAAAATGGGACCACAACAGATCGGCCAGGCCGTGGGCCGGCCAGCCCAGGATGCGGCTGGCCCACATCGTATCGAACAGGTTGGCCACAGTAAACCCAAAGTCGCGGTGCAGCGTGATCAGATCGTATTCGGCGCCGTGAAACACCTTCAGCACCTGCGGATCGGCCAGCAGCGGTCCCAGCGCCGACAGATCGGCCAGGGCCAGCGGATCGATCAAATAGTCGGCGCTGGGCGTCGAGATCTGGATCAGGCACACCTGCTCGCGATAGACATACAGGCTGTTCGATTCGGTGTCAACCGCCAGCGCCGGCTGGCTCTTCAGGCGGTCGACCATAGTCTGGAAGGCTGCCGGCTTGGCTACCCAGATCGGAGGCGGCAGGTGTTTGCGTTGTTCGGTCATAGGGGGATTGTACCAGGAATTGGCTAAATAGGCAAGTGGACGAATCTAGAACCGGTAGGCTCTGCCCCTGGGAGCCACCTCCAAGACCAGGACGATCAGCCGATCATCTTCCACTGCGTACGATATGCGCCACTCTCCCACTCGCACCCGGTAGAGGTTATCACGACCGGCCGGCATTTTGCAGCCTGTCGGTCTGGGGTCGGCGGCCAAAGACAAAATCGCCTGGTCTATGCGTTCCAGTAGATCTCGGGGTAGCCGGCGCAACGCTCGCTGTGGCTGCCGGTCGACAATGACTGTCCAGCGCTGCGCCGGTTCAGTCACCTAACAGACCCTCTGCCACCAGATCAGCCCGAAAGGTCTCATAGGATACCCCTCGGTCAGGTTCGCGTTTCCACTCCTCGTAAGCCATGCCTGCCCGGCGGGCGGCTCGCAGGTCGTCCAGCTCATCCTGGAGGGCTACAAAGTCATCGTAGGCGATCACCGCCGCTATCGGCTTGCCGTAGCGCTCGACTACCAGGTCTAGCTCGCCGGCTTGGGCTTGATCCAGGATATCCCGCCATTGGCTCCTTGCCTGGTTGCTATCCAATACCCTGACGGTCATTTCGCTCCTCTCGTTAGTGTTGTACAAGTCTGGCAACAGTATACCACGATCACTCCCTGTTGTCAAGTCCAAGTTTGTTTTCTGCGTCTATGGTGATATAATTCGGGCTGTTCGTTGACGAGATTCATGAGGGATATGTGCTGAATGCGCATCCGTGCGGTTGCCCACGGCCTGCTCACCGTCGCGGTCCAGGATCCCGGCGGCGCGATCGACCTGACCGTGCCGGACGGGAGCGACATTCAACAGGTGCTGTGGATTTTGCACGATAGATCGCCCGTGTTCGACCCGCGGGCTACGCCCGTCGCCGTCATAGACGGCGCCCAGGTGCCGCTGGATCAGGTCCTACACGACGGTGAGGTGGTGCATTTCTATCCTATCTTCGGGGGGGGGTAAGAGCGGGGAACACCAGCCACGCCCCCCCATACGCCGCCGCCGCCCCCACCAGCACCCACGAAAACCCGGCCGACAGCGCGATCAGCGCCGCCAGGACTGACGCCAGCACCGACGTGCAGCCATTCACCGCCCAGGCCCACGGCACCAGCCCCGGCGCCTGCCGGCCCAGCCAGGCCAGGCCACCCGGAAACGGCGTGCCCATCAGCACCCCCAGCGGCGCCAGGCTAATCACCGTCGCCGCCAGTCGCACCGCCGGCGACGCGCCCAGCAGCGCCTGGAACAGGGCGGGCAGCAACAGCGGATAGAGCAGGATCGCCGCCGCCAGCAGCGGCAGCGTCCGGCGTGGATTGAGCCGCGGCGCGGCCAGGCTGCCCAGCCCGGAAAAGAAGAGCAGCGCGGCGATCACCGCCGTAAAGGCATAGATCGGCTGGCCCAGGAACAGGATAAAGCGCTGCATCAGCGGGATCTCCACAAACAGAAAGCCCAGCCCAAGCAGCCCAAAGAAGGCCAGCACTCGCCCTCGCGGTCCCTGTGTCGTCGCCTGGTGCCGGCCAACGGCCAGCGGCAGCACGATCAGCGCAGCCGAGGCGACGACCGCCACCGCCAGCAGGGCGATCAGCACCAGGTAGCCGCTCCCACCCCACGGCTGCCAGGTCCGGCCCAACTGCTGCAGCACCGCCCGCGTCTGGCTCCATCTGAAAAAGTGAAAGAAAAAAGGCCGGTCGTCGGTCGGCGGCCGCACGTCGTACGGCTGCTCCGCGTATAGCGCTTCTGGATCGGCCAGCAACTGCTGAAAGGCGCGAAAATAGACCGGCTCAGCCAGCAGGTTAAAGCGATTGGCCTCCTCCTCCCGCAGGCCGGGCATCGCTGCCAGGTCCAGGCCGCGCTCCTGGCAGAACTGGCGGATGGCGGCCAGCTCGTCGGATGTGAAGGCGCCTTTCTTGACCAGGATCAGGCCCACCTGCCAGTCGCGGACGACGGCCAACTGCGCCGCCGGATCGCTGGCGCCCGACCGGCGCAGCGCCTCGACGGCGATCGCACCGGCGCGCAGCTCTTCGCTGGGCGGCAGTTGCAGCCAGCGCTCCACCACCAGCAGCCCGCCGGGTCGCAGCCGGGCCAGGTAATCCTCGAACGCCTCGACCGTCAGATCGTACCGCTCGCCCAGGCTGTAGGCGCCCGAGGTCACCGGCCGGTAGCCGTCGGTCAGGGCCAGGTGAACCACGTCAAACGTCTCGCGGCTGCGGTGGGCATAGCTGCGGCCCTCCTCGCTCACGACCTGCACCCGAGGGTCGCGGTACACCTCGCCGGCGGCCTCGACCAGCAGCGGGTTGCTCTCCACTGCCGTGACCGACGCGGCGCCCTGACTCAACGCCGTCCATACGTCGAGCCCGCCTCGCGGCTCGATGAGCAGCGCCCGCCCGCCCGGCCGCAGCCGGTAGGGCAGCGCCGCTGGCAGATAATCGCTGAAATCGCCTCCGGGCGCCGTGCTCATCACCGGCGACAGATCGTCGCCGTCGACGAACAGCCCGTCCTCCTCAGGCAGCGGCCCGTCGTAGCTCAGGCTCAGCCCCGGCGCCTGGTGGATCGACCGGCTCGCCACCCGGTCCACCCGCGAATAGGCGTTCCACTGCTGCCGGGTGACCTGTGCATCGGGGAAGCGCAGCGCCTGGCTTAGCCCTTTGTAGGGCGACAGGCGGAGACGCAAGGGGGCCGGTAGGTAAAAGGCGCCGGCCAGCAGCAAGCAGCCGGCCGCCAGCAACACGAGGCGTAGGAGCCGGCTCGCTGGACTACTACCCTGAAAGACCAGGGCGGCCAACAAGCCCAGCGCGGCGATGAGCAACACCGTTCCCTCGCCGGCCAAAGGGAGCAAGGCCACCGGCGCCAGCCCGCCCAGCGCCGAGCCGAACAGGTTGGCCGCATACAGGCGGGCCGACCGTTCCGGGTAGGCGGCCAGCAGCAGCCCGGCTGCCAGCCCGGCGCAGAAAAAGGGCGCCGTCAGGGCCAGGTAGTAGACCACCAGGTAAACGACCTGGACCCGCTCCCAGGCTATCCGGTACGAGTCGAACGGCAGGTGGTTCAGGCTGAGGTAGGCCCCCACCACGCCGAGGGAAAAGAGCACGGCCAGCGCCGCCGCCCGGCGGCCGGCGGGCGGCACGGCCCAGCGAGGCGCCAGGCTGAGCGCTGTGCCGCTGGCGCCGTAGCCCAGCAGGGCGACGCTGACTGCCAGGAAGGCAAAGTGATACCACTGGGTGACGGAGAAGAGGCGGGTGAGGGTAATCTCGAATGCCAGAGCCGCCGCGGACAGCAGGCCCAGGCCGGCATAGATGGGGCCGAGATGCTTCGCTTCACCCGGCATGATGAGGGTCACCAATCGCGCACGATGAGCGGCAGATACCACACATACCCGCCGAACCGCACCCGGCCCGAATCGGGGATGACCATCAGCGACGACTCGTCCACCGCTTCGAAATCAGAGCCGTGGACCTGGGCCAGCTCTCCGACGAGCATGTCATTGTCCCACCGCTCGTCAGGCGTGCCCGAGATATACCACGCTGACCCGTTGTCGGCCAGGATCATGCCATAGCGCTTCAGCGCCTGGAGGATGACCTGCACCTCGGGCGAAAAACCCGAGAGTGTCGAAATCGGCCCGCAGCCGGAAGCGCTGGCCCATCGGCGGGTATTCCTGGCCGGTCAGGATCGAGGCATAGTGCCGCGCCGGCCAGAGGTACTCTCGCCGCGTCTGCGGCGCCGTAAAGCGCAGAGCGTGGCGGATCTCACCGCTGGTCACCTCGTCGTAGCGAACCAACCCGGCCAGGATCGGCAGCCCGGCGGCGTCGGCCGAGGTCCAGCCGTCCGGCCGCAGGGCGTTCGACCGCAGGTCAAACACCGCGCCCGAGCCGGCCTCCCAACTGCCGTCGGGCTGGGGGTAGGCGTAGTACAGCTCGTACAGGATGCAGCCGTCGCGCTCGACCACCAGTACGTGACGATCGCCGTCGCTGCCCGCCCCGCCTTCTATCGGGGCGTCGGTCGGGACAGGATAAGGGCCGGGGTCGCTCTCGTTGCCAGACTCGGTAAACACGATCTCGACCGGCGGCTGGCTGCCCGGCACATCGACGTAGGGAATGCCGATCGGCGCCCCCGAGCCAGGCGGCCACTCACCCGCGCCGAAATCTGGGTGGACCCCAGTGGCAGCGCCGATAGTGGCGATGTACAGGTTCGAGCTGGAATCGACCGGCAGGGTGTCCACGCGGGCGTTCCACACATTGTTCACCGGGAACAGCGGGCACCCGGCGATGTCGGGCGTAGCTGGCGCGGCGAGGGGCAGCAGCGAAAAAACAGTGACCGCTGAGGCAGCGGTCAGAAGAACTGTGAGGGTCACCATTGCAAGCCTGGGTCTTGCTGCCACAGGCTAATTCCCACCCACAATCGTCTCGTAAATGGCCTGCAGCTCCTCTTCCGAGTAAAAGTGGATCACCAGCCGGCCCCGCCCCTTTCGGTTGCGGTAGAGCTGCACCTTTGTCCCCAGTCGGGCGCGGAACTGCTCCTCGAGCGACCGCGCCTCAGGCTGTGGCGGCTCGGCAGGCTTGGGCTGTGGCGGCTCTATCATCCGGCGCACCAGCTCCTCGGTCTGGCGGACGCTGAGCGCCCGCTTGATCACGAGCTGCACGGCCGTCACCTGCGCCTGCGATGTGGGCAGCCCCAGCAACGCCCGGGCGTGCCCCTCCTGGATCGTGCCGTCGGCCAGCGCCTGCTTGACCTCGGCCGGCAGGCGCAGCAAGCGCAGGGTGTTGGTCACCGCCACCCGGCTCTTGCCCACCCGCTCGGCCACCTGCTCCTGGCTCAGGCCAAACTCGTCGACGAGCTGGCGAAAGGCAGCGGCCTCTTCCAGCGGGTTCAGGTCGGCGCGCTGGATATTCTCCACCAGCGCCAGCTCCAGCGCCTGCTGCGGCGTGGCCTCCTTGACAATGACCGGCACGGTGGTCAGGCCGGCCATCTGCGCCGCCTGCCAGCGCCGCTCGCCGGCGATCAGTTGGTAGCGCTCCGGCCCCTGCTGGGTGACGATCAACGGCTGGATCAGGCCGTGCTCCCGGATCGAGGCGGCCAGCTCGGCCAGCGCCTCCGGATCGAACGCCGTGCGCGGCTGCAACGGGTTGGGGGTGATGGCTGTCACCGGCACCTGCTCCAGCCCAGCAGCCGCCGGTCCCTGTGCCGTAGGGATGAGCGCTTCCAGTCCTCTACCGAGTCCGCTTCGCCGACCCATACGCCCTCCTCTGCAATCCGCAGGTTCCGCTCATTCGGTGTTACTCCTTGCCAGCAGCTCCTCGGCCAGTGCGCGGTAAGCCTCGGCGCCCAGTGATTCCGGCGCATAGCTCTGGATCGTCTCGCCGTAGCTGGGCGCTTCGCTGAGCCGGACGGTGCGCGGGATGATCGTCTTAAAGACGTGGCCTGGAAAGTGGTGCCGCACCTCGTCCACCACCTGGCGCGCCAGGTTGGTCCGAGCGTCGAACATGGTCAATACCACCCCGGCAACCGTCAATACCGGGTTCAGGTTATCACGCACCAGGTAGATCGTCTTGAGCAGTTGGCTCAGCCCTTCCAGGGCCAGGTATTCGCACTGCACCGGGATGATCACCCCGTCCGCAGCCGCAGTCAGGGCATTGATGGTCAACAGGCCCAGGCTGGGCGGGCAGTCGATGAAAACAAAGTCATAGTAGACGGCAGTCTGTTCCAGGGCGCGGCGCAGGCGGTACTCGCGAGCCATCAGCCCAACCAGCTCGACCTCGGCGCCGGCCAGCGCCGGTGCCGACGGGATCAGATCTAGATGTACCTGTTTGGTCAACATGATCGCCTGGTCGGCCGGCACGCCGTTAAGCAGGACGTCATAGATCGAGTGCGGCAGCGACCGCCGGTCCACCCCCAGACTGGAAGTGGCGTTGGCCTGGGGATCGGCGTCGATGAGCAGCACACGCTTGCCGGCGGCGGCCAGGAAGGCGCCCAGGTTGACGGCAGTGGTGGTTTTGCCTGTTCCACCTTTCTGATTGGCCACGGCGTAGATGCGCGACATAGGCGCCGATATTATAGCAGAGGTTCGGAAAATAGGCGAATGGGCGCAACTGTGATATAATAGGCCCGATTCTTCTTGACAAAAGGGAAGGCTGGCATGCGTAACGCATTGCGTTCCATCCTCAAGGCGGCGGATCTGGCCCTGCGGATTTTGCTGCCGCTGCTGGCAGGCTATTTGCTGGCGCTGTACCTGGTCCCCACACCTCAGATCGCCGTCATCCGCGTCGAGGGGGACATCTGGGGGTCGTACACCGCCGATATCAGCCGGGTGCTGGAACAGGTCGGCAACGATCGGGCTGTCCGTGCCGTCGTGCTCGACGTATCCAGCCCAGGCGGCGAGGTGTCGGCCAGCGAGGGCCTCTACTTCGATCTGCTCAAGCTGCGCGAGCGTAAGCCGGTCGTTGTCTCCGTCGACGAGATGGCCGCCAGCGGCGCCTACTACATTGCTTGTGCCGCCGATCGGATCTATGCCAAGCCCGCTTCGATGGTCGGCAACATCGGCGTCATCTCCGTCCTGGGTGAGGAGGACCTGGTAGACGAAGTGCTGATGACGACCGGCCCCTTCAAGCTGTCAGGCGGTTCGCAGGACGCCTATATCCGCCAGATGGAGCTGTTGAAGCAGACCTTCCTGGCGGCGATCATGGCCCAGCGCCAGGACCGGCTGCAGGTGGGGCCAGACGTGCTGTCTCGCGGCGAGATCTACCTGGGCTTGCAGGCCCAGCAGATGGGGCTGATCGACGCTATCGGCTCCCAGACAGAGGCCATCGCCGAGGCTGCCCATCTGGCCGGGGTTCGCCATTACCGGGTCGTGGACCGCACCCCCGAGTCGGCTCTGGAGTCGTTGCTCTCCGTCGACGAGCCGGTGGGTCACTCCACGGCGGCCACCGTGGCCGACCTGCTCGCACAGCCTGCCCCCCGGCTGCTACTACCGCTACGTGGAACTGCTGCCGTGACCGCTTCCTCCACGGAAAGGATCGAGTCATGCTGAAAAAGATTCTGATCGCTGCGGGGGTGTTGCTCCTGCTGGCCGTGTTGCTGGCCGTGCCGCTGGTCGGTCGCTGGCTCTACTATTACGACGGCCGGTACCAGCCCGGCCCGGTGCCCCGCCCCGACCTGGCCAGAGTGGCGGCGCCCACCCCCGAGATGCCCCTCTTTGCCGACCAGCCTGCTCCTCCCTTCGGACACAGCCCAGGCGGTGGAGGCAATCGTCGTCGATCGGGCCCACGACAACCGGTTCACGACAGCGGAATTGAACGTGTTGCAGGCCCGGTTGGCGGCGCGAGGCCGGCAGTTGGAGCTGGTCGAAGCTGCCGAAAACCTGGCCGGGAGCTTGCGCTACGCCCGGGCGCTGGTGATCATCTCGCCGGGTGCGAGCTTTACTGCCGCCGAGATCCAGACGATCCAGACTTTTGTGGACAAGGGCGGGCGGCTGCTGCTGGTGGGCGACCCCACCCGCTATGGTGTCCTGATGGACGACTATGGCGACTATGCCGGGCTCGACAGCGATGCAACCCACCTCAATAGCCTGGCAGCCCGGTTCGGTCTGGTCTTTCAGCCTGACTATCTCTACAACACCGCCGAATACGAGGGCAACTATCGTAACATCCGGCTGACAGAGATGGCCGACCAGCCGCTGACCGGCGGGCTGGAGCAGGTCGTCTTTTACGCCGCCCACTCGCTCATCTCCGGCCAGCCGGCGCTGATCTCTGCCGGCGGCGACACCCACTCCAGCAGCAGCGAGCGCGCCGGCGATCTGCCGGTGGCGGTACTGGCCGCCGATGGGGCGGTGCTGGCCCTGGGCGACCTGACCTTCATGACCGAGCCGTACAATGCCGTTTACGACAACGACCGGCTGGTGTCCAACATCGCCGATTTCCTGAGCGGCGCCGAGCGGCGCTACGATCTGGCCGATTTCCCCTTCTTCTTCCGCGACGAGGCCGACCTGGTTTACGTCGGCGATCCGGTGCTGGACAGCGATCTGCTCAAGAGCGGCAGCAGCCTGCAGGCCCTGTTTGCCGGCCAGGGCAAGACCCTGACCGTCCGCCAGGCGGAGGATAAGGAGCGCGACACCCTGTTCTTCGGCCTGTATCGGGCGACTGATGAGGTCGAGCCCTACCTGGCCGCCGCCGGCGTGACGCTGGCCATCACGCCCACTGCCGCGACAGAAGACAGCCCGGCAGGCATCACTGCGACATTCGAAGTGACCGTTACCGCCGGTGTATCAACGATGACAGATCTACAGGCGCTGGCCCACATCGCAGCACCTGAAGTGACCACCACCGCCGGCATATCGATGACGGCGGACGTGCAGGCGATGGGCCAGGTGGTGCTGAGCGGCACCGCCGTGCTGATCCTTCAGGACGACGGCGAGCGTCACGTCCTGGTGGTGCTGGCCAGCACCGAGGCGGGCCTGGACAACGCCGTCAAGCGCCTGAGTGGCGGCGATCTGGCGGGCTGCGTCGTCCAGGACGGCAACGGCACATCGCCGGCCCCTCCGATCGTGGCCCTCTGTCCGACCGGCGAAGTGGCGCCCGGCAAGGGGATCGGCGGTTGGCCCGGGCTTGGGCCGGTTGTGGCTCCGACGCTGGCGCCAACCGCGACCCCAGTGCCGACCTCCTCCATCACCACCACCGTGCCGGCGACGACGCCGGTCGTCGGGCCCAAACTCAAGATCATCGTCGTCGCCCTGGACGATACCAAGGGCCGCTACGACGGCAAGACGAGCGCCGACGATTACGTCGCGATTCTGAAAGACAGGTACGAGGTCACGCTGTGGAGCAAAGCCAGAGATGGTGCTCCGTCGGTCATCGACCTGGCCGACTACGACCTGGTGATCTGGACCAGCGGCGATTTTGAGACGCCCTTCAGCCAGGAAGAGACCGCTGCGCTGGGCGCCTTGATGCTGGGCGGGGTGCCGGTGATCGTGTCGGGGGCTTTTCTGAACGAGGAGGCGAGCGTAGCAGTGCAGCAGGACGTCCAGGTCGAGGATGCCAGCCATCCGGTGACCAAGGGGTTCACCAAGGGTGAGGTGATCGCCTTTGTGCCGGCGCCGTCGGGCCAGGACTATGCGGTCCAGGTGCTGGAGGAAGCAGATACCGAGGCCACTACCGTCGTCATGGTCCGGGGTCCGGCCAGTGAATCGCCGGGTCTGCCATCGGTCGTGGTTTTGGAGGAAGAGTCCACCGGGTTCAAGATGCTCTATGTTGCCTTCCCGCTCTACCTGTTGCCGGATGAAGCCAAGACCCGGCTGGTGTCGAACGCGGTGGGCTGGATGTTGGGCGAGTGACAGATTCTTCGCTTCCTGGCCCATCTGGCCGGGAAGTGGCCAAAGGCCGGAATGACAGATCGCGCAGAATGACGGATGGGAGGATAGCTGATGGCGGTCAAGATCCTGGTGGTAGACAGCAACGAAGCCTTTGCCACTATGCTGAAAGGGATACTGGAAGCAGAGGGGGGATACTCGGTCGACGTCGCCCCCTCGGAGCGCAAAGCCCTTGATCTGCTGCCCAGCGCAGACTATGCTCTGACGATCGTGGACATGGGTCTGGATCTCGGCGGCGATGTCTACCTGGACCTGGTCCACAAGGTGCGACAGGGCTGGCCGACCATGCGCTTGGTGCTGATCCCTCTCATGGGTGAAGACCTGCCGCCCGAAGCGCGCACCCTGGATATCCAGGGCACGCTGACCAAGCCCTTCTTCGTCGATGACCTGTTGCCGAATATCCAGGAGGCGCTTACCAAAAAAGTGCGCCCTGTTAGCCCTCCACCGCCCTCAACGCCGGCTTCTGCCGGCCCACTGCCCTCCTCGGAACCGTCCTCTGCGCGGCCGGCAGCGCCGCTGCCGGCTCAAAAGCCGGCCACCGGCTCCGGCTCGCCGCTGGCCGGCCTGGTGCGAGAGACCGGCGCCGACGCGGCCCTGCTCATCTCAACAGCGGCGGGCAAGGAAGGGCTGGTGAGCTATGTCGGCACGGTGGCCAAGCCTGGCGCCGAAGAGTTTGCCAGGCTCGATCGTTGCTGCCGTGCGGGCTGCCCAAGCTGCCGGTCGGTTCCTGGGCCAGCCCGACGCCCCCTTTGAGCACAGCATGTTCGAGAGCAGCTCCGTCCGCCTGTACGCCCTGGCGCTGCCGGGCGAGCGGTTGCTGGCCGTCGTGACGCCGGTCAGCACGCCGTTGGGGATGGTCCGGCAAAACCTGCGCCGCGCCGGGCGGGATCTGGCCTGAGTCGCTGTTGACGTAAGCTGCCTTAAAATCCTGTGATGCGGAAATGTTAACCTTGGATGCCAAACGGGCCGCAGTACACACTAACTGTAGGGGTGCGGCGTCTCCTTACACCTAACCCTGGGTCGGCTGCCTGCTTCGCACCGACCGCTATTGGCCCTGTATCTGGGCAGGTGGCAGTTGCGCCGGATTCCGACTTCTGGTACAATGTCAGTGCGACCGGAATACAGGCGGTAGGGGAATCGGCCCAGATGTCTGGCAGCGCACGCCCACCAGGCTAATGGGTCACCTCTGTGACGAGTCAACCAGCAGTAGCTACGACTCGCCGCTCCTGCCTCAGCCTCTACCTCGCGGTCCAGATGCCAAAAACGGTTGTAATCAATAGAGCGTCTCTTGCCTGGCCCGGAGTTGCAGGCTCTGCGGTGTGTCCTTGCGCCTGCGCCGGTTCGGGATCAGTTCGTCGTGCCGGGGGAGTTGTGGAGCCAGAGAACAGTGCGGTTTTGCGTATGTCGGATTGGTCGTTAGCGAGCGTCCAGAAGCTGTGGCAGGCTGCGCTCGGGGAGCTGCAGTTGCAGATGACCCGGGCCACCTTTGATACCTGGCTGAGGGGCAGCCGGGTTGTCGCCTATGAGGATGGAACGCTCACCCTCTACGTCCGGCACGCCTACGCGGTAGACTGGCTTCAGAACCGCCTGCTGCCCACCATCAAGCGGGTGTTGCAGCGGCAGGCCGGGCGCGACATGGAAGTGGTCTTTACGACCAAGGCTCCCGAGGCAGAGGCCGACCTCGAGCTGGTGCCGGAACAGATATCCCCCGAAGAGACAGACGTGGCAGAGCCGGCTGAGCCGGCCGGGCAGGCCGGCCGCCCGGCCCAGACGAACGGACCACCCGTTGACGATCCTGAACCCACGTTATACCTTCAACTCCTTCGTCGTCGGC
The DNA here is from genome assembly GCA_963749455.1 of uncultured Chloroflexia bacterium. GTDB lineage: Bacteria > Chloroflexota > Anaerolineae > JAAYZQ01 > JAAYZQ01 > JAFGOG01. The sequence goes on from CAVVMX010000027.1 coordinate 121,058, forward strand.
GCGGGCAATCGGCTGGCCCACGCCGCCTGCCTGGCTGCCGCCGACAACCCGGCCCATGCCTACAACCCGCTGGTCATCTATGGTGGGGTAGGTCTGGGCAAGACCCATCTGCTGCACGCCATGGGCCACGTCGCCCAGCGCCGCGGCCTGTCGGTCCTCTACCTGTCGGCCGAGTGGTTCACTAACGACCTGATCAACGCCATCCGTGCCCAGACGACCGAGGCATTCCGGGCCAAATACCGCAGTATCGATGTCCTGCTCGTAGATGATATCCAGTTCATCGCCGGCAAAGAGCGAACCCAGGAGGAGTTCTTCCACACCTTCAACACCCTCCACGGCGCCAACAAGCAGATCGTCGTCTCCAGCGATCGGCCGCCCAAGGCGCTGCTGGCTCTGGAAGAACGGTTGCGCTCCCGCTTTAACTGGGGGCTGATCGCCGACATGCAGCCACCCGACCTGGAGACGCGCATCGCTATCCTGCGCAACAAGGCCGAGGCGGCCGGCTTCCGGGTGCCGGGGGAAGTCTTGACCTACGTCGCCCACCAGGTGCCGAGCAACGTGCGTGAGTTGGAGGGGGCGCTGAACTGCGTGCTGGCCCACGCCAAGCTGATGCACACGCCGCTGACCCTCGACATGGCCCAGGCCGCAATGGCCGGGCTGTTGGGCGCCCCGTCAGACCTGTCGCCGGAGCAGATCCTGACGGCAGTGGCCCGCCATTTCAAGGTCTCGACCGAGCAGTTGACCGGGCCGAGCCGGGCGCGGGCGGTGTCGGTGCCCCGCCAACTGGCCATGTACCTGATCCGCCGCGAGACCGGCGCCTCCCTGCCGGCGATCGGCGAGCTGCTGGGCGGGCGCGACCACACCACCATCCTGCACGGCTGCACCAAGATCGGGACCCAGATCGAGGCTGACGAAGCGCTGCGCCGCGACTGGCTCGCGATCAAGGGCAAGCTTTCAGAAGTCAAGGGCGCGGCTTAGTACCAGCAAGAAGGGCCACCGGAAAACTCCGGTGGCCCTCTTCGTTTGCGGCGTCGGACAGCCTACTGCTTCCTCACCACAATCGGCAGATAGACATAGTACTTCTTGGGCGTCACCGTCACGCCGAGCGTGCCGGTCACCTCGGCCAGGCCCGCACAGTTGGTAGCCGTCACCACCACGGTATAGTCGCCGGGGACGCTCCAGCTATAGACCGCCAAGGTGCCGGTCGTGCCGTTGCTCCACACCAGGTCGATCGGCGGGGTCGCCGTCGGCGGTTCCAGCGTCACCGAATAGGAGCCTGATTCACCCACCAACAGCTCGGCCGGGCCGGTGATCGTCGCCCCGGTCAGCTCGACGCACAATACCTCCACGCTCAAGCTGGCGGTCACGATGGCTGTGTCCAGGCAGTTGGTGGCCGTCACCACGACCGTATACTGGCCGGGCTCGGCCCAGCTGTAAGCCGCGCTCGCGCCGGCCGTGCCGTTGCTCCACATCAGGTCGAACGGCGGGGTTGCCGTCGGCGGTTCCAACGTCACCGAGTAGATGCCTGTCTCCCCCGCCAACAGCTCGACCGGGCCGGTGATCGTCGCCCCGGTCAGCTCGACGCACAACACCTCCACGGTCAAGCTGGCGGTCACGATGGCCGTGTCCAGGCAGTTGGTGGCCGTCACCACGACCGTATACAGGCCGGGCTCGGCCCAGCTGTAGGCGGCAGATGTACTGATCGTGCCGTTGCTCCATACCACGTCGATCGGCAGCGTGGCGCTGACCGGTTCCAGGATGGCCGAGTAGACCCCCGTCTCCCCGGCCAGCAATTCCACCGGCCCGTCGACGGCGACTTCAGTCAGGCCGGTGCAGTCGGCGCAGGGCAGCGGGTAGAACTCGGTGGGGCCCAGGGGCGGGTCGCAGCTCTCGTTGATCCGCCCGCCAAAGGTCCACAGCCCGGGCAGGCCATCGTTCGGATCGGGCGTGCACAGAGGTACAAAGGTGCCGGCCAGGTCGGCCCGCGGAGTGGGCAGCTCGGGCAGGTCGTCGCGCCAGGTGTTGGTAGCGATGTCGTACTCGAGCACCTCGGATGACACGTCCGGCCAGTCGTTCGAGGCGACCACGTACAGCTTGCCATGCCAGGGCGCGTTGACGTTGAGGGTGTCCGAGTCAAAGCCATAGCCGCGCCCCTCGCCGCCGGCAGTTGGCATGGGGGCCAGCAGCGTCCAGCCGGCGGCCAGGTTGGCCGTATCCAGCACCTCGAACGTAGCGACCGGGTCCAGCTCGCCGCCGACATAGCTCCCCACGCCGCCGATGGCATACACCTTGCCATCCTGGACGGCGCTCATGATATAGCTGCGGGCCGTGTGCAGGGGGGCGTTCAGGTTGGTCCAGCGCGAGCCAGATGGCTGGTTCGGGTCAAACGCCCACGTCTCGGAAGAAAAGTAGGGCGCGACATTCGTCTCCCAGCCGCCATAGACATAGATGATGTCGTCAACGACCGCCGTCCCCATCGCAGCCACGCGAGAGCCACCCACCATCCCGTTCCAGTTATCGGCCGCGGGCAACGACTCGGCCACGTTCACCTGGGGATAGTAGCGCTGTACCATGCCGATACTCACGCCGCCGCCGTCTTTGTTCGTTCCGCCGATGACATACACGGCCGGCCCGCGGCCGGTGCCGTCGTCCAGGATCAGGTTGGCGTTATAATTGGACACGTCTTCGACCACGTCGGCCCCAGTATCGGTATAGGTGCCGGTCACCGGGTCGAACATCCAGATATTAGGCGACTCGGTGGGCGGCGAAGTCCGGCCGCCGAGGAAATAGATCTTGTTAGCCCACGGCTCGCCGGCAGGTCCGGGGACAAAGGCGCCGTCGTGGCGCGCATACTGGAAGCCGGCCGGAGGGAAAGGCCCGGTTTGCCATCCGCCCAGCTCGGACTGCTCGAGCAATCCAGGCCGCGGGGGTCGAGTCGGCTGTTTGGGCCGCCATCGGCACGGGTAGGGCCAGCAGTATCAGGCAGAGTGCCACCACCATTGAGAACAAAGAACCGCGCTTCATTTCAGTTTCTCCTTCCTCGATTGGGCGTATGATCCACCGAGCTATCTCTGTTGCGTCCTTGCTACAGTGGTTATCTGCGTTAAGTAGGGCCTGTCCGGTGCTCAGTATAACGGAGAGTGCGGCAGTTGTCAAAAAGCAGTGAAGCGCCCTCGCCAAACAACAGAGGCCCCGCCGAATCCGGCGGGGCCTCTGTGCCTATGTCGTCTACTCTTGCAGCGCCTTCAGCCGCGCCTCCAGCCGCTCCCGGCGCTCCTGGTGGGCGGCCAGCTTGTCCCGCTGCTGCTGGACCACGTGCGCCGGCGCCTTGGACGTGAACGCCTCGTTGGCCAGCTTGGCCTCAACCTGGCGGATCTCCGCGTCGGCCTCGGCCAGCGCCTTGCCCAGGCGGGCCAGCTCCTGCTCCAGGTCGACCAGCCCGGCCAGCGGCAGGTAGGCCTCCACCCCGCCGGACACCAGCGCCACCGCCTGCTTCGGCTTGTGGTCCAGGCTGCGGGCCAGGGTCAGTTGGCCCTCGTCCAGCCGGCCCAGGAAGCACAGCAGCCCGCGCTGCGCCTCCAGCATCTCCAGCCGGTCGCCGGCGGCGATCACCGCCGGGATCCGCTTGCCGGGCGTCACGTCGAACTCGGCGCGGGCGTTGCGGATCTGGCGGATCAGGTCCATCACCAGCTCCATGTCGGCCTCGGCCTCGGCGTCCAGGCGGGCCGGGTCGGCCTGGGGCCAGGGGCGGATCATGAGCGACTCGCCCCACTCCTCGCCGCCGGGCCAGGCTGCCTTCAGGTGCTGCCAGATCTCTTCGGTGACGAAGGGCATGTAGGGGTGGAGCAGCCGCAGGCTCGTCTCCAGCACCGCCACCAGCGTCGCCTGGGCGCCGCCCGCGGCCGGCCAGGATCGCTCGCCCGACAGCCGGATCTTGCACGCCTCGATGTACCAGTCGCAGTACTCGCTCCACAAGAAGTCGTTGATCCGCCGCCCTGCCTCGCCGTACTGGTAGGCGTCGAACAGGTCGGTCACGTCGGCGATCAGGCGGTTGAGGCGGCTGATGATCCACCGGTCGGCCAGGTCGTAGGCTGCGGGCGCGGGCTGGGCTGCCGGCTCCTCGTCGGGCGCCGGCAGGTTGGTGATCACGAACCGGGCCGCGTTCCACAGCTTGTTGGCAAAGTTGCGGGCGCCCTCCAGCCGGCGCGGGTCGAGGTTCATGTCGTTGCCCGGCGTCGAGCTGGTCAGCAGCGTGTAGCGCAGCGCGTCGGCGCCGATCTCGCCGATCAGATGCAGCGGGTCGTACTGCTCGATATTCTCCATCGACTTGCTGATCTTTTTTCCTTCTTCGTTTCTGACCAGGCCGTGCAGGTACACCGTCTCGTACGGCGCCCTGCCGGTCATCTCGATGCCGAGCATCATCTCCCGCGCCACCCAGAAGAAGAGGATGTCGTAGGCGGTCTCGCGCATCGTGGTCGGGTAGAAGCGGCGCATGTCGGGCGTGTCGTCCGGCCAGCCGAGCGTGCTGAACGGCCACAGCCCCGAGCTGAACCAGGTGTCGAGCACGTCGGGGTCCTGGTGGATCTGGTCGCTGCCGCAGTGGGCGCAAGCTCGCCGGGTCCTCCATGTCGCAGGTCTGCTGCGCCGCACGTCGTCGCAGTACCACACCGGGATGCGGTGGCCCCACCAGAGTTGGCGGCTGATGCACCACGGCCGGATCTGCTCCATCCACTGGAAAAAGCGCCGCTCCTCGCGCTCGGGGATGATGGTCGTCTCGCCGCTGCGCACCGCAGCCATGGCCGCCTCGGCCAGCGGCTTCACATTCAGCCACCACTGGGTCGAGATGCGCGGCTCGACCACCGTGTCGCAGCGCTCGCAGTGGGCCACGCTGTGGTGGTACGGCTCTATCTTGAGCAGCAGCCCCTCCCGCTCGAAATCGCGCACCACGGCGTCGCGTGCCTCGTAGCGGTCCAGCCCGGCGTACGGGCCGGCCAGCTCGTTCATCTTGCCCGTGTCGGTCAGCACCGTCGGCGCTTCCAGGTCGTGGCGCAGCCCCATCTCATAGTCGTCGGGGTCGTGGGCCGGCGTTATTTTGACCGCGCCGGTGCCAAACTCGGGGTCCACCGCCATGTCGTCGATGATCGGGATGCGCCGGCCCATGATCGGCAGCACCGCGGTGCGGCCGATCAGCCGGGCAAAGCGCTCGTGCCCGGCGTGGGTGGCCACGGCCGTGTCGCCCATGATCGTCTCCGGGCGGGCAGTGGCCATCTCGATGAACTCGGTCGCCCCTTCGGCCCAGCGGCCGCTGCCCCACGGGTGCTGCGGCCCCGCCCAGTCGTCGGTGACGATCGGATAGCGGATCGTCCACAGGTAGTCGTCCTGCTCCTCGGAGATCGCCTCCAGGTCCGAGATGGCGCTCTCGCAGCGCGGGCACCAGTTCACCAGGTAGGCGCCGCGGTAGATCAGCCCTTTCTTGTACAGGCGCACAAAGGCGGTCCGCACGGCGTGGCTCAAGCCGTCGTCCAGCGTAAACCGCTCGCGCGTCCAGTCGCAGCTCACCCCCAGCCGCCGGGTGCTGCTCGGTGATGCGGGCATGGTAGACCTGCTTCCACTCCCACACCTTCTCGACGAACTTGTCGCGGCCCAGGTCAAAGCGGGTGATGCCCTGCTTGCCCAGCTCGCGCTCCACCACGTTCTGGGTGGCGATGCCGGCGTGATCCGCGCCGGGCAGGAACAGCGTCTCGCGGCCGCGCATCCGGTAGTAGCGGGTCATCAGGTCCTCGATCGCGGCCACAATGGCGTGGCCCAGGTGCAGCGCCCCGGTGACGTTGGGCGGCGGCATGGTGATGCACCACGCCGGCTCGTTCGGGCTCGGCCAGGCCCTTCTGGACCAGCGTCTCGGGCTTGAAGTAGCCCTGCGCCTCCCACCAGTCGTACAGCCGCTGTTCGGTGCTTTGTGGATCGTATGTCTTGTCCATCTCTCTCTTCTCCTTCTCACCCATCGCAGTCTTCATCCCAACACGCAACAAACAAAAACCCCCTTTCGCCCTCAAGGACGAAAGGGGTTGCCTTCCGCGGTACCACCTTGCTTGGCAGCGGCCGGCTCCTGATCGAGCTCTGGCCCTGCCCACTCTGTCGCTGTAACGGGCGCACCCGGGTTGACCTATGCGCTGAGCTTCAGCCAACCGACTCCCAGGCGACCTTCGGCGGATGGCGACTGTAGGGGGCTCGCAGCCGGTGACCCCCCTCTCTGCCGGGCATGACGGCCCGTTCACCAGGGCCCGTCCACCTACTCCTCCTGTTCGGCGTCGTTCCGATTTTCAGTTGCGGCGATTATACCCGATCTTGCCTTGGCTGTCAAATAACCCGCCTGCAGGTTTGGAGTGTTTGACAGATGCTTGACGATAGAGTATAATCGCTTCGTTTGCGCACAGAGCGGTTTAGACTCAGCGAGAGGAAACAGGTCATCGTATATGAACAGGAACATCGTGCTGCTGATTCTCATCATCGTCTTGGCTGCGGTCGCCATCTACATCGACCTGCCCAAGCAGTCCCGGGCATACACATCGCACTGGGGCCGATCAAGATACGACAGGGATTTTGACATCAGGCAAGGGCTCGACCTGCAGGGTGGCGTCCAGGTGCTGCTGGAGGCCGACGTGCCGGCCGACCAGGAGATCGAAGCCGGACGCCATGAGACAGGTGGCGACCATCGTCGACAACCGGGTCAACGCCCTGGGCCTGACCGAGCCGGTGGTCCAGTTGCAGGGCAGCCGGCGCATCATCGTCGAGCTGCCGGGCGTCGAGGATCCGGAAGCGGCCATCGCCACCATCCGCGAGACCGGCCTGCTCGAGTTCGTCGATGCCGGCTACGACTTCCTGCCGCCCGAAACCACGGTCCAGACCACCTATCCCGACCTGTGGGCGGATGGGGCGACCGACCCACGCAGGTGACTGCCACCGTCCCGGTGACGCCAACCGGCGCGCTGACGACGACCGGCGCGTTGACGACGACCGTAACCACCGAGACCCAGACGGTGTATGCCACCGTCCTGACCGGCTACCATCTCAAGACGGCCAACGCCTCAACGCAACACAAGCACCGGCGAGATTGGCATCGCTTTTGAGCTGACCGACGAGGGGGCCCAGTACTTTCAAGGACTTTACGACGGCCCACGCCGACAACAACGTGCAGCCCTACTACTACCTGTCGATCGTGCTGGACAAGCAGGTGATCTCCAGCCCGCACATCGTGACCCCGATCACCGAAGGCAGGGGCGAAATCTCAGGCAACTTTACGCTGGAAGAGGCGCAGAATCTGGCGCTCCAGCTCCGCTACGGCGCGCTGCCGATCCCGCTGAAGGTGGAGAGCTACCGCGCGGTCGGCCCCACGCTGGGCCAGGAGTCGGTGCAGCGCAGCATCCGGGCCGGCGTCATCGGCCTGTCGATCGTGCTGCTGTTCATGCTGATCTACTATCGCGTGCCTGGCTTCCTGGCCGATCTGGCGTCTGATCCTGTACGGCCTGCTCAACCTGGCCCTGTACAAGCTCATCCCGGTGACCCTCACCCTGCCGGCCATCACCGGCTTTATCCTGTCCACCGGCATGGCGGTCGACGCCAACATCCTGGTCTTTGAGCGGATGAAGGAGGAGCTGCGCGCCGGGCGAAAGCCTGGACCCGGCCATCGAGGCCGGCTTCAGCCGGGCCTGGACCTCGATCCGCGATTCAAACATCTCGACGCTCATCACCTGCGCCATCCTGTTCTACTTTGGCTCGACCTTCGGCGCCGGGTCGGTCAAGGGCTTTGCCATCACCCTGGCCTTGGGTGTGCTCATCAACCTCTTTACCGCCATCACCGTGACCCGGACCTTCATCCGTCTGGTCTTTGGCTGGCTTGGCGACAAGCTGCAGACCAACCAGCTTCCTGATGGGCTCATGACCAGAGTAGATGAGGGGAGGATCGAACATGTTTAACATCGTCGAGAAACGACACTGGTACTTTCCTGATCTCGGCGCTGATCATCATTCCCGGCCTGGTCGCGATGATCTATTCGATTCGCCGTGTTCGGCACGCCGATCAGGCTGGGCATCGACTTTCACCGGCGGCACGCTGTTGGAGCTGCGCTTCCAGCAGGCGGTCTCAGCCGGACACGGTGCGCGAGGTCTTGGCGGACAAGCGGCTTCCCGGACCCGATCGTGCAGACGACGTCTGACGCCCAGACACGATCATGCTGCGCACCAAGGAGATGGACCCGGCGGAAAAGCAGCAGGTCGAAGCCGGTCTGGCCGCCGCTTTGGGTCCGGTGGACGACCCTGCGCTTCGAGACGGTGGGGCCGACGGTGGGCGCCGAGGTGACCAAAGCGGCCAGTATCGCCATCTTGGCCGCGGCCGCGCTGATCATCTGCCTTCATCATCTTTGCCTTCCGCAAGGTGCCCAACGCCTTCCGCTACGGCGTGTGCGCCATCATCGCCATGCTCCACGACATCCTGGTGACGGTCGGGCTGTTTTCGCTTGCCAGCCTGATCCTGGGCTGGGAGGCAGATGCCCTGTTCCTGACCGCCGTCCTGACGGTCGTCGGTTTCAGCGTGCAGGACACGATCGTCGTCTTCGACCGCATCCGCGAGAATATCCCCAAGCGGCGCGGCGAACCGTTCGAGACGATCGTCAACCGCAGCCTGCTGGAGACGCTGCACCGCTCGCTGGCCACGCAGCTCAACGCCATCTTTGTGTTGATCGCCATCCTCCTCTTCGGCGGGGCGACGATGAAGCAGTTCGTGGCCGTGCTGTTGGTGGGCATGCTGTCGGGCACCTACTCGTCGATCTTTAACGCCGTGCCGCTGCTGGTGGTGTGGGAGACGGGCAAGTTCATCGGCGGGACGCGCAAAGCCAAGGCGACGGCGTAGGCGTTCACTAGCCAGCTTTCAGCGGTCAGCGCCCAGCAGTCAGCCCCAGGCTGAAAGCTGAAAGCTGACCGCTTCTGTCTTATGAGGGTGATCGGATGTCATTCTATCTCGACCGGCCACTGAACTTTGCCCACCGGGGCGCCAGCCACGAGGCGCCGGCCAATACGCTGGCGGCCTTTCTGCTCGCCGCCGAGCTGGGCGCCGACGGGATCGAGTTCGACGTTCACCTGTCGAAGGACGGCCACGTCGTGGTCATCCACGATTTCGACCTGGCGGCCACGACCGACGGCCAGGGCCTGGTGCGCGACCAAGACGCTGGCCGAGCTGAAGGAGCTGGACGCCGGCAGTTGGTTCGACCCGGTATTTGCCGGCCAGCGCATCCCCACGCTCCAGGAGGTGATCGACGCTGTCGGTCACCGCCTCCTGCTCAACATCGAGCTCAAGACCAGCCGGCTGGAGCGATCGCGGCCTGGCGGCGAAGGTAGTGCAGATCGTAGAGCAGAACGGCCTGGTCGACCGGGTCATCCTGTCGTCGTTCAACCCCCTGACCGTGTGGCAGGCCAAATGGCGCAACCCCACGATCGCCACCGGGCTGCTCTATGCCGAAGAGATGCCGCTTTTCCTGCGCAAGGCCTGGTTTCGCCGGCTGGTGCGGCCTACTGCTCTGCACCCTCACTACACGATGGTCGATGCCCATTATGTGTGGTGGGCCAACAGACAGGGCTATCGGGTCAACATCTGGACGGCCGACGATCCGGGCGACATGTGGCGCTTGATGCGCCAGGGGGTGGACATCATCATCACCAACCGCCCCGATCTGCTGCGCGAAGTGATGCAGGCCGGCCGGGCGGCAGTGGGCGAGCCGAAGCAGCGCCTGCCGGACGCGCTCTACCCAGGATGAGCCCAGTCAACATCCAGGTGGGCGACGTCGTCCGGCTGCGCAAGCCGCACCCGTGCGGCAGCTACCAGTGGCAGGTGGTGCGCATCGGCGCCGACATCGGGCTGAAATGCCTGACCTGCGGCCGGCGGGTGCTCCTGGACCGCGCGACCTTTAACAAGCGCCTCGCGGCCATCGTTCAAAAACACGAGACCTGACAGATTCTGTCAGGTCTTGTTCTATGGACCTGACAGGTTTTTCCGAAGGATCCCTACCGAACGGGAGTGGGCTTCCAACCTGTCAGGTCTTCAGTTACAGGTCTTACGTTTTCGCAAAATAGAGCCAGCGCCAGGCGGACCCGCTCTTCGAAAGGCAGGGATTCGCGGGGCAGGGAGCGGATCGCTTCCTGCGCCTCGGCCACACTGTAGCCCAGGCCGGTGAGCGCGGCGATCAGGTCGATGTCGGCCTCGCTGATCGCCGGCCGGGGTCCGGCGCCCGGCAGCTCGGCGGCAACCTTGTCTTTCAGGTCGAACACCAGCTTCTTGGCCGTCTTGGGGCCGATGCCCGGCACGCGCGACAGGGTAGCGGCGTCCTCTTCGGCCAGGGCCAGCCGCAGCCGGTCGGGCGGCAGAGTGGACAGGATCGACAGCGCGGCCTTGGGCCCGATGCCCGATACGGTCTGCAGCAGGCGAAACAGGGCCAGCTCCTCTTCGGAGCCAAAGCCGAACAGGGTCAATTCGTTTTCGCGGACGTGCAGGTGGGTGAAGAGCTCGGATCTCCTGGCCGGGTTCGGGCTGGCTGTCGAGCAGCGTCCTGGGGACAAAGACCTGAAAGCCCACGCCGCCCACCTGGACGACGACAAAGCCTTTGCCGGTAGTACTGAGCGTGCCGCTGAGACTGGCGATCATCGCCTTCTACCTACCAATCAACGCCCTCATCCGCGCCGAATGGATGTGGCACACCGCCACGGCCACGGCGTCGGCGGCGTCGTCCGGCTCGGGGATCTGCTCCAGGTGGAGCAACAGCCGGACCATCTCCTGGACCTGGCGCTTATCGGCGCCGCCGTAGCCGGCGACGGTCTGCTTCACTTCCAGGGGCTTGTACTCGTGCAGCGGCAGGCCCGCCTCGGCGGCCGCCAGCAGCACCACACCCCGCGCCTGGCCGACGCTGAGCGCCGTGCGCACGTTGCGGCTGAAGAACAGCTCTTCGACTGCTACCTGGTCGGGCCGGTGCTGGCCGATGATGGCGGCCAGGCCACGGTAAATGGTCTGCAGGCGCTGGGGCAACGACTGATCGGCCGGCGTGGTGATGACGCCACACTCGACCAGGGCCAACCCCTCATCGTTCTCGCGCACCAGCCCGTAGCCGGTGATGGCCGTGCCCGGGTCAATGCCCAGGACCAGCACTATTCCTGTTCCTCGAATTTGGCCATCAGCTCGTCCGAGATGTCCAGGTTGGAAAAGACCTCTGACACGTCGTCCAGGTCCTCCAGGCCGTTGATCAGGGTCATGGTCTGGAAGGCCTGCTTCTCTTCCAGGGCGATGGTCGTCTTTGGTATCCTCGAAACCTCGGCCGAAGCAATGGGGATGCCCCGCCCCGCGATCGCCTCGCGCACCGTCTCGAAATTCTCCGGGCTGGTAAAGATCTCGATCAGATCCCCACCCATGGCCACGTCGTCGGCGCCATACTCGACGGCGATGTTAAAGATCTCGTCCTGGTCGCGGCCGTCTGCCTCGACGGTGATGTAGCCCTTTTCCTCGAACTGCCAGGCCACACAGCCTGCCTCGCCCAGGGCGCCGCCCACCCGATTGAAAAGGCGGCGGACGTCAGACACGGCCCGGTTGCGGTTGTCGGTCACTACGTGAACCAAGACCGCCACGCCGCCCGGGCCGTACCCTTCGTACATCGACTCTTCCAGGGCCTCGGCCTTTTCCAGGCCGGCGCCCCGGCGGATGGCCCGCTCGATGTTTTCCTTGGGCATGTTGGCCGCTTTGGCTTTGTCGACCACCAGCCTCAGCTTGAAGTTGGAATCCGGGTCCGGCCCTCCCTCACGCGCGGCGATGGCGATCTCTTTGCCAAACTTGGTAATAATCTGCCCCCTCTTGGCATCGGTCGCGCCCTTTTTTCGTTTAATGGTTGCCCAATGGCTGTGTCCAGACATATCAATACACCTCTTGCTACAGATTACATCTACTGCCCGGTATCGGATAGCTGTTCAGCAGATCCAACATTCTACTCCAGGCGAACGCCTTTGTCAAAAGCAGGCCCCCCACAAGCCATGCGCCATGCCGCCATCCGAGGTTGCCTGCTAGCGGTGGCTCTTTTGTGATGTCAGGCTCCGTTACCTGCCTGCCCCAGTAGCATCGCGAGTTGCCGGGCGGTCGTGATCGCCTGCCCCTGAAAGTGGTTGTTGGCAAAGGCAAAAGTGGTCTGCGCTTCGGCGGCGAGCTTTTCAATCTTGGGCACCCACTCACCGAGCTCCTCGTCCGAGTAGGTATAGTCGTAGCGCTCGTAGGCCTGCTCGTGCTTCCACCACTTTTGCGCGTTCCGGCCATGAAACCGGACATATGCCACTGGCGCCGTCGCCTCCGCGACGGGCGGCATCAGGCTTTTGAACTGAGGCTCGTCCACGCAGCAGAAACCCAGCCGCTGCTCGCGCAGAAACTGCAAGATAGCCGGCGTCAGCCACTCCCGGTTGCGAAACTCGATCACCACCGCCAGGTCGCCGAACCGCTCGCGGCACAGCTTCACATAATCAACGTTCTCCGCAGTGGCATGGAAGGAAAAGGGAAACTGGGCCAGCACGCAGCCGAACTTGCCCTGGTCGATCAGCGGCGCCAGCGCCTCCACGAAGGTCTGGAACTCGCCGGCGTTATCCTCGGTCCGCTCGTGGGTCAGGCCCTGGAAAGCCTTGATTGTAAACACAAACCCAGGCGGCACCTTGGCCGCCATCCGCTCCAGCATCCCGGCCTCAGGCTGTCGGTAGTAGCTAAAGTTAAGCTCAGTCGTGTCAAAATGGCGGGCGTAGAACTCCAGCCAGTCCGACTTCCTGAGGTTGGCCGGGTAGAATGGACCGACCCAGTCGTCATAACTGTACCCGCTCGTCCCAATCCTGATCATCCTATCCTCCAAACTGCACCCCGGTGCGTTGCACCTGCTGCGGAGTATCGCTTCCTTGGCGGTTTTGGTGCGACGCACCGGCTGCAGGTTTCACCTTGGCTTCAGTCTAGTACGGCTCTTCGCCGGGCAGCCGTTCATCTATCTCATCAAAATCGATCCCCGGCTTTCTGCCGATCAGCACCTCGCGACCGCGGCCGCCCCCCTCGTCAGGGCCGACGATCCCCTCATCCTCCAACTGATCCATCAGCCGGGCGGCGCGGGGAAAGCCGATCCGCAACTGACGCTGCACGAACGACGTCGACAGGCGATCCCGCCCCTGAGCCAGCTTGATGGCCTGCTCCAAGAGGTCATCGCTGCCCTCTTCTTCCGCCTCGTCCATCCAGGGCAACGGCAGTTGCTCAGGCCAGCTCGGTTCCTCATCCCGCCAGAAGTCGATCAGCCGGTCGATCTCCTTGTCGGACACAAAGCAGCCCTGTAGCCGGATCGGCGCTGGCTGCTGGGGGGCCATGAACAGCATGTCGCCCCGGCCGAGCAGTTGCTCTGCCCCACCCTGGTCGATGATGACCCGCGAATCGATCTGGCTGGTGACGGCAAAGCTGATGCGCGCCGGAAAGTTGGCCTTGATCAGCCCGGTGACCACGTCCACGCTCGGCCGCTGGGTGGCGATCACCAGGTGGATGCCGGTCGCCCGGCCCATCTGCGCCATCCGGCAGATGTGGCGCTCGACCTCGTCGGGGGCCACCATCATCAGGTCGGCCAGCTCGTCGATCAGCACCACCAGGGTCGGCAGCGGTTCCTCCTCGCTGCGCTTGCGGCGGCTGACCTGGCGGTTGTACTCCTCCAGGTTGCGCACGCCGGCCTTGTTGAACAGCTTGTAGCGCTGGTCCATCTGGCGGGTGATCCAGGCCAGGCCGCCGACGACCTGCTCGGCGTCCACCACCACCGGCGCCAGCAGGTGGGGGATGCCGTTGTAGCCGACCAGCTCCACCATCTTGGGATCGACCATCAGCAGTTTGAGGTCGTCGGGAGTGTTGTTGCACAGCAGGCAGCAGATAATGGCGTTGATGCACACGCTCTTGCCCGAGCCGGTGGCCCCGGCGATCAGCAGGTGGGGCATGAGTGCCAGATCCACGGCAAAGGGGTGGCCCGACACGTCCTCCCCCAGGGCGATGGCCAGCCGGGAGTTGATGCGGCGAAAGACAGGCGAGTCGAGCACGTTGCGCAGCGACACCAGCGATACGGTCTCGTTGGGCACCTCGATGCCGACCATCGGCCGGCCGGGGACCGGCGCCTCGATGCGGATCGGCGACGCTGCCAGGGCCAATGCCAGGTCGTTGACCAGGCCGGCGATGCGCGCCACCCGCACCCGTTGCCGCTTGACCTGCCCTTCCGGCCCCGGCCGCTCGATGTAGCCGGGATCGACCCCAAACTGGGTGACGGTCGGTCCCTGGTTGACCTCGACGACCTCAGCCGGCACCCCAAAGCTGGCCAGGGTCTCTTCCAGGATCTGGATCTTGCGCTGCACGTCGGCGTCGCCATAGGCGTGGGGAGCGGGTGGGTCTAGCAGGTCGAGCGGCGGCAGGTGGCCGGTGCTCGGGCGCGGAGAAGCCGGCCTGGCCCTCTGCTGGCGGCTGGCCGGTTTTTTGCCCGATCGCTTCGATTGAGATGGAGCCACCTCCTGTTCCCACCAGGGAGTCTCGGGCAGCTCGGGCGCGACCGGCTCGCCCTGTCGAGACATCTGCCAACGGCCGAAGAGTGCGACGATACGTCGGCCCAGGCGCCGTCCCCAGTATCGGACTGTTCGCAGGGCCGGCTCCACAATATCCGCCCAGGCCAGGGAGAATAGGAGGTACAGGCCAAAGAGGAACGTTGCCAGCAGCAGCGCGGCGCTGACGACGACCCCCAGGCTGTCGGCCAGGCGCGACGGCCAGGGCATAGCCGACATAGCCGCCGGCCTGCCCCTCCCCGGCGGCGAGCAGGGCCTCGTCGGGAGCCTTGACGGAGGACCAGGGGCAGGTGGCTGGCCGCCAGGACGACCAGAAACAACAGCTCCAGTCCGATCACCATCGACGGCGTGACCGACAGTCGCTGCCGCAGCCTGTCCCAAGCCAGCCACAAACCCAGGCACCCCAATGACGAGGATCAGGGGATAGGCCACCCAACCAAACAAGCTGCGCCAGATGGTGGCCCACCAATTCAGGATCTTGACCGTCCGAGATGTGCAGCAGGCCCAGCAGGGTGATCGCGGCTACGATCACAACGCATCACGCCGAGCGCCTCTCGTGGCAGCCCGCTCCTCACCAGGTGCGCGGCATACCACTTTCTAAGCCTCTGCCACAGCGACGGTGGTTTTTTCACCTGACGAGTGCGTCGTCGGCTCATCTTTCACTACCTCGCACGTCGAATTCTGCGCTGTAGGCCTGCCGCAGGCTCAGGCCGAGGCGACGGTTAACCGTATCGATATTCAGGACGCGCACCTTAACCGTGTCCCCCTCGCGCACAACGTTGCGCGGGTGCAAAAAGTTGCCTTCGGCCAGCTCCGTGACGTGGATCAGGCCTTCGAGCCCCTCTTCGATCCGGACAAACGCGCCAAAGCTGACGACGTTGGTCACTGTGCCTTCGAGGATCTGGCCGACCTGATAGTTCGCTTCGGCCAGTGACCAGGGGTTGGGGCGCAGCCGCTTCAGACTCAGAGCGATCCGTTCCTGGTCGGCGTTGACGCCCATCACATACACTTCTACCTCCTGACCGGGCGTCAGTACGTCGCTGGGGTGGCGCACCCGATCCCAGGAGATCTCGGAGATGTGGATCAGCCCTTCTACGCCGCCCAGATCGACGAACGCGCCGAAAGAGGTCACGTTGCTGACCGCGCCACGACACACCTGGCCGGGGCAGAGGCGGTTCAGAACTGACGAGGCGGCTCGCGTCTCTGACCAGGCGGCTCGCTCAGAAAAGACCAGCCGCCTCTGCTCAGGATCGACCTCGATCAGGCGCACTGTGAGCGAGTCGCCCACCCGGCCTGCCAGTTCCGACGTCCGTTCCTGCTGATCCATATTGCGCAGCATGACTTTCAGGTGAGAAGCCGGAACAAAGCCCTGCAATCCATTCCACTCGACCAGCAGCCCACCCCGGTTGGCGCCCGAGATGGTCAAGGAGAACAGCTCGCCCTTTTCCATGGCAAGCTGGGCCGCCGACCAGATGTTTCCGTCGTCCGGAGTGTTGCCTTCGGCTCGTGCCGGCCCGGTCGGGGGCAGGCTCGGCTGCCGACCCTTGATGATCGACGGCCAGGGCGGCCGATGGGATGATCTCTCCCTGTTCTAGCAAGGCCGCCCAATAGTCCTCATCCAGCGGTTGTTGCCAATAACCATCATCTAACACTTTCCCCTGCGAACCTGCTACCGACTCCATATCTCCGCCTCCACCCCACACCCCTCATCTGTCATCGCGCGGAATCTCTAGCTAATCCCTACTGCTCTCGTCTCTTTCATCCAGCGCTGTTTCACTCTGTTCCAGGTCGGTCAGCACCTGGGCCACCTGGTTGATCGCCACCCGCTGCTTGCGGTACATGTCTGACTCGCTCATTGCCAATCGCCCGGCTATATCTCGAACCCGCAGCCCGCGCAGGAACCTCATTTCCAGGATGTTGTACAGGATCCAATCGGCAGTCGTCATCTTGCGCTCGCCTTCGGGCCGCAAGCCTTCGACGGCCTGGGTCAGCACCAGGCGCAGAGCATAAGCCGGGTTGCCGCCCTGCTTGCGGAGCGCAGCCTGGACGATGCGCAGGCCCAGCAGCGGGCTCTCGGTGAGCTTGGGCCCGCCCCAATAGTGGCTCAGCGCATCCTTGACCCACTGCTGGAACTCGGGCGAATAGATCGGGCTGTCCCCGATGATTTCCATCGGCGGCGAGCCGGCGTAGCGAGTGACATCGCGCCACCGCCGCAGGCGCTCGATGTCGGGCAGGATGCGGCGCAGCGTGTCGAAAACGTTCTGCTGCAAGTAGCGGTCTTCCATTGCCTCGCAGGCCTTGCCGATGAGCAGCGAGGCCAGTTTTTGCTTCTTCTGGCTTTAGGTCGGGAACTGCTGCCCGCGCCCGGACGCCCAAGATGCCCAACCGTACATCGCTTGTCTGACTGTGGAGCGGGGCCAACCAGAAATCTGTCGATGGCCATAAAGCCCAAGCCGTTTTCCTCACCGCCGGCGGCCGTGGCCAGCGCGCCCAAGTTCTGTTCTCCCAGGAATTGCTCGGCCTCGGCTCGGGCGCCACATCCGGCTTCGAGCCGATACTCGCCACCGGCCCACACCGCGACAAAGGCCGTCCGCACCTGCAACAGGTCGCACATGGCCGCCAGAGTGTTCTCCAGGAAGCCGCTCAGATCGGCTGTGGTCAGCAGCCGCCGGTCGAGTGTCTGGATCCAGGCGATCTCCTCCCGGTCCTGGCGATAGATGATGCGATCGATGAGCGGCTTGAGCCGGTTGATGGCGAGCTGCAGAAAGACGATCAGGCCGACGACGGCAAAGATGAGCACGGTGTCGCGGGGTAGGCCCAGTATCCGCTGCACCGCGGGGGATCGTCAGCATGACAAAGATGACCATCGCCCCGACGAAAGGCCCGCGCAGTAGATAGTGGATCAGGTTGTGCTTGACCACCCGGTCGGGCGTCAGCACGCCAAAGTAGGCGACGCTGTAGGCCAGCAGCACGATCATGACCAGGACGCTGACGTTGCCGGCGAACAGCAGCGCCAGGAAAGGGCTGTCGGACAGGCCCTGTGGCAGGCTGGTCAACAACATGTAGGGAAATACCCCCAGGCCGGGGCCGAAGAAGGCCAGCCCCAGGTAGGTCATCCGCCGGCGCGAGGCGCGCGTCAGGCAGCGCTGCCGGGCGCGGCGGATGTTGGCCGCGCCCCAGGCTACCGTGATAAAGAAGTACAGGGCAAAGACCCAGAACAACGGCCCGGCGGCCAGGTGCGATTGCTGCGGGACGTACACCCCATCGTACACCATCCACGGCGTGAAAAAGACGAGGCCCAGAAAGCCGAGGCTGAGCAGGTAGCCAACCAGGATGGCGATCTCTCGGCTGCGCGATCGCAGATTGGTTGTGCGCAGGACGGTGGCGGAGAAGTGGAGATAGGCAGCCGGTGCCAGGGCGATGCCGATCCATTGGAACTTGAGCCAGCGCTCGATCGAGCTGGCCGAGGCCTCGTACAGCACCACGTCGCCGGCATAGACGATCAACACCGAGCCCAGCAGTGCGCAGAAAGCACGGGCCACCGGGCTGCGAAAATTGTGCGTCAGTAGGTAAATGAGCAGGGAGAATGCGGTCAGGACGACCGTGGCCGACAGAACCTGGTTTGCCAGGTTCAAGCCACTGGTCAGCAACGCTCCAAAATCACCCATCAGCCTCTAGCCCTACATCCCCGCCAGTCGATCCCGCTGCATCCGACACTACACCGACCAAACACCCGAGATCCGCAACCCCGGACCTCTACAGGCGCCTATTTCCGCAACATCTGCACAAAAAAGAGGGCAATGTCCTGGTTGGGATAGTAATGATCGTTAAAGCCGCAGAACTTGAACCCCAGCTTCTGATAAAGGCAGATGGCCGGATAGTTCTTGGTCGTCGCTTCCACCACGTGCCCTGTAGCCCCTGCTCCCTGGCCCATTGGCCGGCGTGGCGCATCAGTGCCGTGGCGATCCCCCGGCGACGATAGGCCGGTTCCACCGCCAGGTTGGCCACCCAGCCTATTCCCTGCCAGGGTTGGGGCAGCAGATCGACGTACCCCCGCACCTCGCCATCTACCTCGGCCACCAGGAACCCCGCCTGTCGCTCCCAGTCCTCGATTAGCTGGTCGGTGCCGCGCGGGTATTCCGCCCGCATCATGCGCGGCAAGCGGACGACGTGAAAGGTCACGCCGACCTCCGACTCGCCCTCGTCAACCTTCATCTGCCAGACATGGTCGGTCACACTGGCCCGATCCAACGCCAGGCAGACGTTCAAGTCGGCCAATGTTGCCACACGAATGATCATCTTCCCATCCCCATCTTGCCTGCCTCGATTGTACCACCGTCAAAGCGAAAAGGCAAGTAGTGCAGAGGCGGGATCGAGCCAGACTTGCATAAAAGCCGGGCTTGGGTATAATGGGCACACTTGAGCAGTGGGTGAAGGAGGCCAGCCATGGCGACCAAGACGACAATTCAGGCGGTCAAAGGCACTCGCGATTTCTACCCGGAGGTGATGGCTTTTCGCAACTGGCTGTACGGCCAGGTGCGCTCCCTCTCCGAACAGTTCGGTTACCAGGAATGGGAAGCTCCTATCCTCGAGCGCCTGGAGTTGTACGCGGCCAAGAGCGGCGAGGAACTGGTGAAAGAGCAGGCCTTTGTGCTGCAAGACCGGGGAGGCGACGACCTGGCTCTCCGCCCAGAGTTGACCCCTTCCCTGGCCCGCCTGATAGCCCAACGCCAGGGAAGCCTCAACCTGCCGGTGCGTTGGTTTTCCTATGGCCCCTTTTGGCGCTACGAACGGCCCCAGCGAGGGCGCACCCGCGAGTTCTTTCAATGGAACATCGACCTGGTGGGTTCCGACAGCTCTGGTGCTGACGGCGAGCTCATCTCCATCGCCGCCATGTTCTTGCGCAACGTGGGCCTGAGCGCTGAACAGGTGGCCATCCACGTCAACAGCCGGCAATTGATGGATCAAAAGCTGGCTGAAATCGGCGTGGGTGCCGGCCGGCGGATGGACATGCTTCACCTGATCGACCGGCGGGACAAGATGCAGCCGGCGGCTTGGGAAGCCTGGGCCGTGGATCTCGGCCTGTCAGCGGGCCAGTTGGCCGGTCTAGAAGCCTTGTTGGACAGCACAGAGCTATGGCGCGAGTCGGACGAGCTATGCCAGGTCTTTGCCGTCGCCCAGGCGTTCGGTGTCGCCGATTATCTGCTGTACGACGCCGGCGTCGTGCGTGGCCTGGACTATTACACCGGCCCGGTCTTTGAGGCCTACGACCGGGCCAGGCAGTTCCGGGCCATCCTGGGCGGCGGACGCTACGACAACCTGGTGGCCGCTGTGGGCGGCGATCCGATTGCGGCGGTCGGTTTTGCCATGGGCGACGCCGTCATCGAAGTGCTGCTGGACCATTTCGGAAAACGCCCCAGCCTGCCGGTCTCGCCCAGCCGTGTGCTGGTGACCCTCTTTGGCCGGGAGCTTTTTGCCCCAACGCTGGTGCTGGCCGACCGCCTGCGGCGGGCCGGTGTCAACGCCGACCAGTACTTGGAGCCGGACAAACTGGGCAGGCAGATCCGCTACGCCGACCGCAAGGGCATCCCCTATGCCCTGATCCTCGGCCCAGACGAGCTGGCGGCCGGCCAGGTGGTGATCAAAACCCTGGCCACGGGCGAGCAGGTGGTCTGCTCGGAAGAAGAGGCGATTCAGCGCCTTAAAGCGTAATGGGCGCGAACCAGGTGCGTTGCACCTGCAGCGTAGTACCGCTTCCTTGGCGGTATTGGCGCGACGCACCTGGTGCAGGTCTCACCTTCGTTGCACCTGCTGCGTAGTACCGCTTCCTTGGCGGTATTGGTGCGACGCACCTGCTGCAGGTCTCACCCTGGTTTCAATTCGGACTTGCCCGGCGGGTGTCACGCGCCGTAGCGTACCGCTGCCTCGGCGATCAGCAGCGCCACCCGCAGGCGAAACACCCAGCGGCCCGGATCGGCGCTCATCTGCGCTTCCCAGGCGGCATAGCCGCCCGCCGCCTCGATCTCGGCTCCAAAGCGGTCGGCGGTCTCGAACTCGAGCCCTTCGCATGGACGGTAGCCAACGGCCAGGTCGTCCCGTTTCAGCAGAAGAAGTGGCCACTCGGCGTCCACACCGACCGTCGGTTCCTGTGATCTCTCCACCAGCATCTCGGCCGCCCGCCGCGACAGGCCGCGCGACCCGGCGCCGATGTCCCACGGCCGGCCGCTGACCAGCGCAAAGGTCCTGTTGAACAACGGCTCCGTCTCCGCCTGGTAGGGGGGATGGGTAGCCCAGGCGCGCTCAGTGCGGCCCAGAACCAGCAAGTCATAGTTCGAGATGTCGGCAGCGACGGCATCCATCTCACCCGGATGGCGCGCCGACCAGTGGATTGCCCGGTCGAAATCGCACAGTTGCAGGTGCGACGTGCCGGCCGACAGCCCGGCGCGCAGCGTCTCGCGGCGGATGATCCCCAGCTGCTGGATCCCGGCCGCCTCGGTGCTGTCCAGATGCACCGCGGCGCCATAGCGCCGCAGGGCAGCCAACAGCGCCGGGTGCGTTTCTCGCGCGCAGTAGGCCACCAGCGCCGCATAGCGGGCCGACAGCGCAGGCAGTTGGGCCTCGGCCAGACCCACCAGCCGGTCGTCCTTCTCATGGAACGTCATGGCCAGCGCTACGGTTGGCATCAGGACCTCAGCCCGTGCACCTGTTTGACCCGGGCGATGATCTCGTCCACCGGCCGCTCCGGACGCGGCGAAGGGCCGAGCGGATCGACCAACCGCCATTCCTTATCGCCCAGGAGCACGGCAAAGGTGTTAAGCACCGAATAGGCCAGCGCGTCCAGGTGATAGCCGCCCTCCAGGGTTAAGACCAGGCGCCCGTTGCACAGCTCCCCGGCCAGCTCCTTGAGCGCCTGGGCGATGGCCGTGTAACCCGCCACCGACAGCACCATCGACGCCAGCGGGTCATCCCAGTGGGCATCATAGCCGGCTGACACCAGCATGATCTGCGGCTGAAACCGCCAGGCGATCGGGGTCACAATCTCGCTCAAGATCCGGGCAAAGCCCTGATCGCCTACCCTGCCGCCCAACGGCACATTGACCACCGTCCCCGCGCCGTCGCCTCGGCCCGTCTCGTCCCAGTAGCCGGTGCCGGGGTAGTGGGGGTACTGGTGGGTGGATAGATACACCACCGCTGGGTCGGTCTCGAATTCGTCCTGGGTGCCGTTGCCGTGGTGCACGTCGAAATCGACTATCATCACCCGCTCCAGGCCGCGCTCGGCCAGGGCGTAGCGGGCGGCGACCGCCACATTGTTGAACAGGCAAAAGCCCATCCCCCGCCCGCGTAGGGCATGGTGGCCGGGCGGCCGGACGAGGGCAAAGGCGTTCTCGACCTCTCCATCGAGCACCGCCCGTGTCGCCTCCACCAGCCCGCCGGCGGCCATCAGCGCCGCGTTGTAAGACGCGGGGCGAACGTAGGTATCCATGTCCAGGTGTCCGCCGCCCTGCTCGCTGACCCGCTTGACCAGGTCGACGTACTGGCCGGTGTGGGCCCGCTCCAGCCGCTCGCGGCTGATCGGCGTCGCTGGAATGGGAGTCAGCCGCTCCCACATGCCGTACTGCTCCACAACGCGCCGGATCGTCTCCAGTCGCTGGCGGTTCTCGGGGTGGCCGCGCAGGTCGTGCTCCAGGTAGATCGGATCGTAGACATAGCCGGTTGCCATGGCACAGCTCCTTCGTCTGGGATCGGCCCTCATTCGTACCACACACCGGACTGGCAGGCCACTCCGCTTCTCGAGCTTACCTCTGGTGGCTGCCGCCGGAATTCCGAAACTTAACATAATTCACATATTGACAGACGAGGAGATCCGTGCTACAATGTAGTTACCAACGCACTCTCACCGTTGAGCTGTTTATGACGGCATGAGGGAACCCTCTTGGCTCAAGCCAGACCCTTGGCCGCAGATCCTTGCCGTAGACGATCATGCCCTAAATCGCTTCCTATGGAAGCGTAGATAGGAGGTGTAACCGCTCGGACAAATCGCATGACATAGTATCTCATGACGATCGTTCGTTTTCCGGTACCTATCAAAGGAGGAGAAGGGTATGAAACGCATGGTTCGTCTCTCGAGATTTAGGAGCGCAGTGACAGCGTTGTTGCTGGTGATCCTGTTGCTTGGCGCCTGTAGCCAGCCGACGTCTACCCCACAGCCGACGCCGACCCAGGTGGTCCTGGTGTCAACTGATACTCCTGTCCCGCCAACGGCCACGTCGGTGCCGCCGACTGATACACCGGTGCCGCCGACCGACACGCCGATCCCGCCGACCGACACGCCGGTCCCGCCGACCGACACCCCGGTGCCGCCCACTGACACGCCGGTGCCGCCGACCGCCACGCCCATCCCGCCCACCGACACGCCGGTGCCACCCACCGATACGCCGGTCCACGCCGACAGCCACACGCCCGTGCCCACCCCGGCTGCCACCAACACCCCCAAGCCACGCCCAAGCCCAAGGCAGGCAAGATCCTGTTCACCTCCAACCGGGTGAGCTGGGACGATGTATGGGTCATGAACGACGACGGCACGGACCAGAAGCAGCTTACCAAGCGGGGCAAGTGCTACAACGCGCACTTTACGCCGGACGGCAAGACCATCTTCATGGACTGTGACAACGCTCCCAACGGGTACGGAGACCTGTTTAGCATGAAGGCCGAGGGCGGCGGCGTGGTCAATCTGACCAACACTACCGACAATATCGAGGCGTACCCGGTGGTAGCGCCCAACGGCAAGAAGGTAGCTTACACGTTTGCCTGGCCGGGCGGCTTTGAGATCTATACCATGAACCTGGACGGCTCGGATCGCAAGCCGGTTACCAGCCGTAGCCTGGACGAGTCCCCAGCGTGGTCGCCCGACAGCAAAAAGATCGCCTTTGATTCGCTCCGCTCCGGCTGGAACATCTGGGTGGTCAATGCCGACGGGACCGGCCTGACCCAGGTGACCAAGTTCAGCGGGCGCATCGCCATCTCGCCGGTGTTCTCGCCCGACGGCAAGTCGATCGCCTTTTCCACCATTGCCTCGGGCACGGCCTGGGAGATCTGGGTCGTGGGGGTGGACGGTTCGAACCCGCACAAGCTGGTGGGCACGATAGGCAGTGACCGGAACAACAGCACGTTCATCGCCGCGTGGAAGAAAGGCAAGTTCCTGATCGGAGGCTACGCGGGTAACTGGGATCCCTACTTTGTTCCCGACACTGGGGGCGAGCCGGTGCCCGTGATCAAGGTGGACAAGGACGACAAGCCGTCGGACTGGTGGATCACCCTAGCCAATCGACCTTCAATGACAATCGGGTTGGCGGGAGTCTCGCGCCAACCCGACTTCTTGTTCCAGGGTCAACCCTCCGGGGCAGGACCGGTCATTACATCTCCTGTCGCCCCTGCAGCGCCCGGCTGAGGGTGATCGCGTCGGCGTACTCCAGATCGCCGCCCACCGGCAGCCCGCGCGCCAGGCGGGTCACCCGCACCTGGAGCGGCTGCAGCAGCCGGGCGATATACATCGCCGTGGCTTCCCCCTCCAGGTTGGGGTTGGTGGCCAGCAGCACCTCCCTGACCGCCCCGACCTTGGCCCGAGCGACCAGCTCGTTGATACGCAGCTCGTCAGGGCCGATCCCCTCCACCGGCGACAGCGCCCCATGCAGCACGTGGTACAGGCCCCGGTATTCGCCGGTGCGCTCGATGGCCAGCACGTCCAGCGGCTCCTCGACCACGCACAGTGTCGTCCGGTCGCGCCCTTCATCGCTGCACACGGCGCACGGGCTTGCCTCGGTGATGTTAAAACATGACGTGCAAAAGACGACCTTCTGCTTCAGCTCCTTCAGCGCCTCGGCCAGCGCCAGCGCCTGCTCGGCCGGGCGGCGAAGCAGATAAAAGGTCAGTCGTGAGGCGGTCTTGGGTCCGATGCCGGGCAGCTGCGAAAAGGCTTCGATCAGTCGCGTGACCGGCTCGGGTGTAACCGTAGCCATGGCCTGCTATCCCAACAGCCCGCCCAGGTCCAGTCCACCCAGGCCGCCGGTCAAGGCGCCCAATCGCTGGGCAGCCAGCGCCTGCGAGCGTTCGAGCCCGTCGTTGACCGCGGCGATGATCAGGTCCTGGAGCATCTCCACGTCCTCAGGATCCACCGCTTCTGGGGCCAGGCTGATCGATTGCAGCCGCTGCTGGCCGGACACAACCACCGTCACCGCGCCTCCGCCGGCCGTAGCGGTGACCGTCTCTTCGCTCAGCGACTCCTGGGCCTGCATCATCTGCTCTTGCAGCTTGTGGATCTGCTGCATCATGTTGGGCTGGCCGCCTGGCCGGGCGGCTCGAATCCGCTGTCCTTTGCCCTTTGCCATCTCTTTTCCTCCAATTAGCCATCAGCTATTTCACAATCGTCGCCTGCCCACCCAGCGAGGCCGCCCAGCGCGAGATCTCGTCCAACGTCTGGTCGTCGTCCGCTCCGCTGGCGCTCGGCCCACTCCGCTGGCGCTCCGGGACTCCCTCCGGTCGGGACTCGCTTCGCTCGTCTGTCCTGGTGGCCTGGTCAGGGAGACTTGATGGCGCCGCCTGGGGTTGCGACTGAAGGGCAGGGCGGGATGCCTGGGGTGCGTATTCCGTCGCCAGCGCCAGCTTGATCCGGCTGCGGACACCCAGTACGCTGCTCGCCGCCTCCTGGATCTCCACCTTGCGTTGTGGGTCCTCTAGCTTGTCGCGCAGGATCGAGCTCGGGACGGTGACCACGATCTGGCCGTCGACCAGGTCCACCAGCTGGCAGTTCGATCGCAGCACGGCAGCCGTGGTCCTGTTGATCGCCTGGACGGCGCCGATGATCTCCGGCCAACACCTCTGTACCCTGTTGAGGGTCATTTCGCCGCCGGCGCCTGGCCCAGGGCTGGTCTGGTATAGGACAGCGCGTGCCGGTTCCTTTGGCGGAGCAGATACTGGCGCCACTGCCCGCTCCGCTGACTCCCTCCGGTCGGGACTCGCTTCGCTCGGGGCCGATTCTGCCACAACCCGGCCTGCCGGCTTGGACTGCGACCGAACGGAGGGCGCATCGGCCTGTGTCTGCCCGGCCTCGGCTGACCTGACCGGCACGGGTGGAGTCACCTCCTGCGGCCGGCCTGTCTTCTGCTGCGCCTGTAGGGGCGACCCGCCGTGGTCGCCCATAAGGGGGGACACAGCCGGTTCATAAGGCAGACTGCTCCTGTCCGGCCGTGCCGAGGCCTGCAGCACGCTCTCCACCAGGGCCATCTCCAGGGGCAGATGAGGTATGGTCTGCAGGCCGCCTTTCAGGTCGGTGACTGCTCCGTTGAACAGGCGGAGCGCCTCCAGCAGCTGGCCGGTGGACATCTGAGCAGCCAGCCCTTCCATCTCGGCTGCCTGTTCCGCTGTGGCGTCGAGCAGACGCGCGCCGGCGCCCTCCTTGATGAGCAGCAGGCCACGCAGGTATTCGACGACCTCCCGGCCAAACTGGCGCGGGTCGACGCCATCGCCCACCACGCGGTCGATCAGGGTCAGACCGCCGGCCACGTCGCCGTGTGCCAGCAGGTCCACCAGTTGGCCGGCAGCCTCGCCGCCGGCCGCGCCCAGCACCATCTGCACCTGGTCCAGCGCGATCTGATCGCCATAGCCCATGAGCTGGTCGAGCAGGCTGATCGCGTCGCGCAGCGCACCGGTGCTGTGCCGGGCGATCAGATCCAGCGCCGCCGGCTCGGCGGTCAGCCCCTCCTGCTGGGCGATCAGCGCCAACCGGTCGGCGATGGCCTGCACCGGGATGCGCTTGAAATCGAAGCGCTGGCAGCGAGAGGTGATCGTCGCCGGGATCTTGTGTGGATCGGTGGTGACCAGGATAAAGATGGCGTGTGGCGGCGGCTCCTCCAGCGTCTTTAGCAGTGCGTTAAAGGCCGGCTCGGTCAGCATGTGAGCCTCGTCCAGGACATAGACCTTGAAACGGGCCTCGTTGGGCCGGAAGCCGACCTTTTCACGGATGTCGCGGATCTCGTCGATGCCGCGGTTGCTGGCGGCGTCGATCTCGATCAGGTCCAGCAGTCGGCCGTCGTTCACAGCCTGACAGATGGTGCAGGCATTGCACGGCCGCTCCTCTTCAGGCGCCAGACAGTTGACCGCTTTCGCCAGCAGCCGGGCGGTTGTCGTCTTGCCCGTGCCCCGCGAGCCGGTGAACAGGTAGGCGTGGCGAATGCGCCCCTGGCGCAGCGCATTGCGCAGCGTGCGGGTGATCGCCTCCTGCCCCACCACCTCGTCAAAGGTGTGGGGCCGGTATTTCAGATAGAGCGCCTGAGTGGCCATCGGTTCCCCTCCTGGACCGCCTACAGTTTACCAGAGATGGGCGCTTAATGCAAGGCCGGGGGAACCGCTGAGACGGGATATGCGCCGCGCATCCCGTCTTGTGTCGCACAGATCTACTGAACCTCGTACTCCAGCGTCTGATCCAGTTGGTCGTTCAGATAAAGCTCAACTTTGTACTTGCCCACCGGCCAGGGCTGGTCGTTGGTCAGGGTGAAATCGGAGACATTCTCCCCGCCGCCGAGGGTGTAAGGGACCTCGTCAATGACCTGCGGCTCATAGTCCTGCACTTCTACCAAGTACCAGACTGCCTTGAGACTGGTGCCCTCGACGGCGTCAGTCACTTTTACGACCAGGTGCAGCTCCAGATCATCTGGAGCAAAGACACTGGTCGGGTCCACTGGTTCGTTCTGGTCAGAGCCCTTGGCCAGGGTGGCGCTCTCGATAGTGGGCACCTTGACCTCACTTTGCTTGACCTGGTATCCCACCGCCCGGTCCAGCTTGTCGTTCAGGTAGATTTCGACCTTGTAACTGCCCGCCGGCCAGGGCTGGTCGTTGGTCAGGGAGAAGTGAGCGACGTTTTCCCCACTGTTCAGGGTGAGAGGGCTCTCGTACAGCACCGACGGCTCATGGCCTGGAACCTCCACCATAGACCAGACCGCCTTCACGGTCGTGTCGTCGGGGGCATTGCCCACCTTGACGACCAGTTGGATCTCCTGGTCTTCTTGGGCAAAAACGGTGGTCGGTTCCACGATATCTCCGTTTTCATAACCCT
Organism: uncultured Chloroflexia bacterium; assembly: GCA_963749455.1. Lineage (GTDB taxonomy): Bacteria > Chloroflexota > Anaerolineae > JAAYZQ01 > JAAYZQ01 > JAFGOG01. The sequence continues at coordinate 148,794 of CAVVMX010000027.1, forward strand.
TGCCCAGGATGGCATCCTGGATATTGGCTGTGCTGAAATTGAATCCGCAGGCCGACAGCGCTAGGGCCGCGATGACCAGCGCCAGGAACGCTGAAAAGATAGCTCGGCTTCTCATGATCGGTTCGTCCTCCTCGAAATATACTGTTATTATATTCAAGTTCGTAAATTGCACAAGAGCTACGCCTTAGCCTGAGCTGTCCAGGCTACAGGCAGGTTTGTCTGAGCGTGACGGCCTGTGCTTGTGTCCTGCCTTTTTCAGTCCAATGTAATGCAACTGGCGCTCGGCCAGCTTGCCGCCGTCCGGCAGATGTTCGCGGCGGCCCAGAGCGTAGCAGAACCAATCCTCTGCTTCTTCCAGCTTCCCCTGCTGGAACAGGATCTGGCCCAGCGCCACACCGCTTGGGGCATCGTCTGGGTTGGCTTTTAGCGCTTGGCGGAGCGGCTGTTCCTCGTCCGCGTGCCGGTCCAGCCTGAGCACAAAGCCGATGTCGAACACCTGATCGGGGTCGTACCGCTCTGCCTTGTGGCGGATCAGGGCATGAGACCGTGGCAGGATCCAATCCAGGTGGCGGATGACCTTGGCCGCCAGCTCTGTGTCGGCATTGGCCACGCCCGCCGGGAGGTGGAGCACCAGCTCGTCGTCCTTGTCGAGCACGGCGTTGACCGGCTGCACCTGATCGCCTGCTGTCAGGCTCTGTAGGAAAAGCGAGTCCTCGCCCACATTCCTCACCGTGAGCGAATCGCCGTCGCGCACCAGCTTCAGACTGCGGTTTTCCAGGCTGGCTTGCAGGCCCTTCAGCCGGAATGCAGATTGGTTCGGATAGTGCACGTCCAGGATCACCATAAAGTCGGCGGTATAGTCCTTCAGAATGCCGACATGCTCATACACGGTATCACCCTCGGTCACCTCGACTACCACCTGGGTGCCAACGTACCGTCTCCAGCAGCGGATCGTACTTGGTGCCGACATAGCCGACGATATTCTTGCCAAGATCCCCCAGATAACTGGCGCTGGCGTCGGTGATGTACCGGCCGGCCCGGGGCCGCACCTGGCCGACGATGATGCCTATCGCCTGGCTGAGCGACTCGGAGGCAAGGTTCATAAAGTTGCGGCTGCGGCGTCTGAAGCGCTGCCAGAAGCCGGGGTGAAAGGCTCTTTCTATCTCCCGTTCCCGCTGTTCCCACTGTTCAGCGTTCATCTCGTCACAGTAGCGGTAGATGGCCTGTATCTGCGGGAATTCATCCTTGTACAGGACATAGCTGCGTTTCGATATGCTGCTCGTCCTGGACGTCGGTGGCATATTGCAGCTCGATGCCGGTCGTTTCCAGCCTCATCTTGCCCCACACAAGCCGGCCGTCGAGCCTTTCTAGCGTGACCTCGTACCCCTCAAAAGCAGCCAGGCCACGGTCCTTTCTCTGCCCGTTGAGATAGCCGCCGACCATGACGCCGATCAGGATGATCAGCATGGTGATCAAGAACGTGCTGTCGAACATGGTGCGCCTTTCTCACAACTCTTTATACGGCTATTATTATAATCAAAACTGAAAAAATGTCAAATCGGCCCGCTGCCTGTGCCTGAACAAAGGTCACTCTTGACACGCACCCTGCCGATGCTACAATGGGGAACTGTGAGACCCAGCCTGAAGACCTCAAGAAGCGAGAGGGTGATCAAGGAGGCATGACAACAAACAGCTCTATCCACACCATCCCGGCCCATCGGGCCGGGACCATCTTTTTCGACCTGGACGGCACGCTCGTCTTTCACGAGCCCGATAGCTACGAAGTGATCGTCGCCTTCTGTGCCGAGATCGGCCAGCCGCTCAGCCGGGAAGCCTGGCGCCGCGGCCGGCGGGCCCGGCACGAGTACTTTATCGACCCGGTTATCCGCAAGCAGCTCAGCGCAGTGTCGCAGGACGAATTCTGGCGGCAGTACAACCGCCACATGCTCCACGCGGTCGGCATCCAGGGCGACCTGGACCCTCTGGCCGAAGAGATAGGCCGCCGCTTTGCCGGCATCGCCATCGTGTATCGCTGCCCCGACGCCACACTCCGCACCCTGGCCGAGCTAAGGTCGAAGGGCCATCGCCTGGGGCTGATCACCAACCGCGAGGACCTGGACCGGTTCAACGCCCAGATCGACGAGATGGGGCTGCGGCCCTATTTCGACTGGCTGGTGGCCGCCGGCGAGGCCGGCGTCAGCAAGCCCGACCCGGCCATCTTTCACCTGGCGCTCGAGCGTGCCGGCGTGCCGGCCGAGCACGCCCTCTACGTCGGCGACAACTACTGGGCCGACGTGGTCGGCGCCGAGCGCGCCGGCTTGCGCGCCGTTCTGCTCGACCCTCACCGCCTCTTTCCCGAGGCCGGCTGCCCGGTCCTGGACCGGATCGAGGACGGCGGAGACCTGCTCACCTGGCTGGCCTGACGAGATGCGCTACCCAGAGCTAGTCGTCGGCGCCCTGTTGGTCAACGATCGAGGCGAGGTCTTTGTCGCCCGGTTCAGCAAAGTGGCGGGGCAGTATGCCATCCCCGGCGGCCACGTCGAGTACGGTGAGACGATAGCCGACGCCCTGATCCGTGAGATGCGCGAAGAGACCGGCCTGACGCCGGTCCACTTCAAGCTGCTGCGCGTCGGCGAGCGGATCCGCCCGCCGCTGTACAAAGACGGCACCCACCACCTGGTCTACCTCGATTTTGTGGTGGATCGCTGGACGGGCGACCTGCAGCTCGACGGCGTAGAGCTCACCGATGGCCTGTGGTTACTACCGGAGGCTGCCCTCGACCTGCCGCTGACCTTCACCACCCGCCAGGCCATCGAGTTCTACCTGGCCCGCGGCGCCGACGGCGCCTGTGACTACCAGCCAGGGGCAGTAGACTAGCGCAGGCACAACCTGCGGGAAGGCGTCCTACTCGCCCGGCAGCGGCAGGGCAAGCTGCACCCGCGTCATCTGGTTGGGGATCGTCTCCAGCGACAACGACCCGCCGACGATGGCCATGAGCGTGCTGTGCAGTGCCAGCCCTTGTCCGGCGCCGGGCTCCGGCGCAAAGCCGGACCCATTGTCCTCGATCGTGATCTGGATCTGGCCGTCTGCGACGCGCGCCACGATCTCCAGGCACAGCTTGCCGCCCGTCCTGCGGAGTACCGCTTCCGTTGCGGTGGCTCCCTGGCCTTCAGAGTGCGCGTGCTTGGCGGCGTTGCGGACCAGCTCCCGGGCGGCGTAGTAGAGCGTCTCTGCCGCCACAGGGCTGAGCGCCGCCATCCGCGCCAGGCGCGTCTCGATGCCCTCGTCGCAGCGCCAGGTCACCTCGGCAAAGGCGTGGGCAAACTCGACTTCCACCGCTTTCCGCAGGGCGGCCATCAGCCCCAAGCGGGCGATCTCGGGCGCAACCGTCGGCGGCAGCTCCCGCAACAGGTTCGAGATCTGCCCGTGGGCGTCGGACAACTGCTCGATTGCTGCGCGAAGCGTCGCGGCGTCGGCCGCCTGCCCTGGCTCACGCCCTTGAGTCAGGGGCTGGCCGGACGCGCTTTGCGCGAGCGACAGCATGGTGGCGTGGATCAACGGCAGCACCTCGTCGTGCAGCACGCGGCGGGTCGATTGGTCGAGGATCTGCGTCGTGGCCATCCGCTCTCGCTGCAGTCGCATCAGGCGTTGGGACAGGGCCAGGCTGGCCGCCGTGTCGATCAGCCGCTCGCTGACCGACCGGGCGATCTCGATCTGTTCCTGCGTATAGAGGCCCCCGTCGCGGCGCGGCCCAAAGAGCAGCACGCCGATCAACCCCTGCTCGCCTGCCCTGCGGAGTACCGCTTCCGTGGCGGTGGCTGGCGCCAGCGGGCCAGGGCGCCACAACGACACCGCCCACGTTGCGCCGCCATAGTCGCTCGGTTCCACCGGCAGGATCAGCCACGCATCCTCCGACGCCTGCTGCGCCAAAGGACCCAGGACAGGCGCGGACGCCTCGGACCCCGGGGGGTAGCTTTGAGGAGACACAAAGGTGGCTGTCGAGCCGACCGGGACCAGATAGGCCACGGTCGTGTTGAGCAGGTTCTCACACAGCGCGCTGAACGGATCCGCCGAGTGCTGCCCGTCCTGCGGAGTACCGCTTCCGTGGCGGTGGCTCCCTGGCCCGGTGGCTCCCTGGCCCGCTGGCGCGAGCCAGGACGGGCGAGCCAGGGCGGGCGCGCCGGCGGGCCAGGGGCTGGCCGGTCCCCTAGCGGGGATCTTTGTCGAGGCGATCAGCGCATCGTACCACCGCTGGCTGGCGACGAACGGCCGCAGTTGGTGCATGGCCAGCTCCCACTCGACGTGCGAGCGCCAGCCCAGCAGGGCAAAAAAGGTGGCCATCATCAACGCCGTGAGCAGGATGGCGTACACCGGCTCCAGCCCCCACACCAGCGCGCCGCCCATCAGCACGCCATAACTGGCAGCCAGCACGATGGCCCACCTCCACTGCTGGGCCTGCCCTCTGCGCGGCAGGACCTTGCCCGTGAACAGCTCGTACGCGGTCATCGCCTGGCCCAGCAGGATCGTCACTGCCGCAATCAGGGCCGAAATGACCCAGTCGAAGCGGCCGATCACCTGCAGCTTGTCTGGCGTCAGGATATAGTAGCCGCGCACCCGGGTGTTGGCGATCGTCCACACCACCACCGCCGCTACCAGGACTCCAACCGCCAGCAGCAGCGACGTCGCCCACATCAGCCACGGCTTGGCCTTCCCGGCCTGGAAGGCCGAGATCTGCTCGCGCGCCGTCGCCCTCAGGCGATTCCGAGGAGTCGGATCGGTCGATCCCGTCCGCCTCACCGGGACGGCGCCGGTACTCCTCAAGACATCCAGCGACAGAGCCACGCACAACAGCACATACAGCGGATAGCCGAGGGCGATCAGTGGAATCCCCCTCAGTGAGGTCTTGATGAACTGCCGCACAGGCTCGACCAGCGGTGTCAGCCGGCCTGCGACCGGCACGTAGGGTAGGCCCAGCAGTGCCAGGCAGGCAAACCCGATCACCAGGATGGCGCCGGCCAGCCACAGCCACTTCTGATGCCGCCGGCGCAGATCGCTCGCCCGCTGGACCCAGTAGCCGGTGTACCACAACAGCACGCCATACCACGCGTAGGGCAGTATCACCGCCGGGGTCATGCCAACCGCCAGCCACAGGGTGTTGCTGCGGGTCAGGCGCAGCGTCTCGCTCAGCAGCAGGGCCGAATGGCTGACAAACAGCGCGCTGCCCAGCAGAAACCCGCCGACCGCCACCGCGACACCCGGCGAGCGGCGGTCGGCATTCAGCCACAGGGTCGTCCCCAGCCACAGCAGCAGGATGGTGTTGAATAGAGAAACGGCGACCAGCGCCCAGGTGAGCACCGAATCGGGGATCATGCCGTCACAGTCCCGGCCTATCGGCGCCGGGAGGGGTTCCACGGTACCCACTCCTCGCGGTCGCCGAGGACATAGGCGGAGCCCTCCTCGTCCCAGCGGATGAGCTGGCCGGCGCGGGCAATGATCGCTGCGCGGGTGCGGGCCACCTTCTCGTCAGTCGCCGTCTGGCTCAGCTCCCAGGCCACATAGATCTGGCCGTTCACCCGGCTGATGGTCCGCTTGTCCCGGAATCCCAGCTGGGCCGCGATCTGCTCGTTGGTCTTGCCTTGCGCCAGCATGCGGGCCACAGCCTGCTCTGTCGGCTCCAGCAGCGCCATCGGATCGCCTTCGTCTTTGCGCCGTACCTCCTGAACGCGCGAGGCGATGTCAGGATCGATCAAGCTGCGCCCGGCCATCGCATCGCGGATCAGCGGGATGAGCATCGCCGGCAGCAAATAGTTTGACTTGCGCACGTAGGCAAAGTGGGTGAGGATGCCGGAGCGGCGAAAATGGCGATAGTATTCGTCGTCGTCCTGGATCGAGTAAAAGACCACGGGCAGGCGGGGGAGTTCGCGGCGGATGGCGACCGCCGCCTCGATGCCGTTCAGCTTCCCGGCAAGTTGCACGTCCATCAACACGGCGTCCACCCGCTGATCCAGGCAGTACTCCACCGCCTCCTCGCCGCTGTCGCAGGCGTGCACCACGCGGACCTCGCCCGTGGCCTCCAGGCCTTCGCTCAACGCCGGGCGCAGCCGCGGGTTATCTTCGACGACGAGCAGCCAGATAAGAGATGTCATGGCCCCATTATGCCCCCACTACCCGCGTCTGTCAAGCACTCGAGTGCGCCGGTTGCTGCACCTGGATGCTTGACTTGCCCGGTCGATTTCTGCTATGCTGGCAGCTAGTCGGCTCGGCAGGAGGAGTAGAACACGTGACCACAGAAACAAGATCTGAAGGTAAGCGACATGACAGTGCGGCACCCTTGGCGGTTGCTCCTGGCCGGCCTGGCCTTGGGCTGCGCCTTTGATCTGCTGTTCGACGGCAAGCTGCCGGGCATTTCGGTGCCCATCTTTGCCCTGCTGCTGTTGGCAGGGCTGGCTCTGGCCACCCGCTGGGAAACGGCCGCGATCAAGGGCGCCAACCTGTGGCTGCCTGCTGCCTTGCTCTTTTTTGCCGTCATGAGCTTTGTCCGGGCCAGCGGCTTTCTGTTGTTCCTGAACATCAGCGCCGGTCTGGTGCTCATGGCGCTGATAGCTGTCTACGTGACCCACCGTTCGGCCGCCGGGCTGAGCTTGCCGGCCCTGCTGATCGCGCCGGTCGAGGCCGTGGTCTCGTCTCTTCTCCACGCCTGGCAGATCACCGTGCACGTGGGGCGGCATGATCTGGCGACCGCGGCCAGGCCCACCCGCCGGCAGGTGGTCCCCGTCTTGAGAGGGTTGTTCATCGCCGCACCCGTGCTCTTTGTCTTCACCATCCTGCTCGCCTCGGCCGATCTGGTCTTTGCCGACAGGCTCGAGCATCTGCTGAGCCCCGAGTTTCTCGAGGAGCTGGGCCGCTGGGTGGGGCATGCCTGGGTCATCCTGGTCGTGGGGTTCCTGCTTGCCGGTGGCCTGGCCTACGCGGTCCGGCGGCGGGTGACAGCCTGGGCCGACCGCCTCTCTCTGGCCGGCCTGCCCCGCTTTCCGGCTGTTACTGAGGCGGCAGTGGTCATCAACGCGGTCAACTTGCTCTTTTTCCTGTTCGTGCTGATCCAGGTGCCCTACCTGTTCGGCGGCCGGCTCAACATCGACCCGGCCAAGTTCACCTACGCCGACTATGCGCGGCGGGGCTTTGCCGAGCTGGTGATCGTCGCCGTCCTGACCCTGGGACTGATCCTGTTCCTCAGCACGTTGACGCCGCGCCACAGCTCGCGGCAGCGCCTGGTCTTTAACCTGTCGGCCACCATCCTCCTGGGCCTGACCGGGGTGATGCTGGCGTCGGCTTTCAAGCGGCTGTTGCTGTACGAGATGGCCTACGGCTTCACCCAGCTGCGCATCTACCCCCACGTCTTTATGGTCTGGCTGGGTATCCTGTTAGCCTGGTTTGCCGTCACCCTGTGGTTCAAGCCCGACCGCTTCGCCGTCGGCGTCCTGGTCGCCGCGCTGGGCTTTGTCGCCACGCTGGATCTGCTCAACCCCGACGCCTTGATCGTGCGGCAGAACTTCCGGCGCTTTCAGGAGCTCGCCGCCAATCAGCCTGCCCCTGACGATTCTACGCGCTACCGCTCCATTGACGCCTACTACTTTGCCCACCTGTCGGAAGACGCCGTGCCGGCGCTGCTCGCCATAGCCGACCAGTCTACAGGCCAGGTGCGCGACATAATCGACAAAGACCTGCGCAGCCGGGCCGATGCCATGAACGGCGACACAGGCTGGCGGCGGTGGCAATCGTTCCACCTTTCCCGCAGTCGCGCCTACAGGCTCCTCATAGATCGCTACGGAGGTGAGATCGGTGAACCCTCGAACCCCAGACCGTGAGCTTGCGCTTATCCAAACGGTCGTCCAGTTGCTGGGCTTGACGACTCTGCCTCTCCTGCTGGTGGCGGGACGTGTAGCCTACACAGGCAGCCTGACCCACACCCCCATCGTGTGGAACCTGCTATTGGCCTGGCTGCCCCTGGCCTTCGCCTACCTGGCGGTACGGCCGAGGCCCACGCCGCTGCCTCTTCGCCTTGCCTTCTGCCTGGCCTGGCTGCTGTTCCTGCCCAACGCGCCCTACCTCGTCACCGACATGATCCACCTGCCCTATGGGAGTGGCATCCCGCTCCTGTACGACGTAGTGCTGTTGTTTAGCGCTGCCCTGTGCGGCCTGGCGCTGGGCATCGTGTCGCTGCGTTGGATCCAGGCAGCCGTCGCCGCCCGGCTGGGAACCTGGCCGGGGCGGCTCTTTGTGCTGGCATCCTTGGGGATGGCAGGGTTTGGCATCTACCTGGGGCGTTACCTGCATTGGAATAGTTGGGACATCCTGCTCAGGCCGGTGGCTCTGGCCAACGATATCTGGCTGCACGTGAGCCACCCGATCCAGCACTGGCACGCCTGGGCCCTGGCCCTGCTATTCGCCGCTCTGCTCAGCTTTGCCTACGGGCTGCTGGCGGCCCTGGGGGAAAACATCCCCCCCGCGGGCCTGTGCCGCACTCCAGATGCCTGAGAGTATGTGCCTGTGGTGATCAGCGTCACCGCCGCCCGGCCGGGCCGGTGGGAAACGCCCTTGGGCGCCTATCGACTTCCGCCACCTCAAACCCGAGCTTGCTGTACGGCTATCGCCTGCTGGATGTGGCTGACAGGCAGCAGGCGTTTGTCGCAACACCGGAAAAGGCGCTGCTGGATCTGGTCTACCTGCAGCCCGGGGGAGACCAGACGGCATTTCTGCAAGAGCTGCGCCTGCAAAACCTGGAACAGGCTCGATCTCGACGCTGCTGCACCATCAGGCCGCAGCGGGCTGGCAGCCCAAAGCTATTGCGGGCGTCAGCGGCTCGTGGCGGAGCTGGCGCGAAGCTGAGGCAGAGGAGTATGAAAGCCTTATGAAAGAATACCTGGCCGAGCTGGTGCGGGCTACGCCGACGCCCGTGCAGGCGCGCAACACCATGCGCGAGTACCTGCAGGCGCGCATGCTGGCTGCTCTCCAGCGCGCCGGGGCAATGATCCCGCTCGCTTTTCACGGCGGCACAGCGCTGCGCTTCCTGTACGCCAGCGCGCGCTACTCCGAAGACCTGGACTTTGCCCTGGAAAGGGCCGGGGAGCAATACGATTTCCGGGGCTATCTGCGCGCGATCCAGGCCGATTTTGCCGTCGAGGGGTACGATCTGTCGGTGAAGGTCAGCGATCAGAAAACGGTGCACAGCGCCTTTGTGCGTTTCTCCGGCTTGCTCTACGAGTTCGGCCTGTCACCTCACCGCGACGAAAAGCTGGCGGTCAAGCTGGAAGTGGACACGAACCCTCCGGCCGGCGCCGGGCTGACCACGACGGTCGTCCGCCGCCACGTGCTACTCCAGCTCCAGCACCACGACCGGGCCTCGCTGCTGGCCGGCAAGCTGCACGCCATCCTGCAACGCCCCTATGTGAAGGGCCGCGACGTCTACGACCTGCTCTGGTATCTCAGCGATCCGACCTGGCCGCCGCCCAACCTGGTCATGCTCAACAACGCCCTGCAGCAGACCGGCTGGCAAAACACCCACACGCAGGCTTGCGCCGCCCTCCGGATGCCGGAGGCAGGCGGAGCAGACGGAACCCAGGGCGCTCTCCTCTTGAGGGAGGGGAGGTCGGTTCCTACTGACTGCGCCCCCGTACCCAGCGTGGCGTCGACTCCCAGACGATGACGTCGGCTATGCCCCACGGCTGATAGGGCGACGAGTTGATCGTCTCGATGCGGATGTAGCGGGCCTTGACCGCCGGGAACGCCACATCGACCGCGGTCCAGTTGTCGCTCACGCGCCCCACCTCTTGCCAGGGCTGGCTGTCGTTTGAGATCTGGACGATATAGCCGCGCGGCTGCTGGCTCTTGGGATGCTGCACCACCACCCGCTCGATCGTGCGTGGGCTGCCCAGGTCTAGCTTGAACCACATCCCCGGCTTCTGCACGACGGCGCGCGTATTCCAGGCCGTCGCCACATCGGCGTCGATGGCCTGGTGAGCGTCATCCGTATAGTGGCTGGCCTCAGCTCCGGCCCACGGCTCGACGACCGCCACGGCAATGTCGCTGATCTTCCACGTCATCGAATACACCGGCGTGCCGGTTTGCTCGAGACGGATGTAGCGGGCGCGGCATGCGGCAAAGGAAACGTCGATGTCGCCCCAGTTCTGAGCCGCCGTTGCCGCTACGCGCCATTGCTTGCCGTTCTCTGACAGTCTGATGGCATAGCCCGCCGGGAAGCCCCGGCCTGGACTGGCGACCTTGACCCGGTTGATGACGCGGGCCTCGCCCATGTCTACGATGAACCACATGCCCGGCTGCTGGCTGGCCCGGCTGTCCCAGGCCGTGTCGGGCTTGCCGTCGAGAGCCAGCGCTGCCTCGGCTGGACTGTGGCTGGCCGTGGCCCTCCACGGCACGACCAGCGCCCGGTCAGAGACCTCGACCGGCACCTCGAGCGGCGCGCCGCCCTGGCGAAAGAACCAGGTGACCCCCTCTTGGACCAGGTCCCAGCGCAGGGTGTAGCGCCCCGGGACCGCCGGCGTCTGGAACGGCACATCGGTCAGCTCGACCGCGGCGCCGGGACTCACGTCGCTCGGCAGCTGCGGTGTAGAAGGTGTCCCACGGCTCGCACGATCTTGCCCTCGGCGGCTGAACCAGTGATAGGCCAGGTGGACGGGCTGATCACCCTGGGCCGGCCAGTTCTCTGTCCCCGCGTTGCTCAGGCTCAGGCTGGCATACTCCTGCCCGCCCGGCGGCAGCCACGCCGGCCACGGCTTGAGCACCTGCCACTCGACGCCGTATGGCGGAGTCGCTATTCGAATGATCTTTTCCATGACGGCGGCGCCGGCGGCCGACAGCCACTCGTTCTCCTGCGTCAGGTCAAAGACGAGCCGGTAGACGCCCGGCACCACGACGGCCGTGATAGGCACATCGCGGAAGATGGCCGTGGCGCCCGCCTCGATCGACTCGCTTACCTGCTGAGCCTTGGGGTTGGCCGCCGCCACGTTGCCCCGGCTGTCGAGCCACCGATATCCCAGATAGACCGCCTGCGCCCCGGAATTGGGCCAGGTTGCAGCGCCGGCGTTCTTGACCCGGACAAGAGCCAGGGCCTCTTCGCCGGCGATCAGGCGCTCGGTGCCGGCGTACTCCAGCCATTCGGTGGCATACTCGGGCAGCGCCGGTTTGACCTGGACCCGTGCCTCGCCGGGCGGCGATCCCCGCCACTGGAACCAGGTCACGAGCTCGTGGACCATGTCCATCTGCAGGATATAGTAGCCCTGCTGGGCAGGCAGTTGGACCTTGGCGTTCAAGGTTATCTCCTGCCCGGCCGCCACCGTCTGAGGCAAGGGGGTCCGCAGTCCGTTCTCCACGACCACCGTTCTGTTCCCGTCGAGCCACTTGTAACGTCAGGTTAAACGGATTGCTGCCGGTTGGCGTCCAGGCCAGCGCCCCGTCGTTGCGCAGCTTCACCGGGAAGGTGATCGTCTCACCGGCCATCCCCGACGGTCGGCGCAGAGATATTCAGCACGGCGGCGAGGTAGCGCGGCCCGACCTGGACACCTCCCACGCGCTTGGTTGGCGAGCCGCGGCTGGCGAACCACTTGGACGTGCCTTCGACCAGGTCCAGCTCCAGGGTGTAAAAACCGGGCTTGTCCGGTGGGCGAACGGTCATCTGCGGGCAGTGTGACGCTGCTGCCGGCGGGCACCGCCTGGGGCAGCGAAGTGAGCTTCCAGGTTGTGGCCGTGCCGCCCGCGTCGATCCAGCGGTAGCCCAACTGCACCGCTTTGCTGCCGCTGTTGGCCCAGGTGCCCCGCCCGTCGTTGCGGACGGTGACGCGGAACTTGGCTTCCGTCCCTGGATCGATCCGCCCCGGCACGGCCGCTTCCAACCAGGCGACCTTGTACACCGGCAGTCTGGTGTGGCAGGACGACCCGGTAGTTGTTGTTCATTGCGTCGCGGAAATCGTTCTGCACTCCCGGCTTGTTCTGGATCGCCCAGCCCACCTCCTTGGGGTCGTTGGGATTGCCGATGATCCAGCGGTACAGGATCAAGGCCTGGATCGGCTGGTTGTCCGCATCCTGGTTCCAGCGGTTGATCTCCGAGATAGGCGTTCCGCACCCAGCCGCTGTTGGAATTCCGCCAGTCAATGTATTGGTCGGCCTCGGTGATGTACACTGGGCGGTCGCGGAACCGCTCCGGGATGGCGGCCATAAAGTCGCGGTAGATGCGGAATTCGCTGTGCAGGTGCTTGACGCGCGAGTCCGTCATCTTGGCCTCGCTAAAGACCAGGGTAGGATCCTGGCCGTGGGTGTAGGCGTGCAGGGCGATGCCGTCCACCTGGTCGATCAGGGCCAGAATGTCGGCCAGGTACTTTTTGAAATCACCGGTCGGGTTTCCCGGGTAGGTTGTCTGGATGTTGTACGGCCCGACGGCGCCCACCACCACCTGGTCGCTTCCGTGGCCGGCCCGCCGCCGGATCTCGGCCCGGCACTTTTTGTAGCAGGCTGCGTATCGCTGTGGCGTGATCACCTCGCCGCCCTTGCCGTTGTTGTTGCCGGGACGTTCCCAGGCTATGTTCATTTCATTGCCGATGATCCAGATGTGGCAGCCTGAGCTGGCCGCGACAAAGTTGCCGCACCGTTTGGCGAAATTGTCGTACTGAGCTGGCATAGGGGATCGAGCCGGAGCTGCCATAGCCATAGTTCAGGCGGACCATCACCCCCAGGCCTTGATTGCTCAGGTCGGTATAGCTGCTGCCGCCATGGTTGTTGGGATCGGCTCCGATCTGCCTCGGTGACCAGCACCCACCCCCGCTTGTTCTTGGCGAGCATCAATTGCTCGCCGCCGCGGTCGTGCACACCAAAGATGTAGGGAGGGTAGATATTGGACATCGATTCCTCCTTGTCCTACTGTATTCCAACAAAAACAGCTCTGAAACTACTGTTTCTATTATACCTCAAAACGCTCTAGAGGGCAAGATCCTTTCCAGGATAGCAGAGGTGTGGTATACTTTGACCATGGCTGCTCGACAACGTTGGTGGGCCAGATTCGCCGCCTGGGTTGGCGGCTGTCCAGTTCTGATCTGGATTGTGCCGGTTACTACCGTGGCGCTCCTTCTGCGGCTGGCCCGCCTGGACTTTCAGCCGTTGTGGTGGGATGAGGGCTGGAGCCTCTACTTTGCCACCTCCGATCCGGCCACTATGCTTCAGCTGACGGCGGTGGACATCCACCCCCCCCTCTATTACCTGCTGCTCCACCTGTGGATCGGCTTGTTGGGCTCCGGCCCCATCGCCGTCCGGCTGCTGTCGGTGCTGATCGGCGTGGCGGCTGTGCCGCTGATCTACCTGGCTGGTCGGCGGCTGTTCGGCCACAAGACTGCGCTGCTGGCGGCGCTGCTGCTGGCCATCTCCCCCTTTCACATCTACTACTCCCAGGAAGTGCGGATGTATGGGCTGGTGACGCTGCTGGGATTGGCGGCCTTCTGTTTTGCAGGCGCGTGCGGCCCGACGTCCCGGCGCGGTAGGCTGGGATCTTGGGCCTGGATAGGGTATGTGCTGGCAGCGACGGCGGCGCTCTACACCCAGTACTATGCTGCTTTCCTCATCCTGGCCCTGAACGTGGTGGTCCTGTTCCGCTGGCTGCGGGCGCGCCGCCCTGTCAAGGAGCTTCTTTCCTGGCTGGCCGCCCAGGCGGCGGTCGTGGCCCTCTATCTGCCCTGGCTGTGGTACGCCGGCGACAAGCTGCTGACCTACGTGCGCTACAAAGTCGTGGCTGACAAAGATCTACCCCTCGATCCCTTCACCTACCTGGCGCGGCACCTGGCCGCTTTCGTCGAGGGCCATGCCGAGGGGGCCCTGGCCGGTTGGTGGTGGCTGGGCTTGATCCCGCTGTTGGTACTGGCCGCGGCGCTGCTTCGTCTTTCTCAGACAGCGGTCGCGCACGCGCGCGAGGCCGCCCGCTGCCGGTCCACAGGGTGCAGGTTGGGCCTTGTGCCTGGTGACTGTCGCCCTGCTCCTCGGCTGCGGCTACCTGGTCAACCTGGTCTTTCCCTTCAACCCGCCGCGCGCGAGCGGCTGCTTCTCCTGGCCCTGCCGGCTCTTATGCTGCTCTTGGCCGCCGCACTGCTGGCCCTGTGGCGACTTGGGCGGTCGTTGGCCATCCTGCCTGCTATTTCCCTTCTTGCGGTTATGGTTCTGTCATTGGGCTTTTTCTACACTGTGCCCCGCTATCCCGACGACGACTATCGCCCTGTGGCAGCCCGCCTGCAGGCCCTGGCCTTGCCGGCCGACGCTGTGCTGTGCGTCCATCCCTGGCAGGTCGGCTATTTCGAGTCCTATCTACCTGCTCCCGCGGCCGGCCCTGGTGCTGACCCCGCGCGAGGTGATCCCCCGCGAGCGCCAGTTGTGGGCCGACGATCCGGCGCTGATGGCCGCCGACCTGCAACGGCTGCTTGCCCCGGAGGACTCTCGGGGCGGCTCTGGCTTCCTGCCCACCAGACGATGGGCCGCGTGCTGGAGGAGCAGATCGAAGCCTACCTGGTCGAGCGCGCCTACCCCACTCTGACCGAGTGGTACGGCGAGCACACGCTGCTGTCCTTGTTCGTGGCCGGCGAGCCGCAGCCGGTGCCGGTCACGGCCCAATTCGGCGACTGGCTGGCGCTCGACGGCGCGGCGCTCAGCGCTGCGCCGCTGCCGGCCGGCTCGGGCGTCCTGGCCGCCGATCTGACCTGGCGGCTGCAGAGCCCGCCTCCTGCCGGCGCCGCTGACCTCACAGTCGGCCTGCGCCTGGTCGACGCGGCGGGCCGCGTCTGGGCCCAGCGCGACAGCCTGCCCCTGGCCGGTTCGGCGCCCTTTTCCGAGTGGGTGGTTGGCGAGCCGGACGGCGTGTCGACCGCCACGGCCTGCTGGTGCCGGCTGGCACGCCGCCGGGCGACTACCAGGTGACCCTCCGCGTCTACCGCCGGCCCGACTCGGTGCTGCCGGTCACCTTTGCCGGCGGCAGCGGCGGCGAGGTGATCCTGGGCACAGTCCAGGTTGTGCGTTCCACGACGCCGCTGCCCGTTGAGGCGTTGACCTTTGACCGGCCGCTTCGGGCTGACCTGATGCCGCTGCGGCTGCTGGGCTTTGACCTGCACGGCGATTCGGCCTACCGCACCGGCGAGTCGGTCGATGTCGACCTGTTCTGGCAGGCGCTCGGCCGCGCCCGGCGAGGATTACCTGCCCCGCCTGCAGCTGCTGGACTCCGCCGGGACCGTGTACGCCGAGCTGGCCGAAAAGCCGGTCGCCGGCGCCTATCCCACCGCCTGGTGGCAGGCCGGTGAGCTGGTGCGCGATCCCCACACCCTGCCTATCCCGGCAGCGACGCCGGCAGGCCGCTACCGCCTGGCGCTCAGCCTGGTCCGTGCCGCCGATGGGTCTCTGGTCTCGGCTCAGGGGGCCGGTCTGATCGAGGCCGGGCGGGGCCGGACGTCGATAGACCTGGCCGAGATCGAGGTGCAGGGCCGCGATCACCGCTACGAGCCGCCGGTGCCTGGGCATGTGCAAGTTGCGCAGTTTGGGCCGGCAGTCGAGCTGTCCGGCTATGATTTGTCGGCGGCAGCGCATGCGGCCGGCTCATCGTTCGAGGTCACCCTCTACTGGCACGCTCTGCAGACGCCTGACAGAAACTATCGCGTCTTTGTTCACCTGCTCGACGCCGAGGCCCAGATCGTCGCCCAGCACGACGGTACGCCGGGCGGCGGTGAGCTGCCGGCGCTTGGCTGGCTGCCGGGTGAGTACCTGGCCGACACACACCGGCTGACCCTGCCGTCCACCCTGCCCGCCGGCGAATACAGCCTGGAGGTGGGCTTGTACGATCCGGTCACCCGGCAGCGCCTCGGCGCGCCGGTGTTCTTGAACACGCCGGTAGTGATAAATAGCAGTGACCAATAGCTGAAGGAGAAACATGGCAGGCAGCGTCCGGCTGACGATTGAGAATGTGCGGCAGCACATCGTAGGCGTGGAGGCCCGGGTACCGCTGCTGGACGGGACGCAGCAGCAGTACATCAACTTTGACAATGCGGCCAGCACCCCGGCGCTCCGCCCGGTGCACGACAAGGTCAACGAGTTCATGACCTGGTACTCCAGCGTCCACCGCGGCGCCGGCTTCAAGAGCCAGATCGCGACCATGGCCTACGAGGTGGCCCACGACCTGGTCGGCTGCTTCGTCGGCGCCGACCTGCGGACCAACACCGTCATCTTTGGCAAGAACACCACCGAGGCGATCAACAAGCTGGCCCGCCGCCTCCCTCTGGCTGCCTCCGACGTTGTCCTCTGCTCGCTGATGGAGCACCACTCCAACGACCTGCCCTGGCGCCGCCAGGCGCGGCTGTACCACATTGCCGTCCGCGACGACGGCTCGCTCGACGAGGAGGATTATGACCGGCTGCTGCGGCAGCACGCCGGCCGGGTCAGGCTGGTGGCCATCAGCGGCGCGTCGAACGTGACCGGCCACATCAACCCGATCCATCGCCTGGCCGTCAAAGCCCACGCCGCCGGGGCCATGATCCTGGTCGACGCCGCCCAACTGGCTCCCCACCGGGCGATCGCCATGCGCCCCGACGACGATCCGGGTCACATCGACTTTTTGGCGCTGTCGGCCCACAAGATGTACGCCCCCTACGGCACCGGGGCGCTGATCGGCCCGGCGGCCGTTTTCGAGCAGGGCGATCCCGACGTGGTGGGCGGCGGCACGGTGGACATTGTCACCGAGGACGACGTGCGCTGGGCCGGCCCGCCCGACCGCGACGAGGCGGGCAGCCCCAACGTCGTCGGCGCGGTGGCCCTGGCCCAGGCGGTCCTCTGCCTGGAAGAGATCGGCATGGATGCCCTGGCCCGCCACGAGGCCGACCTGACCGCCTACGCCCTGCGTCGCCTGCAGGCCATCGACGGCGTGGAGCTGTTCGGCCTGGCCGATCCCGACCGGGCCGGCGAGCGACTGGGCGTCATCCCCTTCACCGTGCGGGACGTGGACCATTACAAGGTGGCGGCTGTGCTCAGCTTCGAGGGGGGTATTGCCGTGCGCAACGGCTGTTTCTGCGCCCACCCCTATATTCTGCGCCTGCTCAAGGTGCCGGGCGACACTGCGCTGCGCCACCAGCAAGAGATCGTTGCCGGGACACGGTCCAACCTGCCGGGCCTGGTGCGGGTCAGCTTTGGCTGCTACAACACCGTCGAAGAGATCGACCGCCTGGCCGAGCTTCTGGCCCGCCTGGTTGCCGGCGACCTCCGCGGCGAGTACGAGCAGGACCCACACTCCGGCGCCTACTGGCCGCGCGGCTTTCAGCCCGACTATGAGCGCTATTTCACACCTCAAGCCAGGGTTGATGGTCCAGCCCCACATCAAGGGTCGGCACCGCTGCGGGGTGTGACGTCATTCTGCGCAAAACATTGTTATTCTGAGCAAAATAACCGTCATTCTGAGCGAAGCGAAGAATCTCTCTGCCCGACCAGGCGGATTTGCCCAACATCTCCCTTTGTGGTAAAGTGCATATATGAACGATCATCCATCCGATGCCGATAGTCCCGATCCAAAGGGTCGGGAAGGGGCCTATACCATCGTCGCCCGCGTCATCCGGCAGGAGGGCCACTGCGCCGCCGGCCACCGGGTGGGCGACGAGATCGTCTTTGACGGCCAGACCGTGCAGGGCAAGGTGTGCCTGAGCGCCCTGTACAGCTTCCTGCCCAAGGTGTTCGCCATGCGCTACGGCGCCGAGTTCCCGTGGCTCGCCGACAAGGATATGTCCACCCACGCCTGCCCCGATGCCTACAACCCGGTCGTGTTCGAGATCCGGCGGCTGCGCCCGGCCGCGGAGCGGGACGTCAAGTGAGTCGCCTGCCGGTTTGTGACATTGGGCCTATGACCAGCAAGATCCGCGAGCAGTTGCAGGACAAACTGGACGCGCTGCCGATCAAGCCGGGCGTCTACCTGATGAAGGACGAGGCCGGCCAGATCCTGTACGTCGGCAAGGCGATCAACCTCCGCGCCCGCGTCCGGTCCTATTTTCACGCCTCCGCCGAGTACAACCACAAGATCCAGCGCCTGGTGGCCCGCATCGCCGACCTCGATTTCATCATCACCGCCTCAGAGCTGGAGGCGCTGATCCTCGAAAGCAACCTCATCAAGCGCCACCAGCCGCGCT
Source organism: uncultured Chloroflexia bacterium (assembly GCA_963749455.1). Taxonomy (GTDB): domain Bacteria; phylum Chloroflexota; class Anaerolineae; order JAAYZQ01; family JAAYZQ01; genus JAFGOG01. Next base: position 166,991 of record CAVVMX010000027.1, read on the forward strand.
ACAACATCCGCCTCAAGGACGACAAGCACTACCCCTACCTCAAGATCACCTGGCAGGAGGACTATCCCCGGGTGCTGATCGTGCGCCGCATGGAGCACGACGGCGCCCGCTACTTTGGTCCCTTTACCGCGTCATGGGCGGTGCAGCAGACGCTGCAAACGCTGCGGCGAGTGTTTCCCTACCTGACCTGCAACCGGACGATCACCGGCAAGGACGAGCGGGCCTGCCTGTACCTGGACATCGGGCTGTGCCTGGGGCCGTGCGTCGGCGCCGCCAGCCGGGACGAGTACCGGGCCATGATCGACAGCCTGTGCCGCTTCCTGGAAGGCAGGTCGGACGAGGTGGTGGCCGGCCTGGAAGCCAAGATGCGGGCCGCCGCGGATCAGTTCAATTTCGAGCAGGCGGCGGCCTACCGCGACCAACTGGCCGCCATCCAGCGGGTGATCGAGCGCCAGAAGATCATCTCGCCGGCAATGACCGACCAGGACGTGATCGCCTTTGCCCGGGCCAACGGCGACGCCTGCGCCCAGGTCTTTTTCATCCGCAGCGGCCGGCTGATCGGCCGCGAGTATTTCGTCCTCGACGGCGCCGCCGACGAGAACGACGCCGCGGTCGTCACCTCCTTCGTCAAGCAGTTCTACGGCGAGGCGGCCTTTGTCCCGCCCCACATCCTGCTCCCCGGCGAGATCGACGAGGCGCTGGTCATCCAGGAGTGGCTGCGCACCCGGCGCGGCGACAAAGTGGTGATCGAGGCCCCCTCCCAGGGCCAGGATCGAGAGCTGGTGGAGATGGCCGCCGAGAACGCCGCCGAGACGCTGGCCCATCTGCGGGCCCAATGGCTGGTGGACGAGGGGAAGCAGACCAAGGCTCTGACCGACCTGCAGGAAGAGCTGGCGCTCGAATCGGCGCCGACCCGGATCGAGTGTTACGACATCTCGACGCTGCACGGCCAGGCGACCGTCGGGTCGATGGTCGTCTTTGTCAAGGGCGTGCCGCACAAGAGCGACTACCGCCGCTTTCGCATCCGCACCGTCGAGGGAACCGATGACTATGCCAGCATGAAAGAGATGCTGCGCCGCCGCCTGCGCCATGCCACCGAGCCGCCGCCTCCGGACCCCGGCAGCAAGCCGTCGGGGAAAAAAGACGATGCCTCGTGGCGGCTCCTGCCCGACCTGCTGGTGGTGGACGGCGGCAAGGGCCAGCTCAGCGCCGTGCTGGAGGTGCTCGACGAATATGGCCTGCGCGACCAGGTCCCGGCCGTCGGTCTGGCCAAGCAGGAGGAAGAGATCTACCTGCCCGACCGGTCCGAGCCGCTGCGGCTGCCCAGGACCTCGGAAGGGCTGTACCTGATGCAGCGCATCCGTGACGAGGCCCACCGCTTTGCGATCACCCACCACCGCCTGCTGCGCGACAAGCAGACGATCGTCTCGCAGTTGGACGAGATACCGGGCATCGGGCCCAGGCGGCGGACGGCGCTGCTGAGGCAGTTTGGATCGATCGAGGCGATCCGCGACGCAAGTGTGGACGAGCTGGCGGCAGTGCCGGGCATGAGCCGCAAGGCGGCGGAACAGGTCAAGGCAAGCCTATGAGGTCCTACAAGTGGCTGATCCTGGTGGGGTTTCTCCTGGGCGCTTTGGCGCTTCTCGCCGGCTGCGTCAGCGCGCCGCCAACTCCGACGCCAGTCCCCGAAGCGCAGCGGAGTGGGATGCCAATCCCCGGAGCGCAGCGGAGTGGGACGGCAGTCAGCGTAACGCAGCCGAGCGTGATACCGACCTCTATCGCCATGGCCAGTCCGTCGCCAACCCCGCCGCCATCGCCGACGACCACGCCTAGCCCAACTCCGGCGGTGACGCTCACCCCAACTCCCACCGTGACCCTCAGCCCCACGGCGGCGGCGACACTCAGCCCAACTCCGACGGCGACGGCCGGCTCTATACTGACCGCAACGTCGTCGGCAGATATCGCCGCGCAGCAGTTGGCTGTCCTCCTGTCCGAGGCGATGCGCCACCAGCACAACGGCGACTACGAGGCTGCCATTCCCCTCTACCAGGCCGTGCTCGACGGTGCGCCCGCATCCGACCAGGCCCGCGAGGCCCACTACCGCCTGGCCGAGAGCTACCTCCTGTCCGGTGACTATGCCGCTGCTGCGGTGGCCTGGGAGTCGTTCCTCGTGGCGCTACCCCACCGACGGCCGCCTGACCTACGCGACCCTGATGCTGGCCCGCGCCTACCACGCCGCCAACGACTGCGCCCGGGCGGTGCCCCACTACCAGGCCTACCTGGCCCGCGAGACGATCCTGGCCGACATGGTCCACGAGTGGATCGGCGACTGCTACGCCGCTGACCTCGACCCGGCGGCCTGGGAAAAGGCGATCGCCGAGTACCGCCTGGCGCTGGCTGCAACCGGCGACCGCAGCATCCAGGTCGGCTTGAGGGAAAAGATCGCCGGCATCTACCTGGCCCGCGCCGATTATGCCGGCGCCGTGGCCGAATATGACGCCATCCTGGCCGTGGCCAAGATCGAGGACTACCGGGCCAAGATCGAATACCTGGCAGGTCAGGCGCTGGCCGCGGCAGGCCAGGCTGAGGAAGCCCACGCTCGCTACCTGCGCGCCGTCAACAGCTACCCCAAGACCGAGTATGCCTACCAATCGCTGGTCGAGCTGGTGGGCGCAGGCGTCGCGGTGGATGATCTACAGCGCGGCATCATCGATTACTATGCTGGCCAGGACCATGTCGATGCCTACGGCGCGGCGATCCGCGCCTTTGACCGCTATCTGCAGGCCACGCCCGCGCCCAAGGCCGATCAGGCGCTCTACCTCAAGGCCCTGTCGCAGCGTGCTATCGAGGAGCCCGACACTGCGCTCAAAACGCTGCAATCGCTCATCGACGGCTACCCCACCAGCCAGTATCTGGACGACGCCTGGCTGGAACGGGGTGCCATCTATGCTGCGCAGGGTGATGCGGGCCGCGCGGTCAAGACCTATCAGGACCTGGCCGCCTTTTTCCCGGCCAGCGACCTGGCGCCCCAGGCTCTGCTGCGTGCGGCCAAGCTCCACGAGGGCCAGGGAGCTTTTGCCCTGGCCGCCGCCCAGTATCAGGATCTACAAAGCCGCTTTCCCGCCTTTGAAAACGCCGACGAGGCCCTGTGGCAGGCCGGTCTGGCCTACTACCGGGCCGGTGACCCGCAACAGGCGATCGCCGTCTGGCCTGGGCTCCTGGCCAAATATCCCAACACGGCCTACCGGCTCAAGACCTTGTACTGGCTGGGCAAGCTGGGCGCCAAGCCCGAAGGGGATACCGGCTACTGGGACCAGGTCATCCGGGCCGATCCCAACAATTACTATGCTCTGCGTGTCACCCAGATCCGTAGCGGCGGCACCGTGACCGCCGGCCGGATGATCACCGCGGCGGTCGAGCCGCCGGCCTGGGACGCGGCCCAGGTCCAGGCCGAGATCGGGACATGGCTGGCTGGCTGGGTCAAGCTGCCGGCCGGCGCCCCAGGCGATAGCTTTGTGGCCACCCTGCCGGTCTCTCTGACACAGCGCACCGATTTTCGACGGGCGCAGGCCCTGCTGAGCGTGGGCCTGCGGCGCGAGGCGTTGGCCGCCTTTGACACGGTGCGGGCGGCAGCCTGGAGTGATCCGAAATCGCTGGCTCCCTTGACCCTCTACTGGCACGATCAGGGCCTCTATGGGCTGGCGGCGCGTGGCGCTTCCCGCCTGGCCGGCCTGTGGCCGAGCGGCTCGATCCGTACCGCGCCGCTGGCCATCCAACGCCTGTCCTATCCTTTGCCTTATGCCGATCTCCTGTCGGCCGAGGCCGGGACGCGCAGCCTGGACCCACTGCTCCTGGCCGCCCTCATCCGCCAGGAAAGCCTGTTCGAGCCGGCTGCCGAATCGTACGCCGGGGCGCGAGGTCTGGGCCAGGTCATGCCGGCCACCGGCGAGGGGATCGCCCGCAGCCTGGACATGGCCGATTTCGTGCTGGACGACCTGTACCGGCCGTGGGTCAGCGTCCGGTTTGGGGCCTATTATCTGGCCCTGCAGCTCGACCGTTTCGACGACCAGATCCTGATCGCCCTGGCGGCCTACAACGGCGGGCCGGGCAACACTTTGCACTGGTTGGAAGCGGGAGGCGACGACTTGGATCTGTTCGTTGAGGTGATCACCGCCAGCCAGTCGCGCATCTACCTGCAGCGGGTCTATGAGCAGTATGTGACCTACGAAAGGTTGTACCGCGCCTCCGGCGACCACTGATCGGTCGCCGAGATCGGCCCGGGTCATTCAGATTCGTGGGTCCTCTATGCCGGTTCCTGCCGGCAGGGTAAAGCAAAAGACCGCGCCGTGACCGGGGGTGCCTTCGCATCTGGCCGCCACCTGCCCCCCCAACCTTTCCACGATACGGCGCACGATCGACAACCCCAGCCCATGCCCCATATCTCGCTCCCGCACGCGGGGCAGCTCGGCCAACGGCTCGAATAGGCGTGCCTGCTGCTCAGGCGTCAAGCCGGCTCCGTTATCCTGAACCCAGAATTCAATCATCCTGGCCTGTCTCGCCGGCGGATCCGGCGCCGGCAGCCCCGGCTGAGCGTCCAGGACCGAATACCCCAGCTTGACATGGGGCGGACGGCCGCCGTACTTGATGGCGTTGTCGATCAGATTGAGCCACACCTCTTCCAGCCAGGGGCCATAGCCCATCGCCGCCGGCCAGGAGGAAGGCGCCTCGATCTCGGCGTGGTACAGCTCGATCGTAGGAGCCAGGCGTTGGCAGCGCTTCGGCCACGATGCTGGCCATCTCCACCGGCCCAACCGGGATCTGGCTCTTGCGCACGGTGGCCAGCAGCAGTATGGCATCTGTCACCTGGCCCATCCTCATCCCCTTGCCCTGGATGCTTTCCAGCCAGCCTTCCAGTCTTTGGTCGGTCATCGCGGTGTGTTCTGTTGTCAGCATGTCGGCTGTACTGACGATAAAGGCCAGCGAGTCCTTCAGGTCGTGGGCTACCGTGTGGGCAAAGGCATCTAGCTCCTTGTTGCGCGCCTCCAGCTCGGCGTTAGACTGGCGCAGCGCCTCCTCGACCTGCCGGCGCTGGGTGATGTCGCGCCACACCAGCAGGCAACAGGTCGCCTTCGCTTGCGGACCGCGCAGCCGCGAGAACCGGACGTCGTAAAAGCGCTCAGCTTGCGCCCCTCTGCCGTCTAGCGAGATCTCCAGATGGCCTTCTGTCGCCTCCGCACCGCACGCCGCCAGCTCGGGCCAGTGGGGCAGCAGCTCGGCAGCCGGTTTTCCGATCGCCTGTCGAGCCGGGCAGCCCACAATCTGCTCTGCTGCCGGATTGAGATCCACGATCCGGTGACGTGTATCCAGGACGACCATGCCGTCGTCCATCGCCTGGACGACCGCCTCGCGGGCCACCGGCGTCAAGTCAAACAGCGACATCCGCAGGATCCCCCACAGGATCAGCAGGCCGCTCAGGCAGAAGGAAGAAGGGGTCAGGTTGATCCGGGTCACATCCAGGAGGTACAGCGCATTGGCCGTCCAGGGCGCCAGGGTGCCGGCCAATACCACGCCGGTCTGGCTGCGATACCATCTTGGCGCGGACAGAAAGACCTGGATGATGAGCAGGGTGCCGAGCAGGAGCATCGAGTAGGTATAGGCCAGGGCGACCCCAAAGAACGGCCCCCAGGTCAGATGCAGTGTCACGAACGGGCCGCTGGACACCAGGCTGGGGCTCGAATAGTAGAGCGAGTGGCTGTCGTTGGTCCACACCATCACCACGATGAGCAACGGCACGGCGGCCAGCAACGCCAGATTGCGTTTGGTCAGCCAACTGGCCCGCCCGGTATAGTCGAGGGCAAAGACTATCCACGCCAGCGGCACAGTGGCAATACCCAGGTATTCGACGCGGTTCCAGAAGAGCCTGCTTGGCAGGTCGGCGCTGTTTAGCGGCAGGGTATAGGCCAGAGCCCACACGGTCGCGGCTACCATCAGCCAGGCCAGCGGCCGTGCGCCGGCCACAGTGCGCCGCCGCCACGCCACCACGGCGATGACGGCCGAGACGATCGGTGGTATGAAAAAGGGCAGTAGGTAGGGGGACATCCCTCAGGTCATCTCCTTTCCGGCAGGCCCGGGTACCTCTTCTCATCATACCACAAATAGATTGACATGTAAAACAGCCTGTGGTACTATGTAACCAACCTGGCCTGCACAAGGTCCCGGCCTATCAGGCCGGGAGCACAGGGTTGGGAGAAAGGAGACGTTGGAGAACCATGAGATCGCGCACAGAACAGATGATGGCCCGCCTGCGGGACCTGCGGGTCAGCACTCCTGACATTGAAGCCTCGGCCGTCGTCAGCGTCGATGGCCTGATCATCGCCTCAGACCTGCCCCAGGACGTCGAAGAGGACCGCGTCTCGGCCATGAGCGCCGCCATGCTCAGCCTGGGCGAGCGGATCGCCGGCGAGCTGGGCCGTGGAACCCTCGACCAGGTCTACATCCGTGGCCGCACTGGCTATGTCATCCTCATGTCGGTGGGCGAAGAGGCGGTGCTGACCGCCCTGGCCCGCGAGGATGCCAAGCTTGGCCTGGTCTTTCTCGACATGCGCCGCGCCGCCGCCGACCTGGCCCGCCTGGTCTAGGGGACAGGCGACACACGTCATGGCCGGCTCCGGTCGGCGGAGCTGGCCTGCTTTTGTCCTGGACCAAGGAGGGTCGCCGCAACGGCGACCCTCTTTTTCAACTGTGAAAGAGGATCACAATGAAGGAATCAGGAAGCAAACAGCAGGCGGCGGATCAGAACAATAGTCGCCCTGCTGGTCATCGACGTTCAGCAGGGTCTCTTTAGAAAATCCTTGTACAAACCCGAACAGCTCCTCCACAACATCAATACCCTCATCGACCGCGCCCGTCGTGGCGGCGTGCCGGTGTTCTTCATCCAGCATTCAGGCGCCAAAACACTGGTGAAAGGGTCGCAGGACTGGCAGCTCCATCCTCAGCTTCACCTTTTAGCCACGGATCCTATCGTTCACAAGCAGCATGGCAACGCCTTTGAGGACACTGTTCTGGACGCAGCGCTCAAGTCGGGAAACGTAACCGACCTGGTAGTCACCGGCCTCGTCACCCATGGTTGTGTCCGAGCCACCTGCATCGGTGCGCTGGAGCTCGGCTACGAGGTCACCCTGGCCCAAGACGCTCATAGCAACTTTAGCAAACAGCCGGCTCGAGTCATTGACGAGTGGAATCAGAAGCTGAGTGCCATGAACGTCGAATTGAAATCGACTTCAGAGATAGAGTTCAGTTAGTCCATGAATCAGGCGTCCGACTCCTTGATCCGAAGCGTCTAGTCGAACAGGGCTACGACCGGGTAGCTCACGACTATGCTCGCCTCGAAGGGGAGGCAGCATGGCCGCGGCTGCGTTGGCTCAGGAAACTGCTGGACCGGCTGGAGCCCGGCTCATCGGTCCTCGACCTGGGCTGTGGATCGGGCGATCCGGCCGACATAGAAGTCGCAAAGGAGCACCACATCACCGGGGTCGATATCTCCCAGACCCAGATCGACCTTGCCCGCCAAAACGTCCCGGCCGGCAATTTCCTGCACGGCGATGCCGGCTCGGTCCAGTTTCCTGCCGGCCTCTTTCGATGCCGTCATCTCCTTTTACACCCTGGAGCATATTCCACGGCAGGAACATGAGGCGGTCCTGCGCCGCATCCACGACTGGCTTCGGCCGGGCGGCTTCCTGCTCATCAGCACCGAGGCGGGCGATGTTGAGCAGCTTGTGGCCGAGTGGCTGGGCGTGCCGATGTTCATGAGCAGCTTTGATCCTGACGTGCTGAAACGGCTGGTCGTCGGGGTAGGCTTCGAGCTTCTCGAGACCGCTACTGAGAGCCAGGTAGAGCAGGCCCACGACGTGCCCTACCTCTGGCTGCTCGCCTGCAAGCGGTAAGGGCTGCGGGCCCACTTCAGGCAGTTACCTCCGCCATAGGAGGTTCCTTCAAGAGGGGTGCTTAAGATGCATAACAGGGGTTTTCACCAGGGTTACGTTCTCGCTGCTGTCCTGGGGGCGGTAGCAGGCGGGCTCGTCGTGGCATACGCGACCAAGGCATTTCCTAGAATGATGGCATCCATGATGTCACAGACGATGCAAGATAGGATGGCCCAGATGGGAGAGGCTGGTTGCGACCCGGCGGAAATGTGACGCCGGATGGCAGAGGGCTTCGGTGAAGCTCCACACAAAGAGCCGCAGGGCCGGTAAGAAACAGGTCTGAAAGATCGAGACCAAAACCTTCAACCCAAACGACCATCGAGCCGAGTGCGAGGCCTACCTCAGCCGCTCCCTGGGCGGCCGGGTCCGCCTCCTCCACGCCGAGCCGCTGGCCAAGAGCACCCGCGACGCCCCGTGGCGGCTGGACGTCGAGGTGGACGGGCTGAGGCGCAGCTACGTGCTGCGGCTGGATCCCGAGCGCGGCGAGCACGAATATGCCGTCCTGCGGGCGATGGAATCGATCCGAATCCCGGCCGGTAGCGCCGGGACCATCCCGACCCCGCGGGCATACGGCTGGGATCCAGACGGGCAGGCGTTCGGGCTGTCCTGCTTCTTCTACGATTATCTGGAAGGCGAATCGCTGCTGGGACCGATGTTGGCCGGCGAGCGCTGGGCCGAGGATCTGTACCTAGACACCGTTTGCGCCCTCCAAGCCGTCAGCCGCGACCAGTTGCCGTCGATTGCGGATCGCTTGCAGGATGAGCTAACGGCTGAAGCGGCCCTGGCGGCCGCCCACGACCATTTCACAGCAAACCCGCACCCGTTGGCCGATGCGGTCTATGCCAGGTTGCGACAGACGCAGCCCGTTTTTCCGGCCTCCCGTTTCAGCAACGGCGACCTGTGGCTGGACAACCTGATCGTTCGCGACCGGCGGCTGGTCGGGAGTCATCGACTTCGAAGGCGCCGGGTTCAGCGATCCCATCTTCGAGTTCCTGCTCTCCTTTTTCGTGGCGCCCGAGCTGCGCGGGCGGGGGATAGAGGAGCGTTACTGCCGGCGCATGGGCTTTGATCCAAACCTGTTGCCGTGGTATCATGGTCTCGAGTATTTCGATACCTGGCGTTGGGTGACGGCCACAGGAAGGTCGTTCGTCCACTACACAGCCGAGAACCTGGCTGAGGCGCTGGAGGATTGGTTGAGCCATGAATCAGCTTCATGCCCGAGATTGAAACGCGCCGTCTGCGGCTGCGCCCGATGACATCCGGCGACCTGTCACCGTTGGCGCGCATGTTTGCCGACCCGGACGTGATGAAATACCTGCCGACCGGCGAGTCGCGGTCTGTGGAGGAAACACAGGTCGAGCTGAGCTACATGGTTGACCATTGGCAGCAGCGCGGCTTTGGCGTGTGGGCGGTCATCCTCCAGGACACAGGCGAGTTCGCCGGCTACTGCGGCCTGCAATACCTTCACGAAGAGCCTGGCGGGGTATCGGCCGAAGCCCTTCGGGACGGCACAGACGTCGAGGTGGTAGCCGGGCTGGCCAAGCCCTATTGGCAACAGGGGATCGCCCCCGAGGCCACCCGAGCAGCCCTGCGCTATGGCTTCGAGACCATCCGCCTGGACCGCATCGTGGCCGCCATCCATCCCGACAACGATGCCTCGCGGCACATCCTGCACAGCATGGGCATGACATTCGACGACACGATCCGCTACTACGGCGATGATGTGCCCCACCTCGTCATCCACCGCGACGAGTTCCAGCTTGACGATTCGGTGTACCGGGTACACAGCGCCTGACCAAGAAACGCGATTCAAGAGGGCTCTGATGACGACAAAATCCACCGTGGCGGTGTTATACACCAAGCCCGAGACCGTTCTCCAGGATTATCAACGCCTGTTCGAGCTGGCCGGCGGGCCACAGGCCCTTCAGCCCGGCGCCACCACGATCCTCAAAGACAACATCACCTGGCATTTTCCCATGCCCGGCGCCAACACCACCCCCTGGCAGCTGGAAGGCACCATCCTGGCCCTGCGCCAGGCCGGGTTCAACGACCTGGTCTGCGTGCAAAACCAGACGGTGGTCACCAACGCCTTCAAGGGCGAGGACCTGAACGGCTATGTGCCCATCTTCAAGCACTACTCTGTTCCGGTGCGCTACAACTTTCGCAAGGAGGACATGACCTGGGTCCCCTACCGGCCCAAGGCCAAGATGCTGGCCCTGGATCACATCTATCCCGAGGGCATCCGCATCCCCGACTATTTCATCGGCAAGAACATCGTCCACCTGCCGACCGTCAAGACCCACATGTACACCACCACCACCGGCGCCATGAAGAATGCCTTCGGCGGCCTGCTCAGCAAATACCGCCACTACACCCACACCTGGATCCACGAGACGCTGGTGGACCTGCTGGCCATCCAGAAAGAGATCCACCCCGGCATTTTCGCCGTGATGGACGGCACAACCGCCGGCGACGGCGCCGGCCCGCGCATGATCCAGCCGGTAGCCAAGAACATCATCCTGGCCTCGGCCGACCAGGTGGCGATCGATGCCGTCGCCGCCAAGCTGATGGGCTTTGACCCGCTCGGCATCAAATACATCCGCCTGGCCCACGAGCAGGGCCTGGGCGTCGGCGATCCGCGCGAGATCGAGCTGGTGGGCGACGACATATCGGGGGAGAACTGGGGCTTCCACGTGGGGCACAACTCCCACAGCTTCCTGGCCTGGCTGGCCTGGTATGGGCCGACGCGCGTCTTCCAAAAGCTGGTGCTGCGCACGCCGTTGGTGGTCATCCCCACCCTGATCGGCGAGATCGAGCAGGACTATATGTACTGGCCGCTTCAAGTACCGGGCCATTGCCCGGCGCTGGCGCGAAAACGCAGCCTGGGGCCACCTATTCCAGCAGTACCAGCAACAAGGGTGGCTGGTGGATGAGAAGGCGGAACGCCGTGTTTAGGAAAAACAAGCCCGTTCTTCCACCGTTCGCCGTGCAAGTCTTGACAACAGAGTACTTGATCGAAGGCACCGCCCAAGGCGATATTGATACCGATTTTTACCGCGGGCTGGATGCCTGGAGCCCTCTCCGGCTGACCTCCGTCCAGATCACACCAACCGGTCTCGCCCAGATTCCGGCGCAATCCCTGCCGGTCTTTATGGTCAGCGGCAACAGTGTGGTAGCGCTCGTGCCTCGTATGGAGCTCGGCCAGATGGCTGACCACGAGGTGTGGGCAGTGTACAAGATAGCCCGCCCAGGCATATTCCACATAGGGCCATATCTCATCCGAGGCACGATGATGTTCTTGCGCGAGGACGGCATTGAAGAGGTAATGCCGATGTTCGGTGTACAGATCACGCATACCGTACCGGGCGCTGCTCTTGGTGAGTTGAGCGCGCCGTTCATTGCGGTGAACCCAAGCTGGATGGCCGGCTACCAGCCGATTTAGAGAGAGTGTGCCCCTTGTACTGGCGCCGTCTCGCCAGTGGAAAAACGTGACGATAGGAGACAATATTATGACCGACCCAAGATACCTGTCCTGGTGGCAGCGCGGCGTGGTCTACCAGATCTACCCGCGCAGCTTCCAAGACTCCACCGGCAACGGCATCGGCGACCTGCATGGCATCATCGACCGGCTTGACTATCTCAACGACGGCACCGAGCAGTCGCTCGGCATCGACGCCATCTGGCTGAGCCCGATCTACCCTTCGCCCATGGCCGATTTCGGCTACGACGTGGCCGACTATTGCGACATCCACCCCGATTTCGGCGACCTGGCCGCTTTTGACCGGCTGGTGGCCGAAGCCGGCCGGCGCGGCATCAAGATCATCATCGATTGGGTGCCAAATCACACCTCCGACCGGCACCCCTGGTTCCTCGAATCGCGCCGCAGCCGCACCAGCCCCAAGCGCGACTGGTACATCTGGCGCGACGCCAAGCCGGATGGATCGCTGCCCAACAACTGGGGGGCCGCCTTTGGCGGCCCGGCCTGGACCCTGGACGAGGGCACCGGCCAGTACTACCTGCACCAGTTCCTCAAGGAGCAGCCCGAGCTCAACTGGCGCAACCCGGAGGTCCAGGCGGCCATGCACGACGTCCTGCGCTTCTGGTTCAAGCGGGGGGTGTCCGGCTTCCGGATCGACGTCGTCGGCTTCTTGATCAAGGACGCCGAGCTGCGCGACAATCCGCCCAACCCAGACGCCGACCCCAACCTGCCGCCCGAGGACATCTATGGCCGCCAGCGTCGCATCTACACCGAGCACCAGCCCGAGGTCTTTGACCTGATCCGCGGCTTTCGCCGCCTGGCCGACGAATACGGCGAGACCTGCCTGATCGGCGAAGTCTGGCACAACGACTTCCGCCAGTGGGTCAAATACTATGGCGAGAATGGCGCCGGCCTCCACCTACCCTTCAACTTTGGGCTCATGGGCCGGCGCTGGCAGGCGCGCGACCTGCGGACCTTCATCGACCGCATGGACGGCCGGCTGCCGGCGTGGGCCTGGCCCAACCAGGTGCTGGGCAGCCACGACGCGCCCCGCATCGCGTCGCGGGTGGGGGCCGGGCAGGCGCGCAACGCTGCCATGCTGCTCCTGACGCTGCGCGGTACCCCGTTCCTCTACTACGGCGACGAGCTGGGCATGGAGAACGGCGTCATCCCCCGCGAGAAGGGACAGGACCCGCAGGGGCTGGTGCTTGGCATGGATCGCAGCCGTGACGTGTGCCGCACACCGATGCAGTGGAGCGCCGGCCCCAACGCCGGCTTCTCCACTGCCGAGCCGTGGCTGCCGATCTCCGCCGGCTATGCCGACGCGCAACGTCGCCGTCCAGTCGGCCGATCCCCACTCGATGCTGAGCCTGTGCCGGCGGCTGGTCTGGTATCGGCGGGCGACGCCGGCCCTCTACGGCGGCGCCTACCACTCGCTGGACGCGAGCGACGAGCGCTGCTTCGTTTACCTGCGCCAGGCCGGTGAGCAGCGCCGCCTGGTGGCCCTCAACCTGACCGGCGAGGACGCGACTATCGCCGTCCCCGGCGAGCTACGAGGTCCCGGCCCACAGGGCCGGGAAGGGCAGGTCGCCATCTCCACCTACCTCGACCGCCAGGGCAAGGAATCGCTGGCCCGTCTGGCCCTGCGCCCCAACGAGGGCGTCATTGTCGAGCTGTAACGCTCCCGTCATTCGCGCAGATCCTGACGCCACGTCAAGCCCGAAAGCACTTTCGTGTCTTTCGTGGCTTTTCGTGTTTTTCGTGGTCCAATGATCAACCCACGCCGCCTGTCAGCCATCCTCCGTAAGGAGATGCTCCACATCTTCCGCGACCCGCGCAACCTGTTCCTGGTCACGGTGTCGCCGGCGTTCCTGCTCTTCCTGCTGGGCTACATCTTTTCCTTCGAGGTTAGCCATCTCCGGCTGGCGGTCATGGATCTGGACCGCAGCTCGCTGTCCCGGCGCTATGTCGCCGTCTTGACCAACGACCAGGATTTCGTCCTGGCCCGCACGATCGATCGCTACGACGCCATCGAGCCGCTGCTGGCCGCTGGCCAGATCGACGTCGGGTTAGTTATCCCGCCCGGCTTTGCCGACACTATCTACGCCGGGCAGGCTGCCCAGGTACAGGCAATCATCGACGGCAGCGACGCCTTTGCCGGGCGCCAGGCGATTAACTCGCTGGGGACCAAGTCGGCCAGGTTCGTGGCCGGGGCCGGCGGTGTCTCATTGTCGGCCCAACCGGTTGAGGTGCGCACCCAGGCATTCTACAACGCCGGGCTGAAATCGCTGAACAGCATGGTGCCGGGCCTGCTGGCCATCGTCCTGCTGATGCCGACCTTGGCCTTGGCCCTGGCCCTGACCCGTGAGAAAGAGTCGGGCACCTTCGAGGGCCTGGTCGCCACGCCGGTGTCGGGCGCCGAATACCTGCTGGGCAAGCTGGCGACCTATGTCGGAATGGGCCTGGTGAGCACCTTCCTGGCCTGGCTGGTCGCGGTGCTGTGGTTTCAGGTGCCGTTTCGGGGTAGCCTGCCGGTCTATCTCCTCCTCGCCGCCGACTATTTCCTGGCCTGCATGGGCGCGGTAGTTGTCGTTGCCAGCTTTGTCCGCAGCCAGCAGACGGCGATGTTCATCGTCCTGCTCGTCTTCCTGGTGCCCAGCTTCTTCCTGGCCGGACTGATCATGCCCATAGACACCGAGTCGATCGCTTCCTGGCTTACCTCCTATATTCTGCCCAGCACCCACTTTGTCCAGATCAGCCGCACCGTCTTTCTGAAAGGCCTGGGTTTGGGCTACCTCCTCCACCCGGCGCTGATCCTGCTGGGCATGGGCCTGGGCGCGGTGGGGATCGGGTTGGCCCTGTTTAGGAAAAAGGCGGCCTGATGTTCCTGCGCATTGCCAACATGGTCCGTAAGGAGATGATCCAGCTTGGCCGCGACCGGCTGCTGGTGCTGTTCATCCTCCTGGTCCCCATGCTGCAGTTGGTGCTTCTGGCTCAGAACACCGGCAAGGGCATCCGCGACCAGCCGCTGGTCATCGTCGATCTGGATCACAGCCGGCTGAGCCGCCAATTGACTGCCGGCCTGGACAACACCGAAGAGCTGCAGGTCCGGTTCTACACCGAGGAGATGGCCGAGATGCGCCGCCTGTTGGACACGGGGCTGGCCCGCCTGGCGGTCATCATCCCGGCTGGCTTTGGTCGGAACGTCAGCACTGCCGGTTCCCCACAGCAGGTCCAGATCGTGGTCGACGGCACAAACGTCATCGCCGCCTCGACCAGCATGGCCACAGCGGCCGGTGCAGTGACCGCCTTTGCCGCCGACCTGGCCAAGAGCTTCGGGCTGGTGACGCCCGAGTTCATCGACTTTCGGACGAACGTCCGCTTTAACCCGACACTCAGCGCCCGAGACTTTACTATCCCGGCCCAGCTTGGCTTTATCGTCTACCAGGTGACGCTGGCCGTGGCCTCCTTGGGCCTGGCCCGCGAGCGGGAATTGGGCACCCTGGAGCAGTTGATGGTCACCCCGCTGCGGCGCATCGAGCTGGTCGTGGGCAAGGCTATCCCGGCCATTGCCATCGGCATGCTCAACTTTGCGGCCATGCTGGCCATTAGCCGGGTATTGTTGCACGTGCCGATGAACGGCTCGGTGCTGCTGTTGGCCGCCCTGTCGTTGCTGTTCGTGGCGGCGGTGGCGAACTGGGGCGTGGCGCTCTCGTCCTTTTCACGCACCCAGCAGCAGGCCATCCTGTTGGTCTTTATCCAGGCCATGGTTGAGATTGCCCTGTCGGGCTACCTGGTGCCGGTCAAGAACCTGCCGGGGCTGCTACAGGCAGCGTCACGCCTGTCGCCGCTTCAGCACTACCTGACCGTCGTCCGCGGCGTAATGCTCAAGGGGGCAGGCTGGGAAGCACTGTGGCCCCAGGCCGCGGCTCTGGCGGCGCTGGGCATAGTGATCGGGGCGGTGGCGCTAAGGAGCGTGATCCGCCGTCTGGAGTAAAGGTTTGCTCAGCGGGACCCCGCAGTTGCCAATAACTGGTCGGCTCTGACCTGTGCCCGCAGGGCCACAAGAAGCGGACGGCGCCGGTCAGACTACTTGCCGACCAGTTCCGCCGGCCGGAAGCGCATCGCCGACCAGGTTTCGTCTAGCGCGACCTGCCGCACCGGCCGCCAGCCGCTCGGCTCGACCGCCTCCCACAATCGATCCCGGTTCAGGTCGGTCGCGACCCCGGAGCTGCCCTTCGGATAGGCGATCCAGAGCAGGCCATCCTGCGCGACGGCCTCGATGGCGCTGTCCAGCATGCGCCCCGTCTCGGCCAGGTTATGGACGAACAGCAGAACGCCGTCCACCTTGCCCGCTGCGCTGGCGCTAACGGTGATTTCGGGCAGTGCCGCAGCCAGGGTAGCCGACATACCCTCAGGCGCATTGAGCACAGCCAGGCTCTGGCCGGGCTTGATCTGAAGCTTGGCTGCTAGTGATGACGCCATGGGTAGGCTCCTTTCAGCTAGGGCTGAGGCTTGATCGCCTTCAGCGAGAAGACCAGCGGTACCGACTCCTGATGTTCGGGCAACCGCCACCAGCCGTCTGCCCCCTGCACCATGAACGGCAGGCACTGGTAAGCGGCATAGGGAAACTCGTGGAGGAACTCGAGCCGTAGGCCGGCCTCCAGCAGCGCGTTCACGATCTCACTCAGGCTGTGTGGCCATTCGTAGGCCGTGTAGTGCAGATCGGCGTCCGTGGCGTACGAGCCATCGCACGGGTAAGCCTCCGGTGTGGCTTGCTGGGAAATAGGGATAGGCCACCTGCAGCCCGGTTGCATCCTTCTCGTTGTAAAAGATGCTGGCAAAGGGGTGGCCTTCTACGATGTAAAAGACGCCGCCCGGCTTGAGGAAATGCGCGATCACCTGTCCCCAGCGCGTCAGGTCGGGCAGCCAGCACAGCACGCCGTAGGAGGTAAAGACGATGTCAAAGGTGCCGCTCAGCCGCTCCGGCAGGTCATAGATCGAGGCGCAGATGAACCTGGCATCCAGCCCGGTCTCACGGCTCAGCTCGCGCGCCAGCTCGATCGCCTTCTCCGCATAGTCCACACCGGTGACCTGCGCACCCAGCCGCGCCCACGACAGCGTGTCCATCCCAAAGTGGCATTGCAGGTGAAGCAGGCTCTTGCCGGCCACGTCGCCCAGCTCCTCCCGCTCGATCGGCAGGAGCGACATCCGGCCGGCCTTGAAGCCTTCCACGTCGTAAAAGGCCGATTGGGCATGGAGCGGCGCCAGCCGGTTCCAGTTCGCTCGGTCGACTTGCTCGAATTCGCTCAAGGATTGCATTCTGGATCACCTGCCCCTTATTGTGCCCACCCCCGCGCCCGCTCGACCGCCCGCTGCCACCCCGCATACAGCGCATCCCGCTGCTCAGGCCGAGATCGCCGGCGCAAACTCGGCGTCGGCGCGCCACTGGGCTGCGATCTCGTCCAGGCCCGACCAGTACCCGACCGCCAGCCCGGCCAGGTAGGCCGCGCCCAGGGCCGTCGTCTCGGTCACGGCCGGGCGCTGGACCGCCACACCCAGCAGGTCGGCCTGTAGCTGCATCAGCAGGTTGTTGGCCGCCGCGCCGCCGTCGGCCCGCAGCGCGCAGAGCCGGACGCCCGAATCGGCGGTCATCGCCTCCAACAGGTCGCGGCTCTGGAGGCAGATCGCCTCCAGGGCGGCGCGGGCCAGGTGGCGGCGGTCGGTGCCGCGCGTCAGGCCGACGATCGTCCCTCGGGCGTAGGCGTCCCAATAGGGCGCGCCCAGCCCGACAAAAGCGGGCACAAAGTAGACCCCGCCGGTGTCTGCCACTTGGCGGGCCAGCGCTTCCGTGTCGGCGGCGGTGGCGATGATCCCCAGCCCGTCGCGCAGCCACTGGATGGCCGCGCCGGCGATGAACACGCTGCCCTCCAGGGCATAGGTCACCGCGCCCTCTATTGCCCAGTTGCCAGGCGATCGTCGTCAGCAGCCCGCGCTGCGAGGCCACCGCCTGTGTGCCGGTGTTGAGCAGCAGGAAGCAGCCGGTGCCGTAGGTGTTCTTGGCCTGCCCGGGCGCGAAACAGGCCTGGCCAAACAGGGCTGCCTGCTGGTCGCCGGCTGCACCGCCAATCGGCACGGCCGCGCCCAACAGCCGGGCATCGGCCGGGCCATACACCTCCGACGACGGTCGCACCTGGGGCAGCATCGCCCGCGGGATGCGCAGCCTGGCCAGGATCTCGTCGTCCCAGTCCAGGGTGTGGATGTTGAACAGCATCGTCCGCGAGGCGTTGCTGACGTCGGTGACGTGCAGCCGGCCGCCCGACAGCCGCCAGATGAGGAACGAGTCGATCGTCCCAAACAACGCCTGCCCGCGCTCGGCCTTGGCCCGCAGCCCGGGCACCTGGTCGAGCAGCCAGGCCAGCTTGGTGCCGGAAAAGTAGGCATCGACCACCAGTCCGGTCTTGGCTCGGATCGGATCGGCCCAGCCCTCGGCGCGGAGCCGGTCGCAGTCGGCGGCGGTGCGCCGGCACTGCCACACGATGGCGTTGTGCAGCGGCGCGCCGGTCTCGCGGTCCCACACGACGGTCGTCTCGCGCTGGTTGGTGATGCCGATGGCCGCCAGTTGGCCCGGCGTCGAGGCCGGCCCTGTCGAGCGCCTGCCGCGCCGTGCCCAGTTGCGTGCCCCAGATCGCCTCGGGGTCGTGCTCCACCCAGCCGGGCTGGGGATAGATCTGGGGAAACTCCTCTTGGGCGGCGGCGACGATCCGCCCGGCGCGGTCAAAGACGATGGCTCTCGAGCTGGTCGTGCCCTGGTCGAGGGCTAGCACATAATCTGCCATTTCGGCTTCACCTTTCTCAAGCGCGGCGATGGCTGTCAGGCCCCTTGCTCCACATCCACCGGCAAGGTAAGGTAGAAAGTGCTGCCCTGACCTAGCTGGCTTTCGACCCAGATGCGCCCGCCGTGGGCTTCGACGGCCAGCCGGCAATAGGTCAGGCCGATGCCCGTGCCGCCCCGGCGACCCGGCTTGAGGTTTGGCGCCTCGCTGGAATCGCTCAAAGATCGCCTCCTGCGACCTCAGCGGCGATGCCCGGACCGCTATCGGCCACAGCGCACAGCGCATACGGGCCGTCGGCGCTCGATTCGAGCGAGGCCCGGATCTCGATCCGCCCACCGGCTGGCGTGTACTTGAGCGCATTGTCCAGTAGATTGCTGAACACGCGGCCGATGATCTCTTCGTCCACGATGACCGGCAGGCAGGCCAGAAACCAGGTTGACCTCCATGGTAATCTTGGCCGCCGTGGCGGTGGGCCTGTACTCCTGGACGACCGGCTGGATCACCTCGCGCAGGGGCACAGTCCGCAGCTCCAGGTGTACCTGCTTCTCCTCCAACTGGCGGATGCGCAGCAAAGACTCGATGCGGCCCAACAGCTTGCGCCCACTGCCCAGACCGATGCGCACCAGCTCGCCGGGCGCGCCGGAATCCATCTGATAGTCGTCGTGCAGGATCTCCAGGCTGCTGATGATGGCGGCTAACGGTCCCTGAAGATCGTGGATCAGCATGCTGGTCATGTCCTCGCGGAACTGCTCCAGCTCGTGCTGGTGGGTCACGTCGCGCAGCACCGCCACCCGACCGATCACCTGGCCGCTGGCGCTGACCACTGGCGAAACGGTGCCCTCCACGTAGCGGCGGCGGCCCGTCACCGCCAAAGCTAAAGGCTATGTCCACTGGCCTCATCTGGCCGGTCGTTGATGCGGCGGATAGACGGCTGCCAGGCCTGTCGGCGTCGACCTCCATGCTCCGGAGCAGGCCGCTATCCATCAGCCGCGCCCAGGTCAAGCGGGTTATTGAGCCACAGCCATTCCTCGACCGTCCGGGCCGAACATCTCGCCGGCGCGAGGGTTGGCCAGGATCACCCTGGCCGGTGATGTCCAGGACGATCACGACGTCGCGGGTCGAGTTGAGCACGGCCTGGAGGCGGTCGTGGGCCTCCGTCACCTGCTGGAAGAGCTGGGCGTTGTTCATGCCGATGGCAGCGTGCCTGGCCAGAAGTTCCACGAACCGGATCTGCTCGGGGGTAAAGGCCGCCGGGCGATCGCTTTCGAGCGTGATGACGCCGATGACGGTATGATCGTGGACGATCGGGACGCCGAGCTGAGACACGTGTCTCGGACATTGCCGGAAAATAGTCGGGTCGTGGGCCACGTCGGACACCAGGGCTGTGACTCCACTGCGGGCCACCCGGCCGGTGATGCCCCGATCGTCCGGCCACGGCTCGAGCCTGATAGCGGCGTATCTCGGCGGGGATAGCCGCTCTGGACCAGGAGGCGCAGGCTGTGCTGCTCCGGCTCGTACAGGGCGATGACGCCCCGCTCGGCATGCGTCGCCTGCAGCGCCCGCTCCAGAACCGGGTCCATGACCCGTTGCAGCTCCAGCGTGCTGGTCAGCTGCCGGCTCACCTCCTCGATGGCGGTCAGCTCCTCCACCCGGTGGGCCAGGGCGGCGTCGGTTTGTTCGTACAGCCGCGTCGCCCGGTCCCGCTCGCGGCTGACCGCGGCATACAGGCGGGCGTTCTCGATGGCGGTCGCCGCCTGGCTGGCAAAGGTGGTCAGCACCTCGATCTCGCTGGTCGACGGATGGTGGACACCGGCATAGTAGACGGTCAGCACGCCGAACAGCCCGCGACGTCCGACGAGCGGCAGGTCGATCAGGCCGCGAAAGCCCTCCTGGCGGGCCAGGGACCAGCAGCCCGGCCAACCGCGGCTCGACCTCGATGTCGGGGACGACGAGTGGCTGCCCCGGTAGCGACGGCCAATGCCCGCGAATCCTGACCACCTGCAAGCGCAGCGAGTTCTCGACGTAGGTCCTGGCTCAACCCCTTGGCCATGCGCAGGCTGAGCTTGCTGGCCATCCTCGTCCAGCTCAAAGATCGCCGACTTGTCGCAGCCGACGACCTGGATCACCGACTCGACGATCGTCTGGAGCACATATTCCAGGTCGAGCGACGAAGAGATGACGGAAGAGACCATGGCCACCATGGCCAGCTCGGTGGCCCGCTGCTGCATGGCGCCGTAGAGGTGGGCATTCTCAAAGGCGACGCACGATTGGTCGGCCATCGCGCTCAGGAAATCGAGATCCTGTCGCCCATACGATAGATCGACCAGCCTCGGCCCAAGCACCAGCCAGCCGGTCAGCTTGCCGTGCAGGTGCATTGGCACCAACAGGTCGGTGCCGCTCTCCTGCAAGCCCAGCCATTCCGGCTTGTCCATGGCCGGCAGGTTGTCGAGATGGCGCGGAAGGTACAGAGGCCGGTGCCGGGTCGCCAGGTGAGCGGGCAGAAAGGTGCTGAGCGCCAAGGCTGGTTCCCTCGCGCCAGACCGGGCTGGTCGACAGCCGCCCTCGGCTGAGCATGACCCGAAAAGCTCGTCTCGTCTTCGGCCAGCACGATGGCCAGCCCTGACGGGATGAAAGACCTCCTCTACCTGATCGGCCACCGTCTCCAGCAGGCGCGGCAGGGCGACCAGGGTGGTCAACACCCGGGAGTACCCCTGCAGCAGCTGTTGGCGGTTTGGCTTGCCGCGCAAGAGCACCTGCTCCACTGTGCGCAGCAGACGATCGCGCAGGGGGAGCATGGCCGCGACGGCAAGCACCATCGTCAGGCTGGCGATCACCAGCGGCGACAGATGAGGCGACAACTGTGGAAAGAGCCTGGAAAAGAGTGCTGCCGTGAGCAGATAAAGGGCAATAAGGGCCACTGCTACGACCACGAGCAGCGCCAGGAGCAGGCGCGCCGGCAGATCCCGGCGGCGATAGATGACGTGTCCCACCACGAGGAAGGTGACCATCGCGATGAGCCACAGGACAGCGTCGATCAGCTCAGCCCAGGGCATCGGCTCCGTTCCTGCCCTCGAACAGGGCTAACCACGCTTCCAGCTCGGCAGCGGAAAGGGGGGTATCGTGGCCTTCAGACCCGCCCTCGGCCAGAGCGCTCATCTCGGCGGCAAAGGCCTCGGCGCTCTTGACCTTGGCGCCATAGTTGCGAGCCTCGCTGGCCAGCTCCCGATCGGACGTGACAACAGTGATGCCCGCTGGATCACGGCTGCGGCGCACGCGACGAACGATCACCTGATCGGCGCTGCTGCCGTGAGGGGCAAATACCACCTCTACCCCACCGTGCCGCCGGGTCTCGGGCAGGGCAAAGGCTCCGCCCGGGTCAAAGACGACCGTCACCGCTTTCCTGGTCCGGCTCGCGGTAGGAAAGCAACAGCGCCAGCAACTGTCGCTCGTCGTCGGGATCGGCAAGAGACAGGGCAGGCATGCGGCCAATCAGATTGTGGCCATCAATCAGGATCGGCATTGGCCCCCACTCATTGGCTAAACAGGCCACCAACTCCGGCCTGATTTACCTATTCCATTATAAAGCAGGAACAACCACCTGGCAATCCCCCACAGGTACTACACCAGAGTAAGGGCGATCTGTATCCGCCTGGTAGTTTTCGCAGGAGACCCTCACGACCTACAGCCGGTTCTCCAGGATCTGATCGGCCGACAGATCGTGCAGGTGCAAATAGAACTGGGCAGCGTCGAACAGCGCCTGCGCCGGTAATAGGCCGACCACCTCACAGCGGGTGATGGTCAGGCCGAGGCGGGCCGCCTCGACCCGGATCATCTCCACCACGCGGTGGATAGGGGTCTGGCGATAGTCGGTCAGGTTCATCGAGATCTGGGCCTGGCCTTCCACCAGCAGCCCCAGCGCCTTGACGAAACGCAAGCCCGCCACTGGAATGGCGCACAGCTTTGGCGATCGCCTTGGCCGGAGCCACGTCGGCAGTGTTCAGATAGACATTGAAGGCGATCAACGGCGGGCGTGCGCCGATCACCGTGGCCCCGGCCGTCCCCAGGTGCGCCGGGCCGAAATCAGGCGCCCGGTCGGGGTCGGTGGCGATCTCGGCCTTCAGCCCTTCATACTCGCCGCGCCGCACATCGGCCAGGTTGCGTCGTTCGGGACGCGTTGCAGCCTCTTCGTACAGATAGACCGGGATGCCCAGCTCGGCGCCGACCCGCTCGCCCAGCCGGCGGGCAAGCGCTACGCAGTCGTCCATCGTCGTCCCCTGCACCGGGACAAAGGGCACGACGTCGGTCGCCCCCATGCGTGGGTGGGCGCCGCGGTGGTGGTCCATGTCGATGAGCTGAGCTGCGCCGGCAATACCCTGGAAAGCGGCCTCGAGCGCTGCTTCTGGCGCGCCAACCAGCGTCACCACCGAGCGGTTGTGATCTACGTCTGACTGGACATCGAGCACACGGACGCTCTGGCACCTGGGCCATGACGGCCACGATCCGGTCGATCACCTCCTGCCGGCGGCCTTCGCTAAAGTTGGGGATGCATTCGACGATCTGTTTCACCTTTCGCCTCCCATGGGTTCCGAAATTCTAGCACCTTCCTGCCAACCTGTCAACGCCTCAACTAGCGCTTGCCCGGCGTCTTCTTTTGTGATAGGTGACACAACCAATCGCTGTTTCACCCTACTCGCCCCATCCGCCTTCAAGCATGTAGCTGAGCGGGGAGAGGGAGGGTCTTCAGCCCTCCCTCTCCCCTATAGTGCAAATCTATGACGCGCTCAAAAGCTCGTTCGTCGCTGTTTTCGCAGACAGAGAAGCGACTGCAGATGGATTGAATCCTTTCGACGATCAGCCAGACCGCCAAAACCATCTCCTGCGGGCAGTATCGGCAGATTGAAAATGATCTGGATCGGTGCCAAAGGAGCGAGGAGACTGGAACATGACCAACACGCGCTGATGATGGTCAACGTGATGCCGAACCAGACCCCAGACCAGATAGCCAGCGAGGAACGAGTCTGTATTGATAAAAAACGATGTAGTACATCAGAGCGCCAATGCACAAAAGCAGCAGCGAGGCCCATTGATCAGCCACGCGTTCCGGCGTTGCATTAACATGCGCCATGGTCTGGAAGTACGATGACGTCCGGCGCGCCAGCTTTGACAAATTCCTGGCTTAGGGCCAGCAGGCCAATAGTGATAGACACCGCCACAGGATATCGAGCACTGCCCTCGACCACCCTGAATCCAACCGACCCAATCGCCAGGCCTGCTTGTATTTCTTCAGGATCGGATAGAGCGCAAGGCCAATCCCGGCGCAGGCAACACCCATCGATGAATACGAGGAAGGTCCTGACTCATACTGGCCTTCATTGGCGGAAATGGTAGTCAGATAATCCGGAGCAGTCACAGGTTCCGCCAATGGAGGCTCAGGAGGGCTGGAACGTCCCAATGATAAATAGTACTCCCACAATTATTGCGGTCTTTCTGAAGTTGTTCATTTTTTTTCTCCTTTTTTTGAACGATATGGATGAGTTTCATTGAATTGGACTTGCATAAAACTGTGGTCGCCACCCGGTTCCCGGGGGTTGAAATGGGCTAGAAATGTTATCAAAGGCAAACCTCCTTTCCAAGTAGCTTACTATCCATTTACTATTTGACATCTGACTATCTGCCTGGCCTGTCCCCGGGTTCGACAGGACTGACCGAGACCAATGGCAGGCCTAAATCACGCACTTTCTTGAGCAATCCATGCAACGCGGCCTGATCGACCACCGGGCCGGTTAGAAGCGTGTCGCCGTTGTCTTCCAGCGTGATGGTCAGGCCCTCAAACCAGGCAGCCCACCTGTCATCAAGGTGTCCCTTGATGCGAATTTCATAAAATCCAGGCTCGTAATGATCCTCCGTTGATGCATGTGTTTCACTCATTCTGCGCCTCGTTCATTTTCCTCTGTATGGATGAATCTCTCACGTCGTTGCATTCGTTCTTTTCTTCGACCACAATATACCAATTAATGTGGGGAGGTGTCTTCCCCATGTGTGGGGATTTATGTGGTGATGTATGTGGGGATTTGTGGGAGAGAATGCCAGGCAAACAAAAGCCCTGCCAGATAAACTGGCAGGGCTAAGTGGATGCCTGCTCGGGCAACGCTTTTGCGTGGCTATATCAAATCCAGCTCTTCTGCCCGTTTGACGGCCGCCCGGCGATTATTGACGTTGAGTTTACTGTAGATGCTCTTGGTATGTGTGCGGACAGTGCTCAAGGCGATCACGAGTTCACGGGCGATCTCCGGCCCAGAAAGCTCGGTTTTGAACAATCGGAGAACTTCAAGCTCACGCTGGCTTAGCGGCTCGATTAGGGGCTGCGAAGCGGGGGGGGTGGGGAGAGGAGATTCGCCCGCGCTCCTCAGTTGCTCCGCTTCAAATGCTGCCAGCAGCTTGCCTGTATAGTCTGGCATGATCCCGCGAACGGCAGCTTCGAGAAGCAGTTGCGCCATGGGTGGGCCTTCGTCCACAAACATGCGGACGTAGCCCTCCGGCTCAGCCAGCGTCAGGGCCTGTTGCAGCGGCTTGAGAGCAGCAGGGATGTCACCTTGCACCTGGTGAGCGAGCGCCTGCAATACCAGGATTTCGATCGCGCTTCCCGTCCTCCCACCTTCCTCCGCTGCTTTCAGGAGGCGCTCCAGTAGCCCCATTGCCTCAAGAATGGAGCGGTCTGCACGGTCGCTCTTGTACCGGGCCAAGAGCACCCTGGCCAGGGTGATGTGCTCGAACTCGCGCAGGTAGCTGAGGTCGTCCTCAACGGACAGGCCCTGCTCACGCGCCCAGCCGAGGGCTTCACCCAACCTACCCTGCGCGACCCACACCCGTGTCTTCAACGCCGCTACAGGACGCACATTTGGGGAGAAGTCTCTCATATACAGGCGCTCTGCCTCGTGGAGCAGGTCGAGAGCGCCGTCCAGATCTCCTTGGGCCTCCCTTATTCGAGCCATGGCAACGCACCAGCGATACCGGTTTTGCGGTAACCCAGTGCGCTCACCCAGCTCCTTGCTTCTCAGCAGGTGCTGTGTAGCGGCATTCAGATCGTTATGCTCGCGATGGAGCTCGCTCATTCCGACATACAGGTCTGCCGTTCCCCGCAGTACAGGCTCGCCCTGCTCCGTCGCAAGCCGCAATGCCTGCTCATAGGTGCTCATTGCCTCGTGGAGACGACCTTGCGCAATCCGTATATCAGCCAGGGCGATTGTGCTACTGATTGCGTTAGTGATGTTCCCGGCCAGCTGCACCCTGGCCATGCCATCGGCATAGGTCCGGTGCGCTGCCTCTAGATCCCCGCTCGCCCAGTATGCGAGCCCCAGGAGCGATGCTGCCCCTCCACGCATCAGATGGTCGTCCTCAGGTGCGAGGTCGAGCGCCCGCCGGGCGTATTTCACGGTGTCGGGAACATCGCCCAGAGCCAGGGCATGTGCGGCACGGAAAATGGCTATCATACCCGGCAGACGGCGAAATTCCTCTTCGTCCACGACGACCATCTCAGCCGATGAGGCTTCCGGTCGCTCACTCATATCTGCCGTCGTGTCCAGCCACCGTTCGGCGTCCCGCAGTCGGGCCTCAACGCCCTCTAGCTCGCCGCTACCCAGTAATGCCCAAGCATAGTGAACGCTGAGCACCGGCCTGAAGTGGACCAGCTCGTCGGGGAGCGCCTTTAGCCAGCCAAGCACCGTGACCGTGGCTTCCTGTCTACTCCTTCGAATTGCTGGCACTGCCAGCTCGACCAGGTCCGCCGCTCGCTCGAAATCCTCGGCGGCCAGCGCGTGGCGGATCGCATCGGCCGCCGAACCATTCTGCTCGTACCACTCGCTCGCGCGCCGGTGCAGAGTAGATACCTGATCGGGCTGCTCTGCCATCAAGTGCATACGAAGAACATCGGCAAAGAGATGGTGATAGCGATACCAGTGGCGCTTGTCATCCAGCGGAACGACAAAGAAGTTGCCTCGCTCCAGGGCCTCCAATCGCGCGTTGCCTTCCTCCTGGCCAGTGACGGCATCGCACAGCGGGCCATTCAACCGGTCGAGAATGGCGGTCTGGAGCAAGAAGCTGCGGACAGGTTCGGGCTGACGCTGCAGGACCTCTTCGACCAGATAGTCCACGATGTACCGGTGGTCTCCAGCGAATGCCCGGATGAACCCGGGAACATCCTGGTGGCCCTGCATGGAAAGCGCGGCCAATTGCAGACCGGCAATCCAGCCTTCGGTGCGGGTTTCCAGCGTGGCGACATCTTCTGCCGAGAGGTTCAGGCCCATCACCTGGTTGAGAAATTCGGCGGCTTCGGCGGGGGTAAAACGCAAGTCGGCGACGCGCAGCTCGGTCAATTGGCCCCGGGCGCGTAACCGGGCCAGGGGTAGATGTGGATCCTCACGGGTGGCGATGACCAGGTGCATCTGCGGTGGCAGGTGCTCGAGCAGAAAGGTGAGGGCATTGTCAACCGGTTTGGCATCAATCACGTGGTAGTCGTCAAGGACGAGGACGAAATTGTCCGGGATGGTGGTGATTTCATTGAGCAGGGCCGTCAGAATCGATTCGGTGGACGGCGGCTGAGGGGATTGGAGCACACGCCAACACCCCTTCTCCAATATTCGCCGCAATCGTCTGCAAAGCAGCGACGAGGTAGGTCAGAAAGCGTGTGGGGTCGTTATCCCCTTCGTCCAGCGACAGCCAGGCGACAGTGCCGCTCGCAACCGGCGACCCATTCGCTGACCAGCGTGGTTTTGCCAAAGCCGGCGGGGGCGGAGATAAGGGTCAGCTTGCGGCCCGCAGGCGAGCCCTCGTTCAGCCGCTCGATCAGGCGAGGGCGCGGACGACTTTCGGCCGGAGGTGGGGGGATATAGAGTTTCGTGGCTAGAATTGGCGTAGGCATATGTCAGCAATCGCTTTCATACGGTTTCAGAAAGAAAGCTACCTTTTTTGTCGGGCGCGCCGCACAAAGTAGATGCCGGCATAAGGATGGCATGCCTGGCATGCAAGCCGCCTATCACTATTATACCACGTTGCCATGCGAGCCACAATGCGCCGCATGCTGGCGACCAAGTACAGCCCTGTTTGGTCATGATTTCTCGCCATGTTCCACAGTGATGACGACATTTCCCTTTTTATGTCCCTTGTCGACATACCTGTGAGCCTCAACCATCTCCTCCAATGGATAGCATCGATCAATGACCGGCCTTATCTTTCTCGTTTCAACCAGCTCCCTGAGTAGAATCAAGCCCTCAACATGCAGCTTTGGCGATCCATCATCGACCGATATGAATTGGCCATCCGGCGCCAGTGCGTTCTTACACTGCAGGTTTGAGCTCTTTCTCTTGCCAACGGCGTCAAAGATGAGATCGTAACGCTCTCCTCTCTTCGTGAAATCATCTTTAGTGTAGTCAATGACCGTATCGGCTCCCAGGGATTTCACCAGTTCGAGATTGGTGGTACTGCAAACTCCGGTCACTTTCGCTCCAAAGTGCCTGGCAAGCTGAACCGCAGAGGTACCCACCGCTCCGGAAGCTCCATAGATCAGCACGTTCTGTCCGCTTTGGATGTTGCCTTTTTTCAGAAAGTGCAGGGCCAGAAGGCCCCCAAAAGGAACAGCGGCGGCTTCCTCATAGCCTACATTGGACGGCATTCCTGCAACTAATCCGTCTTCAGGCAGACACGTGTACTCAGCATAAGCGCCAAAACGCATCCCGGCGATGGTGAATGCGTAAACCCGGTCAGCGATTTGAAATTGCCGGACACTCTTGCCCACTGTTTCTATCTCTCCTGCGAGCACCATGCCGAGTATGTTTCGCGGTTTCGTCAGCCCCACCGCTAGGCGCATGGGAATCCAAAATGCGGGCGAAACGGTGCCGCTTCTGATGATGCAGTCACTTGCTGTGACTGCTGTTGCGTAGATCTTCACGCGTACTTCATTCTGCTTGGGAGTAGGCTTTTCCACCTCTTTGAGCTGAAGAACCTCCGGCGGTCCGTATTTTGTGCATACAATTGCTTTCATTTTTGTACTCTTCCTTTTTACTTGATAGTATTCATTTTTGTTTCTGTCCATCGGCTAGGGCTGGTTCTTGATCCTTTACACCCTTAATCAAAAGCCACAAAGTCAGAGAGAGTTCTGCAATGAAACTAACCACCATACATGGGTACGATATTACTTCGTAGCCCGGCAAAAGGAAATACTGAAAAACATATATCAGAAGACCAAAACAATCAACGATCAACAAGGTGCCCAAGATTTTAGGAAGAAAGCCCGACTTGAAAACTAGATAACCAAGAGGAAAGAGCCAGACGAAGGATAGAGTTCTGCAATGAAACTAACCACCATACATGGGTACGATATTACTTCGTAGCCCGGCAAAAGGAAGTACTGAAGAACATATATCAGAAGACCAAAACAATCAACGATCAACAATATGCCCAGGATTTTAGGAAGAAAGCCCGACTTGAAAACTAGATAACCAAGAGGAAAGAGCCAGACACCATAGGGTATCTGGGCGATAATACGCCCATTTGTGCATGAATTGATGAATAACATCGCTTGCGCTTGTAGCTGATCTGGCTGGAATACTTTCAAATAATCAGCTCCGCTCAAAAGCAGCAGGCCGGCAAATAGATTCAGCATACTAAAACACCATATAGCAAACCCACCCAAGTTCAATAACAGGAACAGTAAAGCTATGTTTTTGTTAACCGGTTTCAACAACACGTACAAAGCCCAGGCCGCCAAAAGAAAGAACACAACTGAGAATAGACTGATTACAAAACCGATACGAAATTGCGATTCATGAGCCATTATGTGATTGACCGTTACTGGGGCATCCACGAATACAAAGCGGCCAAACAAACTCGCAATGATCGAAGTTACGAAATACATGAAATAGAGGAACCCTGCGATTCTTGCGGTCTTGTTGATTGAATTCATTTTTTGTCTCCTTTGAATAGGGAATAGCCCGACAGGCCAATGCCCACAACGTATAAAACGCTCTGAACAACATTCACCTGCCATCTCGCATTTCCGACTCCTGCGGAAGCGATAAAGGCCATCACTTCCACAAAGCCGATCACGAACAGCAACACCCAGAAGGCCCATTTTTGGCCGGCGATCAGGCTTTTTCGGATGAGCAACCACACCAGCACCGAGAGAACCACCGAGCAAGAGTTGTACAGGATCGTCAAAGCATTGAGCGATGCAATGACCTTGGCATCCAGGCTGGCGATTTCAGATTTTTCAAACACCATCACCAAAAGTGGGGAGTTTGCGTTGAAAATGACGACACTGGTCAATATCAAGGCGGCGAGGAGGAAATTGATGCCGCTCCATATTGAGAGAACTATCGAACCTCTTCTTAACATTTCGCTTTCTCCTTGTGATGTGTTGTGTCCGCTTTCTAAGGTCTATTCCACGAGCATTACCATGTAGCTGAGCGGGGAGGGTTTAGGGAGGGCCTTCAGCCCTCCCTCTCCCCTATAGTGCAAATCTATGACGCGCTCAAAAGCTCGTTCGTCGCTGTTTTCGCAGACAGAGAAGCGACTGCAGATGGATTGAATCCTTTAACGATCAGCCAAACCGCCAGAACCATTTCCTGCACACCGATGGGAGCCGCCAGGGGAATGTAGCTGGTAATACGGTTACCGCTGAACAAGGCCAACACGCAAGCCGCCATCATCAGGATGATCGCGACGATACCAAAGCCCGACAGCCATCGGGGAATGAGCCGTGATTGGAAGAACAGGTAGTAGTACATAAATGCACCCAGGCAGAAGGCGAACACCGCCAACAGCCCGGCGTGGTCGTGTACGCTCACCAACGAACCGCCGATAGCCTGAAGCGACGTACGATCGGCAGCGAGTGCTGATGTGAACTGCTGGCCGAGTGTCAACAGGGACAGCAGGCACACGAGGCCGACCATGTAAAAGGCCGCCTCAATGGTCCTGAAGACGACAGATCCGAGGGCCAGACCCGCATTCCACTTCTTCAAGACCGGATACATCACGACGGCTATGCCGGCACTTGCGAAGTACGCCGATGAGATAGAGCAGCGCTCCTGCGGCCACCTGGTTCGCATTGTGCGGAGAACCGAGTGAGGTAGTCCGTACCAGTCAGAACAGGTACGAGCGCCGCAGCCAGAAAGCTGCGACAGTCGCAATGATGAACATCACGCCTGTAATGACCGCAATCTTTCGAAACGAAAGTGTTACTTTTGGATCTATTCCGGTAGTCGATTTGTTTGTGTTCATTTCTTTCTCCTTTTTTGAACGATATGGATGAGTTTCATTGAATTGG
>CAVVMX010000028.1:0-53071 GCA_963749455.1 uncultured Chloroflexia bacterium
GATGGCAGCGCCAACCAAAACAGCGCAGCCCGGCGACGGCTTCGTCCCACGGCTACGCCCACTGACAGCGCCTAGCAGGGCCATGGAGGCGTCGCGCACTCCGCTTGCACATCGGCCTGTGTGGCTGTATAATGATGTTGTCCTGACACCAAGCCGCCTCGACGGGGAGGTCATCCGCCCCGAGGGCGTTGCTCCATGGCGTGCACGGCTGGCCAACCGCAAGACTTGCCGCAACGGTAACTGGACGGAGGAGCTCGATGACACAGGATCAGATTCGCGAGCTGGTCGTTGCATTCGTGGACGCCACGAAAAGGCATCATGAGGCCACAATGCAGGGCGAATGGCGGCAAACAAACGCTCAGGCAAAGCGCCTTGACAAAGCCTTCCGGAAGCTCATCGCCATCGGCGAGAGCGGACGACAGGCGCTGTTAGCCGAAGTAGACAATAAGGATCCAGTTGTCGCCGGAATGGTGGCCACGTACTCGCTCAAGCATGACCCGGTCCGCTCGCAGGCAGCGCTGCGACGTGTTGCCCGCGAGCCAGGCCTGGTAGGCTCTCATGCACGGCAATCTCTGAAGAACTGGGAGGAAGGCAAGTGGTACTTGGAGTAGGAAGTTCAAGTGATCGATTCTGCGACAAGGTCAACACTTCAATCTTTGCCTAGTCGAGTTGCCTGGCGCGACGTCCCAGAGTTTGAGCGCCTCGACGAGCGCGTGTTGGCCATCGATTGGCTCTATGGGGACATCATCGACATGGGTGATGGCTGGGTAGGGTGGTGTCCGAACAACGAGCCGCCGACCGCCGCAGAGACATTGGCCTGGTGGTGGGTCGTCCGTCCCGACTTGGGAGACGAGATTGCCACGGAGGCCGACGAGGAGTTCAGACAGATCATCTTGGAGTATGTAGCGGAGGGTGTTGCACCAGGAGATCAAGGTAAGAAAGACCTTCAAGACCTGGACCAAGTCAGCAAGTGACCACAGATTCACTCGCCTTGTGCCCGCAGTTGTACGTATCACCCCTCCTCTCCTGCATATCGTAGTGTATTGAGGTTTTTGGCCTCGACCTGTCACTGGGGATGCCTCGCTCCTCCTTGTAACCCAGTTGCGGCCGCCATTGCAGGAAACAGGAGTGTGTGGTATACTGTAGCCCGGATTTGACAGCAGACGGCCACCCAAAAGGAGAGGGTTCTTGGAGATCGAGGCCAAGTACAGCATCCCCGACGAGCAGACGTTCCGGCGCCTGCAGGAAGACACCGGCGCTGGCCGGTTTCGACCTGGGCCCGGTAACCACGACTCGACCTTCACGATACCTACCTGGACACGCCTGATCGGGCCATCCTGGCCGGAGGGTACGCCTGCCGGCTGCGGCAGGAGGGCAGCCGGTATCTGGCCACCCTCAAGGGGTTGGGTGGTGCAACGGGCAGCGTCCACCGCCGCGACGAGTTCGAGACCGAGCTGCCGGAGCCGGTACTGCCCCCCGACTGGCCGCCCGGCATGGCCCGCGACCTGGCCCTGCAACTGGCCGGCGATCGGCCGCTGAGCGCCCTCTTTGCCATCGAACAGACCCGCTATTCGCGCGCCCTGCGCCAGGGCGACCGGCAGGTGGCTGAACTGGCCCTGGACCGCGTCCGCGTGGTCACGAGCGACCCCTCCGAGCCGTCGGCCAGCTACCTGGAATTGGAGGCCGAGCTCCTGCCCGACGGCCGTGAAGAGGACCTGGCAGCGCTGGGCGCCGAGCTTGAGGCCTGGGGCCTGTCGCCTGAAAGCCTATCCAAGTTCGAGCGGGCGCTGTCCCTGCTCGACGGGTCGCAGGCAGCCGGGGAGCAAGCGCCGCATCTGACACCCGCCGAGCGGTCTATCGTCGAGCGGCTGGCCCACGGTCAAGAGGTGATCGCCCGCCGGGCCCGCCTGCTGCTTGGCCTGGGACGGTGGCGCGCCGCGCGCCGAGCTGCTCGAGCAGTCAGGGCTGTCGGCCCGCCAGGCCCGCTTCTGGCTGAGCGCTTTTCGCCGGCAGCGATTGGACATCTTTCCCCGGCACGCGCTGGAAGGCCTGCCGCCGTCGTCACCTCCTGAAGAAGCGGCGCCGGCAGTCTGGCACGTCGCGCCTGCCGAAGAGCCTGCCGCGCCACCTCCACCTGTCGAGCTGATCAAAGCACCCGGCATCGAGCCCGACGATGCCATGAGCGAGGCCGGCCGCAAGACCTTCCGCTTCCATTTTCGCCGGATGCTCTACAATGAGCCTGGCACTCGCCTGGGACAGGACCCCGAGGCCCTGCACGACATGCGCGTCGCCACGCGGCGGATGCGGGCTGCGTTCCGCGTCTTTGGCAGCTACTACGACGAGTCGGTCGCCCCGTACGAGAAGGGTCTGAAGCAGACAGGCGGCATGCTGGGAACGGTGCGCGACCTGGACGTCTTTCGCCAAAAGATACTGGACTATCGTTGAAGCGCTACCCGAAGCGCAACGAGGTAGCCTGGACCCGCTGCTGGCCGTCCTCGAGGCGCGGCGCGAAGCGGCCCGCCGGGAGATGCTCGACTATCTGGATGGGAAAAAGTACGCCCGCTTCAAGGAGCGCTTCGGCGAGTTTGTGGAAACGGAGGGCCTGGGCAGCCTGCCCCTTGCTCAAGACGGCGAGCCACACCCTTACCGGGTGCGCCACGTCGCGCCCGTGGCCATCTACGAGCGGCTGGCGGCAGTGCGGGCATACGACGAATGGGTGACGGTTCCTAACCCACCGGTCACCCGGCTGCATGCGCTGCGCATCGTCTGCAAGCGGCTGCGCTACGCCCTCGAATTCTTTCGCGAGGTGTCTGGGGCCAGAAACCAAGATCCTCATCAACCGAAGTGGTGAGAGATGCAGGATCACCTGGGTGAGCTGCAGGACGCCGTCGTGGCCAGCGGCATCCTGCGCGACTTTTTGGTCTGGGGCACATGGAGCCACGAGGTCACCGCCCGGCGCTTGCCTGACCCGACCACACCGGTGATCGCACCCGGGGTGGCGGCCTACCTGGCCGTCAAACAGGCTGAGCTTCAGCACCTGCTGGATACCTTTCCACCCCTGTGGCAGCAGTTTTACGGCGGCGAGTTCACCCGAATCGTCGCAGCGGCGATATCTGTGCTGTGAAACACGATGTGATAAAGAAAAAGGAGGCCAAAATGGGTGCCAAGAACAAGGGCAAGGAAAAACTCAAGAAAAAACCAAAGAAGGACAAGAAAAAAGTCGATAAGGTCCAGCAGTCTATACCCAAAATAGGAGGCTGAGGTGGGAGACAAGAAGAAGGACAAGAAGAAGGACAAGAAAAAAGACAAGAAGAAGAACAAGAAAAAAGGCGAGAAGGAAGGGTAGCCTATCTCTCTTGTTCCAAGAGGTGTAGCACTGCCGCCAGGTCATCCGGCAGCGGCGATTCGAACTCCAGGGGCTGCTCCGTCACCGGGTGGGTGAACCCCAGTCGCTGGGCGTGAAGGAATTGGCGCGGCACGGGCAGCCGCGTCTGGCGTCGCCCATAGACCGTATCGCCGACCACCGGGTGGCCGATTGAGGCAAAGTGGACGCGGATCTGGTGGGTGCGCCCTGTTTTCGGCTCGGCTTCGACCAGCGAATAGTCGCCGCCGCCGAAACTGGCCAGCAGGCGATACTCGGTGATCGCTTCGCGGCCGCCGGGTACCACCGCCATGCGCTGGCGATGGCGTGGATCGCGACCCAGCGGCGCTTCGATTCGCCCATGGGCTGCTTCCAGGTGCCCGTCGAGTAGCGCCACATACACCTTGTGCACCTGCCGAGCCTTGAATTGGCGCTGCAGGGCGCGGCGAGTCTGTTCGTCCTTGGCCACCAGGATCAATCCTGACGTATCGCGGTCCAGCCGGTGGACAATCCCAGGCCGGGCATCCCCGGCACCCCCTCCGGTCGTGGCCAGATCGGGCCAGTGGGCCAGCAGGGCATTAACCAGTGTTCCGCTCTGATGGCCTGGCGCCGGATGGATCACCATGCCGGCCGGCTTGTCCACTACGATCAAGACCCGGTCTTCGTACACAATGACCAGCGGGATCGCCTCGGCCGCCGGCTCCGCCGTTTCTGGCAGCGGCACACAGACTATAACCAAGTCACCCAACTTGACCTTGTAGCTGGCTTTGACCGGCTCGCCGTTGACAGCTACCTGGCCGGTGTCGATCAGCCGCTGGATCGCAGACCGGGACAAGTCAGCTACCTGTTCGGCCAGGAACCTGTCCACGCGAGTCCCACCGCCGTCAACTGTAAGCTCGATCCGCCGTCCGCCCATGGCGTCCTACAAGAAACCGGGGCGTTTAGCCCCGGTTTGTCAGTCTCCTCGGTCCTTGACCACTGGCACCCGATCACTCACCGCCCTTGCCCGATCCTCTCTCCACAAGATTACGGCCAGAGTGATAATCCCGCCAACGAGGCACATGTCGGCTATGTTGAACACTGGCCAAATCCTGAAATCGAAAAAGTCGGTGACAGACGCCCTAGGTAGTGCCGTCCAGACACTGCCCGTGTCCTGGGCAATATTCAGGGCCGTCCTGAGTCGGTCGATGATGTTGCCCAGATCACCACTCAGAATCGAGATTAGCGCCAGGCGCAGGAGCCAGTTTCCATCAGAGATTCTGGGGTAGTAGACCAACACAACCACAAGGACGACCAGGTTGACTGCCATGAACAACCAGCCCAATCCGGGCAGTTGTCCAAAGGCTACGCCCGTGTTCTGCACGTGGGTAATAGTGAATATCTTGGACAGAGCGGGGATCGGCGCCCAGGCCTCGCCGACGGCGAGGTTTTGCCTAACCAGCCACTTGGTTCCCTGATCGAGGGCTATGATGAACAGTACGAGCGCCGCCAACAGCACCCAGTTACGAAGGCGGTGAGAAAACAAGGCTGCTGCGCTTCCTATGCTTCAAGCCGTTGTTGGCAGCGCAGGCAGAGGGTCACGTAGGGCAATGCCTCGAGGCGCGCCGGATCGATCGGTTTCCGGCAGCTCTCGCATTTGCCATACGTTCCGTCGTCGAGACGCCCCAGTGCGTCTCTGACCTGTGCCAACAATCGTTCCGCATTCTGGAGTAGAGCCAGGTCTTTGGCCTGCTCAAACGCTTCGGTCGCATCGTCGGCCATGTGGTTGCCATAGCCCAGATTGTCGTCGCTCTCGATCTCCATCTGGGCGATCATGGCCAACAGTCGCGCCTGCTCGGCCTCCAATACTGAGCGGAGCGCGCTAGCTTTCTTGACTGCCATTACACCTCCAGCGTGATGGACCCCAAACAATCATGGCTGCAATTGTACTTCAAGCTTTCCAAATCAGCAAATCGGCCTCGCCTAGGATACGGCCGGCCAGCCGGCCAGGTGCACGCTCGCCGTACGACTGCCTGTCTGGTAGATCGCTTCGGCCAGGTACGGGACAAACGGCGCCAGAAGCCTTGCAAGCACTTCGATGGCCCCGGCTCTTTCTGACCGCTCAGTCACGCACGCGCCGGATAGATCGCCAGCCAGCGCCGCCAGCTCACCGGTGGCCCGGGGCAGATCGCACCTTTCGAGCGCCTCGGTCACAATCAAGACCGCCTGGAGCAGGCGCGCCTGCAATCGATCACCGCATCCCTTCTGTTCTGCCCCTGGCCAAGGCAGCGAGCCGGCCTCGACTGTGTCCAGGGAGTCTGTCTGCTCGTGGATCCAGTTCCACACCGCCCACAGGTTCGCCTCGGCCTGGTCAGGGGTCGTTCCCGTATAGGCCGCCCACCGCAGCGCATCGGCAGGCGTGAGTGGTTGTTGATCCCACCCTGCGGGAATCCCCCCTTCAGTCAACGCCACTGCCTGTCCCCAGGCCAGCGATCCACGCAGTAGAGCGGTCATCTCAGTCAGGTCACCCAGCCATCCAATCTCCCTGTCACCCAGGCCGACGGCCACGTCTGCCGTGCCGGGCTCGGGCGACAATGCCCAGGGGAGCACGGCTGTCTCCAGGGCCGCGTCCAGCACCGGCGATACGCGGCGCATCGTTCCTTCACATCGGTCGCAGGCAAACACCAGCCGGTCCACGGCCGGGCGATGGGGATCGATCTGGCCGGCATCCAGGCCTGTACGAGCAGCCAGATCGGCAAGCCCAGCCACACAGACCTGCTGCCCGCAGCGGTCACAGCTCCACACCGGCAACGGCACCCCCCATGCCCGGTCTCGGCCCACGCTCCACAAGCCGACCTGCCACACTGACCGGGCCAGCGGCAGCAGCGACGTCTCGCAGTACGGACATAGGGCCTGAAGGCCCGTCTCGCTTTCTTCGCGAAACAACAGACCTCGCCCACGCAGTTCTTCGCGCAGGAGTGGTTCGGCGTCGAGCGGCTCAAGCCCGCGCCACGGCCCGGCTGCGTCGGTAAGACGCCCTCCCTGGTCGATTAGCTCAGGCACCGGCAGCTTGTGGGCAGCGGCCACCTGCAACGACAGCGGGTCGAAGGCAGGCGAAACCGGACATGATTCCACTGCCCCGGTCGAGTGGCACACACTCGCTCAACACGATCTGGTTGATCTCTTCGGAGGCTGGCAAGAAGGTGAATAGTGGCCGGTAGCGGGCACCACGCAGCGCCTTGCCCCGCAGCCTCCGCACCAGTCGATACGGCCCGCGCAGCGCCCGATCCAACGCAGCCTCGGCCAACACCAGCCGCAGCGGAGAGAAGCCTCTGCCCGTCGGCAGCTCGACCAGGACATACTCAGTCTGGGGGTGTACGGCCAGCGCCACCAGTCCAAACACATTCCAGACGGCGGGTGTCCAGGCCAGTAGGTAGGCATCCTCGGCTTGCCCATCCTCGATCCGGGGCAGGCATAGCCAGGCAGACCATGCCTCGCGTTCGGTTGATCGGCGGCTCGCCTCAGCCGCCGACAGTGAGGTGCCACAGCGCGGGCAAACCGGCCCCACCTTGAGTTCCTGCCTCAATTGGCCTGCTTCCCACAGCCTCCGCAGGGCAGCCCATACCTTGTCGATGGCCGCCGGATCCAGGGTCAGGTAGCTGTCTGCCGGATCGGGCCACACGGCCAGTCGCTCCGCCAACGCTTGGCCGGTGCTCTATCCTTTCCACAGCCGACGCGCGGCAGGCAGCATTGAACCGGGCCAGGTCATAGCTGGCCAGGGCCGGTCCAAGCAACCTCTCCACTGCGACCTCGACGGCCAGTCCATGGCCCGACCAGCCGACCTGATGGCGCACAGCATCGCCGCGCATCCTCCGGTACCGGGCCAGCAGGTCGCCCACCGCCAGCAGCCACACCTGTTCACACGGCGACTGCCCGGCGGCGGCCAGCGGCTGCTGAGCGACCACGTAGGGGGGGCCGCCCTGATTGGCATTGCGGACCGCCTCGGGGATGTCGTACCTCTGCCAGAAACGGCGGACCTGCTCTTCAATTGCGATGAAACTGGCATCTGTCGTCAGCGTGTGTTAAACCTTCCTGACACCCAGGGTAACCGGGTGCCCTTCCAGCTTGAACGATTCCCGCCGGGCAACCTCGCCCGGCACAGGGCCCGGTACCAGCTCCAGGCTCAGCGTCTCGGCCTTGAGATAGTCCGCCCATTCCTCCACGACCTGTTTCAGCTCGTCGTCGACGTCGCAGAAGGTGACGATCCGGTCGTCGAGCTGAAAACCGGCCTCCTTGCGCAGGTTCTGGATGCGGCGTACCAGGTCGCGGGCCAGGCCTTCACGCTCAAGCTCGGGTGTGAGCGTGACATCCACGGCCACGATCAGCCCCTTCTCTTCGGCCACAGCATAGCCCTCGCGGGCCAGGGTCCGCACCTCGACCTCTTCGGGCAGCAGCTCAACCGGCGGCTCGCCGTCGCCAAGATCCAGCTCTACGCTCAGCGGCACCTTGAAACGGCGGGCAAGTGCAGCAGCGTCGGCGCTGGCCACTGCCTGGCGCAGGCGCGGGTAGCGGCTGCCATACTTGGGCCCCAGCAGCTTTGGCAGGAGGCCGATCTCGTACCGGACCAGATCGCCCTCTTCTTCCACAAACTCGACCGACTTGACATTCAGCTCGTCGGTCACCAGGTCGGCCAGGTCACCCAGCCGGCTGGCACTGCGGGCCGGCAGAGACCAGCGCTTTAGCCAGTGGCTGCCGCAGCTTGACGTTCGAGGCGCTCCGCGCCGAGCGACCCAGAGCGGCGATCTGCATCGCCAGCCCCATCCGCTGCACCAATTCCGCGTCCACCAGGCTGGCGTCGGCAACCGGCCAGTCGCAGTGATGGACGCTCTCGCAGGCTTCGCCGGCCATGGAACGGACCAGGTTCTGGTACATGACCTCGGTCACAAACGGCACAAAGGGCGCCAGCAGCCTGGTCAGGGTCACCAGGACCTGGTACAGGGTGGCATAGGCGGCCTCCTTGTCGGCATCCTGTTCGCTCTTCCAGAACCGGCGGCGGCTGCGGCGCACGTACCAGTTGGTCAGATCATCCAGGAACGG
Organism: uncultured Chloroflexia bacterium; assembly: GCA_963749455.1. Taxonomy (GTDB): domain Bacteria; phylum Chloroflexota; class Anaerolineae; order JAAYZQ01; family JAAYZQ01; genus JAFGOG01. The sequence continues at coordinate 8,438 of CAVVMX010000028.1, forward strand.
CTCCACAACCAGCGTCGCGCCGTAAGGATCATACTCCTCCATCCGCTCCGTGACCGCCTGCATGACCTGCTGCAACCGGGATATGATCCAGCGATCCAGCGGTTGGAGGTCTAGGGTTGATCCCCCCCCATCTCCTACCCTTCCCGGTTCCCATCCATCCAGGTTGGCATAGGTGACAAAGAAGGAGTAGACATTCCACAACGGGCAGCAGGAAACTGCGGCGGGTGTCGTCGGCCAGGTGATAGCCGAACAGCAGGTTCTGCTCCGGCTTGTGGGCGCAGTACATCCAACGCATCACGTCCACGCCCATGCTGTCGGCCGCCTCATTGAACTCGATGGCATTGCCCGAGCTCTTGTGCATGGGCCGGCCGTCCTCGGCAAAGAGGGTAGCGTAGGTCTGGACGGTGCGGAATGGGGCCTTGCGCTCCATAATCGTGCTCATGGCCAACATGCTGTAAAACCAGTTGCGAAACTGGCCGGGAAAGCTCTCGGTGATCAGGTCGGCCGGGAACCAGGTGCGCCAGTAGTCGGGATCGGTGCGGTAGCGCAGGGTAGAATAGGCGACGATGCCGGCATCCAGCCATGGGTTCCCCACGTCGGGGATGCGACTGGCCGTGCCGCCGCACTGCGCGCAGCGGATCTTGACCGCATCCACGTAGGGCCGATGCGGGGTGTGCCCGGCAAACTCGTCCCAGCCGGCGATGGTCCTCTTCTTCAGCTCTTGCTCTGAGCCGATCACGTCGAACCAGCCGCACTCCGAGCAGGTCCAGATCGGCAGGGCCAGCCCCCAGTAGCGCTTCTTGGAGATCATCCAGTCGTGCATGTTGCGCAGCCAGTCCATCTCTCGCTCAAAGCCAAAGTCGGGGATCCAGCGCGTGTCCTGCACCACCTCCATGATCTGGTAGCGCAAGTTGTGCGCCTTTTCCTCGTCGGTGATCTGCTCATACGGCTTGTCCAACTGCTGGCCCATGCTGATGAACCACTCATCCACCAGACGGAAGACAAGCTCACTCTGACAGCGCCAGCAGACCGGGTAGCGGTGGGTATAGTCTTCGAGCCGGTACAGGATCCCCTTTTGCCGCAGGCTGTCAAAGATCGACTGAGCCGAGCCGCTGACGTTGGTCCCGGTCAGCCACTCAAATCCGTCCAGGAAAAACCCCTCCTCGTCGAGCGGAGCGATGGCCGGCAGACCCAACTGCTTGCCCAGGATAAAGTCCTCGGCGCCGCAGCCGGGTGCGATGTGAACGATGCCAGTGCCCTCAGTCTCACCCACTTGATCCCACAGGATGACGCGATGCACCGCCGCCGAACCGCTCTGCTGCTGGGCCGGTAGCTCGTCGAATGGGCCGTCGTACGTCCAGCCCTCCAGCGCAGTGCCGGGCTTTTCGTCCAGTATCGCGTACTTGCCGCGCACGGCGTTGGGAATGGCGCCTTTGCTCAGCCAGAAGCGCCGCTCTCCCTGTTCGAGCAGGACGTAGGGCAGCTCAGGATGGACGGCTGCCGCCACATTGCTGGTCAGCGTCCAGGGTGTGGTGGTCCACACCAATAGATCCTCACCGGGCCGGTTCCGTAGCGGAAAACGGAGGAAGACACTGGTGTGGGTCAGCTCCTGGTAGCCCTCGGTCACAATCTCGTGCTGGCTGATGCCGGTGCCACACCGGGCACACCAGGGCATGACGTCGTGGCCCCGGTAGATCCAGCCGTTGTTGTGGCACTTTTTCAGGGCAGCCCAGATGGTATAGTTGTTTTCATCGCTGAAGGTAAAGTAGCTGCCGCCCAACTCTGGCAGCCCCAGCCGCCCGACGATCTGCTCCACTGTGCCGGTCACCGGTCCGTCTGGCCCATCGACCGTGATCGTCTGCCCCGGATCTTTGGCCATCTTGCGCTCGAGGTCCAGCAGTAGCTCCGGATCGTTCCAATCCATCCAATAGCCCAGGCGGATCGATTGTTGAGTCTGCATAGCTGCGTATTTCAGCACCCGTTGCTTGCACAGGTTGACAAACTCGGCCAGCCCGTAGGCTTCGATCTCCTTTTTCGATCTGAAGCCCTGATCTTTTTCGACATTGACCTCCACCCACAAGCCCTGGCAGTCGTAGCCGTTCTGCCAGCGCTGGTCACGGCGAAGCATGGCCCGATAGCGCTGGAAAATGTCCTTGTAGGTGCGGCCCCAGGCGTGATGGACGGCCATCGGATTATTGGCCGTGATCGGGCCGTCGATGAACGACCAACGCTTCCTGGCCCCGGTTCTTGGCCACCAGCTTCTCAAAGGCGGCAGTGCGCTTCCAGAATTCGAGCACCTCGTGCTCTTGATGAACGAAATCTATCTGACTTGGTACCGGCGTGAACATATCTTCCTCCTCCGAAATCGCCCTAGAATGGATGCCCCACAACGTGATAACCGATCTCGGAGCCTGCAATCGAGCATGGAGACGATAGTGGATAACGCAGCATCTCCCCGATCACCTCCCATCCACTTCTGAATCCAGTTCAATGTAGATGCGCTTGTTGATCGCTCCCTTGCTGTGGTAGTCGACCACCCGGACGTGCCCCACCTCGCGGGTGTTGGCCACGTGGGTGCCGCCGTCAGCCTGCAGGTCGAGGCCTACGATCTCCACGGTGCGCACCTTGGCGATCTGGGGCGGCAGCAGATTGATCTTGGTCCGGATCAGGTCTGGGATCTGGAACGCCTCCTCGCGGGGCAGGATGGCGACACGCACGGGGTGGCCCTTGTCGATCTCGGCGTTGACGTTGGCCTCGATCTCAGCGACCAGCTCTTTGCGCATTGTCTCGAACTCGAAATCCATCCGGCCCTGAAGCGGTTCCATGTTGCCCCCCGTAACCAGCGCGCCATAGTCACGATAGACCACGCCGCACAGGACGTGCAAGGCGGTGTGGGTGCGCATCAGCCGATAGCGACGCCCCCAATCGAGCACGCCGTGCACCTTGGTCCCAGGGGCCGGCGGGTCGCCGCTCAGGGTGTGCCATATCTCGCCGGCCTGCTTCTTGACCTGCACCACCTGCGCGGCGCCACCTGCCCAGGCGAGCGTCCCCAGGTCGTGAGGCTGGCCGCCCCCGCCAGGGTAGAAAGCCGTCCGGTCGAAGGTGACGGCCTGGCCGTCGGTCGCCGTCACCACGGCGTCGAACTCGAGCAGATAGCTGTCGGTCTGGTACAGTTCTTCTGTCATTTCATGACCCCGCGTAAAGGCTTCGCTTCAGGATGCGTTACTCAACATGACGCCTCGGGCGCCCAATAGAAACGCCCCCGTCCACAAGGGACGAGAGCGCCGACAACCCACTCCCGCGGTACCACCCTAGTTAGCGTTACCGCTCACTCATTCGGGTACAGTCCATCGCCTTCAGGACGATACCCTGCCCCGCTAACGGAGGGCACTCCGGCCAAGTCTACTGACCGGCGAATCGCCGGCGTTCGGTTGGCGGCTCTGGGAGGATTTTCGGTAGGTTCGCCGTATCTGGCTTCCACCTGGCCCAGACTCTCTGGAACGTTCTGCCCTACCTACTCGTTCCCGTCATCGCCTATCGTTTCTGACTTGGCAAATATAGCACAACAGGACAAATCTGTCAAATCGCCTGCGCAACCCTTGACAACGGGCCACGGTGGCGGTATAATGGGAGCTACAGACAAACGAACACGGCTGGGGGAGCCTGGAAAGCAGGCTGAGAGGGCGACCGGTCTGTCGCCGACCCTTCGAACCTGATCCGGATAATGCCGGCGTAGGAAAGTACACGGAGAGTTGCAGACCGCCGGCCAAGACGACCCGGCGGTCTGATGTTTTCTATCCCCCCTTCCCTTGGGGGGCAGGTGGAGTGAGGAGGCGATCCGAACGTGCGAGCGATCATCGTAGCCAGCGGCCGGCCTTCGGGCGGCGAGGCGTGGAGATCTTGGGTGAGAACCGGCGACCTGATCGTGGGCGCCGACGGCGGCGCTGCCCAGGCCCTGGCCTGGGGTCTGACGCCCCACGTGGTCATCGGCGACATGGATTCACTGCCCGATCAGGCGCGAGCCAGCCTGGCGGCCAGCGGCTGTGAGTTCATTGTCCACCCACGGGCTAAGGACGAGACCGACCTGGAGCTGGCCCTGAGTTATGTCGTCGAGCGGGGGTTCCACGGAGATCATCATCTTCGGGGCGCTCGGCGGGCGGCTCGACCACACGCTGGCCAACGTGCTGTTGTTGGCCCTGCCCCGCTTTGCCGCCATGCAGATCCGCATCGTGGGCGACCGTGAGGAGGCGCTGCTGGTCCGGGACGGCAGCTCTGTCACCGTTGAAGGGCTGCCCGGCGACCTGGTTTCGCTGTTGCCGTTGGGCGGCGACGCCAGCGGCGTTACGACGGCCGGCCTGGCCTGGGCGCTCGACGGCGACACGCTCCGCTTCGGCTCCAGCCGGGGCGTGAGCAACGAGATGACCGGCTCGACCGCACGCATCACCGTGGAGGAGGGCTGCCTGCTGGTCGTGCATAGAGTTGGAGGTTACCATGAGGAGAACTGAGTAATTGGATGCTAGCCCTGATCCCTGCTCGGCTTGCTGGCAGCGTTGGGTGCCTGCGGCACAGCACAAACGGCCGTCACCCCAACCACCGCCGAGAGCCCACTGCCCACCCCGACGCCCGCCGTGGCTGGCGCCACCTTGACGGTCATGACCCACGACAGCTTTGACGTGAGCGAGGAGATCGTGACCGCCTTCCAGGCGCAGTGCGGCTGCCAGGTGCAGTTCCTCAAATCGGGTGACGCCGGGCTGATGCTGAACCAGGCCATCCTGAGCAAAGACAACCCCCTGGCCGACGTGATCTATGGCGTGGACAACACCTTCCTCAGCCGGGCTCTGGACGGCGACATCCTGGAGCCCTACCGGTCGCCCGTCCTGGCCGACATTCCCGACAGCCTGAAGCTCGATCCCACCTTCCGGCTGAGCCCGGTGGATTATGGCGATGTCTGTCTGAACTATGACAAGGCCTGGTTCAAGGACAAGGGCCTGACCCCACCCGCCGACCTGACCGATCTGACGGAGGTCAAATACAAGGGATTGACGGTGGTAGAGAACCCGGCCACTTCGTCGCCCGGGCTGGCCTTTCTGCTGGCCACCATCGGGCGCTTTGGCGAGACGGGCGACTATGACTACCTGGCCTACTGGGCCGACCTGAAGGCCAACGACGTGCTCGTCGCCGACGGCTGGAACGACGCCTACTATGGCAACTTTACCTACGCTTCCGAAGGCGACCGGCCGATCGTGGTCAGCTATGCCAGCAGCCCGCCGGTCGAGGTCTTTTATGCCACAGAGCCCTTTGAGGAGGCGCCCACCGGCGTCGTGACGGCCGACGGCAGCTGCTTCCGCCAGGTCGAGTTCGTCGGCATCCTGAAGGGCACCAAGAACCGCGCCCTGGCCGAGCAGTGGATCGACTTTATGCTGGGGACCGCTTTCCAGGAGGACATCCCGCTCAAGATGTTCGTCTTCCCGGCCAACAGCAAGGCAACTCTGCCCGATGTCTTTAGCCGCTTTGCCCAGATCCCGGCGAGCCCGGTCATGGTCGACCCGGCAGCCATTGAGGCCAATCGCGAGGCGTGGATCGACGCCTGGACCCGGGCCGTGCGGCGGTAAATGGCAGCGTTTGTATGTTGGTCGCTCTTGTGGTATAATTGTGGTCGGGCAGCCGGAATGGCCGGAGGAAGGGAACCTGGATAGGAGACGACCATGATCAAAGTGACGATTGACAGCGTGCGGGCCAGCCTGTTGTCCCAGCACCGCGTCGTGGTCCTCAAAGAAGAAGGGCTGGAGCGTTATCTGGCCATCTGGATCGGGCCATACGAAGCCGACGCCATTACCATCAAGCTGCAAGGGGTGGAGGTAGCCCGGCCCCTGACCCACGACCTGCTGCAGCAGGCGATCGCCAAGCTGGGCGCCACGGTCTCCCACATCCTGGTGAACGACCTGCACGACGATACCTTCTACGCCCGCGTCGTCATGGACCGCAACGGGGAGCGGATCGAGCTCGATTCGCGCCCCAGCGATGCCATCTGCCTGGCTGTGCGCACCCAGTCGCCCATCTTTGTCAGCGAGTCGGTCATGGAGCGGGCCGGCGTCGTGCCCGACGAAGAGATCGACCTGGAGGCAGTGACCGAGGAGGAAGAGGAGAAGCTGGCCCCCTACAAGGATTTCATCGAAGGGCTAGACCTGGGCGACCTGGGCGAATAAGAGGCTTGGTGGGAGATACAAGTTGGCTGACAGTAGCAGGATCGAACGGTTACCACCGCAGAACATCGAGGCAGAAGAGGCTGTCCTTGGCGCTCTGCTCATCGACCCGGATGCCATCATCCGGGTAGCCACCATCCTGCACACCGATGATTTCTACCGTGAAAAGCACGCCTGGATCTTTGACGTAGCCCTGGCACTCCACGAGCGCCGGGAGCCGATCGACTTTTTGACCGTCTGCGACGAGCTGGAGCGGCGGGGGCAGCTCGACGAGGTGGGCGGCCCGGCCTTTATCACCGCACTGATCAGCGCCGTCCCCACCTCGGTTCACGCCGAGCACTATGCCCACATCGTCGAACGGACGGCGACCCTGCGTCGGCTGATCGACGCTGCCGGCCAGATCGCATCTCTCGCCTATCAGGAGGCCGACGACGTCGACGAGGTAGTCGACCACGCCGAGCAGATCCTGTTCGGGGTGTCGCAGCGGCGCATCTCCCGCGACCTGGTGCCGATCAAACAGGTGCTGAGCGAGTACTACGACCGCATCGAATACCTGACCCGCCACCGGGGCGAGCTGATCGGCATCCCCACCGGCTTTGGCGACATGGACAAACTACTGGGCGGCATGCAGCGCTCTGACCTGCTCATCCTGGCCGCCCGCCCCAGCGTGGGCAAGACGTCACTGGCGCTGAGCATGGCCCACAACGCCGCGAAAAAGTTCAATCAGCGGATTGCCCTGTTTAGCCTGGAGATGTCCAGCGAGCAGGTAGTCCAGCGCTTGATTTCGTCCGAGACCCGAATCGATTCCCAGCGCCTGCGCCGGGGCGAGATCGCCGAAGACGAGTGGGACCGCTTCATGAAGGCCACCGGCGACCTGGCCGAGACCCTCATCTTTATCGACGACACCCCGGGCATCTCGGCCCTGGAGCTGCGCACCAAGGCCCGCCGGCTGCACGCCGAGTTTGGCCTGGACCTGATCGTCGTGGACTATTTGCAGCTCATGCGCGGCGACAACCGATCTGAGAACCGGGTGCAAGAGATCTCGGCCATCTCGCGGGCGCTCAAGGGCCTGGCCCGAGAGCTGAACGTGCCGGTGCTGGCCCTATCGCAGCTCTCCCGCAGCGTCGAGGCGCGCACCGACAAGAAGCCGATCCTGTCCGACCTGCGTGAATCTGGCGCCCTGGAGCAGGACGCCGACGTGGTCATCTTTATCTACCGCGACGAGCTGTACAACGAAAACACCGAGCGGAAGAATATCGCCGACATAATCATTGCCAAACACCGCAATGGGCCAACGGGCACCGTGGCTCTCTATTTCCAGAAAGAGCTGGCGCTGTTCCGCGAGGCCGAGCTGCGCCGTACGGAGCTGGATACCTGGTAATGCCTACCCGTCGGCTCGCAGCGGTGCTGGCCCCAGTCGGTGTGTGGCTGGGTGCCTTTATCGTCTACCAGCAGACCTTACTACCCAGCGTCGGCTGGGGCGACATTGCTCGCTTTCAATACGTGGCCAAGATATGGGGGGTACCCCATCGCTTCGGCTATCCCCTGTACATCGCCCTAAGCCGCCTGTTTGGCTACCTGCCGGTCGGCGACCTGGCCTATCGCATCAACCTGATGTCGGCCTTTTTCGCTGCGCTGGCCGCAGTCATGGTCTGTCTGCTCGTCATGCGCCTGACCGGCGATTGGCTGGCGGGGGGATCGGCCGGCCTGTCCTTTGCCTTTTCACGGGCGTTGTGGGGTCAGGCGGTCGTGGCCGAAGTCTATACCCTGAACGCCTTTCTCATCGGTGCCGTCATTCTGGTCTTTCTGCTCTGGCACCAGACGCGCAAGATAGGCTACCTGTACCTGGGCATCGGCCTCTACGCCCTGAGCTTTGGCAACCACATGACGGTGGTCACCTTGCTCCCGGCCGTCGTTTACATCGTTCTGGCCACCGATTACCGTGTGCTGCTCGATGCCAAGAAGGTGCTGATCATGGCCGGCCTGGTGCTGCTGGGCGCCTCGCAGTACCTGTACGTGATCATCCGCGCCCACCAGCAGCCGCTGCTCAACGAGCTGGGACCATTTTCGTGGGGCGGTTGGATCCATTGGATGACGCGCAGCCGGTTCGAGGGTCAGTTCTTTCCCTTTGGACTGGGCGACCAGGTAGATCGCGTGCGGATCTATCTCGAGCTGTTAGACGTTACAGTACTTTCGCTGGGGCTACATCATTGGCTTCATCGGTGCCTGGGAGCGGCTCAAGAGCGAGCTCAAGAGCTTTGTCTTCCTGGCATTGGCAGCCCTGGGCATCTATGTCTTTGGCATGAACTATGGTGGCATCACCTTCCGCATCTATATCATCCCGTCCTACCTGATCTTTGCCGTATTCCTGGGCTGCGGCCTGGCTGCCTTACGCCAATGGCTGGCGGGCTTGCTCAAGGGCAGACCACGGTGGCTAGCCTGGCCGTTGATGGTCGGGCTGGCGGCTGTCATGCTGGCGATGCCGCTCTATCCGCTGCGCCAGAATTGGGCCAAGGTGGACGAGAGCAACAACACCGCCTTTCGCGATCTGGCCTGGACCTTCGTCGAGCAGGTTGAGCCCGATTTCGTCGTCGCCGAGTCAGAGACACACTATGACGACATCGAGGCGATCCTCTACGTGGCATGGGCAGAGAAGGGCTGGTACAATGCCGACACGGTGACGCCGGGCGAAATCGACACCTGGCCGGGTCAGAGGCCGGTCTATGGCTGGTGCGGCGATGTGGACATCCCGGCCCGCTTTGTCCAGGAGCCGGTGCCGGAACTGCCCGGGATGTGTCGTATTGGGGGAGTGCGAGAAGGATGAAAGGATTTGCCGGGTTCCCGGTCGGAAAGCAACCGAATGTGCCGGTGCCCGAGCTTTTTTTCACCGAGCTGTTGCCGGATCTGGATCACTTGGCTGAGCTCAAGCTGACGCTTCACATCTTCTGGCGGCTGGCCCGCTCGAGCGGAAAAAGGGGAGCCGACCGTGCGTCAGCTACGAGGAGCTGGTCGCCGACCATCGCCTGCTCGACGGTCTGGCCTCGCCAGGACTGTCACCCGAAGAGGCCCTGCGCGATGCCCTGGAGCGGGCCGTGGCCAGAGGGACGCTCCTGCGGGTGACACAGGCGCCTGGGCCTGCGGCTTTAGCACCGGCCGGCGGCACCGATTGGTATTTCGCCAACACGGAAAAGGGCCGCCAGGCGGTCAACGACCTGCTGGCCGGCAAATGGACGCCGGGCGAACCGGGCAAGCCGCTGCTGCTGCAGGCCCACCGGCCCAACATCTTTGTGCTTTACGAGCAGAACGTCGGCCCGCTGACGCCTCTGCTGGCCGAGCAGCTTCAGGACGCCGAGAAGAACTATCCGGCGCCATGGATCGAGGACGCCTTCAAGGAGGCGGCAGAGCTGAACAAACGGAGCTGGCGATACGTGCAGCGCATCCTGGAGCGGTGGGCAACCGAAGGTAAAGGGGATGAAACGGCCCGGCGAGGAGATGACCGGAAGGACCGCCGCCGGTTCATCGAAGGTGAGTATGCCGACTATCATCGAACACTAGCGAGCAGGACGCGCACGTGTGCCCGCTGTGCGGCGGGCTGGGCTACGTGCGCGAGGATGTGCCGGTCGATCACCCGCACTTTGGCAAGCTCTTTCCTTGCACGCTGCAAGCAGGCCGAGATCGATCGGCAGCGGGCCGAGCGGCTGCGGGCCGTGAGCAACCTGACCCATCTGTCGCACATGACCTTTGACGCCTTTGTGCCGGAAGGCTATGGCCTGTCACCCGACAAGGCGCGCAACCTGCGCGGGAGCCTTTGAGGCCGCCGGCCATTATGCCGAGGAGCCCCAGGGCTGGCTGGTCCTGTTGGGCGGCTATGGCTGCGGCAAGACCCACCTGGCGGCGGCGATCGCCAACCGCTGTGTCGAGCGCGGCCAGCCGGTGCTGTTCGTCACCATCCCCGATCTGCTCGACTACTTGCGGGCAACCTTCAGCCCTACCAGCACCGCCCGTTACGACCAGCGCTTTGACGAGGTCCGCGAGGCGCCGGTCCTTATCCTCGACGACCTGGGGACGCAGAGCAGCACGCCCTGGGCCCAGGAAAAGCTGTTCCAGATCCTTAACTACCGGCACAACGCCCGCCTGCCGACCGTCATCACTTCGAACCAGAGCCTGGAAGAGATCGACCTGCGGCTTCGCTCCCGCATGGTCGACCCTGACCTGTCGGCTATTTACACCATCCTGGCCCCTGACTTTCGCCGCAGCGGCGTGGACCAGAGCCAGTCGGACATGTCGTCCCTGCCGATGATGGGCGACATGACGTTCGGGCGGTTTAGCCTGCGCCAGGACGAATTGCCGGCCGATGAGCGGGCCAATCTGAAAGCAGCGCTCGATACGTGCCGGGGATTTGCGGACCAACCGGAAGGCTGGCTGATTCTGACCGGTCCCTATGGCTGCGGCAAAACGCACCTGGCGGCGGCCATAGCCAATACCCGGGCGGCGATGGGGCAGCCGGCGCTGTTCATCGTCGTCCCGGACCTGCTGGATCACCTGCGGGCGACCTTTAGCCCAACCAGCCCGGTGCGCTTTGACAAGCGCTTTGAGGAGGTGCGCACGACGCCGCTGTTGATCCTCGACGATCTGGGGACCGAGAATGCCAGCCCGTGGGCGCAGGAGAAGCTGTTTCAGATCCTGAACTATCGCTACAACGCCCGCCTGGCGACGGTCATCACTATGGCTCGGAAGATCGAAGAGGTGGATCCCCGCATCCGCACTCGGATGCTGGACCTGGAGCGCTGCAGGGTGTTCGCCATCATCGCGCCCAGCTACCGGGGCGCGCCGCAGAGAAAAAGCCGGCAGACCAAGAGAGCAGACAGACCCTAATGGTTTTTCCTAGACCCCGAAGCGAAGCGGAGTGGGCCCGAACCCTTGGGGTCTCACGAAGGTCCGGAGAGAGGATGTCGTGAACCACACCCAACGGCGACGCGCCGCCATAACAGAAGCCGCCATCATCCTCGCCCTGATGCTTCTGCCGCTCCTGTTCTGGTGGCGGCTGTGGACGCCCAACCTGGCCGACCGGGCCGTCATCCCGGAAGGTGATTTCACCAGCCAATACTATCCGCTCCAGCTGTTCGCGGCGCGCGAGCTGGCCGCCGGCCGCCTGCCCGCCTGGGACCCGTACCTGAACGCGGGCCAGCCGGGGCTGGCCGACATCCAGACCGGGTTCTTTTACCCGCTTGAACCTGCTGCCCAACCTGATCCTGGCCCTGTCGGGCATGTCTCTCAGCCTGGGGGTGCTCACGGCACAGGTCATCCTGCATTTTTCACTGGCCAGCCTGTTCAGCTACCTCTTCATGCGGCGGTTGGCCCTCCGCACCGGGGCGCGGCTGCCGGCCGCCCGGTTTGCCGGGGTGGTCGCTGCCGCTGACCTTCACCTACGCCGGCTATCTGACCTCCTTTCCCGTCCAGCAGATCACCATCCTGGAGACTGCGATCTGGCTGCCGCTGGTCCTCTTCTTCCTCGACCGGGCATTCGACGCGACACAGCGCTGGCCGCAGATCCTCCTGGCGGCGGTGGCCCTGGCCTGCGCGTTGCTGGCGGGCCACCCCCAGACGGCCCTGTATGTCGTGTATGCCACTCTGGCGTACGGACTATTTCTGGCGGTCGGTCCCCTCCCTCAGAAGGAGGGATCTCGTCGGTCGGCGGTCGGTCCCCTCCCTCGGAAGGGAGGAATCCTCGTCGTCCGGTGGTCGGTGGTCGGCGCTCGGTCAAGTCGCACGCCATGCCTTGCCATTGCTCGTTCTGTTTGCGGTCGCCGTCGCGCTGGCCGCGGTCCAGCTGTGGCCCACCTGGCAGTTCATCGCCCACTCGACCCGCGCCGGCCTCGATTACGACACTATCTCCGCCGGCTTTAGCCTGCACGAGCTCACCCACCTCCTCTACCCCGGCTACTTTGGCGGATCGCCCCAGTACGTGGGGATATTGCCGTTGATCCTGGTTGGTGCGGCCCTCTTTCTGAAACCGGCGCGGCGCCAGGTGGTCTTCTGGCTGGCCGTCGGCGCCGTGGCCCTGCTGCTGTCCTTCGGCATCGACACATTCCTCTACAACCTGGCCTACCTGCTGGCGCCGGGGTTTGGCGCCGTGCGGAACCAGGAGCGGATTATCTATCTGTTTAGCTTTGCCGTGAGCGTCCTCTCCGGCTACGGGGCATTGACCTTGGTGCAGCCGATCCCCCGCCCGTCGCGCCGAGGGTTCCAACGCTTCAGCCGCGGGCTGGGCTGGGCGCTCGTCGTCATGTTGGCCGTGACCGCCCTCTTCTACGCCGGCTATGTGCAGGGCTTGCAGGACGGGGTCCAGATCAACCTGTTCGAGGGGGCGCTGCGCCATCACGCCCTGCTGCTGATGATCCTGTCCGGGTCGGTGGCCCTCTTTTCGCTGCGGCTGTCTGGTCGGGCGCGGCGCTGGTGGATGGCCCTGGCCCTGGGCCTCATCTGTCTCAACCTGTTCACCGTGAACTGGCAGTACAACCTGGCCGAGCCGCCGTCCGGAGGAGGTTTTCGCCACGACGGGGTTGGTCGATTTTCTCAAGCAGCAACAGGGCACGTTCCGCATCTCCAGCGCAGGCCTGCTGCCTGGCGGATCAAGCGCCGGCATTGTCTACGGGCTGGAGGACATCACTGCCAACACACCCCTCCGCCTGGAGGCTTTTCAGCAGTTCGAGAACGAGCTGGGGGATTGGCGCCGCTGGCAGCTCCTGAATGTGCACTATGTCCTGGCCAAGCGGGACCTCGACGGCCAGGGTCTTGAGCGCGTCTACGAGGAAGACAAGGTCAAGGTGTATCGCGTCGGCGACCCACTGCCCCGTGCCTGGGTGGTGTATCAGGCCGTCGTCGCAGACGACGATCAGGCCCTGGCCATGCTCGACGCCGCTGATTTCGACCCCCGCGCCGCGGCGGTGGTGCCGTCCAGCGCCTCCCTGCCGGAACTGCCGGCTCAGGGCGGGCCGGGGGAAGCTGCGGCAGTCGTCGCAGCCGGGCCCGGCCGCCTGGTGCTCGACGTGACCGCCGCTCGCGACGGGCTGTTGGTCATCAGCCAGCCCTTCTATCCCGGCTGGCAGGCGTTTGTAGACGGTCAAGAGACACCGATCTGCCGCGCCGATTATCTGCTCCAGGCTGTGCCGGTCGCGGCCGGCACCCATCGCGTGGAGCTGAGCTACCGGCTGCCACTGCTGCCGATGATCGTCAGCCTGGCGGCCGTTGTTGGCTGCCTCGTCTACCTGCTGGCCCAGATCCCCCGGCGAAGATCGGTCCGGCGCCGGGCATGACGCCCCTGGTTTCTTGCCAGATGCCGTCTTAGCGGCTATAATGGCTGCGCTCGCCTGGCGCCTTTCAAGGAAAGTGGATGAACGAACGCAAGACCGGCATGCTCGCCGTCTTGGCTAATCGCAGTTTTCTCGCCCTGTGGCTTGGTCAACTGGTCTCCAAAGTTGGCGATAACCTGGCCACCGTTGCTGCCTTGGTGCTGATCAACAACCTGGCCTCCGCCCCAGGGTCGGCGACCGTCGCCATCGCTGCCGCTCTCACGATTCCGCAGCTTTTCGCCCTGGTCGGCGGCCCTCTCGTCGATCGTTTCAGCCGCAAGGCGATCATGATCGTCACCGACCTGCTGCGGGCCGGAGTTGTGCTGCTGGCCCTCCTGATTCACACCTCTGACCAACTGTACATCCTCTATATCTGTGCCTTTCTACTTACGACGTTTGGGTCGTTGTTCCTCACCGCGCGCAACGCGAGCATCCCCAACATGGTGCCCGAAGAGGATTTGCTGACCGCCAACGCCCTGATTCAGGCCACCGAGCTGCTATCGCTGATCATCGGCGCCTTACTGGCAACGACGATCATCGGCCTGCTCTCGGCCAGCGCGGCCTTTATCGTGGACTCGGCAAGCTTTCTCCTGTCCGCCCTGCTGCTGGCGTCGGCGCACATCCCCCGCCGCCGGCGGGTCGCCGCGCCGGCCGCCCCCAAAGGGGTGTGGCTCAAGTTCTGGCACGAGTTCAAGAACGGCTTCGGCTATATCGCCAGCCACAAGCTCCTGCTCCAGATCATGTTGATCACCATGATGGCCACCTGGGGGCTGAGCGCCACGGTGCTGCTGGCTGCCGCCTTCTTTAAGCAGCTGATAAACATGCCCACCCAATTCCTGGGCCTGCTGCAGGCCGGCGAAGGGCTGGGCATGGCGGCGGGCGCGCTGTTGATCAGCTACTATGCCTCGTGGGCCCGCTCGCGGCAGATCGTCAGCGTGGCCATGATCGTGCTGGGCTCGGGCATCCTGGTTTTTGCCCTGGCTCCCCAGTATTGGATGGTCCTCATTGGGGCCTTGATCGTGGGTATGTGCATCGTGTCGGCGCGGACCACGCTGGCGGCCATGACCCAGGCGTTGGTGCCCGACTCACAGCGAGGGCGGATCGAGAGCGCCATGGTCACCGTCATCGGCCTCGGAACGATGGGCGCGTTGGTCATGGCCGGCCTCATGGGCGACGTGGTCGGGCCGCGGGCAATGCTGGCGACGACCGGCGTCATCGTCCTGGCCGCCGGCGTCATCTCGGTCTTTACGCTGCGCGGCGCCGAGGTCCTGCTGTACAACGGTGGAAACGGCTCAGCATACCGGGAATGACAGCCGATGGCCAAGATCCAGACCCACGCCATCCGCGCCCTGGACGAGCTGGGCATCCCCTACCAGGTGGTGATGCACGCCCACAAGGCCAAGAACGTGGAAGAGGCTGCCGCCGAGCGCGGCGTGCCGGTCCGCCAGATCGTCAAGACCCTGCTGGTCCGCCGGCCCGACGGCCGGCACATCATCGCCCTGGTTCGCGGCGACCAGCAGCTCAGCCTGAAAAAGCTGGCCCGGCTGGTGGGCGTCAAGGTCGTGGAAATGGCGCCGCCGGAGGATGTCCCGCGCATCACCGGCTACCAGATCGGCGCCGTGGCCCCCTTGGGCCTGCGCCGCGCTGACCTGCCGATCTATGTCGATCAGCACATCGTGGCCGAGCAGCGGGTGAGCATCAGCGCCGGGCGGCACGATGCCGGCATCGACCTGGACACGCGCCGACCTGATCCGCGCGGTCCACGGCCAGGTCGCCGACATCACCGAGTAGCTGTCAAGCCATCAGCCGTCAGCCAGGAGCTCTCATGACCGAAGCCCCAGCGCCTGCCGTGCCTTTCAACCTCCGCCGCTACCTGCGCGTCGTCGGCTATTTTGCCCGGACCTTTGCCGGGTTCATCTGGTGGGAGATCCTGCTCCGCCGGCTGTTGGGCCGGCGTTTCGTGAACCGTTCCGCCTCTCAGCGCTGGCAGCGGATAGCCCACCGCTACCGGTCGCTGGCCGTCGACCTGGGCGGCGTGCTGATCAAATTGGGCCAGTTCCTCAGCGCGCGGGTAGACTTTTTGCCGGCCGTGGTCACCGCCGAGCTGTCCGGGCTGCAGGACGAGGTCCCGGCCGAGACCCTGGCCGACATCCAGGCCGTGGTCGAGGCCGAATTCGGCCGGCCGGTCGATCAGGTCTTTGGCTGGTTCGCCCCCCAACCGGAAGCGGCCGCCTCGCTGGCCCAGGTCCACAGCGCCCGGCTGCCGGACGGCGATCCGGTCGTGGTCAAGGTCCAACGGCCCGGCATCGACACCCTCGTCGAGACCGACCTGCGCGCCATCCGCACCGCGGCCCGCTGGCTGAAACGCTACCGGCCGGTGAGCCGCCGGGTGAACCTCGACCTGCTGTACGACGAGTTCAGCCGGACCACGCGCAACGAATTGGATTTCGTGGCCGAGGGGCACAACGCCGAGCATTTTGCCCAGGACTTTGCCGCCGATCCAAGCATCCGCATCCCCCGCGTCTACTGGGAGACGACCACCCGCCGGGTGCTGACCATGCAGAACGTCGCCGCCATCAAGATCGGCGACCACGAAGCGATCGAGGCAGCCGGCATCGACCGCGCCCAGGTGGCCCAACGGCTGTTCGGCGCCTACCTTCAGCAGATCTTTCGTCCACAACTTTGTCCACGCCGACCCCCATCCCGGCAACCTGTTCGTCGAGCCGTTGGAGCCGGTAGAAGGCCAGCCGCGGCCCTTCGTGCTCACCTTTGTCGATTTTGGCATGGTGGCTACCGTCCCCGAGCGGGCGCGCAAGCACCTGCGCGATGCCTTGGTCGGCTTTGCCACGAGCGACACGGCGCGGATGGTGCGCGCCTACCAGGGGGCCGGCCTGCTGCTGCCCGGCGCCGACCTGGCCCGCCTGGAGGAGGTCCAGACCGAGCTGTTCGACCGCTATCGGGGCATCACCATGCGCCAGGCGCGGGAGATCATGACCGACCAGTGGCACGAGCCTGGCCCGCGAGTACCGCGACCTGCTGTACGAGATGCCCTTCCAGATCCCCACCGACCTGCTGTTCGTCGGCCGGGCCATCGCCATCCTGTCGGGCATGGCCACCGCGCTCGATCCCGATTTCGATCCGTGGCAGGCGATCGCGCCCTTTGCCGAGCAGTTGGCCAAGGAAGAGATGGGCCGCGATGGGCGCGGCTGGCTGTCGGAGGTGGGGCAGGTCGTCCGGGTGCTGCTGTCGCTGCCCGGCCAGGCCGACCGCTTCTTTGCCCAGGCGAACCAGGGCAAGCTGGCGGTGCGGGCCTCGCTGGCTCCCGACGCGACGCGCAGCCTGCACCGGGTGGAGGTGGCGGTGAACCGCCTGGCGGCGGCGGTCGTTTTTGCGGCACTGCTGCTGGCCGCAGTGGCGGTCTATGTCACCCAGGGGATGGGAGCGATGGTCTATGTGCTCCTAGCGCTGGCTGGGGTGGCATTGCTACTGATGCTCACTCGCCGCTGAGGTTCTTTCGCTCTGGCTACAACAGCAGCATCGCATCCCCGAAGGAATAGAACCGGTACTGCTGCCGGATCGCCTCCTCGTACGCACGCAGGATCAGCTCTCGCCCGGCAAAGGCCGACACCAGCATCAGCAGCGTGCTGCGGGGCAGGTGAAAGTTGGTGATCATCGCCTCCACGACGCGGAAGCGATAGCCGGGATAGATGAACAGCTCGGTGCGCCCGGCATAGGCCGACTACGGTCTGCAGGCCACACGACTCCGCCATCGGGAGCACACCCTCGAGCCGCCGATTCGAGCGCCCGGACCGCGGTCGTGCCAACCGCGATCACCCGCCGGCCCTCCAGCCGGGCGCGGTTGATCTGCTCCGCCGCCGGGGCCGGCAGCTCGAACCACTCGGTGTGGATCTGGTGGGCCTCGACCTCCTCCTCCTTCACCGGCCGAAACGTGTCGAGCCCGATGTGCAGCGTCAAAAAGGCAATCTCCACACCGGCGCGCCGCAGATCGAGCAGCAGCTCGGGCGTAAAGTGCAGCCCGGCCGTGGGCGCCGCCGACGAGCCCTCGATCCGGGCATAGATCGTCTGGTAGCGGTCCCGGTCGGCCAGGGGCTGGTGGACGTAGGGTGGCAGGGGCACCTCGCCCAGCTCGTCCAGCAGCGGCTCGATGGGCCGGTCAAAGCGGACCAGGCGGCCGCCCGATTCGGTCTCGGCGACGATCTCGGCCGTGATCCGTCCCCCAGAAATCTCGATCCGCCGCCCAGGACGCAGGCCCTTGCCGCCCACAAGCGTCTCCCACGTCTGCTCGTCGCGCCGGGCTAGTAACAGCAGTTCCACCTTGCCGCTGGTGCCGGCCTTGCGGCCGTGAAGCCGGGCAGGGATGACGCGGGTCTGGTTGGCGACCAGCAGGTCGCCGGGCCGCAAATAGTCGCCGATGTCGCGGAATAAACGGTGCTCGATCTGGCCGGCGGCGCGGTGGATGACCATCAGCCGCGACGCGTCGCGCGGCTCGATCGGCGTCTGGGCGATCAGCTCTGGCGGCAGGTGGTAGTCAAAATCACTCGTTCGCATCGCTAGCGGTTCAGCAGGCGGATGACGATGTTCAGGATGAGGGTCAGTAGGAGGCTCACCACATGAAATTGACCATCTCAATGTCGGGCCGGCTCAGCCTGGCCTTGATCCGCGGATCGAGCAGCGCCTGCAGGTCCTGCTCCCGCCAGTCGCCGCCGTAGCCGGGATGGGCCATCAGCTCGCTCGTCCAGCCGTCACGCAAGCCGTCCAGCACCGCCAGCAGGTACTCGGGCGTCCGGTTGCCGGGCGTCGAAAAGTGCTGGATGAAGGTGTTGGGGCGGCGGATGCCGGCCCGGTCCACCCGGCGGCGGTAACGCTTGCCCATCCAGCCGATAAGCCACGCCGGCAGCTTGTTCTGCCGGGCAAAAGTCGGCGCCTGTTCCTCAAAATCGTCGCCAAAGGGCGCGCGGATCGGCAGATCGTACTCCTTGGCCAGGTCGAGCGTCACCCGGAAGCGATCAGGGCGGACGTACGAGATCGCGCAGTGGTTGTCGAGGTGGGTCGGCGGCCGGCCCACGTCGGCGATAAAACGCTCGATCTGGGCCCGCAGCTCGGCGCGAAGCTGGTCCGTCGTGCCCGGTCTGAAGCTGCGCAGGATCTGCCCGTCGTTGAGAAAATGCCCATCTGAGCCGACCAGCGCCTGGACCTGCGCCACAGGCAGGACAGGCTGCCCGGCGTTGAACACCAGGTGCACGCCCGCCCCCAGGTCGGGATGCTCCCTCAAGTAAGCAGCCGCCTGCGGCCAGGCCGGCATGTTGGTCATGCACGACGTGCTCGAGATGGCGCCTGCCCGGTGGCAGTCGATGATCCCGCGCACTACCCCCTCGTCGTGGCCGTTGTCGTCGGCATTGATGATCAATCGCTTCACGGCTGCACAACCTCCGCCTGCATGCTCCACGGCCCGGTCCAGGTGATGCGCACCGCAACCAGCCGCCCGATCCAGTCCTCCTCGCCCACAGGCAAGAAAACCAGCTTGTTCGTCCGCGTCCGGCCCTGCCACTTGCCGCGCCGCCGCGTCTCGACCAGGATCTCGACCGTCTGGCCGAGTAGCCTGGCGTTGATCTCGCCTGCAATCCGCTCCTGGAGCTGGTCCACCGCCTTGCGGCGGCGTTCCTTCTCCTCCGCCGGCACGTCGTCGGGCAGCCGCTCGGCCGGGGTGCCGGGCCGGGGCGAATAGGCAGCGACGTGAACGACGTCGAACCGCACCTCTTCCAGGAGGCGGTAGGTGGCCTCGAACTGGGCTTCGGTCTCGCCGGGAAAGCCGACGATCACGTCGGTCGCCAGCCCAGCCCCCGGCATCGCCGCCCGGATGCGGGCCACCAGGCTTCGGTAGGCATCCGCGGTGTACCCTCGCCCCATGCGGCGCAAGACGGCGTCGTCGCCCGACTGAACCGGTATCTCCACATGCTCGCACACCTTTGGCAGGTGGGCCGCCGTCTCGATCAGCCGGTCGGACATCTCTGCCGGGTGGGAGGTGAGAAACCGGATCCGCTCCAACCCCTCGACCTGGTGCACCGCTTCCAGTAGCTCGGCCAGGCCGAATGCATACGAGTCCACATTCTGGCCCAGCAGGGTCACCTCTTTGACGCCGCTCCTGACCAGGTCCTGTACCTCGGCCACGATCTCGTCCACCGGGCGGCTCACCTCTGGCCCACGCCGCAGGCGCACCACGCAGTAGGTGCACGCGTGGTCACAGCCAAAGCTGATCGGAACGCCGACGGCTATAGGAGTCAGTTCCGCTCCCGGGCGGCCGGGGTCCGGACCTCTGTAGCTGTCGATTGCTGCCCGCCGTTCCGCCAGTTCCACGATCGAATCGATGTCGGACGGCTTGACAAAGGCATCAACCCACGGATAGCGGCGCTGGAGTGCCGGGATCTCGCTCACAAAGCAGCCCATCAAGGCCACGACGGGCGCAGCCCGCGCGGCCGTCCGGCCCTGCGGGTTGCGCTTCAGGCTTTGCAGCGAGGTGAGCCGGCCCACCACCTTGTCTTCGGCGCTCTGCCGCACCACGCAGGTGTTGAGCACCACCAGATCGGCGTCCTCAGGGCGCACAGCCTCCCGGAAGCCGAGCTTTTGCAGCTCCTCGGCCACCCGCCTCGAGTCGGCAAAGTTCATCTGGCAGCCGATGGTCCACAGGTAATACTGCATTACAGCCTGCGCAGGATCTCGCGGGCGGCCACCATGCCTGACGCGGACGCCTGCACCAGCCCTCGTGTTACGCCTGCCCCGTCGCCGGCGGCAAACAGGTTGTGCACCTCCGTTTCCAGGTCGCGGGTCAGCTTTAAACGGGAGGAGTAGAACTTGGCCTCCACGCCGTACAGCAGGGTGTGCCGCGAAGCAACGCCGGGCGCCAGCTTGTCCATCGCGTCCAGCATCTCCAGGATGTTGACCACGTAACGATAGGGAAGAACCAGGTTCAGATCCCCGGGCACCGCGCTGGTCAGCGTCGGGCGGGTGATGCACCGCGCCAGCCGTTGGTCAGTCGTGCGCCGGCCCTCGCGCAGGTCACCCAGCCGCTGGACCATGATCCCACCTGACAGCAGGTTGGCCAGCCGGGCGATATATTTGCCGTAAGCCGTCGGCTCTTTGAACGGCTCGGTAAAGTTCTTGCTCACCAGCAAGGCAAAATTGGTATTGTCGGTCTTGGTGTTGGCGTAAGAGTGGCCGTTGACCGTCATGACGTCGCCGACCCATTCGGTGACGACCTCGCCGTAGGGACAGACGCAGAAGGACCGCACCTTGTCGTCAAAAGCCGCCGAATAGTAGATGAGCTTGGGCTCGTACAGCAGATCGGTCAAGGGCGCCAGCACCGAGGCCGGCAGCTCCACCCGCACCCCAATGTCCACCGGGTTGATGCTCAGGCTCAGCTTGAGCTCGCGGCTGATTTCGGTCAGCCAGTCGGCCCCCTCGCGGCCCGGCGCAACGATGACATGCCGTCCGGTCAGCACCTCACCACGGCCCAGTTTCCACCCCGGTAATGCACCCGTCGTGGGTCAGGAGGCGGGCGACGTCGGTCCGGGTGCGGACCTCCACGCCCCGCCGCACCAGCTCCTGGTACATGTTGCCCAGGATGTCGCCGCTTCGCTCCGTGCCCAGGTGGCGGATCGGGTAGTGCAGCAGCTTCAGGCCGGCGTGGGCGGCGCGATGGCTAACCTGCTCGATCTGGTCGCGCTCGCCGTGGTAGGGCTCACCGTCCGCGCCGAACCGCACCCACAGCGCATCCACCTCCTCTACCAGCTCTGCCGCTTCGGCATCGCCCCGGATGTCGGCCAGCAGGCCCCCCACCTGGGTGGTGATGGTCAGCTTGCCGTCGCTGAAGGCGCCGGCGCCGCCCCAGCCGGTCATCAGCGCGCAGGTGGCGCACTGCAGGCAGCGGCCCGATTCTCGCGCCGGGCAGCGACGCTTGTCCAGGTCCGGGCCCTTGTCCAGCATCAGCACCCGCGGGCGGGTCGTCTCCGTCAGTTCCAGGGCGGCAAAGATGCCGGCCGGGCCGGCTCCAACGATGATCACGTCATATTCCGCTTGGCTCATTCTGCTCTCCCGAAAATAGCCCGCATGCGCGCGGGCCTGCGCCCTATTGTAACACGTCTGCTCCAAACCCTCAAATCTGCGCTGACATTGACAACCCTCCCGTTCCGTGCTATGCTGAGCCCGATCAGTGGGATCATCTCTAACACAGTTCTAATACTCTTCACACGTTGGTCTAACGCAGGCCGGGTAGAATAGGGCAACCACTTGATGGGGGAGTTACGGCTATGGATTTGAACCGTTTTACCGAAAAAGCACAAGAAGCGGTCGCCCAGGCACAGAGCCTGGCCGCCGAATATAGCCATGGACAGATCGAGGGCGAGCATCTGTTGCTGGCGTTACTGCGCCAGTCGGACGGCGTCGTGCCGCAGATTGTGCAGCGGCTGGGCCTCCAGCCAGACAGCTTGATCCAGCAGCTCGGCGGCGAGCTGGACCGCCGGCCGCGGGTGTATGGCGGCGCGGCCCAGGTCAGCCTGTCCCGCGAGCTACAGCAGACGCTCCAGCAGGCAGTCAAGATCGCCGAGGGGATGCACGACGATTTTGTCTCGACCGAGCACCTGCTGCTGGCGCTGAGCGAAGACCGCGCCGGCAGCGTTGGCCGGCTGCTGCAGGGCCACGGCCTGACCAAGGACAATATCCTGCGCGTCTTGGCCGGCATCCGGGGCAGCCAGCGGGTCACCTCGCAGACACCCGGAGAGCACCTATCAGGCGCTGGAAAAGTATGGGCGCGACCTGACCGAGCTGGCCAGGCAGGGCAAGCTCGACCCGGTCATCGGCCGCGACGAAGAGATCCGGCGCGTGATCCAGGTCCTCAACCGCCGCACCAAGAACAACCCGGTGCTGATCGGCGACCCGGGCGTGGGCAAGACGGCCATCGTCGAGGGCCTGGCCCAGCGGATCGTGCGCGGCGACGTGCCGGAAGGGCTGAAAGACAGGCAGCTGGTGCAGCTCGACCTGGGGGCCATGATCGCCGGGGCCAAGTTCCGCGGCGAGTTCGAGGAGCGGCTCAAGGCCGTGCTGAAAGAGATCACCGACGCCGAGGGGCAGATCATCCTCTTTATCGACGAGCTGCACACGGTCGTCGGCGCCGGCGCCGCCGAGGGAGCCATGGACGCCAGCAACATGCTCAAGCCGATGCTGGCCCGCGGCGAGCTGCACGCCGTCGGTGCTACCACCCTGGACGAATACCGCCAGTACATCGAAAAAGATCCGGCCCTGGAGCGTCGCTTCCAGCCGGTCCTGGTCGACGAGCCGAGCGTGGAGGAGACGATCAGCATCCTGCGCGGGCTTGAAGGAGCGCTACGAGGTGCACCACGGCGTGCGCATCCAGGACTCGGCGGTCATCGCCGCTGCCGTGCTGTCGGACCGCTACATCAGCGATCGGTTTCTGCCCGACAAGGCCATCGACCTGATCGACGAGGCGGCAGCCGGCTGCGCATGGAGATCGACCTCCAAGCCGCAGGAGCTGGACGAGCTCGACCGCCAGATCATGCAGCTCGAGATCGAGCGCGAGGCGCTCAAGAAGGAAAAGGACAAGGCCAGCAAGGAGCGCCTGGGCAAGCTGGAAAAGGAGCTGGCCGACCTCCAGGAGCAGAGCCGGGCGCTGACCGCCCGTTGGGAGCAGGAAAAGGACGCCATCCAGGGTCTGCGCGACACCAAGGAGCAGATCGAGCAGATGCGCCACCAGATCGAAGAGGCCCAGCGCGCCTACGACTACCGCCGCGCCTCCGAGCTTCAGTATGGGGAGCTGAACCGGCTGGAGGGGCAGTTGGCCGAACAGGAGACCCAGCTCAAGGCTCTCCAGAACGGCCAGCAGCTGCTCAAGGAAGAGGTGGACAGCGAGGACGTGGCCGAGGTGGTGTCGGCCTGGACCGGCATCCCGGTCAGCCGGCTGCTGGAGGGAGAGATCGAAAAGCTGCTGCACATGGAAGAGCGGCATCCACGAGCGGGTGGTGGGCCAGGACGAGGCGATCGACGTGGTGGCCAACGCCGTGCGCCGCAGCCGGGCCGGCCTGCAGGATCCCAACCGGCCGATCGGCAGCTTTATCTTCCTGGGGCCCACCGGCGTGGGCAAGACCGAGCTGGCCCGCGCCCTGGCCGAGTTCCTGTTCGACGACGAGGAGCGCCATGGTCCGCATCGACATGAGCGAGTACCAGGAGCGGCACACCGTGTCGCGGCTGATCGGCGCGCCACCCGGCTATGTCGGCTACGAGGAGGGCGGCCAGCTGACCGAGGCGGTGCGCCGGCGACCCTACTGCGTGGTCCTGTTCGACGAGATCGAAAAGGCCCACCCTGAGGTGTTCAACGCCCTGCTGCAGCTGCTGGACGACGGCCGGCTGACCGACGGCCACGGACGCACGGTGGATTTCAAGAACACGGTCGTGATCATGACCTCCAACATCGGCACCGAGTATCTGACCGGCCGCGAAGGCGAGAGTGAGGAGCAGCGGCGCAGCCTGGTGCTGGAGGCGCTGCGCCATCACTTCCGGCCCGAGTTCCTGAACCGGGTAGACGAGATCATCATCTTCCACGGCCTGACCAAGGAACACCTGAAGCAGATCGTGGACATCCAGGTGCGGCACCTCGTCAAGCTGCTGGCCAGCCGCCGGCTGGAGATCGAGCTGACCGACGCAGGCCAAGGAATTCCTGGCCGAGGAGGGCTACGACCCGACCTTCGGCGCCCGTCCGCTGAAGCGGGTCATCCAGCGAGAGATCCAGGATCCCCTGGCCTTGCACCTGCTCAAGGGTGACATCCGCGAGGGAGACCGCGTACGCATCGACGTTCGCGACGGACACCTGACCTTCGACCGCGTTCCCAGTCCGTAACAGCAAGATCTCCGATGTTTGCCCCAAAGCGGCAAACGCCGGAGGTCAGGATTTTCCAACCTTTTGCCAGAAAACTCGAAAAATGGTACAATACGCACCAAGAAACACGAGGTTTTGACCCATGATGCGTTTTGATCGATTCACAGAGCGGGCGCAGGACGCGGCCATGCGGGCCTACGAAGTCCTGCAGCGTTACGGCCACAGCCAGGTGGACACCGAGCACATGCTGCTGGCCCTGATAGAACAGCCGGACGGCGTGATCCCCGACCTCCTGCGCTTCCTGAACGTGGACATCGAGCAGATCAGCCACCGTCTCGACGAAGAGCTGAAAAGGACCCACCGCACCCAGATCTATGGCGGAGGTGTGGGCCAGGTCTACATTACCCCGCGCCTGAAGCGGGTGATGGACCAGTCCAACCAGGAAGCAGCCAAGCTGAAAGACGACTATATCTCCACCGAGCACCTCTTCCTGGCCTTGGCCGCTGAGCGCGAAGCCCCGGCAGCCCGTATCCTGCTCGAGATGGGCGTCACTCGCGACCGGATCCTGGAGGCAGTCAAAGAGGTCCGCGGCGGCCAGCAGGTAACCACGCCCCAGGCCGAGAGCCACTACCGCACTCTGGAAAAGTTCAGCCGCGACCTGACCCAGTTGGCCCGCCAGGGCAAGCTCGATCCGGTCGTCGGGCGCGACGACGAGATCTTGCGGGTAATCCAGGTGCTCAGCCGACGCACCAAGAACAACCCGGTGCTGATCGGCGGGGCCGGCGTGGGCAAGACGGCCATCGTCGAGGGCCTGGCCATCAAGATCGCCCAGGACGACGTGCCAGAGATCCTGAGCGGCAAGCGGGTCATCCAGCTCGACCTGGGCGCCATGGTCGCCGGCACCCGCTTCCGCGGCGAGTTCGAGGAGCGGCTGAAGGGAGCCATCGAGGAGATCCAGCACGCCGAAGGCGAAATCATCCTGTTCATCGACGAGATCCACAGCGTCGTCGGCGCGGGTGGGGCCATGGGCGCCCTTGATGCGTCGAGCATGATGAAGCCGGCCCTGGCCCGCGGCGAGCTGCGCTGTATCGGCGCCACCACCGCCGACGAATACCGGCGCTACATCGAAAAGGACAGCGCCCTGGAGCGCCGCTTCGCGCCGATCTGGGTCGAAGAGCCGTCGGTCGAAGAGACGATCGAGATGCTGCAAGGCCTGCGCGACCGCTACGAGGCGCATCACAACGTCCGCTTTACCGAAGAGGCGTTGGTCGCCGCCGCCCGCCTGTCGGCTCGCTACGTCACCGACCGGCGCCTGCCCGACAAGGCCGTCGACCTGATCGACGAGGCAGCCAGCAAGCTGCGCCTGGCCATCTACTCCTTGCCGCCCGACCTGAAGCAGATGAAGGCCCGCCTGCAAAAGCTGGCCACCGAGGAAGAGGCAGCCTGGGCAAGCCGCGACTATGAGCGGGCTGCCCAGTACAAGGCCGAAAAGCTGACGCTGGAAAGCGATTTCAACCAACAGCGCGACGCCTGGCGCCAGGAGACCGGCCTGGACGAGTTCGTGGACGCCGACGACATCGCCGATGTCGTGGCCCGCTGGACCGGCATCCCGGTGTCGAACCTCTTGCAGACCGAGGCCGACAAGCTGCTGACCATGGAAGAGCACCTGCACAAGCGGATCGTCGGCCAGGACGAGGCGATCAGCGCCATCGCCGACGCCATCCGCCGGGCGCGCAGCGGCATGAAGGACCCGCGCCGGCCGATCGGCAGCTTTATCTTCCTGGGCAGCTCGGGTGTCGGCAAGACCGAGCTGGCCAAGGCACTGGCCGAGTTCCTGTTCGACGACCAGGATGCCATGGTCCGCATCGACATGAGCGAGTACCGGGAGCAGCACACCGTCAGCCGCCTGTTCGGCGCGCCGCCGGGCTACGTCGGCTACGAAGAGGGCGGGCAGCTCACCGAAGCGGTCCGCCGCCGCCCCTACCAGATCGTGCTGTTCGACGAGATCGAAAAGGCCCACCCTGACGTGTGGAACGCCCTGTTACAGATCCTGGAAGATGGCCGCCTGACCGACGGCCAGGGGCGCGTGGTCGACTTTCGCAACACGGTCTTGATCATGACCTCCAACATCGGCACAGAGTATGGCAAAGTGGGCGGCACGCTGGGCTTCATCCGCTCCGCCGAGTCCGACGATGAGGCGCTCAAGGCCAAGGAACAGATCGAAGAAGGCCTGAAGCGGACCTTCCGGCCCGAGTTCCTGAACCGCATCGACGAGGTCATCATCTTCCACACGCTGACCCCGGAGCACATGGAGCAGATCGTCGACCTGCAGATGGAGGAGATCCGCGAGCGGCTGGGCGAGCGGGGGATCACCATCGAGCTGACCGACACGGCCCGCCAGTGGCTGGCCCGCGAGGGCTACGACCCGGCCTTTGGCGCCCGGCCGCTGCGCCGCACGCTGCAGCGCTACGTCGAGAGCCCGCTGTCCAAGCGCGTGCTGCGCGGCGAGTTCCAGGCCGGGGACCACGTACTCGCCGACCTGGGAGCCGAGACCGGCGACGAAAGAGGGCTGGTGTTCGAAAAGCAGGCGCCCGAGCCAGTAGAAACGCCTGCGCCGGATGAGGCGCCGGAGCCGGCCGAGACACCTGTGCCGGCCGAGTAGACCCTCACGCCACTTCAAATCAATAGGGGGACGGCTAGGCCGTCCCCCTGCTGCTCATTCTCTACTCCATGGTCCCCGGCGACCGTCCCCCCAGGATCTGCCGCAAAAAGTGCCCGGTGTACGACCGGCGCACCCGCGCCACCTCCTCGGGCGTGCCCTCGGCGATCACCCAGCCGCCCGCCGCACCCCCTTCCGGCCCCAGGTCGATGATCCAGTCGGCGACCTTGATCACGTCGGGGTTGTGCTCGATGACGACCACCGTGTTGCCCTGGTCGACCAGCCGCTGCAACACCTGCAAGAGCTTTTCCACGTCGGCAAAGTGCAGGCCGGTGGTCGGCTCGTCGAGGATGTAGAAGGTCTTGCCGGTCGAGCGCCTGGACAGCTCTTTGGACAGCTTGATCCGCTGCGCCTCGCCGCCCGACAGGGTGGTGGCCGGCTGGCCCAGCCGGATGTAGCCCAGGCCCACATCGGACAGGGTTTTCAGCTTGGTGCGGATGCCGGGGATGTTCGAGAAGAAGGCCAAGCGCCTCGTCGACGGTCATGTCCAGCACGTCGGCGATGTTGCGGCCCTTGTACAGGATCTCCAACGCCTCGCGGTTGTAGCGCCGGCCGTGGCACACCTCGCACGGAACATACACGTCGGGCAGGAACTGCATCTCGATCTTGATGATGCCGTCGCCCTGGCAGGCCTCGCACCGCCCGCCCTTCACGTTGAAACTGAACCGGCCCGGCTGGTAGCCGCGCGCCTTGGCTTCGGGCAGCCGGGCGAACAGATCGCGGATTTCCGTAAACAGGTTGGTGTAGGTCGCCGGGTTCGAGCGGGGCGTCCGGCCGATCGGGCTCTGGTCGATGTTTACCACCTTGTCGATATGCTCCAGCCCCAGGATCAGGTCGTGCTTGCCCGGTTTGTCCTTGGCCCGGTAAAAGTACTGGTTCAGCCGCTTGTACAGCACCTCCACGATCAGGCTGCTCTTGCCCGAGCCGGAGACGCCAGTCACCGCAATGAGCTTGCGCAGGGGAAAGTTGACGGTGATATTCTTTAGATTGTTCTCCAGCGCGCCGGTCACGGTCAAAAAGTTGCCGTCGCCGGGGCGGCGTGCGTCAGGGATGCGGATCTGCAGCTCGCCGCGCAGGTAGGCGGCGGTCAACGACTCTTTGCTGTTCAGGAACTCGTCCAGCGGCGCGGAACAGACCACCTGGCCGCCGTGCTCGCCCGCCCCTGGCCCCATGTCGAGGATCCAGTCGGCGGAGCGCATCGTCTCGGCGTCGTGCTCGACGACGATGACGGTGTTGCCCAGGTCGCGCATGCTGAGCAGGGTGCGGATCAGCCGGCCGTTGTCACGTGGATGCAGGCCGATGCTCGGCTCGTCGAGGATATACAGCACCCCCATCAGCCGCGAGCCGATCTGGGTCGCCAGTCGGATCCGCTGTGACTCACCGCCCGACAGGGTGGTCGCCCGCCGGTCGATGGTCAGGTAGTCGAGCCCGACGTCGACCATGAAGGTCAGTCGGGCGTACAGCTCCTTCAGGATCTGGTGGGCGATGGTCTGCTGCCGGCTGCTCAGTGGGGACGGCTCCGACCGAAGGGAGTCCCGTAGCGCAGCGGAGTGGGCTGCATAGTCCCCTTCCTGGGGGTGGCCACCCTCTTCCGCGTCGGCGCTGCCCTGCAGTTCCTGCACCCAGCGCAGCATGTCGGTGACCGACATGCGCGTGACCTCGTCGATCGGCTTGTCGACCACGGTCACGGCCAGCGCTTCCGGCTTCAGGCGGCGGCCGTGGCAGACCGGGCATTCCCGCTCGGCCATGTAGCGTTCCAGCTCAACCTTGGCCGAATCGGACATTGACCTCGCGGTAGCGGCGCTGCAGGTTGGGAATGACCCCTTCGTAGTGGGTGGTATAGGTACGCTGGTGGCCCTGGGCGTTCTTGTAATGGAGCGTCACCTGCTCGCCGCGCCGCCCGCCGTACAGGATAGTGTCCAGCTGGCCCGGCGCCAGCTCGCGGACCGGCACGTCGAGAGGGATGCCCTACTGGGCCGCCACCGCCTCGATCAGTTGCCGGTAGTAGCCGTCGCTGGCCGACTCTTTGTCGCGGGTCCACGGCTCGATGGCGCCCTGAGCCAGCGACTTGGCGCGATCGGGGACCACCAGGTCGGGGTCGATCTCGAGCTCGACGCCCAGGCCGGTGCAGGCCGGGCAGGCGCCGTGCGGGCTGTTGAACGAAAAGGTGCGCGGCTCGATCTCGGGCAGGCTGATGCCGCAGTGGACGCAGGCAAAGTGCTCGGAGAATAGAAAATCGCGCGGGCTCTCGGCTGTCACGTCCGAGACAATGACCACCCCGCCGCCCAGCTTGAGCGCCGTCTCCACCGAATCGGCCAGGCGGGTGTGGTCCATCCCGCCGCTGGTGGCGGATACGGTCGAGCCACCGCTGTCGGTGGTGGGCGAAGCGTCACCATGACCGCTGTGCACGATCAGCCGGTCGACGACCGCCTCGATGGTGTGCATCTTGTAGCGGTCAAGCTCGATCTCTTCGTCCACGTCGTGCACTTGGCCGTTAACCCGCACCCGGACAAAGCCCATCTTGCGCACATCCTCGAACACCTTGCGGTGCTCGCCCTTGCGGTCCTTGATCAGGGGGGCCATGATCAGGATGCGACTCTCGTCGGGCATCTCCTCGATCGCTTCGACGATCTGGCTGACGCCCTGCTGGTGCACCTCGCGTCCACAGCGCGGGCAGTGAGGCACCCCGACGCGGGCGTAGAGCAACCGCATATAGTCATAGATCTCCGTCACCGTGCCGACGGTCGAGCGGGGGTTGCGGCTGGTTCCCTTCTGGTCGATGCTGATCGCCGGGCTCAGTCCTTCGATCTGATCCACGTCCGGCTTTTGCATCTCGCCCAGGAACTGCCGGGCATAGGCCGACAGCGACTCTACGTAGCGGCGCTGCCCCTCGGCGTACAGCGTGTCAAAGGCAAGCGATGACTTGCCCGATCCCGACAGCCCGGTGATCACCACCAGCTTGTCGCGGGGCAGCTCCACGTCGATGTTTTTCAGGTTGTGTTCGCGGGCGCCCCGGATGACGATCTTTTTTTCTTCCTGTGTCATCGTTCGCTCCTCAGCCGCCCGGGCGGTTACCGGGCGATAGCCATTCATTATACCACGGCTGCAACCCACCGATCAAAAAACGCCACCCCTTGCGCAAAGCACGCTCAGGGTAGCGACTGCAGTCGCAACAGCCATGTCAAGCGCCTTACACCCGGGCTTGACAAAAGACCGCATCCGCACTATGATGGTACTTGACCGGCGGAACGACAGCACTTCCCCACAACACAACCGCAAGCATACCACTCCGTCGCTTCCCATCGCACGCCCGGCGCACAGCGTGTTCGTGGTCGATTCCGGGGCGCGCCCTGCTAGCGGTATGGAGAAGGTTCTGACACAGCCATAGGAGGTGTACCCATGGGCATGAGAGTCTTTCTCACCGGGGCCAGCGGCTATCTGGGCAGTGTGCTGACCACGCACCTGGCGAATCTGCCCGAGGTTGACGGCATAACCGGCACCTACAATTCCACCACGCCCAGGCCGCCTGTGTCCCCCAAGGTAAGCTTTGTCAAGCTGGACGTGCGCTCCCCGGAGCTGGCCCGCGCCATGGCCGGGCACGACGTTGTGATCCACACGGCGTTCATCGTCCTGTGGTGGGCGCGCATGCCGGCCGCGACACGCGACGACATTTGCATCAACGGCACCCGGAATGTGGCCAATGCGGCGATCAGCAACCGGGTGCAGCGCTTCCTCTATGCCAGCAGTGTGGCCGCCTACGACCCCCTGTTGGTGACCGGAAAAGAAGGTATTGACGAAGAGTGCCCGGTCGGGAAAGGGGTCTCGCCTCAGTACTACTTTAACAACAAGGCCATCGCCGACACGATGCTGGTCGATCTCCTGGGCTCGTCGGGGATTACACTGACGCGATTGCGGCCGACCTTCATCACCGGTCCGCATGACCGGGCTTTGGCCAAGGGCTTTCGCGCCGACCCGGTGTTCATCCCCGGCAAGAACCCCCGTATCCAGTTTGTCCACGAAGACGACGTCGCCTCCGCCTTTGTTCAGGCTTTGAGCCTGGACATGCCCGGGGCTTACAACGTTGTCCCGGACGATTTTCTGCGACTGAGAGAGGCCTACCGGCTCCTCGGCGTGACGTCCGGCCTCACCGCGTCCACTTGGCTGGCCCGTCTGGCGGCAAGCATCCGCTGGCGCTACTTTGGCTCAGGCACCCACCGGATGTGGCTGGAGGCGCTCTATGGCGACACGACTTTCAGCAACAGGAAACTGAGGGCCACCGGCTGGGCGCCGCGCTACGACAGCGCGGCCGCGCTCCGCTCGGCGCTTTGAGGGGCGGAGCCTGTGTAATAGCCGACGGAACCTAATGCCCTGGTGCGCGTGCTTGCGCTGCTGACTGGCACGTGGTATACTGGGCGTCGATGCCCGGCCCACGCGGGCGTCTACAGCCGGGAGGAGGAAGAGATGCCACGTGTCTTCAACGCCGATGCAGTGGTGGTAGGTGCCGGCACCAGCGGCAGCTACTTTGCCTGGCGGCTGGCCCAGGCCGGCTGCCGGGTTCTGATCCTCGAAAAGCGCCCTCTCGATGACCTTGGTCAGCACATCGACATCTTTCACATGGACGCCGTGCGCTTTGCCGAGTTCGACATCCCCTTGCCCGAAGGCGATGAGGTCGAGCACCTGGCCGAGTCGGGGCTGATGTGGTCGCCCGATCTGCAGGTCAGGCAAGAGATCCGCTACCCCTTTTACGTCATGCACAAGCCGCTCTTTCACCGCCGCCTGCACCAACAGGTGCGCGACAGCGGCGGCGAGATCGTCGAGCGCGCCCGCGTCACCGGGGTGATCCTGGAAGGCCGGCGGCTGGTGGGCGTGCGGGGCGACCTCGACGACGAGCCGTTCGAGGCCCGCGCCCCGCTCGTGGCCGACGCCTCGGGCATCAAGGCCGAGGTGCGCACCCGCCTGCCGGCTGATTTTGGCGTCGAGACCGACCCGATCCGCGACTCGGACCGGCTGTTCGTGTGCCTGGAATACCGCGAAGGCATCGGCGGAGGCCGCTATCCCACCGGCTCAAACTTTTATCCCTTCCACAAGGCCTTCTGGAACCTGGGCCCGGGCGAGCAGGTGATCCTGGGCATCGGCCAGCCGGGAAGCTACGACTATGCCTGGCAGAAGCACCGGGAGTGGCGCGAGGAGTATTTCGGCGACCCAGGCCGCGTGGCGCGGCGCTGCCAGGGCACGACCCCCTTCCGGCGCTCGCCCTTTTCCCTGGTGGGCGACGGCTTTCTGGCCATCGGCGACGCCGCCTATCAGGACAAGCCCTTCTCCGGTGAAGGCGTCACCAGCGGCTTTGCTGCCGCCCAGATCGCGGCCGAGGTAGCCATTGCGGCGCTGGCCGAAGGCGAGCCCAGCCGCGCCGCGCTGTGGGCCTACAACACCCGCTACTTTCGCGGGCAGGGGGCCAAGTTCGCCGCCGGGCTGGCCCAGCTTCCGGCCACCGCCGAGCTGTCGCGCCGCGACGTCGACTGGCTGTTCCACCACGGACTGATCTTTACCCAGCACGATTTCGAGGCGCTGAACCTTCATTATGAGATTCCGATGGATACGGCCGCGACGGTGAGCATGGGGCTCAAAATGGTGGGAGGCGTGCTCGGCCGCGGATTCTCGGGGCAGAGCCTGCGACGTCTGCTCTCGGTCTCCGGGCTGGCAGGCAAGATCAAGAAGCATTATCAGCAGTTCCCCGAAGAGCCGGGCGGGTTCCCCGAGTGGGAGCGCACTGCGCGCACCCTGTGGGGTTAGCGTAGGGCGGGTAGTAGGCTATCAGCCATGCACGTCCTGGACGTCTCGCGCCTGACCTACGCGCAGCGCCTGGTCGCCGCGTCGCTCCAGGGCCTGGCCAACCGCCAGGGCCCGCGCCTCTACCTGGATTGGGGCGTTTACGACGACCTTCGCGCCCGCACCACCAACGAGGTGTTTCTGCCGGAGGAGATCTGGCAGGCCAAGTATCGTCCCTACGTCGGCAACTCGGACCGGCTCAATCTGGAATACTACCAGGAAGCCTTTGGCCTCCACCCCGAACCGCTGGCCAATCTGTCGGCCGCCGTGCGGCAGTACGCCGGCTGCCTGCACGGTCTGGTCGTCTGGGACCCGGCCCTGCCCGACACGGTCAACGCAGCGCTCGGGCTCGCCGGCCTGGAGGACCTGCTGGTCGTCCATCCCGATCTGCTGACCTGGGCCACGGAAGCGACGGGCCTGCCCGTGGTCCACGACCTGCGGGGGCGCTGGGACAACCGCGTCCGCCTGTACGAGTGGGCGGCGGCCGAGCTTTTCCCACGCTGCACGCCCGGGCAGATCGCCTGCGTCGAGCCCGGGCTGGGAGCGCCCCGAGTTCGCCGACTATTTGGTGCAGCGCCGCATCTTTGCCTACAGCCTGAGCAGCCGCGAGGCAAACCGGGCCTGCGCCCTGGGCCAGAAGCTGCTTCTCCTGCTGGTGGCCGGCCCGTGGGGGCTGCGCAACAGCCTCTTTGCCCTGCAGCTCGACGGCCTGGTGCGGCGGCTGGGCCTGGCGCTGATGGGCTGGCGCTCGCCCGAGGTACGCCTGGCCGGCCGTCTGCAGCGCTCGGTGGAAGCGCGCCCCTTCCCCACCATCTTTGGCTGGCACACCCGGCGCGACGACGAGCTATCGTTTATGGTGCTGCTGTCGGCCAATGGCCTGCGGCTGGTGCCCAGCCACCTGGCCAGCAACTTTTCCTTTCACAGCCAGGTGCCTTTCGCAGGCGGCTTTGAGCAGGACCACGCCCGCCCGGAGGAGGTTCGGCTGGAGAGGGACAAGGTCTACCTCACATTCACCCTCTCTGACGGGGATCAGTTGGTGCTGATGGGCACCGCCGAGCTGGGCAACTGGAGGCGTGAGGCGCGAGGCTGTGTGCCTTTCAACTGGGAGACCCAACCACTGCTCGTCGAGGTCGCGCCGGCACTGCTGAGCCGCTACTACCGGACGCGCACGGCCAGCGACTATCTGGTCGCCGGGCCGTCAGGCGCCGGTTATGTCGTGCCGCCGCTGCTGCCCAACCTCGGGCGCTATCTCCAGCAGACGGAGGCGGTCTGTCGCCGCGCCGGCGTGCGCGTCCTGACCTCCTACATCGCCGATCCACCGCAGCGTGTGGTGCGCGCCCACGGCCGGCTGTCCGAGATGATCGGCTTTCTGGCCGGCTATGTCCATTTTGGCCGCACGCCCAGCTACCTAGTGGGCGGCAGGGCGTTCGTGGCCAACGCCTGGCCGCATCTGGATCAGATCTGGGATGACAGCGCCGCCTGCCTGGAGGCGGTGCGCAGGCTGGTCGAAGCGCCGGGGCCGACACCGCGCTTTGTCGGCGTCCACCTCAGCGCTTACAAGACAACGATCACCGACGTGTGCCAATTCGTGTCGACCCTTGATCCCCAGAGGGTGAAGGTGGTGCGGGCCGACGAGTTTCTGCTGGCGGCTGCCCAGCGCCAGGGCGCAGAACGCCCGGCTTGACCGGGACAAGCACAAGGAGGCATCTACGATGAACGAAAAGCTGTCTGCCAAGGTCAAACTGCTCTACGGCGTGGCCGACCTGGGCATCGCCATGCTCACGGCGTCGGTCCAGTTCTTCCTGCTCTACTTTCTCACCGACGTGGTGCTGGTCGACCCCGCGATGGCCGGCACAGCGCTGCTGGTGGGCAAGCTGACGTGGGACGCAGTGAACGACCCGCTGCTCGGCTGGCTTTCCGACCGCACCCGGTCGCGTTGGGGTCGGCGCCGGCCCTACATGCTGTTTGGAGCGGTGCCGCTGGGCCTTACCACCTGGCTACTGTATTCGATGCCATCGGGCATGACCGGCGCCAAGGCGTTCCTGATCGTCCTCTTTTCCTACCTTCTGTTCGACACCATGCACACCGCGGTCAGCACCGCCTACTCGGCCCTCTCTCCGGAGCTGACCTACGACTATGACGAGCGCACATCGCTCACCACCGTGCGCATGGTCTTTTCTGTCATCGGCTATATCCTGGGGGCAGCCGCCACCACCCCGATCGCCGGAGTCATGAAAGGGCTGCTGGGAAGCGAGAAGGCGGGCTATAGCGCCATGGGTGCGGTGCTGGGACTGATCGCCCTGACGGTGGTGCTGATCACCGCCTTGAGCGTCAAGGAGCCCAAGCGCCCCGAGGCCAGGCCTTCCACCATCCCCCCCCTGCGCTCGGTGCTGCTGACCTTCAAGAACCGGCCCTTCATGCAGCTCATGGCAGCCCAGTTCCTGAGCAGCTTCAGCTTTACCCTGCTGACCAGCCTCCTGCCCTATTTCGTCATCTACCAGATGGACATGGAGCCGCAGCTTTCCTTTCTGATGCTCACCCTGCTGGTCGCCATCGGCCTCTTCCTCTACCCCTGGAAGGCCGTATCAGGGCGGATCAACAAGGGGCCGTGCTACGCCCTGGGGCTGCTCATCGCCGCGCTGGCCGTGATCGGCAGCTTTTTCCTGCCCTATGGGCCCTCGATCGCGCTGTACGTCATCGCCTTCCTGGCCGGCCTGGGCTTTTCCGCACAGTGGGTCTTTCCGTGGAGCATGCTGCCCGACGTGATCGAGTCCGATCAGGCCATGACCGGCGAGCGGCGGGAGGGCATCTATTACGGCATGTGGGCCTTTCTGACCAAGTTCACCGGCGCGCTGGGCATTGCGGTCAGCGGCTGGGCGCTCAAGCTGTTCGGCTATGTGCCCAACGTCGCCCAGACAGAGCATGCGCGCCTGGGCATCCGCCTGTTCTTTGGCGTCGTGCCGTCGGTGGTGCTCATCCTCAGCCTGCCGCTGCTGTTTTGGTACCCGATCACCAGGGCGAGCCACGCCCGGCTGAGGGCCCAGTTGGAGGGCAAGGAATAAGCCCCCGAGTTCCCTGCGGTCGGGGCTAGAGCGGGAGAGCGGGATCTGGCGCCACAGTTCATTTGTAAGTTGCCCCTTTGTGCAAAGGCTGGTAGAATGATCGTGCGGCACGTGACTCGAGACGAGAACCTGTCGCGTTCGTAGTCTCCGATGGACGCAAGCGCGCCGGTCTCGAATCGCCAAGCACACCGCTACTGCGAGTCCAATGCCATAAAACCTTACAGGGAGGTAAGACATGTACAAGAAACTGTTTATTCCGGGTCCCACCCACGTGCGGGACGAGATCTTGCAGGCCCAGACCGCGCCGATGATCGGCCACCGAGAAAAGGAGTATGCGGCCCTGCAAGGCGAAGTGACCCCCAAGCTGCAAAAGCTGCTCTACACCACGCAGCGGGTCTATCTGTACGCCTGCTCCTCGACAGGCATGATGGAAGGCTCGGTGCGGCAGGCATCGGTCAAGCGGGTGCTGAACACCGCCTGCGGCGCTTTCTCCAAGCGCTGGCACGACATCACCAAGCAGAACGGCATCGCCTGCGACGTGCTGGAAGTGCCACTGGGCCAGGCCGTCACCCCCGACCTGATCGACGCCGCGCTGGCCAAGGGCGACTATGACGCCATCACCCTGGTGATGAACGAGACGGCAACCGGCATCATGAACCCGATCCAGGAGAATGCGGCGCTGATCCGGGCCAAGTACCCCGACGTGCTGATCCTGGTCGACGCCGTGAGCTGCATGTCCGGCGTCAAGATCGAGTTCGACGCCTGGGGGCTCGACGTGTGCCTGGCCGGCACGCAAAAGTGCTTTGCCCTGCCGCCCGGCCTGACGGTGTGCGCCGTCAGCGACCGGGCCCGCGAGCGGGCGTTGAAGGTGCCCAACCGCGGCCACTATTTCGCCTACGACCAGATGGACAAGCGCTACGAGAAGAACCAGACGCCCGCCACGCCGGCGATCAGCCTCATCCAGGCGCTCAACAAGCAGATGGACTGACATGTTCGCCGAAGGCCTGGACAACCGCTTTGCCCGGCACCTGGAGATGGCCGAGATCGTCCGCGCCTGGGCGCGCAAGTACTTTGCCCTCTATGGCGACGAGCGCTACCTGTCGCACACGGTGACCAACATCGACAACACGCGCGGCATCGATTTCGCCAAGCTCAAGGACGAAATGGGCAAGCGCGGGGCCGTGATCGGGAACGGCTACGGCGATCTGAAGGACAAGTGCTTCCGCATCGCCCACATGGGCGACCTACAGGTGGCCGACATCGAGTGGCTGATCGGCCAGATGAACGAAGTGCTGGGGTCTGGCTTAAAGGGAGGTATGCAAGCCATGAAGGTTCTATTTGCGACAAGACCGAAGCGTCGGCGCTCGATCTGATCCGGGCGGCGGGCATCGAGGTCGACAACCGGCCAACCATCACCCCGGAGGAGCTGTTGCGCGACGCCGGCCAGTATCACGGCATGGTCGTCCGCAGCCGGACCCGGATCACCAAAGAGGTGATCGACGCCGGCGCCAACCTGAAGATCCTGGTCCGCGGCGGCGTGGGCCTGGACAACATCGAGGTCAAGTACGCCGAGAGCAAGGGCATCGCCGTGCGCAACACGCCCAAGGCCAGCGCCGACTCGGTGGCCGAGCTGACGATCGGCTACCTGCTGTCCCTGGCGCGCAAGATCCCCCAGGCGTCGGCCAGCATGGCCGCGGGCGAGTGGAAGAAGAAGGAGCTGGAAGGCATCGGAGATCGCCGGCAAGACGCTGGGCCTGATCGGCTTTGGCAACATCGGCCAGGCGGTGGGCAAGCGGGCCGCGGCCCTGGGCATGAAGGTGCTCTTCTGG
The DNA here is from genome assembly GCA_963749455.1 of uncultured Chloroflexia bacterium. Lineage (GTDB taxonomy): Bacteria > Chloroflexota > Anaerolineae > JAAYZQ01 > JAAYZQ01 > JAFGOG01. Next base: position 46,335 of record CAVVMX010000028.1, read on the forward strand.
CGGCGGACCCCGGTCGAAGGTGCGCTATGCCAAGCAGGTAAGACGCTGGACAAGCTGCTGGCCCAGAGCGATTTTATCTCGCTCCACGTACCCAAGACGGCGCGACACGGCCAACGTGCTCAACGCCGCGGCGTTTGCCAAGATGAAGCAGGGGGTGTATATCATCAACTGCGGCCGCGGCGGCACGGTCGACGAGGATGCCCTGTACGACGCGCTGGCCAGCGGCAAGGTCGCCGGTGCAGCGCTGGACGTGTTTGCCGACGAGAAGGTGAACCCCGGCAACGCCAAGCTCTTTTCGCTGAAGGACAAGAACGGGTTCAACCTGGTCATCGGCTCGCCGCACGTCGGCGCCAGCACCTTCGAAGGCCAGGGCCGCGTCGGCGCCGAAGTGGCCGAGATCCTGATCGATTTCTACAAGAAGAATTTCTGAGCCATGGCAACAATCGCAGCCTTTCGCGGAATCCGCTACAACCCAAACAAGGTCGGCGACCTGAGCAAGGTCGTCAGCCAGCCGTACGACCGGATCGGCCCCGACCTGCAGGACAAGTACTACGACCTGCATCCCTACAACGTCACCCGCTTGATCAAGGGCAGAGAGTACGACGACGATCAGCCCGACCACAACGTCTACACCCGCGCCGGCGAGTATTACCAGACCTGGCTGGATGCCGGTTACCTGCTGCCCGAGACCCGGCCGGCCCTGTACGTCTACCGCCAGACCTTCACCCTGCCCGACGGCCGGCAGCGGACCCGCAAGGCGTTCCTCACCGCCTTCCAGCTGGCCGAGTTCGAGGAGGGGATCGTCCTGCCCCACGAGCGGACCCTGTCTGGCCCGAAGGTGGACCGCCTGAACCTGCTGCGGGCGACGGCCTTGAACTTTGAGCTGATCTTTATGCTCTATCCCGACCCGCAGCGCCAGATCGACACCCTGTTCGACGAGGCCATCGGCGGCCGCCCGGCCGACGTGGACGTGCACGAGCTGTTCGAGCAGGATGTGCGGCAGCAGATGTGGGTGATCACCGCACCCGACGTCCTGGCCGCCGTCGCCGGCGAGATGTCGGCCAAGACCGGCCTGATCATCGCCGACGGGCACCATCGCTACGAGACGGCGCTCAACTACCGGGCCGAGATGCGGAAACAGCACCCGAAAGCCCCGGCCAGGGCCGCCTTCAACTATGCCCTGGTCAGCATGGTCAGCATGGACGATCCGGGCCTGGTCATCCTGCCCACCCACCGGCTGATCCACGACTATGCGGCCAAGACGCCGGGCCAGATCCTGGCCGACGCCGCCGAGTACTTCGAGGTCACCCCGCTGCCGGACCGGGCGGCGCTGGAGGCAGCGCTGTCGCAGGCCACAGCCGACGACCGGCGGATCGGCTTCTACGACGGCAGCTATCACCTGCTGCGGCTCAAGAGCGCCGAGATCATGGACCAGGTTGTGCCCGACCGCGCCGCGGAGTGGCGCCAGCTCGACGTCAGCATCCTGCACGAGCTGCTCATCGAGCGGGTGATGGGCATCACCAAGCAAGCAGGTGGAGGCCAAGACCTACCTCGACTATTACCGCGACCTGAACCAGGCGCTGGCCGAGGTGGATGCCGGCCAGCGCGACGTGCGTGTTTATCCTCAACCCGACGCGCATCGTCGAGGTCAAGGCCTGCTCCGACAAGGGCGAAAAGATGCCGCAAAAGTCCACCGACTTTTACCCCAAGATGATCTCCGGCCTGGTCATGCTGGACGTGGGAGCCAATGAGCGGCTGTAGCCAACCGGAAACCCGGTTTCCCGCTGAGCGGGAGACCGGGTTTTCAATTCTACTGACCAACGACGACGGCATCAACGCGCCCGGGCTGCGACGCCCTGCGGCAGGCCCTGGCGCCGCTTGCCCGGCTGATCGTCTTTGCCCCAGACCACAACTGGTCTGCGGCGGGGCACACCAAGACGATGCACAAGCCGCTGCGGGTGAATCACGTGCCGCTCCAGGACGGGACGGAAGCCTACACCACCACCGGCGCCCCGTCCGACTGCGTGGCCCTGGCGCTGCTGGGCATCCTGCCGCAGCGACCCGACCTGGTCGTGTCGGGCATCAACCAGGGGCCGAACCTGGGCCACGACGTCACCTACTCGGGCACCGTGGCCGGGGCGATGGAGGCGGTGATCTCGGGGCTGCCGGCTGTGGCGGTGTCGCTCGACAGCTACGAGAGCCACGATTTCAGCCTGGCGGCCCAGGTCGCGGCTCGAGTGGTTGGACAGGTGCTGTGCAGAGGGCTGCCGGCAGGCGTCTTTCTCAACGTGAACGTGCCGTGCCTGCCGCCCGGCTCGGAGCCGAAGGGCATAGCCATCACGCGGATGGGCCGGCGGGTGTACCGCGACGTGCTGATCGAGCGCCAGGATCCGCGGGGCCGGCCCTACTACTGGATCGGCGGCGATCATGCCCGGCGGCCACCTGGACGAAGGCACCGACATCTGGGCCGTGGCTAACGGCTACGTGTCGGTCACGCCCATGCACCTGGACCTGACGGCCCACGAGCTGCTTCCAGAGCTACAGAGATGGGAATTCTAGAAATGGAGGAAAGATATGGACTTCTGGCAAGTCATCGAATCAAGGCGCAGCATCCGCCGTTTTGATCCGGCGGCAGACGTTCCACCCGAGATGGTAGAGCGCCTGCTCAGCGCGGCAATCCTGACCGAGAACGCCGGCAACCGTCAGCCCTGGCACTTTTACGTCGTGCGCGATCCCGAGCTGCGCCAGGGGCTGGTCGCGGCCGCACACGGCCAGGGTTTCATCAGCCAGGCGCCGGTCGCCATCGTCGTCTGCGCCGATGCGGAACAGTCGGCGGGACGATATGGCCAGCGGGGCCGCGAGCTCTACTGCCTCCAAGACACGGCCGCCGCCGTGGACCACATCCTTTTGGCAGCCGTGGCGCTAGGACTGGGCAGCTGCTGGGTAGGCGCCTTTGACGAAGGCGAGGCTGCCCGCGTCCTGGATCTGCCCGACCACCACCGGCCGGTGGCCATCCTGCCGATCGGCAAGCCGGCCGAGGCGCCTGCCCGGCGTCCACGCCAACCCCTGAAAGAGGTGGCAACCTACCTCAGATAGTTGCGCCAAGACCTCAAAACAGGTATAATCACCGGGAATCAGCAAGGCAAGGAATCTGGAGGGATCATGCCCAGGTTTGCAGTTTTCAAGGGACGGCTCGTGCCCATTGAGGAGGCCAAGGTCAGCATCATGACCCATGCCCTCAACTATGGCACCGGCTGCTTCGAAGGCATCCGCGCCTACTGGAATGCCGACGTCAAGCAGTTGTACGTCTTTCGCCTGAAAGAGCACTTTGAGCGGATGCTGCGCTCGTGCCGGATCCTGCGCATTCAGCTCCCCTACACCGCCGACGAGATGTGCGACATGACCCTCGAGTTGCTGCGCCGCGAAGGCTACCAGGAAGATGCCTACATCCGTCCCCTAGCCTACAAGGCGGACGAAATCGTGGGAGTGCGGCTGCATGACCTCACCGACGAATTCGCGATGTTTGCCATCCCCTTCGGTCGTTACATCGAAAACGAAGAGGGCGCCCATGTCTGCATCTCTAGCTGGCAGCGAGTCGACGACAACGCCACGCCGGCCCGGGCCAAGATCACCGGCGCCTACATCAACTCGGCTTTTGCCAAGACCGACGCCGTCCTGTCGGGCTATGACGAGGCGCTGGTGCTGACCGCGACAGGCCACATCTCCGAGGGCAGCGCCGAGAACTTTTTCATGGTTCGCAACGGAAACCTGATCACCCCGCCGGTCACCTCCAACATCCTGGAAGGGATCACTCGCGCCACGATCATGGAGTTGGCCCGCGAGGAGATGGGGCTGCGCACCATCGAGCGCAATATCGACCGCAGTGAGATCTATATCTGCGACGAGGCTTTCCTGGTGGGCACCGGCGTCCAGATCGCAGCCATCACCCGCATCGAGCATCGTCCCATCGACTCGGGGACAATCGGTCCCATAGTCGCGCGCCTGCGCCAGCTCTATTTTGACGTGGTGCGTGGCAAGATGGCCAAGTACGAGCGCTGGTGCACCCCGGTGTACGAATGTCCGGCATCCCGGCCCGATGGGCGGGACCTCAGGCCGGGATTGATTGAGGCTGAGCTTTGACGGTACGCGCTAGAGCTTCACTGGGAGTTCCCCTCGGCTTGCTGGCCATGACCCTGATCGTGGCCCTGGATTGGCTGCTCCTGCGCCGCCTGGTTGGACACGACATCCCCACCCAGCAAATAAACTTTCTGTCCTTCCTGCTCGGCCTGTCGGTACTGGCAAGCCTGCCGCTGTTGGTCATTTTGGCCTATAATACCCTCAACTGCGCTGCTCTTCGCTACCGGCTGGACCGGAACGGCATGATCATCTACGGAGCAGGGACGCAGCAGATCATTCCTATCGGCGATGTGCGCCAGATTCTGACCGGCGACCAGATGCAGGGGGTGGTCACCAACCGGCGAGGGCTGCGTTGGCCGGGCTGCGAGCAAGGGATGGGGCGCATTCCCGGCGTCGGATTGGTCCGCTTTCTTGCCACGCGACCCTGGCCCGATCAGTTGTTGGTGCTTACAAAGGGACCAGCTTTTGCCGTCTCGCCCCGCACCCCGGAACAGTTCCTGAAGGCCTATGTCGCCCGCCAGGAGTTGGGCCCTAACCGTCACCTGGAGGCAGGAGTACATCGCGCCCGGTGGCTCACCTGGCCGCTGTGGACCGATCGGACTGCGTGGACCTTGGTTGGGGTTGCCGCGCTCATCAGCCTGAGCCTTTTTGCCAACCTCTGCATCCTCTTCCCAGGCCTCGACCCTGCAGTTGCCCCTCCATTTCAGCAGCCTCGGGCAGGTCGATCGCATTGGCGGCAAGATCGAGCTATTTGCTCTGCCGATCATCGGTCTGATCATCCTCGGCACCAACCTGATTGCAGGGCTGATCCTCTACAAGTGGGAACGGGCCGGAGCCTATCTGTTGTGGGGGTCGGCCGCCGCCGTCCAGATCCTCTTCTGGTTGGCGACCCTTGGGCTGCTGCTATGATCCAACGTCTCGTCATGGGTCTGGTGCTTAGCGCTTTGATCGGCGGATTGGGCTACTGGCGTCGAGCGCTGTCGACCAGCGGGCTGCTCGGCGCTATCCTGGTCGGCACAGTGACCTTTGGCCTCGGTGGCTGGGTGTGGGGCCTGCTGCTCATCACCTTCTTTGTTTCGTCGAGTTGGCTGTCGCACTACCGGGAGGCAGACAAGCAGGCAATAACAGACAGTTTTGCCAAGGGTGGCCGACGCGACCTTGGGCAGGCCCTGGCCAACGGCGGCCTCGGTGCCCTGCTGGCAGTGGCCTTTGCGCTTCGTCCCAACCCTCTGTTCTTCGCTGCCTTTCTGGGCGTGATCGGTTCCGTCAATGCCGACACCTGGGCCACAGAGCTGGGTGTCCTGAGTCGGATGTCTCCGCGCCTGATCACTTCCGGCCAGGAGGTGCCAGCCGGCACCTCTGGCGGGGTAACGGGGTTGGGTGTCTGGGCCTCGCTGGCCGGGGCACTACTCATCGGCGCAGTGGCGACGGCATTGACCCAGGCGATATCGTTGTTGAGGGGCAACGGCTGGCAGGTAAACGCTGTTTCCTACCCGCTGCTGGCCGTGATTGGCGGGATGGCCGGCTCCCTGTTCGACAGCCTTCTGGGAGCCACGGTACAGGGCATCTATTTCTGTGACTATTGCGAAAAACAGACCGAGCGTCGCATCCATCGCTGCGGCCGGTCGACACGCCCGGTGCGCGGCTGGAAGTGGCTGAACAACGACGTGGTAAACCTGGCGGCCTCTGCTGCCGGTGGATTCACGGCCGCCCTATTGGCCTTGCTTGTGTGGAGGTGACAATGTCTGTACAAAACCTGACGACGCGAAAGCAGATCCTGTTCATCATCGGCCTGAACGCCATAATCTCGGCTTTGATCAGCGTGATCGTCGGCCTGTTGATGATCCGGCCCACCCACGTAGCCTCGACTCCGATACCAACCAAGGCACCACCGGGAGCGGCAGGCGTAACGACGCCCACGCCGACCGGGGCGCCGGTCATCCACGTCGTGAAGGCTGGAGACACGATTTCGGGGTTGGCCTTCCAGTACGATGTCCCTGAAGCGGACATTATCGCCGCCAACCAGCTTCAGAACCCGAATTTCCTGCAGCTCGGGATGGAGTTGATCATTCCTGTCGGCGGCTTGGCCCAGATAACGCCCACCTGGACCCCGCAGCCGACGCCGACCGAGACCCCAATACCCTTTCAGCCACCCCCGGTTAACCAGACCTCCACTGCCCTAGCCGAGGCAGGCATAACCGCCACAAGCTTGCCGACCATACAGACCGGCGAGAGCCAGGTCGAGATTTCAGAGGTCATTTCACCTGGGAATGCCGACCGAGAAGCAGTTGTCATCACCAACAAGGGCACACAACGGATCGACCTGAAAGGCTGGACCCTCAACGACGCCGACGGAAACGTCTATACCTTCCTCAGCTTCGTCTTGTGGCCGGGAGGCAACGTCATGGTCAACACCCGCATGGGTCAGGATGGCAGCCCCACGGTCAATCAGCTATACTGGACCAAGCTAAAACCGGTCTGGACCGTCGGTGAGATGGCCACACTCAAGGACGCAACGGGGACGGCAATCAACACATTCCAGGTAAAATAGCGGCGGCTAGGGGCATGGGTTGCCTCTTGCCCCTGCACCTTGCGCGGGC
>CAVVMX010000029.1:0-66351 GCA_963749455.1 uncultured Chloroflexia bacterium
GATCGATCGGCTGTAATTTTATCTTTAGAAACTATCTCTGGTTGAGTAGCCGGGGGCCAATAAAATTTCCAAATTACCAGGGCAGCGATTATCGCGATGGCAGCCGTTGCCAAACCCAGAGTGGTCTTGTCTGATCCCGACCCTTTCCTTTTCGATCACTCTGCCGACGGCCTCCGGATCTGTCACGACCCGATACACCCGCACCGGTTTGGCGATGTTTTTAACGGCCCGTTCCCCTAAATATTCATATCCCAGCGGCAGCTTGTTTTCCACCTGATCGTAAGCGGTCCCGGAGATGCAGATGCCCCCGGCTTCGGCCAAGCCCTCCAGACGGGCGGCGATATTGACGCCGTCCCCAAAAATAGTTTCGCCTTCGTTGACCACATCCCCGAGATTAACTCCCATCCGAAACTGCAAGCGCCGACTTCCGCAACGGTCTCGTTTCGGTCTTGGAGGTTCTTCTGTATCGCTACCGCGCAAGCGGACCAGGCGTCCACCACGCTGGCGAATTCGGCCAGGACGCTGTCTCCTCCGGTTCCAACCACCCGTCCCTGATGCTGCGCTATGAACCTGGAAATGACCTCCAAATGAGCCTTCAGGGCACGGATGGTCCCTTCCTCGTCTTCGCCGATGAGGCGACTGTAACCCTTTACATCAGCACTCAGAATGGCGGTGAGCTTGCGTTTCACCTGATCCGGGGTCATGAGCTCATCTCCTTAAGCCAAAGCTGAAATTGTAATCTGCACTTCTCCATCGAGAAGCGGGATTTCCTAAATTCCTCCATTTGCTTGCCCCCCTTTAGGGTGAAGTGGCGAAACTGGAAGACAGGTTCCTTTAGTTATTTTGCCCTTAGATTGGAAAGAAATATACACCGTTTTGGTAATAGTAGATAGGAGGATTTATTTCCGGGGGAGAAGGGTTCGGGGATAAGGAGGGAATGATTATTTTCTGAACTCTCCCAGAATGGCCAATTAGTTAAAAACAACATTTCAGGAAGCTATTGATAAAGTGCCTCAGCTTAAATCCTGGCTTCCTTTAAGCCAAATAGCGCTTCAGATCGCGATAGAAATTCTCGTGCGCGCCCAAGGCAAGCAGGAGCATTTCCTTTTCATCGAATTCGTAGGCCAGAAGAAACAATCTCTCCCGGACCTTGAATTTATGAACGGAAACGCCTGTCAGATCTCCCTTTTTCGTCTCGCCGATTTCGGGTGCTTCGCAGATGCGCCGGACCTCGTCATCCAGAACGGAAATCTCCGCTTTTGTCAAACGCTTTTTCTTCCTCTCAAAGAGGGGCGACTGAGAAACCTGCCGGCTCATTCGCCTTCACCAAAGACATAGGGGGTCTTTAATCCGCTTCGAACCTGAGCCCGGGCGATGAGGATCTCCTTGATCAGGGAGACCGGAAGATCGGCGTTTTCATCCGCCACCCTTCCCAGATTTGCCCAGTATTCAACCTGGCCGGCAAGCGACCGACCCTCGACGCCGGCAAATACCGCCGCGGTGCTTGCCAGTTCATCGGATATTTTAACGGCTTTAGGCATAACTTGTCCTCCAATCCATTATTTAGATCCATTGTATTACATTATGAAATATTTTGCAACCAAAGCAGTGCGAAAGCCGTTAGCGGAATCAACGTGGCAAGAATCAGGCGCTGGGAGTCGCTTGGATGGGATGGTGGATCCGCTTCGCTTGATCCACCCTACAAGATTTGCTGGTTGGGATGAGGGAAAATGATTATTTCATCCCATGAGCACGTCCGGCGGTACGTCGAGGGCGAGGGCAATCGCTTTCAGCGTTTCGACCGTGCCCTGCCGCTTGCCGGTTTCGATCTGGGACAAGTAAGATTTGCTGATCCCCGCCCGCCCGGCGAGATCCTCCACGCTCCAGCGCCCGTTTACCAGAGCTCTCATCTTTCGATCAGGTGATAACTGGTGCTGCGGCCACCAGAGGGGTCTTTCCTCAAGACGCCGCGTCCGACAAGATCCTGAATGTCCCGCAAGGCCGTATCTTGCGAACACTTCGCCAGTTTAGCCCATTTGGATGATGTCAGCTTGCCTTCGAAACCGTCCAACAGCTTGTTGAGAATCAACCGCTGGCGGTCATTGAACGACAAAGCGGCGCAGGATTGCCAGAAGCGGGCCTTTCTGAACACAGTCGCAAGCGTGTCTTCCACGCCATCCAAGGCGCGGCTTAGGCAGTCCAGGAACCATTCCAGTTGCTCGGTAATATCAAGCGTTCCTTTTTGTGCATCCTCCAATCCCTCATAGTAGGCATTCCGCTCCTGTCGGATTTGCGCTGACATGCTGTAAAAACGCTGTGCACTTTGCTCCGATCGAGCCAGTGTCATATCGGCGATCGCCCGGGCGATGCGCCCATTGCCGTCTTCAAAAGGATGGAGGGTCACAAACCAAAGGTGGCCGATGCCTGCCCGTAAGACGAGATCCGTACCATCGTCATCGTTGAACCAGTCGAGAAAGGCCTTCATTTCCTTCTCCAGCCGGTCGGCGGCAGGGGCTTCAAAATGCACATGTTCGCGATCGATCGGACCCGAGACAACCCGCATCGGCCCTTTCGCATCGTCGCGCCAGGCGCCAACCTTGATTTTGCTCATCCCGCTGTATCCAGTCGGAAAGAGCGAAGCATGCCAACTGAACAATCTTTCCTTGGTCAGGGGTTTGTCATAGTTCTGCGTAGCATCGAGCATCATCTCCACCACGCCATCGACGTTTCTGTTTACGGGTGCCAACGCGCCGATATCCATCCCAAGGCGCCGGGCGATGGAAGATCGTACTTGTTCCCTATCGAGTATCTCCCCTTCGATCTCGGAGGATTTCAGCACGTCCAACGTCAAGGTGTGTAAAACGGCTTCGGCGCGCAGGGGAAACCCCAGCGCCTCCATCCGTCCGATCAGTCGTCCCTGTCTGTGACGTACGGTGGCCAGCCGACCAGATAACCTCTCCTGGTTCCAAAGGAACCGAGGCCAATCCTGTCTTTCATGGATATAAAAACTCATTCTTCGCACCTCTTGCGGATATTATAACCTACATTCTCCGCGTTTGCAAATCCGTTGGCTTTATTCATGAATGAAAGGACTGCGCAGGTATTTAGTCTGAAGGCAGAAGAAAGCCTTTACCAAATGAGCTTTACCGCATAAGGCGAGAATGCGGCATTGGAACTGATAACGGTAACTCCTTCTGCGAGGGCTTGGGCAATGATTAGACGGTCAAACGGATCGCGGTGATAAACCACAAAAAGCTGTTGGTGTCGAGCAAGGCGCGCATCAAGAGTATTCCTTGAAATCTTCAAGCGGTGCGTCGAAGTCATCCGTCATTTTGATGAGCCCCCTGGCACTTCCGAACCGCCGCTGTTTCCGAGACGGTTTGATCATCGCCACCAACCTTACGACGGGTTTTCCTTCCTGCGTGATGATCACTTCGTCTCCGCTGATCGTCTGCTCTATCAGCTCGGGGAAGCGCTGTTTAGCCTGGTCCACATCAATGGTTTGCATGGCCAAGTCCTCTCTTTGAAGGTACGTTTCTTTCTATGCTAACAAAACGATTTCTTGAAAGCCACTATTATCCCTTTCTAATGAACAGCGCTATTTTGACAGTTCGGTGACGAAGGCCTCAATGGCCTGGTTGACTTCCCGTGGCTTTTCCAGCATGACCAGATGACCGGCGCCGGGGATCAGCACCAGGCGGGAAGAGAGGATCTTTTGATTTAGGCTTTGGGAAAACGCCGGGGGGGTCATTCTGTCCTCTTCGCCGACGATGATCAAGGTGGGCATGGTGATGGTTGAGATGTTTTCCGCGCGGTCGAAACGGTTGCAGGCTATGAAGTCATTGGTGATGACCGGAATAGGGGTCTGTTTCATGAGCTCGGCCGACTGTTGAATCAGCAGCGGATCGGTGTTCTTTGGGAAAGACCACTGGTTGATCAAGGTCAGGGTCTGGTCCGGTTCCGTAAGCAGGCCTTCCAGGAGCTTGGGTGACAGGGGCTGCTCGGAGCGCGCTCGACCGACTGAACGGGGTCGGGGTCGGCTTTGTGTCGATCACCGAGAACCTGGACTTTACCACGCCGTGGGGCAAGCTGACCCTGGCGGTGCTGGGCACCCTGGCCGAGATCTACCTCGACCGGCTGAGCGCCGAGACGAGCAAGGGCAAGCGCGGCCCGCGCCCGGAAGGGCCTGTACAACGGCAGCTCCCCTGTCGGCTACTGCCGGGGCAACTGCGTCGACCTGCACCGACCCCAACGGCCCCGGCTACTGCCCCCGCTACGGCGGCCCAGACCTGAGCGCGGCAGGATCCGTCGACCCTGTGGCTCCACCCGATCGAGAGCGCGGCGGTGCGGCTGGCCTTCGAGTGGTACGCCACCGGCGACTACTCCGACGGCGACATGGCCTCGGCGGCCTGAACCAGCACGAGCACCGCTGGACGACGACAGGGGCATCGCATCCATTTCCGGACCAAGGGCCGGCCGGGGCGCAGCGAGCCTGGCCCGTTCGGCAAGGACAGCGTCCGCTCGCTGCTGCAGCGCCGTTCTACACCGGCGTGGTGGCCTACTATGGCGACGCTGACGGCGGCGCAGAAGCACAAGCGGGCGGTGGCGCTCTATCCCGGCCGGCATCCCGCGCTGGTGGACCAGGCGACCTTCGACCGCTGCCAGGAGGTGCGGCAGGCGTGGGGCACGGCCGTCCGAGGCCGGGACAACGGCAGCCAGACCCGCGTCTACCTGCTGTCGGGCCTGCTGCGCTGCGGGCAGTGCGGGGGGATGATGCGCGCCCAGTCGACGGCGACCGGCTATCCGCTACTACCGCTGCGCCACCCGCATCGAGCACCGCGGCCGAGTGCGACCAGAAGCAGGTCACGGCCGAAGAGATCGAGGATCAGGTGGTCGGCCCTGCTGCGCGGCCTCCGCCTGCCGCCCGACTGGCGGGAACAGTTGCTGGCCCAGCCGTCGCCGCCGCAGGAACTGGCCCGGCGCGACGCCGAGCGGGCGCAGCTTGAAGGCCCGGCTGGAGCGGGTCAGGGAGCTGTACCTGGCGGGCGATATCGACCGCGAGCGGTACGGCAAGGAGCAGCGTGACGTGCAAGCACCGGATCGCCGATCTGGCCGACGTTTTCACTCGGTCATCCATGTCGGCATAGCCCAGATGTTCGAGATGCCGGACGAGCAATGGGCCGGCTTGACAAGGCTAAAACAAAAATCGCTCGTGCAATTGGCACTTGCACGAGCGACGCTGGTTCGGGATCAGCTCAGGGCGGTCAGGCCCTCCAGTGCTGCCTATCCCCTTATTCGTTTAGCCCTCGATGCGGGAAGGTCAGAATGTCACAGCGGGAGCGACGGGATTCGAACCCGCGATCTTCGGCTTGACAGGCCGACATGTTAACCGCTACACTACGCCCCCAGAACAGGCAGACTATAGCATAACTCGCAGCGTTCGTCAAATCCTTCTCTGGCTTTTGCTTCAACGTGACGTGCCTTGGATGACCTTCTCCGATGCCGCGCGCTCTCAGAATGACATAATCTAGCGCGACCATCGCTCGTGGCGGGCGGACAGCTCTGGAAAGGGCGCGTGCGGCTCGGCCTGGTACCAGTAGGCCACTGAGGCGATGTCGTCGGTCAACGGCTGGAACGTCCCATCTGGCCACCATCCCAGGGCCTGGATCGTGACCTTGAGATCGCGCTGGAAGCGGATGGGGTCCAGCACGTGCCAGCGGTAGAGGGCGTGCCGTGGCACCTCGCCCGGCTTTGAGGTGGCGCAGCGGATAGCCCAGGAATGGGGTGGAGTAGGGCTCGGCGGCCGCTGGGTCTTCGCCGCCGCCAAAGCACCATGCCCCGCCGAAATAGTCCTCCGTGCCGGTGCCGCAGATGGTGGGATGGTCCGTGTCTCCATCCAGGTAGAACTTGAACTCGCCCTCTCCCCACCAACCGTTGGACAATTGGGTCCAGGCCAGGAAAGTGCCGACGTAGTGTCCCTGGCCCTGCACGCCGTCCAGAATGACGTGCTCGGGGTGCTCCCGTGCCGTCGTCGAGCGCCGCCACTGGGCATGGAAGCAGGCAGCCTTGGCCGGCACCCCGGTCCGGGCATAGGTGATCTGGTAGAAGAAGCCGGTGATCGGCTCCTGTCGCTGGTTCTCGATGGTAATTCGCGCCCGCTGCCGAAAAGGCATCGGCCAATAACAGTTGAATCCACCTGAAGGGTTGACGGCGACCGGCAGCGAATTGACGTTGTAGCGCAGGCCGTGCCCGTTGCAGAACAGGTCGCCCAGCGGGGCCTCGACCGACGGCGTTTGCTCGCCGTCCCAGTAGAAGCGGATTACCGTATCGCGGTAAGCTTGGGGCTGACCGTGATCCAGATGTGCTGGATGATGCCCGGTCCCTCGACGTCGGCCAATTGGGTGATCGCCCCAGGCTCCAGCGTGATGCACGGCCGCACCTTCCAGCCCGGACCGAGCCTCGCGGCCGGGCTCTTGGGCTGGGGCAACGCGTGCGCCCCGCCTCCCTTCTCGCCGGTGGGGTTCTCGGCCGAGATGGAGCGGGTTTCTGCATCCGACAGCAGCGGCAGGCTTCCCAGGCCCATCAAACGCAGCGCATCCATGGCTGACCTCCTGTCGTCAAAGCTGGTTGCTACTGGCGAACGTCCGGGGCGCTTCGCAGAAGGCGTGCAGCACCTCATCAGGCGTGGCAGCCGGGATCTCGCAGCCGGCGCTCAGCATGTAGCGCGTGCCCTTGGCCTGCTGCCAGGCAACCGTGGGCCAGCTCCTGGCAGCGCTCAGGACTGACCTGCATGAGCTGCGACACCGGGTCGAGGTTGCCCTTGTAGCATTTGCCCTGGGCGGCATAGGCATCGCGCGCCTTGTCCAGCGGAACCAGGTGATCCACGTTGAACAGGTCGGCCTCGCAGGTGGCCATCTGCGCCAGCAGGTGGGTGGTGTTGCCGCATACGTGCAGCTTGACCAGGCCACCGGCCTGGTGGATGGCCTGGCAGACCTGCTGTTCGTAGGGCAGGGCGAACTCGGCATACATGGCCTTTGAGATCAGTGAGGCGGCGGCGTCACCAGCGCCGATCATGTCGGCTCCGGCCTCGAGCTGAGCCAGGGCAAAGTCGATGTTGATCGCGGCCGCATAGGCCAAGCACCTGGTGAGCGCGGGCCGGGTCGTCCGTTAGCAACAGCATGAACTCGGTCAGGCCGCACAGCGAGCAGGCTTCGGCAAACGGCATCTCGACCCAGCCCACCACCGGGACCTCGCCCGCGACGGCTCGGGCCAATTCGGACACGGCCAGCAGGCGATCGGCCATGCGGCTGCCTTTGACCGTCGGGTCGGGACGTCCCAGCTTGGCCAGGTCGGTGCCGGCGGTCACCAGCGGCTGGCGCAGGTAGGGGGTCTGCTCCTCCGGATAGGCCATGTCGCCGCCCAGGTCGGCCGGGACGCGAAAGGCATCGGAGCAGACGGTGATGGCGTCGAGGTCGAACCGCTCCTGGACCAGCAGCTGTGCGTCGGCCAGCGCCCTCCCGTCCGTGGCATACTCACGGTAGGTAAGCCCTGCCCGGTCGGCGGCCAGGAACATCAGCAGCGGAAAGACAGGGGACCGGTCCAGCGGCCCGCCGTCGAGGGCGGCCATGAAGCGCTGGCGATGGGTCATCATGCCCGGTTTTCCTCCAGGACTGCCCTGGCCGCGGCCAACGGCCTGGTCGATGTCGTCTGCTCCGATGCCATAGTGGGTCACGGCCCGTATCCGCCGCGGCCCGACGACGCCCACCTTGACGCCGTGCGCGGCCATGCCGGCGGCAACCCCTGCCGCCGGCAGGGGCGCCGGGCGCCAGCTCAAAGATCACGATGTTGGTTTGGATCCGCGCCGGGTCGAGCACGATGCCGGGCAGAGGGGCCAGCCCTTCGGCCAGGCGCCGGGCATTGGCGTGATCCTCGGCCAGCCGGTCGACCATCGTCTCCAGGGCGACGATGCCGGCCGCGGCCAGCACGCCTGCCTGCCGCATCCCGCCGCCCAGCACCTTGCGCTGCCGGCGCGCCTGCCGCACAAACTCGGCCGAGCCGCACACCAGCGAGCCGACCGGCGCCGACAGCCCCTTTGACAGGCAAAAGCTGACCGAATCGGCGTCGCGGGCCACCACGGCGGCGCTCACGCCCAGCGCGATCGCTGCATTGAAAACCCGCGCCCCGTCGAGGTGGATCCTGAGGCCGTAGCGGTCGGCCAGCGCCCGGACCTGGGCCATATACGCCGGTGTGAGCACCGCTCCGCTGCAGCGGTTGTGGGTGTTCTCCAGGCAGATCAGCCGCGTGGGAGGGTAGTGGGGGTTGTTCGGATCGCGGATGGCGGCCTCGACGTCGCCCAGGTCGAGTGTGCCATCGGGCTGGTTGGGCACAGTGCGGGGATGGATGCCGCCCACCGCTGCCGAGCCGCCGGCCTCGAACAGGAAGGTGTGGGCCATGTGGCCCATGATCGCCTCTTCGCCCCGCGCGCAGTGGCTCAGCAGGCAGACCAGGTTGGCCATCGTCCCGCTGGGGACATACACGGCCGCCTCTTTGCCCAGCCGCGCGGCGGCCATGGCTTCCAGGCGGTTGACCGTTGGGTCTTCGCCCATCACGTCGTCGCCCAGCTCGGCGTCGAACATCGCCTGGCGCATGGCCGGCGTTGGCAGGGTGACGGTATCGCTACGCAGATCGACGATTCTCATGATCCTCTCCGGTGTCCTGTTTTGCTTGTCTGGTATTATAGCCCGTTGACCGCTTTCCGCCAAATCGCGATCGGATATTTTAACCTAGGAGTGCGCGGTTAGGGTATTGACAAGCCCCGGAATGCGTGCTATAATTTAGTTGGTTGCGAACACCAACTAATAGGGAGCTGAAATGCGCGGCAAAGCGCCCGCCGTACTGCAAGAACGCTACCAGACTGGCGATCACACCGTGATGCGCCAGATGAACCTGTCTGCCATCCTGCACCACCTGCGGGAAAACGCTCCCATCTCCCGCGCTACTCTGGCCGACATGACCGGACTGAACAAGACCACCGTCTCCAGCCTGGTCGGCGAGCTGATCGACGACCAATTCGTCCGTGAGATAGGCCTGCTCAAATCGTCGAGTGCCGGGCGCCGGGCTGTGCTGCTTGACGCTTAATCCCCAGGCTGGCTGTATGGTCAGCGGCGAAATCGGCGTGGATTTCATCTCGGTCATCGCTGCCGACTTTGCCTCAGAGATCATTTGGCGCCACCAGGACAGGATCGACCCGGCTATGGGCCAGGCTGCCATCGTCGAACGGGCGATCGCCCTGTTGCGGCGGGCGGCCGACGAAGGGCGGGCCTCGTGCGGCGCGCTGCTGGGGGCCGCAGTAGGGGTGCCTGGCCTGGTCGATCAGGCGACTGGCGTGCTGCTTGTTTGCGCCCAATCTCCGCTGGGAAAACGTGCCGGTGCGCGCTGCCCTGCAGCAGGCGTTCGATGTTCCGGTGTTTGTGGACAACGAGGCCAACCTGGCGGCGTTGGGCGAGCATTACTTCGGGGCAGCACGGGGCTACCAGGAGGTGCTGTACGTCAGCGCCGGCGTGGGCCTGGGTGGGGGTGTGGTGCATGGCGGCCAGGTGTGCCGGGGCGTGACCGGCATGGCCGGCGAGCTGGGTCACATGACCATGGATCCTGACGGCGAGCTGTGCAACTGCGGCAATCGGGGCTGTTGGGAGACACAGGTCAGCCAGCAAGCGCTCTTTCGACGGATCAGGCAGGCGATTGACGCCGGGCAGGCCAGCCGTCTACCGAGGCTGGTCAACGGTGATCTGGGGCGGCTGACGGTGCCCGCCGTGACCGACGCCGCCCTCGACGGCGATGCGGTGGCGCTGGAGGCACTGGACGCCATAGGCCATCGATTAGGGATCGGCATCGCCTCTTTGGTCAATGCCCTGAACCCTGAGCTGGTGGTGTTCGGCGGCATCCTCAGCCTGGCCTGGGAATTCCTGCTCCCGGCGGTCACCGAGGAGATGCACAGGCGCGCTCTGCGCTGGAACCGAGAAGCGACGCAAGTGGTACTAGCCCGCCATGGCTTTGATGCCTGTGTCATGGGCGGTGTGGCAGTAGTATTGCAGGGCATCCTGCGTGAGCCCCGGCGGATCTAGCCGTTCCGAGGGCAGGCTCCGGGAATCACTCGGGAACGCGAGCAGATGAGGGGGTGTCGGTGACCAAGGTAGATCGGCCAACTTCTCGTGGTGCGATTGCCGGGCTGCGGTGGCTAGGAAGTTTCCGCGAGCTGGGCATTCTGATCGCGCTGGCTCTCCTGTGCGCCTTCTTCTGGTGGCGGAACCCTGGTGTTTTCACCAAGTCGGCCAACCTGGCCATCATTATGCGTTTTGTTGCCACCTTTGGCATCCTGGCCATCGGCGAGATCTTTGTGATCATCACCGGTGGCATTGACCTGTCGGTCGGGTCGATGACTGCCCTGACCGGCGTGACGGTTGCCTGGCTGATGGTGAAGGGCGTCGGGGGTGTCATGTTTGGCATGGTCCCGGCCATCCTCATTGTCCTCCTCCTGTCCGCCTGCGTAGGACTGTGGCATGGCTTTTTTGTCACCAGGGTGGGCGTTCCTGCTTTTATCATCACCCTGGGCACCTGGCTGATCGCGAACGGCCTGGCGGCCTATGTCACCCGAGGTTACCCGGTTGTCTTTGACACCGGCCATCCCTTCCTGGTGCTGGGTCAGGGAGAATTCCACACGATCCCGATCATGTTCGTCGTCCTGGTCGTCGTGGCGTTGTGCGCTGTCTTGATCCTGAACCTGACCACGCTGGGACGTCACATCTATGCCGTGGGCGGCAACCGGGAGGCAGCGCGTGTCTCGGGCGTCAAGATCGACCGGGTGCGCCTGTTCTGCTATGTAGCCAGCAGCGTCATGGCCGGCATCACCGGCATCCTGCTGGCCTCGCGCCTGGGTCAGGGCACGCCGGTGGTCGGATCGTCCTACGAGCTGTGGGCCATTGCCGCCACCGTCATCGGCGGCACCAGCCTCTTTGGCGGCGAGGGCACGATCCTGGGGGCTCTCGTAGGCGCGGCGATCATGGGCGTCATGCAGAACGGCATGGTGCTGATGAACGTCTCCTCCTACCTGCAAACCGTCGTCTTGGGCATCGTGCTGGTGATCGCGGTGGTGTATGACACCCTGCGCCGTCGCCGGAGAAAGTGAGCAACGCGATGAGTGATACGGACAGAACACCGATCGTCGAGCTGCGGGAGATCAAGAAGATGCTTTGGCGCTGTGCAGGCGTTGTGCGGCGTCGACCTGGTGCTTGGGCAGAATGAGGTGCTGGGCCTGGTCGGCGACAATGCGGCCGGCAAGTCCACCTTGATGAAGGTTCTGAGTGGAGCCTACATCCCCGACAGCGGCGAAATCTATCTCGATGGCCAACGCGTCCACCTATCCGGCCCGGAAGAGGCTCGTCGCCTGGGCATTGAGATGGTCTACCAGGACTTTGCCCTGGCCAACAATCTGGATGTAGCCAGCAATGTGTTCTTGGGGCGGGAAATCGTGCGGCTCAACCTGGGCCTGCTCCGGATCATGCACAAGGGACGCATGGAAGAGGATGCCCGCCGCCTGATGGACCGGCTCAAGATTGACATTTCCTCTGTAAAGCTGAGAGTCGAGAATCTGTCCGGCGGCCAGCGTCAGGCGGTGGCTATCGGTCGGGCAACCGCCTTCAATGCCAAGGTTATCATCATGGACGAGCCCACCGCGGCCCTGAGTGTGGCGGCTATCGGCAAGGTCTTGGAGCTGATCCGCGAGCTCAAGCGTCAAGGCTCGGCTATCATTATTATCAGTCATCGGTTGGAGGATATCTTTGAGGCAGCCGACCGTGTTGTCGTGCTGCGGCACGGCCGGAAAGTGGGCGATCTCCCCATCCAGGGTACGTCCCTGGCCGAAATCCGGGAGAAGGTAGTGGCTCGCATCGTGGGCGCCGTGGATGATTTCGCGCCCATTCAATAGGGCTTGGGCTCGGAAGAGAGGTGGTGTGCGGCCGTTCTACAAAGAGGTGGGTGTAGGCAACCCAATTGCTCAACCAATCCGAATGAAGATAGAGGAGGAGTTTAGGAAATGAAAAAGCATCTGTTCACCATGTTGGCGATTCTGGTCGTGTTGTCCATGATCGTGACCGCCTGTGGAGGGGCTACAGCAACTCCTGAGGCGGCCAAGGTAGGCAAGATCGTGGTGATTGGCAAGTCGGTGCACCCCTACTGGTCGAATGTCGAGAAGGGCGTGATCGCCGCGGGCAAGGACCTGGGCGTGGAGACGGTCTTTTTCGTCCCGCCCAAGGAGGACGTAGCGGCTCAGATCCAGACGATGGAGACCTACATCGCCCAGAGGGTGACCGGCATCGCCATTGCGCCGTCTGACCCGAATGCGCTCGAGGCGACGATGAAAAAGGCGACGGACGCGGGCATCTTTGTGACGACGCTGGACACGCCGCCCATCGACGGGAGCGTGTCGCTGGTCTACATCGGCACCAACAACTTCAGCGCCGGCAAGACGGGTGGGGAGACGATGGCCAAGCTGCTGCCCGAACGGTGGCAAGGTGGGCATCGGCCGCGGCTCGGACACGGCGCTGAACGCCCTGCAGCGGACCGACGGCTTCCTGGAGGGGATCAAGGGCACGCAGATCACCGCCCTGGAGCCGGTGAACGACAAGGAAGATGCGGCGACGGCGCTGCAGTTGGCCGGCTCGGTCATCTCGGCCAACCCCGACCTGGCGGGTGCGTTTGGCGTGTACGCCTACAACGGCCCGGCCTGGGCGACGGCCATCAAGGAAGCGAATCTGGTTGGCAAGGTCAAGCTGGTCTGCTTTGACGCCACGACCGACATCATCAACGGCATCAAGGAAGGCGTGATCGACGCGACGGTGGCCCAGCGGGAGTACGACATGGGCTACAAGTCGGTGCAGATCATCAAGCTGATGGCCGAGAAGGGGAAGGACGCTGCCCTGAAGGAGATGGGCTGCGGTCGACGGCGTGATCGACACCGGCGTGGACGTCATCACCGCGGCTACCCTCAAGGACTATGAGGCCACGCTGGACGGCAAGGGCATCCCGCACGAGTGGAATACCCAGGGCTGGACTCCGCCCACCGGCGGTGCCCAACCGTCGGGAGCGGTCAAGATCGTGGTCATCGGCAAGTCGGTGCACCCCTACTGGTCGAACGTCGAGAAGGGTGTGATCGCTGGCGGCAAGGACCTGGGCGTGGAGACGGTCTTTTTCGTCCCGCCCAAGGAAGACGTGGCGGCCCAGATCCAGACGATGGAGACCTACATCGCCCAGGGAGTGACCGGCATCGCCATTGCGCCCTCTGACCCGAATGCGCTGCGAGCCGACGATGAAAAAGGCGGCGGACGCGGGCATCTTCGTGACGACGCTGGACACGCCGCCCATCGAGGGAGTGTGTCGCTGGTCTACATCGGCACCGAACAACTTCACCGCCGGCAAGATGGCGGGCGAGACGATGGCCAAGCTGCTGCCCGATGGTGGCAAGGTGGGCATCGGCCGCGGCTCGGACACGGCGCTGAACGCCCTGCAGCGGACCGACGGCTTCCTGGAGGGGATCAAGGGCACGCAGATCACCACCCTGGAGCCGGTGAACGACAAGGAAGATGCGGCGACGGCGCTGCAGCTGGCCAGCTCGGTCATCTCGGCCAACCCCGACCTGGCGGGTGCGTTTGGCGTGTACGCCTACAACGGCCCGGCCTGGGCGACGGCCATCAAGGAAGCGAACCTGGTCGGCAAGATCAAGCTGGTCTGCTTTGACGCCACGACCGACATCATCAACGGCATCAAGGAAGGCGTGATCGACGCCACGGTCGCCCAGCGCGAGTACGACATGGGCTACAAGTCGGTGCAGATCATCAAGCTGATGGCCGAGAAGGGCGAAGGACGCTGCCCTGAAGGAGATGGGCTGCGGTCGACGGCATCATCGACACCGGCGTGGACGTCATCACCGCGGCCACCCTCAAGGACTATGAGGCCACGCTGGACGCCAAGGGCATCCCGCACGAGTGGAACACCCAGGGCTGGACTCCGCCCACCGCTGGCGGGGCTGTCCCCACGAAGCTGACGATCGCCTGGATTCCCAAGTCCTTGAACAACCCGGTGTTCGAAACCGGGCGGGATGGGGCCTTCAAGAAGGCGGAAGAGCTGACGGCAGCCGGTCCGATCCCGGTGGAGGTCAAGTATGTGGGCTCGGTGGCCTCGGACGCAGCGCAGCAGGCGCAGGTATTCGAGGACGCCATCGCGGCTGGGGTGAATGCGGTCGGCGTCTCCTGCAACGACCCGACGGCGTGCGAGGACCCGATCAACAAGGCAGTGGCGGCGGGTATCCCGGTGATGACCTGGGACTCGGATTCACCGAACAGCCAGCGGTTCACCTACCTGGGAGTGGACA
This sequence comes from uncultured Chloroflexia bacterium, assembly GCA_963749455.1. GTDB lineage: Bacteria > Chloroflexota > Anaerolineae > JAAYZQ01 > JAAYZQ01 > JAFGOG01. Next base: position 14,426 of record CAVVMX010000029.1, read on the forward strand.
ACTACCAGGGAGGCAAGGCGGCGGCTGAGCTGGTGGTCAAGATCATGGGGACCAAGGGCAAGGTGGCTCTGCTGACCGGGGTACCGGGCGCCTTTAACCTGGAGGAGCGGATCCGGGGCTTCAAGGACGGGGTAGCCGCCTATCCTGACATCCAGATCGTGACGACGGTGTACTGCAACGACGACATCAACCTGGGTGTGCAGGTGGTGGAAGAGACGATGCAGGCCAACCCCGATCTGAACGGCTGGTTCTTTGTCGGGCTGTGGCCGCTGTTCGCCGATCGCGGTTCGATGCCGTTGTGGGAGGCGGCGGAAAAGGGAGGCAAGCTGACGACGATCTCCTTTGACACACTGCCGGTAGAGCTAGAGTTCATGAAGGACGGCTACGTGCAGGGCCTGGTTGGCCAGAAGTACTTTGGCTGGGGCTATGACACGGTGCAGATGATCTACGACTATATCGTCAAGGGCACCAAGTACGAGTCCTGGACCGACTCGGGCATGGACATCGTCACCAAGTGCAACGTGAACGAGATGGCTGCGATGTGGGCAGCCAGCGACTTTACCAAGACGCTGCCCGATCCCTACTCGTGCCTGCCGTAACGCTCGCTGGAGTCTGGCACTCGAGTGCCGAGGCTCTTGAACGCGACAGTTGGCGAGGGGCGCACCGCCCCTCGCCAACACCTGTCGGCAACTGAGCTAACAGGAGGCGTCATTGGGCGATCGCAGGAGATGGTACTGCGTATGGAGGGCATCTCCAAGGCCTTCCCTGGCGTGCAGGCGCTGCAAAACGTCGACTTTGAGGCGGCTGCCGGTGAGGTGGTGGCGCTCGTCGGCGAAAACGGCGCCGGAAAATCGACCCTGATGAAGATCCTGAGCGGTGTGTACCGCCGGGACGCAGGGCGCATCTTTCTGCATGGGCAGGAAGTAGAGATCTCAGAGCCCGCACCACGCCCAACAGTTGGGCATCGCTATTATCTACCAAGAATTCAACCTGACCCCGAATCAGAGCGCTGCGGCCAACATCTTTGTCTCCCGCGAGCCGCGCCAGCGCGGCCCGGGCCGATTCCTCAACTTTGTGGATCGCCGGCGCATGGAGCAGGAAGCGCGGCAGCTCCTGGAGCGCGTCGGCGCCCGCGTGCCGGCCACGGCTCTGATCCGCGACCTGTCGGTCGCCCAGCAGCAGATGGTCGAAGTCGCCAAGGCGCTGGCCGTGGACGCCCGTATCATCATCATGGATGAGCCGACCTCGGCGCTGGGCGAAGACGAAGTCGAGACATTATTCCAGATCATCGGCGCACTCAAAGAGCAAGGCATTGCCATCGTCTTTATCAGCCACCGTCTGGAAGAGGTTTTCCGCATCGCCGATCGGGTGGTGGTGCTGCGCGATGGCCAGCGGGTAGGGAGTGTGCTGATCGGCGAGACCTCGCCCGATAGGATCATCCAGCAGATGGTGGGTCGCGAGCTGACCGACATGTTCCACAAGGAGGCCACCGAGATCGGCGAGCCGCTCCTCGAAGTGCGGGGACTGGCCCGCCGGGGCGTGATCCACGACGTGAGCTTTACTCTGCGGCGGGGGGAGATCTTGGGCTTTGCCGGGTTGGTGGGTGCTGGCCGTACCGAGACGGCCCGCCTGATCTTTGGCGCCGACCGCAAAGACGCCGGCGAGATCCTCGTAAATGGGCAGCCGGTGCACATCGCCTCGCCGGTCAACGCGGTGGAAGCCGGTATCGGCTTTGTGCCCGAGAATCGGGCCACGCAAGGGCTGGTCCTCAAGCTGCCGGTGCTGGAAAACGTCGTCTTGCCCACGCTCGGCGACCACGACCGGCTGGGATGGGTGGATCGGCGTGGTCTGCGCACCACGGCTCAGGATTACGTGGACAGGCTGAACATCCGGACACCCCATTTGCAGCAGAAGGCCATGTTCCTCTCCGGCGGCAACCAGCAAAAGGTGGTCGTCGCCAAGTGGCTGGCTGCGCAGCCCAAGGTCCTGATCATGGACGAGCCGACGCGAGGCATCGACGTGGGCGCCAAAGTCGAAGTCCACACCCTGATGAGCCGCTTAGCCGAGGCCGGGATGGGGATCATCATGATCTCCTCCGAGTTGCCCGAAATCCTGGGCATGAGCGACCGCATTCTGATCATGTGTGAGGGACGGGTGATGGCCATCCTCGACCGGGCCGAGGCCAGCCAGGAAAAGATTATGGCCTATGCCAGTGGCGAGACTCAACAGCACAAGCTCGAAAGGAGCCGCGGCATGACCGGCGAGAAACCGACACAGACCGGAACGCCAAAAGACAAGGAAACAGCAGGGCAAATGCGCAGGGCTCGCCTGGCGGCAGATCATCGGCCGGCAGGAGTTTGGCGTCTTTATCATCTTAGTGGCCATGATGCTCTTTCTGACCTTCTATACCAAGACCTTCCTGGCCCCCACGAACATTTCCAATATCCTGCGCGACTTTTCGTGGATCGCCATCGCCGCCTTTGGCGAGTGCATGGTCGTCATCACCGGTGGCATCGACCTGTCTGTAGGCTCGGTCATGGGCCTGTCGGGCCTGATCACCGCCATGCTCTTTGCCCGCAGCATGCCGATCCCCGTGGCCGTGGCCGGCGGGCTGGCTACCGGTCTCATCGTCGGTCTGGCCAACGGCCTGATGGTCACCAAGGGCAAGCTGCCCCCCTTCATCGCTACCCTGGGAACCCTGCTCATGGCGCGAGGGCTGTGCTATGGCCTCTCCGGCGGCTGGCCCGTGCGTGATCTGCCGTCAGCCTTTAACAATCTGGGCCGGGGCGTTGTCCACATCGGCGGTTTCGATCTGCCTCTGCCGGCTATCTTTATGCTGGTCTGCGCTATCATCGTGTCTGCGTACCTCACCCGTACCGTATGGGGTTATCGCATCTACGCGGTGGGCGGCAACGAGACGGCCACCTCCCTGTCCGGCATCAATACCCACTGGATCAAGATTATGGTCTACTCATTCGCCGGTTTATTGGCTGCGATCGGCGGCATATTGATGACGGCCCGCCTGGGCGTGGCCTCGCCGATGGCGGGGCAGGGTTATGAGTTGGATGTGATCGCCGCCGCCGTCGTCGGCGGGACCAGCCTGTCTGGCGGCGAGGGCACTATTCTGGGGGCGCTCATTGGCGCGTTCATCATGCAGGTCCTGCGCAACGGCCTGGTGCTCACCGGCGTTTCTGCCTACTGGCTGCAGGCCGTGCAGGGCCTGGTGATCGTGATGGCGATCATGCTCGATCAGCTCCGCAAGCAACGGCGGTAGAGAGGAGATATTCAAGTGGGATTCCGTGATCTGCGTTCTCAGGCGCTGAGGCGCACACCTGAGGAGCTGCTCAATCACCTCAAGACCTTCAGGCTGGACCTGAAATTCTCGGCCGGCATCTGGTTCTTTTCGCCGCCCAACTCCCGCTTTCACGACGTCTACCAGGACCGGCGCGGCATCGAGGCCCGCCTCGAGATCGCAGCCAGGCTGAAGGACTATGGTCTGGCCGGGCTGGAGGCCCACTATCCCAACGAGATCAACGACGACAACCTGGAGATCTGGCGCCAGTTCGTGGCCGGCACCGGCATCAGGCTGGTCACCATCGTCCCGCTGCTGTTTTGGGATGAGCAGTTCGAGTGGGGCTCGCTGTCCAACCCGCTGCCCGGACCGCGCCAGGCCGCCATCGACCGCACCAAGCATGCCTTTGAGCTGAACAAGGAGATGGACACCGACTTTGCCGTGGTCTGGCCGGGCATCGACGGCTACGAGAACCCCTTCGCCACCGACTTTGTGCGGATGCGCGACGCCTTTGCCCACGGCCTGGCCGAGGCGATGGACGCGGTGCCGGGCGTGCGCGTCGCCTTTGAGCCCAAGCCGTACGAGCCGCGCGGCCACATCCTCTTCCCAACCACTGCCGAGGGGGTGCTCCTGGCCCACCTGGTCGAGCCGCTGCTGAAGCATCCCGACAACCGTCGCCTCCTCGACCAGGGCCACACCCTGGTCGGCCTGAACCCGGAGATCGGCCACGTGTTGATGGGCTACGAGGACCTGGCCTACGCCTACAGCTGGCCGTTGTCTGAGGGCCGGCTGGCCCACACCCACTGGAACAGCCAGCCGCTGGGCAACTATGACCAGGATCTGAACGTCGGGGTCGTCTCGCCGGAGCAGGCTGAGGCGCTGTTGTACACGCTCAAGATGTACGGCTACCAGGGCTACTTTGGCCTGGACATCAACCCCGAGCGGATGCCGGTGGACGTGGCGGTCAAGATCTGCATCGACGCCATCCGGGCCGCCAACGACCGGATCGAGGAGCTGGATCACGAGGCGATCCTGTATGCCCAGATGCACCCCGACGAGGCGCGTGGCTGGCTGGAGGCCTATCTGGTGCGGGCGAGGGCACCCCATCCTGACCGCCTGCCGCCGTTGCCGCGACCGGGGAGGGCTTGATGGCCATGCAACGTCGTATTCTGGGACACACCGGCCTGGAGGTTTCGATCCTCGGCCTGGGAGGGTTCCATCTGTGCGAGATCAGCGCAGCCAACGCCCAGGCCATCCTCAACCGCTACCTGGACGCCGGCGGCAACTATGTCGAGACCGCGCCCGAGTATGGCGACGGCGACTCGGAGCGCAAGGTCGGCCTGGTCATGGCCACGCGGCGGGACGAGTGCGTGCTGGCCACCAAGTGCCACCTGCGCGACCGGCAGGCGGCTGCCCGGCTGTTTGAGCGCAGCTTGGGCCACCTGCAGACCGATCACGTCGATATCCTGTTCATGCACCACGTCCAGCGTCCTGCCGAGCTGGACCAGATCCTGGCGCCCGACGGCGCCCTGCGCGCTGCCGAAGCGGCCCGTGACGGCGGCAGGGCTCGCTTCATCGGCCTGTCCAATCACGGTCACCCCGAGCTGATCATCGAGGCGCTGAAGCGCTATCCCTTTGACGTCGTGATGACCACCTTCAACTACTACGACCGCTTTAACTTTCCTGCTCATCGAAGAGGCGTTGCTGCCGCTGCTCCTGGAAAGGAACATCGGCATTGTCGGCATGAAGGCGATTGGCGATGGCTTCCTGTGGCGGTCGGCGGCGCAGGCCTTCCGCTATGCCTGGAGCCTGCCGATCCACGTCATGGTGGCCGGCATGAACACGCTCGGCTTTCTGGAGCAGGACCTGGCCTGGGCTGAGGCGTTCATCCCCATGTCGGATGCAGAAAAGGAACACTGGTTTGCGACGGCGCCCGAGCTGGGCACCTATGTCTGCCGCCAGTGCGACAAGTGCTTGCCCTGCCCGGCTGGGATCGACATCCCGCGCATCTTTGAGCTGGAAGGCTGGTACGACCGCCAGATGTGGGACGGCGTCGTGCGCGATCCTGGGGATTACTGGCAGCGCTCTGCCCTGCGTTTCTGGTTCCAGAACGAGCAGCGGGCACAGGCGGCCTACGCCGACCTGCCGGTCAAGGCCGGCGCCTGCACCGATTGTGGCCAGTGTGAGCCCCGTTGCCCCTACCACCTGCCCATTGTCGACAAGCTGCGCCATGCCCACTACAAGCTGACCGGCGGGGAGGTCCTGTACTAGACAATGGCGCATCTACTGGGCATTGATGTCGGAACCACAGGGGCCAAGGCGCTCCTCATCGACCGACGATGGCAAGGTCGTTGCCAGCGCCACGACCGAGTACCCCATGTTCACCCCGCAGCCGCTGTGGGCCGAGCAGAACCCCGCCGACTGGTGGGCTGCTACGGTGGCCAGCATCCGGCAGGTGCTGGCGCAAAGCGGCCTGAAACCGGAGCAGGTTGCCGGAGTCGGCCTGACCGGCCAGATGCACGGCCTGGTGCTGCTGGACGCCCAGGGTGAGGTGCTGCGCCCCTGCATCATGTGGAACGACCAGCGCACGGCTGCCCAGTGCGCGGCCATCACCCGGCAGGTCGGCGCCGCAAAGGTGCTGCAGCTCACCGGCAACCCGGTGCTGCCCGGCTTTACCGCCCCCAAGATCGTCTGGGTCCGCGAGCACGAGCCCGAGGTCTATCGCCGGGTCGCCAAGGTGCTGCTGCCCAAGGACTACGTGCGCTACCGCCTGACGGGCGAGCTATTTCAGCGAGGTGTCGGACGCTTCGGGCACCTCGCTGTTCGACGTGGGCCGGCGCCGGTGGTCAGACGAGATGCTCGAGGCCGTGGGAGTGCCGCGCCAGTGGCTGCCGGAGGTGACCGAATCGCCGGTGGTGAGCGCGCGGGTCAGCGCCGCCGCTGCCGGGCAGACCGGCCTGCTGGCCGGCACGCCGGTGGTGGGCGGCGGCGGCGACCAGGCGGCCCAGGCGGTCGGCACCGGGATCGTGACGGAGGGCATCGTCTCGGCCACGATCGGCACGTCGGGCGTGGTCTTTGCCGCGTCGGACGCGTATCGCGTCGAACCGCAGGGCAGGCTGCATGCCTTCTGCCACGCCGTGCCCGGCATGTGGCACCTGATGGGGGTCATGCTCTCCGCCGGCGGCAGTTTCCGCTGGTACCGGGATGCGTTGGGCGACCTGGAGCAAGCCCAGGCTGGTGAGACCGGGCGCGACCCCTACGACCTGTTGACCGAGGCGGCAGCCCAGGTGCCTGCCGGCTGCGAAGGGCTGCTCTTCCTGCCCTACCTGAGCGGCGAGCGCACCCCTTATCCCGACCCGAACGCGCGCGGCGTCTTCTTCGGGCTGACCTTGCGCCACGGCAAGGCCCACCTGACGCGCGCGGTGTTGGAGGGGGTGACCTATGGCCTGCGCGACTCGCTGGAGCTGATGCGCGACCTGGGGTTGTCTGTCCAGCAGGTACGTGCTTCGGGCGGCGGGGCGCGCAGCCCGCTGTGGCGCCAGATCCTGGCCGATGTGTTCGGCACCGAGATTGTCACGGTCAACGTTACCGAAGGCGCTGCCTACGGCGCGGCGCTGCTGGCGGCCGTCGGGGCAGGCGTGTATGGCAGCGTCCCCGAGGCCTGCCAGGCGGCGATCCGGTCTGGTAGATCATACCGGCCCCGGTCCGGCCATGGCCGTCTACGCCGACTATTACCCGCGCTACCGTGCGCTCTATCCTGCTTTGGCCCCCAATTCGAGGCGATGGCGGCCGTGGTGAGCAAGCATCTGATCTAGGGTGCGCCATGACCATGGACAAACCGATCGTCTGCCTGGGCATCCTGGTCGCCGACGTCGTCGGGCGTCCGGTGCGGACCATGCCCGATCCCGGCCGGCTGGTGCTGGTCGACGAGATGGGGCTGTACACCGGCGGCTGTGCGATCAATGCCGCCACTGCCCTGGCCCGCTTGGGGTTGCCCGTGGAGGTGATCGGCAGGGTTGGCCTCGATCCGTTCGGCGATTTTATGGTGCGCGAACTGGAGCGGCGGGGCATCGGCACGCGCGGCGTGTCGCGAGATCCAGAGATCGGCACGTCGGCCACGATGGTCATGGTCGATCTGGACGGCGAGCGGCGTTTTGTGCACTATATCGGCGCCAATGCCCGCTTGAGGTTGGACGATGTTGATCTGGCCGCGATCAGATCGGCGTCGATCCTGCATGTGGCCGGGTCGCTCGTCTTGCCCGGCCTCGACGGTGAGCCAACGGCTCTGCTTCTGCAGCAGGCCAGGTCGGCCGGCGTGATCACCTTCCTGGATACCGTCTGGGATGATACCGGTCGTTGGATGCAGCTCCTGGCGCCATGCCTGCCGTACGTCGACTATTTCGTGCCCAGCCTGGCAGAGGCGCAGGCTTTGACCGGCCTGGAGGAGCCAGAGGACGTGGCCCGTTCTCTCCTGGATCGCGGCGTGCAGACTGTCGCTCTCAAGATGGGCTCGGCTGGCTGCCTGGTGATGACGAACGACGGCAAGGCCTTCTCTGATGCCGGCGTTTGCCGTCAGCGTCGTGGATGCCACCGGCGCCGGCGACGCCTTCGCCGCAGGTTTTATCGCCGGCGTATGGTTGGGCTATTCCCTGGAGCAGACCGCACGCTTGGCGAATGCACTTGGCGCGCTGTGCGTTACAGGCGTGGGCGCCACGGGCAACGTTGCTTCGCTGCCTGAGACGCTGGCATTTGTCGAATCAGCAAGAAGGGGCTAACAGGTCTATCCTGTAGGACAAGAGAGCGTGGGCAGCCCTCATTGTAATCTTGCTTACACAAGATACTCATGATAGCTGGTATTACTATGAGTAAACAAGATGCATGGGAGGGTAGATCATGAGAGCGCATTGTGGGCTGCTGTTTTCGAGCCTGATCCTGCTGGTCGCCATTATCGCCGCCTGTGGTGGGCCCACGGCGGTGCCGCAGACTTCTCTGCCGGCTACTGCAACTCCGATACCTTCTCCCTCGGCCACGGCCGAGTCGCCCACCTTGCCACCGCCCACCGGTACGGCTCTGCCCGCTACTGTGCCGCCGACCAGTCCCCCGCCAACAGCAACGCCGGAGCCGCCCACCTCGACGCCGGTTTCAGAGCTGCCGCCGACGCGGATCGAGTTCGCGTCTGGCGCAACATCGGCCCTGGTAGAGGGGACTGTATCGCCCGGCGAGGCCAATCGTTACGTGCTGAGAGCGTCGGCCGGCCAGACAATGCGGGTCTACCTGTCACCCTACCAGCCAGAGCAGTTGTTGATGGCCATCTGGGGAGCGATGGGGATGTGCTGATGTCTGGCCACGTTGAGGCAACCCAATGGACCGGGAAACTGCGTTCGACGCAGGATTACTACATCAGTGTGACAACAGCAGACGGTGGCGCTGCGGTAAGCTATGCACTCCAGGTAGTCATTCCGGTGCGGATCCAGTTTGCGACCGGCGCAACGTCGGCGCTGACGCGCGGCGGCACGCCACCGGCCGGGACCGACAGCTATGTGTCTGGGGGCCATGGCCGGCCAGATCATGACCGTCCGCCTTACGGCCGCCCACGGCTTGGGACTGATCGTGATCTGGGGCGAGGACGGAACGGTGCTGATCTCGGACCATGCTGAGGCGACTGAGTGGAGCGGCTCGCTGCCCTCCACGCAGGACTACTACATCGATGTGAGATCGGCTGCCGACAGCCCGCTGATCGATTATGCGCTGGATGTCATCATTCCGGCGCGGATCCAGTTTGCGCCTGGTGCCATATCGGCGCTGGTCAGTGGTAGCACGCCGCCGGCGGGGACTGTCAACTATGTACTGGGAGCTGCGGCCGGCCAGACGATGACCGTCCGTCTGACTGTCACCCAGGGGTTAGGGCTAGTCGTGATCTGGGGCGCAGACGGAGTGGTGCTGATCTCAGACCATGCTGAGGCGACCGAATGGACCGGCGTGCTGCCTTCCACGCAGGACTACTACATCGACGTGAGATCGGCCGCCGACGGTCCATCGCTTCTCTATACACTCGAGGTCATCATCCCGCCACTGCCATAGTGGCACAGCGGAATCGCACATACCCCGCAGACCAAGAAAAAGCCCTGGCGGCAAGGCCGCCAGGGCTTGAAATGTTGTGGTCGAGTTACTGAACTTCGGCCACAGCCACCGCTTTAGGACCCTTGGGTGTGTCCTCGATGCGGAAACGGACCCGCGCTCCCTTTTCCAGGTTCTTGAAACCGTCGCCCTCTATGTCCGAATAGTGGACAAAGACGTCCCTATCCCCACCGTCAGGCTGGATGAAACCCCAACCTTTCATCCTGCTGAACCACTTGACGGTTCCGGTGGCCTCGCCATCATCCATCGACAGATCCTCCTTCTACATCATGGTCTTTCTTCAGATCCTGCGCCGCTGGGATCCGGCGACCCGGGCGGCGCAAAGCCGGCGCTGAGAATAGCACAGACTCCAACTCTTGTCAAATCCGGAGTCGCAATTGCCGGCCACGGGCAGCGCTTTTCAGCCGCAGCCAGAATAGGGGGGCCGTTCTCTACGCAGCGATGAGCAGACCGATGGCCAGCAGGAGAGGCGTTATGACGTTGAGCAGGACGTTCAGGCCCAGGTAGGGCATCAGCTTGTCCATCTTTTCGGCATAGCGGATCGCACCGATCGCGGTGGGCACGGCAACGACGAGAGGAAGAAGCCCCAGGAGCCCAAGCGTGGGCAGATAGCCCAGCGCCTACGCCGACGGCGATGGCACAGGAAGGCCAGGAAGAGAAAGGCGACATACACCACGCTGCTCTTCTTCTTGCCGGCGACAATGAGGAGATGCCTTCGTCCGGCGGCGCGATCGGCCTCAACGTCTGGAAACTGGTTCAGCAGAAGCAGGTCGCTGACCAGGAAGAAGGGAACGAGGGAGGCGATAAACGCTGTCCACGAATAGCTGCCGGTGAGCACGAAATCGAGTGCCCATGACCATGAGCGGCCCAAACCCCAGGCCGGGAGCGATCAGGCACAGGAGAGGATAGCGGGTGAGCCACGGAGTGTAGGCCACAATGACAACCAGCCCCAGGAGGCCCAGGGGCAATAGAGCCCAGCCCACCCCTGGACGAAGGAAAGTACAGGCCGATCAGGCCGGTGACGGCCAGGGCGATCAATCCGGTGTTCAGCGCGGGGCGGGCCATGGCCGGATTGGCCGGCAGCGTGCCGCTGCCGCCGCTGAACGGCGTTCGCATCGTCCGCAGGTCCAAGCCGCTCTTGAAGTCAAAGTACTCGTTGAGGGCGTTGACGCTGATGTGGGCCGCCAGCGCCCCAATGAAGATCAGCACCAGGTGGACGGCGTTGATCGGTACATTGGTCCAGGCCGCGGTTCCTAGCCCCAACAAGACACAGACGGGCGGCAGGACCAGGAAGGCGACACGCATGGGGCCCAGAAGCTGTTTGGGCGAATTCATCATCATCTCCTTGCTTGCTTTCTTCGGTTAGCTACAAAACACGACCCCAGGCCGCAGCCTGAGGATCGGATGCCGCTGTGCACTGCTCGGCTGGCGGACTATACCACAGAAAGGAATGGCGGACAAGTTTCGCCGTCTTGGCGGAAGGTTGCTTGTTGACAGATGAGTGAACAACGGGTAAAATGAGCACAGTGGGCATGACACACCACGAAATGGGGCGTGATGGAAGACACATTTGCGGCCTGTATCGCTCATAGGACGAAGCTACGACTTTGAGGAAGGGCATTCCCGACAGGATGCCCGACTGGCGGTTCGGCTGTTTGACCTGACCGCCGATCTGCATCGGCTGGACGACGAATGCCGCGATCTGCTCTACTGTGCGGGCCTGCTGCACGACATCGGCTATGTCGAAGGCTATGAGGCCCACCACAAGACCGCCTATAGGCTGATTGTGAAGGCCGACCTGCCCGGTCTGGCCGAGCGCGAGAAGCGGATCGTTGCCAACGTCGCTCGCTATCACCGTGGAGCGCAGCCCAAGTTGGAGCACGAGGGCTTTGCTGCGCTCGATGCTGATGATCGGGAGATTGTCGAAAAGCTGGGAGCCATCCTGCGCCTGGCAGACGGCCTGGATCGCACACACGCAGATGCGGTGCAAGGTCTGGAAGTCTGGCTGGATGGACCCCGGTTGGTCGTCCTGGTCGATTGCCCCTCCGGCTGCGAGGCTGAGGTTGCTGGCCGGCGAGAAAAAGGGGCGCTGGTTGGGGGATCTGTTCGGCCTGCGAGTAGAGGTAAGGAGTAGATTTGAGTCAGTTTAGCTTTTGCGGTATAATATACCAGTATGAAAATCGCTGATAGTCGCGGAGTAGAGATCATATGACATATCGCCTGCTGGTCATCAATCCAGGCTCGACCTCTACCAAGATTCGCGTCTATGACGACGAGCGCCCGCTGTTCGTCGAGACGCTGCGACACTCCAGCCAGGAGATCGCCGCCTTTCCCCACATCCTCGATCAGTATGACTTTCGGCTCAAGGCGGTGCTCAGCTTCTTGGAGGGAAAGCAGATCCCACTCGATTCCCTGTCGGCGGTCGTCGGCCGGGGCGGCGTGCTGCGCCCCATCCCCAGCGGCACCTACCAGGTGAACGACAAGATGGTCGCAGAGCTGAGCAACCGGAACAAGGAGCGGGAGCACGCCTCGAACCTTGGGGGGATGATGGCCCGCGACATTGCCGGGCGGGTGGGTGTGCCGGCGTTCATCGTCGACCCGGTGGCCGTGGACGAGTTCGACGACCTGGCGCGCATCTCGGGCCTGCCCGAGATCGAGCGCAAGAGCCTGTCTCATGCTCTGAATGTCAAGTCGGCCGCGCGGCGGGCGGCGCAGGACCTGGGGCGGCCTTATCCCGAGCTCGACCTGGTCGTCGTCCACCTGGGCGGCGGGATTTCGGTAACAGCCCACCGCAAGGGGCGGATGGTGGATGTCAACCAGGCTCTGGACGGCAACGGCCCGTTTGCCCCTGAGCGGTCCGGCGGGCTGCCGGTTGGCGACGTGGTGCGGATGTGCTTCGGCGTGCAGCCTTACGAAGGGCTTGAACCTCACCTACGAGCAGATGTTCAAGAAGCTGGCCGGCAAGGGCGGACTGGTCGCCCACCTGGGCACCAACAACGCCGTCGAGGTCGAACAGCGGATCGCGCGCCGGCGATGACCATGCCCGCCTGATCTATGAGGCGATGGCCTACCAGATCGCCAAAGAGATCGGGGCCATGGCCACTGTGTTAAAGGGTGAGGTAGATGCCATTGTCATCACCGGTGGGGTGGCCCACTCGGAGATGCTGCTGAGCTGGATCCGGGAGCGAGTGGGCTGGATTGCGCCGATCCTTGTCTATCCCGGAGAAGACGAAATGCTGGCCCTGGCCCAGGGCGCCCTCCGCGTGTTGCGGGGCGAAGAGGCAGCGCGCCAGTACTAAAGGCTTGGATCAGAGGCTATGGCCGCAGGCGCTGTAGCCGGGAGGCAAATTGTGACGAAACGACGGATCCTGTGCATCGAAGATCATCCCGAGATGATCGATCTGATCCGCCTGATCCTGGAACGGCGGGGTTTGAGGTCGAGGGGGCCGTCGGAGGCAAGGAGGGACTCGAGGCCGTGCGGCGCAATCCTCCTGACCTGGTACTGCTCGATCTCATGATGCCCGACGTGGATGGATGGGAGATCTTCCGACAGTTGAAGGCCAGCGATGAGCTGAAAGGGATCCCGGTGGTGGTGGTGACTGCCAAAGCGCAGGGGATCGACCGGGTATTGGGCCTGCAGATCGCCGGCGTGGACGACTATATCACCAAGCCGTTCGGTCCCGAAGCAACTGGTCGCCAGTGTCGAGCGGTTGCTGTCCCTGTCGCCGGCTTCTGCCCAGAGCCAACAGGCGGAGGTCATGTGAGAAGCAGACTGGCACTGCTCCTGCTGATCCTTGTCCTGCTGGCGAGCTGCGGCGGCGCGCCGCTGACCTTCAGCGGCGAGGAGGCATACCAGCAGGCTGCGGCCCAAACAGCCTTCGGGCCACGCCCGACCGGCTCAGAAGCCGGTTGGGCCACCGGTGACTATATCCTCGAGCGACTCGAGCGAACTGGGCTGGGAGACCGAGGCGCAGATCACCGAGTTCCGTGGTGTCAAACTCCGCAACATCGTCGGGCGGGCCGGCTCGGGACCGGTGATCATCGTCGGGGCGCATTATGACACGCGGCCTCACGCGGATCTCGACCCGGTCAACCCTGACCAGTCGATCCTGGGCGCCAACGACGGAGCCAGCGGCGCAGCCGTGTTGCTCGAGTTGGCGCGCGTGCTGGACAAGGCAGGCGCTGGACAACGAGGTCTGGCTCACCTTTTTTGACGCGGAGGATCGTGGCAATCTGGATGGCTGGCCTTTTTCGGTCGGCGCGTCCTACATGGCTGAGAATCTGACCGTCACACCCCAGGCCGTGATCGTCCTGGATATGGTAGGCGACCTGGATCAGCAATTCTATCTTGAGCGCAATTCGGATCCGGATCTGCTTGCCGATCTGTGGGATGTTGCCGCCGACCTGGGATACCAGGACCAGTTCATCCGGCAGATCAAGTGGTCCATCATCGACGATCACGCGCCGTTCGCTGCGCTTGGCCTGCCGGCGGTGGACGTGATCGATTTCGACTATCCGGCCTGGCACACCTCCGGCGACACCCTGGATCAGATTAGCGCCGAGAGCCTGGAACGAATCGGTCGAGTGATGGAAGTGTACTTGGAGAGATGAGAGACAAAACTGCAGCCTGGTTACGCCAGAACGAACGGATTGTGGTTCCTGCCTGGATCAAGCTGGTACGGTCGCGAGGGGAGTGACCGCGACCGCGAGCTGACGACGAAGGAGCTGGAAAGGCAGTTCTTCTCCGACTTTTACCATGCCTTTACCCTGGCGGTGCAGGAGGATGATCCCGGCCGGCTGCTTCCGGTGACGGACCGCATCGCCACCAGCCGTGTGCAGGACGAGTACCAGCTTGACGACACGCTGGACATCTTTGCCCTGCTGAAGGAGCTGTTGTGGACCGAGTTGGTCCAGTCCTCCACGGCCGAGGAAACGGCAGGCGAGATGCGTGTCCTGGACGGCATGTTCGACCACTGCCTTCGTCTGTTGATGGGCGCCCACACGCGGGCCAGCCGCGATCAGCTGTCGGCCAGGGTAACGGAGGCAGAATTCATGATGCGCCGCCTGGCCATTTCCACCGAGGAGACGGACAAGGCCATGTCCCGGCTCCGCATCCTGTACAACATCTCCCGGGCCATCAGCTCGACCCTGGACCTGAAGCAGATCCTGGCAGCGGTCGCCGAGAATCTCATCACCATGCCTCAGATCGACCGCTGTGCGGTCTGGCTGGCAGATGAGGAGGTCTATGAGCTGTCGGTGATCCTGGCCCGTGGGATCGACAGCGACCGGCTGCAGCGTGCCTACTTGCCGGTGAGCGAAGAGCGCTCGGTCGTGACCCGCGCTTTCAAGACGGGCAAGCTGCAGGTCCTTCGGGCTACCGATGGCGGCGACGAAGTCCTGGCCTCTCTCTTTCCCCAGCGTACCCTACTGGTCGTTCCTCTCGAGGGAGAAGATAGACCGCTGGGTGTAATCACGGTCGATAGCCTGGCGCGCAACCAGCCTCTGGAGATGGCCGTGATCGAGACGGTCCAGTCGGTTGCGGACCAGACGACCGTGGCCCTGCGCAACACGCGCCTGTACGAACGGTTGGTCCGATTCAACCAGGAGCTGGAGCAGCGGGTAGAGGAGCGGACCAAGGAGCTGGCTGACCTGAACCAGGAGCTGGCCAAGCTGGACAAGAAGAAATCGGACTTTATCACCATCGCCGCCCACGAGCTCAAAACACCGCTGACTTTGGTCCAGGGCTATGCCGAGATGCTGACCGAAGGCGGCGCCCAGGAGCTGGGCGGCCAGGCCCTGGACTCGGTAGTGTCGGGGATTATGAAGGGGACCGGCCGGCTGAGGGCGATTGATCGAGGACATTATCGACGTGGCGCTGATCGATACCCAGGTGTTGATGCTCAACCTGGAGCCGACGTTGTTGTCGAACGTGGTGGAGCTGGCCTGCGCGGATCTGCTGCCTGCGGCCGAAGGGCGGAAACCAGACGATCCAGATGCACGATCTGGCCGGCGTGCCGCCGATTGAGGCTGACGCCCTGCGCTTGCACCAGGTGTTTGTCAATCTGATCGGCAATGCGGTCAAGTACACGCCCGACGGCGGGCGCATCGACATCACCGCCCGGCTGCTGACGGTCGCCGGCGAGCAGCCGGTTGGCGTCGAAGTGATCGTGTCTGATAGCGGTGTGGGCATTAACATCGAGGATCAGAATCGCATCTTTGACAAGTTCTACCGCACCGAGGGCCCCGAGCTGCATTCCACCAGCAAGACCCGGTTCATGGGCGGCGGACCAGGGCTGGGCCTGACGATCGCCAAAGGGATCGTCGACGCTCACGGCGGACGGATCTATGTCGAAAGCAAGGGCTACGACCCCGAGACGTGCCCGGGCAGCCACTTTCACGTCTTGCTGCCGATCCGCCCGACCTGGGGAGAGTTCCAGGCGAGGCATCCTCTGGCCAGACCTCTCGGGGGTAATCACGATACGGGCCGGGTGCTGAAATCAGGACCTTCCCGCACATACAACACAACACAAGTAGAGGAGTCAGCTAATGATCAAGATCGCCGATCGCGTCAAGAACCTGCCCCCTTACCCTTTCGCCGGCCTGGAACGCCGGCTGCGCGAGCTGAAAGCACAGGGCAAGGACATCATCCGGCTGGACATCGGCAGCCCCGATCTCCCACCCCCTGACTTTGTCATCGAAGCCATGTATCGCTCGGCTCAGGATTCGTCCCATCACGGCTATGCCGGCTACTATGGCACGCCAGAGTTCCGCCAGGCGGTCGCCGTCTACTACGAGCGACGGTTTGGCGTCAACCTGGACCCGGACAAGCAGGTCGTCGCCCTGATCGGCTCCAAGGAGGGCATCGCCAACGCCGCTCTGGCCTTTGTCGATCCGGGCCAGGCGGTCCTGGTGCCCGACCCTGGCTATCCAACCTACACCCTGGGGACGCTGCTGGCCGGCGGCAGCCCGGTGCCGATCCCTCTGCACGAGCACGATCGGTTTCTGCCCGATCTGGAGGCCATTCCCGCCGACGTGGCCCGTTCGGCCACGATCTTGTGGCTGAACTATCCCAACAACCCCACCGGGGCGGTTGCGCCGCTCGAGTTCTTTGAGCGAGCGGTGGCCTTTGCCCGGCGTTACGACCTGCTGATCTGCCATGACAACCCCTACTGCGACGTCACGTTCGACGGATATGAGGCGCCCAGCCTGTTGCAGGTGCCGGGGGCCATGGACGTGACCCTGGAGTTCAACTCGCTGTCCAAGACCTACAACATGGCCGGCTGGCGGGTCGGCATGGCCGTGGGCAATGCCGCCGCGGTCGACGCCCTGGCCAAGACCAAGACGAACATCGATTCGGGCATCTTCCGGCCGATCCAGGATGCGTCGGTGCTGGTGCTCACCGGCGATCAGGCCTGGCTCGACGAGCGCAACGCGATCTACCGCGAGCGGCGAGACATCATCCTGGCTGCCCTGCACGAGATGGGCATCCAGGCCGACAAGCCGGTCGCCAGCCTCTACATCTGGGCCAGAACGCCGGCCGGCCTGACCTCCGGGCAGTATGCCGCCCGGCTCCTGGATGAAGCCGGCGTCAGCGTCACGCCCGGCACGGTCTTTGGCGATCAGGGCGAAGGCTATGTGCGCATCTCGCTGGGCATGGACACCGATCGGATTCGCGAGGCGATGCGGCGCTGGAAACAGCTCGCGCTCTAGGCCGGGAGGTGGCTATCTCGCGGGACTTGTTCACGACTGGGAGCCGCGTCCGGACGGGCATTGCTGGTCGGGGCGCAGCTCAAGAGCCAAAGGAACGGCTGGGAGATCGAGGACTCGCTGGCCGAGCTGGGCCAGCTGGCCCAGACGGCCGGCGCTTGAGGTCGTCGGGCAGACGTGGCAGCGGCTGGAGCACTTTGACCCGGCCACGCTCATCGGCTCGGGCAAGGTCGAGGAGCTGCTCGACCTGCGCGACGATCTGGGCTTTGATCTCGTCATCTTTGACGACGAGCTTTCGCCGCGCCAGCTGCGGAACCTGGAAGAAGACGCTTGGGGACCAGGTGCGGGTGATGGACCGCACCGGCCTGATCCTGGACATCTTTGCCCAACATGCCCGGACGCGCGAGGGCCAGCTTCAGGTCGAGCTGGCCCAGTACCAGTACCGCCTGCCCCGCCTGACCCGGGCCTGGACCCACCTGGCGCGGCAGGCGGCGGCGGGGCAGCCCGGGGTGGAGCGGCCGGCGTAGGCCTGCGCGGGCCAGGCGAGACCCAGCTCGAAGTCGACCGGCGCGAGATCGGCCGGCGCATTGCCCAGATCAAGGCCGAGCTGGAAGGTGTCCGCCGCCACCGCCGGCTGCACCGCAAGCAGCGCGAGCGAGCCGCGATGCCGGTGGTGGCCATCGTCGGCTACACCAACGCCGGCAAATCGACGCTGCTCAATGCGCTGTCTGGGGCCGACGTGCTGGTCGAGGACAAGCTCTTTGCCACGCTCGATCCGACGACGCGGCGCGTGACCCTGCCGAGCGGCCGCGAAGTGCTCTTTTCCGACACCGTTGGCTTCATCCAGAAGCTGCCCACCGATCTGGTGGCTGCCTTCCGGGCCACGCTGGAAGAGATCAACGAAGCCGATCTGCTCCTGCACGTGGTCGACATCACCCACCCGAACGTCTGCCAGCAGGCTGAAACGGTCACCCAGACGCTGGCTGACCTGGGAGTTGTGGACCGGCCGATCATTGTTGCCCTCAACAAGATCGACCGGCTGTCCGATCCGGCGCTGGCCCACACCAGTTGCCGCGATTTTCCAAACAGCGTGCCGATCTCGGCTACTGCCGGGACCGGCCTGGCCGATCTGCTGGAGAGGATCGAGCAGATCCTCGCCGCCAGCCTGGTGTACCTCACCGTCCGGGTTCCTTATGCCCGGGGCGACCTCGTGGCTCTCTTCCATGAGCATGGTACAGTTGTAGAAGAGTCGCACAGCGCCAGGGGCACCAGGCTGAAGGGGTACTTGTCACGCCGGTGGTTCGAGCAGTTCCGGCCGTTTATCATCTGAGCAGGCTTGGAGGGGCGCTAACCATGCAAAAACGTCGTGTATCTTGGCTCATTATTCTCGCCGTTGTTGTGGTTCTGGTCGTCGTTGCGGTGCTGTTGTGGCGCTGGTGGAGCTGGTTGTTGCCCAGCGCCGAGCTACGTCAAGGCCTGGATCGACTACCTGAACGTGGATCTGGACATCAGGTCGCTGGGGGCCGATCGTTCTGCTGTTCATCGTCGCGGTTGTCGAGCTGCTGATGGCCCTTGCCCTCTAGCGGCGGAGCGGCGCCTTTGAGCGCCACCTCGATCGGCTCGACCGGCTGCATACGAGCGAAGTCGAAATCCTGGAGCAACAGATCGCGCTCTCGAAGGAGGAACAGCAGGCCTTCCAGGCCGAGCTTGATCTGCGCGATGACCTCATCCGCGAGGAGAAGGATCGGCTCTGGAGCCGGCTCGACCAGCTGCGGCAGCGAGGGTGGTCTGCCCGATCTCAGGCATATCTCGCCGGCTGTGCCCGATCTGCCTGCCGATCTGCGCGGTGACATGCGGCAGATCCTTAACGAGCTGGAGCGGATCGAGACGGTCACCTCGGCCTCGGTTCGGAGAGGAGCAGAGCGCCGACCAGGTGCGCCAACGTGCCGACGAGCTGGCACACATGGGTGGCTTCTGTTACTACCTGGGCCAGCACGAGCGGGCGCTTGACCCACTATGACAAGGCGATCGGCTTGGCGGCTGGCGATCCTGAGACGCTGATCAGTCGCGCCCTGGTCAATTGCGCTCTGGGCCAGCACAAGAG
Organism: uncultured Chloroflexia bacterium; assembly: GCA_963749455.1. Classification (GTDB taxonomy): domain Bacteria; phylum Chloroflexota; class Anaerolineae; order JAAYZQ01; family JAAYZQ01; genus JAFGOG01. Next base: position 33,667 of record CAVVMX010000029.1, read on the forward strand.
CGCAATGCAGGACCTGGAATGGGCGCTGAAGCTGAACGAAGATGCCCGGGCCTATCTCTATCGCGGGCTGTGCCGGGAGCAGCTTGGCGAGGACAAGCGGGCCATGGAGGACTATGCCCGGACCATCCGTCTTGACCCGGCTCTCGTGGAGGCCTACTACCGCCGTGGCTTGCTCTACGCCAGGCAGGGTGACTACGCCAAAGCGTTCCAGGATCAGAACAAGGCGTTGGAGCTTGACGGCAGCCATGCCGGCGCTATGCAGCGCGTGGTGTGGCGCGGGCGGCCCTCGATGATTTGCCAGCGGCGCTGGCTGACCTGGACCAGGCCTGTACGATGGCTCCGCAGGGGTTTGAGGCGTTCTACCTGCGAGGCCTTGTCCGCCGCCGGCTTGACATGGATATCGACGCCCTGGCTGACCTGTCGAAGGCTATCGACCTGTCCTCTTCCTTCGCCCCGGCATATGCTGCCCGGGCGGAGATCTACCTGGCAAGGGGAAACCATGCCGATGCCGTCGCCGACTATGACCGGGCTATCGAGCTTCAGCCAAAGAACGCTCCAATCTACAGCGCCCGGGGCACCGCCCGGGCGGCGACCGGGGATTACCGGGGAGCACTCGAGGACTTTGACCGGGCCCTGGAAATCGATCCGACGCTGGCTGTGGCCCTTGCTCAGCGCGGTGCGACCTACGAAAAGCTGGGCGACTATGACCAGGCTATTCGCGATCTGGACCGCTCCTTGGTGCTTAGCCCTAACCTGGCTATCGCCTATTACAGCCGGGGCATGACCTACGGCAGCAAGGGTGAGTACGACAAGGCCAGCCGTGATCTGAACAAGGCGGTGGAGCTGGACCCGTCACTGGGTAAGGACCAGAAGACGGTCTGATTCACAGATCGGAGGGTAACATGACCCGATTCCTGGACAGGTTGGCAACAGTGCGTGGAGTGCCGGTTCTGGTAGGCGTGGCGCTCGTTCTGCTGAACTTTGTAGTTCGATGCGTGATCTATGCCCTGGCCCCGGATGGGTCTGGAAGTAACTTCCTTCTGTTCCTGTTCGCTGATGGCAATCTCCTGCTTCACCTGGGTGTTGTCACCGGGCTGCTGGGCGTGTTGATCGGGGACATTCTGTAACGCGGCACTGCTGCGAGGCCGGGTTTGCTCCTCCCGGCCGCGATACCAGGCTTGGGACCAGGCTGGATGATCCGGGTCTTGCTATCTGCCGATCTCCATTATCACATCCGGTCGCGACCGGCGCTGGAGCGTTTTGCCCAGCAGGTACAGCGCGAGCGGCCCGATTGCCTGGTCCTGGCCGGCGATATCGGCCACCCCTTGGCCAACTTTCGGCAGGCCTTGGCCCTCTTTGCCAGCTTGAGCTGCCCCAAGCTGGCCCTGGCTGGCAACCACGACGTCTGGTCGGGCGACCACGACAGCCAATCGTTGTGGGATCGCCTGCTCGAAGAGGCCGCCCACCAGGCTGGCTTTGTCTGGCTGGACCGGGAGACGTTCCACCTAGGCAGTCTAGGCATCTGCGGCACGCTGGGCTGGTACGACTATTCCGCCCGTGACCCCTCGGTCCCGCTTCTTCCGCACGATTACTATATCAACAAGGGCATGTTCAACAACGACGGAAACTACGTGGATTGGGAAGCCACTGACGAAGAGTTTGCGGACCAGGAGTTGCGGGCTTTTGGAGTGCGGCTGGGCAAGCTGTGCCGCGATCCATCCATCACGCAGATCCTGGTTGCGACCCACATCCCACCCTTCATAGAGAATCTGGAGCGGCGGCCAGGTGATCTGGCCTCGAGCTTCGGCAATGCCTACGGCGGGAACCTGACGTTGGGCCAGGCGATCATCCGCTGCCCAAGAGTGACTCACGTCGTGAGTGGCCATACCCACCGTGGCGGTGTGTGGTCGATCGCAGCACCCCACGGTCTGATCGAATCACAGGTGATCGGCAGCGACTATGGTCGGCCGGCCTATGTCATCCTCGAGTTCCCCTGGATCGTCGTATGAGCCGTTCGGCCAACGGCGCCCCTGAATTCCTCTGGATCGCCATACAGGCCCGCCGTACCCACTCTCGCTCTGCCTCAAAGGTGAGCTGAGCCAGTGCCTCCTCCCAGCTGAGCCACACCGGCTCGAACTGGCCCTCCGCCGGGCCCGGCAGGGCACCCGGCACCGGAATCATCAGGAAGAAGGACTCGTCGCGGATAACGTGCCTATCCCGCCACTCGAACTCAACCGTCTGGTGTCCGAGGTCGGCCACGAGCTCGACCTGCAGTAGACCGGCCTCTTCACCCACTTCGCGCCGGGCGGTTTCGACACGGCTTTCACCTGGCTCGACATGGCCTTTGGGCAGCCGTACCTCTGGCCGCCCGTCCGGTCCTGCCCGGCCTGCCCGCACGATGACCAGCACTCGGTCGCCATCGGTCACCACGCCGCCGGCGGAGCAATACTGGACCACAGGTAGATCGCTCAACACGTGCTCCCCCCCTTGGACAAGTGTACCACAGAGCCCTGGTCAAGTCAAGCAAAGCGCTCCGTCCCAGGACTCTGGCTACAGTCCCAAAAGGGATACGGCATCAACTTGACAACAGTCCGTGCGTCGACTAGAATAGGCTCACAGCTACAAGTGACCGGACACAGGCCCAGGACTGTGGTGAGAAAGGGCTATCGCCTGAGATCGAAGGCAGCCGGCAGTTCGACGTTTGACGGGGAAAGCGGCATCGCAAACGAACACTGTTGATGCCAGAGTAGAGGCATGAGTCAGAATAGCGGACCTATCCTTGATTCCTATTGGGTCGAGCCCGGCCAGCTGCTTGCCGGCGAGTATCCCGGCGCGAGAAGTGACGAACAGGCTCGCAAGAAACTGCGCCTGATCCTGTCGGCTGGCGTCACCTTTTTCCTCGACTTGACTGAAGAGGGCGAGTACAACCTCAATCCGTACGTCCCATTCCTTAAGGAGGAGCCACTAGTCCTGGGGCGTCTGGTTGTACATCGGCGGATGCCAATCCGTGATGGAAAAACGCCGGCGGTGGAGGAAATGAAGCGCATCCTGGATACCGTCGATATCGCCATAGAAGAAGGGCATACTGTGTATGTTCATTGTTGGGGTGGGATTGGGCGGACAGGAACGGTGGTGGGATGCTATATGGTCCGCCATGGGAGGAGCGGACGGGAGGCCCTGGATGAGATCGCCTGTCGCCGAAATGGCACGCCCGATGGGCACCGTCGCTCGCCCGAGAATGGTGAGCAGGAGCAGATGGTCCTATCTTGGCCCGTGGGGGGATGAGTCTCGCAGCACAGGGTGAGGGAGCCAGCGGCAGACAGCGTAACCCTTCCCGTTCTGAGGCAGGTCTCTCGTGGCACCAATGAAAGCTAGGAGGAATCATGACCGACTTGATACTTGACGGCAAGGTAGCCCTAATCACTGGCGCCTCGCGCGGCATCGGCAAGGCCATCGCACTGCGCTTGGCCCAGGCCGGCGCCCGGGTGGTCGTCTCCAGCCGCAGGCTGGACAGTGTCCAGGCCGTCGCCGCCGAGATCGAGGCCGCCGGCGGCCAGGCGCTGGCCGTTCAGGCCCACGTCGGCCAGTCCGACGACGTGGCCGGGCTGGTAGCGCGTGCCCTGGAGACGTACGGCCGAATCGACATAACGATCAACAACGCCGCCACCAACCCTCATTTTGGCCCGTTGCTCACTGCCGACGACAGCCAGTGGGACAAGATCCTCGACACCAACGCCAGGGGTGCCTTTCGCATCTGCAAGGCGGTCGTGCCTCGCATGGAGGCGCAGGGGGGCGGCAAGATCGTTAACCTGGTCTCTGTCGCCGGACTGAGGCCGTCGCCGGGAATGGGCTTGTACGGCATCGCCAAGGCGGCACTGATCATGCTGACCCAGCAGCTTGCCATGGAACTGGGTCGGGCCAACATTCAGGTCAACGCCATCGCCCCTGGCGTGATCAAGACCCGCTTCAGCCAGATGCTGTGGCAGACACCCGACATCGCCGGGCCGATCCTGAGCCGGACTGCCTCTGGGCCGTTTTGGCGAACCGGACGACGTGGCCGGGCTGGCTCTTTTCTTGGCCTCACCTGCCTCTGACTTCATAACCGGGGCCGTTTTCGTCATTGATGGCGGTCTGAATGTGGCTCCGGCGATGGGCTAAGTCCAAGAGCCCGCCATCAAGCCTCTGGCAGCCCACACCGCCGCACCAGGGCTAACACCTTCTCCACCGGCAGAGCGTGGCGCACGTGCCCATCGCGCCCGGCCACCGTCTCGGCGCGAAACAGGGAGTTGAGGATGGCCTCCTCCACGCTCTCGACCACGGCGGGAAAGAGCCAGGCCATCGCCTGTCCCTCGTCGGCCAGCACCGTCTGTGCCGTGGTGAGTGACGCCGGATCGTGCTCGACCTGCCAGGCAGTGCTAAAGGCGATCACAAAGTCGCCGCTGCCGTGGCCATAGTGGCTGCCGGTGCGGGCCAGGCCGGCAGCGGCGCGCACGCACAGCCGCCGCAACTGGCGCTCGCTCAGCGGCGCATCGGTGGCCAGAATCACCATGATCGAACCGCTGTCGGTCAGCGGGAGTGAGGCTGTGTCGGTCGGCCGGATCTGCCGGCCGACCGGCACGCCGCACACGGTCAGATCCTGGGGCCGGCCAAAGTTCGACTGCACCAACGCACCGACGGTGTATCTCCCAGCCTTGTCAGGGACGACCCGGCTGGCGGTGCCGATGCCGCCCTTCCAGCCGAAACAGCTGGTTCCGGTCCCGGCTCCTACGACCCCTTCAGCCACCGGCCCAGGCAGGGCCGATTCGATCGCCGCCCACACGTGCTCGGCGTGGACGTGGCGCCCTTGGATGTCGTTCAGATAGCCGTCGTTGGTCTCGCCCACCAGCACGTTGGCCGTGCTGGTGGTGATGCCGATGTCGGGGTTGTGGCGGACCATGTATTGCACCAGCGCGTCGGCCACCAGCCCCACATTCAGGGTGTTGGTCAGGGCGATCGGTGTTTCGATCACCCCCAGCTCGCGTACCTCCTCAAAGCCGTGCACCTTGCCATAGCCGTTGATGGTGTGCACCGCCGCGCGGACCTTGTGGCGGATACAGGTTGTCGCCGTGCGGCAGGATCACCGTCACGCCGGTGCGCACCGGCCCCAGCCCTGGCCGCAGCGGACCTTCGCCCTCAATCAGCGTGACGTGACCAACGCGCACGCCCGCCACGTCGGTGATGGCATTGTGCTCTCCAGGCGGCAGCTCGCCGATGATGATACCCGCATCGCGCACTCGAGGTCTGTCCATCCCACGCCTCCCACCATTCGTTCGGGCTGAAGAATACCACGCTTTTGTCCCTTGTCCAAGTGCTGGAGGGACACCTACCAGGTTACTTGCTCATCGTCAACTTCTGAAGTATAATGCCGACATCGCCGCCTCATCACTCTGGTTGCCTGGCAGTCGCCGACGCGATGTGGAGTGGGGCTCTGCCCTTCGTGGGCATATTGCTGCTGATGTGGAGGAACCAATGCTCGATTTCTTTAACGCCGATCTGGCCGCGCTGGACCTGGACGTGGCCCAGCTTATTGCCTACGAGACCGAGCGGCAGGCGCGCAAGCTGATCCTGATCCCTTCCGAGAGCCAGGCGCCCGCGGCCGTGCGCGAGGCGCTGGGCTCGGTGTTCCAGAACATCTACGCCGAGGGCTATCCCGATCCCGGCACCCACGGCGCTGCCGCAGGAAGCCATCCTCGACTATGAGGTCCAGTTGGCCGACTACCGGCGCCACTCCGACCAGCGCTACTACAAGGGGGTGGAGTACGTCGACGTTCTCGAGTCGCTGGCCCGCCGCCGCGCGGCCGAGGCCTTCGCCACGCCAACGGTGCCCCCCGAGGAGATCTGGGCCAACGTCCAGCCCCTCTCCGGCTCGCCGGCCAACAGCGCCGTCTATGCCGCGCTGGTTCCGCCCGGCAGCACCGTGATGGGCATGGACCTGCTGCACGGCGGGCACCTGACCCACGGCAGCCCGGCCAACCGCTCCGGCAAGCTGTACAACATCGTCTCCTACGGCATCGACCCCAAGACCGAGCGGCTGGACTATGATGCCATCGCCGCAGCTGGCCCGCACCAGCAAGCCCAAGATGATCATCGCCGGCTTTACCTCCTACCCCTGGATGCCCGACTGGGCCCGCTTCCGCCAGATCGCCGACGCGGTGGGCGCCTACCTGCTGGCCGACATTTCGCACATCGCCGGCATGGTCGCCGCCGGCGTCGTGCCCAGCCCGGTCGGGCACGCCCACGTCATCAGCTTCACCACGCACAAGACCCTCTACGGCCCGCGCGGGGCCTGCATCCTGACCACCGACAAGAAGCTGGCCGAAAAGGTCGACGCGGCCGTCTTTCCCGGCGAGCAGGGCGGCCCGCACGTCAACGCCATGGCCGGCATGGCCGTCGCCTTCAAGCTGGCCCGCACCCCCGAGTTCCGCCAGCTCCAGCAGCAGGTGGTGGACAACGCCAGGCACCTGGCCGCCGAGCTGCAGCGGCACGGCCTGCGCATCCCCTACGGCGGCACCGACACCCACATGCTGCTGGTGGACTGCAAGAGCGTCCGGGCCGACTGGGGCGTCAGCCCCGACGGCAAGCACGGCACGCCGCTGATGGGCGACATCGCCGCCCGCATCCTCGACCTGGCGGGCATCGTCCTCAACCGCAACACGATCCCCGGCGACAGGAGCGCGCGCGACCCCCAGCGGCATCCGCCTGGGCACCCCCTGGATCACCCAGCGCGGCTTTCACGCGCCCGAGATCGAGCGGCTGGCCGAGATCATCGCCCGTGTGCTCAAGGGCGCGCCGGCCCTACGCCTACGCCGGCCGGCACGGGCCCGTCTACCGCGCCAAGATCGACTTCGACCTGCTGGAGCAGGCCAAGTGGGACGTCGTCGATCTGGCCTGCTGCGCCGACCTGGGCCCGACTACTGTCCCAGCGGCTACCCGCACCACTACTTCATGCACAAGCCGACCACCGACCTGGGCGGCGAGTGGGATGTCATCGAGATCGAGGGCGCCCATGCCCGCGGTTTCTGCAACGTGGCCATGACCAACGACGTCTATGCCCTTCGACCCGGCGAGTGCCAGCCGACCTGGGTCCTGGAGCCCGACGGCCGGCTGATGAGCGCCGGGCTGCTCAAGCGGCCGGGCGAGGAGACGACCCGCTTCCAGCTGCTCGTCCCCAAGGCAAACGAACCCCGCGTGGCTCACTGGCTGCGCGCCCTCTCGGATGGCTATGTCGATGTGGACGACGACGATCCCTTTGTCAGGCGCCCGGCCCGGTCGTCGTCCGGCGCCTGCCTCACGAGCTGGCCGATGACTGGGCAGCCAAGCGCTCCTCCGGCTCGGAGACTTTGAGGGCGAGACGGTGGGCTGGGCCTTCCACAAGCCCTACTGGATCGGCCAGCGGGCGCGGACCGACGCCCCCGGCGGGCTGGAAGCGCTGCCCGCCTTCACCTGGCAGGAACCGGCCGACCCGCCGCCTGCAAGCAGACCTCGCTGTACGACGTCCATGTCCGGCGCGGGCGCCAAGATGGCGCCCTTCGCCGGCTGGGAGATGCCGTTGCGGTACACCTCGGTGCAGGAGGAGCACCTGGCCGTGCGGCAGCGCGGCCGGCCTGTTCGACGTCAGCCACATGGGCCTGTTCGAGTTCAGCGGCGACAACGTCCACCTCTTCCTGAACACGATCACCACCAACGACGTCTCGCTGCTGGTGGTGGGGCAGTCCCAGTACTCCTTTCTGCTCGACCAGGACGGGCACGTGCTGGACGACGTCTGGATCTACCGCCTGGAGCCGGAGCGCTACTGGATGGTGGTCAACGCCGCCAACAACGACAAGGATTGGGCCTGGATCAACGCCGTGCGCGACGGGCGGGTGCAGATCGACCCGGCGCGGCCCTGGTCGCGCGCGCTGGGCACCGAGACGGTCGTGATCCGCGACATGCGCGATCCGAGCCTGGGCAGCGACATGCGGGCCCAGCTTGCCTTGCAGGGACCCCGCTCGCGCGACATCCTGCTGGCGCTGCTGGACGAGGGGGATCCGCTGCGCGAGGCAGCTGCTGGAGATGAAGCAGCAACGAGATCCTCCACGGCCGGCTGGCGGGCTATGACCTGTACCTGGCCCGCACCGGCTACACCGGCGAGCCGATGGCCTTTGAGATCTTCGTCCACCCGGCCGCGGCGCCGGCCCTGTGGCACGCGCTGCTGGAGGCCGGCGCAGACCTTCGGCCTGCAGCCGGCGGGTCTGGCCGCGCGGGACAGCCTGCGCATCGAGGCCGGCCTGCCGCTCTACGGCCACGAGCTGGCCGGACCGCTGGACCTCAATCCGGCCGACGCCGGCTTTCCGCCCTACGTCAAGCTGTACAAGCCCTTCTTCGTCGGCAAGGCAGCCTTCATGGCCCACGAGCACAGGCGCCAGGCGCGCCTCGTCCGCTTCCGGTTCGACGAGGAGCATGCCCGCGTGCCCAAGCAGGGCGATGTGATCGTCAACCGCAAGGGCCGGGTGGTCGGCGCCGTGACCAGCTGCTCGATCGACAGCGACGGCTGGCTGACCGGGCTGGCCTATGTGCAAGAGCAATACGCCAAGATCGATACCCGCCTGGGCGTCTTCCAGGTGGACAGCAAGGCCTGGGCCATCAAGCCGCTGGCCGATCTCAAGACCGGCGACCAGGTCCAGCTGCACGATGCCATCACCGTCATCAAACGCTTCCTGAACAAGAAAGAGTAGCTCCTGTCATTCCAGGCGCCGTGTGTCACGGAGGGCTGCCTGCGTTGACTGCTTCTGGCGTCCTCGCGGCTGTGAAGCGAACAATCTCTCTGCCCCGCCGACAGGGGCGGCCCCCCATGGCTGCCCTTGTGCAGCAAGACCTCGCCCGCGCTCGTGGAACTGCGAGCGCCCATCTTGCGTCTTATAGGCAGAGTGCAGCCGCACTGTCCATAGTTGCGGCCGCCCTCGAGTATAGCAAGATGGGGGAGGTCAAGATGTCTAGGATGCTTCGCTTTGCGGCCGTCCTGATGATCGTGCTGGGAGGCGCTGGTTCGGTCCTGGCGCAGGGGCCGATCAGCCCTCAGCATTCCGATCCATTCTGGCAGGCTGCCTATTGGAACAACATGACCCTGAGTGGGTCGCCTGCGCTGCAGCGCAATGACACGAACCTGGATTTCAACTGGGGCGGTGGCTCGCCCGACCCAAGCATTCACGCCGACGGCTTTTCGGCACGTTGGACTCGCTACCTCGATCTGGAGGCCGGTACCTGGCGTTTTGCAGCCACCAGTGACGATGGTATGCGGGTCTATGTCGACAGCGAGCTGATCCTGAACGACTGGTCTGACCATTCGGCCAGAACGGTCACTGCCGACAAGTACCTTGCCAGTGGCCACCACCTGGTTGTGGTCGAGTACTACGAAAACACGGTCGACGCGGTGGCCAAGCTAACCTGGGCGCCCGTGGGGGCCATAGTAAACTGGCGAGGTGAGTATTATAACAACAAGAACCTGAGCGGGTCGCCGGCTTTGGTGCGCGATGATGCGCAGATCGACTTCAATTGGGGCAGCGGCTCGCCGGCCCCAGGCGTTGTCGGCCCGGATCTCTTTTCCGTCCGCTGGACGCGAAACCTGAGCCTGGACGCGGCTTCCTACCGGTTCACGCTTACGGTAGACGACGGCGCGCGCCTGTGGGTCAACAACCATTTGCTGATCGACACCTGGAAAGATCAATCGCCGCACACCTACACCGGCGACATCTATCTGGCCGGCGGCAGCATCCCGGTCAAGCTGGAGTACTATGAGAATACTGGGGTAGCTGTTGCGAGGCTCTCCTGGGCAAAGGCAGGCGGCAGCCCCGGCACCGTTGTCGTAGACGATCGTGACGCCGGCTTTGTCAAGGGCGGCTCGGCCAGCGGTTGGCACATAGCGTATGAAGGGTACAACGGTCGCCTGTTCTGGACAAAGAACAACGACTCGGTGCGGCCGAACTACAACTGGGTGCGTTGGTACCCAAGCCTGGCTGCGGGAAGGTATGAGGTATTCGTCTACATTCCAGACAAGTACACGACCACGGCCAGGGCGCGCTATTGGGTGTCACACACCGGAGGACTTACCCTGAAGGTGGTGGACCAGTCGGCCAACGGCGACCGTTGGGTATCACTGGGGACCTTTCAGTTCCGTGGGACCGGGGACGACTATGTCTCTCTGGCCGATGTGACCTACGAGCCCTACCTGTCCCGCCTGATCGCATTCGACGCCGTCAAGTGGGTGCCGCGCTAGACAGGATGATTCATGGCAAGAGCCCTGGCGAATAACCAGGGCTCTCTTTCATACTGCCTGTCCTGCCCAGACAGTCCAGGGGCATACAGGGCTGGCGGAGATCTCCGCGAGGCGACTCGCGGCTGCGAAACGAGGAATCTCGAAGCGTAGGATCCAGATCTCAGCGATTCAGCTCGTAGATGATGCGCAGCCCATGGAGGGTTAGCCACAGGTCCACCACGTCGATGACTGTCGTCTCCTGGGCGATGAGCGGGGCCAGACTGCCGGTGGCGACGACCCGTGTTGTGGGGCCCAGTTCCGCTTTGAAGCGGGCCACCATCCCTTCCACCAGGCCGGCATAGCCAAACAGCAGGCCCGATTGGATGCTGTGGACGGTGTTGCGGCCGATAGCCGACGGCGGCCGGATCAGCTCCACCCGAGGCAGCTTGGCGGTACGTTGGAAAAGCGCCTCGGCAGCGATGCCGATACCGGGCGCGATGGCCCCCCCCAGATAATCGCCGTCGGCGGAGATGGCGTCAAAGGCCGTGGCCGTGCTGAAATCTACTACGCAGGCGGGCGCTCCGTACAGGGCTCGCGCGGCGGCGGCGTCCGCCACTCGGTCGGCTCCTACCTCCCGCGGGTTGTCGTAGCGGATGCGCACCCCGGTCCGCACGCCGGCGTCCACCACCAGCGGCTCCTGCCCCAGGTACTGGCGACATGCTTCCTGAAAGACAGGGGTAAGCGGCGGCACGACGCTTGCCAAGGCAACGCCGGTCACCTGGTCAGACTGGTAGCCCCGGTGGCGAAACAGCTGCTCCAACAGGCTGCCATACTCGTCGGGCGTTCTGTCGTGGACTGTCTGGATTCGCCAGTGGGGGCCCAGCGTGTCGCCCACGTACAATCCAAACGCGATGTTGATGTTGCCAATGTCGATGCACAGCAGCATCTTTTCCTCCTGAGAGCTCCTTGGGCGCATGGCGCCCTCAGGATGACATAACGTGCCCTAAACCCATCGCTCCAATCCCAGGATGAGCAGGCTGACAGCCAGGACGGTCAGGCAGGCCAATAGGTCATTCCAGCCCAGCGATAGCCGGTATAGCCGGGTGCGGCGGGGAGCGCTGCGAAACCCGCGCGCGTCCATGGCGGTGGCCAGATCCTCAGCGCGGCGCAAAGCAGACACAAAGATCGGTACGAATACCGGCACCAGGCTGCGCAGCCGCCGCAGGGGTCCTCCCGAGTAAAAGTCGGCCCCGCGCGCCTGCTGGGCCTTCGAGATCATCTCGATCTCGGCAAAGAAGGTCGGCACAAAGCGCAGAGCGATGGTCAGTACCAGGGCTATCGTCGCGCACCGGGAAGCGCGCCCGCTCTAGTGGACCAAGCAACGCCTCGAGGCCGTGGGCCAGCTGGGCGGGCGAAGTGGTGTAGGTCAAAAGCGAAGCCACAATGACCAGGAGGCATATCCGGTACACCTGTGTCGCTCCCATCGCCAGCCCTTCTGCGGTGACGCTGATCCCCATCCAGGTGACCAGCGGCTGTCCTGGCGTCGTAAAGAAGTAGAAGACGAACATGAGGAGCGCCAGCCAGAAGACGGTGCGCACTGTGCGCAGCAGGGGCAGCGTCGGCGCGCGCGCCAGCCAGGCTGTGGCCGCCAGCAAGGCTGCCAGGAGCAGGGAACCCAGCAGGGTATGCACTGCGAACGGCAGGGCCATCAGGCCCAACGCCGCCCCCATCTTGACCCGCGGGTCCAGATGGTGCAGGGGCGAATCTGCGGCGACGTACATGCCGGGCAGCAACAGGTTCATGCTTCGCTCCGCTGCTGCCATGCCTGGCCGATCTCAGCCACGACCTGCTCGGGCAAAAGCAGGTCGGTGCGCACCTGCCAGCCGGCCGCCCGCAAGGCTTCCAGCAGCGCCACCGACTGGGGCGCTGACAAGCCTGCCGACAGCAGCAGCTGGCTGTCGCCCAACACCTGGTGGGTCGGCCCGTCGGCCGCGACCTGTCCGTGGGCCAGTACGACCACCCGCTCAGCCAGCCGGGCTACCTCGTCAAGGTGATGGGAGATCAGAACGAGGGTCATGCCGGTCTCTGCTTGCCAACCGTCCACCCGCGCCAGCAGTTCCTGCCGGCCTCGGGGATCCAGCCCCGCTGTCGGCTCGTCCAGGATCAGCACGTCGGGCCGCATTGCCAGTATGCCGGCCAGCGCCACTCGGCGCATCTCGCCGCCGCTCAGGGCAAAGGGCACCCGTTCTGTGAAGGCCGCCGGATCCAGGCCAACCATCTCCAGCGCCCACTGCACCCGCTCGGTCACCTCGGCCTCGGCCAGGCCCAGGTTGCGTGGGCCGAATGCCACCTCTTTGAACACCGTCTGCTCAAAGATCTGTTGCTCGGGATGCTGGAAGGCCAGGCCTATCCTGCGCCGCTTGGCGCGCGCGGCAGACGTCCGCTCATGAGCCGCCGTCCCGTCGAGCAGAACCCTGCCGGCAGTCGGCGCCAGTAGGCCGGCCATCACCTGTGCCAGGGTAGACTTGCCGGAGCCGGTCTGGCCAACGAGCCCCACCCGTTCCCCGGGGTGCAGGACAAGGCTTACTCCGTCCAAAGCGGTGCGAGCCAGCGGGGTGCGCGGGGCATAGTCGTAGCCAAGTCTCTCGATCCGGATCAGCACAGCGCCGTCAACTCCGTCACCAACTGGTCTACCGTCAACAGGCCGGTGGGCAAGGGTAGCCCTTGCTCTCGCAGCCGCTCGCCGATCTCGGCGGCAAAGGGCCGGTCGAGGCCCATTCCAACCATCAGCAGGGACCCTGCGTGATCGCCCTCCGAGTCGGCTGCGGCAAACACAGCCTCTGGCGGCCCATCCATGACGATTCGCCCGGCGCTCATCACCAGGATCCGTTTGGCCATGGCAGCTTCGTCCATCGACTGCGTGATCAGTACAATCGTCATCCCTTCGTCGTTGAGCCGGCGGATCGTATCCAGCACCTGCTGACGACCGGGTGGGTCGAGCATTGAGTTCGGCTCATCCAAAACGATACAGTCGGGGCGGGTTGCCAGTGCGCCGGCAATAGCCACCTTCTGCTTCTGGCCGCCCGATAGCATGTGCGGCGGGCGCGTCTTGTAGTCGGTCAGGCCGACAATTGCCAATGCGTCGTCTACCCGCTGCCGGATCTCGGCGGGAGGGAGGGCCAGATTCTCCGGCCCAAAGGCCACGTCTTCTTCCACTGTACTGGCCACCAGCTGATTGTCGGGGTTCTGGAAGACCATCCCAACCCGCTGGCGGATCATCGGCAGATAGCCGGGATCGGCGGTGAGCATGCCATCGACCCATACTCGCCCGGCCGTCGGTAGCAACAGACCGTTGAATTGGCGGGCCAGGGTCGACTTGCCCGATCCGTTCGGGCCGATGATGGCCACCAACTCGCCACGGTCGATGGCCAGGTCCACCCCACGCAGGGCGTGCACCTGTTTGCCGTCTTCCAGCGAGTAAGCATACTCGAGGCTCTGGACCAGGATAAAGGGCGGCATCTGCCTGTCAGTCACGCGCGGCCGCAATGCGACTCTTGCCCGCTCCCCTCAGCGCGACTACGACGGGGATGATGATGATCAACGCCAGGGCGATCTCGATCGGCACGTTCATAGACAGGATCGGCACCAGGAGCTCAGTTGGGAATGCTCCCAGTGTATACATGATCCCCAACACGCCAACCGTGTTGGTCAGTGTGCCGACGATGCCCGCCACCCCGGCAGCCAGGGCCGGCCGGCGTCGTAGTGGTCGGTACGCATAGTAGGCCAAGACGCCGATCAGGATCCGTGGCAGAAAGGCGGCCAGCAGTGCCACGAGCAGATTGCCATCGGCAAGAGTGATAAACGTCGCGCTGTAAAGGGACCAGGAGGCGATGGCCAGCACCAGCCCGACCAATGCACCGACGACCGGCCCGGCCAGAATGCCGGCAACTATGGCTGGCAGGTGCAGGCTGGTGGCCGAACCGCTGACGTTGGGAACGGGGATGAGGCCCAGTGGCGTAAAGGCCAGCACGATAGCTAGCGCCCCGAATACACCGGCCACTGCCAGATCGTAAGTGCTGAGCTGCCAGAAGCGACTTGCACGTGTCATGAGATTCTCCTCTGCATCGCAAATGTCCACCTGCAAGGCAGCAACAGACTGGGCCGGATCGGCGACGGGCAGCAACAAGGCAAGATCGACAGAGGCCCACTCCCTCTTGCCGTCTCGGTCGCCTCGGCGATCCCAGCGGCACCGGAAAGCGGTGCGGTTGGCTTACGCAGGTAGAGCTCACGGCCCAATGGGTCCATGGCCAGGTCATTATAGCCAAACCTGCCGCGATGTCAAAAGCTGGCCGTGGGTAGGGATTTGACACCCGGCCATGATTCGGATACGATCAGCCGAATGGTTCCGGAAACGATTGCGGCTCACGAGGATCCGCCCCGGCTGAACGCCTGCTGGCACCGTTACGAAGTAGGGGCCGGTGCGATAGAGCCGGCGGGATCTGCCTTGCGCTTCGTCGTCGACAGTACAGTGCCCCGCCGCTACAGTAACGCGCAGATCGACGACTACGCGGAGCTACCCCGCCGCCGTTTTCCCTGGCGGCCTCCGCTCCGTCTCACCGTCCGCGCCCGGTTTTCCCATCCGGCTGGGGAGCTGACAGGCACGGCGGGTTTCGGCTTCTGGAACGATCCGTTCCTGATGACCGGGAAACGTGTGCCGGCCCTGCCACGGGCTGTGTGGTTCTTCTACGCCTCGCCGCCTTCGGACATGAAGCTCGATCTGCACGTGCCGGGCTGCGGCTGGAAGGCGGCTGCGATAGATGCTCTGCGCCCGGCGGTGCTGCTGTTAGTGCCTGTGGCTTTGCCGGCCGTGCTGCTGATGAACGTTCGCCGGGTCTACCAGGCGCTGTGGCCGTCGATCCAGCGCGCCATCCACATATCGGAGGCGCTGCTGCCGCTGAGCATGGACGAATGGCATGTCTACGTCATCGAATGGGGCAGATGCCACTCGCGCTTTTTTGTCGATGGGGAGCCGGTCGCCGGGCCGGTTCCTTCACCGCGCGGTCCACTGGGCTTTGTCATGTGGTTGGATAACCAATACATGGTGGCGGTGCCGAACGGGCGGCTGGGTTGGGGTGTGCTAGAGATCGCAGGCCGGCAGTGGATGGAGGTGGAGCATTTCACAATTGAGTCAACGTCATAACGTCTTCAGTCGAGCGCTGCGCTGGCTACTGGAGCTGGATCGGCCCGTGCCACCCCGTACCGGAGCCGAGCTCGCCGCCGAGGTGGAGCGCAACTACCGCTGGAACTTTGGCGTCAATCTGCTGGATGGCGCCTTCTTCTGGTTCGGCGCGAGTTTCGCCTCGTCCTCGACCATCGTCCCGTTTTTCATCAGCAAGCTGACATCAAGCCCATTGCCGGTGGGCCTGGCCGCGGTTATTGCCCAAGCCGGCTGGTATCTGCCACAGCTTTTCACAGCGGCGCCGGTCCAGCGGCTGGCCCGCATGAAAGCGGTGGTCGTGAACGCCGGCCTCTTCCTGGAGCGGCTGCCGCTTTTCGTGCTGGTGCTTTCGGCCGTCGTCGCCAGCAAGTCCTTAACCTGGGGTCTGATCCTGTTCCTGGTCGGCTATGCCTGGCACAGCCTGGGTGCCGGGGTGATAGCGACCTCTTGGCAGGACCTGATCGCCCGCTGCTTTCCAGTGGACCGGCGAGGGCGTCTTTTTGGGGCAACCCAGTTCCTTGGTGCAGGGACGGCGGCGCTGGGAGCCGGGTTCAGCACTCAGATCCTGAAGGGCTTCCCGTTCCCTACCAACTTTGTCTATTGCTTTGCCATCGCGGCAGCCGGCATCAGCGTTAGCTGGGTGTTTCTGGCCTTGACCCGCGAGCCAGTCCAGCGGGCCGACATTCCGAAGCAAAGCCAGCGCCAATTCTGGGCCAGTTTGCCGGGCATCGTTCGCCATGACCTGAACTTCAGGCGTTTCCTCGTGGCACGGCTCCTGCTTGCTCTGGGTGGTATGGGCTCGGGGTTTGTTACGGTCGCTGCCGTACAGCGCTGGCACGTACCCGATGGTACGGTTGGCCTGTTCACAGCAGCATTGTTGATCGGCCAGACGATTGGTAACCTCGGTCTTGGTTTTCTCGCCGATCGGCTTGGCCACAAGCTGTCGCTGGAGATTGGCACTGCGGCTGCGTGCCTAGCCTACACCTTGGCCTGGGTTGCACCGTCGTCAGAGTGGCAGTATCTGGTCTTTGCCTTGTTAGGCATCACCTCCGCTGCGATCTTTGTGTCGGGCATCTTGATGGTTATGGAGTTCTCGACTCCGGAACGCCGCCCCACCTACGTCGGTCTGGCCAACACAGGCACAGGCCTGGTCAGCATGCTGGCACCGATGATCGGCGCCTGGCTGGCCGGAATCGGCTACGGCTGGCTCTTTGCCCTGACGGCCGGCATCAACCTGGCAGCACTGGCTGCCCTGCACTGGGGAGTGCGGGAGCCACGTCGGACGGGGGGTGCTCCTTCGCCCGCCGTGGGCGCGGAGAACGGCGCTGCGGAGAACTCGCCTAGTTCAGTGTGATGTGGTAATGGTACGGCGCCGGTTCAGTGGTTACCGGCGCCAGGGCAGAGATGACCAACACGGCGCGGTCGACGCTCTGACCCAGCCCAGTAACCGTCATCGTCCCGTGACACAGGTCGTCGAGAGTCATCCGCTCGACCCGGGTCTCATCCCCGATCGATGATCATCTGCACCAAGAACTGCTGGGGTACCTGATCGGTCACCCTGCACGAACCCCTCAGCCAGCCAGCCGTCGTCGCTGCTTTCGGCGTCGTGTGCATAGCCAAGCTCCGGGATCGTCACGTCGTCGAGGCACAGGCCAGGGTGGTTTAGCTCTTCGTCGGTAACGACCTCAACCCGGATCAGTACCTGCTGGCCAGCATAAGGTGTCAAGTCAAACCTCTCCTGGACCCAGGCCGGTCCGCCGTCACCGCCGCTCTTGCCGGTCAGAGCCGGTCCATAGCTGCTGTCGCTTGGGTTCGTGGTGACGGTGTGAGCGTTGGCCAGGATCGCCCACGTTTCTCCGCCATCAGCTGAGACCTCGACGTAGGCGTAGTCATAGTCGATCTCCAGGTCATACCACATCCAGGCCTGCAGCGTGGCCTGTTGTAGCCCAGTCAGGTCAAAGGCCCGGGTCAGCTTGGCGTCGCTCTCGTCGCTCCGGTTGGACCACCACTGATATTGCCCGCTGTGTGCGCGGTTGCCTACCAACGAGACAACGGTGCTGCCGGTGAATTCGACAGTCAGATCACCCCGCCCCTCTAGCCGAATATAGTCTGCGGCGTACTGATGAACCGCCGCCTGCTGGTCGACAGGGTATTTCGAGTGCCGGGCCGCCACGCGGAGCTTGGGTATGGACACGTCACTGTAGCCATAGCGTCCACCGGCCAGGTCAGGGTCGTCCAGGTAATTGGCTATGAGCCAATCTGCATAGAGGTCGGCGAACTGCCGGCCGCCCGAGTCTGTGGCAACCAGCATCGCATCCACCCCGGCGATGCCGTTCTCCGACTCTGCCACCAACTGGCTGATGGCTCGCGACCCATATTGATCGAGCATGTAGGCGCCGAACAGGTAGCTGGCGCCATAGTGTGGCCCTGAGGCATCGAGCTCGGACCAGGTGGTCAGCTGAGTGTCGGGCTCCTGGCTAAAAGCCAGATCCGAGCCGCCCATGTCATAGCCGTTCAACTGCCCGGCCAGCTCGGACATCGCCTCGTTGATCCAGGTATCCTCGTCGCGATCCTGGTTCCAGTGGATCATGTGCTGGAATTCGTGGGCCAGGATGCCGTCAAAGTACGCATTGCCTGGCATGGCGTTGTCCAGGTTGATGTAGAACATCTCGTGTTCGTTCGAGTGGGGGTTTACCTCTGCCGGATATTCGTCAGGAGGCGAAAAGGAGCCTCCGACGCCCGGCACGTAGCCGAGAAAGATATAGATGTGCGGATCGCCGTCAATGCCTGGGGTCCATTCGCTGCCAAAGACCTGCCGGTTCGTGGGATAGGTCCGATCCTCGAAGTTTAGGGCCGATTGCTCCAGATCATCAGCCGGGACCGAGTAACCCTTCTCGATCCACCAATAAGCATGCGGAGTGACATAGCTCAGGGCGGCGTCTGTGGTAAAGAACTCATTGGTCTCGACATTGTGAAGCCAGAAAGTGACCACGTCACCAAGCTCATAGCCGGGCGCATCAGCCCTGGTGTCAGATCGGCCGGTATCGGTACGCCACGGAGCCGATGGGCCAGGTCTATGAGATCCCTCTCTGGCACGGTAGCGCCAGCCAGCAAAGCTGCGGTCTGGCGCTCTTCAGCCGTCGGCGGCCGGCGCTCGATCTCCGAGACTGAGCGTTGTTCCCTCCGTGGGCTGCGATTCGACGATGCTCACAATGTCCTGGGTAATGGTGGACCATGCCAGGCCCAGCCCGACGATGGCCACGCAACACCAGAACAACAGGGTCACACCCAAGCCAATGACGACATATCGAGAGCTGCGATTCATAGGGGTCTTGTCCTTAACCTGATTTGAGGGTGTTGGAGCTATACTCACATAACAAGAAGGGACACAGGGTTCTGCCTGACGACAATGCCCTGTGTCCTCCCTAATTGGCGATGAGCCGGCAGCAGCAAGCCGGCCCGATATCTACTCAATCGGTTGCTTTGAGATGACGAAATCGCAGGACGGGTCCCCTTTGGCCATGCAAGCCACCTCAGTCAGTTTGAACTTCTTGCCACTGGTACCCCAGTCCAACCCACCTTGGATGATGCCCGTAGCCGCGTGACAGACCGACGCGTCGGCATGCCGGCCCCAACAACACGGACAACGCTCGATGACATACAGAAAGTGATCGGGCTCCTCGCGGACGTGGCAGATCTGATCGCTCGTACTGGAAAAGGCAGTAGCCATGGCCCGCAGACCGACCTTCATTCTGATACCCAGGGGCAGCAAGCGGAAGGTCCTGTCGGCGATGCCGACCATCGCACCAAAGTTCTTCAATCCCTGGTCAAATGCCTTGCGCCCGGCACGCAGAGCCATTGCCCGGCCGCCGCGGGGGCCATACATTTCTTCCATGGCTGCGTTCAGTTTGGCAAAATCGGCAAAGTCGAATTCCTTGTGCAGGTTGCCGGGTGGAAAGTTCCCGATTAGGTGCTGCATCTTGGCCTGATTCGAGCAGCGCTTTCAACCCATTGGGGCCCATGATCTCCTGGATCGACTCCAGATAGATCTTGACGATCAGATTAGGGTAGTAGTAACCGCTCTTCTGAGGTTGTTGTTCCGACACTTTGTCCTCCTCCACGAGACTGCCGTCCACATTATACCAGATTTCGCCTGGAACGCAAGCTCACGTTATTGACTTGTGGCTTCGACCAGTGTTTCAGACAGGAGGGCTTTCACCTCGGCCTCGTCCAGGGTCTCTCTCTGGATCAAGCTCTGGGCCAGGTTGTCCAGGAGAATGCGATGGTGCTTCATGATCTCGAGTGCGCGTGAGTGAGCGTTGTTGATGATGCCGCGGACCTCGACATCGATCTTGCGGGCCACCGCCTCGCTGTAATTCCGATGCTCCGACAGGCTTCGACCCAGAAAAACCAGCTCTTCTCGCTCGCCAAAGGTCATCGGCCCGAGATCCTCGCTCATGCCATACTCCATGACCATCTTGCGCGCCAAGTCGGTCGCCCGTTCCAGGTCGTTGCTGGCACCGGTTGTGAGCCGCTGAAACACACTCTCCTCGGCGGCTCGCCCACCCAGCATGGTGGTCAGCTCGGCCTCAAAGCGGGCATGGCTGGTCAGGTAATGATCTTCGTCCGGCAGGGCTATCGTATAGCCACCGGCCATGCCCCGGGCAATGATTGATATCTTGCGCACCTTGTCGGCGAGGGGGGTCTTCGCGGCTGCCAAGGCATGCCCTGCCTCGTGGTAGGCGATCACCTTCTTCTCTTCGTCGGTAATGATCCGGCTCTTGCGCTCCGGGCCGGCGATCACTCGCTCGATCGCCTCCTGAAACTCGGCCATGTCGATGGTCTTCTTGTTTCGGCGGGCAGCCAGGATCGCTGCCTCGTTGACCAGGCTCTCGATGTCCGCGCCCACAAAGCCGGGTGTCTGGCGAGCCAGGACCTCGAGGTCCACCCCTGGTCCGAGCGGCTTGCCCCGAACGTGCACCCCAATGATCTGCTCCCGTCCTTTCATGTCGGGCCGGTCAAGGACCACGCGGCGGTCAAAGCGACCGGGTCGCAGCAGTGCCGGGTCAAGGATATCAGGCCGGTTTGTGGCCGCGACGACGATGACATTCGTGTCCGTGTCGAATCCATCCATCTCGACCAGGATCTGATTCAGGGTCTGCTCACGCTCGTCATGCGACCCGCCCAGCCCTGCGCCGCGATGCCGACCTACGGCGTCGATCTCGTCGATGAACACGATACACGGCGAATTGCGCTTGGCCTGATCGAACAGGTCGCGAACCCGGCTCGCCCCAACTCCGACGAACATCTCCACGAACTCTGATCCCGAGATGGAGAAAAAGGGAACGCCGGCCTCGCCCGACACGGCCTTTGCCATCAACGTCTTGCCTGTGCCAGGAGCGCCGACCAGGATCACGCCTTTGGGAATGCGCGCTCCAAGTGCAATAAACTTCTGGGGCTCTTTGAGGAACTCAACCACCTCGGCCAGTTCCTGTTTGGCTTCTTCCACACCGGCCACGTCGTCAAAGGTGACCGTCGGCTTTTCGCCGGTGAACATCCGGGCCCGGCTCTTGCCAAAGGCTATGGCCTGGTTGCCACTGCTCTGTGCCTGGCGAAAGATGATGAAAAAGAAGACGCTGATGAGGATCAAGGGCAATATCCAGCTCAGAATACCTAGCCAGCTGGACATGCCGCTCGGCCTTGCCACCTCGATCTCGACCTTGACCAGGTTCTCGGCAGGGACTCCTAGATTGCCAAGGGTCTCGATCAGGCTGGTATTCTCTTCCGTGTGCGAGATTGCTTCACTCTTGTCAGCGCGCTCCACCTCGATCTTGGAGCCATCGACTGTGATGCGGGCGACCTTGCCGTCTCGGATCTCCTTGGCGAGCCTTTGCAGCGAAATCTCGCTTGGCTGCGGGCGGGATAGAGACAACTGATTGTAGAGAAAAACACCCACTAATGCTATCAACACGGCATAGATGAGCCAGCGTGTCAATTGTCTTGGATTCAACTTGGCCTCCAAAAATGCAGCCATCAGTCTAGCACAGAGAAGGGTCCGTGTCAAGTAAGGATTTCCCAAAGAGTATGATCCCGATTTGACAACCTGCAAAAGCTGGGTATAATGGGACCAATCGATAGGTCAAAGGCCAGGACGGAGAGGAGTAAGCGGGGGACAACCCACAGGGAGGCGGGGCCATTGACTGAAAGCCCTGCCGGGGAAGAACCTGCCGAAGTTCGCTCCCGAGCCGATGGGTGAAATGGCAGGCCGCTGCCAGAGTAGTCCACTCCGGAGGCCCGCCGTTATCAGGGCAGCCGGTCGTGATCTGTGTCACTGCCGGCGGAATGAGTGGACCGGTCCATCGTGACCGGCCAAGCAGGGTGGTACCGCGAGGGTGTGGCGCTCTCGTCCCTGAGGGGATGAGAGCGTTTTTGTTTTGGGTCGATCCGCTGCCGGGCCCGAGCTGACAGCCATCGTGGAGGTTACATGACCGAACATCTGGATCTGCTGGAAAGTGACGCAAGGAAGGCCCTGGAAGCGGCTGCCGACGAGGGGGCGCTCTCGGCCTGGCGAACGGCCTACTTGGGCCGCAAGGGCCAAGTGACCGAGGCTGTCAAGGCTCTCGGCGGCCTGCCTCCCCAGGAGCGGCCAGCTTACGGCCTGCGGGTGAACGAAGTCAAGCGTGCCCTGGAAGCGGCCTACGAGGTCAGGGTCGAGACCCTTGCACCAGGCGGTGCAGACTGGGCTGTTGGCCAGCCAACGGGTGGACGTCACCCTGCCTGGGCGCCCGGCCCGCCCCGGCCATCTGCACCCCACCACTCAGACGCTGCGCGAGATCATATCACATCTTTGCCGAAATGGGCTTCCAGGTCTATCGAGGCCGAGATGTCGAGACCGACGACTACAATTTCACATTGCTCAACATCCCGCCCCACCATCCGGCACGTGATATGTGGGATACCTTCTATGCAACCACCCCCGGTGTGGTGCTGCGCACCCACACCTCGCCGGGTCAGATCCGCGCCATGCGCGACTATGCGCCGGAACCGGTGCGGGTCATCCTGCCTGGCATGTGTTACCGCTACGAGCAGATCACTATGCGCTCCGAGATCATGTTCAACCAGGTGGAGGGTTTGGCGGTTGGCACGGCGATCACGATGGCCGACTTGAGGGGCACGATCGTCGATTTTGCCAACCGTATGTTTGGTGAGGGCCGCAAGGTGCGCTTCCGGGCCAGCCACTTTCCCTTTACCGAGCCGAGCGCCGAAGTGGACATCGATTGCATCCTGTGCGAGGGAAAAGGCTGCCGCGTGTGCAAGTACACCGGCTGGCTGGAGATCATGGGCTGCGGCATGGTCCACCCCGTCGTGCTGCAGAACGGCGGTTACGATCCCAGCATCTATTCTGGCTGGGCCCTGGGCATGGGACCGGAGCGGGTCGCCATGCTCAAGTATCGGATCAGCGACATCCGCTACTTCTGGGGCAACGATCTGCGATTCCTGGAGCAGTTTGCATAAGGATGTGTCACATGACGAACGAGTTGCAGGCGCTAGAGCGTGAGGCGATGGAACGCCTGGCCGCCATCCAATCGGGCCAGGACCTGGACTCCTGGCGTGCCGGCTACCTGGGCCGGCATGGCGCATTGACGACACGACTGCGAGCGTTGGGGGCATTGCCTGCCGGCGAGCGACCTGCTGCCGGACGGCAGGCCAACGAGCTCAAGTCCCGGCTGCAGTCCGCCCTGGACAGCTAAGAGCCAAGCCGTCCGTTCCGCGGTCGCCGAGCCAGGGCTGGACATCACGCTGCCGGGGCGCTCGTCGGCAGCAGGGCGTCTGCATCCTGTCACTGCCACAATCCGCCGCATGCGGGCAGCTTTCGCCCAGATGGGCTTCCAGGTTTTCGTGGGGCGTGATGTGGAAAGCGATGACTACAACTTTACTCTGCTCAACCTGCCGCCCTATCACCCTGCCCGCGACAGCCACGACACCTTCTACACCACCCGGCCTGACGTCGTGCTGCGGACCCACACGTCGCCGGCCCAGGTCCGCGTCATGCGCCAGACCGGAGCACCGCTGCGGGCGGTAGTGCCGGGCGCCTGCTATCGCAATGACCAACCCGACGCATCGCACAACTGGATGTTCTTCCAGATGGAGGGCTTTGCCGTCGGCCCTAACATCCACCTGAGCGACCTGCTGGGGGCCATCACCGGACTGGCCCGATTGCTTTTCGGCGACGACGTCCGGCTTCGCTTCCGGGCGCATTACTTTCCCTTTACCGAGCCAAGCCTGGAAACAGACGTGCAGTGCACTGTCTGCGGTGGCAGCGGCTGCCGCCTGTGCAAGGGCAGCGGTTGGGTGGAGACGATACCTGGCGGCATGATCCATCCCACTGTGCTGCGCAACGGCGGGCTGGACCCCGCCGAGATGAGTGGCTTTGCCTTTGGCGCCGGTGTGGATCGGATCGCAGCGCTCTGGTATCGTATTCCTGATATACGCATGCTGGTCGAGAACAGCCTCCGCTTCTTGGAGCAATTCTAGGAGATGACATCATGAAAGTATCACTGAACTGGCTCAGAGACTATGTAGACATAACCTTGCCACCGGCTGAGCTGGCCGAGCGCCTGACGCTGGCCGGCCTGGAGGTGGGCGCCGTCGATCAGATCGGCGACTGGTGGGACCGGGAAAAGATCGTCGTCGGCGAGATCCGGGAGATCCGGCCCCATCCCGACGCCGACCGGCTAGTCCTGGCCGATGTGCTATATGGCGGGCCTGAGATCGAGCAGTGCGTCACGGGCGCCCCCAACCTGTTCCCGTACAAGGGAGCCGGGCCGATCAGCCTTAAGGTTGCCTTCGCCATGGAAGGCGCCGAGCTGTACGACGGCCATCAGGAAGGCTTTGTCAAGACCCGGCTCAAGCGAACCAAGATCCGAGGCGTCCCGTCGCGCGCCATGGTCTGCTCTGAAAAGGAGCTGGGCATCTCGGATGCTCACGAAGGGATCATGATCCTGCCGGCCGACGCGCCGGTGGGCACGCCTCTGGCCGACTACTTGGGCGATACTGTGTGGGACATAGACCTGACGCCCAACCTGGCCCGTTGCCTCAACATGATCGGCGTAGCGCGTGAAGTGGCGGCGCTGACCGGCGGCCAGGTCCGCTATTCGAGCATCGAGTGGCAGACCGACGGCCCGCCGGCAGCTGACCTAGCGCGTGTGCAGATCGATGACCCGGACCTATGCGCCCGCTACATTGCCACTATCATCCGCGACGTGACCATCGATAGCTCGCCGCAGTGGATGCAGGATCGGGTCCGCAAGGCAGGGATGCGGCCAATCAGCAACATCGTCGATATCACCAACTATGTGATGCTGGAATGGGGCCAGCCGCTTCACGCCTTTGACTATGACAAGCTTGTGGCTCGGGCCGGCGGCACCCCGACGATCATCGTCCGCAGGGCCAGGCCAGGGGAGAGCATGACCACCCTCGACGGTGTCCACAGGGCATTCAGCCCCGACACGCTGCTCATTTGCGATACCGCTGGCCCCATTGCGGTCGCCGGTGTCATGGGCGGCCTGGAGACAGAGATCGACGACAATACCCGTAGCATCCTGCTGGAATCGGCGAATTTCAACTTTATTAGCATCCGCCGAACGACACAGGCGCTTAAGCTGCCAAGCGAAGCCAGCCTGCGTTTTGGCCGGGGAATCCACCCTGCGCTGGCCGAGCAGGCCGCGCGTCGCGCCAGCGAGTTGATGCGCCTCTTGGCCGGCGGGACGATCGCTCAGGGCATGGTCGATGCCTATCCTGTCCCGGCAAGCCCGACCGTCATCGTCCTGACGGCGCGCGAAGTTGAGCGCATCCTGGGTATCGCCGTTTCCTGTCGATGAGAGCAGTGTCCATCCTGGAATCGCTTGAATTCGAGTGTGAGCGGCTTGCAGAGGACACGCTGCGGGTTACGGTCCCACCACACCGTTTGGATTGTCAATATCCCGCCGACCTGATCGAGGAAATCGCCCGGATCCATGGCTATGACCGCATCCCGGCCACCGAGATGGCCGATCAGCTTCCACCGCAGCGCTCTAACCGCGCCCTGGATCTGGAGGAGCAGGTGCGTGACATACTGGTGGGCTGCGGCCTTCAGGAGATCGTCACCTACTCGTTGACCAGCTTGGATCGAGAAGCAGCCCTCGTTCCCGGCACGGTCGCTGCCGATCTGCCTGCAGACACCTTCGTCGCGCTGGCCAACCCGATCAACCCGCAACGAACGGTCATGCGCCACAGCCTGTTACCCAATGCCCTCGAAACAGCAGCAGCCAACCTGCGCCACCGGGATCGGCTGGCCATCTTTGAGGTCGGCAAGGTCTTCTGGCTCGAGCCGGGTTTGGAGCTGCCGGCCGAGCCGCGCCGGCTGGCGATGGTCATCACCGGCCGGCGGGACGAGCGGCACTGGCTGGGCACCGAGTCGGGCGACCTGGACTTTTTCGACCTGAAAGGCGTTGTCGAGACGATCTTGAGCCGGCTGCATGTGACCGGCGTCGTCTATGAGCCGGCCGATCATCCTACTTATCAGCCCGGCCGAACGGCGCGACTTGTCGTCGGCGGGGTCGAGATCGGTCTGATGGGCGAGCTACACCCCTCCGTGCGACAGGCCTTTGACCTGCCTGACTGCCGCGTCGCCGTCGCCGAGCTTGATCTGGAGGCGCTGTTGGCCCAAGTCCCGCCGGCCTGGTTTGTCGAGCCGATCTCACCCTACCCGGCTGTGCTCCAGGACCTGGCCGTGATTGTCGGTGAGGCAGTGCCGGCGGCAGCTGTCCAGGACCTGATTGCCGAGACAGGCGGTTTCCTGCTCAAGACTGTCCAGCTGTTCGACGTCTATCGCGGCGCGCCGGTGCCGGAAGGCAAGAAGAGCCTGGCCTATGCCCTCACCTTCCAGTCACCCGACAAAACCTTGAGCGATGCTGCGGTCGCCAAACAGGTCGAGCGGATCATCCAGCGTCTGAAAAAGGAGCTGAGCGCCGAGCTGCGTGCCTAGCTGCTCCTGCTCATGCCCCCAACGGTTCTTGCCATTCCGGTGGAGTAGAAGGCTGCAAAGCGGCCTTCTACTCCACTAGCTATCCGTTGGATTTCTCAAAACAAGCAGTTTATGCTATAATCGTCCGCGTACCTCCTGTGGGCGGGACAGCTCGCCCCAGCGCACAGAGGAGTTATGCCAGACGTCGGCAATCCGTTTATACCTGGACAACCTGTAAGCAATCCTCAGCTCTTTTTTGGTCGTCAGGAGGCGATCACCTGGATCAGGGAGAACCTGGTCAAGGACCGGCGTCTCATACTCATCTCTGGCGCCGTGCGGATCGGCAAGTCCTCCCTGCTGCGCCAGCTGTCCCTCTACCTGCCCGACACCTATAACATAGTCCGGGTTGATCTGTTGGACGAGGAGGTCGACCAGCTCGATCGGCTGTTGTGGCGCCTAGCTGACATCATCAGCCGTCAGCTGAGCGTGCAGCCGGGCATCATGGTGCCGCAGCCGGCCTGGGCCGACTTTGAGGGACACACCGAGTATCTCCTGGATGGCTTCTGGCCTCAGCTCCGTGCCGCCTTCGGCGGGCGGGACCTGATTGTACAACTGGATGATGTGGATGCCCTGCTGGCTCATGATCGCGACCTGCTGGCTCCGCTGCTTTCAGTGCTGGAGCAGTGGTCGGCGCAGGATGCGAACCTGTCCTTGATCCTTACCCTGACCCTGACTCCACAGGAGTTGAAGGCGCGCGCCGATCTCCAATTGCCTGCCCATCTGCCTGTCTTCCAGCTGGGCCCTCTTGCCAGCGAAGAAGCGATCCGGCTGCTTCAGGAGCCTGCAGGCGGCATCATCACTTACGATTACGGCGTTCCCCGGCGCCTGGTAGAGATCACCTCTGGGCAGCCCTATTACCTGCAGCTCCTCTGTTTTGAGATATTCAACCGCTGCGCCGCGATAGGGTGGGTCAACCAAAGAGATGTCGATGCGGTCGTCGAGCAGCTTATCAAGCGCGAGATCCCAGAGTTCCAGCAGATCTGGCACGAGTCGTCGCCCCAGGAACAGGCCGTTCTGGCTGCCTTTGTTTCGCTGCGCGGGGCGCGCGGTGTCGCCACGGCGTTGGAGGTTCACACCGCCTTGACCAACGCCGGGCTGAAGGTAGAGCGCGACCAGGTTGCCAAAGTGCTTGACCAACTCGCCACGAGGGGCATCCTGGAGCGCCTGGGGGCGCTCAGCTATCGCTTCCGGCTCATGTTGCTGTCAGACTGGCTCCGCGAGCGCCTGGATCTACCCAAGCTGGCCCACAACATACGCTGGTCCAAGGAGCGGGAGCGCGTGCCGACCGAGCAACCTCCCGAGCTGTCGACCCGTTCCCGGCCCGTCCGGCCCCAGGAAGAAGCCGCACCGCCTGCCGAGCAGGGCGAGCCACCCGAGCCCGAGCGGCGCGCCTGGTGGCCATGGCTGCTGGCGGCGGTGGTGACGGTGGTATTGCTGGGGAGCCTGGCGCTCGCCTTCTGGCCCAGTTCCGTGCAGCCGATTCCTACCGCCACTCTGCCAACCTCGATAGCACTCCATCCTACTGTGGCGCCGCCTTCGACGACGACGCGCCTGCCCGGCACCCTCTCTCCCACGGCGCTCCCCACTGTCGCAGCATCTGCAACCCCTCCGCCTCCCCCTACGGCGACCCCACCTGTGGTTGTATCGCGCCCGTTACCGGCTATCGCCTATCAGTCATTGCTGCCTGGCGCCAAGAAGTGGGCCATCTATGTCATGGACAGCCGGGGAGAAAACCCTCTGCGCCTGACCGACGAGGAGACCAACGCCATTTCGCCCGCCTGGTCGCCTGATGGAGCCAGGATTGCCTTTGTCTCTGACCGCGACGGTAACTTTGACATCTGGGTTATGGACAGCGATGGCAGCGATCCGGTCAATCTGACCCACAACCCGGCTCAGGATCGCTGGCCGGCCTGGTCGCCCGATGGGGAGTGGATCGCCTTTGCCTCCGTGCGCGATTCCCCTTACTGGGAGCTGTACACCATGCGCGCCGATGGCTCCGACGTCCAGCGTGTCACCTGGTGGGAAACTGCCTCCGACGTGGCGCCGGCCTGGTCGCCCGACGGCAAGTGGCTGGCCTTTGCCTCACGGCGCGACGAGAACTGGGAGATCTATGTCGTCGCCCGCGATGGCGGCAACCTGGTCCGCCTGACCGTGGACCCAGCCGACGACACCAACCCCACCTGGTCGCCTGACGGCAGCACAATCGCCTTTGAGAGCACCCGCACCGGTTATGCCGACATATTCGCCATGCCGGTCGAGGGCGATGATCGGCAGAATCTGGTCAACCTGACCAACACGCCCTTTTCCAGCGATCACGGCCCCACCTGGTCGCCAGATGGGGGACGGATCGCATTCTACTCGGACCGGGACGGCGGGTGGGACATCTTTGTCATGGCCGCAGACGGCTCAGGCGTCGTCAAGCCTGACCGGCGATGGCAGTGACGACGAGGTGCCCGCCTGGCGGCCGTGAGGATCAGTACCTCTCCGTTTGTTGCCGCCAGCCGCATTCCAGGCCTGCGGCGTCAAACGCCTCCAGCGCAGCCTCGTACTCTTCGGCGGTAAGGTGGCGGCCCACCTCGGGGTCGCCGATGGCCCGGTGTGCGGGAAAGTACTGATCCATCAGGCTGACGTGCACGCGTGGCGATAGCTCTTGGGCGATCCAGCGCAGAACGCCCGCCGTGCCGGCCAGCCCGTGGGGTAGCACCAGGTGGCGGATGATCATGCCCCGCCGGGCAATGCCTTCCTCATCCACGATGAGGGCGCTGCCTACCTGCCGGTAGATCTCTTGCAGCGCCGCCCGGTTGTGCTCGACATAATTGACGAAGCCCGACAGGCGGCGGGCGACCCGGTTGTCGTCGTACTTGGCATCGGGCAGCCACACATCTACGATCCCGTCGAGCAGGCGCAGCGCCTCCACGGTCTCGTAGCCGCTGCTGTTGTACACCAGCGGCAGCCGCAGCCCTTGCCGGATCGCATGGAGCAGAGCGGCCAGGATCTGGGGCATGAAATGGGTCGGGGTGACAAAGTTGATGTTGTGGACCCGCTTGTGCTGGAGCTCGAGCATCATCGACGCCAGCCGTTCCACGCCGACGATGTCGCCATAGTCAAGCTGGCTGATCGGATAGTTCTGGCAGAAAAGGCAGCGGCCTGTGCAGCCAGAGAAAAAGACCGTCCCCGAGCCCCGTGTCCCGCTGATCGGCGGCTCTTCCCAGCGGTGGATGTTCCAGCTCGACACCTTCGGTTCGGCGCCCATGCGGCACACGCCTTGCTCTCCGGCCAGGCGGTTGGCGCCGCAGCGGTGCGGGCACAGCTCGCAGCTGGGCCAGGATCGCCCAGGCGGCCTCGGCGCGCCGGGCCAGCTCGCCGCTGTCATACAGCTCCAGGTATCCGGGTGTGGTGGTAACAGGTGATCTTTCCATCTGAGTGCTAAGCCGGCTGCTGACACTCCCGTGGTCTGAGTTCGACGTACACAACGGGAATCGTGGTATAGTATACCCCACGCGCCGGCCAGAGGCAACTCTGGCGTGTGGGGAAGCACACGGACCGTTTGCCGACTCCGGCAGACTAGAGACCAAACTGTAACCATTTGCTTACCGATATTTAACCTTTGTCGGTTATGATAGAGGCGGATCACCCTGGTGGCTGATGGTGGATAGCACTATTCTTGTCGACGACGACGCGGCTACCCTTGGGGCTTTGCAGCCGGTGCTGACTTCGCGACGGTTACCGGCCAGAGTGTATCCGTCGGGGCTTGGACGCTATTCACCGTACGCTCTTGATAGAGCCAGACCTAGTGATCCTTGGCAGCAACAGTTGTGATCCGGATTGGGAGCCCTGCGAGCAGGTCCTGGTTTTCCATGATAAGCTGCTGCTGTTGCTGCTGTCTGGTGGCAATGAGCTGGATCGCGTTTTGAGGTGAGGGTGGCTGATCACCCACATGGGAGGGCCAGCAAGCCAGCTCGCGTGGCAACGTCAAGCTGTACGTCTGCCACCTCAGACAGAGGCTGGAGTCAGACCCTGCCCACCCATGCCGCATCTTGATCTGGCGAGGCGACGGCTTCATCTTTGCCCGGCCTGCAGCCGGCAGCCGCTGATGGCTGGCAGCCGACAGCGACAGCTGTTACCTGATCCATCTGAGCAAGCGACACCGACTTGCCAGATCGGCGGAGCCTGCCCGGACGCCGTGCCCCAATTCAGGACCACTGACCCAAGCGAGGCGAAGGATCAAAATCCTGTAGATCTCCTCAAAGGGGACAAAACCCAAAGTCACAAACCCTATGGCTTTCCTGTTCACTCAGCTGTTCTTTCTCGCCGTCGCCGGCATCCTCTGGGATCAGGCGCCGTCGCGCACCTGGGTCCTCCTCATCGGGCTGGCGCCCTTGCTGCTGCGGCTGCTGGCCCGACGCCGACCCATCCCACGCACGCTGCTCGACCTGCCCCTGTTCCTCTTTCTTCTGTCGGCAGGGATCGGCATCGTCACCAGCTACGACCCTCGCGGAGCGTATGCCGCTTCGCCCTGGATGCCGCCCGCCAGCCAGTGGATCGTCGGACTGGTGCTTGGCGGCGCTGGTGTTCTACGCCCTGGCTGCCGTCGATCGCCACGACCATCTCACCTGGACCATGGCACTTTTCGGCTGGCTGGGCGCCGTCGGAGCCTGTCTGGTTCCTCTTGACCAACGATTGGGCGGCCAACCTGGCCCGCATCCCGCTGATCGGAGGGCTGGGCACAGCGTTGCAGGGCCGCGCCTGGCCCCGCCTGCCCATCCCCGAGCTGAACGCCAACCTGGCCGGTGGGCTGCTGGCCATGCTCTGGTTCTACGGCCTGGGCGTGGCCGTCGTGGGCTTCCGTTCCGTCATCCGCTGGCAGCGCTGGCTGTGGGGCGTCGGTGGAGCGGTCGCGGCGGTCGTCATTGCCCTTGGCCTGTTCCTGACCACATCCCGTGGCGCCTGGCTGGCGGCGGCGGGGGGCGCCGGGCTGGCTGCCGTCTGGGTCCTGGCAGCCGGACTGACACGCCGCGCCGGGTGGAGCCGGGCGCAGCGCCTGGCCTTCGCCGTCTCCATGGTGGCCGTGTTGTCGATGGCCTGGCTGGCGGTCGCCTTCCAGTGGGTGCAGTCTTCTGCATTTGACCAGGACGGCAGCATCGCCGGCCGGGCTACCCTCTATTCCGAGTCGCTCCTGCTGGCCCGTGATTACCTGTTCACCGGCGTGGGAACTGGCACCTTTCCGGTGATCCATTCCACCTACGCCCTGCTGATCCACGTTCCGGCCATGATCCACGTCCACAATATGTACCTGCACATTCTGGTTGAGCAGGGGCTGCTGGGCCTGGCAGCTCTCATTGCCATGCTCCTCATCCCGGCCGTCCTGGGGCTGCGGGCCCTGACCTCTTCCACCAGGACAAACCCGCTCCTGTTGGCCGCCTTGGCCTCGCTGGCCGTCGAGATCCTCCACGGTCTGGTCGACTATCCGCTCCATGGCAACCGCAGCCTTCTCTTCCTGTGGGTCCCCGCCGCCCTCGTCCTTGCGGCCTGCCGTGCGTCCGGTCGCCCCTGAAGGGGTGCACGGCCGTGCGCCCTTGCGTGCGCCTCTGCATGGGTTCCGCGTGCTCGCACCCTCGCTGCTGGCGGGCTTGTCGTCGTGGCCGTTGTCGCCGCCGCCCTCTTCTGGCGACCCATTGCCGCCGCCTGGAACGCCAACCTGGGTGCGCTGGCCCAGACGCGCGCTGAATTGCAGCATTACGACTACCGCCACTTTGGCGATCCCACCCTGCACCAGGTGCGGCGCGTCGTAGACCTGTCACCGGCCGAGCGCTACTTCCGCCGGGCGCTGGCCCTCGACCCGACCAACGCCACCGCCCTGACCCGCCTGACTGCCATCGCCCTCGATCGCGGCGACTATGCCGGCGGCTTGAGCCTTGTCCAGGCCGCCTGGGATGCCGGCCATCGTGACCGCGTCACGCGCCTGCTCTACGGCGATGCGTCAGTCGCCGCCGGCAACGTCGTCGCCGCCGTCGAGGTTGTCCGCGGGCTGCGCTATGCCCGTGACCGCTTCCTGGGCCAGGCATGGAACTATCAGCAAGATGGCGACCGACAGCGGGCGGAGTATGCTGCCGCCGCCGCAGAGAGGCTGAC
>CAVVMX010000030.1:0-34949 GCA_963749455.1 uncultured Chloroflexia bacterium
TGGACACCCGCACTCACTCCGGCCTGGAAGCGGGCGGCGCCGGTGGCGGTGGCCAGCCAGAGCGAGCCGTCGGGGGTGAAGGCGATGGCCTGCACGCCCGCGACAGATTCATAGACCCGCCAGTCATCGCCGTCCAGACGGGCGATTGGGAGTCGCCGCCGCCACAGCGCGCCGCCGGGGGCGACGGCCAGGGTGCGGACAGGGCCTGCAAAATCGGCAGGCGGTTGA
The DNA here is from genome assembly GCA_963749455.1 of uncultured Chloroflexia bacterium. GTDB lineage: Bacteria > Chloroflexota > Anaerolineae > JAAYZQ01 > JAAYZQ01 > JAFGOG01. The sequence continues at coordinate 229 of CAVVMX010000030.1, forward strand.
AGGAACGCCCACGACCGGCCGTCAAAGCGGGCCAGGCCCCGCTCGCCGTCGATGCCCCACACCCGGCCGTCGGGGGTCGCGACCAGGGAGCCGAGGCTGCGGTCCAGCGTTTTGATCCAGTCCGAGCCGTCGAAGCGGGCGACGTATTGTGAGCCCAGCGTCCCCTCCCAGCCGGCTGCCCACAGCGTATCGCCGGGCGCGACGGCCAGCGAGTCGACCAGCCTGTCGACTGCCGTCCAGGATTTGCCGCCTGTCCTGAGCGCAGCCGAAGGGTCGAAATGGGCCAGGGACAGGCCGGTAGCCACCCACACCGCGCCATCGGACGCCGGGGCGATGTCGAGGACGTTGCCCTTGATCTCGTCGCAGCCGCCTACCTGCTGCCAGCTTCCGGCCTCGAGCCGCCACAGCGTGCAGCCGGCGCCGGCCCACAGGACGCCGTCGGGGCCGACGGCCAGCGCCTGGACGTTGGCGTCGGCGAGGAAATGGAGCCATTCGCGGCCGTCGAAGCGGCTCAGGCCGCCGCCGGCCGCATCGGAGGCGCTGTCGCCAAAGCCAAACCAGGCGGCGCCGTCGGGGGTGACGGCCGCGGCCGTCACCTGGTTGCGGGTGGGGCCGGCCAGCAGGGTGCGCCAGCCTTCCTCGCCGGCAATGCTCAGTCCCCGGTCGGTGCCGACGGCGATCGTGCCGCCGGGTCCAAAGGCGATGGCGTGCACCGCAGGGGTCCCCAGGTCGTGCCAGCCGGTTTCCTCGACCCAGTTATCGCCCTGGCCGTGGGTCAGCTTGCCCCAGGAGTAGTGCAGGCTGCCACAGCCTCCAACCCAGGGCGTGCCGTCGGCGGCAACGGCCAGAGCACAGACCATGCCAGTATGCGCGTGGGCAAGCTGCCACCCGGCGCCGTCGAAATGGTAGAGACCTTCCCAGGGCACGATCACCCACGCATCGCCCGCCGGGCCGGCGGCCATGGCGGTGACGGTCAGGTTGGGCAGCCCGTCGGCCATGGTATAGTCCTGCCATGAGTCGGTAGCGGGGAGATAGCGGGTGACCCCAGGGCTATTGCCGGCGAACCACACCGCGCCGTCTGGTGTGGCCTCCACACCCCACACCCGTGCGCCGCCGAGGTAGGTCGTCCATGACGCGCCGCCTGTCCTGCCTGTCCTGCGGAGTACCGCTTCCTGTGCGGTGGCCGGCGGGCCGGGACCGCAGCCGAAGGGTCGAGGCGGGCGGCGCCCTCGGTGGTTCCGGCCCACACCCGGCCCTGAGGGGTTACGGCGATGGCCTGGACGGCGGCGGCGGGCAGGCCGTCGGCCTGGGTGTAGGTGATCCAACGGCCGCCGTCCAGATGGCTGACTCCGGCCGAGGTGGAGGCCCACACGCTGCCGTCGGGGGCGACGGCGACGCCGGTCGCCAGGCTGGAGGCCAGGCCGTCGATGGCGGTGTAGAGGGTGTGGGCGCCGGCGGCCAGGTCCCACCGGACGATGCCGGCGGTGGTCGCGGCCCACAGCGTCCCGTCGGGGGCAAAGGCCAGGTCCTGGATGTCGTTCGGGCCGGGGTAGAGGGTCCAGCCGGCGGGGAGGCGCGAGAGCTCGGGCGACGGCACGGCCGGGGCCAGGGCGCTGGGCGAAGGCTGCGGCGGAGTGGGCAAGGGCGACTGCTGTGGGCCTGCGCCCGACTCACACCCGGCGGCCAGCGCTCCGAGCAGAATGGCGATGGGCAGGATGGACCGCAGGCTGCGGCTGTTGCTCACTGGATGAATGACCCCCTGTTAAGACGACGGTAGGGGGAGATTGGTTCCATTCCACTCGTTCCCCTGTGCCTGCCCTGCCTGCGCCTGCGGCGTAGACGCGGGTGTGCCGGGCACCGTTGTTCTGTCCATCGCGAGCGATGGAGGCACAGGGGAATGCCCGCCTGGACGCTCCGCGTCCACAGCACTGCCTAACCCCCAGCTTGACCCCCGGCGCCAGGCCGCGGATCACACGCGCGCCCTGGTCCCGAGGGACAGGGTCCGAGGGAGGCGCCGCGGGAGACGGCTCGCAGGCCGGTACCCGCTTTGTCACTGACCCTTGGGGACAATGGGCAGCCACACCCGGTGGGGAACAAACAGGTATCGGGCCGGCTTGGGGACTCGATCGGTGTCATAGATGCCCCAGTGACATTCTACTTCCGGCCGCCCGTTTTCGCATTTCCACGGCTCGTCAAAAGCGTCAAAAAAGTAAGAGTCTATCCCTTCCTGCCTGGCCCAGCTCAAGAACTGGCCGGCAAAGAGGACCTGCTGTTCAGGAGTTGGGGCGGGCATGGGCCCACAATGAGCCTCTCGCCCTGCTCCCGCTGTGGGCCAGCCGGTCTCGCCGATCACCACCCTCTTGCCCGGGTATTGGGTGCTCACCAGGCCATACTTTTCCTGGACAAAAGCCATGGCATTTTCGATGGGCTGGCACTCCCAATAGGGGTGGATATGGACCATCATATAGTCCGTGCACGCCGCCAGGTCAGGGTGATCGACCCAGATATGCCAGGGCTCGGCGGTGGTGACCGGAAGGCCGGTGCGCTCTCGCACCTCTTGGGTGTAGCTGCACACCTGGGTGACTGTGAGCTGGCCCCGCAGGATGCTCTCGCTGCCGACGACGAGGGAGGCGACGTGCGGATTGGCCTGCGCCTGGCCCACGGCGCATTCGATCTCGGCGCGGTCCGCCCCCGAGTCGCCGCTCAACCAGGCGCCCAGGGCCAGGGGCAGGCTTATCTCCTGGGTGGCCGTGACCACCGTTTCGAGATGCCGGCAGCCGTAGATGCGAATGCCATTGGCGACCATCGTCAACAGGGGCATGTCCTGCTGCACCTCAGACAGTGTGGGATAGATCCCCAGCTCTGGACTCTGACCCTGGCGATAGGGACCGTAGGCCATGCCTCTCAGATAGCCGCTGGGGCTTGTTGGTTGCCCGACCTGGCCGGCCACCTGGCCATGGCTATGAGCGCCGGGCACGTGGAAATGAGCCGTCAGAGGCTGACCTCCCAGCAACAGCGCCAAAACCACCACGCCGAGCCAATTCCATGGAGCGTATTTCCTGTTCATCGGTCCACCTCAATGCCGCGAATGCCAGGCAGTTTGACTATCGCGCCCGGCGATCAAGGCCGGCAAGGTTATTGTAGAGCGACGGTGCGTTGCACCTGCGGTTGGTGCGACGCACCTGATGCAGGTCTCACCTCGGCTTCAGTCTCAGTGGTCGCGCACGACCAGCGGCACGTAGACCCTGGAGGTGACCGGCTCCGGCCCAGGCAGGCTGCCGCTTCCGGCGCCCCAGGTGCTGATGCCGATCCATTCGTGCCCGGTGCGAAAGACCCGCGGCGTGGTGCGCAGGGCGCCGAGGCCGTCGACGACGGCGTAGTAGATGCGGCCAAGGGCGGCGTCTGTCCAGGTGAGCACGGCGTTGTCGCCGGCGTCGCGGGCCAGAGAGACGGCGCTGTTTTCGTTCGACAATGGGTTGGGGAGCAGCGCCTGCCAGGTCAGCTCGGCCCAGGCCCAGCCGGCAATCTCGTACATCTCCATCTTGACCTGGTGGGGCCCGGCGGTGAGGTCGACAACGGTCTGCCAGAGCTGGCAGCATGTGTCCCAGCGATCGAGGACGAGCTGGTCGTCGATCCACAGGCGGCCGCCGTCATCGGCGCCCATGCTAAAGATGTAGCTGCCGGCGGCCGGGGTGATGGTCCCCGTCCAGCGCACGGAAAAGTGGTCGGCGTAGACGGCAGGGTCGGGGGTGCCATCGACCCAATGAAAGTCGATCGTGTCGTCGGTCCGCTCCAGCGCCGGCTGGCCGCTGAGGGTCTCGTTGTTATAGTAGGTCCCCGTCCAGGGCGTCTCGCCCGGATTTGGTGAGCTGTGGTAGCCGGCGTCCAGCACGGCATAGGCGATCTGTTGCCCCTGGCCGGGGTAGTAACCGTCCTGGGACCAGGCGACAACCGCCCGGCCGTCGCGCAGCCCCACGGCGTCGGGGTAGAAGGCGCCGTAGGGCGAGTTGGTCAGGCCGTGGATCGGGTAGACGATGGTCCCTGCGCTGTCGAGCACGGTGTAATAGACCCGGATGCCGGAGCCGTGGTAGCCGTGCCAGGTCAGCAGGACGTTGCCGTCGGCCAGGCTGTTGGCGCGGGGCTCCTGGTCGCCGCCTGAAGGGTTGTTGGTCAGGTTGAGCGGCCCGACGACGAGGTTTCCGGCGCCGTCCAGCACGGCGACCATTATGTCCGAGGCGCCGGTGGCACTCTGGGTGCGCTGCCAGGCGACGGCAAAGCGCCCGTCGCTGAAGGTCGCCGTCGACGACGCGCGGTCCTGCACGGTCTCGGAGATGTTGCTCGTCAGGGCAACGGGGGGGAGCAGCTCGCCGCCGGCCGGATCGCGCAGAGCATAGTAGATGTTGTAGCGCCTGCCGCCCGGGTAATCTTCGTGCCGAGACCAGGCGATCAGCACGTTGCCGTTGGTCTGGGCTACGGCCGGGCCCGGATAGAGGTCGGCGGTGGTGACGGTGGCGCCGGCGTTGTCGGAGAGCTGGGTGGCGGTAACGACCGTGTTGCCGTCCAGATCGACGGCAGCGTATTCGATGTTGAGGTAGGAAGCCACGCCGTTGTAGCGGTAAGGGCCGGTCCAGGCGGCGACGATGGCCTCGCGCGGGTAGGCGGCAACGGCCGGCGGACCGTCCTGCTGAGGCTGGTCATTGGTCAACTGGGCCGTGGCGACACTGCCGAGCCGGACGATGTCCAGGTACTGGTCCAGGTCGATGGAGCCGTCGGGGGACCAGGTATCGCCGTAGGCCTGGACCCAGGGGTAGCTGAGCGCGGCGGTGTCGAGCGAGGCCGTGCCGGAAACGCCGGGTGAGGCGGTGGAGGCAGCGCGGATGGTCGGCGAGGTCGACTGTGCCCGGATCGGCGCCGGCAGGCGCCTCGACCCGGACGGTGAAGGTGTAGGTCCCCAGGTCGGCGAGGGGGCCGGTGGTGGTGATCGGGGCGCCGTTGCGCCAGAAGGTGGTGGGCCAGGCGTTGCCGGCAGCGGTCAGGTCAAAGGTGTCGGGTGATCATCACATAGTTGGTGAGGGTCAAGGGGTAGACGACGGTCGCCCCGGCGTGGGCCAGGCTCTGCTGCGCCGGGGGCGCCAGCGGCGCGAGCGGCTCCCGGCAGATGACGAACAGGTAGTCGTAGTAGAGTTCGTAGGCGTTGGCGTTCTCGAGGTCAACCCGGACGGCGCTGTAGAGGGCCGGGGCAAAGACCTGATCGACCAGCACCAGGTCGGGGCCGGCGTTGCTCCACGACCCCAGGGTCTGCCACTGACCGAGGCCGGGGTCGTACGCCTGCAGCTGGGCGGTCAGCGTGCTGGTGCCGCCGGTGGAGTGGGCGGCGGCGTACAGGTAGGTGAAGCGCTGCCCGGCATAGTCGTAGGCGTCGTGGTGCGACGTGGCCAGGCCAGACTGGCCGCTGAAGGTAAGGAGTGGGGAGCACACCGCCGTGGTGGAGATGGCGGCGGTGGCCGTGTAGAGCCCCGGGAACGAGGTCGAAGCGGCCTCGATGAGCCCTCCATCCATGTCGCCGGGCAGGGCTGCCGCCGGGATCGACACGGTCACGGCGACGGTCACGCTCTGCCCATCGGCGACCGGATCGGTGACGGCGGGCCGGACAACGGTGGGCCACTCCCAGCCGCCGGAGGTCAGGGTGAAGGTATCGGTTAAGCCGGTGCTGTTGTGGAGCTGGAAAGTGTAGGCGAGCTGGCTGCCGGCCGGCGAGGCGCCCCGGCGCTCCGGCGGCCAGAACCAGGCGCCCTGGGGGTAGGTGAACTGCAGGGCAAAGTTGCTGCGGGGGAAGCCGTTATGGTAAAAGGTCTCGAGCGCCGGGTTCCACAGGTAGGGCATGGGCCAGGTGGGGTACCAGTAGGGCCAGCTACCGAAATCCTGGGCATAGCGCACCAGGATGTCGCCGTTCTGGTAGAGGATGACCTGGGAGGTGGTGGCGGCGCCGCGGAAATAGTCGAATACGTCGTCGTACTGGATGATGAACCGGGGCGGGTCGGCGAGGGGATCGGCATAGATGTAGACGGCGCCGCTGGTGCGGTCTGTGTAGCCCATCCAGGCCACCGCGCCGGGAGGGTCGAGGAAGGCGATGTGGGTGGGATTGGTGTAGCAGCCGGAGCAGTCGCGGTAGAGGTAGGTCTGCGTGTAGGCGGCGCCGTAGAAGGGGAAGGCGAAGGGCAGGTCGACAGGCTGGTAGGAGGCGGAAAAGGTTACAGGCGTGCCGACGGCGCTGATGTCCTCGAAGACAGGGCTCGGCCCCCAGGGTTCATCCGAGTCGGCATAGGCATAGCCAAATGCACTCGGCCCTCCCCAGCCGAGCGGCGAGCCTGCGTGCTGCGGCAAGTGGGGGAGCCGGCCTGCCGCGCCGGACAGGCTCTGCCAGACGAGGGGACGCGGCCCGGCGGCGGGTGGATCCAGTGGGCCGGGCAGGGCCAACGCGGGAGGTGCCGTGACCGGCGCAGGCGCCGCAGCCGGTCCCTGGCCCTGGGCGGCTACCGCAACAACGAGCAGCAGCATCGCTGCTGCGAGGAAACTGACCGGCAGGGCCGGGGTGCGACTTAAAGTCCTGGGGCTCATAGGATGCCTCCCTTCGAAATCAGGCTCAGGGTACTCCATACAATTGAACCTGCAGTCCATAATAATCGCGCTGCTGGATCAATTTCATTCCAGATGCAAGCGTTTGTGGGATCAACCCCGTTGGATCAGTATCAGTATACCAGTCACGGCTGTAAACCAGCCAGACTCTGCTACGCCCACTCAACAATGACATCAACCTGGGCATATCGCTATCAGTCATCTTGGGTTCCGGGATACCGCTATCGAACATGTCTACGGGAACCCCACGTTGCTCTACCTGGAGAGAATACTGCTCTTCATAGGCCCTGAAATAATAGTCGAACGGGATCTGCACCCAGGTGGCGTTGAAAAGGATCAGATCATCCTTTTGAACGTAATTTGCGACATAACCGGCAACATTATTCCAATCCTCTTGTTGCCAGGACCTGTAATAGTCGCCGGCAGAAAACAGGTTGTTTATACCTAAAATCGCCAGCACCGCGAGAATAACGAGACGGAATCTTAATTGTAGGATACCGGCCGCCACTACCAGGAACAATGGAATCGTTGTCCAGATCAGAGTTCGATCGGTAAAAACAGGCCGGCGGATGCTCACGATCAGCTCACCCAGGAAGGGGACGGCGATCAGGGCAGCCAGAAACAAGAATCGCGGCATTCTTCGTAAGTAATGCGCCAGCCCCAGACAAAGCACCCCAGCGTACAGGATCCAGATCACCGTTGCCAGGCTGGTTCGATCTGACGTAAAACCACTCAGAAAGGATTTGAACACCTGGACAACGGTGCTCCAGCTCGGTTCCGGAATCCACGACTCCTGATAGACTCTGCCGGCTTGCGCGACAAAACCATATAGCCATGGACTCCATAATATCAAGATGCCTATCTGAGCCTTCACCCAGTTCGAAAAAGAGGGAGCAGAGAAGCCGGGATCGGACCCTGACTTCTTGAGCCTTGTCAAGAGCATCAGACCAAGAACGAAGACATTCGTGGCTAGAGGGAAAAGGACGGCCGCATTGTGGCTGAGCAGGGTCGCAGCCGAGAACACGATGAATGTCACCCACGACAGGTCAGTCTCAATGGCCTGGATGGGTAACCTACGATGGCGGAACATCCAGGCTCTCCATCCGGTTAGTTCGCCGATCTCCTTCGCGTAAAAGTCCCCCTCGATGCCTGGTTCAGGCTGTCTAGGTGTACGCCAGGCATGCACATATTCCCGAAACTGGCTGCCGATCGGCCTGACGGAGCGTGAATCCGTAAGCAGTCTGACCAGTGCATAGATCGCCACGGCTGCATTGAACGCCAGGCAGGTGTACATGCGCGTTTCTTGGGCAAAGTGGATGTTGAAAGGCGACAAAGCCAGGATCACTGCCGCCACCAGCCCCATTGCCCAGCCAGACATGCGTTTGCCGATCAGGTACATAACCGGGATTGTAGCTGTGCCGAACAGTGCGGAAAGCAGACGGACAGAACCGAGCGTATCCCCCTGGAGCCCTATCCAGTGATGGAGCAGGAGATAATACAGGGGGGGGTGTTGGTCGATCTTGACAATCCATTGCACAATCTCGACAACACTTTGGTTGCTCAGCCATATGCTGAACGATTCATCCAACCTCAACCCTTTGTTGCCAACTATAAAAACCCGCAGCACACCACCAATCAAGGTGATGAGGATTACCAACCATGGCGCCAGTGATTCAATTTCGTCTTCTTTGTAAAACATCCTTTTGATTCCTATAATTCAATGAAACCCTCGCGCCGGTGCGTTGCACCTGCTGCTGGTGCGTTGCACCTGCTGTCGGTGCGATGCACCTGCTGTCGGTGCGTTGCACCTGCTGTCGGTGCGTTGCACCTGCTGTCAGTGCGACGCACCTGATGCAGGTTTCACCTTGGCCTCCAGTCTAGTAGTTGCGCTGGACCAGGGGCAGGTACAGCCACCTGATCCATTGCACGGTGGTGCGCACCGCCGGGCCCATGAGCGGCGCCGGCGCCTCGTTGCACGTCGCTCCATACCGGTCGTTGACCAGCCGGGTCCCCGACGGCGTGAACCCATCGACCTGTACCACGAAACGCACGGTCAGGCGGCCGCCTGCTGCCAGGGTGTGGCCGATCCAGCGCACCTCGTCGCCCACCAGGGCGCCGCCCGAGTCGGCGGAGACAAAGGTGGTGGTGGCCGGCACGGTGTCGGTGATGGCCAGACCGGTGACCGGGGCAAAGCCGGTGTTGTGGACGGTGATGGCATAGGTGAGCAGGCCGCCGGCCTGGACCGGATCGGGTGTGGCGACCTTGGAGACGGCCAGGGTCAGCTCGGGCAGGCTGCCGTTTCCGGAACCCCCCTGACTGATTTCGGTCCAGTCGCGCCGGGCGCGAAAGACCAGCGGCGGGGTGCGCACCACGCCCAGGCCGTCGATCACCGCATAGGTAGATCCGCTCAAAGGCCCCGTCTGTCCAGGTGAGCACGGCGTTGTCGCCGTCGTCGCGGGCCAGGGAGAGATAATAGTCGTCTTTCGACATCGGGCTGGGGAGGAGCGCCTGCCAGGTCAGCTGTGCCCAGGCCGGTCCCACGATGTCGTGCATCTCCATGGTGACCTGGTGGGGACCGGCGGTGAGGGTGGCAGCGGCCTCCCAGTATTGGTTGCTTGCGTCCCAGCGGTCGAGGACAAGCTGGCCGTCGATCCACAGACGGCTGCCATCGTCGCTGCCCATTCTGAACAGATAGCTGCCGGCGGCCGGGGTAATGGTTCCGGTCCAGCGCACCGAAAAGTGGTCGGTATAGACGGCGGGGTCGGGCCAGCCGTCGCCCCACTGGAAATCGATGGTGGCGTCGGTCCTGGTCACCTCCGGCGAGCCCGACAGGGTCTCGTTGTTGTAGTAGCTGCCGGTCCAGGGCGCCTCGCCCGGATTGGGCGAGAAGGTATAGTCGGCGTCCAGGACGGCGTAGACGATCTCGGACTGCCAGTCGGGGTAGTAGCCGTACTGCGACCAGGCGACGACGGTCTTGCCGCTGCGCAGCCCGACGGCGTCGGGCGCATAGGCGTTGTTGGGCGCGTGGGTCAGGCGGTGGATGGGGTAGACGGCGGTCCCGGCGCTGTCGAGCACGGCATAGTAGATGTCGCTGCCAGACTGGTGGTAGCCGTGCCAGGTCAGGAGCACGTTGCCGTCGGCCAGGGCGTTGGCGCGGGGCAGATAGTCGCCGCCAGAACTGTTGGTGGTCAGGTTGACCGGCCCGGCGACCAGGGCTCCGGCGCCGTCGAGCACGGCATAGAGCACGTCCGAGATGGCGGCGCCATCCGGGTAGCGCTGCCAGACGACGGCGAAGCGGCCGTCGCCAAAGGTCGCCGCGGAGGGCGAGCTATCCACCAGCATGTGGATGGTGTTGTGCGTCAGGGCGGTGGGAGGGAGCAGCTCGCGGCCGGCGGGATCGCGCACGGCATAGGTGATGTTGGTCCGCCAGTCGGCGGCGGCCGGGTTGTATTCGTAGCGCTGCCAGGCGATGAGCACGTTGCCGTCGGTGTGGGCCACGGCCGTGGCCGGATACCGGTCGGCGGTCTGGACGGCGGCGCCGGCATTGTCCGAGACGTGGGTGACGGTGACGACGGTGTTGCCGGTGACGCCGAGGGCGGTGTATTCGATGTTGTTATAGTCGGCCACGCCGTTGAATCCGGGCGGGCCGGCCCAGGCGGCGACGATGGCCTCGCGCGGGTAGGCGGCGACCGCCGGCGGGCCTTCCTGCGCATCCTCGTCGCCGGTCATTTGCAGCGTAGCGATGCCGCCGGGCCCCACGACATCGAGATATTCCTCGGGGTCGGCGGCGCCGCCTGGCGACCACACACTGCTGAATGCCTGCACCCAGGGGTAGCTGAGCACGGCTGTGGTGAGGGAGGCTGTGGCGGAGGCGCCGGGGGAGGCGGCCTGGACGGTGGCCGGGTCTGAGCTGCCCATGCCGGCGCCGGCGGGCACGTCCACCTGGACGGTGAAGGTGAACGTCCCCAGGTCGGCGAGCGGCGCCGGTGGTGGTAACCGGCGCACCGTTGTGCCACAAGGTGGTCGGCCAGGCGTTGCCGGCGGCGGTCAGGCTAAAGGCGGCGGTGGCCATCGTATAGTTGGTCACCGTGTGGCTATAGACGACGGTGGTCCCGGCCTGGGTCAGGCTGTGCTGCGCCGGGGGGCTGAGGCCGACCGCCGGCTGCCGGCACACGGCGAACGCATAGTCGTAGGTGACCTGGCCCCCGTAGTGGTCCTCCACAGAGATCCGCACGGCGCTGTAGGCCGGCGATACATAATGGCGATCGATCAGCAGCTGATCGGGACCGACGTCGTACCACGCCTCCAGGGTCTGCCACCGGCCCAGGGTGAGGTCGTATGCCTGCAGCTGGGCCCACATCGAGCCGGCGCCGCTGGTGGTGTGGGCGTTGGCGTAGAGGTAGGTGAAGGCCTGGCCGCCATAGTCATAGATGTCGTCGAGCGACGCCGCCGGGCCGGTCTGGCCGCTGAAAAGGAGGGTAGGGCTGCACAGGGCGGTGGTGGTCACGCCGGCCGTGGCCGAGATCAGCGGCGAGGCCAGCGAGGTGGCGCGGATGGCTGCCGGATCGACCTGGCCCGGCAGGGCGCCGGCCGGCGCCTCGACCTGGAGGGTGAAGGTGTAGGTCTCCCGGTCGGCCAGCGGGGCGGTGGTGGTGATCGGGGCGCCGTTGTGCCAGAAGGCGGCGGGCCAGGTGTTGCCGGTGACCGTCAGCTCAAAGGTGTCGGTGATCATCATATAGTTGGTGAGGGCCAGGGTATAGACGGCGGTTGCTCCCGGCTCGACCCATGCCTGCTGCGACGCGGGCCGGAGAAGGACCGCCGGGGCGCGGCAGACGATGAACCGGTAGTCGTAGCCGGCCTGGTAGCCGTACAGGTCCTGCATAGAGACCCGCACGGCGGTGTAGGCCGGCGGAACAAAGAAGCGATCGATCAGCAGTTGGTCGGGGCCGACCTGGTCCCACGAGCCCAGGGTCTGCCATTGAGCCTGGGCGGGGTCGTAGGCCTGGAGCCGGGCGCGGATGGAGGTGGAGCCGCCGGTGGTGTGGGCGTTGGCGTACAGGTAGGTGAAGGGCTGCCCGCCATAGTCATAGATGTCGTCGCGCGATGCGGCCATGCCGGTCTGGCCGCTGAAGGTCAGGGCGGGGGTGCACAGCGCCGTCGTGGAGATGGTGGCCGTGGCGGTGTAGGCCCCCGGGAACGAGATGGAGCCGGCCTCGATGATCGCCGTGTCCGCGTCGCCCGGCAAGGCCCCCGGCGGGATGGCCACGGTGACGGTAACGGTGATGCTGTGCCCGTCAGAGATCGGAGGGGTGACGGCGGGCTCGACGGCGGTGTCCCACAGGCTGACGCCGGAGGTCAGGGAGAAGCTATCGGCGGAGCCGGTGTTGTTGCGGAGCTTGAAGGTGTAGGTGACCGGCGTGCCTGCCGTCCCGGCGCCCAGGCGGCGCGGCGGCCACAAGAAGGCGCCCTCGGGGTAGGTGAACTCGACGGCAAAGCTGCTGCGGGGAGCGCCGGCGTAGTAAAAGGTGTCGCACCACCAGCTCCACAGCCAGGGGATCCGCCAGCCGGGGTACCATGAGCTAAACGAGCTGAACCCCTCGGCGTAGCGCACCAGGATGTCGCCGTTCTCGTACAGGATCACCTGGGAGGTGGTGGTGATGCCGTGTTCATAGTTCCAGACCTCGTCGTACTGGATGATGAACCGGGCCGGCGTGGTCGAGGGTGTCGGAATAGACATAGACGTGGCCGCTGTCGCGGTCCACATAGTCCATCCAGGGTATCACACCCCGGAAATAGTCGGGAATGTCGCCGAAGGCGATGTGGGTCGGATTGGCGTAGCAGCCGGAGCAGTCGCGGTAGAGGTAGGTCTGGGTGTAGGCGGCGCCGTAGAAGGGGAAGGCAAAGGGCAGCTCGACGGCGTGGTACGAGTCGGAGAAGATCATAGAAGCGCCGACGCCGCTTATGTCCTCAAAGACGGGGCTGGGCCCCCAGGCTTCATCCGAGTCGGCGTACGTATAGCCAAAGGTATCGGGCCCTCCCCAGCCCAGCGGCGAGCCGCCGGATTGAGGTGGGGGCAGCGCGGCGGGGGCGGCCGGCGAAATGGGCGAGCCTGAAGGAGACGCCACGGCCGGCCCCTGGCTCTGGGCGGCTGCGCCGAGCATCATCAGCAGCATGGCGGCCCCGAGCAGGGTGATCGCTATGGTCGGGATTCGACGGCGGATGTCAGGATTCATTGGGCGCCTCCTTCGTACACGCACGAATGGGCCAACCGGCGGGGCCGCCTGATCTGCTCGGCGGGCGGCTCCAGGCAGTATGATAGCATGGTCCGGGCAGGGTGTCAAGGAACGGCCTGACAGGTCTTCACGTAGATCCCCGTAGGGACCGAGACCTGTCAGGCCGTTGGAGGGGGGAGGGTGGGCCTGGCTGAAGGTGCACTTGACTAATCGGGCCGGTGGGGTTATAATGGCCGGCGCTGACGTTTGTTGTCGAATCGCCTATCTCAAGAGCGCATGAAGGAGGGTACAATGCCAGGTTTTTTTGACAAGATCAAGAGTGGAGCCGACAAGGCGGCGTTTGAGGCGGATCGCCTGCGAAAGGTAACCCAGGCGCAGGGGGCGCTGAACAGGCTCAAGGGTGAGCTGAATACCCAGACGGCGGCGATCGGCGCGCGGGCGCTGGAGCTGTACGACGGCGGGGCGCTGGCCGTGCCGGAGCTGCAAGAGCTGTGCCAGCAGGCCGACGGCCTGCGCCAGCAGGTGGCCGATCAGGAAAACGAGATCCAGCGGATCCGCGAGGACAAGGCGCCCGAAGCCGCGGCGCCCGCTCCTGCTCCAACGGCGGGGCCTGCGGGCCACCCCTGTCCCAACTGCGGCACCCAGGTGCCGGCGGGGGTCAAGTTCTGCCCCAACTGCGGCGCCAAGATGGAAGTGGCGCCGGCGCAGATCACCTGCGCCAATTGTGGGGCGGTTGTGCCGGCAGGGTCGCGCTTTTGTCCCGAGTGTGGCAAGACTGTAGCGTAAATCTAAGGCCTGACAGGTTTTCGTAGAACCTGTCAGGCCGTCTTTTTTGAAGAGGACCTGGATGAAACTCAGATCGTTGGTTTCCTTGTTGCTGCTCGCCCTGCTGCTGGCGGCGTGCGGCGCGTCTGGCGCGCCGGCCGGGCCGGTCGTGCGTTTCACGCTGTACTACAGCACCACCTGCCCCCACTGCCACGAGATCATGGACAACTACCTGCCCAAGGTCTATGACAAGTACGGCGACCAGGTCGAGCATGAGGTATATCGAGATCGGCAGGGGCGACAACTACCAGGCCATGCTGGCCCTGGAGAAAAAGCTGGGCGTGGCCGCCGACAATCAGGGCTACGTGCCGGCGCTGGTCATCGGCGACCAGGTGCTGGTCGGCGGCGACGAGATCCCGGCCAAGCTCGAAGGGCTGATCGACCGCTACCTGGCCCAGGGCGGGGTCGACTATACGTCGGTGGACTCGGAGCCGCCCACGCCGGGGCCGACGGTGGAGGCGGGCGAGCCGATCTACCTGGCCTATTTCGAAAAGGCGGGCTGCCAGGAGTGCGCCCGCACGACCTATGACCTAAAGCTGGTCAAGCGGCAGTATCCGGCGCTGGTGGTCGAGAGCTTTCCGATCGAGGGCAATCAGGCGCTGAACGAGTGGCTGAGCGAGCAGTACAAGGTGCCGGCCGAGAAACGGCTGTCCACGCCGATGGTCTTTGTCGGCGACGACGTGCTGATCGGGACCGAGGCGAATGCCGACAGCCTGATGGCGGCGGTGGCCAAGTATGCCGCGACCGGCGCGGCGCGCACCTGGGACGGATTTTGATCAGGCCCAGGGCCAGACCGGCCTGGTGGAGCGGTTCAAGTCGTTTGGGGCGCTGGCGGTGCTGGGGGCCGGGCTGATCGACGGGCTGAACCCGTGCGCGTTTGCCACCCTGGTCTTTTTCATCTCGTACATGGCCTTTACCGGGCGGCGCGGGCGCGACATCCTGTTCGTGGGCGCCGCCTTTGCGCTGGGCGTGTTTCTGACCTACCTGCTGGTGGGCGTTGGGCTGCTCAAGGTGGTGCAGGCCCTGCCCTTCTTCTCGACGCTGGGCCGCTGGGTGTACCTGATCACGGCGGCGCTGTGCGTCGTGCTGGCCATCCTGACCTTTCGCGATTTTCTCAAGGCGCGCAAGGGCCAGGCCGGCGACATGACGCTCAAGCTGCCGCTCAGCCTCCGCCGGCTGATCAACCGCGTCATCCGCGAGGGCGCCCAGACGCGGGCCTTTGTGCTGGTTGCCCTGGTCACCGGCTTTATCGTGTCGCTCATCGAGCTGGCCTGCACCGGTCAGGTGTACCTGCCGACCATCGTCTTTGTGCTGAGCGTGCCCGAGCTGGCGTCGAAGGCCTTTCTCTACCTGCTGCTCTACTGCCTCATGTTCATCGTGCCGCTGGTCGTGGTTTTTGTGGTGACCTATTTTGGCACGACCTCGGAGCAGCTCGGCAGCCTGGTGAGCCGCCAGACCGCCACCGTCAAGCTGCTGACCGGGCTGCTGTTCGCCGGGCTGGCGCTGTGGATGACCTGGGCGATGGTGCCGCTGTTTGGGGTGCGCGCGCCCTGGACGTGGATCTCGTTGTTGATCGTCCTGGCCGTCATGGCGGTGGGCGTGGTTGTCGCCGTGCGCCTGGCCAGGCGCAAGCCGGCCCCGCACAAGACAAGCGCGCGGCCTCCCGGCGGTCGCAGGAGCAAGGTATGACCGGGAAAAGCTCCCAGGCTTCGCGGGCCGCCAAGGGCTCGGAGGCCGGGCAGCGGCTCTATTTCGACCACCCATACCTGACCCGCTTTACGGCGCAGGTGGTGGAGCGGCTGGAATGGGAGGGCCGGCCGGCGGTCGTCCTGGACCAGACCGCCTTTTACCCCACCGGCGGCGGCCAGCCCCACGACACGGGGCTGCTCAAGCCCCTGGCCGGCGACGACGGCGCGGAGGTGGCCGTCGTCGAGGTGGTCGAGCGGGAGGCCGACGGGGCCGTGATCCATATTCTGGCTGCCCCGCCGTTCGAGGCAGGCCAGGTGGAGGGCCGGATCGACTGGGAGCGCCGTTTCGACCTGATGCAGCAGCACACCGGCCAGCACCTGCTGTCGGCCGCCTTTGTGCGGTGCTGCGCGGCCAACACGGTCAGCTTTCACCTGACCACGACCTGCGCCACGATCGACCTGGACCGGGCCCTGGCGGCCGAAGAGCTGGCCCAGGCCGAGCAGGTGGCCAACCGGGTCGTCTTTGAGAACCGGGCCGTCGCCGCCCACTTGGTGTCCGGCAAGGAGGCGCAGCGCCTGCCGCTGCGCA
Organism: uncultured Chloroflexia bacterium; assembly: GCA_963749455.1. Taxonomy (GTDB): domain Bacteria; phylum Chloroflexota; class Anaerolineae; order JAAYZQ01; family JAAYZQ01; genus JAFGOG01. Next base: position 16,200 of record CAVVMX010000030.1, read on the forward strand.
AGCCCACGACCCGCAGCGGGCCGCTGCGCATCGTGGAGGTGCCCGATTTCGACTGCTCGGCCTGCGGCGGCACCCATGTGCGGGCCACCGGCGAGATCGGCCTGATCAAGATCGTCCACAGCGAGCGGCGAGGCGCAGAAACCCGTGTCGAGTTTGTGTGCGGCCGGCGGGCCTTGCGCGACTATCAGGCCAGGAACGCCGTCCTGCAGGAGATGGCCCGCGACCTGAGCGTGGGCTATTGGGAGCTGCCCGCTGCGGTGGGGCGGCTCGACGCCGAGCTGCGCGACGCCCGCCGTGACCTGCGCCGGGCTGAGGATGCGCTGCTCGAGGCCGAGGCCGGGGCGATGTGGCACGCGGCAGGGCCGGTGGGCGACGTCCGGGTGGTGCAGGCCTACCTGCCAGAGCAGGCGCCCGACCGGCTCAAGATGCTGGCCCAACGGCTGATCGCCCGGCCGCAGACCGCGGTGCTGTTGGGCGCCGGCCGGAGCGGCGACAAGGGCCACCTGGTCTTTGCCCGTTCCGCCGACGTGGAGGTGCACGTTGGCGAGCTGCTCGGCCAGGCCTGCCGGCTGATTGGCGGGCGCGGCGGCGGCCGTCCCGATTTTGCCCAGGGCGGCGGCCCTGACGGCGCCCTGGTTCCGGCGGCGCTGGAGGCTGCATTGACTACACTATCTTCGTCCCTCTCCCCGGCGGGGAGAGGGCTGGGGTGACCACAGTTCGGTGCAGTCCGAAGGGCTGCAGGGAGAGATCTACCCATGCTCCGAGAGATCGCACTCAAGATCTTTGTTGAAACGGGGTACCACGGGGCCAACGTGGCCTTTATCCCTACCGGCGAGGGCGTGATCCTGATCGACACGCCGATGCTGCCCAACGACGCTCGCGCCTGGCTGGAAGTGATCCAGCGCCACACCAACGAGCCGATCCTGTACATCATCAACACCGACCACCATCGGGCCCACATCATCGGCAACCAGTTCTTTCCCATGGCCCGCGTGCTGGCCCACGAGCACGCGTGGAAAGAGATGAAGAGCTACGGCGACAGCTTTCGCACCCGGCTGTTGAACATGTACCGCGACCGCAACCCGCCGGCCGTGGCCGAGTGGAGGCACCTGAAGATCATCAAGCCCCAGGTGACGTTCACCGGGCGGGCGATCCTGTACAAAGGCAGCCTGGAGATCCACCTCATCTCGGTGGGAGGTCATACGCCGGCGACGATCATCGTCTATTTTCCGAATGAAAAGATCCTGTTCACCGGCGATGTGGTCATCACCGACCGGCCGCCTTTCCTGTCGCAGGGGAACACCAAACAGTGGCTCGAGGCGCTGTCGTACCTGCGGCGGCTGCGCTACGACGTCCTGATCCCCGGCCACGGCGAGCCGACCGGCAAGGAGGCCACCGACCGGATGTCCGAGTTCCTGCGGCTGGTGCGCCGCAACGTGCGCAGCGCCTACCTGTCGGGCCTGACCAAGTCGGAGAGCGCCTCGAGCCTGTCGCACCTGATCCGGTTCTGGCCGATCCCGCCGGAAGAGAAACCCAAGGCCGACCGCCGCTTCAAGTCGGGCCTGGGGCGGGTGTGGAACGAGATCCGCGCCGAGGAGCAGGCCAAGGGCAAGGGCAAGGGCAAGCCCCAGTCCACCAGCAAGAGGCCGGCGTTGAGCCTCGACACGGGCGAGTCGGGCTCGAACGAGGAATCGGAAGACGACGAGTAGCAACGTGGACCCCCATGTTGCGCTGATCCGCTGCCCCGACTATGACCCCGCCGCCGTCGAGGCGGCCGTCCGTCGCGCCGTCGACCTGCTGGGCGGCATGGGCCGCTTTGTCCGGCCCGGCCAGCGGGTGCTGGTCAAGCCCAACCTGCTGCTGCCGAGCCCCTCCCGAGCGGGCCGTCGTTACCCACCCGGCCGTGGTGCGGGCCGTGGTCCTGCTGGTCCACGAGGCCGGCGGCCGGGCGCTCATCGGCGACAATCCCGGCGTGTCGACCATCCATTATGCCTGGCGGCGGGCCTACGAGCGCACGGGGCTGGCGGCGGTGGCTGCCGAGACGGGCGCCGAGCTGAACACCGAGATCGTGGCGGTGCAGCGACCCTACCCCGACGGGCGCCTGATCAAGATGGTCGACACCTGCACCTTTGTGACCGATGCCGACGTGGTGATCTCGCTGCCCAAGCTCAAGACGCACGATCTGATGCGCTATACCGGCGCAGTCAAGAACCTATTTGGCACCATCCCGGGGCTGATCAAGCCCGGCTACCACGTCAAGCTCCAGACCACCGACCAGTTTGCCGACATGCTCCTGGACCTGGCCGGCTTTGTCCACCCTGCCCTGACGGTGATGGATGCAGTGGTGGGCATGGACGGCGACGGCCCTTCGGCCGGGCGGCCCTTTCCGATCGGAGCGGTGCTGGCCGGGACCGACCCAACGGCGGTGGACGTGGCCGCCGTGGCCCTGGTCGGCCACGACCCGCTGGCGATGCCGACCATCGCTGCGGCGGTGCGGCGCGGCTGGAGCACCGGCCGGGTAGCCGACCTGGCGCTGCTGAGCGACGCTCCGGCCCCACGGGCCGGTGACCTTCTGGCCGAGCTGCGGGTCAGCGGCTTTGAGATCCCGCCCGGCGGCCGGGGCAGCACCCTGCCCCGCATGCCCGGTTTTCTACACCAGTGGGCCGCGCGTCAGATGGTCGCCCGGCCGGTTGTGTCGGAGCGGTGCATCGGCTGCGGGGTGTGCATCGCCAACTGCCCGCCGCAGACGATCGCCAAGGTGGGGGACCGGGCCCGCATCGATGCCGCCGGCTGCATCTACTGCTACTGCTGCCACGAGCTGTGCCCGGAGCAGGCGATTGACCTGCGCCGGCCGGTGGTCAGCCGGATTCTAACTCGGCTGTAGACTCGAGCCTGCGGGTGAAGGCAGCGGATCATCCGCAGCTGAATCGGAAACGCGCCGAGGCGCATTACCCACCTGCAACCCGCGTAGCGGGTTTCGCGCAGACACCGGTGTCCGAAGGCACCCTGTCAGGGATCCTGGCGAAGGTTACCTGAACCTTGCGCCGAGGATGCATAAGACTCGAGGATCAGGCTGGCGACCCATGTAAGATGCTGATCCAAGTCCGCGAGAGTTTCCGGCGCTGAGCCGGGTCGCACAAGGGGCGGCCGCTGGTCTATTTTGACGGGCCGGGCGGGACGCAGGTGCCCAAGGCGTGTATCAAGGCCATGGTGGATTACCTGATGCGCTGCAACGCCAATGCGCACGGGGCGTTTGTCACCAGCGCCGAGAGCGACGAGATTATCGCCGAGGCGCACCGGGCGATGGCCGACCTGCTCAACGCGCGGAGCGCGGAGGAGATTGTCTTTGGCCCGAACATGACCAGCCTGACCTTTTCGCTGAGCCGGGCGATCGGCGCGACGCTGCGGGCGGGAGACGAGATGATCCTGACCCGGCTGGACCACGACGCCAACTATACGCCGTGGCTGCTGGCCGCCCAGGAGCGGGGCGCGGTGGTGCATGTCGTTGACATAAACGAAAGCGACTGCACGCCTGAACCTGGACGATTATGAGCGCTACCTGAACAGCTGCACCAAGCTGGTGGCGGTGGGCTATGCCTCCAACGCGGTGGGGACGATCAACCCGGTGAAGCAGATCGCGGCGATGGCCCGGGCGGTGGGAGCGTGGTCGTTCGTCGATGCGGTGCACTATGCGCCGCACGGGCCGATCGACGTGCAGGACCTGGGCTGCGATTTCCTGGCCTGCTCGCCCTACAAGTTCTTTGGGCCGCACCTGGGGGCGCTGTACGGCCGGCAGGAGCTGCTGGAATCGCTGCCCGCGTACAAGGTCCGCCCGGCGGACGACCGGCCGCCCGGCCGGTGGGAGACCGGGACGCAGAGCGGCGAGTCGCTGGCCGGCCTGACGGGGACGATCCGCTACCTGGAATGGCTGGGCCAGACCTTCCCGGAGGAGATTGCGGGCGATTACCGCTCGGCGCGATCGGCGACGCTCCACGCGGCGATGAGGGCGATGCAGGAGTATGAGCGCACCCTGCAAGGGGCGATGCTGGACAGGCTGGCGGCGCTGCCCAAGGTGCGGCTGTACGGCATCGCGACCGCACGCGGCTGGAGCAGCTGCACGCCGACCTTTGCCGTTCGCGTCGGCGACAGGCATCCGAAGGAGGTGGCCCGCTATCCTCGGCGAGCAGGGGATCTGCGTGTGGGACGGCCACTACTATGCGCTCAACCTGACCGAGCGGCTGGGCGTCGAGGCTTCGGGCGGGATGGTGCGCATCGGCCTGGCCCACTATAACACGGTCGGAAGAGATCGACCGGCTGTACGAGGCGCTGGCCGGGCTGTAAGAAGAAGACCGTGAAGGGGTGAGACCCCTTCACGGTCTGAAACAACCACTACCCCTTGGTGATGAGCGGCAGGTAGGCCCGCTGGACGACCCGATAGGGCCGCATCATCTCGTTGTCCTCGTGCTCGACGATGTGGCAGTGCCAGACGTAGAGCCCCGGCAGGTCGAACCGGGCCTTGACCCGGGTGATCTCGCCCGGGTAGGCGATGACCGTGTCCTTGGGGCCCGTCTCCCACGCCTCGGGCGGCCGGATCATGCCGCGACGTCTTGTCCTGGCGGTTGACCACCTCGAACATCACCTGGTGGATGTGGATGGGGTGGGCGTCCATGGTAAAGTTGTGGATCTCCCACACCTCGGTGTCCCCCATCCCGATGATCTCGGTGAGCGGCTCGTCCCAGCCTTTGACCACGCCGTTGCCAAAGGCGTCGAGGGTGCCCAGCTCGGCGGCCCGCGGCCCGACCCCGGGCAGGATCAGCGAGTCCTCCTCGTTTAGCGATACCTGCCGTACCTTGTTGGCCGGCCCAAGCGCCGTCAGCGCCGGCAGCGCCAGCTGGTCTGGCGGTGTGCTGGTGTCGGGCCCGGTGAGCGGTCCCACCACGAATTTCATGACCTGGCCGGTGGTGAGGGGATCGGCAAACGGGAAATCGACGCCCGGCACCCCGCCGCCGAACGGCTCGTCCGGACCCTCGTTGATCAGGAAGACCTCGGTGCCCTGCGCCAGGCCGGTGAAATCGACGATCACGTCGGCCCGCTCCGCCGGCGACATGAGCAGCTGCTCGAGCATCGACCGGCGCCGGCAGGAAGCCGCCCTCGGCGCCGATCTGCCAGAAGGGCAGGGCCGCCACGCCGGGCCGGACCGTCGGATCGCCGGTCACCAGCTTGAGGATGACATAGCGGGAGTTGCAGCCGTTCAGGAAGCGGAAGCGGTAGCGGCGCGGCTCGACCTGGAGCCAGGGCCAGGTCCGGCCGTTGACGACCATCGTGTTGGCGAAAGAACTCCGGGTTCCAGTAGGGCGCGATGTCGCTGAAGGGGATGTAGGGGCCGGCAAAGCCGTCGAAGAAGGCCCGCGAGTCGGGGTAGAAGAGCGACCCGTCGGTGTTGAACGAGCGGTCCTGGATGGCGATCGGGATCTCAAAGTAGCTGAGCCCCGGCGGATCGTCCCGGGCCGGAGCCGGGCCGGGCAGCACGCCGGCCGGCAGGTCGTCGCTGCCGCCGCGGACGATGTAAAAGCCGGCCGGGCCGGCATAGACGTTCAGCCGGGTCATGCCCAGGGTGTGGTCATGGTACCAGAGGGTGGTCGCCCGCTGGTCGTTGGGGTAGTGGAAGGTGGCCGTGCCCGGCTGCCAGTCCACGCCCCACTTGCCTGCGAACTTGACCCTGAACTCGTCGTACAGCGACCCCTGGCTATAGTAGCCGGCCGGGATGTCGGTCGCCGCCGGCAGGTACCAGGCCTCGGCATAGCCGTCGCTCTCTTCGGAGGTGTGCGCCCCGTGGACGTGCGTCACCACCGGAACCGGGCCGGTGTAGGGCGGGGGCGTGTCCATAAAGTGGCCGTGGCCGTCGGGCGGGCCCGGCGGGTTGGCCCAGTGCAGCGTCGGGTCCACCGGCAGCAGGTGAGGCAGGTAGTGGCCCTGGGCATCGACCAGGTCGTTGATCCACTGCACCCGCACCGGCCTGTCTGCCTGCGATTCGATGGTGAAGGCCGGGTAGTTGAAGGTGCCGGCCTGGTCGGCCGAGCCGTAGCTCCACACCGTCGTCGGGCTGAGGCCCATGCTCGGGGGCAGGATCTGCTGGGTGAACTGCCGCATGGCGATGCGGTAATAGTCGGCGGGCTGGCCGCCGGGAAGCACGATCTCACTGCTGCGGGGCATCGCCGGGGGGATGATCAGCGGCTCCGCGTATTTGGGCACGGTCGTCGGGTCGAGCAGCGCGTCGGTCGAGCCCGGCCGCATCACCGTGTGTGCCCTGGCCACGGCTCGGGGCGCCATCAAGCTCGCTCCGGTCAGCGCGCTAATAGTCAGGAACTGTCGTCGGGTTAACATGTTGGGTCTCCTTCCCTTCTACAATGTAATGAACTTATAGAGATAATATATATGATAATTAACAGAGTGTCAAGGCCCATGCCCTTAAGGCTGCGTTAAAATTCCGCCCTCGGATGATTTGGCGTGGATCGGCCGGCTGCTGGAGCTGCAAGGATCTGATCTCAGGACTAACTAGACTTTCGATGTTTCGCTTCCTAGCGAAACATCGAAAGTCTTTATCCGTTGAGCCTGCCGGCGCGCCTGAAAGAGGAAGCTGAGGAGCTGGCAGCCCGGCAGGGTGTGTCGCTGAACCAGTTCATCCTGTGGTCGGTGGCCGAGAAGGTGGGGTCGCTGCGGGAGAGTCTGGACGATCCGGCGTTTCCCCGGGTGACCTACCGCCGCGGCGCAGCGGGACAGCCGGGGATTCATCGGTGCCCACGCGCACGCGTGGGCACTCCGCCGCGGCGCTCTGCGCCCTGGATCCGCGGCCTGGCGCCGGGGGCCAAGCCGGGGATGGACATCGGGTGCCCACGCTCCCGCGTGGGCGCTCCCCCACGGCGCTCAGCGCCGTGATCGCGCGGCCTGGCGCGGGGGCCAAGCCGGGGATTTCATCTGGTGCCCACGCTCCCGCGTGGGCACTCCGCCGCGGCGCTCTCCCTCGGACCCTGTCCCTCGGGACCAGGGTGCGCCCGTGATCCGCGGCCTGGCGCCGGGGGTCAAGCTCATCTGGTGCCCACGCGGGAGCGTGGGAACGAGTGGAAATTCGATCCGGGCGCTGCACAAGGCCCTGCTGGCCCGAGGATAAAGGCATGAGCTATGGACGGTAACAGCGACGCGTTGAGCATGTTGTTCGAGACCCACCAGATAGACGTGGGGCGGGGAGCGATTTTCGACCTGGCGCCGGGGCCGATGCCGGCGACCATGGACTGGGGGCGCGTCGAGGGGATGATGCTGGGTCTGGCGGTCGGCGACTCGCTGGGCTGCACGTCAGAAAGCCTGACGCCTCACGAGCGGCGGTCTCGACATGGCGAGATCCGCGACTATCTGCCCAACCGCTACGCCGATGGCAGGCCGGTCGGCCTGCCGTCGGATGACACGCAGCTTGCCTTCTGGACCCTGGAGCAGATGATCGCCGACCAGGGCTTGAATCCGGATCATGTCGCGGCTCGATTTTGCCGGGACAAGATCTTTGGCATCGGAAGGGCGGTCGAAGAGTTCGTCCGCAGCTGCCGGCCGGGCGTCCGGCCGTGGTACCGGTGTGGCAGCAGGTCCGCCGGGAACGGAGCGCTGATGCGGATCGCGCCGATGGTCATTCCCCATCTCAGATCCGGGACCCGCGAGCTGTGGGTGGATGCGGCCCTGTCGGCGATGATCACCCACAACGACTCGGCGTCCATTTCGGCGTGCCTGTCGTTCGTCCAGATGCTATGGAAGCTGCTGCAGATGGAGGCTCCGCCAGAGCCGGAGTGGTGGCCGGAAGCGTACGTCGAGGCGGCGCGAGACCTGGAGATAGTCGATACCTACCGTCCTCGCGGGGGCGATTTCCTCGACTACCAGGGGACGCTGTGGCGGTACGTCGAGGAGCGGGTCGGCGAGGCCTACCGCCGCGGGCTGCCGGTGCGCGAGGCGTGCGACTCCTGGTACTCGGGCGCCTTTTTGCTGGAAACGGTGCCCAGTGTGCTGTACATCCTGATGCGGCATGGCGACGACCTGGAGGAGGCGATCGTCCGCGCGGTGAACGACACCAAGGACAACGACACGGTTGCCGCGATCGTCGGCGCCGCGGCCGGCGCCCTGCACGGCCGGGCCGCGATCCCGCGGCGGTGGGTGGACAACCTGGCCGGGCGCACGGGCGCGGGCGATGACGGCGCCGTCTTTAGCCTGCTGCGAGAGGCCCGAGCGCTGTGGTGGCCGGAGGGGGTCCGGGATTCTGCCGGCGGCTAGGTCTTGGCTTGCTCAAGTCTGTCTAGGATATAGCCGAGCTCGCCGTCGCCGCGCAACAGCCGCTTGGGCACCATCTGAAAGATCACGTCTGAACGGTACAACAAGAGCATCTCCTTGTCCTCTTTCCATTTGACAAAGCTATCCCACGGCAAGTGGCTTTCTCCAAACTCATTGCGCATGGCGAATTCCTGGTCGGTCAGTGTCATCTCGAAAGGGGCGGAAAGGTCTTTTTGCTGAGTGAATATTCGCTTGAGCTGACGCGGCATCACGACAAAGCGGACGATCACAAATAGCCCCAGGACCAAGGCTGAAATCAGCACGTTCGACCACGGAAAACGCCCCATGATGGCCAGTACGCCCCCTGCAACAGTCACGAACGCCATCACACCAATGACATAGTAGAGACCCCATGTGGCCAATCTGCCGCGCCGAGCATGCAGTGCGTGCGCTTTCTTGAAATCGGCAAGCTCATACTGCCCTTTGATCTGGATCACAAGCTCTCCCATTCGGTGTCATGGACGGAATGTCCAGAAGACCCCCCGGCGCGCCCTGGCGCCGGGCCAGGCTGATTGTCTGGCGATCCATTATAGCATGACGCCTGTCGGCCGTCAAAACCAGGCTTTGGCGGCCTGCCAGCTGCTTCATCTGGTGCCCACGCTCCTGCGTGGGCACTCCGCCCGCGCCGCCTTCGAGCGCGCCCTGGCCATCCTCGTCAAGTTTCTGCCCCCCGGCCATCGCACCATCCGCATCGTGCAAAACAACGTCAGCCGCCTCCCCTGACCATCTTTCCTTTTGGACCCATTTGCTGGGAAATGATATAATCCAGTAGCCTGTGCGTTAGGTTTGTATCAGCCTTCTGAGCTTCGGGCTGCGAGAAGTCGTGCGGGACGGCTCATCAGCCCTCGTCCCAAAGGGGGGAATGGATGGACGCATCGTTATCAGCCATAGAATGCTACGTGGACTGGATCAATCAAAACATCGGCTTCAATCCCCGCTCGCAGAAAGCATCAGACTATCTCTCCGAGTGTATCCTGAGAGACTGGTTTCGCTCTCCCCATCTCTGAAACAGCAGTTTGATGCAGGCCACCTGACAGCAACGCTCAATGGAGCAGTCAAGACCCGCACCTATTCTCGTGACGTTGACCTGGTGATCTTGGATACAAGATCTCTTGGGCCTCTCAACCAAGCCGTGATGACCGTGGAGAACAAGACCATTATGACTGCTCATGGCAAGGCTCGCAAGAACCGACAAGGCGACTTAATCGCTTACGCCAACCACGTCCACAATCACAACCGTTACTCGGTAGCCGGTGCGGTGATGATTATCAACGTCTCAGCGGAATACAAGAATCCCAATGGCATACCGACCAAGACACCTCGTCGACATCTCAGCGCTGACTATATTACCCAGACGATGGGATTATTCAAGTTCGCTCTACGGGATAGCCCTGACGATTCGAACGATCAGCCGGAAGCAGTCGCGATCGTTCTCGTGGATTACGACGGGGTACATGATGCGCGGCTGGTAACGGAGCCACCGGCTCTACCAGACGATGATCCGTATCACTACAATAGCTTCTGTAGACGAATGGTGCGGCTTTACGAGGAAAGGCTCTCTTCGAAGACCACTTCTGCGCCAAACGAGGGCTGAGCCAACCGCTTCGTCATCAGCTCTATATACTTAGGCTCGATCTCAACTGAGACACTGTTCCGATCAGCTTTCATCGCTGTTAGACTGGTCGTGCCGGTTCCGGCAAACGGATCTAGAACCGTATCACCGATAAACGAAAACATCCGAACTAGACGGTTCGCCGACGCCTCAGGGAAGGGAGCGGGGTCGTGCGGGTAGATGCGCCGGTTAGGGTCCACACCTGCCGAAACCACTCGTTAAAAACATCTCTGGCAATCATGCTGAGCTCCCGCTGCCATTGTCGGCGAACGATATCCGCCCGGTTTTCTTTCCATCAGAATGTACTCGATATCGTTCTTGACAATGGCGTTTGGCTCGTCAGGCTTGCCCAAGATCTTGGAATTGGTGTTGGCTTCAAATCTGGCGTTGGAAATCTTGTGCCAGATAATCGGGTTAAGGTTCGCAAACCCGATTTTTCGGCATTGAACCGCGATGTCAGCATGCAGCGGAACAACCGTATGATACCCGTTCGCTCACCTGGAGAGACACACGTCGCCCACGACACAACTACACCGCCCACCGGAGACGAGCACCCGGAAACACTCCCGCCACACTCTTTCCAGCTCGGCCAGGAAAACGCTGATAGTCGGCCATATTCCCCATCTGCCGGACGTCTGGGGGATACTTTTTGAGGGTCCAGTAAGGGGGAGAAGTCAGACAAGGTGTACTGACTCGGGCTCGAGGAAGCCGAGGTTTCGGGCATCACCGTGGACGACACGATGACAGGTTGACACGCTTTGCTCTCTCCCGGCGAAACATCGTTGGAATATTATACCATTGGTTCTCGATTGTCAAAGGAAAAGCCTTTTCGCGTGTGTACTTGCCCGATATAAACTCGGCCAGGTCCGCCGCCGCCCGCCCACTGCCCGTCATCACCACGGGCGTGCCGGGTTGACCGGCGCTTGCATTACTCCTCTGGGTGGCAGCCGTAATAACGCCATGGACACAGCCTGGCTGTGCCCATCTCTATCCAATCTCGGATTCCAGGTGGACATGGACACGGCCATGATACGGCGTGACGACAAACTGATTAGACATTTAAGAGTATCTCCGGCCACTCGATTTTTTGCCAGTTTCCCCTGCTTGCTGCTGGATATCCTCCAAAGGTGTACCAGATTTCGCCGCTACTCGGACATGCCACGTTTGAATATGCGGTAATGAGCCCTTTGCCCCGTCTTTCAATCGCGTCATCAGCAAGGATCCGAATTAGATCAGTAGGCAGGTTGGGAGGAGTCTGCGAAGCGAATAACGCCTGTACCAGATTCTCCATATGCTTGAAACGGCTCAAGGTGCCTAGCGGCTCTTTGTCGGCGTCACTCAAAGTCAGGTCTTCGCAGGCGCAACAATGATTCGTCCCAACGATCCAGCCATTGGACGGCTGCCTTCGGTAGTGTTTGGAACACATACAGTCGAAAAGCGCGAACTCGTTATCTTTTCCGTCCACAGCAAATAACAACATGCCGCCATCCCTATTTGTTCTGTTGAGAAGCGCTTCGACGTCGCTGATGGTGCGACAGAGTTCCAGCGCTTCAGTCAGAAACACATAGGGAGGGACGTGCGGCTTGGCTGGTCCCGGCTCATCCCAAGCCGATAGATAATTGTAGTGCAGCCACAGCCTGTCCTTGTTGATGCCGGTTGGGGTGAATACATCACCCTCCATACTGAAACAAAGCGTTGGAATCCGCCCCTCAACTTCCCGGATGGACACATAGCCCCATAGCTCGGGCACATAGGTGTCGTTATTCCGAGCAATCCAGGCGCGCTTGTCAAACAAGCCTACTGCGCCGCTACAGCGTTTCGACTCGCATTCCTCGATATAGGACCACTCGGCGAGCCTCTGCAATGGGAGATTAGCCCCTTCCGCCATGCCTTCCAATTCATCCTGAAACCGTTTTGGCAGACGGCGCAACCATGGCAGAGCACCTTGATGCAGTTTAGTCATGTCGCTGGCGTGTTCTCGACCGGCAATGTAGTGGTTGATGGTCCGTTCGAGTTTTGCGCCGAGTGTGCGTCCGGCGGCAAAGCCTATTTCGTATGGATTACCTTTGAAATGATGGATCCGATCGAGATAGTTGTTCATCGAAGGTATTGTGCACTCGAAATCCTTTCTTGTCAAACGGAAGAGTCAACCCCTGGCAGAGCACAGTCCCAATGAGCTGCCGGACCACCTGCGTCCTCAACCGGGAGGGCCTGCGTACCGAAGACCTGACAGGTTTTCCTGAACCTGTCAGGTCTGGTAGGGAGAGGGCGAGGCGGGCTGTCATTCGTGCACGGCGCTGGCTATACCTTGCCGGACGCGTAACCGTCTTCCCTATCTGGTGTTGTATCGGATAGGGCGTACAACCGCCATGACGACGCCGGACGGCCGGCCCCTGGGGCGAAAGCAGGAGGCGCCTATCGACCGAACCATTCCATGCCGTACGGGAGGCCGGGACCGTGGCCCGGCCGCCGCCAGCCGGACCGCCGGCGTTCGGACGTGACCGTCTCCCGGGAGGGGACCGGCCCGTCCGACGGAGAAGGAGGATCTCTAGATGAAATCCAAGTGGCTTCTGTTAATCAAGGCAGCAATTTCGATCGTGGTTGCCTTTTTCATGATGTTCTTTGCCCGGACGTTCCTGAACTGGTTCCTCAAGGCGCCAGGCATTCCTACCGCCGACCAACTGGGGCAGATGTCGGGCCTCGGCGACCTCATCAGGCTCGGCTTCGGCTATTTCGGCGCCATGCTGGTCGGCATTGCGATCATCTGCTACTTTGCGGCCGGCGCCACAGCCTCGGTGCTGCGCAAGAAGGTAATCCTCAGCCTGGGTATTGCCGACACGATCGGCTTTGTCCTGGCGCTGATCGCCCAGTTCAGTGGCAAGTTCACCGCTTTGGGGTGGCTCCTCGTCCTGCTCTGGCTCCTGCTGGCGTTCTTCCTGCTCTATTTCTGGTACACCGAAAAGACAGACTAGAGCCGATCCCGCACTTAAGAACGCGAAAGGCACGCACGAGGGCGCCGTGCCTTTCGCGCCTGTCCTGCGGAGTACCGCTTGCTCTTCCCTTGAAAGCAGTGTCACCCGGTCGCTGCCCTCACCGCCCTGGACGATCACCAGCGCCGGCTTTCCCCGACCGTTGTACAGTGCGGCGTAGTGTGCCGCAGCGCGGCAAAGCCGGGGGAGCGGACGGACCGTCGTACAGTGGCCAAGTGTGCCGCAACGCTGGTGGAGTGGGCGCCGCGCAGCTCCAGGCCCAGCCCACCGCGCAGGGTCCGCACCTCTCACTGGCCCTCGCTCATAGGTCGGCAGAGCCGCCCGTGCTGCCGGCTTGGACGTGCAGCCTATCTGGTGAGATCATCTACATCAATGTTGTCTCCGCGTATCAAGCCCTGCCAAGCGATCCGGATTTCTGCGAGCACAGCGACGACTGTTCCGGCAACAGTGCACGCGGGTGAGGTGCCAACCCGCCGGTCGAAGACTCCGCCAAAGAAAGAAGCTATGGCGGCAGTAACGACAAACGCGGACAAAAGGAGAAAGATGTTCATCTTGCCTGGCTGTCCGCTCCTGGGCCTGCGCCGGTGCCAAAGGAGCGCAAGCACCCCGAGGATTGCTGCTATGATCAGCTCAATGAGCCAAAGCTTCTCTAGAAACATCTGAATCCCTCGCCCTCATTCATCTGGTACCTACACGCCCGCGCGGGCACCCGGTCTATCGCGAGCCAAAGGCGCGCTTGATCCGTCCCAGGAGTCCCTTGCCCACCAGCTCGTTGGCGACCTTGAGGATCTCCTGGATCAGGGTCAGGATATCCTGGCTGCCGGCCCAATGGCGCTTGACGATCTGGGGATCGATCTCGTTGACCAGGCCGTTCAGGACGAGGGCGGCCGCGACCAGGTCGTCAACGTAGCCATAGGGACCGAGCAGGGCTTCGGGAATCAAGTCCAGCGGCGCGATGAAGTAGATGATGGGCGCGGCCAGCTTGGCCTTTTGGGCAGCGGGCACGTCGGGGTCGACCGCCAGCCGGCAGAGGAGGTGGAAGAGGTCCGGGGCGGCAAGCAGGTAGTCGGCGTATTTGAAGCCCTTGCCCTTGCGCTCGAGCCAGGCGCGGATGCTGTCGCGCATGCGCTGGTAGAAATCGACTTGATACTGATCGTCTCTCATTCAGTCATCACCTCGCGATGATCAGGATTCCCCGACGCTACGGCGCGTTGCGCAGCACGAGCGGCAGGTAGATGCGGTAGACGGCCGCGTACCGGGCGCCGGGCCAGAAGCCGCCGTCGAGGGTGTAGACGCCGCCCGACATGGGGCCGGCGTCTGGCTGGCCGGCGGCGCCGCTGAGGGTGAAATGGCCCCCGGCGCCGGATCCCCCACCGCCGTCGAAGGTGTTCCAGGTGAGATCGTAGGGTCCACCCGATTGGGCCAGCGCGGCGGCCGCCAGGGCCAGGAGGCCGGCCACGGCCAACCCCACGGCCAGTACGGTGACAACGCCGGACGGAAATCGAAGTAGTTTCATGATCTTACCTCAGCGTGACCATGACCGGGATCAGGCCTGTGCCGGCATCGAGCGGTCCCAGGGCGGCGCCGATGGCGGGCGCGCCCTCGACGACGAGCATGCCGTCGAGCATCCGGCTGCGCAGGGCGCGGGCATGGCCGGCCCGATCCGCGGCAGCCAGCCGGACGCCGGCGGCGATGGCGCCGGAGGAGGCGTCGGCCTTGACCTGGGCGATGCCCTGGACGACGATGAAGAGATAGTCGCCGGGGGCAGCGGGGCCGGCGGCCTGAGCCGCGCTGTCGAAGGCCTGCCCGTCCTTTGTCTCGCGCGTCACCTCGGCCCGGCCGAGCACGACGCCGACCACGCCCAGGCCCTGGCCGGAGAGCTGCACGCGGAGGAGCGGCGAGGCCGATCCGAGCAGCGGGTCGTCCACGCCGGCGGCCGCCACGACGTCGCCGGTCTCGAGCGGCGCGGCGCCGTCGTTGCGGGCGATGTAGACCAGGGTGCAGCCGGTGCAGCCGCCGTTGACATAGATCGGGTCCATAAAATAGCCCGCGTAGGTGCCGCCGGTGGTATTGGCATACACGGCCGGGCTGGTGCCGCTGTTGTAGGCATAGAGGGCGGCATAGTTGTTGCCGTTCGATACGTGGCCATAGGCCCGCACGCCGTCGCCGAGCGTGCTCAGGTTTTCGAACCGGGCGCCATAGGAGCTGTTGTTCGGCGATGACCTCGGCGCCGTTGGTGGCCCGCACCCGGAACTGATTGTCGGCCGTCGAGCTAAAATCGACGCCGGTTGCATCGGCCCACACGAACGATCCGTCGTCGTAGGCCTTGGCCTGCCGCCCGGCGGCGAAAGAATAGTCGCCCCCGGCATAGCTGGACCGGCCGCCGGCCACGGTGGCGTACAGGCCGTCGGCGGTGTTGCCCTCGCCCCCGGCGACCGTCGAGGCGGTGGCGTTGGCATAGTTGACGTCGCCGCCGCCGATGGCGGCCCACTGGCCGGCTGCGACGTTGCCGCCGCCGCCGGCGATGACGGCCTGGGTGCCGGCGGCGCTGTTGCCGCCGCCGCCGCCGATGGCCGCCTGCCAGCCGTTGGCGGTATTGTCCACGCCGCCGGCCACGGCCGCCTCCTGCCCGGCGGTGTTGCCCTGGCCGCCGCCGACTGCGCCATAGTCATCTGTGACGCTGTTATAGTTGCCGCTCTGCCCGCCGCCGGCGATGGTCCCGCCCACGGCGTTGACGTTCACGCTGTTCCACGGATAGCCGCCCACCACGTTGGGGCTCACGTCGTTCTGGACGGTGTGCAGCCCCGGCAGGGCCTGGGCATAGGGCGCCGGGGTCAGGGCCTGGAGGGGCGACAGGAAGGTGTAGGCGCCGGTGCTGGCGCCCGGCCGCACGCCGATCCTGAGGTAACGGGCTTCGCCGTTGAGGTAGAAATGGATGTCGCCGTACATGGCGTCGGTCAGGTCGACGAGGGCGGTGAACAGGCCGTTCACCACCGGCAGGTCGCCCACCGGCGCGGCGCTGGTCACCCACTGCGTGCCGGCGGCGTCGGCGTAGAGGCCAAAGGAAAAGTCGTACAGGCCGTTGGCCGGGCTGCCGCCGTCGGTCAGGTAGCCCTGGTAGGTGAAGGCATTGCCGGCCGGGATCACGGTGACGGCGCTGCCCGATGCGCCGATCGCCGCCGGAGCCTCGCCCAATACCATGGCTGCGGCCGGCGGGACGCCGGCCAGGAGCAGGGCGGCCATGACGGCCGCCGCCCACACTCTGTGTCTTGCGTTCATTGTGCGCCTCCTGTGGTATTTGCCGCTGCGGCCCTGGTGCAGAGCAGGCTGTGCACCGGCTGTTGATATTGTATGCCCGGCCGGTCCTGGTGTCAAGGTTGCCCGGCGGCGATCAGGGGGCTGCGTCCAAGTCAGCGCTCGGCGCGATTGAGACCGGCGAGTAAGGCCCATCGGCTGGGATCGCCACGCTCCAGCGTGGCGATTGCCGGGCTGGAGCCCGGCGATCCTGGGTCCAAACGCGGTCGAAACAGCGGTGTCGCTTCGCTGGGCCGCACTATGCCGGTCTTACCGGCCCTGGCGGCGATCAGGGAGGGCGTTGGACGGGTGACCGAGGGGAGATGGGGGTCACTTGGGGGTCTCGGAGTCGGAGGTGGCCTCGGCCGCCGGGGCCATTGAGGCCAGATCGAGGGTCGGCCAGCGCCTGCAATCCTCGGCCAGGTAGCGCAGCTCCAGCCACTTGCCGGTAATCCACTTGTCGAGGTTCCAGGCGGCCAGCTCGCAGGCCTCCCAGCGGCGCCGGTTCTCGGCCAGCCGGCGCGCCTCGGCTATGGCGTCGGGGTCCCTGCCGGCGCATATCTCTCGCTTGCCGCCGGGCCCCTTGTAGGTCCCGTCGCGGTTGCTGCGAAAGAGCAGATACATGCCCGTGTTGTCCGACCAGTCTTCGGTAGGGACGGACGGCCACATGCCGGCCGCCGCGAGGTCGTCCATCGCCTGTCGTATCTGTTCCAGGTGGGCCGCCGCCCCGGCCATGCAGTCGCCGATCGATGCAGCAAATCGCTCACACTCCCCCATCGGTCACCCTTCCCTTCTGGTGCTCCAGGATGTAGGCATACTCGCCGCTTTTGTATCAGCTTGAATCGGCCCGGTCACGGTCGCCACCCTTCGGGCCAGGGGGGGGTGGGTCACCGTCATGCAACTGCCTGATCGCCGGGATCAGGGTTGGCGCACTCTGCCGGCTGCTGCTCTTGCCGTCGTCGCGCCTGTCGTCTTGTGCCGGGCAGGTCCACTCTCGCCCCGGTCGCTGCCCTGCCCGATTAGCAGCGCGTGGCTTGCACCCGGCGACGCCTGAAGGCCGGATGGTCGATGCGCCGGCCTACGGTCAGCGGCGGTCCTCCTCGAACTGGGAGTTGGACAGGTCCTCAGACATGGGATCAAAGTTCCAGGGGGTCAAACGGCCGGGGGCCGGGATCCCCAAAGACAGCGCCCGGAAGAGGGCCGCATAGTTGCCCGCTGCTATTCTGAGGGGGTGATCCTCCTCCTCCAGTAGCTCGGCATGGGCCACGGCCAGGACCTGGGCCAGGGTTGCACAGTCGGATGCGTACAGCCGGATGACTACGGTGGAGCCATCGAATTGTATCAGATCCATGTCACTCCTTTCCCGTCCAGATGGTGTGACCGGGGGCGGTCCTGGCGCCGGCCTGGAGGCTGCCGCCTCGCAGGGCGGGCTCATGGGTTCATTTGCCCGGCCACGTCGAGTGTGTCCTGAGCGCTCTCGTCGTCGCCGTGGGCATGCTCCCGGCCTCTACTTCCTGAGGAGCATCCTGGAGCATCTTGTCCAGCCTGTCCGAGTTTCCTCCCGCTCGGACGGTGCCGGTCTTGTATATGTGCACAAAGCCTCTGTGCTTCGTCTGCTGCTGCCATTCGGCAGAGGTGAGGCCGGACTCGGGAGGCTGAGTGGGGGTATCTTCTTCTTCCAGCGTCAGCTCGATGTGCCCGGTGTGGCCATAGGCCTCGACCTCGACAAGGCCCTGCTGCCTGAGCCACTCGGCCAGCAGGTCGGGATATTTGCAGGTGTAGACTCCATCTCCAGTCTGCTCGAGACCTACGAGATGTATCTGTTTGTCAGGATAGAGCTGGTAACCCATTTTTCCCCTCTTGCCTCAGAGCCTTGGGCTCTGTCACGTCGCGACGCCGCTCATGGCGACTCTGGCCGGGATTGTCTCGACAGCGTCCCGGCCGGGCTGCCCGCGCCTGTTGTGCCGTGGCCCCGAGTGTTGGTGCAGTGCAGGGCGCTTCTATTATACCCCAAACCGCAAAAAAAGTCCAAGAGCGGATTCCACAGTTTGTCAAATTCTATCTGATCTCTAATCAAATTCACGCTGAATCCTAGTTGATACGTGGTATACCGTAAGATATAGACTTGCTTCGTTCGGGGCGGCAGCGATTGGCATGGACCAGTCGATGGCGGCCGGACGGGAAGCTTGTGAGAAAGGGGCCGCAATCGTGCCGACCCGGATTCTGATCTTTGAGAGAAAAGGCAGCCTGGCGCGCGGGGTGGCTGCGTTTCTTCCAGGGCGGGATTATGGCATACACGTCACTCCCGCAACCAGGTCCAGCCTGGCGCTGCTGGCCACCTTCCGGGCGGACCTGATTCTGCTGCACGTTGAAGAGCCGGCCGACTGGGGGCTGCTGGGCGAGATCCGGGCCAGATGTGGCGCACCGCTGATTTTGTGTTCGGCGTGCCAGGACCAGGCTGACGCGGTGCGAGGACTGCGGCAGGGAGCC
>CAVVMX010000031.1:0-22090 GCA_963749455.1 uncultured Chloroflexia bacterium
GCCGGAGTCAGCCATCTGGACGGCGACCGTTGGATCACCTACACCCAGGCCGACGGCCTGCCCGCCGCCGCCGTCCAGGCCATCGCCGTAACCCCTCAGGGCCGGGTCTGGGCCGGAACCACCGAGGGCGCCGCCCGCCTCGACCCTTCGGCTGCGGTCCCTGGCCCGCCGGCCACCGCACAGGAAGCGGTACTCCGCAGGACAGGCAGGACAGGCGGCGCGTCGTGGACGACCTACCTCGGCGGCGCACGGGTGTGGGGTGTGGAGGCCACACCAGACGGCGCGGTGTGGTTCGCCGGCAATAGCCCTGGGGTCACCCGCTATCTCCCCGCTACCGACTCATGGCAGGACTATACCATGGCCGACGGGCTGCCCAACCTGACCGTCACCGCCATCGCCGCCGGCCCGGCGGGCGATGCGTGGGTCATCGTGCCCTGGGAGGGTCTCTACCACTTGAACGGGGCCACGTGGCAGCTTGCCCACGCGCATGATGGCATGGTCTGTGCTCTGGCCGTTGCCGCCGACGGCACGCCCTGGATAGGAGGTTGTGGCAGCCTGCACTACTCGTGGGGCAGGCTGGTCCACCTCCAGGGCGATAGCTGGGTCGAGGAGACCGGCTGGCACGACCTGGGGACCCCTGCGGTGCACGCCATCGCCTTTGGACCCGGCGGCACGATCGCCGTCGGCACCGACCGGGGACTGAGCATTGCCGGCGAGGATGGCTGGCGCACCCTGCTGGCCGGCCCCACGCGCAACCAGGTGACGGCCGTGGCCGTCACCCCCGACGGCGCCGCCTGGTTTGGCTTTGGCGACAGCGCCTCCGATGCGGCCGGCGGCGGCCTGAGCCGCTTCGACGGCCGCGAATGGCTCCATTTCCTCGCCGACGCCAACGTCCAGGCGCTGGCCCTCGGCCCCGACGGCGTCCTGTGGGCCGGCGCCGGCTGCACGCTGTGGCGGCTCGAGGCCGGAAACTGGCAGCAGGTAGGCGGCTGCGACGAGATCAAGGGCAATGTCCTCGACATCGCCCCGGCGTCCGACGGCGCGGTGTGGGTGGCCACCGGCCTATCCCTGGCCCGTTTCGACCCTTCGGCTGCGCTCAGGACAGGCGGCAAATCCTGGACGCGCAGTTGACAGGCTGGTCCACTCGCTGGCCGTCGCGCCCGGCGACACGCTGTGGGCAGCCGGCTGGGAGGGGACGCTGGGCTCACAATACGTCGCCCGCCTCGACGGCTCGGACTGGATCAAAACGCTGGACCGCAGCCTCGGCTCCCTGGTCGCGACCCCCGACGGCCGGGTGTGGGGCATCGACGGCGAGCGGGGCCTGGCCCGCTTTGACGGCCGGTCGTGGGGGTTTCTTGAACCGCCTGCCGATTTTGCAGGCCCTGTCCGCACCCTGGCCGTCGCCCCCGACGGCGCGCTGTGGGCGGCCGGCGACTCCCAGATCGCCCGTCTGGACGGCGATGACTGGCGGGTCTATGAATCTGTCGCGGGCGTGCAGGCCATCGCCTTCACCGCCGACGGCTCGCTCTGGCTGGCCACCGCCACCGGCGCCGCCCGCTTTCCAGTCGCCGGAGTGAGTGCAGGCGTCCAGTGGGCAGTCGTGATCGGCACTCAGCCGCCTGTGCAGTGCCGGTGAAAGTCCCGGAGCGAAGCAAAGTGGATGGCTCGCTCTGGACGGAACTCTCGCGGGTTCTTTGCCTCGTGTCTGTCCCGTGAGGAGCGATTCAACGTCCTGGTTGGCCAGGATCCCGGCGGATGAGAATATTCGGCCAGGACAACATAGGCAGCACTCCCTTGGACACTCCGAGAAAGGACTGTTCGCTGTCGCTGCTGCGAATCATCACTCTCATAAGCCGTAGCACGTCAAGTACAGGGCCGGGCGCTTACCCTTGCCTGTGCTGCCGTTCTGTGCTATATTGCGGCAGTGAGAAAAGCAGACTGTAGCGCAATTTGGGCAAGTCAGTCGTCGAATTGGCTGAGCCGGGCTTGATGCACAGTAGAGGCCGTCGAGATCACTGCCTTGCAGCGGGAAAGTGAGCGGTGGCAGCCATGAGGCGTGAGTTACAGGCTGGTGTTTTGGGATGTATGCGGCAGTGGACCGGACTGTGGCGTGTCTATAGGTCCACCATCGTGGAGAACGGTGATCACAAAGCAGGGAGGTGCAGACCATGATAAACCTTGCCACGTTCAACATCTTCTGGTTTCCCGAGTCGACCAAAGTCAAGTCGCATCGCGGTGCAGCCGACCTCCACCTCATCCGGCAGGTCCTGACGAACCTGAACGCGCACGCCCTTGTTTTCCAGGAAATCCTGGACCTTCAGCCACTGCAAGCCCTCCTGACCCAGGTTGAGGGACACAACTACCGCATGTGCAAGCAGCCCGAGGGTGAATGCGAGGGTGATTGGTTGTCGAGCGGCAGCGCCAAGTCCATGAAAATCGCCTGTGCCTACGATGCGGCCGTCCTGGAGCTGCTGGACGCCGCGGCGCTTGACAACCCCGAGCCCTACCCAGGTTATTCGGGCCGCGACCCCTACGCCATGCACCTCCGCGAGCGCTCGACAGGCGCCGAGTTCACCTTCGTCGGGGTCCATTTCAAGTCAGAGAGCCCAGAGGCAGAGAACCCTGCTGATCCCGTCGGCAAGGACATCCGGGAGCTCGAAGCAGGCTTTCTGGCCAGGTGGCTTACCGGGGAGTCAGACTTTGAACAGGAAAACAGTCACTTCAACAAGCCGCCCACCGAGAACACAGTCGTCATGGGCGATTTCAATGCGGTGGCGACGCTCTCGGTTCTTTCCCCCTTGCGGCAGGGGTGCATGGCCGACTGGGATTGGCCTGACCGCGCCATCGTCGAGTCGCCGGAATCGGGCCAGCTTGTTGACGATGAGTGGGGCTCGTGGAGCACCTTCTTGGACAAAGTGGTGATCGACCATGCGCTCGTCTCGCCTACCCTGAAGGCCAAGGCTGGCGCGGCCTTGATCTACGCCTTCGATCTCGATCCTGCCCTTGACGAGCCTCCGCACCCTGCCGGCTGGCTGCGCCAAACGACCGATTACGAGCTGATCCCCTGCACCTGGAAACCGTTGCAGGTGGTCTACGACTTCTATCGCGTCTCCGACCACCGGCCGGTACGGATTTCCATCGCACCTGCCTAGTAAGGGCGGCCCTTGTGGCCGCCCAGGATGAGGCTGCGATTCCCTCTCCCTTCGCCGTAGAGGCGGGGTCACCCCGCCCCACAGCCTGGGGTCTCGCTCCCTCTCTGGGCCAGGGGCAGGTTGGGAGGGGTGTCCTGGCCGAAGATGCGCAACCGTTCGAGACTTGCTCTGAGCCGGCTCGCCGCGGGGCGAGAATATTCGGCCAGGACAGGCTGCTTCTGCTGTGTTGATATAGAACACCGAAGTTGGCCTTCTTGCCTGGACCATGAATCGGCCTCTCGTGTCGGTGGAACGAAACGTCGCCGGGCAACGCCGCTTCTGGGTCTGGCAGGCTACCACAGCAGGAAGGCTAGAACACTTTTAGCACGAGAGGCAGGTAAATGCTGTTTTCCATAACAACATTGCCCAGCAGCACAGCCTCCACCCCCGCCTCGACGGTGAGCGCGTGCAGCCGGAACCCGGCCACTCGTGCGCCGTCACCCGCGACGACGACGCTTGTCAGGTAGGTCTGCGATGGTCCGGCGAGCGATTCCAGCCGCACTGCCCGGTCCACGGTGACACTCTCGTCGTAGCGGCCGGGACAGATCATGATCGTGTCGCCCGGATGGCTGCCGGCCAGCGCCGCCACCACGGAGCTGTAGACGTGGCTGCCGTCTGTACAGGGCGGGCCATCGCCCGATACCACGCGCACCTGCGGCGCGGCCGGGTCCAGCGCCCGCCGCGACACGCCCCCGGCCTTTTGCGAGACGTAGAGCCGTGAGCCATCGGCAGCAAGCTCGAAGGCATAGATCGAGCCCTCGCGCATCAGCCCTTCGTCGAACGACGTCCAGCTCTGGCCACCGTCGCGGCTCTCGTACACCTGGCCGCTGTAGGTGCCGTAGAAGAGGTGGCGCGGATTGAGCGGGTCCTGCGCCAGTTGGTAGTAGCCGTCCTCAAAGCCGACGCCGTGGGTGCGCATCTTGCCGACATACAGGTTGTTGCTGCGCTCGTACCAGTGCGCCCCGCCGTCGGCCGTGTGCGAAGACCCCTGCCGGAAAGGCGACGACCGTTATCTCGGCCGGGTTTTCGGGGTTGATCTCGATGCCGGTGATCGCCTGCCTGCTTTCCGGGGAATCGGGCGCAGGTGTCCAGTGCAAGCGGCCCGGCGTGCCGGTCGGCGAGCGCCACAGGCTCTGCACGCCGTCGTTGGTGCCGGCCCAGATATAGTCGCCATTCTCCTCGACCAGCAGGCTGTAGACGTAGCGGTTGCCCAGCCCGGTGTTGGCCGGCAGCCAGGTGGCCGCGCCGTCTTCGGAGCGGTAGACGCCGTAGCCATAGATGCCCAGGTAGAGGTTGTCGGGATCGGCAGGGTTGGCGACCAGGGCATAGTAGCCGTTGCGGGCCGGGTCGGGCAGGGTGAAACCGGGCAGCCCAAAGTTGGCCTCGCTGCCAGTGCGCGCCGCCGTCGGTCGACTTGAAGACGCCGCCGGGGAACGATGTGGCGTACAGCGCCCCCGGCAGGCCGAGCAGTTGGATGGCGTGGATCTCGGCCGCCGGCCCCTGCGAGCCCTGCCACAGCAGCGTGTGGTCCGGCTTGATGGCGGCCGTGTGCACGCCGCCGCCCAGCGTTGCGGCGTACAGCCGGGTCCCGCCGACCGCGACTGCCGAGAACCCGAGCGGCGGGCCGCCGGGCTGCGGCGTCCACGTCTGGCCGCCGTCGGTGCTGAGGTAGACGCTGGTCGCCGGCAGCGGCATAGATGGCCCCCGGCGCGAAGGCAAATCCCTTGCCCACGACGCCGGCCAGGCGCTTCTGCCAGGTCAGACCGCCGTCGGCCGAGCGGTACAGGCCCGGCTCGTCGTCGCCGTTGGGCAGGCCGGGCGGGCGCATATAGTCGGGGAAACTGCCGGAGCAGGCGCCGGCCCACAGCGCGCCGCTGCCCGGCTCCCAGGCCATGGCGTTAAAGCCGACCTTGGGCAGCCCGTCCTCGACGGCCTGCCAGTTCTGCCCGCCATCCGTGGAGCGGTAGAGGCCATAGATGTGGGTCGAGGCCAGGAGCAGGCCAGGCTGGTCGGGGGAGATGGCCAGGCTGATGGCCACGCGCGGCAGAGTGCCCGTCACGTCGGCGTACCCGGCCCGGGTGACGCGGAAGAGCGAGCCCTCGGCTCCATAGCCGCCCCGCTTAAAGGCCGAGACGTACACGGTGTCGGCCTGGTGCGGGTCCACGACCAGCGCTTGCAGCCGGCTGTACGTCGTCCCCGGCGCGGAAGCGGCGCCACCAGTGCTGCCCGCCGTCGGCCGACTGCCACAGCGTCGGCTCGGTGCGGTCGGTGGCGTAGACGATCTGCGGATCGCGCGGATCCACGGCCAGGGCCGCCGCCGAGACCGGCGCTTCGGGCAGCAGCGTCCAGTTGGCGCCGCCGTCGACCGTCTTCCAGGTGCCGCCGCCCCAGGCGCCGGCGTAGGCCACTTCGGGGTCGGTGGGATCGGCAGCAAAGGCGTGGATGGTGGTGAAGGTCAGCGTCGTCGTTGAGCGGCGACCAACTGTCGCCGCCGTCGGCGCTGGTGTAAAGCCGGCCCGGCGCGCCGGTCTGCCCGACGTACAGGCTGCCCGCCGGCGCCTGGCTGACGGCCAGCCCGCGCAGGACGGCGCCGCCCGGCAGGCCGGTGTTGGCCGGCGACCAGGTCGCGCCGCCGTCGGCTGCTGCGCCACAGGCCGCTGAGGCGGGTCGTGGCATAGGCCCGTCGCGGGTGCTGCGGATCGTAGAGCAGGTCGTACACCTCGTCGCCGGGGTCGGCCAGGCGCAGCACCGGCTGCCAGGGCAGGCTCCCCGCAGCCAGGCGATAGACGGTCCGGTCGCCCTTGTCGAAGGCCAGAAAGCTGGCCGGGTCCCCGCCGTCGGTCGCCAGGCGGGTGACGTAACTGAGGTCGTTGCCCGGGACTGACGTAGCTCGTGCTCTCCCAGACCACCGGGTCGCCCGGCCAGCGGGTCTGGACGCCGCTGCCGTTGGTCGCGGCGCGCATGATGCCGTTCGCCTCGACCATCTGGTAGACGGTGAGCAGGTTCAGGCCGGGCGCGGCGTCCTCCCAGGTCAGGCCGCCGTCGTCGGAGCGGACCAGGCGCGGCTGGCCCGGCTACCAGCCCAGGCCGGCATAGACCGTGCCGGGCTGGGTGGGGTGGAAGGCCAGGGCGTAGGCCGCGGCCTGAAAGCCCAGCGACGGTGTCTGCCACGTCTGGCCGTAATCGGTGGAGCGGAGCAGCGGGGTGTCGGGCGCGCGGTACACGGCGACCAGGACCCGGTTGGGACTGAAGGGATCGACGGCGATGGCCGGAAACTGGACGTCGGCGCCCGGCGGGAGCAGGACGGCGCCTCGCTCCGCGCGGCCGCCGGCAGCGGAACCTGACGTCCAGGTCTCGCCGCCGTCGTCGCTGGTGTAAAAGTTTTGGCTGTCGCCGCCCAGGTACAGGCGCTGCGGGATCGGTGGGGTCGATCGCGATCTGGCGCAGGTGCTGAAAGACGCCCTGACCGATAAAGCGCCACGTCTCGCCGCCGTCCGTCGTCTTGAATATGCCGCCGATGGTGGTGGCGTACATCGTGTCGGGGTCGGTTGGGTCGAGGGCCGTGCCGTAGCTGTTGCCCAGCACGTCGCCCTGGTGGCGCAGGCCGTTGACCTCGAACCAGTTGCGGCCACCGTCCACCGACTTGATGATGCCGCCGGCGTAGGTGCCGACGTACATCGTCTGCGGATCGTCCGGGGCAAAGGCGTGCTCGTAGAAGAAGGTATAGACGGCGGCTTTGAAGGTTTCGTCCAACCTGGTCCCAGGTCGTGCCGCCGTCCTCGGAGTAGAACACGCCGGCGTAGCCCAGGGCATAGACCTTTTGCGGGTCGTCAGGGTGCAGCGCCAGGCGGGTGATGGGCGTATCCGGCGAGACGCCGTCGAGCATCTGCCAGGTGGCGCCGCCGTCGGTGGATTTGAAGACGTTGCCGGGCAGGTGGATGTCGTCGTCCACGCAGCCCACGGCGGCGTAGAGCGTCTGCGGGTTGGTCGGGTCGATGACCAGGTGGCTGACGGTCAGGTCTGCCAGGCCGTTGTTGATGGGGAACCAGGTGTCGCCCGCGGTCCGTCGACTTCCAGATGCCAAAGCCGACCGGGTTGGGGTCGCCGGGGTTGCCGCCGCCGCACCAGTCGCCGATGCCGGTGGTGGCGTAGAGCGTGTTGGGGTTGGTCGGGTCGAAGGTCAGAGAGCTGATAAAGCCATTGTCCCAGTCGTTGGCCGGGTCCACGTCCAGCACCTTCTGCCAGGTCTGCCCCCGGTCTTCAGAGCGGTAGATGCGCCCGTCGCAGCCGGTATAGTCGCCCAGTGCCGGCAAAGAGCCGGTCGCGGTCGGCCGGATCGACCTCCAGGGTCCAGATGGCATCGTCCATGTCGGTGTACTGCCACAGCAGCTGCCCAGGTCAGCGCCGCCGTCGTGGGTCACGTAGACGCGCCCGTTGGCCGTGCCGGCGTACAGCGTGTTCTTGTCCAGCGGGTCCATGGCCAGGCCAAAGACGTTCATCGGGCTGATGCCGCCCCGCCGGCGGGCCGCTGATCTCGTGCCAGGTCTGGCCGGCGTCGCTGCTCTTGATCACGCCGCTGCCGGTGTTCGAGCTGGCGATGAGGGTGTGCGGGTCGTCGGGGTCGAAGCGGATGCGACGGATGTATTCCAGCCAGGGGCCGTTGGTCTGCGTCCAGCGGTCGAGGCGGTCGGCGGGCTGGCAGGCCAACGCGCAGCTTGCCGCCACAGTCCACGCCGCCCTCCCCCAGGTCCAGCGTCCCAGGCACGGTTGGCGCAGCAGTCCTGGAGCGGGCAGGAACCGCCGCAGTCGACGCCGGTCTCGTCGCCGTTGCGCGCGCCGTCGTAGCACTGGGGGGTAACGCTGTAGAGGTGGATGTCGTCGAAGCGGGCGCCGTCGGCGGCGTAGGCTTCCAGGCCGATGCCGCCGCGCAGGGAGCCTGCGCCGCCATCGGTGAAGGTCAGGACGACGCTGCCGTCCACGGTGACGGTGATCTGATGGCCCACGGCGTCGATGCGATAGTCGTGCCAGGTCTGTACCGATGGTTACGTTGGCGCTGGCCAGGTCCTGGGGGTAGCCGTCGCGCTCAGTCCACAGGACCAGGCGCGCCGCTTCCAGGCGCAGGGCATAGTCGTTGGGCCAGTCGGTGCGAAAGTAGAGGTTGACGTCGCTGTTGACCCGCCGCACACGCAGGAACCAGGCGATGTCCCTGGCCCAGCCGGTGGAGGCATAGGCCTGTTGGGTGGTGCGCCACACGTGGTTATCCCCCTCGGCGATGATGTCCCACGCCGCCGGGTCATAGTTCCAGCCCTGGACCTGCGCCGTCCTCAAAGTCCTCGCTCGACCAGGACGATGCCGCAGTCCTGAGGACAGCTCTGCATCGTCTCGCCCGGATCGCAGATGCCGTCGCCGCAGGCGCCCTGGGCACAGGCCGGCGCTCGTAAACTGAGGGCGAAGGCCAACAGCAAGAGCAGAGGCAATGCCCGTACGCTCATTCGCACCAGCCTGTTGACGTTTTCTGCAAGCGTACGGCCTGGCCTCAACATCGAAAAGGTGTGGTGAGCGCCGTTCATCTTGATCATACCCTCTTTCTACCAGTTGCGGACCACCAACGGCAGGAACACGGCGTTCGGCACCCATCTCCGCCCATAGATGTGGCGGTATACTGTGGGATCGCCTGATGCATCGCCTTCGTAGGTGATAAAGAAGCTGGGGCGGCCGGCCGCCACCGACGGACTCGCGTTGTTCCAGAATGCGGCGGCGGCGATCTCGCCATAGTAGATGGCCCCCGCGTCACCCCAGGCTCTAGCCCAGATAGCCTCGCCGGCTGTAGTCGTTCGCTGCCAGACGGCCAGGTACTGCCGGCCGGAGCCAGGCCGGGCCACAACCTGGGGGGCTGTTTCGTCGTCTGTGGATCCGGCGACATAGATCACATCGCCCACCAGGCCTCCGGTCACGTCGAGTTCCTGCCCGCGGATGTCCCAATCGCAGCAGGGACCGGGAAAGGCGTACTGCCAGACCACCAGGTAGCGGTGTTGCTGGTTGGTAGTCACGGCGGGCAGCATCTGATCCTCGGTTGGGGCGCTGATGGTGAACTCGCCGGGCGGGTTAACGACCGTGGCGCTGTCCCCCGACAGGCGGGCGGCGCGGATGTCTCCGTCGCCGGGCGTCCACATGCGCCGCCAGACCACCAGGTATTCGTCGGCAGCGACGTTGTAGGTCACATCGGCCTGATGTGGCTGATTGGCGCTGGTGATGATGGTGCCGAACAGCTTGGTGCCGTCCGCCGCCAGGAGGGCGTGGGCCACGTCGGTCGGCGTGAGCGTCGCCGTTTCATGAGCGCTCCAGACGACCAGATACTCGTTGCGGTAGCTGTTCCAGGCCACGTCAGGCGACCAGAAGGTGCGGTTGGGCCAGGTGATGATCTGGAACTCGGGGTTCAGGTAGGCACCATTCCAGGCCACAATCCGGCCCCAGATTTCGTAGGTAGAGCCGTCGGCGTTGGCGTTGTACATCCAGACCACCAGGTACTCGTCGTTGGCGGCATTGTAGGCCACGGCCGGCTGGGCTCGGTCGTTCGGGCCGGCGGAGACGGCGAACCAGCTCAACAAGTCGCCCGACTCGGAGACGCGCCGGGCATAGACGTCGCGGTGGCCATCGGGCCAGGTATTGTGCCAGACGACCAGGTACTCGCGGTGGATCCAGTTATAGGCCACGGCCGGCACGTAGCGGTCACACTCGGGCGACGTCGGTGCGGAGATCTGGATTTCGGAGCCCAGCAGCGACGCGGCAAGCTGAGCGCCCAGTTCCCCAGACTCTTTCGATGGGGCCTGCGCCAAACCGGGCGGTTCGGGCGCGAGACCCACAGCCAGCAGCGCGGCACCGGCGACCAGGATGAAGAGCAGTTTTCGTCTGATAGACATCGTTTCCTCCACATGGTTTGATTCAGATGTGTCGCCCCGGTCTACAGGGTGCTCATCACCAGTGGCAAGTAGACCTGGTACCTCATCGGTGCGCCTACCTCGTACGCGCCGATGCCAACCTCGGCCGTGCCATTCCCGTCTCCGTCCCAGGGCCGCAGACGACCGTCCAGGTCATCGGCCGGCACATCCACAGCAGAACCCTGGTCTATGGCCGGGGAATTGGGCTACAAACAGATGGCCTCTTCCCTATTCCTCCCCAGTCGGCAACTGGAGCCAGGCCGGCCGCCCATCGGGCGACAGGCGGAAGCCGGTGGTCCATGCCGGGGCAGCCGGGTAGGGATCGGCGCCCAACCGCTCTCGCCAGGCCTCGTCGGTCAGGCGGACGGGTGGGTAGCCTTCCTCGATCACTTCGAAGTAGGTGAAGGCGGGGCCGACGTACAGGGTCGGGCCTTCGTCGGTATCCACGATCAGGAAGATGGGCACGGCCGGACCGGTGGCTGCGTGCAGCACGCGTGGCGGATAGAGGCCGCTGGAGGGGTCGTTGTTGGGGTTGGTATGGACGTCGGCGATCAGCGCCGGATTGCCGTCCCCGGCGTAGAACAGGTCCGCGTACCAGCCACTCCAGCGCTCGATAAGTGCCCCACACATCTTTTCCACACTCTCGCGGACGGCGATCCCCTTCAGGAACGCCTCCTCCTCGGCGCTGAACGGCTCGAGCCGCAGCTCCTTGCCGGCCATCACCCCCAGGCGCTCGGCGATGGGTATGATCCGCTCGAAATAGGCGGCCGCCCTGTCGCGAGCCTCCGCGGCGTTGTCGCTCCAGGCCGTCCAGGTCAAGCTGCGCCAGTATGCCGCGATCCGCGTCGGCCAGCTCGTACAGCGCTGCATAGAACTCGGGGTATGGCTCCACATAGCCGGACGGATACTCGCACACGGCCATGGCCGTGAACGACTGCTTGACGTACAGGATGTTGTCGTGGCGCAACTGCGCCCATGACGCCAGCTGGGTGTGGAGCATCTTGTCGGCCCACGCCGCGGTGCGCATCGCCTGCGGATAGGTCCCGGCCGTGGTCGGGGCATTCAGCGCCCGGATCAGCCGCAGCCACTGGTTGTAGACCGGAGCGGTCCAAAAGCTGGGCGGCAGCCCGTCCACCTGCCGGCGCAGCGCCGCCAGGTGGCCCTCGTAGCCATACGTTTTCAGCTCGCCGGCCAGGTGGGTCACGGCCCGGTCGTTCCCCAGTGCGGCCATGACGTCCAGCGGCGACGGCAGGGCGCGCTCGACCGGGCGGCCGTCCACCATCAGGCTGTCGTAGACCAGGTTGCTCATCACGTACGAGTCGATGGCAAAGCGTTGGCCGAGCAGCATGAAACTGACAGGCCGGGGGATCGGCTCGGCGCTGTCGTTGGCGATGTGGCGATAGAGCAGCTGGCCGGTGATCCGCTGCTGGCCATAGTCATTCTGGGTCAGCAGGGCCAGGATCGCGCCGGCGTCGGCGCGAAGGATGCCGGCCGGGCCGGCCAGGCCCGCGTCGGCCAGGAAGCGATCCAGGTCGGGCAGGGTCATGTTGTCGCTGGGGCCGACGAGCAGCTCGACGAGGCCGTTGATCTGCGCCCACGTCTCCCGCCCACCGGAAGCGGCCAGCGCATCGCGCAGGATGGCTGCCGCGGCGATCTGCTCCAGGTGGAGGGTCGGAGCGCCGGTCAGGGGGTCGAACTCGACAAAACGGAAGTCGGCCTGCGCCAGCCAGGCCATGGCCCGGAAATAGCGCTGCAGCTCCTCCGACTCGGCGTAGTGGCCGCGCGGCAGGAACAGGGTAAAGTCAATGGGCCGCTTGCTGCCGAACAGGTCGATCTCGGCCACGGCGTCGGCCGCCACGGCCCAGGCCACCAACTGCTTGGCCGCTGCCGACTCGCCCGCCTCACCGTTCAGCAGGGCCTGGGCCACGGCCAGGTAGGTCGCCACGTCCTGGTACAGCGCGTCCAGCCTGCCATCGGCGTTCGCTGCTTGACCGGCCGCGACCTGGGCCTGGCTATCGCCAAGAAGCCGCTCCAGTCTGGGTATGAGGATGGACCGTTCCAGGTCCTTCAGCAGATCGTCGTAGGATTGGTGGACGGCATGCAGGATCGAGTCGGTGGTGACGAGGACGGGCAGATCCTGCCAATAGATCCAGGCGTAGGCCTCGAGGAAGCGCTGCCAGGCCAGGCGGCCGCTGACGACAAAGCCGTCTTGGGCCAGCCGCTCGATCTCGGCCTGGCTAAGGCTCATGGCCTTGTTGACCAGATCAAAGTACTGCGCCTCGCGGGGGCTGAAGCTGACCCTGGCCAGGTAGGGCTGGGATGCATCCCGATCGAGATGGACGCCCTCAAGGGGCACAATGCCAGGGGTGACCGGCAGACTGGTCCGGGAGGCCCCGCAGGCCGGCAGCAGCAGGGGTAGACACAGAAGCAGTACCAGAATGGCATAGGCTGCTCTTCTCATCTCTCCTCCTCCAGTTTGGTCCTGTATCATAGACGAAACTGGCAACGCCGGTGTTCCCTGTGCCGGTGCGGCACGGGATAGGCCACAGCAGGCCTGGACGGGATTATATCACAGAGCGCGCCTGGCGGCAAGGGTTTCTGGCATCCAAGATAGGGCCAAGTCACAGTCGCCCGGCAATCGCCACGCCGGAGCGTGGCGATCCCAGCCGATGGGCCTTACTCGCCGGTCTCGATCGCGCCGAGCGCTGACTTGGACGCGGCCCTGCTTGCTCAGAGCCAGGTTCTTGCACGCCGCAACCGCCTATGCTATACTGGCAGAGTGAAAACGAGAGCGAGTAGTGCAGCTTGGGTAAGTCAGTCTGAAGACTCACTAGCAGCGGACGTATGAGCAAGAATTTTCAGGTTGCTTCACGAAGTATGTTTTCATAGAGCATCTTGAGCAAGTAGTAGAGGGGCTCGCTGTTGCACTATTGGCTGACTGGAGGAAGATCATGCACCGCACCTATCCGTTCACGGCCGCCACATTCGCTGGAGGGCATCTACGCCGACCCGACCAAGCGGTTCTACGATTCGCACAAGGAAGATCTCAAGCTCCACGTCCAGCAGCCCTTTCAGGGCGTGCTCCACCGAGTAGCCAAGGCGCTACCATCCCAGGTCAGGTCTCTGATGGAGACCGAAGCCCATCTCTTCTCGCGCTTCCTCAAGAACGACTACGGTAAGGGAGGCGCTTGGGATTTCTACTGGGGAGCGTTCTACACCAGAGGAGGCAGACGCACGGAGGGAGCGCAGCTGTACCTCTGCATTGACCGGCACATTCTGAAATGCGGGTTCTTCCTCGGCCTCTATGCCGACCAACACCGGGATCGGTTCCTGTGCAACTGCCGTGTGCACGGCCTGGCACTACTCCCCTACCTGCGCGGGGCACTACCCGACGTCACCGTGACCTTCGGCGGCGGCGACACCGGCGCTGACACAGCCGTCGCCGGTGTAATAGGCAGCGTGCACCGGTCCTGGGATAGCTATCTGCGGAATCCAGGCAAGGGGCAGTATGAGATCTGCATTCAAGCGCCCAAGGAGGAGGTTCTAAGGGCCGACGAAAAAGAGCTCGTGGCCAGGATCACCGACGCTCACACAAAGTTGTTCCCGCTTGTCCTCCTTGCATCATGCGATGACCCTTTGCCTTCGATTCGACGATACCTCAGCACTCTGGGGCTTGTCTGAGATCGTATAGTGTGCTGGCCGAAAACGCACATCCGTTCGAGTCTTGTCCTGAGCCGGTTCGCCGCGGGGGTGAGGGTGGGTACAGGAGCCCAGTGGGCAGTGTGATCGGCATTCACTTGCCTGTCCAATGCCGGTGAACGTCCCGGAGCGAAGCGAAGTGGATGGCTCGCTCTGGACGCAACTCTCGCGGATCCTCTGCTTCGTGTCCGTCCAATAGGGAACCATTCCACGTCCTGGCCGGCCAAAACCCAGGCGGATGAGAGCATTTGGCCAGGACAGCAGCCTTACAGGCCAGAATCAGGTCGCAGTTCATCAACCGCCGGCGGTCTTGTCCCCCCAAGCACCTGGTACACCCCCTCGAGCGCCGCCCTCGGCCCAGGCTGCTCCAGCGCCCGCCGGATCGCGGCGTCGTCCAGCCGCAAGAGGCCGGCAGTGAGTTGAGCGTACAGGTCGTACCCATGGCACACCAAAGAAAACGCGAAGCAATCGGCCAGCAGTTGACAGGAACTTCGCAGGCCGTTGATGCGCAGCAGCACCGATTCAGGCACGCCTCGCGAGCAATCGGCCAACCGCAGCCAGGGCGAGCGCCGCCCTCGGCCCAGGCTGCTCCAGCGCCTGCCGGATCGCGGCGTCGTCCAGCCGCAAGAGGCCGGCAGTGAGCTGAGCGTACAGGTCGTACCCATGGCACACCAAAGAAAACGCGCTGGAATCGGCCAGCAGTTCGACGCGTCTCCAGGTCGAGCGACTCGAGGCGCAGCAGCCCACCGATCAAGGTGCGCCAGCCCTCCCGAGAATAGCCGCCGCCGGCCACACTCTTGATCGCCTCGCTCATCCACTCGGCCGTCGTTTCCTGTTCGGTGGGGTTGTAGCCGCCCCAGTTCCGGTCCTCCCATGCTTCGCCCGGATGCGCTTTCGCGCTCGCAATCGCCTCGGGCAGCCGCGCGAGCAGCAGCGGCAGCGCCAGCGGCGGCACGTCTCCCTTGCCGCCCAGCAAATAGAGGAAGCGGCAGACATATCCCAGGAGCGGCGCGCCGAGAGGCTCGTGTTTCAGGACATGCACGATCTACGGCCCGGGCCTGATCGCCCAGGAGATCGGGGCTGTATTCGGAATAGCCATCCTCCATAACCCGTTCCCAGACACGCTGAAAATCCTGCTTGCCCAACGCCTGGGGATCGCGGGCCGCTAACCGAAGCAGCGCTACCTCGGCGTCGCTCCCCAGCCCGGAATGGCCGACGATGGACAGCAGGATAGGGATGGCTTCGAACACCCCCAGCCGGCCCATCGCCTCGACAATCGCCGCGTCGACGCCATAGTCGCCACGCTCCGTACCCCAGTTGATCTTCCGGGCAAAGGCCAGGAGGGCCTCCCCGGCGCCGGAAGGGGAGACACTGGATAGGACCTCAACGACCAGCTTGGCCACGTCCAGGTCCTGTTGGAGAGCCGGAGCCTCGAGGAGCGCCAGGTAGACCGGCCCAGCCCGGCGCCGCAGCACTTGCCGCGCCATCGTCAAGACGGCCCGGGCCAGGCAAGAATCCGGCTCGCTCGCGAGCACCTCCAGAAAAGCCCGGAGGACCGCGTTTGGCGCTGCCTGGGGCTTGGTCACGGCCAAGAGCAGGTTGCGGTAATAGGCGTGGCGGACCAGCGCGTGTGTCAAGAGGGCCGGCAGGGGAGCCAGGGCTTCCTGGGCCTCGGCCGCCGTCGCGGCTCGGGCCGCCTGGGCGCAGCGGTGGGCCACGGCGCACAAGGTGCGGTGCAGCTCCTGCGGCGTGTCTACCCCGGCAAGCTGCCCCGGCGGAGCAGCCCATGCCCAGCCCTGGGGCAAGGGAAGGTTGGCAGTATGCAAAAAGCCGCCGCAGTTCTTCACCCAGCTCGGCAGCGCCCGCAAGCCCTTCCTTGTTACAGCTGCCCGCGACAAAATAGGCTTCCACGACAATCGCGGCGATCTCGGCAAAAGGCAGGGTCTGGCGGAGGATCTCGCTGCTATGGGCAACATACCCCGGACTTAGCGACGGGCCGTTCAGCCCGGCCATTACCTCATCCAGGGCGTACGCCGGCTGCAAGAAGGACCGGATATCGAGGACGCACCCCGGCCCATAGCTGTCCGGATCCGCTCGCGCTGCCAGCACGTCGAGCCAGGGCAGCGTCACCCTCGTCCGCCGCGACCAGGGCCTGTACGCCGATCTCCCGGCCGACCAGCAGCCCCTCCCGGAGGTCGGAAAGAAGCGGGTCCACCTGTTTAGCTTTTTTCGCGACCTGGTTCAACAGGAGCGCCGCTTCGCGCGGCGCCTGGGCAAAGAGGAACGGCATGGGAGCGTTCATCGCGCTGTTCGAGCTGCGATCCCGCGCCAGCGCGGCCGTCACACCCGCCCGCCGCCAGAGGGCGCGTTCCTTTTCGTTCCGCAAGTCAGTCCGCTCCGAGATGGCGAGAAGCGCGGCGGCGGCCGCGGCCGCCAGCGGCAAGTACTCTTCGGCAAAATAGTTGTAGGAAAAAGCGTCCTTGCGGTAACGTTTGAGCACCCCCTGGGCCGCATCCAACAGGCGACGCAGCAGGGGTATATCGTCCGGCCGGCCTGCCAGGCCCAGTCCTTCCACTAGAGGGCGTCACGGCTGAGGCGTTGCCGGGCCAGGGAAAAGAGTCCTTCAGGTCGGCCGCCGCAGGCGGCGTCGCCACTGCCACCGCCTGCAGCAGGCGGTCTCGATCACCCGGCTGGACAAAGCGCCGCAGAATCCAGGCCAGCTCCAGGTGGATATGGGGGTCCATCTCCTGACCGAGGAGAGACAGCGCCACGCCCACGGGATCGGTGGCAGTCACGGCCAGGA
Source organism: uncultured Chloroflexia bacterium (assembly GCA_963749455.1). GTDB lineage: Bacteria > Chloroflexota > Anaerolineae > JAAYZQ01 > JAAYZQ01 > JAFGOG01. The sequence goes on from CAVVMX010000031.1 coordinate 16,632, forward strand.
TGCGGTTCAGCCACTGCGCCCGGATCGATTCGAACCATTCGAGGGCAGCATAGGCCCGGCACAGATCGGGGACTGCCTGTTCGCCCAGCGCCTGCAAGTGGGCCAGCGCCTTGTCGTCGTTGAATTGGCCGATCCACTTCCGGATGGTCGATTTCGCCATAGGACGGCACCTATCCTGCTTTGTCCCCGCCTCTTTCAGCGCCACTGTGCACCATGAAACCGATGAACCGACGGAACAGCACGAAATGCAGCCCAGCCAGCGTCTCGGAAGCGTTCATAGCCACGCGCCAACCGCCAGCACACCAACCAGGTCCGCCGCCCGCTCCAGTACTGCCGTCGCCCCAGATGCGCACCATCGCAGGGCGCTTTCATTATACCCGAATCGCCGAAAAGGCCCAACACTGCAATCGGCTCGTGGACTGAAGCCAAGGTGAAACCTGCATCAGGTGCGTCGCACCAATAGCAGGTGCAACGCACCGGCGCGAGGGTTTCACTTTGGCCTCACTGTAGTCGCCCTCCTACTCGGCGCCATCGCCCTCGCCAGCGCCTTCCGCGTCACCTCCGCTACCAGCGGCTGCTTCGGCTGCCTGGCCGAATAGTCTCATCCCACAGGCTGCTCGGGGACAAGATTATCCCTGATGCACCTGTCGGTGATAATCGTGATGCAAATCACTTCTATTCCTTCATCACCCGATGCAGCCGTCGCTTGCTCAAGATCAGGAAGTGATCCAGGGTGAGCATGATGCGTCCAGAAAAGAGCCGAGCACCCAGAAGGAGTCAGCGACTCGGTCTTCTTGCTCAGAACCAGGTTCTTGCGTATCACACCTGCCTATGCTATACTGTCAGAGTGCAAACGAGAGGGAATAGTGCAATAGGCCGGAAAGGTAATCATGCTCAATTCCCAAGGAGAACTGCGTGTCCAATCTTCATTTGCCTGAAGCCGATCTCGATACCCCGGCCCTTCTGCTCGACATAGCGGCACTGGACCGTAACATCGCCCGCATGGCAGCGTTTGCCCGCCAAGCAGGGGTATCGCTGCGGCCCCATTCCAAGACACACAAATGCCCCCACATCGCAGCCAGGCAGATCGCCGCCGGGGCGATCGGCGTCACCTGCCAGAAGTTGGGCGAGGCCGAGGTGATGGCTGCGGCGGGCATCGGCGGCCTGCTCATCTCCAACCAGATCGTCGGCCCGGCCAAGATCGCGCGCCTCGTTGCGCTGGCGCGCCGCAGCGGCGTCATCGTCGCGGTGGACGATCCGCACAACGTGGCATCGCTTTCGGAAGCGGCGAGTGCGGCCGGCGTCACCCTCGGCGTGCTGGTCGAAGTGGACGTCGGCATGCAGCGCTGCGGGGTGCAGCCCGGCGAGCCCGCGCTGGCGCTGGCCCGCTGCGTCCTGGGCTCGCCCGGCCTGCGCTTTGACGGCCTGATGGGCTACGAGGGCCACACGGTCATGATCACGGATTCGGACGAGCGGCGCCGCAAGGCAGCTGCGGCGCTGCGGCAGCTCGTCGATACGGCCGGCCTGCTGCGCCAGGCGGGCGTGCCCGTAGAGATCGTCAGCAGTTCGGGCACCGGCACGTTTGACGTCGGGGGCGGCTTTCCCGGCGTGACCGAGATCCAGGTCGGGTCGTACGCTACAATGGATGGGCGCTACCAGTCGGTGGGCGTCCCGTTCGAGCCGGCGATCGCCGTGCTGGCTACTGTCATCAGCACCCCGCAGCCGGGCGTGACCATCCTCGACGCCGGTGTCAAGTCGATCTCGACCGATTTCGGGTTGCCGGCGGGCGTATCGCGGCTATCGGAGGAGCACGGCTGGCTGGTCGAGGGCGCCGAGCCGCAACTACGCCCCGGCGACAAGGTTAAGCTGCTGCCCATGCATGGCTGCACCACCATCAACCTGCACGACCGGTTCTATGTCGTGCGCGATGGGCAACTGGAAGACGTATGGCCAATCTCGGCCCGCGGGCGGAGCCAATAGAGTCGGCTGCCTGTCCAATGCCGGTCAGTGGGGAGCGTGAGAAGGTGGGTACTGATGTCCAGTGGGCAGCTGTGATCGGCACACAGCTGCCTGTCCAGTGGTGGTTAAAGTCCCGGAGCGAAGCGAAGTGGAAAGTCCCGGAGCGAAGCGAAGTGGATGGCTCACTCCGGACGAAACTCGCGCGGATTCTCTGTCTCGTGTCTGTGCCGTGCGGAGCCGTTCAGCGTCCTGTCTGGCCAGAATCCCAGCGGACGAGCATACCCGGCCAGGACAGCAGGCGATCGTTGCGCTCGCCACGTCGTCAACACTGGCTCAGACCGGGGCTCGGAGGTTCTCCACTTTGAACTCCACGTGGCCTCGGTCAGGCGGAAAGTTGCCGCTGTTATGGTCAAAGGTCAACGTCCCCGTCCCTCCCGCGGCCACCGTTACCGGCGCGTGCTGCCTGGAAGTGACGACCTCATCGCCGTTCGGGGGACGATTATGGTCGTAATAGTGTGCGCATAGCGCCGAACGCGCGTTCACCACGACCGAGAGGTCGTCTTGGAGCTGCACCTCGATGTCCACCCGCACGTTGAAGCGCTGCGCAAAGTCGCTGATTGAGTGCGTAGTCCAGGTGCTGAACGACGCCCCGGGCGGTGGGGGGCCGAACGTGTCGGGGGCCTTGGTCATTGTGCCCTGGTCATTGATGCCCGTATGAGCCCAGTCGTCAGTGCCGATGAGCACCCTGCGCACCAGATCGATCCGGCCGGTACAGCGGATGAGTCGTCGCCACTCGGGCGGATCCTCCAGTTCGATGTCTATCGGGCCCGGTTGGTCGCCGGGTTCGATCTGCACGACGCGGCGGCCGGTGAGCATCTCCTGGGTGGACGGCCAGTAGGCTGTGGCCTCCGCCTCGTAGCGGCCGGCACTGAGCTCGAGTTGGTACACGGTCTGCCGATGTGCGTTGCGACTGGTCATCGTCGTCTCACAGCCGAACCGCACCCGGGCGCCATCGATGGGCTCGCCTCGATAGGTCACTGCGCCCTGTACGTAGGCCGGACCCTTGGAGCGGTCAAGACGGTGCATCCGCTTGGGCTCGAGGCGCCCGTCCGTGAGCAGCATCTTTTCGGAGTATCCGTAAAGCCCATGCCACCACTCCGGATTTGACGCCCGATCCGGTGCATCCCAGAACTCCTTGATATCGTCTGGAGAGACGGCCAACCCATCGCCAGGCGACTCCCAGAGATCATCGTCAGTCTCGTCGGCGCGATCCTTGGCGAAGGCGTTGCACAACTGAGTGGCCACGTCATCGGGCATGTCCTCAATGAGAAGCTTAAGCGCAGTGATCGTGGATGGGGTCACACCGAGGAACACGGCTGCGGCGGCCACTGGACCGGCCAGCAGGGTGACAAGACCGGCTAGCCCGATACGGACGAGGTCGATCGCCAGCCGATTCTCGTGCTCGGCCTGTTGAAGGGCGAGGTAAACCTCCTTGCTCACCTTCTCCGACACAAGGTCGTGGAGCGCCTGCCCGGCGGCGCCCCGCTCGTCCGCGAGGTAGCGATACAGGCCGTCGACGGTGGGTGTTGCCAGCAATTCGTCAGGGCTCTCGGTGGCGGCTCCCTCCACCTCGATGCGGGGAGAGTGGGCATTGGCCAACTGGATCGCCGTCCACACAAAGCTCGAGCACACCATGGGCCGGGTTCCGGCGCACCAAGCCGCGCCGGCGGGTTTGCCCGCCCAAAGAGAGTCTCCGGCCGGGGGGCCGAACTTGGCCGGATCGAGCGCGATACGGGCATCTGTGTACGCATAGAACCGGTAGTGCCCCTGGAGCTGCTCGGCAGCATCGGCCACACGGTGCAGCGTGACCCGAATCCGGGGATCGGCGGCCTCGGCGGCCGGAGCCGGTTTGACTACCACCGGCTCGATGAGCTGGCCCGTGTCGAGCCGGTAAGCCGGCCCCTTCGGAAGGTTGGTGATCCCAAAGGGCTCGTCGCCTGGGTACTCTGGGTCGGCAAAGCGCTGCTGCCGCCGCCAGGCCTCCCATGCTTCCGGGGTGGCGTCGTCCGCCGGCCGAGGCAGGCCGGCGACCGCCGGGTTCAGGGCGAAAAAGTCGCCCTGGGCGTTGTATGGCCGGCCGGTGGCAAGGTTGACGGTGTTAAAGCCGGTGAAAAACCCGTCTTCGACGGACTGGGTGATAGTTCCCGGCCAGCCATAGGTGAGCGCATCCGCACGAAACCCATCGACTGGCGCCCGGTCGCCGAAAAACTTGCCGGTCATGAACCGCCCGGGATCGCGCCGGTTGAGACGGGCATGGGCCATCGTGGCATGGCGTACCATGTCGTGATCGCGGACCATGATCCCCATGTGGTCATAGTACTGACGCGGCTGGAGCTGATCCAGCAGCGTACCGATGAGTCCGGCGCCATCACCCGGTGTCAGCACCAGATCGCCCCGATACGCGTTCCGGATCGCCGGCGGGGCCCAGCGCCAGACCACCTCATCGGTGGCAGCGCAGATGAGGCGGGGATCCACCGGACAGGCCTTTTCATCACATTCCTCACCGATGCGGGCTCGCAACTCCTCGGGAAGGTCGAAAGTGGTAACATAAGGCCCAACGAAGAGATCATCGACATCGCCTCGCCAAGCTGCCCAGGCGCGCGTGCCGTCAAAGGCCAGCGACAAGTCAATAGCCAGGTTGCCGAAAGGCTCCTCGCCGCCGACCGACGCCAGACTAGCGGGCGCGGTGCGGCCCTGGTAGCGGCCGATGCCGGCAGCGGCGGCCTCCTGGACGGCCACATGTACGCCGGGCTGGTTGTGATAGCTGGTCGCGCAGAGGGCGACGCTGCGGGCATTCACCGGGGTAGCAGTGCCGATGCTGCGCAGGATTGTGGTGGGGTCGGCCGGATTGATGGCGGCGATGGTGAAGGAGCCGGCGCCGCCCTGGCGCCCGCCGAAGGCGATCAGCATGGCACCAGTGCCAGGATCGAAGGTGATGCCGGGGACCGGATTGACGGCGAAGGGCAGGGTGGTGTCCTCGAACGACGCGCCGCCATCAGCGGACTGCAAGAGGTGAGCGCGGCCCCCGGCGTTCTCGGCCCACAGCACGGCCAGCCCGCCGGCGTAGGCGGTCAGTCCAGCGATGCCTATGAACCCGCCGATCGGCGCCGGCGTGGGTGGCGTGAACGCGGTTCCGTCAAAGGTGGAGGTCAGCTGATAGCCGGCGCCCGCCGTGCCGAACAGCACGTACAGACGGCCAGCCCACACGGCGACCGAGGTCGTCGCGCCGGCGGGGAAGCCGGTAGCGCGACGCATCGTAAGCGCAGCGTCGTGGCGAACGTTCACCGACCGCACCACGAGCGAGCCGTCCAGCGCGCCATAGGCCAACCACAGTTCGTCGCGGAACCATGCACTTGCCGGGCCGGTCTGCACCCGCTCGCCGATCTTGATCGCATCTGTCAACATCGCGGCCTCCTTATCGTCAACTATCTAGCGTTGAT
>CAVVMX010000032.1:0-31533 GCA_963749455.1 uncultured Chloroflexia bacterium
AAAGATGCTGTTACCCCGATCCTCTTCGCACAATTGCCGCCAATGATGGCAACCTGTTGGAGCCTTACCCCTTTCACCCGAGAATTCGGGTCCTCATCCAAGCCATGCCTGCCAGAGTCAGTTCCGCAGCTTTCAGCCGACGCTGTACGCAGTACGCTGCCTTGCGGCTCTTGATGACCGCTTCAGGCTCAATGCGCGAGTTGCGGTCAGTGTTCAGAAGTGGAATGGTGAAACGAAAATGATGGATCGCCGTAGGAGCCGCGCTGGCAGCGCTCTTGGATTGCATTCGTGTCGCTGCGCGACACGGCGTCGGGCAAAGCAGAGCTCGAGTCGGGCAACCTGTATCTGTTGCCGTTTGACCCGGTGGCCGGCAAAGCCACGGGCGAGGCCGTGCGCCTGACCGATCTCCCCGGCGCGGAGGGCTGGCCGGCCTGGTCGCCCGACGGCAAAAAGATCGCATTCGCATCGATGCGCACCGGGAATCACGACATATGGGTGATGAATGCCGACGGTTCTAATCCGACCAACCTGACAAAACACCCGGCCCGTGACCGCTACCCGATCTGGTCGCCCAACGGCAAGCAGATGACGTTCAACACCGACCGCGATCGCAAGCAGGAAGTGTATATGATGAACAGCGATGGCAGCGGCTTGAAGAATATCACCAACACACCCAAGTACGACGAAGGGTTGGCGGATTGGTCGCCCGATGGAACCCTGATCGCGTTTATCTCCAACCATGAGTGGCAAGACTCCTGTGCTGGCCGAGGCCGCCGGCCGGCGGATGGTCTGTCTCGGCCCAGCCGTCCCGGTGGAGTGTTTTGGCACCGGGGGCCAAGGTGTGATATACTCGCTTAATCATGCGAATCCTGTTCATCGCCGAGCAAATCGATTACGAACCGATCGGCATCATGCACCTGTCCAGCGCCCTCAAGAAAGCCGGCTGTCACTCAGTCAGCATGGGCATCGAAGCCGGCAACGACCGCATCCGCAATAGCCTGCTCAAAAGGCTGGGTCCTCAAGAACCGAGTGCATCCGGTCAAGCTGAGCGTGCCAGAACTGATCGAGCCGGCGTGGCACTTTTGCATATCAAGGCGTGAATTTGCCACGCCACACAGGGCTCAGCTCATTCCGATTGGTGTCCGTGTTTAATCCGGAACCGGGAGGGTACATTGCATCTTCTGTTCATCGTCAAAGAGATCGACAACGAGCCACAGGGCGTGCTGCTCATCAGCAGCTTGCTCAAGCAGGGCGGGCACCATGTTAGCCTCGTGGTCGCCACCGAGGAAGACCCGCTTGCTGCGGCGCTGCGACTGCGGCCCGACGTGGTCGCCTACACCGTCTACACCGGGACACAAAACTGGTACCTGGAGCTGAACCTGCGCATCAAGGCTGCCCTGCCAGGGGTCTTCTCAATCTTTGGCGGGCCGCACCCCACCTTCTTCCCGGAGATGGTCGAGCGGGAGGGAGTGGATGGCATCTGCATCGGCGAGGGCGAGTATGCTACACTGGATCTGCTGAATGCCCTCCACCGAAATGACGAGGGCGTGGAGCTGGCCAATCCAGCCATCGCCAACTGGTGGTTCAATCTCGGCGGAGAGATCACCCGCAACCCCCTCCGGCCCCTTCTCACCGACGCCGAGCTGGACGAGCTTCCCTTCTCCGACCGGGAACTTCTCTATGGCGCCCACAAGCCGAGCAGGCGGACCAAGATCAAGCCCTTTATCACCGGCCGCGGCTGCCCCTACGACTGTGCCTTCTGCTTCAACAAGTCCTACTCGGACCTATACGGCGGCAAGGGCCGGCGCTTTCGCCGCCGGAGCCCGGGGAACGTCATCCGCGAGATGCAGGAGGTAGTGTCCAGGCATGACGTTCGCTTTGTCCTGCTCCTGGATGACACCTTCATCCTCCAGGAGGCGTGGCTGCGCGAGTTCATGGGCCGCTACAAGGCCGAAGTAGGGCTGCCCTTCTGGTGCCAGGTGCGGGCCAACCTGGTGACGGAGGAAAAGATCGCGCTGTTCAGGGACGCAGGCTGCGTGTCGGTGAGCTTTGGCCTGGAGTCAGGCAACGACCAGCTGCGGAACGCGGTGCTCAAACGGAACATGAGCCGGGATGAGATACTGGGCGCGGCCGAGATCCTGCGCCGCCACGGCATCGCCTTCTCGACAAACAACATGCTGGGCTTGCCCACCGGCAGCCTGGAGACCGATTTTGAGACCCTGGAGCTCAATGCCCAGTGCCGACCGGCCCTTGCCAACGTCTTGCTCTTTCAGCCTTATCCCAAGACGGCACTCGGCGAGTGGGCTTACGAACAAGGCTGGATGATGGGTACCTTCGACGACCTGTCGGGCTCGCTGAGCGACAACACGGTCATCAAGTTCGGCAGCGACGCGGAGAAGCGGCAGATCGAGAACCTGCAGAAACTCGCTGCGTTGGGCATCGAATTCCCCTGGCTGCTGCCGGTCATCCGGCGCTTGATCCGCCTGCCGCCGAACCGGCTCTTCTGGCTGGCCTACAAGCTGTGGAAGGGATATGCCCTAAAGTACCGCATGTTCCCCTACAAGATGACCGCCAAGGAGTACCTGACGTCGGTGATGTACTACATGCGGATCAAGAGCCAGTAGGCAGCGCGGAAGCGCAATCGCCGCAGGCAGGGCGGGCCGGTGAAAGATAGGCTCCTCACGCTGCTGAAAGTCGCGGTCAGCCTGGGCCTGATCGCCTACATTTGCACCCGGCCCACCATCCTGGGCGCGGACTGGGGCAGCATCCTCTCCAAGATCCGGCCAGGCCCCTGGTTGTTGGCCCTGGCTGCGTACTTGGCCTCCATCGGCCTCAACGTGCTGAAGTGGCAGTGCCTGCTGCGCACTTTGGGCGTGCACGTCCCCTACCGCAGCCTGTTCCGGCACAACCTGGTCGGCCTGTTTTTCGCCAACCTGCCCCTGAGCATGATCGGCGGCGACATCGCGCGGGGATGGGACCTGGCCCGCAGCAACCCGGAGCAGTCCGCCCAGGTCGCCGTGTCGGTGTTGATGGATCGCCTGGTCGGCTTGGCGGCCTTTCTGACCGCAGCCACAGCGGGGCTGGCCTACGCGGTGGTGGGGCTGGGACGCTCCGAACTTGGCTGGCTGCTGACCACGACGGCGGCGATCCTCGCCGCGTTTGTCCTGGTCGTCTGCGTGCTGCTGAGCCAGCGCCTGCGGCGACTCATGGAGGGGCTGTTCCGGCCCAAGCCGCTGCGCCGTTTTCTGCCACTCTATCAGAGGCTGTCCGACTCGGTGCAGCTGTACCGGACGAATGCCCGCAGCGTGCTGGTCGCCTATGGCCTTGGCTTGGCCACCGTCGCGGGAACGTGTGTGGTGAACTATCTGGGGGCGATGACCGTGGGGGCCGACGTGCCACTGGTTTGGGTGCTGATTTTGACCCCTCTCACCCCTTTCGCCCTGTACATCCCCTCCATCGCCTCGGGGCTGGGGGTGAACCAGGCGGTGTTCGTGGCGCTGTACCACAACCTGACCGGCCTGCTCCCGCAGCCAGAGGCCCTGGCCTGGTCCCTGGCGATGCAGGTCATCCTCTACCTGGCCAGCCTGCCTGGGGCGGTTCTATGGTGGCGGCGCAGAGAGACGCGCCGCTAGACAACTCTGTCACAGTATCCAGAGGCGGGTCGTCTGCCGCTGGACAGTGCGTGCTACCGGCGGTGTCGTAGCGAGGAGCCGCCGCACGCCGACCACCGATACCTCATTGATGGCGTGAAAGGCGCCGCTGTAGCTCAGCAGGTAGACGGCCATGAGCAGCAGAAACAGCCACCAGCTGCCGTCAAAAAGCCGCCGCTTGCCGATGCTCACCGCTCCACCACCTCCACCTCGCCCAGCAGGATGCGGTTATCGGCCACCGTGACGTCCGGCGTCGAGCCGGCCTCCACCGCCAGGTTGCGCACCGCTCCATTCTCATACTGGTACATGCCGGCCCACAGCCGGTAGCGGCCCGGCGGCAGGTCGGCCGGCAGCCGCAGACTGTGGGCATCGGCTACCACTTCGCCGGGCAGCCAGCGCGTCGTCGGCGTATAGCCGGCACCCGGGTCGCCGTCGTGCTGCGCCGGCTGGCGCGTCATCGCCGCGTCGGTCAGGTGCACAAACGCCTTGTAATCCTGCTCCAGCGGCCGCAGCGCGCGCCAATAGAGCGTTACCTGCACTGTGTCTCCGGGATGATAGCTGCCTCGATCGGGGAGGTAGGCCAGCAGTTCGACACTGTTTTCCAGGTTGGCGTTCACCGGCGTCACCTCTCGGACGTAGCCGTTGGCCATCACCAGGCCGGCCAGGAGCACCGCCCCCGACACCAGGCAGCCCGTGGCGAACAGCAGCGTCTTGCCCGTGAATCGCGGCAGTGCCGGCCGAGAACCGGGCGATCAGGAGTACTCCGCCGGCCAGCAGGATGAATGCCGAGATCAGCGTGCCCCACAGCTGCGCTGGCGTGTGCGCCAGGCGTACGTCCAACTGCCCGACACCCGGCCCAAGGTCAAAAGCCGCCAGGCCTAGACTCCCCGCAGCGCGGCCGGGTACAGTCTGGCCTTGCCAGCGTGCCTGCCAGCCGGGATAGTAAAATTGGTGAAGCACCACCTCTGTGCCCAGCGGCGCGCCGAGGCTGAAGCGGTAGCGCGTGGCAGCCACGCCAGTCAGCCACAGTTCGCCGGCGGCCATCGTCGCCACCGCGTCCGGCGACGAGCTTGGGGCTAGCTCTGTTGCCGAGCGGGAGATGGCCCAGCGCTGCTCGGTGACGCCAATGGGCAGGTATTCGCCGGTCCAGGTAGTGCCCACCTGACCGGACTCGCGGTCGAGCCGCCACATCTCCTCCACGGCCAGATCCGGCTGGACTGGCACGAATGGCAGCCGCCACAGGCTTGCGCCGACGGTGGCCACGAGCAACACGCCAACCATCGTCCATGCCGCAGCGTGCTCGATCCTCCGGCCCCACCGCTTGCAGCCGGCGATCACGGCCTGCGCTAGGGCGCCGGCCAGCACCGCCGTACCCAGCACGGTCAACAGCTCAAAGCGCCAGGGGTACTGAAGAAAGGCCAGAACCGGCTCCAACGCCCGCCACACCGGTAGTGACGCCGTTGTCACCATAAAAGCCGAAACGAGCCCCACGACGCCAAACAGGCGCACCACTCCGGGCCGTGGCAGCCACCGCCGCGCGCCCGGCCAGCAGGCCGCAGCCAGCCCGGCAATCATCAACGCTGCCTGCATCAAGCCCAGCGGATAGGTGACCGGCGCGCCGGCCTGCGAGGTATAATCGTAGGCCGGACTGAACGACACCAGGCCGCTCAACGGCAGGAGGTGGTTCTGATAGCCCTGCGACGTGCCATAGCCCAGCCCCACGTAGCGTGCCTCGGCGACGATCGGCAGCCAGTGGAAAGCGCTGGCGCCCAGGCCCACCACCATCGCCAGTGTCATGCGGCCCAGCGCCCGGGCATCACGGCGCTCGACCAGCAACAGGACGACATAGGCCGCCAGAACCGGCGCCACCAGCACGGCCGACAGACTGTGGGTGATCACCAACGCCGCCGTCAACAAGCCGCTCAGCCAGGTGAAGTGCTGCCGATCTTCTGCCCGCCCCGCCACCAGCCGGTTCAAAGACCACAGGATCAGCGGCAGCCAGGCAAAGGTCAGGGTCTCGGCGACGGCGCCGCGCACATAGACGTCCAGCAGGTGATAGGGAAGGTAGACGTACACAATGGCGGCAACCGCCGCGGCGCCGCGGTCGAGATGCCGCCGGGCCAGCAGCAGCATCCCAAGCCCTGAGCCGACCAACGCCGCGGCGAACACCAGTTTCAGGGCCACGATCGGGCTGGCCCCCAGCAGCGTGAAGGGCAGCGCCAGGTAGTAACTCAGCGGACCGTAGAAGTTGAGCACCGGGTGGCCATAGCCGAATGCCAGGTCGGGAAACCAACGGGGCAAGAGCACGCCCGCCCGCACCGCCTGGTCCAGTGCCGCCAGCCGGTCGAGGTGGAGCCGGCCGTCAGCCGACTCGAAGAAGCCGCCGTGGACCAGTGGTACGAGCGCCGGAACTATTGCGATCGCTACCCACCAGCCGGTGGGCAGGCGGCCCAGCCAGCGGGACAGGTTGCCAAGCAGTCGGCTCATGCGGCGATTATAGCACCGCCGCCAGGAAACAACAAGCAAAATCAAGACCGTTGCATTCTACCTCAAAAGGGAGCCCTGGCGTCCGCTGCATCCGAGCCGGCCCTTCCTGCGGTTTCGGTGAAGGGGCGAACACCGAAAGTGTGCGTTTGGCAGCCGTTCCACATTGTGGTACAATTGGCCGCCAGGAGACCTGGCACGAGCTATGCCCATCCAACTGTTGCCGCCCGAGGTGGCGGGCAAGATCGCAGCCGGCGAGGCGGTCGCGCCATGACCGATCGGACGGCGAACCGGCTGCTGCTGGCCATCCTGGCGGTTTTTATCCTCCTGGCCGGCTGGTACAGCGTGACGATCCCGTTGGGCGAGGGACCCGACGAGGTGCCCCATTTCACCTACGTCCGCTACATGGCCCGTCACGGCCGCATTCCCACCACCACCGAGGAGCACGAGGCCTTTCAGCCGCCGCTCTATTACGCCCTGGGCGCAATGCTGACCTTTTGGGTCGAGGATCGACCGGACGCGCCGTTTGCCGTGCGGGCCAACGCCAATTTCGACGCTTTGGATCCCCGCGCTCCCCAGAACCTGCTGCTGCACACCGCCGCCGAAGAGTGGCCCTATCGAGGCTGGGCGCTGGCCTGGCACTTGGTCCGGCTGCTGTCGATCGGCCTGGGCGCTGTCACCGTCTGGGCAATCTATCGCCTGGGGCTGGTTCTCTTTTCCGAACCGTCCGTGGGCCGGCCCATCGCCCTGGCGATGGCGGCGCTGGTCGCCTTTATTCCGCAGTTCATCTTTATGTCAGCCGTGATCAACAACGACAATGCCGCGACGACCCTATCGGCCCTCGTGTTGTGGCAGACTGCCGCCCTCTTGTCGGATGCGGACAGGGAAGGCAAGGGGCTGAGGCGCTGCGTGGTTCTGGGCGTGCTGTTGGGTCTGGGTCTGCTAAGCAAGGCCAACCTGATCGCCCTGCTGCCTGTAGTCGGCCTGGCGATCGTGATCGTCCAGGCCCGCCGCTCCTCGTGGTCTGACCGGCTGCACGGCCTGCTGGTATCTGGGCTGATCGTCTTAAGCCTGGCAGCCCTGCTGTCGGGCTGGTACTTTGTCCGCAACTGGGCGCAGCACGGCGATCCGCTGGGTTGGGCGTTTGTGCTCCAGATCAACGCCGTGCGGCAAGGCTCGCTGACGTGGGATCTGATGGTTGACCTGCTCAAGGAGCTTTTCCGCTCGTTTTGGCTGAGCTGGGTCGGCGTCGTTTTTCCGGGTTGGATCTACTGGCTCATCGGCGCGGCCTGCCTGGTTGGGCTGTTCGGTTTTGTGGTGTGGCTGGCTCGCTGCTGGCGCGCTTTCGGCTCCAGCCTGCGGGCGACGCTGCTGCTGTTAGGCCTGTACACGGCCATCACCTTGGGCTCGTGGCTAAAGTGGACGGCAACGGTGGAAGCCACCGACCAGGGTCGGCTGCTCTACCCGCTTCTGCCCGTGGCAGCGCTCATCCTAGTCGCGGGCTGGGCCTGGTGGGCAAGGGGACGAGCGCGGAGCTGGACCTTGGCCGGCCTGTCGGCGGGGATGCTGGGGTTGGCGATTGTCACGCCGGTCCGTTTCATCGCCCCGGTCTATGCCCCGGCGCCCATCGCTACCGAAGCCGAGCTGGCTGCGGCTACGTCTCTGGGCGTCAGGTGGGGCGACGTGCAGCTGGTGGGTTACCGGCTGGAAAGCAGCGAGGTTCGCCCCGGGGAAAAGCTGGTCCTGCACCTGTATTGGCAGGCGGAACAGCCGGTCGGCCGCGATCTGATGGCGCTCATCCAGTTGGTAGACGCCGAGGGCATCTTTTTGATGTATTCCGACGGCTCACCGACCGCCGGGCGCGACACCACCGACCGGTGGCTGCCCGGCGTGCCGCTGGCCTCGCGCCACCTTCTGCCTATACCGGACTATGGCCAGCCGGGCGATTACCGGCTGACGATCAGCCTGCATCCGTTCGGCCAACAGGAGTGGTTGACGGTTCGCGGAACGGACGGCTCTGTCGTGGGCGATCACCTGGTATTGCCCGAGACTATCCGCATCGTGAAGTGAGCCGCCCTGGGTCGGGATTGCAGGGAACGAGGGCGTAGGATAGGGCACACCATTCCATCCCAATTTGACGCGGCGTGACAGAAAGGGTATACTTGTCACGCTTTTTCAGGACCGTTGGTTATTGAATAGGCACCTGCGAAGAGCCATCTGCGGACCTGGCAGTCGGTCAGTCCGCTATGCAGATATAGCAGTCGGGAGCGTATGGACGAAAGCGAACGAGAAGACGGGAACCCTTCAAGTAAGAAGGGACCTTGGTCCCGTCTTCGACCTGCCAATCGAATAGCTTAGCCCCCGAAGGCAGGTCAGCCACTCAGATCCCCGCCTCCGGGGAGCCGAATCCCTGGAGGTGCTCCGATGGACATCCCAATATTGGACGTTGCTCTGGCGCTGCCGCCTACCGCATCGGCGCAGGCGGCGGCCGGTTGCCATGGCTGGCGCCCTCCTGGCTGGCCTGGTTATCCGCTCGCGGAACCTGGATGACAATGGAATGGGGCATGGATCAGCAGGCCATCGAGGCAGGTCTTGGTCCGGCATTTTTCCTCAGCCTCGGCATCTTCTTGCTCGTCCTGCTGGCCATTAGCCGGCGCTGGATGCACGAGACGGCCGCCGCGCTCATCGGCGTGGCGGCTCTGTGGCTGATCACCTACATCGGCGGGACCTTCGTCCCTGCCCTGCACCTCCTCGACTTTGACGAGGCTATGGCAGCCGTTGACTGGAACGTGATCTTGCTCATCTTCGGCATGATGATCTTTGTGGCCATGTTCGCCGAGACCGGCGTCTTGCGCTGGCTAGCCCTGCGCGCTTTTCGCCTGGCGCGCGGCGACGCCTGGCTGTTGGGCCTGATCCTGGTGCTCCTCGCCGGTCTCACGTCGGCTGTTCTCAACAACGTCACGGCCATCCTGCTCCTGGTGCCGCTGACTATCCAGATCGCCCAGACTGCAGGCGTCCATCCGTTTGCCTATGTCATCCCCGAGGTGCTGGCCGCCAACATCGGCGGCGCGGCGACCCTGATCGGCGACCCGCCCAGCACCATCGTCGGCTCGCACCTGGGCCTCGGCTTCTTCCAGTACATGGCCGAGATGGCACCGGTGGCAGCCGTGTGCCTGGTCATCCTGGTCGTCCTGGCCGGCTGGCTTAACCGGCATGAACTATCAGATGCCAGGCAGCGGATCTCACCAGGGCTGGTGGCCCAACTGGAAGCCGGCGCCCACGTTACCGACCGTCCGCTGCTGCGCAAGACCATTCTGGTCGGTGTGGTGACGATCCTCATGTTCTTGATCGGGCCTGTATTCGCCCTGCCGCTCGGCGTCATTGCCCTGGCCGGGGCGACCTGGCTGATGATATGGGTACGGCCCAATATGCAGCGGATGATGCGCGAAGTGGATTGGACGACGTTGTTCTTCTTCATCGGCATCTTTATCCTGGTCGGCGGGCTGCAAGAGGCGGGGGTTTTGCGCCGGCTAGGCGAGGCCGTCGTCAACCTGGCCGGGCACAGCCGGGTGATGGCCACCATCCTGATGGTTTGGGTGTCGGGTGCCACGTCGAGCGCCATCGACAACATCCCCTACACCATTGCCGCATTGCCCGTTGCCGACGCCCTTGGCGCAGCCGTTCCGGGCACTGGGGCCAACCGGATATTTCACTGGGCGCTGATCCTGGGCACCGACCTGGGGGCCAATGCCACCTACATCGGCGGTGCGGCGAACATCGTGGCCGTCGGATTGCTGGCCCAGGCCGGCTATCGCGTTGGCTTTGGCCGTTTCGTGCGCGATGGGGCGCTGGTGACCGTCACCACCCTGTTGGTAGCCACGATCTGGCTGCTGATCCGGTATTAGATCTGGCGCACAATCGTGCGCCGCAATGATCGGCAAGAAAGGCGCCGGTTGGTCACAGATTGGAGGTGAAAGTGGACCTACTGCTTCCGTTTACCCTGACCCTGGCCATCGTCGTCGTCGCCGCCAAGGCTTCGGGGTACGTCAGCGTCCGGCTCAAACAGCCTGCTGTGCTGGGTGAGCTGTTGATCGGCCTGCTTCTCGGCCCCACCCTGCTCGACATGCTGCACTGGCCGCTGCTCGGCGCCGGGCACCTGGAAGAGACGATTCACCAGCTTGCCCACCTCGGCGTGCTGTTCCTCATGTTCATCGCCGGCCTGGAGGTGGACCTGGACACTATGTTCCAGACCGGGCGGCCGGCAGTGCTCGCCGGTTCCCTGGGTGTCGTCACGCCGGTGCTGTTGGGCGCGCTGGTGATGCTGCCCTTTGGCTTTGGCTTTCAGGAGAGCCTGGCCGTCGGCCTGGTCCTGGCCGCCACGAGTGTCAGCATTTCGGCCCAGACCCTGATCGAGCTGGGGGTATTGCGCAGCCGCGTGGGCATGGCCCTGCTGGGCGCCGCCGTGGTGGATGACATTCTGGCCATCCTGCTTCTCTCCGTGTTCATAGCGCTGGTCACAGGGAGCGGGGGAGGCATCGGGGCTATCGCCTGGGTGTTGGTCAGGATGGTGGCCTTTCTGGGGCTGGCAACGGCCCTGGGGATGCTGCTTATCCCACGCCTGGCCACTCTGGTCAGAAGGCTGCCGATCAGCGAGGGAACGATGGCCCTGGCCCTGGTGGTCACGCTGCTCTATGCGTGGGCGGCCGAGGCCTGGGGGGGCGTCGCCGGGATCACCGGCGCGTTCCTTGCCGGCCTCATTTTCGCCCGCACCCCGGTGCGGCGGGTCATCGAAGAGGGCATGCACACCCTGGCTTACTCCTGGCTGGTGCCGGTCTTTTTCGTCAGCATCGGACTGGGCGTGGATGCCCGGGGCCTGGGCTGGAACGATGCGGTGCTTGTCCTGACGATCATTGCTGTGGCCGTCGTTTCCAAGGTGTTGGGGGCCGGCCTGGGCGCTCGGTGGGGTGGGTTTTCCAATCGGCAGGCGTTGCAGCTCGGAGCGGGCATGGTGTCGCGCGGGGAAGTGGGGCTCATCGTGGCAGCGGCCGAAGTTGACGCCGGCTTGATTGGCGACCAGATCTTTGCCAGCGTAGTGCTCATGGTCCTGGCCACTACCCTGGTGGCGCCTATCCTGCTGCGCGCCCTGTACTCTGAAGCGGATCGGCACCCTCAACCGGCGCCAGATCGAGCGTCTGCATCTGGAAAGGAGGAGTGAAATGCACCTGATTGTCGTGGTCATAGATTGCATGGAGCTGTGTTCTGCACTGCTGGAAGCCTGGGAGAAGGCGGGCGCGGCGGGAATCACCATCCTGGAAAGCATGGGCATGCGCCGCCTGCAGACCATGATGCGCGATGACCTGCCGTTAATGCCTTCTCTGCGCGACCTCGTGGCCAATGAGGAGATCGATCACCGCACGCTGTTTACCGTGGCGCCCGACGAAGCGGCCGTCGATCGGATTGTTGCGGCGACGGAAGGGGTGTTGGGCGACCTGTCCCTCCCCAACTCTGGGTTCCTGTTTGTCGTGCCGGTGAGCAGGGCGTTGGGCCTGCGAAAGTAGGACCGACCGAGGCGGTGATGCAGCGCAGTCTGGAGTAGATGAATGACTGCCGACGCAACGGCCAGCCGGGTTCATTTTCGTGGAAGCGGATGCGCTGCGGAGTACCGCTTCCGAGGCGGTGTTGATCATGCTGGTTTACCTGGGCGGGATGTTCTTCTTGTACTCAAGGGGCATTGGCTGATGACGCACTATCACGTGGCAGTGGCTGTGGGAACAGAGAGTCAATTGGGTTCTCTTCTTCCTCTCGGCTGCCGCCTGGCCGCTGCCCGCAACGGCAGGGTCACTCTCCTGACCGTGACCGCAGGTGGAGACCACCCGCCCTGGCTGGCTACACCTCAAACCGGCGCCTCAGGTGCCGGTGCAGGTCGTGGTCCGGCGTGACACCAATCCTGCCGCCGGAATCCTAGCGGCCTTGCGCGACGAGCCGGCCGACCTGCTCGTCTTGGGCTGGCGCGGCAAACCTGGCCAGGGGCGCTACCTGGTCGGACGGACCCTGGATCCGCTGGTCCAGAATGCGCCATGCGACGTCATCGTGGCGCCGCTCGGGGCAGACAGGTCCTTGCCGCCCGAGCTAGGCTGTCGTGAGACGGGTGCTGGTTCCGGTGTCGGGAGGGCCAAACGCCGCCCTGGCGCTCGACCTGGCGTTGGTCCTCGCTCCCGAAGCGCAGGTCACCGCGCTGTACGTGGCCCGCCAAACGCACGGTCAGATGGGCCTCTCCCTCAGCCGCGAGCACCTGGAGGAGATCCTGGCCCCCTGGGCCGGCGAACCCCGCATCCAGGGGGAGGTCGTCCAGGCAGCCAGAATCGACACCGCCATCATGGCTCAGGCTGCCAAGGGGTACGACCTTGATACTGGTGGGGGCCAGTCAGGAAAGCTACCTGGATCGGGTCTTGTTTGGCAACATCCCCCAGGCGGTGGCAGCCCTCAGCCCGATTCCGACCATCATCACCAGACGACAGGTCGGTGGCATGCGAGTGGGCACATGGCTGCGCCGGGCTGGCTGGAGGCTGTTTCACGCCCTTCCCACCCTGGACCTCAGTGAGCAGATCGAGATCTACAAGGCGATTCGGGAGGGCGCACAACCCAAAGTCGATTTCTTTGTGATGATTGCCCTGGCAGCGGCCATTGCCACCTTTGGCCTGCTGCAAAACAGCCCAGCGGTCATCATCGGGGCGATGCTCGTGGCGCCGTTGATGGCTGCCATCTTTGGCCTGAGCCTGGGGGTAGTGCGCGGCGACCTCCGCTTGCTGCGGAGAGCAGGCAGCGCTACCCTGCGAGGGATGCTGCTGGCCATCGCCGTTGGGCGCGTTGCTTGGGCTTCTCGTGCCAGCAGCCACACCTCGGTGCAGGTCGTGATCCGGCGTGACACCAATCCTGCCGCCGGAATCCTGGCGGCCTTGCGCGACGAGCCGGCCGACCTGCTTGTCTTGGGCTGGCGCGGCAAACCTGGCCAGGGGCGCTACCTGGTCGGACGGACCCTGGATGCGCTGGTCCAGAATGCGCCATGCGACGTCATCGTGGCGCCGCTCGGGGCAGACAGGTCCTTGCCACCCAAGCCAGGCGTCGTGAGACGGGTGCTGGTTCCGGTGTCGGGCAAACGCCGCCTGGCGCTCGACCTGGGCGTGGCCCTGGCCTCGGGCGCAGCAGGCGCTTACGCCCTGAGCCGCAAGGGGGTTTCAGCAGCGCTGCCGGGCGTGGCCATCGCTGCAGCACTGGTTCCACCCTTGGCAACGGTCGGTATTGGTCTGTCACTAGGGCAGGGACAGATCGCCGGGGGTGCATTGCTCCTGTTCCTGACCAACCTGGTGGCTATCATCGCAGCAGGCGGACTGGTCTTCCTGTGGCTCGGCTTCCGGCCGCTGCCCGGCCAAGAGGCGCGGACGCGCGTCTTTCAGGGGGGGGCGATCGGCATTGTGCTGTTGTTGGTAGCAGTCACGATCCCGTTGGGCATCCTTACGGCCCAATCGGTGCGCCAGGCTTACATACACCGGTCCTGGCCGAGGTGGGCGGGACAGGAGGCCAGGGCGTATGGACGTACCGGCAGCCGGGCTTGAGGGGCGGCAAGATCACCGCCTGGCGAGACGGAACGGTAATGACCGTCGTCGGCGGGTCGATCGAGGCCGATGGGTATGTCTGGGTCCAGGTGGTCGACCCCAAAGGTCGCCTGGTTTGGATCCCTGACCGCTACATTATCCGGCTGGCCCACCCTCCGCCGTGAGACTCTTCCGCCGGCCACTCACCGCGTATCGGGCTTCACACGGAGCGGCACCAGGCTCCCACGTACCTGCGTTCGCCCTAGCGGAACTGGCCGAAAGCCACGCCCGCCGCTCGCTACGTAGCTACTGTGGGCTTGGCTTCTGTTCCACCCGCGTCAGAATTTCCATCTGCTCACTCTCCTCTCAAACGCCGGCTAGCTGCACAGGTGACAGGCTGCCTGATGGCCTGCGCCCACCACGGTGAAAACCGGCTCCTCCTGTTCGCAAATCGCGCCGATCTTGGCAAAACAGCGGGTATGGAACCGGCAGCCGCTGGGCGGGTCGATGGGGCTGGGCACATTGCCCTCCAGAACGATCCGGTCCCGCCGGGCGGTTTTGTCGACCACCGGGACGGCGGCCATGAGGGCCTGGGTGTAGGGATGGGCCGGATGGGCGAACACCTGGCCGGTCGGTCCCTCTTCCACGATCTTGCCCAGGTACATGATGGCCACCCGGTTGCTGACATAGTGAACGACGCTCAGGTCGTGGGCGATGAACAGGTAGGTCAGATCGAACTCTTTTTGCAGCTCGTCCAGGAGGTTGATCACCTGCGCCTGGATCGACACGTCAAGGGCCGAGACCGGCTCGTCGCAGACGATGAACTTGGGCCGCATGGCGAGGGCGCGGGCGATGCCGATGCGCTGGCGCTGGCCCCCACTGAACTGGTGGGGGTAGGCGTCCATGCGGATCTCGGGAATGCCGACGCGCTGCAACAGGCGACAGACCTCGGCCTCCAGCTCTATGGGGTCGCGCAGCCCTCGATTCCTGAGGGGGACAGAGACGATCTGGCGCACCGTCTTGCGCGGGTTCAGCGAGGAGTAGGGGTTCTGGAAGATCATCTGGGTTCTCTGGTAGAAGCTCAGACGGCTCTCTCGCCTGCGCCGCCACTCCTTTTCCGCCAGGACGACGGCGTCGAGGCCGGGCTCGCGGGCGGGGGCAGAAGGGTCGTGGAAGAGCACCTGGCCGGCTGTGGGCTCGTAGAGCCGCACCAGGACCCGGCCCAGGGTGGTCTTGCCGCACCCGGATTCGCCAACCAGGCCGAGCGTCTCGCCCGGATAGATCACCAGATTGACCCCATCCACTGCCTTGACCCACTGGCTTTTCCGCCCGGTGATGAGCCGGGCGAACCAGCTGTGCCGGATGGGAAAATGCATCTTGATGCCCCGTGCTTCAACCAGCGGTTGTTGTGACAAGGTAACCCCCTGACTCAGTCGAGAAGACAGCGCACCAAACGGCCGCCGGGCAGCGTCTTGAGCGGGACGCGGTCGACTTCCGAACAGATGCTCATGGCAACGTCGCAGCGCGGAGAAAAGGGACAGCCACCGGGCAGGCTCGCCAGGTCGGGCACCAGACCTGGGATCGGCTGGATCCGTTCTTGCCGGACACCGGTCTCTGGCAGGCAGCGCAGCAGCCCGCGCGTGTAGGGGTGCCGCGGGTCGTCGATCACCTGATCGGTGGTCCCTTGTTCCATCAACTGCCCCGCGTACATGACGATGATCCTCTGGCAGAACTCGGCCACCAACCCCAGGTTGTGGGTCACCAGGACGATGGCGGTGCCGTGCTCGCGGTTGATCTTGTCAAGCAGGGCCACGATCTGCGCCTGGATGGTTACGTCCAGGGCGGTCGTCGGCTCGTCGGCCAGCAGCACCTGCGGCTCGCAGCTCAGGGCGATCGCGACCAGAACGCGCTGCTGCATGCCGCCGCTGAACTGGTGCGGATAGGCGCGGGCGTTCTGGGCGGGCAGGGGAATGCCCACGTCGGCCATTGTCTCCCAGACCCGCCGGCGCTCAGCCGGCGCGACGCCGAGGGTCGTAGAGACGCCACAAGAGGCCCCGGCGCGCCGGCACCAGGTTATGGATCCGCAGCGACTCGCGGATCTGCTCGCCCACGACAAAGGCCGGGTTGAGGGTGGTCATGGGATCCTGAAAGATCATGGCGATGTCTTTGCCCCGGATCTGCCGCATGTGCCGGGGCGACTTGGCGGAGAGGCTCTCGCCCCGGAACCGCGCGTCGCCGGCGACGATCTTGCCGGGGTAGGGAACCAGCCGCAGGATCGACAGCAGGGTGACGCTCTTGCCCGACCCCGATTCGCCTACAATGCCAAGCTTCTCGCCCCGGTGGAGCTGGAAGCTGAGGCCGTCGACGGCGCGCACCAATCCACGCCGGGTAGGAAAAACCGTAGTCAGGCCTTCTAGCTCGAGCAGAAGTGGGGCGCCAACATCAACAAGTATGTCCTCCACCGGGCACTACCTCCTTGCTCCAACCGAGCCGGCCCAGGCGCGAGCCGGCGCCGGGAATCCGGCCTGTTCCACGACGTCGTCCATCTGGGCCAGAATGCCATCCGGCACCGGGCTCGGCCGGTGCTCCTCCAGCAAGCGGCGGACCTGCTCTCGGGCCCGCGATCGCTCGCCGGTCTCCTGGCGAGGATCGCGGACGATCAGGTCCGGAATGTACAGCTCGTGGCGAAAATGACGCAGGGTGTGCTCCTCGGTGACAAAGGCGCCTCCCGGGCCAACCTGGTGGATCAGGTCGAGGGCCAGCGATTCGTCATCGACGAGCATCCCCCGCAACAGGCGCTCGACGTGTCCCAAGACGGCCGCGTCGAACGCCAACTGCTCCGGGCTGAAGGTCATCTTGGTGTGGAGCGAGCTGAGGTTGATCAGGTCGACGCCGGCCAGGGCCGGCGGCAGGAGCGTCATCAACCGTTCCAGGACGAGCTGAGGCCCCGGCGCGGGGGCGTCGGTCCCGCTGCTCATGACGCACGGCAGCCCGCAGCGCCGGGCAAGCTGGGCGACCGCGGCTCCCAACAGTCCGATCTCGACGGCGCCGGAGAGGTTGGCGCCGCTGCGCATGTCGGGAACGGAGGAGGACATGCCATAGATGACCGGAGCGCCGGGATGGACGAGCTGGCTGATGGCGGCCAGGGCCAGGACTTCGGCGTGGGTGATGACCAACTCGCCGGCCAGGGTCACCGGCGCGGTCAGGCCGGCGATCGGATGGGCGTGAAGGGTGAGCGGCAGGCCGCGCGAGGCAAAAGCCCGCAGCACGGCCAATTGACTTGACACCAACTGGAGCGGCGAGGTCGACTCGGAGAGGGCGGTGAGGATGGGGCGCCGCCGCAGCGCGTCCTCTCCCCCCACGACCAGGGCAGCCAGCGCCACGACCGCGTCGATCAGCGGCTCGTTGAGGCAGACATAGCCCAAGGGCTTGACGGTATTCTCCAGGGCAAGCCGGACAGAGACCAGGTCGGCCACCGAGGCCGGGACGTCGGCCGGCTGCACGGCCATGGCGCTTACTCCGTGGATGCGGGGCAGGGCATCGGCCAGCCGAGCCGCATCCGCCGCATCCTGCCGGTTGGGCTCGCGCCGCTGCCCGCCGTCCAGGTCCAGGATCCCTGTTGCCCCGCTGGAGGTGCGCACGTGCAGCGAGCCTGATCCCAGGACCATCGCCGGCCGGCCCAGCCGATCATAGAGGGTTACGATTGGCGGGGCGCACTTGAGCGCCCCTTCCACAACGTCTGTTGGCAGCCAGGCGCGCCGTTGATCCTGGTCGAGGCGACAGCCTGCCACTCCCAGCAGCGCCAGGACGGCCGGATCGTGGATGGCGAGGCCCGTGCGGGCCAGGACCTGGAGAGCGGCGGCGTGGATCCGCTCGACATCGGCCGGGCCAAGAACCTGGAACAGGCTCCCGCTGAGACCGGCGCGGGCAAAGCCTGTCTTGGGCGTCGCCGGCGCGTCGACGCCGGCTTGCGGCGGGCCGCTGGCGATAGAGCGGCGATTCAGGTTGTCCTTACCCTGCACGTCGTCCTCAGCCTGCATGGCGTTCTATTCCACCTTCAACCGGGGGTCCAAGATGTCCCGCAGCCCTTCACCCAGGAGGTTGATGGAGAGGACGAGGATCAGGAGGGCGACGCCGGGCAGGGTGGAGGTCCACCAGGCACTCAGCATATAATCGCGGCCAGAGGCGATCATCGAGCCCCAAGCGGGCGTGGGCGGCTGGATGCCCAGCCCCAGGAAGCTCAGGCTGGCCTCCATGATGATCATTGTGCCCATGCGCAGGGTGCCCACAACAAAGACCGACTGGATGATGTTGGGCAGGATCTCGCCGGCAATGATAGCCAGGTTGGACTGGCCCACCACTTTGGCCGCTTCG
Organism: uncultured Chloroflexia bacterium; assembly: GCA_963749455.1. Lineage (GTDB taxonomy): Bacteria > Chloroflexota > Anaerolineae > JAAYZQ01 > JAAYZQ01 > JAFGOG01. Next base: position 18,101 of record CAVVMX010000032.1, read on the forward strand.
ACATATTCCTTGGGCTTTTCGGCCAGCATTTCGCCGCGGACCAGCCGGAAGAACTCGACCCATTCCTTGAAGGTCAGGGCCATGATCAAGTTGGTGAACCCAGGTCCCAGGAAGGCCATGACCCCGATGGCGAAGATGAGAAAGGGAAAGGCCAGGAGAAGGTCGGCGAACCGGGACAGCACCTGGTCGAGGGGCCCGCGATAGTATCCGGCCGACGCGCCCAAGGTGACGCCGACCCCCACCGAAATGCCTACTGCCAGCAGGCCCACGACCAGCGAGATGCGGGCGCCGTAGATGATGCGGGTCAAGAGATCGCGCCCCTGCTCATCGGTCCCCAGGGGGTAGGCCGGATCTCCTCCGTCCACCCATGCGGGCGGAAGCAGGCGCTGTCGCAGATCGCCCTCGGTGGGGTCGTGGGCGGTGATCTGCGGCGCGAAAATCGCGGCCAGCACGTAGACCAGGACGACGATGCCCCCTAGCAAGGCCAGAGGCCTGCTGCGCAGCTCGATCCAGAAGTCGGCCAGGTTCCGCCGCAGGACCCGCAGGTGGATGCGCAGGCTATAGAGAAAACGGGCGGTGCGATTGGCACCCGACGTTGTCGCTTCCATCCTTCTCTCCGGCAACCCTATGTGGCGATCGATCGGCGATGCACTGCGACGGCGCGATCGGCTACAGGGTGATCTTGGGGTTCAGGTAGGTATACAGCACGTCCACGACGAGGTTGGCCATCGCGAACGTGACGGCATATACCATCACCGCCCCCTGGACCAGTGGAAAGTCGCGCACAAAGATGGCCTTGACGACCAGCCGGCCCAGGCCCGGCCAGCCAAAGACCGTCTCTACGATCATGTTGCCGCCCAGCAGAACACCGACCTGCAAGCCGATCACCGTTACGGTGGGGATCAGGGCGTTGCGCAGGGCGTGCTTCATGACGACCAGGAACTCTACCTGGCCCTTGGCCCGGCCCAGGGTGACATAGTCCTGGCGGAGGGCCTCAACCATGCTGGAGCGCAGCACGCGGGCTATGATGGCGGCCGGCGCCGCCCCGAGGCTGACCGAGGGCAGGATGAGGTGCTTGACGCTGTCGGCGAGCGCCGCCCAGTTGCCAGCCAGCAGGCTGTCCAGTACGAATATGCCCGTTATCTGCTCCAGGTTAACGCCGAACGTCAGGCGGCCCTGCACCGGCAGCCAATTGAGACGAACGGAGAGCAGAAGGATGAGGATAATCCCCAGCCAAAACGCGGGCATGGAAATGCCGACGAAGGCGCCGGCCATGCTGAGCTGATCTACAAGCGAATGCTGGCGCACGGCAGAGACGATGCCAATTGGGATGGCCACGAGCAGGGCGAAAAACAGAGCCCCCGCCGCCAACTCGATGGTCGCAGGCAGACGCTCGGCGATCAGCTCGCTGACGGGGCGTTTTTGGGTGTATGAATAGCCCAGATCGCCGTGGGCGGCATCCTTGAAAAAGATCCACAACTGGGTGTACAAAGGCTGGTCCAGGTGGAACTCTTTGCGCAGCTGCTCCATCTCGCCGGCCGACACCGCCCCACCCTGGCCCATCATGATGTCCACCGGGTCGCCCGGCGTGAGCCGCATGAAGAAAAAGACAACAACGGCAACCCCGATAATGATGGGGATGGTCATCAGGATCCGTTCCAGAATCTTGACACCACGCATTGGGACGTCCCTTTCCTAAAGCTTTTGCCGGGGCATACCCCCCGGCAGTGCTGCGCGCCGGGGTCTCAGGGATCGGGCGGGCGCCCGATCCCTGAGAATACTCTAGAGCTGTTACCGTGCAATGCACACGTCGTGCAGGTTGATGCGGCTGTCCGACGCCGGCCCCCAGTTGGCAAGATCCGCCCGGGCGGCTTCGGCCTCCTCGGGAAGGATGAGGAATACTGCCGGCGCTTCGTCGTAGACGAGCTGCTGAGCCTCATCGTAGATCTTTTGCCGCTCCGCGGTGTCGCCCGTGATCTCACCCAGCTTGATCAACTCGTTCACCCGCGGGTTGTCGTACCCAGAGAAGTTGCCGCGGCCATAGGTCTGCCCTTCGACATAGCCGTGCCACTTGGCCTCAAAGTGGCCCACGGGGTCAAACGCCGAGTCGCCCCAGTCGTCCAGGTAGGCCATACGCTCCCTCGCGACGAGCATGGGCTTGACGACGTTGTACTCCCAGAAGCGCACGCTGGCGTCGATGCCGATGGCCCGGAACTGGGCTGCCAGGGCCTCAGTCAGGACGCGAAACTCTTCGGTGGTGTCGATGGTGAGGGCAAACGGTTGCCCATCCTTGTCCAGCGTGCCATCGCCGTCCGAGTCGGTCCAGCCCGCGTCCTTAAGCAGGGCCAGGGCTTTCGCCGTATCGTAGGCATAGGGCTTGAGGCTTTTGTTGACAAAGTTGTTGTAGGGGGACAGCGCGCCGGGCAGGGCAACGGCGCGCCCTCCGTAGATGGCTTCAATGAGCAGGTCCTTGTCGACGGCATAGTTCATGGCCTGGCGGACCCGGACGTCGTCGAACGGAGCCTTGGTGACATTCATCTCCATCCACTTGGGCTGGGTGCTGGGGGCCGTCTTGACCTGGAGGCCGGGTGTCTTGGCCAGCGTGTCCAGCAGCTCGGACGGAACCGTCTGGCAGATATCGATCTCGCCGGCCAACAGTGCCGCCACCCGGGTGGAGGCCTCGGGGATGACGCGGAACACGACCTGCTTCACGCAGGCCGGACCCACCGGAGCCAGGTCGGGAGCGCCGCCGTAGTAATCGTCAAAGCGCTCCATTACGATCTCTTCCAGCCCCTGGGCCGAGACGAACTTGAACGGCCCGGTGCCGATGGGGTGCTCGATGAAGCCCTTGGTGCCTACCTGTTCCAGGTAGTGCTTGGGCACGATCTGTTGGTGCACCAGCATCTGCATGGCCACAGGCCACACAGCGCTAAAGTGCATGACGGCGGTATAGTCGCCTGTTTTCTCGATCGATTCGAGCGGGGCAATAAGGCCCTTGCGAGGAGAGGTGTGGGGCTCGGGATACTCGATCTTGTTCTCGCCGATGATGCGCTCGAAGGTAAAGACCACATCGTCGGCCGTCATCTCGACGCCGTCATGGAACTTGACGCCCTGGCGCAGCTTGACCTCGAGGGTTTTGTCGTCGAGCCAGTTGAGCTCCTCGGCCAGCTCCAGGTGCACGCCGCTGGTGGTGTCGCGCGTCACCAAGCCGTCGAACATGTTGCGGATCACCGTCTCCGACTGGCGGCTGCGGTGGTCGGCTGGATCGAGCGTTTCAGGGGCGGAGGCCAGTCCGACGATGATGACGTCACGACCGGGCAGGGCAGTGGCTGTGACCACCTTCTCCACGGTCTCCTGGACGACCTTGGTCACTTCTTTCTCGACGATCTCGGCCGTGCCCGGTACGATGACCGTCTCTTTGACCACCACCGGTGTGGGCGTGGTGCCGCAGGCGACGAGGACAGTCAGCACGATCAGCAACGACATACCTGCCCCAAGGGTCCTTTTTGTAGCCAACATTTTTATCCTCCCTTCCTTTCTGTCTGTATCATTTCGATGGACGGCTGGAGACCTGACAGGTCTCAGCCCACGCGCTTTCTTGGCCGGATCACCCCCTCTCTACCTGCGTCCTTGTACCTACTCGTCCAACAGCCCGCTCTGTTTGTAGGTCGAGTCGATCTGCTCCTGCGATCTGGCGGCCTGCCCTGGCTCGATGCGCATGAGAGCGGCGACGAGGGCGTTGACCAAGGCCGCGGCCGCCACAGGAGAAGGCTTGTTCGCCACACCGTCGGTGATCACCGGGAAGGAATAGTCGGACTGCCGAACCACCGGCGAGAGCTCGCTATTGGCGATGCCGATCGACGTGGCGCCGATGGCCCGGGCGTGGCCGATCGCTTTCAAGGTATAGCGGGGATTGCGCCGGAAGCTGATGGCGATTACGACGTCCTCTGGCTGGGTGAAGGTCAGAGCCAGGGCCAGCTGTTCCTCGCCGCCGGTGACGCTGCGCACGGGCACGTCCATCGCCTGTAGGGAATAGGCCAGGCACTCAACCACCGTTGCCGCCAGGCCGCTGCCAACGATGAGCACCTGCCGGGCGCGCCGGACTGCCGCGGCGGCCGCCAGCAAGCGATCGACAGGTGTCAGCACCGCTGTGCGCTGGAGGTTGCGGATGTCCGTGGCAAAGACATGGGCCAGCAGGTCGTGGTTCCCGATGAGGCCCTCCAGCCGCTGTTCCAGATGCTGGACGGCCGCTCGCTCCAGGGAAAGCTGCGCCCGCAATGCCTCTTGCAGCTGCGGGTAGCCCTCGTAGCCCAACGCCTGGCAGAACCGCACCACCGTCGCCGCGCTGGTGCTGGTCTCTATGCCCACCTCATGGGCCGGGGCAAAGGCCACCAACTCCTGGTTATCCAAGACAAAGCGGGCGATCTCTTCGTGCTTCCTGCTCATGTGAGGGAGAGCGGCCGCGATCCTGCCTGGCAGGGCGCCCGGCTCTTCGGCCAACCCCGATCCCTTTTCGTGTGAGCAGTCCATAGACCGGCTCCTTTCCTGCGCTTGCCTGGTCGCGGAATGCCGAATGTACCACGCTCGACAGGGTACCACATAAATCTGAAAAGTGCAACATTCATTCCACATTGTGCGGATCATGAAACGATTGTTCCAGTAAGAAATAGGTTAGCATTTCCGTTCGGAGTTTTGACAGCGGGAATAATTTCTGCTATACTAGTGCCTGTTCCCGCCGAATAGAAAGAGAGGACACCAACATGGGCAAGAGACGCTATGCAGTGATCGGCGCCGGTCATGGCGGCAAAGCCATGGCAGCGGACCTGGCAGCCAGAGGCTTTCCGGTGCATCTTTACAACCGCAACCCGGAACATATCACCGAGATCGTCTTACGCCGCGAGATCGAGCTCGAGTGCGAGGATGGCACCGTCCATGATTGTCGTCTGGACGTCGTTACCTCTGACATCGCCGAGGCGCTCGACGGCGCTGACGTGATCATGGTTGTCCTGCCTGCTTCGGCCCACCGGGACATCGCCCGCCTGTGTGCCACCCGCCTGCACAGCGGGCAGATCGTGGTGTTGAACCCGGGCTGCACGGGCGGAGCGCTAGAGTTCCGCCGAATCCTCAACCAGATGGGCTGCGCAGGGGATGTCATCGTGGCCGAAGCCGGCACCTTCCTCTTTGTCAGCCGCAGCACCGGCCCGGCTCAGGTGCGCATCTCTCGCCGGAAGAACGCCGTGCCCCTGGCCGCCCTGCCGGCCATACACACCGACCAGGTACTGGAGATGGTGCATGACGCCCTACCCCAGTTCATCCCCGCCGTCAATGTGCTGCACACCGGCCTGGACAACATGGGGGCCGTCTTCCATCCGGCCTTGACGCTGCTGAATGCGGGCTGGATCGAGCGGACCATGGGTGACTTTGAGTTCTACGTCGACGGTGTGACCAACTCCACCGCCCGCTTGTTGGAGGTGCTGGATCAGGAACGGGTGGCTGTTGCTTCAGCGTTGGGTACGCGCGTCAGGCCGGCGTTGGTCTGGTTGAAAGATGCCTATTCGGCCGAGGGAGAAACGCTCTTCGAGGCGATACAGGCCAACCCAGGCTATCAGGGGATCAAAGCGCCGCGCAATCTTCGCCATCACTATCTCTTTGAAGATGTGCCCTTTAACCTGGTGCCCTTGGCCTCGCTGGGCGCCCAGTTCGGGGTGGAGACCTGGGCCACCGAGGCCATGATCCGGCTGGCTTGTGTGGTCCACGGGACGGACTATATTGCCCGTGGGCGCACCGTAGAAGACATGGGGCTCAAAGGATTGAGCGTCCGTGAGGTACAGCAAACCGTGCAGCTCGGCGAGATCAAACCGATCAGGGGTACTAAGGGCGGCGCATGACTCCATTCTTGGCACACTGCAAGGAATGTCGAGATGACTGACCGGGGAGTTCTCCTCAGGATCAAACAGACACTTCCGTCCCTGCCGGAGCAGGAATACAAAGTCGGCGATTACGTCCTGCGGCATCCCCACGAGGCGGTAGCCCTGTCCATCACCGGCCTGGCCGATGCCTGCGGTGTGAGCAACACCACGGTCTCCCGTTTCTGCCAGCGGATCGGGCTGGATGGCTATCGCCAGTTCAAGATCTCGCTGGCCAGGGAATCGGGCTCACCCGAGAATCTGATCTACGTGGAGGTGGTGCCGGAGGACACGCTGGCCAGTGTGGCACAAAAGATCTTTGCCATCAACATCCAGGCTCTGCGCGACACACAACGGGTGCTGAGCATGGATGTCCTGGAACAGGTGGTGGCAGCCCTGCTGCATGCCCACCGCGTGGATATCTATGCCACGGGCGGAGCAGCCGTTGCGGCCCAGGAGCTCCATTTTAAGTGCATCCAACTGGGCCTCAACGCCAGCGCCTTCCCCGACTCGCAGATGCAGATTATGTCGGCCGCGTCGCTGGCGGCCGGGGATGTAGGCTTGGGCATCTCTCACTCTGGGATGCAATGGCAGGTGGTCGAGGCTTTGAAAAAGGCCAAGGCAGGGGGGGGCACAACGGTGGCCATGACCAGCTACCCCGGCTCGCCGGTCGCCCTGGCAGCCGACCTGGTGCTGTACACCGCTTCCCCGGGGGCGGCCATTGTCTACGCTCCGCCCAGCGTGCGCAACGCCCAACTGGCGATAGTGGATCTCTTGTACGAGGCAATGCTCATGCAAGGGCAACAACCGGCACGCGACAAGATGGCGCGCGTCGCTCAGGCCATCTCCGAGCATCTCATCGGCTCGCGCTCGAAAGCACGGCAATAGAGGAGGAGCATAGTGCATCGCTATCTGGCCCTCACGTTGCAGGGCGATCCCTATGCCATGGGTTGGCAACACGGACAGCAGGTCCGCGGGCTCAGGCCCCAGATTGCCGAGGCCATGGCTATCCGCTTTCGCCAGGTTGAAAAAGAGGATCCCGACGACCGGTTTGAAACCCTGCTGCGCGAGACCCGTGAAGTGATCCTTCAGGTCGACGGGCCGCTGCTGGCCATGATCCGCGGGCAAGCCGAGGCGCTGGATTTCGAGCTCGAGACTCTGCTGCGCTACGACTTGATCAGCTATCTACGCGACGACCTGCTGGTCCGCCGCACCCTGGGCAGCGAGGGCTGCACGACCTGGGCGGCCTCCGGGAAGTGCACTGCCGACCGGCAGCCGATCCTGGTCAAGAACCGGGACTATGACTCCCAGCATCTTCCGCTGCAGGTGGTGGTGCGGGCAACGCCCGAACAGGGATACCGCTACGTCTATATCAGCAGCGCCGGCAGCCCGGCGGTGTTCAGCGCCGGGATCAACCAGGCCGGGTTGGCCGTCGCCGACACGCACGTCTATTCGAGCGACCTGGGCCCAGGGCTGCCAGACTATGCCCTGATGATGCATCTCCTGGAGAACCACGACCGGGTGTCTTCTGCGCTCGATTACCTGCGCTCGGCCCCCCGCCTGGGGCGCAATAACCTCATCCTAGCCGACGAACAGGGACATCTGGCCGTCTTTGAAAGCGGCAACCAGCACTATGGGCTGTTCGAGGCGCACAGTGGCGCGCTGGTGAACACAAACCATTTTGCCAGCGCCGAGATGCAAGAGTTTTCGGTGAACGTCGATCCGCCAGAGGGCCGGGGCAGCACCTTCCGGCGTTATGGCTCGGTGTCGGCTGCATTGCACGAGGCGTGGGGAGGGGTCGACGTGCCGTTTGCCCAGCAGTTGATGGCCTCCCACGATGGTCGGTTGTCCTCACTTTGCTGCCATCCCGAGGCCGACACTCACGTGACCACCATATCGGCCAGCATTTTCTTGCCCGCCCAGCGCAAGCTGCTCTTCTGCCACGGCCTGCCCTGCCAGGGTCACTACGATGAGTATGCGTTGGAAGCAGGAGCCTGAGGTCATGGGATTGCACAAGATCACCGTCTGTGGTGGAGGCAACGGAGCGCAGGCTCTGATGCCCATCGCCGCCCACAACCTGGGCTGTCCTGTGGACATGTACGCCCCATTGGGCGACGAGGCGCAGCGGTTGCGCGCGGGGGTAGAGGCGCATGGCGGCCTGGAAGCCAAAGGCGCTGTGCAGGCCAGAGCCCGGCCGCACCGGATCAGCGCCGACCCGGCCGAAGTGATCCCCGGGTCGGAGGTGGTGGCGCTGGTGCTGCCCGCTTTTGCCCACGAGGCTACGCTGCGCCAGATCGCCCCCTACCTGGAGCGAGACGCGTGGGTGGGGGCTATCCCGGCGCGGGGTGGCTTTGACTACTGCGCGGCGCCCATCCTGCAAGAGGAGGGCCGGCAGGACGTGGCCATCTTTGGCCTGCAGACACTGCCCTGGGCCTGCCGCATCGAGGAGTACGGCCGCCAAGTCCACGTCCTGGGCGTCAAAAAGGCGGTCGCCGCGGCCAGCCGTCCCGCTGCCCTGGTGGGGCAGATCGCCCCACTCATGGAACAAATGATGGGCCTGTCGATCGGCGCGGCGGGCAGCCTGCTGGCGCTGACCCTGGCCAATACCGGCCAGCTCATCCATCCCGGCATCATGTTTGGCCTCTTTGCCCGTTGGGATGGCACGCCTCTCGATCAGGCACCGCTGTTCTACCAGGGCCTCGACGCAGAGGGAGCCGAGCTGCTGGCGGGGCTGAGCGACGACGTGCAGGCCATCCGCGCCCGGCTGGACGGCACGTTGGACCTGTCGGCTGTGCAGCCACTCCTGGAGTGGCTGCTGCGCGCCTACGGCGAGGCCATTGCCGATCCGTCCACTCTGCACAGCGCCTTTGTCAGCAACAGCGCCTACGCCGGACTCAAGGCCCCAGTGCGCGAGGTGGCTCCGGGGCAGCTCATCCCCGATTTTTCCGCACGCTACCTGACCGAGGACGTGCCCTTTGGCCTGGCCGCCAGCCGGGCCATCGCCCACCTGGCCGGGGTGGAAACGCCGGCCATGGACCAGGTCATCGCCTGGGCCGGCGGGCGGCTGGGGCGGGATTACCTGGGACGCGACGCCGGCGAGGCGCGCATTCCGCAGAACTATGGCCTGGAAACCCTGGAAAAGCTGATCGCCTTTACGATGGAGAGAGGATAGGCAAGACCGATGCCCGAGGAGAAGATGGACAACAAGCAGACGGAAACTGGAACGAAAAAGCGCCGCGTGCTGGCCGGCTCTATCGGAGATTGCGTGCACTCGTTGGGGGTCGAGTCGTTCGCCGAGTGGATGGAGGATCGGGGCGAAGGCTTCATGGCGGTCAAACTGGGGCCGGCCGTGCCTATCGAGGACGCGGTCAACAAGATCCGCGAGTCGCGACCCGAGGTGGTGGCAATCTCCATGCGCCTGGGCGACCTGCACGTGGACAAGCTGATCAGCGAATTCATCGAGAAGATAGCCCGACACCGCCTGCTGCCCCGCGAGAGCGGCATCCGCTACGCTTTTGGCGGACTGCGCCCGGCGGCCAACCTGGTGCGGGCCATGACCGGCCTGCCGGTGCAGGAGGACAAGTTCTCACCCGTGAAGGACCGCCACTACGACCTGGACGAAATCGCCGAAAACTATGGCGACATCGACGCCTTCCAGGGGTTTTTCGCCCTTGTGGTGGACGACTATATCACCATGGAGGAATTGGAGGCCTTTGCCCGGGGCGAGACGGCCGTGGTGACCGACCGAGAAATCCAGTGGTCGAACACCCTGTTGGAGCGCGTCCGCCAGGTGCGCCAGTTTGAGAACCGGCCCATCCTGCGGGCCCACATCGGCGTCGCCGCCGATAGCATCGAGCCGACAGTGCAAGCAGTGGAGAAGCTGGCCGACGCCCAATGCCTGGAGATCGTCTCGCTGGCGCCCGACCAGCCGTCGCAGGAATACCTGGCCAAGTTCATCCGCGGCGAAGAAGACCCCGACAAGTATCTCAGGGGGCAGGGTGGCGTCCCGATCCGCACCAAAGAAGACCTGCGGCGGCTCAAGGCGGCCACACAGCGGGGCAACTATCCCATGATCCGCATCTATTCCGGCACCGACGAGCTGGTGGAGCTGGCCAAGCTGTTCGAGGAGTCGTTCCGGATGCCCTTCCCGGCGGTGCCGATCTTTTTCTACAACGAGATCGACGGGCGCGGCCCCATCTCCGTCCGCGACGGCTTTGACGAGCACTTTGAGGTCATGCGGTGGTGGGCAGCACGCGATAAAGCGGTCGAGATCAACGACCCGCACCAGTGGCAACTGCGCAACAGCACCGACGACCTGCTGGTGACCGACCACGTGGTGGCCGGCGTGGTGGCGCTCAAAATGGGCATACGCCAGTACGTGATGCAGATGATGTACGACCTGCCCCCCGGCACGTCGGGCCTCAACGACCTGGCCAAGTTCCAGGCGGCCTACGAGCTGATCGAGCCTCTGACACGCCACTTTAACTTTCATATCATCAAGGAGACCCGCGGCGGCCTGTCCGACTTTCCGCCCAACCTGGACAAGGCCAAAGGCCACCTGGCAGTCTCCACCTACTGGCAGATGTACATGGAGCCCGACATCGTCCACGTGGTCAGCTTTTCTGAGGCGCACCACGAGGCCAAGGCCGAGGACGTGATCGAAAGCTGCGACATTGTCAAGCAGGTGATCGGGGACTTTTACCGGGACGACCGTCCCGACATCTGGCACGATCCCCGGCTCGTCGACCGCAAGCGCAAGCTCAAGCTGGGGGCCATGTATAACATCCTGCACCTGGCCCTGCTGGGTGGCTACGAGGGCCCGGTCACGCTGGACAATTTTTTCGGGTGGGCCGCCTCGCCGGAGGACGCGCGCAAGCGCGATCACCCCAAGGAGTGGGAGCGCAACTATGAGACGATGCTGCTCAGCCTGGTGGACGAAGCCAATTACCCCACCGGCCAATGCGGCATGATCAGCGCCGATACGCTGGACCTGGCCCTGCAGGCCGGCCTGTTTCAGGCTCCCCAGATCACGGTGCTGGACAAGCGCTACGAGATCGTGGGCAAATGCCGCACCAAGATCGCGAACGGCGGCTGCGTGATCGACGAGTTCAACGGGGTCAAGGTAGCGGATGAGCTCGAGCGGGTGGACTTGGTCCGCCAGCGGAGCCCCTGGTTCTTTGACAAGAGCATCAGCCAGGCCGACGAGGATCTGTATATCACCGAGGTTGCCGAGGCTATGGATGAGAGCGTCCTGGCCCGAGCCCGGCGGCAGGTGGGGGTCCAGAGCGCCACCGACCTGGAGAACAAGCGGATCCTGGTGGTGGACTTTGGCAGTACGTTCTCCAAGATCGGCACCTTTGACACCGAGACGGAGGAATTCAACCTGCACTATGTGCCCACCATCGTCGAGGACCTGCGCGTCTCGCTGGCCAACGGGTTAGGCGTGCAGGAAGAATGCCAACAGCGGGGCGATTGGCAGCCCCTGGCGCGGGAGATGGCCAAGTTCGATATCAGGCTGCCCTGTTCCAGCGCCAAGGGTGGGCTGAAGATGGTGACGGTGTCGATGGTCAAGGAAGAGAGCGGCTTTGCCGCCGAGCTGGCAGCGCTCACCGCCGGGGCCAAGCTGATCAACAGCTACGAGGGCAGGCTGACTGAGAAGCAAGCCCAAGCCATCTACGAACAAGATCAGCCGGAGATCATCTTACAGGCCGGCGGGGTGGACTTTGGCGGCGACACCGAAACCCAGCTGCACAACGCCCATCTGCTGGCCATGTACGCCGAAGCCTCTACCTATGCCCGGTACGGGGTGCCGGTTATCTACGCCGGCAACCAGGACGTCCGCGACGAGATCGAAAGGATCTACAAGGCCGAAGGGGTAGACATCCGCATTACGCCCAACGTCATGCCCGAGATCAACACCTTTCGCATCGAGGTAGTCAACGAGGCCATCCGCGACCTGTTCCAGACGATCATCATCCGCGGCAAGGGGTTCGACGTGGTGGAGGAGTATATGAGCGCGCCGTTCATCCCCACGCCGCGCGCCGCCTTCCGCGGCATTAACCTGCTGGCCAAAGGCTACGGCGGGGAGCCGGGCCTGGGCAACATCATGGCCCTGGACATCGGCGGGGCGACGACCGACTTTTACTCCAACGTGGGCGACAACCCGCTGTACGACTATGAGGGTAACGACCCGATCCGCAAGGTCAAGCGCACCATCCTGAAGACGCCGAACACTCCCCTGGCTTACCGCCGCGTCGAGGGCAAGTACGGCCTGGCCTACGACGCCGAGAACATCAAGGAACTGCCGCGCTTTCAGGACAGGACGATGAAGCGCGACCTGGAGGTCTTTCTGCTGGCCGAGTATCCCGACTTTCGCCCCGGCGACGACCAGTTTGGCACCTTTGTCGCAGCGGCTGGACGGCCGGCTGGACCTGGACCTGGATCGCTACCTGAGCTGGATGTCTGCCAACCCGCACACCTTGCCCACCCGCGACGAAGAGGACGCAGTCCGCTCCTTTCTGGCCAGGGAGATCATGGCCGCCACCACGGGCCGGAACCTCGGCTACGTCAAAGAGACCGACACCTACTTTCTGCAGTATGGCGTCAACTTTCTCAACCAGACCTGCACCACCCTGCTCATCGGCGGCGCCATATATCACAAGTGCAAGGACGGCGACAACTTTGGCCGTGACCTACGACTGATCGCAGCCGGGACGCAGTATAACGAGGTTGAAAGCTGGATCTTGCGGCCGCGAGGGCAGGTGCTGCTCGATGCCCGCTACATGGTGTCGATCGTCGGCGGGTTGTACGGCTACATCGACCCAGAGCGGGCGCTGCGGATGCTCAAGCGCCACCTGGTGCCTTTGGAGAAGGCACCCTGATTCTACGGGACAACGTAGGAGTAGAATTCTGACATAGGCCAGGGCCGCAACTTGGCGGCGGCCCTTGCCCGAGTGCATCCGCGGCCGGACGGCCATGGAGTAGCTCAAGATGGCATACGATGCCACCGGAGAGCATCTGCATGAGGCAATCCACAACCAAGTCGGCTATTACGGCATCATGGCGCCGCGCAGCCTGAACCACCGCTACATCACCGAAGATATACCGATGAGCCTGGTGCCGATCGCGGCCCTGGGACAGAGGTATGGCGTCTCGGTGCGTGGGATAGACAGCATCATTCGCCTGGCCTGCATCATCCACCGGACCGACTACTGGCGGCGCGGACGAACCCTGGACAAGCTGGGCATCGACCAGATGAGCGTGACGAGCTCACGGGTATGTGAACGAGGGAGAGGAGATGGCGTGAGCACGGACAACGACCGCCCGCTCTGGTTGCGGGCAGTGCACAGACGGTTTTAGAGTGTAGGTAGACAGATGAAAGAAGAAGAACTCGTCCAACAGCACGAAGCGGGTACAGGAGACTTTGTCAAGGACGCCACAACAACGCCAAAGATCGAAAAGCGAGCCAGGCGGGGTGACACGCGGACTGCAAAGCCCGATAAGCAGGAAAAACAAGTGAAGCGCAAA
>CAVVMX010000033.1:0-86227 GCA_963749455.1 uncultured Chloroflexia bacterium
GGGGAAGGATCGTGCCACTGCTCACCACCAAGCTCTATATCCCGCCCGTCCGACCCGACCTGGTATCGCGGCCGCGACTGATTGAGCGGATGGGTGCGGCGATGCACCGCAAGCTCACCCTCATCTCCGCGCCGGCCGGCTTTGGCAAGACCACGCTGCTGAGCGAATGCGCTGCCCGCTGCGGCCGGCCGGTTGCCTGGCTGTCGCTGGATGAATCGGACAACGATCCGGCTCGCTTTCTGGCCTACCTGATCGCCGCCGTGCAAAGCGTCGCAGCGGGCATCGGGCAGGGAGCACTGAACGCTCTTCAGGCTGCCGCAGGCCCGCCGGCTGCATCGCTGCTTGTGGGTCTGATCAACGAGCTGGCGGCCTTGCCTGACCCCCTTGTCCTGATCCTCGACGACTACCACCTGGTCGAGAGCAAGCCTATCCACGATGCCATCGCCTTTCTGCTTGACCATCAGCCGCCGCAGATGCATCTGGTCATCTCCACGCGCACCGACCCTCCGCTGCCGATCGCGCGCCTGCGTGGCCGCGGGCAGCTGCTCGAACTGCGCCAGGGCGATCTCTGTTTCTCGGCGGATGAAGCGGGGCAGTTCCTGCGCCAGGTGATGGCCCTCGACCTGCCGGCCGACGAGGTCGCGGCGCTGGCAGCGCGCACCGAAGGCTGGGTCGCCGGCTTGCAGATGGCCGGGCTATCGCTGCAGGGCTGCCAGAACACGGCGGCGTTTGTGCGGGCCTTTGCCGGAAGCGACCATTACATCCTGGACTATTTGATGGAAGAGGTGCTCCAGCACCAGAGTGAGCGGGTGCAGAGCTTTCTGCTCTACACCTCTGTCCTGGGGCGGATGAGCGGCCCGCTGTGCGATGCGATGCTGCAGGCAGACGACTCGGCGGCGCTCCTCGAGCAACTCGAGCACGCGAACCTGTTCATCGTGGCCCTGGATAACCGGCGCGAGTGGTACCGCACCCATTGGCTGTTTCGCGACCTGTCTGCGCCACCGTTTGGAAGCGCGCGAGAGGGATCGGGCGGCGAGCCTAACGAGCGCGCCAGCCTGTGGTACGAGGAGCAGGGGCTGCCGGTCGACGCGATCCACCATGCGCTGCAGGGGCAGGACTGGGAGCGGGCGGCGCGCCTGATCGAACAGGCGGCCGAGCCGACGGTGATGCGGGGCGAGTTTGCCACCTTCATGGGATGGATGGAAGCGCTGCCCGAGCAGGCGAGGCACGCCCGGCCCCGGCTGTGCCTGTACCATATCTGGAGTCTGCTGCTGGCCGGTCGCCCGCTGGCAGAGGTGGAATCGCATCTGCGCGACGTCGAGGCGCGCGAGGCAGGCGCAAGCGTATCAGGGGGTGCTGACGGCGCTGCGCGCCGTGCTGGCGGTGGTGCGGGGCGCTGTGCCCGAGGCCATCGAACAGGCACAGCGCGCCCGGCAGCTCCTGCCCGAGGATGACCTCTATTTCCGCAGAGTGGTGGTCCGCAGCCTGGGGGTGGCCCTGCTGTATCGCGGCGACGTGGTCGAGGCGCAGCCGCTGTTCGAAGAGGATGCGCGCATCTCGCGCCAGGCGGGCGACAGCACGGGGTACCTGGCCGCGATCCGGCTGTGGGCCGCGTCACTGATGAGCCGCGGGCGCCTGCGGCAGGCGCGAGAGGTGCTCGCCGCCGCCGAGCCTCTGCTGCCCCATGTTCCGGGCCTGCTCCAACCAGCGGCGGTCAAGCTGCTGGCGGTACAGACCGACCTGCTGCGCGAGTGCAACGAGCTGGAGGAAGCCGCGCGCCTGTGCGAGAAGGCGATTGCCCAGGCGCAGGTGGTGCTGGACCTGTACGGTCTTGGGGCACATGTGGTGCTGGCCCGTATCCGGCAGGCCCAGGGTAGCGCCGATGCAGCCATGACGGCCATCCACGAGGCGCTGCGCCTGGCGCAAAAAGTACGACATAACGGACCTGGACGACGCTGTGGTCTATGCCCACCGGGCGCGTCTGTTCCTGGCCGGCGGCGACGTGGAGGCAGCAGCGGCCTGGTCCCGGGAGTGCGGCCTGGACGCCAAGCTCCAGGCAGGCGAGATGGCCGCCGATCTGGCCCGGCCCTCGCTTCCCTATTACGTGCGCGAGATCGAGTACACCACCCTGGCCCGGGTGTACCTGGCCCAGGGCAAGGGCGAGCAAGCCCTGGCGGTGCTCCGGCCGCTCCTGGCGACGGTCGAGCGGCTGGGGCGCACCGGCAGCGCGATCGAGATCCTCGCCCTGGAAGCGCTCGCACTGCAGGCCGTGGGCCAGGCGACGCCTGCACTGGCGGCCCTGTCGCGAGCGTTGAGCCTAGCCGAGCCGGAGGGATATGTGCGCGTGTTCGCCGACGAGGGTGCGCCGATGGCCCGGCTGTTGGAGCTGGCCGCGAAACAGGGAATATGCTCGGCGTACGTGGCGCGGCTGCTGGCCGTCCTCGGCGCGCCGCGACCAGAGGGAGAGCGGGTCGCCCACGGTGATCTCCCAGAGCCACTCACCGAACGCGAGCTGGAGGTACTGCGCCTGCTGGCGGCCGGGCTATCGAACCACGAAATCGCGGATGAGCTGGTGATCAGTGTAGACACGGTACGCTCCCACTGCAAGTCCATTTTCGGCAAGCTGGGCGTGCACAAGCGGTGGGAGGCAGCCCAACGCGCCCAAGAGCTCGGATTGATCTAGCAATTCTCGGCGCATGAGGGGAGGCCTCGGCATGGAAACCAGGTCGATCAAGGGACTGACGCTGTTCTTCGACGCCAAGGAACAGGAGGCGGCGGAACTTGTGGGAGGCGCCTGCGAGCAGAGTTTAGAGCTGACTCTACAGGTTGTGGGGGCTGGAGACGCCGGCAGATTGTCGCGTCTATGTCATGACCTCGTGGCCATCCTTCTTGTTTCACTCAACCCCCTGGTCGTGGCGGATTTGGCTGGGGGTGACTCTGCCCCTGCGCTTTGCGCGTCTCGAAAAAGCTGTGGGATATGGCCGGCGGCTGGACCCAATGCTACGGCAAGAGGCGAACCGTCGGGGTGAAACCTCCCCGTCTACTGCAAGCCGTTGACAATCACTTCCGGGAGCGCATCTTTGGCCCACGGAAGGTGGAGGAGTGGGTTGAGCACAACACCTGCCACGACTGGTTCACGCCTTCACCGGTCACCTGAGGTTGCCAATCTGGCTGCACGAAGGGCTGGCGATGGTAACCGTCGACCGGCTGGCCGGGAGACCGACAGTAAAGACGGAAACACTCGAGGCTCTTGCCCGCCCGGCAACAGGCTCACGGCCGGAGGCAGGGGTATGGCCGCATGGCGTTGGACCAGGAAGGGTTGATCTACCTTGCTGTGCGGGGATACTGGGTCACTCGCTATCTGGTCGACACCCGGCCGGCTCTGCTGAGAAAGCACCTGGCGCGGCGGCTGCCCCACGACGTGTTGGAGAGCACCCTGGCAGCCGAACTGGGAGTGGACTGGAGCAGGATCGATGGTGTTGTGGTTTCGCGCTTCAGGGGATGATTCTACACTGAAATCAAGGTGAGACCCACCGGGAGGGAGCGCGATCGTCCCTGTTGAGAATCTCCCCCTTACCCTAACCTTGCCGCCCTGCGGGCGGTCCCTTGGCGGGCCGCCAGAGACATGCGGCACAGGGGATCTGCGTCAGTGAACAGCGGTTTCCCCCAGAGGGAGAGGGTAGTAGATCACCCTGCCAAACCCCCCAAGTGGGTGATGACATATCACCCCTTTGTGGCCTATGCTTGGTCATAGCCGGCTGAGCCGGGTTTGTGGAAGCCGGGGTGACCAAGCGGAGCACGGTGGAGCAGCGATGGATGGCGAGCAGCGGGGTGGAGCCCACTTTCGTATCAGGGTGCAGGCAGGGCTGGACCCGGGCTGGTCCGACTGGCTCGGCGGCATGAAGATCACGGCTGCCACCAGCCAGGGCCGAGCAGTCACGGTGCTGGAGGGGGTTGTACCTGACCAGGCTGCCCTGCGAGGCATACTCTCCAAGCTGTGGGACCTGAATCTGGTCGTGCTCTGTGTAGAGCGGCTGACAGGGGACACTGCGTAGGCAACCGGGGACCTGGCCAGGCGGGCTGATCCAATCTAGGGAGGGAAAGGAAATCAAAAATGGACGCGAATCACCTGGGGCAAAGAGGCAAAATGTGGATCCTCATCGGGGTGCTGCTGGGGATGTTTGTGGCCGCCCTCGACACCTTTATCGTTTCGCCGGCGCTGCCGCAGATCATCGGCGACCTGAAGGGGATGGAGTACTATGCCTGGCCGTTCACCGCCTACATCCTGTGCATGGCCGCCACCACCCCCGTTTTCGGGCGGCTGGCCGACATGCTGGGCTTCAAGCCCGTATACGCGGCGGGCATGCTGCTCTTCCTGGCCGGTTCGGCCCTATGCGGAGCCGCGCAGAGCATGATGCACCTGATCGTCTTTCGCGGTGTGCAGGGGCTGGGCGCGGGCATGCTGACCGCCAACTCGCTGGCCATCATCGGCGCTACCTTTGCGCCGGCGGAGCGGGCCAAGTATATCGGGCTGGGCTCATCGGTGGCAGCCCTGGCCAGCATCGTCGGTCCACTCATTGGGGGCGCCATCACCGACCACCTGACCTGGCGGTGGGTCTTTTACGTGAACATCCCGGTCGGCCTTGTGACCTTGCTGGTCATCCTGCTGACCCTGCCCCGTGTCAAGGAGCGGGTCGTGCACAAGATCGATTTCGTGGGGATCGCAGTGTTCGTCGCGGCCATCGTGCCGTTGCTGCTGGCGCTTACCTGGGGTGGCGGCGAGTACGAGTGGCGGTCGGCTCAGATCATCGGCCTGCTGGCCGGCTCGGCGCTGATGTTGGTGGTCTTTGGCCTCGTCGAGCTGAGGGTGGCCGAACCGATCGTGCCGATGGCGTTCTTCCGGAACTCGATCTTTGTCATGTGCTCGGCCGGTATGGTACTGGCGACAGGGATCTCGATCGGGACGGTGGTGTTCATCCCGCTGTTCATGCAGGGCGTCCTGGGCACCACGGCCACCAGATCGGGAACGATCATCACTCCGCTGATGCTCGGCTTCCTGGTGACTGCGGCAGTGGGCGGCAGCATCATGTCCAAGACGCAGAAGTACAAGGCCTTTGCCCTGCTCGGGTTCCTGGTGATGGGCATCGGGGCGTTCCTGCTGTCGCAGGCGGAACCAGCGACGAGCCGGACCACCATGCTGCTGTACATGGCGGTAATCGGAGCGGGCATGGGTCTGGCGGTGCCGGTCTTTAGCCTGGCGGCGCAGAACGCCGTCCCGCAGAGCCAGGTGGGATCGGTGACCTCTCTGGTCCAGTTTTTCCGGCTGCTGGGAAGCACGCTCTTTTCGGCGGTGCTGGGGACGGCAATGAACACGTCGCTGCAGCAGCGGCTGGCCGAGGTGAGCTTTGCGGGACTGCCGGAGCAGGTGACCACCTTCCTGAAGAGCCCGCAGGCCATCGCCAGCCCGGAAGCGATCGACCAGGTGACGGCTGCGCTGCCGGCCAGCCTGCTCGCGGCCTTTGAGCAGGCCCTTGTACAGGTCCGAGGACTTCTTGCCGAGTCGATCACCTCCGTGTGGACGATCGGCGTGCTGATCGCAGTGGCGGGACTGGTCGTGGCGGTGTTGCTGAAGGAGATCCCGCTGCGCAAAGAGATTCTGCGGGAGGAGCCGGCGGCCACGCAGGAGGCAGCCAGCGGGGCCGCGTAGGCGGATCTCTTGACGGAGTCGCGTACAGAGCGGGGCCGACCTGGCCCCGCTCTACCACCTTCCGATATGTTGATCCGAAAACGGCGGCCTGCTCGTAGTCCTGAGCGAAGCGGACCACGTCATTGGCATGCGCGACGGGCAAATCACCGACGGCAGAGATATGGGAAGTGGCTTCCCTCCACCGAATCCCCAATCTGGGGGATGACAACTCACCCACCTGAGGGCTATAGTATGCCAAGAGGAGTGCGCAATGCACAACCGTCAAAGAGCCTGGCTATGGTTATCCGCAGCCGCGTCGTTTGTGGTGGGTTTCGTACTCGTCCTGAACGACAGTGGTGCAGGATGGTTTCTTATCATAATGGGCATAACGTACGGCGGCGCCTCGACGCGAGCTGGTCAAGCCTGGGCAGAATCCAATCCAAGCCTGGGACGGTGGGGGCTCATTGGAGTCACACTGTTGCTCGTCTTGCTCGCCGTCGTTATCGGAGCTGTCTTGTTCACGTAACCACCTGGTGGGCCAGCCAAGTTATCCTGGCGCCACCGGTGACGTCGCTTGCGCATACGCGGGTTGGCCGCGCCGTCAGGCAGGCGACTGAGAAGGTAGTCTACGCGCTATGACTGTTCCATTGTCCGTGACTGGTGGCCTTGCCGGCGTCATCACCACCGCCGCCGCGCGTGTCGATCCTTGGTGGGCAGCGCTCACTGTGTGGGGTGTGGTGAACGCCGTCAACGTGCTGCAGGCGGCGGGGTTCCTTTCGCGGGTGCGCACGGGCAGTAAGGCTATCAATCACCTCCTGGGTTACGTGATCGTCGCGCTCGCACTCCCGGCAGCCCTGGCCCTCGTTGCTTTCGTGCGCGCGGGAGCCGGCTGGCTGCAGTGGGTCGGTCCGGCGGTCTATCTCGCCTTCGTAGTGTTCATGGTTGCCGTGGAGTATGTCTGGCCGGTCGAGTTCCGGTCTCCGGCGCGCTACGGCATCCTCGTGCCCTACCTCGTGCTCTTCTTCGGCGCAATCCTGCTGATGGGCCTGCCGATGTTCCGCATGGATCGAGGGCTGTGGCTCGTCACCGTGGCGACTACGGTCCTGCTGCTGGGGTCGATGGGCATTGCGATGCGCACGGGTGTGGGGTGAGCCGTTCGCCGGCGAGCGCTGCCGTGAGGCTGGCGACCAAGAGATAACGGAACTGAGGCGTTCAGGCCAACTCTGCAAAGAGGAGGGGAGGGGATGGACGAGGTGACTGCGGCGGCCAGTCTGCCGAGTATCTGGAATCGTTGCTGGACTGCCTGGCCTGCCCGCTGGACAACTCGGTTCGGCTGTCGCCGGCGCGGAACGCCGCGGGCGAGGTCGTGGCTTTGAGGTCGAGGGATGCCGAATATCAGGTTGTCCGCAACGTGCCCTGCCTCATCCCGGACTTGGGGGAGGGTGCTGGAGCCGATCTGCCGCTTTGGCAGGCGCACCAGAAGAAGATGTGGCAGGAACACCAGGATGGCGGCGAAGGCGTCTTTACGCCTGAGGGCAACGCTGTGGGACGCCATGTCGGTGAGATCATTGCCCGATCGGAGGGAGGGCTCTACCTGGATGTGGGCTGTGGAGCCTGGCGCGGACGGCGTACATGGCAACATCGTGTGGCAGCGTGGAGTGGATCGGCGTCGATCCCTTCCTTGGCGACGCTGCCAGGCAGTTCCCTTTCGTGCAGGGCTTGGGGGAGTACCTTCCCTTTCTGCCTGAGGTGTTTGACGGTGCACTCTATGCCGGGACGATCTGTCACCAGCTGGATCCCCAGCGCTCACTGAGGCGCGTGCACAGCGTCCTCAAGCCCATGGGTAAGCTGTTCGTGTGGTGTACTGCCAGCCGGTTAGGATGGAGGTACCTGATCTGGAGAGGGCTGCGGACCCTGGGCTTTGCCCGAATGTACAACGAGGATTACCAGTGGGCGTTTACGGCAAGAATCGTTGCGGACCCAGCTCGAGAGGGCTGGCTTTGCAGTGGAGGATAATCTCTTTCTGTGTGAGACCTGCCCCGACTTTTCCAAGTGCGATCACGCCAGTGAGTACCTGACCATCGCCCATCGCGTGTAGCACAGGGTATGGGAAAGCTACATGAGGGCATAGATCAGGAACCCTCACCCCGGTGGGCGAGCAATCGCGAACCGGACTGCAGCGCGTCAGCTCCCCAATCTCCTCTGCATCATGGTGGTGGAATACCCCAAGCGATTCCTCCAAATTGGGGATGACATCTACCTCATCTGGGTGCTATGCTGTGCTCAGCTGACCACCGAAAAGAATGGTGAGGACAAGATGAGCAAGAAGAAAAGTCTTATCGTGTGTGGAACCATCCTGGCCTTGCTGCTGATGGGCTGCTCTTCACTCTCGACCTCCCAGCCACTCGCACCAACCCCTGATCCGTCCAGGCTCGTTGTCAAGCCCGACGGGATTACCCAGGTGGACGACATACTGGCCGAGATGGCCGGCAACGGCACCTTCACCGGAGCGGTCCTGATCGCCCGGGACGGGAAGATCCTTCCTCGAACAGGCCATCTTCTCGCCACTGAAGATGCAGGACACAGGGTACCAGGACGGCTGGAGCGACGCGGCGCTGCTGTACGACGATCGCTTCGACACAACAGCGGCACAGTATTACCCGCTGCCCATCTCTGATGGCACAGGCGGGTTGTACTCCTCAGCCGAGGATCTCTTCCTGTGGGATCAGGCGCTCTATACCGACCGGCTGCTGCCTCAGGCCGAGCTCCAACGGATGTTTGAGCCGCATGTCCGTGATACCGGCGACCCCCAGGGTTTCAGCTACGGGTATGGCATGGGCCTGTGGGAAGATTCGGGGCCGGCCTGTCGTATTTCACAGCGGGGAGGGCCAGCATTCGTCACGCTTATCATCCGCTATCCCGAAGATAGACTGGCGGCGATCATGCTCACGAATCAGGGGGGCATTGATGTGTCCATCTGGCTGACCATGTCCAACGAGCTGTTCGGGGAGCCGCCTCCAACCTCCGCGGAGAAAGTAGGACCGTAGTATGGAGTGGAAAAGACCATGAAAACGAGGATACTCATAATCTGTATGTTAGCGACACTGCTGGCCGGCTGTGGGATGCCTGCAGCGAAGCCGGAAGAAGTGGATCGCGGCAACGTTGGGCACACTCGAGACGGAATTGGAGAGCCTGCGCCAGGAGCTCAAGATTCCCGGGATGTCCGCCGCGGTAGTGAAGGACGGGCAGCTTGTCTGGGCGCGCGGTTTTGGCTACGCCGACGTGGAGCAGGGCATCCCGGCCACACCCGAGACACCCTACCACCTGGCCTCGGTCACCAAGCCCTTTGCTGCACTAGTGGTTATGCAGCTCGTCCAGGAGGGCAAGTTAAGCCTGGACGATCCGGTGTCGCGATATGGAGTGAGCCTGCCCGAGGGCGACAAGGTTACTGTGCGGCACCTGATGAGCCACACGTCCGCCGGGACGCCGGGCGCACGCTACCGGTACGACGGCAGCCGCTACGGCATGCTCAGCCAGGTCATCCAGGCCGCAACCGGCCGATCGTTCCAGGAGTGGCTGTTTGAGCGCATCTTGCAGCCCCTGGACATGGACAACACTGCGCCCATCCCCGCCGGCTGTACCGGGCTGCCGTTTGCCCCCGCCTGCGAGCGGGTCTTCAAGGCCATCGCCCTACCCTACCAGCTCGACGAGAACCTGCACTTTGTCCCCGGCTACTACCAGGCCAACTTTAGCGCCGCCGCCGGCCTGATTTCGACCGTGACCGACCTGGCCAAGCTCGACGCTGCCCTCGACGCCAACACCTTGGTGACGGCGGCCACCAAGGAGCAGATGTTCACGCCCACGGTGTCCAACTCTGGCCAGGATCTGCCCTACGGCCTGGGTTGGTTCACCCAGCAGTACCGCGGGGATCGCCTGATCTGGCACTATGGCTACTGGTCTCCATCGGTCTCGTCGCTCTTTGTCAAGTCCCCGCGGAAGGCCTGACCTTCATTGTCCTGGCCAACACGGATGGGCTCAGCCGCCCCTTCGGACTGGGCGATGGCAACGTGATGACCTCGCTTGTGGCGCTGACATTCTACAAGGACCTGGTCCTGGCGCCGCGCTACGGCCAGCCGTTCCCTGCCATCGATTGGTCCGCCGACAACTCGACAGCGCTGGGCCTCATCAACCAGGTGCAGGATGAAGCCGTGCGCGACCTGCTGACGAAAGAACTCTACTCACGGCGCATGGTGACCAGCTCCCTGGCCCAGTTACAGGAGCAGGCCCGCCAACTGGCGGAGAAAGCGCGCCAAGGCCCAGGAACTGGCCGAGACCATAGACCCCAAGACACTGGATGCCTATGTCGGCGAGTACGAGATTGAGCAGGTCGGGATGACGCTGAGCGTGTCTCGTGTCCAGGATGGGCTGACCATACAGCAGGCAGATGAGGCACCAGGTGAGCTGCTTCCGCTGTCCGAGACACGATTCTTCATAGTCGTTGGAATCGATATCTACGACGTACAGTTCACTTTTGATGAGACCAACCAGGTGACGGGCTTGGTCGTGACCCTGTACGGCCAATCATTCACGGCAAAGAGAAAATGACATGCAGAAAGAAGAGTCCTTAAAGCGCCTACGGCTACATGTGGTGGACCGTGCTGCCTTGCAGGATGCCGATGTGGAGCTTGCCGAGCGGCTAGCAGCACTGCCTTCCAAGTGGGTGACCCGTTTGGAGGACGCGATCATCCTGGTGATCTGGCCGCAATCACCGACCTCACTGACCAGATCAGCGAACAGGGGACAGATCCGGGCCAGGCGCTGGCAGCGCTGGCTCACCAGTTCGAGCACGACAGAATGCTCATGATAGTACATCAGGCTGGAGGAGAGCAATGAGTGACAGGCGAACGGACGCTTCCAGAGAGAGCATCCTGCTCGTTGACGATGCTCCGGCCAACCCAGCCCAAGAGACTCGGGACGCATTGCTTGCCGCGATCAGGGCCTTCTCCGGTGAGGCCTTGCAGTCAGATGACATCGCCGTTATGGTCCTGTTTCGAGGCTCCTGAGAGCTGGTTTGGGCACCTGTCTTGTGGCCCGTGTCGCCCTGTGCTATAATTGGGACTACCCAGGGGCTGGCGATCCAATCTCGCAACCGAGAGCAAGTGAGTGGCGACAACCCTGCTGACCACGAAACTCTTTGTTCCACCGGTCCGCCCGGAGTGGGTGCCGCGCCCGCACCTCGTCGAGCGGCTGAACGACGGGCCTGGGTGGGCACAAGCTGACCCTGGTCTCGGCTCCCGCCGGCTCGGGCAAGACCAGCCTGGTCACCACCTGGCTCTCCGGACTGCCGATTTCCGATTTCCGAGTGGCCTGGCTGTCGCTGGATGAGGCAGACAACGACCCACTTTGCTTCTTCGCCTATCTCGTGGCCGCCCTGCGGACAGCAGATCCGCACATCGGGGGGCAGGCTCAACGGCTAGCGGAAACCACCCATTCCCCCCCGCTCGAATCCTTGGTCACCTCTCTGATCAACGACATCGCAGACCAGGCATCACCACTGATCCTCGTCCTGGACGACTATCACGCCATCGCCGAGCTGGTCATCCACGAGGCGATTGGGTTCCTGGTGGACCGCCAACCGCCGCACATGCATCTCGTCATCACCACCCGCCACGACCCTCCTTTGCCTCTGTCCCGGCTCCGAGGTCGGGACCAGATGACCGAGCTGCGGCAGAGCGACTTGCGCTTCACGCCCGAGGAGGCAGCCGCCTTCCTGAATCGATCGATGCGTTTGCAGCTAACGCCATCCGAGATCGCCGCCCTCGAAGAGCACACCGAAGGCTGGATCACCGGATTACAGTTGGCTGCGCTCTCCATGCAGGGCCGCAATCCGGCGGCCATCGCCCAGTTCATTGCCGGCTTTTCCGGACGCTATCATTTCATCCTTGACTATCTGACCGACGAAGTGCTGCAACGCCAGCCGCAGCCGGTCCAGACCTTTCTGTTTCAAACTGCCATCCTGGATCGGTTGTGCGGTCCCTTGTGCGACGCGGTCCTGAACAACAGCCGATCTGGCCCAAGGCAAACAGATGCTGGAGCAGCTCGAGGCCGCCAACCTATTCACTGTGCCTCTGGATGACGAACGCGAGTGGTACCGCTATCACCATCTGTTTGCCGAGCTGTTGCGGGCGCGGCTACAGGAGATGCAGCCCGACCTGGTTCCCGAGCTGCACCGCCGGGCTGCAGCCTGGTACGAGCGGGACGGATTCAGTTCTGAAGCGGTACAACATGCTCTGGCGACTAGGGACCACGCCCTGGCTGCGGAGGTGATCGAGCGGGCCATCCTCCGGACCGCCACCTGGTCGCGGGCTGACACCGCGATGATCCAGAGATGGCTGGCGGCGCTGCCCGATGCCTTCGTGCAGCTCCGCCCCTGGCTCCGGCTGTTCAGCTCCCGCCTTCTGTTCGTGTCCGGGCAGCCGGAGCTTGCCAGCCGCACACTGCAGGCCCTCGAGGCCTGGCTCCAGGACCACCCGACCGCCCCCGATGGGGGCCGCATTCTGGGCCTGGCTATGGTCGACCGGGCGTCGTATGCAGCCGTGCTGGGCAACGTACAGCAGGCCAAAGAGGTTGCGCGCCGGGCGCTGGCCTACGTGCCACAGGACGACCCAATCGCCCGTTTTCGTGCCCCTGCCATCCTGGGCATGGCCCACTCTCGTGCCGGCGAGGTGGCGGAAGCGCACGATGCTTTCTCCCAGGCAGCCCAGATCGCGCTCTCGGCAGGCCTGGATTTTGCCGCCGTGCCCTTTCTGTGCAACCTGGCCGAGATCCAGATCGTGCAGGCTCGGCTTAAGCAGGCCATGCGAACCTGCGAACAGGCCGGGCAATTGGCGGTTGTCGATGGGGGGCCGGCATCCGTCGCGGGCTTTGTGCGGCTCGAGGTAGCCAAGATCCTGTACGAGTGGGATGACTTGCACGCCGCCGAACGCCATCTCCTAGAAGGATTGGCGCTCCTCAGCCAGGGTGGCATCAGCGAGAGTTTTGGCAGCGGCCATGCTGTGCTGGCTCAGATCAGACAAGCGCTCGCGGATCACCAAGGAGCCCTGCAAGCAGCTCAGCAGGCAGTCCAGATCGCACAACGCGAAAACGTCCCCCGCCTGGTCGGCCTGACATCGGCCTACCAAGTCCGCGTCTGGCTGGCCCAGGGGCAGACCGGCCTGGCTGCTCGCTGGGCCGATGAGTATCGACAGGTTGGCGAGACTGAGTACCTACGCGAGTTCGAGGATCTGACCCTTGCCCGCGTGCTGCTGGCCCAGGGCCAGCGGCCGAGGTCCTGGCCCTGCTGGATGCCCGGCTCGTGCCGGCCAGGAACGCCGGCCGCATGAGCGCCGTCATCGACATCCAAGCCTTGCGGGCGCTGGCCCTGTCCGACCCCGACGCCGCCCTCGACGCCCTGCAACAGGCGCTCAACCTGGCCGAGCCGGAGGGCTATGTCCGGCTGTTTCTCGATCTAGGGGAGCCGATGCAAGCCCTGCTCAAGCGGGTAGCGGCCCGGGGCATCGCGCCCCGGTACGTCAGCCGCTTGCTCGCCGCCTTTGACCCGTCTCGCCAGGTCGCCTCCAAAACACCGCAGCCTCTCATCGAGCCGCTGACCGACCGCGAGCTGGAAGTGCTGCATCTATTGGCCGAGGACCTGTCCAACCGTGAGATTGGCGAGCGGCTGTTCATTTCGCTGCCCACGGTCAAGTCCCACACCCGCAACATCTATGGCAAGCTAGGCGTCAACGATCGGGAGGAGGCCGTCACGCGAGGCCAGGCGCTGGGCATACTGCCCGCTCCATAATTCCCTCCCGGCTCCTTTCGTGCTGATACCGTAGTGTGGACATCCCGCGATAAATGCCCATGGTCGGCAGGCAAACAGAAACAGGGTGGCCCGCGTTTGTAGGGATGTGAAGGGGAGACCGATCGATGATGCCCGCTAGACAAGAGCAATAGAGAGACAGTAGCCAAGTTCTATCAAGACTACAGATGGAACTATCTTCCGCATGCCGTCCTGGAAGGAACCATCGGCGAAGCACTCGTTGACGATGTAGGCAACCCTCAGGTTGCCGTGCTGCAAATCCCCAAGCTCAAGCTGTCCATCCCTGGAGGTGATGCACACCACGCCGCCGCCCGCGCATTCATGGACAAGCTGCCCGGGTTTTCGGCGCTCATTTGCGTATCACCAGAGTGGGAAGAGCTGCTTCAAGAGATCCATTCGGGCAAGTTGGTTGGCATGCAGCGCTATGCTTTCACCGGTGAGAAACTGGATATCGACCATCTGCGCGGGCTTGCCTCCCAGGTCCCGGATGGTTACCGGCTCGAGCGGATCGATCTGAGTCTGGCCCAGCAGTTGGCCACAGAAAGAGGCGAGTTTGCCTCAGCGCACATGCGGAATTTCGATTCCCCGAAAGATTTCGTCGCGCGTGGTTTTGGGTTTTGCATTCTGGCCGGGGATGCGATTGTCAGTGCGGCGACTACCTTTGCCGTCTGTGCCAAGGGGATTGAGATAGAGGTAGGCACTCAGGGAGAAACAACGGGGCAAGGGGTTGGCGACCCTGGTTTCGGCCCGACTGCTGGTCCATAGCCTGGAAAACGGCCTTGACCCTCACTGGGATGCCGAAAACAAACGATCGGTCGGCCTGGCCAACAAGCTCGGATATACGCCCCTGGGGACCTATTACCTCTGGCTTGTTGGCGGCTCTAGACTTGCGGCAAGGCTTGTCAAGGTAGGTCTCAGAATACAGGGCTTTTTCAACCCGTAGCGCCATCAGAATCGGAGATCCTTCTCCCCACCTCGCTCCCACAAACCATACCCCGGATCATCCCACCGGGATGATGCGCCTCATACCGCTCCTGTGCTATCAGTGGCATCAAAGCTGGAGAGCATGGGAGAGTTGACCGTGAGCGAAGCATGGACCTACGAGATACAGGTCCAAGGCCGGATTGGGGAGCGCTGGGCGTCACTGGTTCGACGACATGAGTGTCAGCGTGCAGGACGAGGCACACAGCGCCATCACCACCTTGACCGGCGCCGTGGCCGACCAAGCAGCGTTGCTCGGCCTGCTGCAAAAGCTGTACACGCTGGGGCTGCCGCTGCTGCTAGTCGAGCGCAAGTGAAGCAAGGAGAATGGAGGAATCCACGATGGAAAGAACACAGAGCAAGTGGTCTTGATGACACAGGGATTGCGCAAATCCTACGGCAAGGTCCAGGCTCTACGCGGAGTAGACCTGGAGGTCCGGCGCGGCGAGATCTTTGGCTTCCTCGGCCCCAACGGCGCGGGCAAGACGACGACGATCCGCTGCCTGCTGGATCTGATCCGGCCCGACGGCGGCACGGCCCGCGTCCTGGGCATCGATCCCCAGGCCGACCCGGTAGCCGTCCAGGCGCGCAGCGGCTACCTGCCGGGAGAGCTGCGCCTCAACGACAACCTGACCGCCGAGCGCCAGCTCCGCTTCTTCGGCGACATGCGCGGCGGAGCGACGGACTGGGAGGTTGTGCGCCGGCTGGCCCAGCGTCTGGAGCTGGACCTGGGACGACCGATCAAGAACCTGTCCAAGGGCAACAAGCAGAAGGTCGGGGTCGTGCAGGCGCTCATGCACCACCCGGAGCTGCTCATGCTGGACGAGCCGACGAGCGGTCTCGACCCGCTGATGCAGCAGGAAGTGCTGAAGCTAATTCGCGAAGCTCACGCCGGCGGGGCCACCGTCTTTTTCAGCTCGCACATCATGAGCGAGGTGCAAGCCGTGGCCGACCGGGTGGCCATGATCCGCCAGGGCGAGATCGTCGAAGTGGCCGAGACGAGCGCGCTCATCCGCCGCGCCCTGCGCCGCACGACCGTCCAGTTCAAAGAGCCGGTCGACAGCAGCGCGCTGGCCGCT
This sequence comes from uncultured Chloroflexia bacterium, assembly GCA_963749455.1. Lineage (GTDB taxonomy): Bacteria > Chloroflexota > Anaerolineae > JAAYZQ01 > JAAYZQ01 > JAFGOG01. Next base: position 15,605 of record CAVVMX010000033.1, read on the forward strand.
GTGCCGGGTGTGACCCTGCTTCAGCACGATGGCACAAGCGTCACCTTGCAGGTCGAAGGCGACATGGACCGGCTGATCGTGGCCCTGGGCGCCTTCCCCGTCCGCGATCTGGAGACGACCCGGCCTTCGCTGGAAGAAGCTGTTCCTGGCCTACTACAGGACGAGCTGAAATCACAAGGAGGGAATGAAATGTTAACTACATTGCGCTACACACTGTCCTCACTTCGAGGGCAGATCCTGGGTTGGGGTCTTGGCGTCGCCGCCCTGGGTCTGATCCTGGTCCCGTTCTACGACGTATTCATGGGGCAGCAGGCAGATTTCACGCAGATGGTCGAGAGCTACCCGCCCGAGTTTCTGGCCTTCTTTGGTGGAGACGCGGCGAGCCTCGCCACCACTGAGGGCTACCTGCACATGTACGGCTTTTCCATGTTGCCGGTCATCGTCGGCATCTTTGCCGTGATCGTGGGCAGCGGCCTGCTGGCCAGTGACGAGGAGAGCGGCCGGCTGGACCTCATCGTCGCCCACCCGGTGAGCCGGGCGGGGCTATTCTGGGGACGGGCCCTGGCCTTTGTGGCGGCAAGCATCGGCATCTTGATCCTGGGCTGGCTGGGCTTCTCCATCCTGCTCGGCGGCTCCAGCCTTGGCGTCACCTGGGGGCAGATGGCGCTGCCCTTTCTGCCCCTGCTGGCCCAGACCTTGATCTACGGCGCGCTGGCGTTGCTCCTGAGCATGCTCCTGCCCGCCCGCCGGCTGGCAGCTGCGGGCGCCGGCATTTTGCTGGTTGCCAGCTACTTTCTGTCGTCCATGGCCGGGCTGAACCAGAGCCTGGCGGCGGTCGCCAGGCTCCTGCCTTACGACTATTTCCAGGGCGGCGAGGCGCTCAACGGCCTGGATTGGGCCTCGTTCGTCGGTCTGCTGGCGGCGAGTGCTGTGCTGGCCCTGCTTGCCTGGTGGCGTTTCTGGCGGCGCGACATCCGCGTCACAGGTGAAGGCGGCTGGGGGCTGCCGTCGCTGCCGTTCAGGCGCCGCTCCAGGACTGGGCAGGAGATCTGAGCGGCGAAAGATAGCGCCATCCAGCCGGGCGTGCAATCGCGGGCCTGCCCATAATGCCAGCCGGCCAATCCTGAGCCTTGAGATTGGCCGGCTGGCCGTGGCCCTGCCCTGGGTCGCGCTGATCAGCTCCCTAGCCCACCTGAACAATCAGGATCTGTCCAGCCTGTCCAGCTTTTCGGACAGTGCTTCTAGTTGGGTGGCGATCTGATGCAGGTCGTCGCGTGTGGGGATGCCCCGCGCCCTAAGCCTCTCCTCCAGCTCCTGGTCGCCGAGCGTGGGCGTGGCCCATAGCCAGCGGCCGGGGGACAACAGCTTCTCGCGCAGGCGGTGGCCTTCCTCCTCGGCCAGCTCGCCCCGAGTGATGAGCGCCTGGATCCGTGCCTCGATCTCCTCGTCTGCCTGGTGCAGCAGCTCGAGCGACGAAGCGAGCGTTCGCTGCAGGGTGGCCAGCGTTTCACCCCCGGAACGGATCAGTCCGGTCAACACCGCCTGCGGGAGAAACCCGGTACGCCTCTTTTCTTGCTCGGCGATGATCTGGGTCAGAACGACAGCGGTGAGGTCCTCGCCGGTGGCGTGATCCACCACCTGGACCTCCTGCCCGTGGCGGATTAGGTCAGCGATCCCCTCCAGTGTGATATACTGCTTGGCTTCCGTGTCGTACAGCTTGCGGTTGGGGTAGCGCTTGATGACCGCCATGGAGCAGCGTTACTCTCCCGACTTTTTCAGCTCGTCCACCTTCTTGCTCAGCGCCGCGATCTTGGCGCTTAGCGCGTCGATGTCGGACTTGCGCGGGACATCCAGCCGAGCCAGCAGGTCCTCGAACCGCTTATCGAACTCTGCCCCAGCCCGTCGCGTCCCTGACTTGCGTTTCTCGAGCACCTCGCGCATCAGCTTCTTGCCGTCCTGCTCGGCCACGCCGCCGCGCTCGACCAGCTTTTTCACAAAGTTCTCAGTCTCGTCTTGAGCCAGAGCCGCCGCGCCGACGCCGGCCAGCAGCACCTTGCGCGCCAGGTCAAACATCGGGCTGCGCTCCTCGATCGGTTTCTCCGAAACGGCTTTTTCTTTGGTCATGCCACACCTCCTGAATTGAAATGGCATCTATGACGCGCTGCGTCATGGGTGCCATTGTAACACGGTGCGTCAAGGCTGTCAAATCGGCAATTGGCAGATTTCAGTTTGGCTGGTGTGGACTGTCTTGCCCAAGCCGGGCACAAGTGCTATAATCAAGGCCCAGGAGTACTCCTGGGCAGTGCATAACAAGCAAAGCACCGAACAGGAGATCGAACCGGCGGAACAGCAAGGAGGAATCGAGTCATAGAAAGGAGAGGAAAAGATGAAACGGCTGCTTGGCATTTTGGCGGTTGCAGCTATGTTGGCAAGCATGAACGGCGCCCTGTGGGTCGCTGCCGGCTCTGCGGCGGTGGATGTGGCCGGCAGGGGATCGCCTGCGCCGGATCGGGGAAGAGACCGGTCTGGTCGCCTTTGAGCAGGCCGCGTCGCCTGCCTGCCGTTATGACACGGGCTCCCGGCTATACCTCTGTCTCGAGCCCCAATTCGCCCCGCGTGTGCAGCGCGATCCGGCAGCGGCAGCCCGGGCCACTGTCATGCTGCAATCGACCGGACTACTGTTGATCCCCGACTCGACCAACAAACGGATCATGGCCTTTGATCCCACCACCGGCGATCTGGTGAACGCCGACTTTATTCCTGCCGACCCAACGAACCTCAGCACCCCGATCTGCGCTATCCTCAGCGCCGGCGGCGACAGCATCCTAGTGTCGGATCAGATCAGGGACGTGGTCCAGGAGTATGACCTGGACGGCAGCTTTTTGGGCACTTTTGCGCCCGCGGGCGGCCCGAACCCCGCCATCCTCGATAACATTCGTGGCATCGCCCTGCGACCCAACGGCAACCTGCTGGTGACGGTGGGCGGCGGGGCCAACGACGATGCCGTGGCCGAGTTCGACACCGGCGGCAACTACCTGGGCAATTTCGTGGCCAACGGAAGTGGTGGATTGGGCTCGCCCTTTGACGTCCATGGCCGCAGCGCCGACTGGCTGGTGGCCGGCATTGACAGTGATGCCGTCCATCGCTACGACCTGACCGGCGCCTACCTGGCTGACCTGGCATCTGTCGATAACTTTCCCGAGCAGGTGGCCGAGGCAAGCAACGGCAATGTGCTCGTCGCCGATTTTGGCGGCACCCAGGAGGGCGTCGTGGAGTTCACCGGCGCCGGGGTGCTGGTCGGCGTCTACAGCCCAGCCGCCCTTGGGGGCTACCGGGGCGTCTATGATCTACCCAACGGCAACGTCTTGACTACCACCGGCACTGGCGTCTACGAGATCGACCGCGCCGGCAATCTGGTCGAAACCAAGATTTCGGGCGTCAGCGGGCGCTTTATCGAGTACCTGGCGCCCAGTGGGCCAGATCTGCGGCTGGTCAAGACGGTAATCCCCGAGCAGGCCGCCCCCGGCGAGACGGTGCAGTATGTGATCGAATTCGCCTATGCTGACGTGGTTACTGCCACCCTCGCTGGCGTCGTGATCACCGACGAGGTGCCGGTCTACCTGACCGATGTCCAGGTGTCCAGCAGCGGCGCAGCTATCACTGCCACGGGGACCATCAGTTACGTGTGGCAGGTCGGCGAACTGGCCGGTGGTGCGGGCGGGGTCATCACCGTCACCGGGCAGATCAGCCTGGGCCTGGCGACCGGGTTTGCTTTCACCAATACCGCTGTCATCAGCTCGCCGTTGGCTGAAGGCAATCTCGGGCAACAACTTCAGCGAGGTGGGCTTGGTCATGCTCAATGCGGCGCCAATTGCCGAGGACGATACAGCTGCCACGGTGGAAGGGATGGCCGTGGTCATTGCCGTGATGGACAACGATCACGATCCCAACAATGATCTGCTGCACGTGGCGGCCCTGGGCGACCCGAGCAACGGAACCGTCGAGACGGATGGTGTCACCGTCACCTACACGCCGGCGCCGGGCTTTGCCGGGATCGACGTCTTTGACTATGCTGCCGGCGATGCCGGCGGCCTGACCGACAGCGCGACAGTATCGGTGACCGTCACGCCGGGCAATACGCCGCCCACTATCTCGGAAATTCCCGACCAGACGATTTATGAAAATGGGGTCGCCGGGCCGATTAACTTTACCATTTATGACCCGGAAACGCCAGCTGATGACCTGCTGCTGTGGGGCGAGTCCTCCGATACGGACCTGCTGCCGGTTAGCCGCATCGTCTTGGGCGGGGCAGGGATGACACGCACCGTGACCCTGACGCCTACGGCTGACATGACCGGGACGTGCATGGTCACCATTACTGTGGACGATGGCACCGACACGGCACACGAGACGTTTGAGCTGACGGTGCTGCCACGGCCGGTGTTCCGCGTCTACCTGCCCCTGGTGATCAGGGCTCAGCCCTGAGAAGAGCTCGAATAGGCCACGACGCACGCCGCTCCAGCGGCGTGCGTCGTGGCGCGGGTGACAGACGAGATAGAGGGCGTCAGGCAACGCCTGCGTCACGATCTTGCAGACTAGGGTGGACGCTGGGTACTGCCCTTGGGCCCTCGGGTGACAGGCTTCCCCGTTTGACGCCTGCCGCCTTTTCCGCTATAATCGGGCGGTCAGTTTGGCTGACAACTCTACAGCAGAGGTTTATTGGTGAACACACAGAAACCATCGCGCTCCGGAAGCGGAGCCAGCAGGCCGCAGAACCCTAATGCTACCAAGCTACTGCTGGCAATGGCAGCGGTTACTGCCTGCGCTGCCCTTGTCGTAGTCGGCCTATTGGTCTATACCGTCGTCACCGACCGCCAGAAGAGCGCCACTGCCACGCCGCTGGCCGCCGCGTCGGCTTTCACTCCTGCTATCCCCATACCCACCCTGACCAGCACCCCATCGCTGGTGGTGACGCCGACGGTCACCCCCACGGCCGAGCTGCCGACCTGGACGCCGGCACCGACGGCCACCCAGGCGATTACGGCGACAGCGGCCTGTGGCAACCGACGTCCCGACGGATGCGCCCGTCCCGACAGTTGCGTCCACCGTGACGCCCGCACCGCCCAGCGCTACGCCTGCGCCGCCGACCGCTGCGCCGATCAAGCGGCCGGTCATGAAGTCGCCCGACTATGGCATGCAGGCCTTCTTGTGGTGGCGGGCCGAGGTGGCCCAACGCGACCTGGAGATGGTCCGCGACGCCGGCTTTCGCTGGGTCAAGCAGGACTTTTCCTGGCGCGAGATCGAAGGGCTGGGCAAGGGCAGGTTCGACTGGACGGTCACCGACCGGATCGTCGAGCAGGCCGAGAAGCTGAGCCTGAAGCTGATCGTCCGCCTGGACAGCGAGCCGACGTGGGCCAGCGGCCAGGTCTACCCCAATGACGCCAAGGTGATCATGAGCCCGCCCAAGAACTATCAGGATTTCGCCGACTTTGCCTATGCAGGTGGCTGCCCGCTACAAGGGCAGGATCGCGGCCTACCAGATCTGGAACGAGCCGAACCTGGCGCGGGAGTGGGGCGGCAAGGCGCCCAGCCCGGCCGACTACACCCGCCTGCTCAAGGCCGGCTTTGAGGCGATCAAGCGCGGCGACGAGGCTGCCTACGTCATCACCGCCGGCATGGCCCCCACCACCCGCAACGACAAGGTGGCCATGCCTGACACCGCCTTTATCAAGCAGATGTACGCCGCCGGGGCCAAGCCGTACTTTGGCTTTCTTGGCGCCCACGGCGCGGGCTTTAAGGCGGCGCCCGAGATGGACCCGGCCGAGGTGTCGACCAATGCCGATTACTATAACAAGGGCGACGTGAACTGCCCGGGGCCGGCGTGTCGCATCTACTGCTTCCGCCATGTCGAGGATCTGCGGCAGATCATGGTCGACAACGGCGACCAGAAGAAAAAGGTGGTGGTGCTCGAGTTCGGCTGGACGATCGATTCCCGCCCTGATTCGCCCTACGCCTGGCACGCCGTCACCGAGGAGCAGCAGGCCGACTACTTTGTGCGGGCCTACCAGTATGCCAAAGCGAACTGGCAGCCGTGGATCGGCGTCATGAGCCTGATCTACTATGCCCGACATCGACTGGACGGAGAACGACGAGCAGTACTGGTGGTCGATCGCCGTGCCCAATTATCCCCAGTTCTACCCCCGCGAGGCATACAACGCCCTGCAGGCAATGGCCAAGTAGAGTAGGACCACGAAGAACCGGCTGCCACAGGCAGCCGGTTCTTCGTGAGGTGAGGCTATTGGGAGACGGGAAGGACGGCGATCAGGCGAGCCAGGAAGCGGGTCTGGCTGTCCGCTTCGAAGCGGCCGGTGGCCAGGATCCGGTCGCCAATCTTGATGTCGGTTAACTCTGGCTCCTCGACGTCCCGGATGCGGTAGCCGGTGTCGTCACCGGTGACGAGGGTGACCTCGCCGCGCTGCCCCACCTGGACGGTCAGTGTCCCGCCGTCCAGATCGATGGCCGTTACCTGGCCAATCAGCCTGCGGCCGGCCAGCTGCCCTGCGCCGGGGACCACCACAACGCCGGCGATCCACTGGCCCAACTCGGTGGGCTGGCCCAAGGCGATGACGGTGTCGCCGGCGCGGACGTCGCGCGGCGCATCCGGCCGGCCGGGCGAGAAGAAACGGGTGCGAGGCAACACGGTGACGGCCCGCTCGCGGAGTCCCGTGTCCACGACGATCGTCTGCTGGGTGGCGACGACGCACCTGGCCCCGGATCAGGTACTTGGGCAGGTCCTCGTCCTCGGCGACGACGATGATCTGTGCCACGAGCGCCTTTTCTCCATCACCGCCGGTCACCGGCCGGCCAAAGGCCAGGACCGGGTCGTCGACGGCCAGCTCTACGGTGCGCGTCGGCGGCCGGCCGGGTACCCACTGGACGGTGGTGCCGGTGATGATCAGGGTGACGCTCAGCTTCGTCCTCCGTCGCGATCAGCACCTCGTCCTCTTCCACGGCGGTCACCGTGCCGCGGACGATATTGTCGGAGCAGGCGACCCAGTTTGACGGCCGCCAGCGGCCTGGTCCTCGACTGCACTGCGCCGCTTGCCGGCCCGGCAACTGGGTCAGCGTCCCCGACTCGGCAGCCCACACCACGCCTCCGGCCAGCAGCGCCAGCAGAGTGATAGCCACTCCCACGATCAGCATACGGTTCATTGCATCCTCCTTGGCCTAGCAGGCCAGCATTGACTTTCGGCCTTAGTGTCGCCTGTTGGTGTTGCCCGGGTTTCGCCGGATTGTAAACGGAATGTAAACAAAAAAGGGGGCGGACCACTGGTCCGCCCCTCCGTTCGGTCTGTACGCTCAGCGCGTCACTCTTTTGGAAGGTCAGGAAAAAGTTGGTGTGGATGGTAAAGTTCGGCTGTTCGATCGTGCCCATGCCCAAGCCCACTACGGTGTCACTGGGCAGGCCGGGGACGCTGACCGAGTAGGAGCCCAAGGTGTTGTACATCGGAAAGTTGCCGCCATAGACCGGCGCCGGCTTGTCTTCGACCAAGATCGTCAGGCTACCGCCGGACCAGCGAACCTCTACTGGCTGGCCAACGATCCGCTGGCCGGCCTGCGTCCAGCACTTCGATGTAGATGGTGTGATCGCTGCCTGATTCGTTGCCGTCCTGCCAGCGGAGCTCGATCAGCCGCCAGTATTGCTGCCCTGCCTTGAGATTCGACGGTTCCGCGATCGTCACGCCCAGCGCCGGGATCCTCGGGTCGACCTGGCGCGGTGGCAACTGGTTCAGCGCAGCGGCCTTGTTCGCCGCGGCTGCCGCTGCCGGCGCTGCCGTGGCCGGGGCCTTGGTTGGCTTGGGCTGCGGCGTGTTGGTCGGCGGGACCGGCGTCTCGGTCGGCGGGACGGGCGTCTCGGTCGGCGGCACGGGCGTCTCAGTCGGCGGGACCGGCGTCTCGGTCGGCAGCGGAGTGTGGGTCGGTGGAATCGACGTCGGAGTAGCCGTCGGCGGGATCTGGGTTGCCGTGGGCAGCGGGGTCGCGGTCGGCAGCGGAGTCTCTGTCTGGACAAAGGCTATTGCGCCCTGCAACCCCGTGACATCCTCGGCCGCCAGGGTAGAGATCACCAAGATCGGCATGGCGACCAGCACCAGCCAGGCGAGCAGCAGGGTGGCGATCACCAACCGTATCTTGGCTCCCCGGCTCAAGCCGCCAAACCAGGAGGTGAGCCTGCCAAAGAGCTGGCCCACCCCAGCCCTCGGCCTTGCCGGCTGCTGGGCGCGGCTTGCGCGACCCGTTTGGGCTTTGGCTCGGCTGCCCGGCGCGACCGGACGACGGGCACCGGCTGGGTTACCTGCTGCAATTCGGCGGCGGCGGGCCTGGATGCAGCCGTGGGCACTGCCTGAGCGGTGCGCTGTGGCAGTGGGAAGGCCGCCGCTGCCGTGGCAGCGGGCTGTCTCAGGAAACGCTCGTCGGTGGTGCGCAGCCGCTCACTCAACAACCGGCTCAGCGCCAGGACCAGGCTCGGGTAGGTGATTGCCACTTCGTCGAAACTGGCCCGGGACATCAGCCACAGGTCCACGTCGGTCAGCGCCGTGACGGTCGCCGACCGGGGATTGCCGGTAAGCAGCGCCATCTCGCCAAAGAGGTCGCCCACGCCCAGCTCGGCCAGGATCGTAGGCCGCCGAACCGCGGCCGCGTACTACCTGAACCTGTCCCGACTCGATAAAGTACATCTCGTCGCCGGAATCGCCTTCCTGGAGGATCACCTCTCCCTGGCGATAGCGCACGGGCTTCATCTTGCGGCTGATCTCTTCCAGTTGGCTCGACGATAGGCCGGTTAGCAGGCCCAGGCCGCGCAGATGGTTCTCGGTGAAGCGGCGGTCCATGTCGGCCAGCCGCTGGCTGAGCGCTTTGCTCAGGGTCAGGCTGATGGCCGGGTGCCGGTTGACCAGGTCCTCGAAATCGGAGCGGTAGAGAACCCACAGGTTGGTGTGGACTGCAGCCCGGGCTGCTGTCGAGCGCGGCTTGCCGGTCAGCAGTGCCATTTCGCCAAAGAAGTCGCTGGCGCCCAGCCGTGCCAGCACGGCGCTGCCCCGCCGGCTATCGGAGGCTGATCTCAACCTCGCCTGTGTCGATCAGGTACAGCGCATCGCCGGGTGTTCCCTCGGCAAAGATCAGCTCACCCGCCGGGATGTGCCGCAGCAGCAGGCGCTGCGCCACCGCCAGCCGGCTATCTTCCGCCAAGCCGGTGAACAGGGGCATGGTTGCCAGCCGTTCTGCAGCACGCTGCAAGTCTTCAGATATCAGGGGCTCGTGGAGGGTATTGCTGAGCGAGAGTCGTAAGCTGGGGTGTTTTTCGGCCAGTGCGTTGAACTCGACGGCAGGCAGCGCCCACAAAATGAGGTCGCTTGCTGCCTGAGCCGAGTGGGCATGTGGCTTGCCGGTCAGCAGCGCCATCTCCCCGAACGTCTCTCCAGCTTCAAGTTCTGAGAAATCTCCACCTTCTTCGGAGCTCAGTAGATGCACCCGACCCGTTTCGATGATGAATAGCGCCTGAGACGCCTGTCCTCGTTCGACGATGAACTCACCCTGCCGCTTCTCAACCGGCGTCAGCCGCCGGGCGATGGTTTTCAGCACGTCGTCGCCAAGCTCTGATAGGAAGGGCAGGGGCTTGAGGCGGTTTTCGATCAGGTACTGATCAAAGGCGGCAAGGCGGGCGCCGAAAGCAACGGTCAACTTGAGACCGATAGTCGGCTTGTCGGCGATCAGCTCGGTGAAGTCTTGGCGGGTCAGGACCCAAAGGTCCGTGTCGCTGACGATCGTCGCTCCCAGGGAACGATGACGTCCCAGGAAAAGATCGGTTTCGCCGACCAGACTGCCGGGTCCCTGGGTAGCCAGAACCGTCGCGCTGTCGGCCATTAGCCGCACCCAGCCTGACTTGATCAGGTACAGCGCGATGCTCTCGTCGTCTTGACGGAACAGTGTTTCACCACTTCGTCGGTGTTCCAGGTGCATCCGTTGGGAAACGCAATCCTGTTCTTCCTCGGACAAAGCCGAGAAGAAGGGAGCATCTCCTACGTAACGCGAATTCACGATGTTTTTGCACCTCCTCGCGGGCGGCAGGTATTATACCAGACATCCAAGGGCTGTCAAATATGTCACGGCGCTAGTTGAAACACCACCTGCCAGTCCAGACTCAGGCTGCTGGTCGGACATACGCCTGTAGTCAGCTCAGGGCTCAGGCCGCGCGCCACGTCGCTCCTGGCGTCGGCCACCGATACCTCGTATTCGACCCCAGGGCTCATCTGCAGGTCGGCATAGCCCGGCCCAAGCTCCGGCCGCAGGCCGGTATAGAACCGGTCCTGGCCTGTGGCCCAGGATGCGGCAACCTCGACGCCGGCCATGCCCGTGCCTTCAGCGTCCCGCACCCGCACGACGATCGTGCCCGGCCGACCGGCCGGGGCGCACGTGGACGTCCGCTCGACCAACCGGAAGGTCAGGCCCGGCGTGGGAGTGACCACCGTATCTGGAGTTAGAGGGGTGGTCTCAATGGGTGCAGGCGTGCTCACCCTGGGCGTCGAGACGAACACCAGCAGAACGCCACCGGTAGCGCCCAGATCCTTGGCCAGCCTGGCCAGATTGTTGACCTGTTCAGTCTCGCCGCCACCGTCCAGGTATTGCTCAATCGAGGTCGGCCAACGTTGAGCCGTCTGTCTCGACGCCCAGCTCGGAAAGCCGCAGCTTGGCCCGCTCAAGGTCGCCCTCCGCCGCATAGAGATCGCCGACGAGGGTCAGGTAGACCAGCTTCTGTTGAGGCTCCAGCGATTCCGGTGCAGTGTTATAGTAGGAGACCGGCGCCAGACCCCAGGCGAACACCAGCCCGGCAGCCAGGCCCACCGCCGCGGCCAACGCGAAGACAATGGCCCGAGTCTGCCACTTCATGGGCGGCTAGGGGCCGGTTCCCTGGGGAGGGTTGGGCGTCGGGGTGGCGAGAAAGGGAGCCATCTGCGCGGTGTCCACACCGAGGGCGCGGGCCAGCTCTGCAAGGTGGCCGATGTCGGTTGGGTTCCGGCTTGCCGCGATGTAGCGGTCGGTGAGCTCGGATACCCACTGCGGCGCGTTGGGCGCTTCCAGCAGATCGAGCCGAGCCGAAGCCTTTTCCAGGTCATGATCGGAGGCATAGGCCGCGGCGACCAGCACGATATAGGTTTCCTGGTCGGCTGTGCTTAGATTGGTGAGGTTGGTATTGGTATAGCTGACCGGCCACACGACCCATCCAAGGATCAGGCCCAATCCGATGCCTGCTGCCAGACCTCCCGCAATCAGCATGGCCAGGATCAGCCCTGTCCGCTTTCGCCTTGGCTCGGTCACTTTGGAAGTATCCCCAGGTGCCGGAGGTGGGAGTCGAACCCACAAAAGGTCTCCCTCACGCGAGTTTGAGTCGCGCGCGTCTGCCTATTCCGCCACTCCGGCCGATTGGCAGCCTTAGTATATGCGAAAAGGCTCAGGGCGTCAAATGGCGGGCGGACTGCCGATGCTTGCCCACGCGGCAGACACCGGCAGTCAAGACGCAGGCCCGGTCTTTGCTTGCTGGCAGGGCGCTTTTGGTGTACAATAACCGCACTTACGTGTGGAGTGGCGGAGTGTGGGTGTGATGGACGAAGCGGCGCTCATCGCGGCTGCCAGCAAGGGTGACGCCCGCGCCTTCAACCAATTGGTGATACGCTACCAGGGCATCGCCTATAACCTGGCCTACCGTATCCTGGGCGACGAAGATGCAGCGTCCGATGCGACGCAGGATGCTTTCGTGTCGGCTTTTAAAGCCATGCCCAGATTCCGCGGCGGGTCGTTCAAGGCCTGGGTGCTGCGCATCGTCACCAACGCGTGCTACGATCAGCTCCGCGCCCGGCGTCGCCGTCCGACCAGTTCGTTGGATGACCTGGAAGGCGACGCAGACCATTCACCATACCTGCTCGATCCGGCGGAGCGGCCTGATGAGGCGGTCGCACGACGGGAACTGGACTTGGTGATCCAGGCGGGTATCCTGACTTTGCCTGCCGAACAGAGGAGCGTTCTGGTCCTGTCGGATCTACAGGGCATGGACTATCATGAGATCGCCCAGGTCACAGGGCTGGCTCTTGGCACGGTCAAGTCCCGTCTCAGCCGGGGCCGGGCGAAACTGCGTGATTACTTGCTGGATCACAGGGAACTTTTGCCTGCTCAGTACCGTCTTAGGAGTGACCGATAACGGCGGCCGCGTGGTCTGCCTGGAGTCAAAACGGATGAACTGGTTTCGTAGGAACAAGCATCGAATTAAAGATGAATGCTGCGCGGAGAGCCTGTCGGCGTACCTCGACTGCGAGCTGTCAGCGGAGGAACGGGCTGCTCTGGAGCGGCACCTGGTCAAGTGCGAGGACTGCCGTTGGAAGCTGGAGACGCTTCGCCAGACGGTTGAGTGGACCCGCGACTGTGCTCCTGTTCGCCTGCCGCGCGTCTTTACCATTCCGGTTGAGACCGCTGCGCCGAAGGCCGTCAAGGCACGCCGACCAGCCTGGGCTCTGCCTGTGCTGCAGGGCGCGACCGCGCTGGTTGCCGTGCTGTTCATCTTTGTGGTAGCCGGCGATCTTTTCCTGGGGGGCTCAGCGCCCCGGTCGGCGTCTCAGCCTCAGATGGTTGCCCTGCAGGCGACCGCTGTGATGGATCAGGCCACGACCGCCCAGCAGGTGGAGGTCACGCAGGTTGTGGAGTATGCTGTGGTCGCTCCGACTGTGGCCGTCAGAAGCTGCGGTAGCAGCCAGCGCCAGCAGAGCCAGCCGCGGCCAAGGCTGGGCTGCCCGAGGCGACTCCGCCTCCGCCTTCAGCGCCGGAGGAGTTGGTCATGGCAGCGCCTGAGCCGACCATGGCTGCACTTGAGCCCACTCTTGTTGGCGAGGTTGGTGGCATGGGCGGCGGACCCGCGGAAGTTACTGTGACCATGGAGGTAATGGTGGTAGCCGAAGAGTCGCCAACCAGCCTGGCCAAGGAGGCTGCTACGTCCACCGTTACGGCGACACTGGCGCTCGCCGCGGCGATGCCGTCGCCTACCCAGCCGTTGACGGTGGAGGTACTGCTGACGGCGTCGATGACGGCTGAGCAGGAGACCATGCTGGTGCTCACGCCAACTGACGCGGCCGTACAGGCCGCCTATCCGACGAGCCGCGGCAGCGCCTACTCGATCTCTTGTGAACCTGGCTACTGCCGTCCCTGAGGTTGAGACGCTGGCTCCGGCCCCGATGCCGACGGAGGCAACCGCCGGCGAAGCGGATCAGCATGAGGCGCTCGAGGCCGGAGCCGAAGTTGCGTCCGACCGAGCTGCGGCCACTGAGGCACCGGCGGCACCTGGCGAGGCGCCGGCTGCGCTGTCAGCAGGTCCTGAGCCGACCGCTATCGCGGCCGCTCCCGAGGCTCGCGAGGCCGAGCAGGGCGCCAGATCTGACGAGGAGCAGGGGATCGTGGGGACGCTGCGGGAGTCGGTGGCGCCCTGGTTTGGCCTGGCTGAGATCGTGCTGGGGGCTGCCTTTGTGCTGCTGGCGCTGGTTACAGCGGTCGTCATGCTTCGCTGGCAGCCACGATAGCTATGCTGGCCCACGCCTGTAACTGAGAAACCCGGTTTCTGCGAAGAAACCGGGTTTCTTTTTGTCGCGGAGGCTATTTTGCCCTGAAGGCTGACAGGCGGGCCCGCAGGCGGTCCAGAGGGAGCGCGCGGAGCAGCAGGCTCATGTCGGGCTGGCGGAAGCCGCCGCAGAGCGCCAACACAGTCAGATAGACCACGCCGGCCACCGGGATGAGCAGCGGCCAGGGAATGCCCCGCAGCAGCCACATGACCCCGGCCATGACCAACGAGGCAAGCGCCGGCTGCCACACGAGCGAGACCCACGGCAGCGGCCCCAGGTACTTGCGCACCGCCCAGTAGAACGGGATCAGCAGCGCCAGCTCTGATAGGATGGTGACCACCGCCGCGCCCTGGTAGCTAAAGAGCGGAATGGCGATCAGGTTGGCGATGACGTTGAAGGTCACGCCGATCACAAAGGCCTTGGTCAGGAAGCGCTGCTGGTCGATGGCGATCAGCACGTACTGGGTGACGCTGTTGACGAAACTGAAGGGCAGGAACCAGATCAGAATCTGCAGGGCAATTGCCGAATGGGGCAAGTACTCGCCGCCGCCCAACAGCACGATCAACCCCTGGGCGATAAAGGGCACGCCGGCGGCGATCGGCAAAGCCACCATCAGCAACAGCCGCAGGGAGAGGACGTAGGCGCGCATCAGCGAATCGCGTCCCTGGGCGGCGAAGCGGCTCATCATGGGAAATATGGCCAGGGTAAAGAAAGAGGGGATGATGATGAGGGCGTTGATGTAGGCATAGGCGGCGCCATAGTAGCCGACCACCGTGTCGCCCTTGAGCGGCTGGAGCAGGAGCATGTCGATGCGGAAAAAGAGGGTTGCCAACAGCAGGTTGATCATCAGCGGGAAGGATGTTGACAGCATCGACCGGCCGGCCTGGCGATCCCATTCAAAGTGGGGCCTGAAGCAGTGGCGGACCATCAACCAGCCCAGGATGACGGCGCTGACCAGGTTGGCGAGGATCGATACGCCCGCCAGGCCGACATAGCCCAGTCCGGCAAGGAGGGCCAGCACGCCCAGACTCACCCGGGTCACGGCGGTCACGGTGGAGATGGCCGCCGGGTACTCCATCTTTTCGTAGGCGTTGAACACCGAGCTGAAGCCATCGGCCAGACTGCCAAAGATCAGGCCGAGGGCGAACAAGGCGATGGCGGCCACGACGGAGGGCGTCATGGCGCCGAACTGGAAGTAGACCCAGATGACAACTGCCATCAGGGGCAGCGAGACGAGCCACAGCAGCCCGCGCAGGACGGTGACGATGCTCAGGTACCGGTTGGCCTGGGTGCGGTCTTTGGCCACCTCGCGGGTGAGGAGTGTCCCCAGGCCAAATCGCACCAGGATGTCAAAGTAGCCGATGAAGGCCACGGCAAAGTAGTAGCGCCCGGCCATCTCGGGCGCCAGGATGCGCAGCATCAGCATGGCAAAGACAAAGTCGATCGCCTTGTTCAGCAGCTGCAGGCCGATTGGCAGCAGGCTGTTCTTGGCGACGCGCTTGACGGCGTGGTCGTCGGCGCTCTCCCGGTAGAGCCGTCCCCACAGCCAGTAGAGCGCCAGCAGGAGCATGACCACACCGGCCATAAAGCTGCCGTACAGCCCCAGCTTGAAGCTCAGCGGGGTGTACTTGAAGCGCACCCGGTGTGCGCCGGCCTCCAGCCACACCGCCCGGAAGTTGCCGTCTGCCCGGACGATCTGTAGCTCGGTTTCGTCATCCGGGACCGTCTTGGCGATCGGGATCTCGCTCGTTGGGAGCCGACCGGTAGGCCTTCCAGCCCGGGGAAGTAGCTGTCGGCCAGGACCAGCCAGCCGGGTCCGGGCATGTCCACATCTATGAACACGGTGTTGGGCGAGTAGCTGACGACCGTGGCAGGCTGCAACGGCCAGTCGGACCCCTGATCCTGTGCCCCTGCGGTCCGTTGCTCGCCGTCCAGCAGCACCACCTGACGCGGATCCAGGTTGTCCAGCCGGGCCGGCAGATCCGCAGGCGAGACCCACTCTGCCCGGGGCAGGGCAAAGGCGCGGGGCAGCACGTCGACGTTCTCGTAGATGCGCACCTCGTCGTCGTAGACGAGCCTGATAGTCCGGGTTGGGGATCTCCCCCTCGGTTACCACGTAGCGGACGCTCAGCAGATCGAGCAGCGGCGAGCTGAGGTTCTCCGGCGCCATAGATCGGGGCGATGCGGTTGTAGAGCAGCTCGCCCTGTGGTTCGATGGCAGCCATGTACTCGACATACTGGCGGGGGATGATCGAATCGTAGCCGCGGATGTCCTGCAGCCCCTTCAGCCAGGGGATGTTGGCGTTCAGGGTCTTGGTGCTATCCGGCGTCTGGACCTGATAGGTGGTCAGCCGCCACGGTTCCTCCTCGGCGACTCGCTGCTGGAGAAACTGGATGGCCGGCGGCGTGAAGTCGAGCTGCGCCGGGTCGGCAGAAGGGTTAAAGCCTGCCCCAAACAGGAACAGATCGGCGACCAGGACGGCCACAGCCAGCGGCTGCCAGACGGGCAGGCGGCCCAGCCGGCGAGGGAGGTAGATGGGGCAGCGGCTTATCCGTACGACGGCTCCGCTGGCGGCCAGCATGAGGCCCAGGATCAGGAGGTTGCGCCACTGGTAGGACAGGAGCATCTGACCGCCGGTGAAGGCCTGGCGGGCCTGGTCCACGGCTGCCAGGAAGCGGTCGGCCAACGGGATGAAGAGGTTGGGAGCGGCCCAGATCGATGATCGATACGGCGACGAGTGCGGTTCCGATCCAGAAGGCAGCCCAGGCGAGCCAACTCACGAATTTCGACGTCCTGGACTCTGAGATAGTCGACTCCGAAGCCGGCCAGGACTGCCATGCTGAGAGTGTAGGGGAAGACCCAGCGGAAGGGGGAGTGAAGCTGCTTGACGCCGGGCAGGCCGTAGTACAGGATGGCGTACAGGGGTGTGCCAAAGACGAGCAGCAGCGAGACGACGGCCAGCGCGGCAAAGATCCAGATGTAGCGCCGGTGGGGGGATGAGCGCGAGCCTGCACCGGCCACGACGGCCAGCACCAGCGGCAGGATGCCGACGTAGCTGCCTGCCTCGACATAGTTCTTGATACCCCAGAAGATCGAGCCGACCGGCACCCACTGCCGGCTGACCAGGTCCCAGTAGCCGTGGTGTGCCGGATTGCCGAAGAAGTTGGGGACCAGAAAGGTGACGATCTGCCGCGACGGGTAGGCCCAGCCGACCACGTCGGCATAGGTCACCGAGCCCTGGCGGAAGCTGCGTGTGACCAGCTCCACCAGAGGGATGAGCTGGACTGATCCCAGCCCCAACCCCAGACCGACCATGAAGCCCAGCCAGGCTGCCAGGCGCAGCACCGGCCTCCAGCGCGCGCGTCCCCCTATGCCCGACGAGCGCAACCGCCACCAGAGCATCGCCAGCCGGACCAGCGCATAGTAGGCCATGACCAGCAGGGTATAGACCAGGATCTCGGGGTGACCGGCCAGGATGACCATGCCCAGCGCCACGGCGCCGGCCAGTACGTACCAGATCGGGACAAAGGGACCGGCTCCCTTGTCCTCCTGCTTGCGGACCATCATCTCGATGACTGCCAGCAGCAGCGGCAGCCAGGCGGCGGCAGCGATGATCATGGTAAAGACCACGCTGACCAGGAAAAAGGCGCTGAGCTGGTAGACGATGCCGGCGATGAGGGCAGGGAAGCGCCCCAGGCGCAGGGTCCTGATGAACAGGTACATGAAAGCGCCGGCCAGCCATAGCTGTAGCACGGTGAACAGGCCGTAGGCGCGGGTCACAGGCAGCACATAGAACAGGATGCTGAATGGGTACAGGGCCGAGTGCTGGCCGGCGGCCAGGAAGGGCACGCCGCCGAACAGGTAGGGGTTCCACAGCGGGATTTCTCCGGCCTGGATCGATTGCAGGATGAACTGCTTCCAGGTCAGGTTCTCCAGCACCAGGTCGCTGAGCAGCTCATTGTGAGGCGGCAGCGCCACGCCCTGCTGCTCTGAATAGGAGCGGTAGGGCTCAAACTGGTACAGGTTATCGGCCGGGATGAGGGTCCGGCTGCCGACTGTCACCGGCCAGAAGAGGAGGAGCGGCAGTAGAAGCAGAATGGACAAGCCGCCGAGGTCCAGGAGGCGTTGTCTGGAACGCAGGAAGTTGGCCATCAGTTATCGACTGCCAGCTTTCAGCTGTCCGACTGCCCGCTTGGCCCGGCGATGGCGCCAGCGGATCTGCCAGGTGCGCAAGGCAGCTTCGATCTTGACCGGTACGGTCATCTTGGAGTGGCCGATCCGCCGGTCTTCGAAGTAGATGGGAATCTCGCAGAAGCGGTAGCCCAGCTTCTCGGTCAGGTAGGCCATCTCGACCTGGAAAACATAACCGTTGGAGCGAACCCGATCCAGGCCGATCCCCTCCAGGGTCGCCCGGCGCCAGCACTTGAAGCCAGCGGTGGTGTCCTTGACCCGCAGACCCAGGATCAGGCGGGTATAGATGCTGTTTGCCCACCAGCTCAGGAAGTAACGCCACCAGCTCCATCGCTCGTCCAGTTCGCCCGCCCGACACGTAGCGCGAGCCGATCACGACGTCGCAGTCCTGGATCACCTCGACGAACTTGAGTATGTATTGCGGCGAATGGGAAAAGTCGGCGTCCATCTGCACGATGAGCGCTGCGCCGCGATCCAGGGCGTAGCGGAACCCGGTCAGATAGGCCGTGCCCAGCCCCATCTTGCCCGGCCGGTGCAGCACGTGCACCCGGCCGGAATGCTGCTGGGCCAGGTCGTCGGCCACCCGGCCCGTCCCGTCGGGCGAGTTGTCGTCCACGAACAGGATTTCGAGGTCTGGAATGCCGAGGGCCAGCAGCTCGCCTGCCAGGGTGGGCAGGTTTTCGGCCTCGTTGTAGGTGGGAATGACCACCATCAGCTTCGATTGATCCATGATATCGTCCCTCAGGGTTTGCTCCAAATGTGAGCCCCGCGGGCTTATTATACAATGGTCGGAGCAAAAGGTCAACTGATATTGACGAATTCTCGATGCATACCCCCAGGGGGGAAAGTTCGAGAGCCAGAGCCTAAGGAACGATGCGATCGGTGCGCCCAGAAAGGGCAAAGTCCGAAGTTGCGGCGATCTGATTTCAGGCGGATGTTCGCTTCTCCTGTGGTTTCGATCGAAAAACTGGCGTACCCAGGGCCTAAATCAACCCTGGGGTCAATTGCATTAAAACTGGCTTTCAGGTATAATCACATGTGCCGTCTATCGTGTCCGGTGGTTGCCACCACGCTCTCATCAGGATGTTAATCAATGCGGTTAAGAGTCCTTTTTGTCGAGAACGACTCAGCCACGGCCGAGTTACTGGTCCCCGGTCTGGAGCGCAGAGGGTATCAGGTTTCCGTGGTGCGTACGCAGAGCCAGGCTCTTAGCCGCTCGCGGACGCTGCATCCACACGTCCTGGTGCTGGATGTCTGCTCTTTAGGGACGAACGGTTACAAGACCAGCAGCGCCATCCGGGCGCGGCTGGACGGCGTGCCGACCATCCTGTTTGTGGAAAAGGCCCATGCCGGCGCGCTGGCTGATGCTGAAGAGTTCATGATCCCACCCTTCACCTCGAAGAAGCTTCTGCATAGGCTGAAAAAGCTGGAGGGCTGCGTTCCCGACCATGAGATCCGAGTCGGGCCTTTGGCGCTAGACCCCGATACGCGGACGCTGTCCAAGGGCGACAAGACTTACCATCTGCGGCCCAAGGAGGCGTCGCTCCTGACCCTATTCCTGCTCAATGCCGGCAAGGTGCTCAGCCGGCTGGAGATCATCAAGCAGGTGTGGGAGACGGACTATGTAGGGGACACACGGACATTGAGCGTGCATATCCGGTGGCTGCGAGCCAAGATCGAGGACGATCCTGACGATCCACAGTTTCTGCGCACCGTGCGAGGCGTCGGCTATCGTTTTGACGTACCGTAGCGGGTGAGCCGGAAAACAACAAGCGGACAGCGCTCCTCGGAAAGAGGAGCGCTGTCCGCTTGTGTCCGGCCGACTGCCTGCTGCGACCGAAGCGAGTATCGTGCTCGGGGCTAGCCCTTGGCGCGGTTCAGCAGCTTCATGAGCCGGGATTTCCGGCGCGCGGCCGTGTTGGGGTGCAGGGCACCCTTCTTTGCCGCCTTGTCCAGGGCACTGGCTGCCTGGCTGAGCATCGCCTGGGCCTCGGTCAGCTCGCCGTCCTCGATCAGTGTGCGGGTCTGCTTGACCTGCGTCCGCGCCCGCGAGCGATGCAGT
Source organism: uncultured Chloroflexia bacterium (assembly GCA_963749455.1). GTDB lineage: Bacteria > Chloroflexota > Anaerolineae > JAAYZQ01 > JAAYZQ01 > JAFGOG01. Next base: position 35,514 of record CAVVMX010000033.1, read on the forward strand.
TGGTTGACTTTGCGCCGCCGTTCCGAGGCGCGAATTTCCTTGATTGCCGATTTGATGTTTGCCACGCTTTAACTACTCCCTAACCTCTGAAATGCGGACGCCATTATAGCCGATGCCGGTATAAAAGTCAAACGGCGCAGGCGGTCAGGCAGAAGCGCCGGACAGAGGAGAGCAGGCTACATGGGTCGGGGCCGTCGCGCAACGGCCCCAACCCATGCAGCGTCCAGAAGTTACGCGGGGTTGGCTGGGGAGGTCGTTCAGGCATTCGAGTCGCCAGAGGGCTGCTGAGAACGGGACCACGGGACATCAAGCTTGTGTGCCCCGCGGTCCTCTGCATTACGAAACAGCCGGCTGGGGGTCATCCGGCGGAGAGACCGCAGGCGGTGTGCCCTGCCTGTTTGCCGCCAAGCCCTCACGGATCAGCGTCCGCAAGCGTTCCGCTTCAGGATGATGGTCTGGCTGCGAATCGCCGCTCACTTCCAGGCCCAGCTTGTCGGATAGCAGGAGCGTCAACAGCCCTTCCATCACACTGCTGCTGGTCGCACGTGCCCCCGGCGCCGCCGACCACCACGCGCGGCACCACGTCCACTCTCGACTGCTGCACCGCTTCGGCAAAGCGGTTCATCACCTGCTGCGTGACCTGGAACTGCGGGCCGCCATAGGCCGCCACCTGTTCCTCGATGGCGATGGCCTGGCCGATGCCGACGCGGGCGGTCTTTTCGGCCTCAGCCTCGGCCAGGGCGCGGATCTGCGCCGCCTGCTGCAGCGCCCGGGCGTATTCGGCCTTGCCCTGGTTGCTCTGCACCGTGATGCTCAGCTCCGATTCGGTGATGTTGCGCTGCTGCTCGGCGCGCGCCTGCGCCTCGCGCAGCTCCCGTTCCTTCGCCGCCGCCATCTCCTGGCGGCCATAGGTCTCGATCTGCTCCACGGCGATCTGCCGGGAGCGCAGCTGGTTCAGGATGATCTCGAACTGCTTGTCGTCGGCCACCGCGACCGGCGTGCCGATCAGCACCTCTTCCAGCTCCAGGTTGTAGTGCGCGAACTTTTCCTTCATCTCCTGGCTGGCGATGCTGCTGGATGTTGCCGCGCTCCTGGATGAGCTGGATCAGCGTGCGCGTCTGGCCGATGTTCTTGAAGTAGGCCGACACCATCGGGTCGAGCGTCTGCTCGACCAGCCGTTTCACGTCGCCGAAGCGCTGGATCACCAGGGGCGCCTTGCGGTAGTCGATGTGCATGACCACCGACAGCGGCAGCGATGGCTCGAAGGCGTCCTTGGTGATCAGCGAGATCTCCGCCAGGTTCTCGTCGTAGTGGTGCGAGCCGACCTGGCCTCGGATCCACTTCAGGATGATGTTGGTCGTCGGGACGGGCATGACCTTGCCGGCGTAGGTGTTGAACGCGTACTTGCCCGGCATGAGCGGCACGTTCCACACGCCGCGATGGCCTCTCTCCACCAGCTCGCCATGCCGGTACTCCTCGCCCGACAGGTCAGGGCCGGCCTCGCCGGTGTAGAAGACCACCACGCCGACGGTGCCGATTTCGATGATGGTCTTGGGGATCATCTCCACCGTGGCAAACAGCCGGTTGAGATAGTACGTGCCTTCGACCAGTACCTGCAACTGGCGCCCCCGCAGGCCGCCGGCCTTCAGGAACCGGTCAGGCGCCTGGAAGTTGTTGTGGTACGTCTCCACGTTGGTTGGGATCGCCGCCCACGATGGGCGCGATGATCTCGCCCGGCGGCAACGAGGGCCCGTCGTGGACCGTCACGATGCCGGTCTTGTCGTCCTGATCCTTGAGCACCACCGGCCGAAAGCCGTCACGCTCGGCGATCACCTTGGCCATGTTCTGAATGACGCCTTCCTCGGCGCGGTTGAGCGGCAGGTAGTAGACCTTTTCCTCGGTGATGACGACGAACTGCGCCAGGTTGATGGCGTAGGTGCCTTCGCGCAGGATCTGGCGCTGTGGTCCGCGCTGGCCGCCGTTTTGCAGGAACGCGGCCACATCCTGAAAGTCATTGGCGGTGACGTTCGAAGCCAGCACCTGCATCGGCTCCAGCGGATGCCCGTCGCGCGCAAAGACGTAGCCGATCTTGCCCTGGGTGATGGTCACCAGGGGCGACGAGTGGACGCGATACTGGATCGGCATCCGGTAGTGCAGGCCACCGCGCAGCAGCTTGGGCTGGTAGCCGGCCTCTCCCTTGAGCGCGATGAAGCCGGTCTTGACGGACTTGGCGCCGAAGCGCTTCTCGACGATGCCGACGCGGTTGTTGGGGATGAAGCGGATGCCCGACATGAGGATCAGCACCAATACGATCAGCGCGACAATGAGAAGGTATATTCCGAACATGGTATGCCTCCCTGTTATGCTCCAAACCGAAACTGCTTCACGGCCCGGGGTTCACGATCGAAACCCGACGCCGTTGCCCGTCACATTCACTATACACCCATTTGACCCGAGTTTGCTGACATTCGCCTGACAGGCAGGCGCCACTGGGGTGGGCGCCTCGTGGTCGGTATTGCCGATTCAAGGCGCCCATCTCCTGGGCGCCTCTCGTTCTGGCGAAACCAGGCGTGTGGTGATAGAATGTGGAGGATCTCGAGAGGAGCGGCGACCATGACCACGCCCATGCGCCAGCAGTACCTGCGCATCAAGAAGCAGTATCCCGGCACGATCGTCTTTTTCCGGCTGGGCGACTTCTACGAGACGTTTGACGACGACGCCCGGACCGTGGCCCAGGTGTGCGACATCGTCCTCACCTCGCGGCCGGTGGGCAAGAACCAGCGGGTGCCGCTGGCCGGCGTGCCGTACCATGCGGTCGAGACCTACATCGCCCGGCTGCTCCAGGCCGGCTACAAGGTGGCCATCGTCGAGCAGGTGGGCGAGGTCACCGACCGGGAGCTGGTGGAGCGCGAGGTGGTGCGGGTGGTGACCCCCGGCACCGTGGTCGAGCCGGCGCTGCTGGACGAGCGGCGCAACAACTACCTGGCGGCCCTGGTCGTGGAGGGCAACCGGGCCGGCCTGGCCTATGCCGACATCACCACCGGCGAGTTTGCGGTGACCCAGCTGGACGGCGACGACCTCAGCCGGCTGCTGGTCGCCGAGCTGGACCGCCTCCGGCCGGCCGAGCTGGTGATCGCCGACCGGAAAGCGGCCGAACGGCTGGGAGCAGCTGCCCGGCTCACCGCTGTCTGACCTGGCGCTGACCGAGTATGATGCCTGGCGCTTCGACCTGGAGACGGCCCGGCGGGCGCTGCTGGACCACTTCGAGGTGGCGAGCCTGGATGGCTTTGGCCTGGCCGGGCTGCCGCTGGCGATGCGGGCTGCGGGGGTGCTGGTCCAGTACCTGGCCGAGACGCAGCGAGGCCAGGCTTGCCCAATTGTCCAGCCTGCACACCTATTCGACCGAGCAGTTCATGCTGCTCGACCCCGCCACCCGGCGCAACCTGGAGCTGACCCAGACGCTGCGCGGCGGCGCGGTCAAGGGCTCGCTGCTGGGCGTGCTGGATGCCACGGTGACCAGCGATGGGCGGGCGGCTGCTGCGCCAGTGGCTGAACCAGCCGCTGCTGGACCTGCCGCGCCTCAACGAGCGGCTGGACGCCGTCGAGGCTTTTCTACCGCGATACGCCGCTCCGCACCCGGCTGCGCGCTGCTGCTGAAGGGGATGGCCGACCTGGAGCGGCTGGCCAGCCGCGCCGTGCAGAGGCATCGCCCGGCCTCGCGACCTGGTCGGCATCCGCCAGAGCCTGGAGACGCTGCCCAAGGTCCAGGAGCTGCTCGAGCCGGATCCAAGCGTCGCGGAAGGGACCGGAAGGGGGCAGTTCTTTGCCGCCCTGGCTGCCCTCGACCCGTGCCAGGACCTGGTCGCCCTCATCGGCCAGGCCATCGCCGACGATCCGCCGCGACTCTGACTGCCGGCGGCGTGATCCGGCCCGGCTTTTCGGCCGAGCTGGACAATATCGTGGCCGCCTCGCGCGACGCCCGGGTGTGGATCGCCGACCTGGAACGGCGGGAGCAGACCCGGACCGGCATCAAGGCACCTGAAGGTGGGCTACAACAAGGTCTTTGGCTACTATCTGGAGGTCAGCAAGGCCAACGCCGAGCGCGCTCCGGCCGACTATATCCGCAAGCAGACGCTGGTCAACGCCGAGCGGTACATCACCCCCGAGCTGAAGGAGTACGAGGCGCTGATCCTGAATGCCCAGGAGCGGATCGCCGACCTCGAGGAGCGGATCTACCGCCAGGTGGTGGAGCAGATCGCCGCGGCCGCCGACCGGCTGTGGGCCGTGGCCCGGGCGCTGGCCCAGCTCGACGTGTATGCCACGCTGGCCGAGGTGGCGCTGATGCACCGCTACGTCCGCCCACAGCTCAGCCGAAGGCGACGATGCTGCACATCGTCGCCGGCCGCCACCCGGTGGTCGAGGTGGCCCAGCGCGAAGAGCCGTTCGTGCCCAACGATACCCTCTTTTCCAGCGAGGAAAAGCTGCTGGTGATCACCGGCCCGAACATGAGCGGCAAGAGCACCTATCTGCGGCAGGTGGCGCTGATCGTGCTGATGGCCCAGATCGGCTCGTTCGTCCCCGCCGACGAGGCCCAGATCGGCCTGGTGGACCGCATCTTTACCCGCATCGGCGCCCAGGATGAGATCAGCGCCGGGCAGTCGACCTTCATGGTCGAGATGGTCGAGACGGCCAACCTCCTGAACCACGCCACGCCGCGCAGCCTGCTCGTCCTGGACGAGATCGGGCGAGGGACCAGCACCTACGACGGCATCTCGATCGCCTGGGCGGTGGTGGAGCATATCCACAACCATCCCCGGCTGCGCTGCAAGACGCTGTTTGCCACCCACTACCACGAGCTGACGCAGCTGGCCGGAGCTGCTGCCCCACATCCGCAACTATAACGTGGCGGTGGCCGAGGAAAAGGGCAAGGTGGTCTTTCTGCGGCGGATCGTGCCCGGCGGCGCCGACCGCAGCTATGGCATCCACGTGGCCCAACTGGCCGGCCTGCCCAAGCCGGTGATCCACCGCGCCGAGGAGATCCTGGAGGAGCTGGAGCACGAGGCCCGCGCTCCCGGGTCAACGCCGAAGACGATGGAAGTACGGCAACTGCCGCTTTTTGCGGTCAGCAATCCGGTCCTGGAGGAGCTGCGGCGACTGGATGTGAGCGCCATGACGCCGCTGGAGGCGATCGCCAAGCTGTACGAGCTGCAGAAAAAGAGCAGCCAGGGCTGACCTGGCTGCTTTTCTCTGAAGTGATGGTGGAGGGCTAATAGGCCGGCAAGCTCCGCTTGATAACCTCGTACATTTCCAGGGCCTTGCCGGCGCCGAGGGCCACGCAGGCGATCGGGTTGTCGGCCACGTAGCAGGGCACGCCCGTCTCCTTGGTCAGCAGCCGGTCAAAGTTGCGCAGCAGCGAGCCACCGCCGGTCATCACGATGCCCCGGTCGATGATGTCGGACGCCAGCTCGGGCGGCGTCTTTTCCAGCACCTGCCTTGACCACCCCGACGATGGCAGCCAGCGGCTCGGCCATCGCTTCGGTCACCTCGCCCGAGGTGATGGTGATCGTCTTGGGCAGGCCTGACACCTGGTCCCGGCCCCGGACCTCCATGCGTTCCTCTTCTTCCAGGGGCAGGGCGCTGCCGATCTTGATCTTGACCTCTTCGGCCGTCTGCTCGCCGATCAGCAGGTTGTACTTGCGCTTGACATAAGCTCATGATGGCTTCGTCGATCCGGTTGCCGCCGACACGCACCGACGCGAACTCGACGATGCCGTTCATCGACACCACCGCCGCTTCGCTGGTGCCGCCACCGATGTCGACCACCAGGTTGCCGGTGGGCGTGCCGACCGGCATGCCGGCGCCCAACGCAGCGGCCAGCGGCTCGGGGATCAGGTAGGCCTCGCGGCCGCCGGCCTGGATGGCGGCGTCGTGGACCGCCCGGCTCTCGACGCTGGTGACGCCGACCGGCACGCTGATGGCGATCAGTGGCTTGAACAGCCGGATCCGGCCGGTCACCTTCTCGATAAAGTAGCGGAGCATTCTTTCGGTCACCAGGTAGTCGGCGATGACGCCGTCGCGCAGCGGGCGGGCCACCTCAATGGTGTCGGGCGTGCGGCCCAGCATGGCCCGCGCCTCCTCGCCCACCGCCACGATCTTTTCGTCGTTGAGGGCAATGGCCACGACCGACGGCTCCTGGAGGACGATCCCTTTGCCCTTGACCCAGACCAGGACGTTGACGGTGCCCAGATCGACACCGATGTGCTTGGTAAATATAGACATAAGCAGTTATTCCCTACTGGCCGATTCCCGGCGGCCCGCTTCTTGTGCCGCGACCCAGGCTTGCGCTTGGCAACCTTGAGCCTGAGCATGGAGCGGCGCAGGGCCGCCTCGGCCTTGATAAAGTCTTCCTGCTCCCCGCGTGCCTGGGCCATGGTCGCTTCGGCCCGCCGCCGCGCCGCCTCGGCCCGCGCCTCGTCGATCTCTTCGGCCCGCTCCGCCGAATCGGCCAGGATGGTGACGTGCTGGGGACCAACCTCCATGAACCCACCGCCGATGGCCATGATCGTGTCTTCCTCGCCCGCTCTGTGCAGGATCAGCTCCCCGATCGATCAGGGCGGTCATCAGCGGCGCGTGGTGGGGCAGGATGCCCAGTTGGCCCTCGATGCCAGGGGCCACGACCATGTCCACATCGCCCTTGAAAGCGACGCGCTCGGCGGTGACAACCTCGCAGTGTATAGCCGGCCATTAGCCCCTCAGCTTCTCGGCGGCCTGCGACCGCCTCGTCGATCCCGCCGACCATGTAGAAGGCCTGCTCGGGCAGGTCGTCGTGCTTGCCGTCAAGGATCTCGCCGGAAGCCGCGCACCGTTTCCTTGATCGGCACGTAGCGGCCCGGCCCGGCCGGTGAACTTCTCGGCCACGAACATCGGCTGGCACAGGAAGCGCTGGATCTTGCGGGCGCGGGCCACCACCAGCTTGTCATCTTCTGACAGCTCGTCGATGCCCAGGATGGCGATGATGTCCTGCAGGTCCTTGTAGCGCTGCAGCACGCGCTGCACCTCGCGGGCCACCCTGTAGTGCTCCTCGCCCACGATGTGCGGGTCGAGGATGCGCGACGTCGAGGCCAGCGGATCGACCGCCGGGTAGATGCCCTGCTCGGCGATGGAGCGCTCCAGGGCGATGGTCGCGTCCAGGTGGGCAAAGGTGGTCACCGGCGCCGGGTCGGTGTAGTCGTCGGCCGGCACATAGACGGCCTGCATCGACGTGATCGAGCCTTTCCGGGTGCTGACGATCCGCTCCTGCAGCTCGCCCATCTCGGTGCCCAGCGTCGGCTGGTAGCCCACGGCGCTGGGCATCCGCCCCAGCAGCGCCGACACCTCCAAGCCGGCCATGACAAAGCGATAGATGTTGTCGATGAACAGCAGCACGTCGCGCCCTTCGTCGCGGAAATACTCGGCCATGGTCAGGCCGGTCAGCCCGACCCGCAGGCGCACGCCCGGCGGCTCGTTCATCTGGCCAAAGACCATGGCCACCTTGTCGATGACGCCCGATTCCTGCATCTCGCGCCACAGGTCGTTGCCTTCGCGCGAGCGCTCGCCCACCCCGGCAAAGACCGATACCCCGCCGTGCTCCTTGGCAAAGGTGTAGATCAGCTCCTGGATGATGATCGTCTTGCCCACGCCTGCGCCGCCAAAGACGCCGGTCTTGCCGCCCCGGGTAAAGGGCGCGATCAGGTCGATCACCTTCACGCCGGTTTCCAGGAACTCGGGCTTGGTGACCTGCTCTTCGAAGGAGGGGGCGGGCGGTGGATGGGGTAGTAGGTATCGGCTTCCACCGGCCCCGGTTGTCGATCGGCTCGCCCAGGACGTTAAAGATGCGTCCCAACGTGGCCGGGCCGACCGGCACCCTGATCGGCTCGCCGGTGGCGATGGCCTCGAGCCCCGCCGCAGGCCGTCGGTGGTGTCCATGGCCACGCAGCGGACCCAGTCGTCGCCCAGGTGCTGCTGGACTTCGGCCACCAGCTTGCCGCCATCGTGCGGGATCTCCACCGCGTCATAGATCTCGGGCAGCTCGCCCGCCCGGAAACTCGATGTCTACCACGGGTCCCATGATCTGCACGACCCGGCCTGTAGTTCCTTTTGCCATCAATCCTCCTCTAGCTTGCTCGCGCCTGGGCCAGCGCCTCGGCGCCGCCGGCGATGTCCAGCATTTCCTTGGTGATCGCCTCCTGGCGGGCGCGGTTGTAGGTCAGGGTCAGGTCGGCCAGCAGGTCGTTGGCGTTATCGGTCGCGTTGCGCATGGCCACCATGCGGGCGCTGTGCTCGCTGGCCAGCGACTCCAGCACGGCCTGGTAGACCTGCAGCTCGGTGAAGCGCGGCAGCACCGTGTCCAGGATCGTCCGCGGGTCGGGCTCGTAGATATACTCGCCGACGGTCAGGCTTGGCGCAGCCTGCCGGTGCTTGTCGAGCGGCATCCTGGCCAGGTGTACGGACTGGAGCGGCAGGAGCTGCCAGATCTCCGGCCGCTGGACCAGGGTGTTGACAAAGTCGGTGTAGGCCAGGTAGACGACGTCGAACTGGCCGGCGATAAAGCCCTCGACCGCGGTGCGGGCGATCGGCGCTACGTCGAGCAGGCCCGGCTGGGGCGGCAGGTTGGTGAACTCGGCCACGATCTTTTGGCCGAGCCGCCACATGGCATCGCGGCCGCGCCTGCCGACGGTGATCAGCTCGACCGGGTAGGGCGAGCTCGGATATGAAGCGCCAGGCCTCTGGATCATGTTGTGGTTGTAGCTGCCGCACAGCCCCTTGTCGCCGGTGATCAGCACCAGGCCGACCGTCTGGATCGGTCGTCGCGGTGCTGCAGCAGGGGATGGAGCGACTCGTCCGACGCCGCGCTGGGCGGCCAGGTGGGTCGAGGATCTCCCACGCTTTGGCCGCGTAGGGCCGGGTGGCCAGCACCTGCTCCTGGGCGCGGCGCATCCTGGAGGCAGCGACCATCTGCATGGCCCGCGTCACCTGGGCGATGTTCTTGACGCTGCGGATCCGCCGCCGGATCTCTCGAATGCTGGGCAACCGTTATTCTCCTAGCCTAATAGGCTCCGGACGCCTTGAAATCGCGGATCGCCTGGTCCAGCGCAGCGAGGGTATCGCTGCTCATCTTGTCGCCGGTGGCGATCGTCTGGGTCAGCTCAGGGTGGCTGTCGTGCATGATAGCGCAAGAAGGCCGCCTCAAAATCGCGGACCTGGCGGATCTCGACGTCGTCCAGGTGAGCCGTTCGTCACGGCGTAGAGGATCATGACCTGATCGGCCAGCGGCATCGGCACGTACTGGGGCTGCTTCAGCACCTCCTGGATGCGCAGGCCGCGGTCCAGCTGCTGGCGCGTGGCGTCGTCCAGGTCGGAGCCGAACTGGGCAAAGGCCGCCAGCTCGCGGAACTGGGCCATGTCCAGCCTCAGCTTGCCGGCGACCTGCTTGCATCGCCTTGGTCTGGGCGTCGCCGCCCACGCGCGACACCGAGATGCCGACGTTCACCGCCGGGCGGATGCCGGCGTAGAACAGGTCGCTTTCCAGGTAGATCTGGCCGTCGGTGATGGAGATGACGTTGGTCGGGATGTAGGCCGAGACGTCGCCGGCCTGCGTCTCGATGATCGGCAGCGCGGTCAGCGAGCCGCCGCCGTAGTCGGGGTGCAGCTTGGCCGCCCGCTCCAGCAGCCGGGAGTGCAGGTAGAAGACGTCGCCGGGATAGGCCTCGCGGCCCGGCGGCCGGCGCAGCAGCAGCGACACCTGGCGGTAGGCCCAGGCGTGCTTGGACAGGTCGTCGTAGACGATCAGCGCGTCCTTGCCCTGCTCCATGAACTCTTCGCCCATGGCGCAGCCGGCGTAGGGCGCGATGTACTGCAGCGCGGCCGGCTCGGACGCCGAGGCGACGACGACGATGGTGTGCTCCATGGCGCCGTGCTGCTCCAGCGTGGCCACCACCTGGGCGACCTGGGCCAGCTTCTGGCCGATGGCGACGTAGATGCAGATCAGGTCCTTGCCCTTCTGGTTGATGATCGTGTCGATGGCCAGGGCCGTCTTGCCCGTCTGCCGGTCGCCGATGATCAGCTCGCGCTGGCCGCGGCCGATGGGGATCATGGCGTCGATGGCCTTGATGCCGGTCTGCACCGGGGTGTCCACGCTCTTGCGCGTCGACCACGTTGGGCGCGATGCGCTCGATGGGCCGGTACTTGGCTGCGGCGATCGGGCCTTTGCCGTCGATCGGCTGGCCCAGGGCATTGACCACCCGGCCGATCAGCGCCGTCGCCCACCGGCACCGACACGATGCGCCCGGTGCCGCGCACCAGGTCGCCTTCCTCGATGCCGGTATAGTCGCCCATGATGATGACGCCGACGTTGTCCGCTTCCAGGTTGAAGGCCAGGCCCATGACGCTCTCGCCGCCCGCCTTGGCGGGGAACTCGACCAGCTCCATGGCCATGACGCTGGCCAGGCCGCTGGCGCGGGCAATGCCGTCGCCCACCTCGAGCACCGCGCCCACGTCGACCGCCTGGACCGGGGCCTCAAAGGCTTCGATCTGCTTTTTCAGTGCTGCCGTAATCTCTTCGGCTCGTAAGGGCATTCCTGCCTCCTGAGAGTGCGTAGTGCGTGTGTGCAGTGCGACGCAGGCTCAGACGCGCTGCACAGACTGCAAACTGCAAGCTTTTACGCTGCCAGCTGATCGCGCAAGGCGGCCAATTTGCGCGGCGACGCTGCCGTCGATCACCTGGTCGCCCACGCGCAGGACGATGCCGCCCATCAGCGCCGGATCCACCTCGAACTGGAACTCCAGGTCGGCGCCAAAGCGCTTGGTCACCTTCTGCCGGAACGCTGTCCTGTTCGGCGCTGGTCAGCGGGACGGCACTGGTCACCCGGGCCGTCTTGCGGGCGCGGTCCAACGGCGCGCCAGCCGGCTCGAGCTCGACCAGGATCGCGTCCAGTTGGTCGATCTGGCCGGCTTCCAGCAGCGTGCCCACGAACTTGCGCACGTCCGGGTCCAGACCGCCAGGTATAGCCTTCTCCAGGCGCTGTAGCCTGTGGCTTGCCGCGGTCTCGGTGTCGCCAGCGCAGCCCGCAGGCCGGAGTCGTCATGCAGCGCCGTCTGGACGGCGCCCAACTGGCGGGTCCACGGCTCGAGCGCCAGATCATAGATCGCCTTGGCATAGTGCTGAGGTTGGGCTTGCCCGCTCACTTTAGCTCCTCGGTCTGTTCCAGGAATTCGGCGATCAGCCGCCGCTGGCCTGGCTCGTCCAGCGTCTGGCCGATGATCTTCTGGGCGATGGACACCGACAGCTCGCCCACGTCGCGCCGCAGATCGCCCATCGCCTGGTCCCGCTCGCGGTCGATCTCTTCCTTGGCCTTGTCGATCATCCCCCTGGCGTCTTCGCGGGCCTTGTCCAGGATCTCCTGGCGGGTCTTTTCGCTCACCTGGGTGGCCTGGGCGATGATCTCCTGGCCTTCCTTGCGGGCGTCGGCCAGCTGCTTCTGGAACTCTTGCTCCATCTCGGCCGCGCGCTTGGAGGCCGCTTCGGCGTCTTCCAGCCCTTTCTGGATGCGCGCCGAGCGCTGGTCGAGCATGCGCAGGATCGGCTTGTAGGCCACGAAATAGAGCAGCACCGCCAGCAGCGTAAAGTTGACGATCTGGGAGACCAGATAGCCTAGATTAATACCTAGTGCTTCCAACCGTCAACCTCCGTTACCGACGAACTTGATGATCAGCGCCACCACCAGGGCATAGATGCCGATGGCCTCGGTGAAGGCCAGGCCCAGGATCAGGGGCACAAAGATCTGTCGCTGGCCTCCGGGTTGCGGCCCAGCGCCTCCATGGCCTTGGAGCCGATCATGCCCAGGCCCAGACCCGGGCCCAGGGCGCCCAGCCCGATGGCAATGGCCGATGCCAAAAGTCGCATGGTTTCAGGATCCATCTGTGTCTATCCTCCTCGAATCATTTTGGATTCTGACTGTACCAGCTACTGCTCATGTTCTTCTCCGCCGTGACCGCTTACGGCGATCACAAAGAAGGCGACGGTCAACATCATGAACACCAGGGCCTGGACGACGCCGACAAAGATCTCCAGCCCAAAGAAGGGCAGCGACATCAGGTAGGGGATCAGGAAGGCCATGACGCCCAGCAGCACCTCGCCGGCAAAGATGTTGCCAAAGAGACGGAAGGAGAAGGAGATGATCTTGGAGAACTCGCTGATCGTCTCGAGCACGCCGACGAACATGTCGATGAAGCCCATGCCCAGGGCGCCGATGCGCCCCACACAGCCCACTCCCTTCTTGGTAAAGGCGCGCGACGATGCTGCCGACGGCGATGAACTTGCCAAAGTAGCCGGGACCCAGCGCCTTGACCCCAAAGAACTGGGTCATCACCACCGAGACCAGGGCCAGGGCGATCGTCGTGTTCAGGTCGGTGGCCGCCGAGCGGAACATCGGGGCCAGGATGTACAGCTCCTCGCCCTCGGCCGGTGTCCGCCTCGCCGGCGGCTGTCGCCTCTTGCGTCTCGGCCTTGACCCACAGCCCGACGGTGTGCGAGTCGTTGAGCCACTTGACCGGCTGGGCGCCCTGGGTATGAGCCCCTTCGGCGGGCTCGCAGGACGCCCCAGCCGCCAAAGAGCGGGAGTAAGGCCCAACAGGTTGGAGGTGACGAGGAAGAGAAAGATGGTCATGACGATGGGGAAGAACTGCCGCGCCCACTTGGGCCCGGCCACCCCTTTGACCAGGTTGTAGAAGCCCTCGATCAGCATCTCCAACAGGCCCTGCAAGCGGCCCGGAACCTGCTTCATCTTGCGGGTGATGGCCCACGAGCCGAGGATCAGGATCAGCATGGTCAGCCAGGTGGCCAGCAGGGTGTTGGTGATCGGAAAGCCAAACAGATGCAAGACCGTCTCGGCGCGGATGATGATCCGGGGAGCACCACTTTGGGGATGCGCAACAACGACAACACGACCAGGACGGCGATGATCCCGGCCGCCCACACAAGCACCTTCTGTACGTTTCGACACTAGTCAGTTTCCTCCATCTCCGTGACGATGCCTCTTCCGATGACGCCGCCTCGACTGTCGCGTTCAGTGGATGCTTGTTCAGAGTCCGTGGCTCGCCTGGGCAAAGGTCCGCATCACCATGCGCGCCACCCCCACGGTGGCTGCCAGGATACCCAGGGCCATCCCGATCAGGACAAAGAGAGGGGCGGTATCCAGCTTTTTGTCGAGCCAGATACCGACCAACAGCGGGATGAGGAGCGAGAAAAGCAGGACCCAGCTGAGCTGTAGGCCTTCGCTCAGCGCTTCCCACTTTTTCATCTCCCGCTGATCCCCTCCTCTCCCTGGCCGGGCGCGACGCGATTATAGCAGAGGCCGGGCCGGTTGGCAAATACCGGACGCTGATCAGCAAAGCTGGAACCCGGCCTCGACAGACCGGGCTGTCTGCTCCTCAGGCCGTCAGCCCGGCCACCGTGGCCGCGTCCAGCTTTTTCACCAGGGCCACCACCAGCTGCAGCGCCTGGTCGTAGTCGTCGCGGCACAGGATGGCGTTGTGGCTGTGGATGTGGCGGGTCGGCACGCCGATGACCACCGCCGGCACGCCTTCGTTGTGGATGTGGATCATCGCCGCCGTCGGTTGCCCCGCCTGACATGGCCGAGAACTGGAGCGGGATGCCCAGCTCCTGCGGCGGTGGCGATCACCAGGTCGCGCAGCTTCAGGTTGGGGATCATGCGCGCATCGTACACCAGCAGCGTCGGGCCGCCGCCCATCTTGACGGCCGACTCCTCGGGCTTGATGCCCGGCACGTCGCCGGCGATGTCTACCTCCAGGATGATGGCCACGTCGGGGTTGATGGCAAAGGCTGACGTCTTGGCTCCGCGGAGCCCGACCTCTTCCTGGACCGTGCCCACGGCATAGACCACGTTGGGATGGCCCTCGTCGGCCACCTGGCGCGAGCGCCTGCATGGCCAGGGCGCAGCCGACCCGGTTGTCGAACGCCTTGGACAGGTAGAAGCGGGGATTGGCCATCACCGTGAAGTCGCTGACCGGGATGATCGGATCGCCGGGCCGCACGCCCATGTCGCGCACCTCTTCCTCCGAGCGGGCGCCGACGTCGATGTACATGTCCTTCTTGTCGACGATCTTTTTGCGCTCTTCGTCGCCCAGCAGGTGGGGCGGCTTGGCGCCCAGCACGCCGATCACATCGCCCTTGGCCGTCTTGATCGTCACCCGGTGGCCGAGCATGACCTGGTTCCACCAGCCGCCCAGCGGCACGAAGCGGATAAAGCCTTCCTTGGTGATCAGCTTGACCATGAAGCCGATCTCGTCCATGTGGCCGGCCAGCATCACCCGCGGGCCGTCGGCCTGGCCGACGTGCTTGCCGATGAAGCTGCCCATCTTGTCCTGCTCGATGGTGGCGATGCCTTCCAGATAGCGGCGCATGACCGCCCGCACATCGCTTTCGTAGCCGGGCACGCCGCTGGCTTCGGTGATCTCTTTCAGGAGCTGTTCGGTCTGATCCATGTCATTCTCCTTGAGTTTGCTGTGTCCCTTTGCCCGACCTCGCGGCTTTCCTCGAGCCCATAGTCGCCCAGCTTGTCCTCCGGGCGCTCGGGCTTGAGAGCGTACTTGGCAAGAACCCCCATCTTGAGCAAGACAACCGCGCCGATAGTGAGGGCCACGACCAGGCCGCAACCCGCCACGAGCAGGGCGAAAAGGCTCTCCAACTAGCCTCCGCCCAGCAGGTTGGCCGACGTTAACGTTGAGCCCGCCGCTCGAGCCCTTGCCGCCCGCCTGGGGCATGAACTGGGCCACCTTGCGGGCCAGCTTGGACATCGGCATCGTCTGGAGCCAGACCTTGCCCGGCCCGCGCACGCTGGCCAGGAAGAGGCCCTCGCCGCCGAGCAGGATGTTCTTGAAACCCTTGACCATCGTCACGTCAAACTCGACGGACGCCTCCATGGCTGCCAGGTGGCCGGTGTCGACCTTGAGCTGCTGGCCGGCCTGGAGCTGGTACTCGACCACCTCGCCGTCCACCTCAAGGAAGACGAGGCCGGGTCCGGTGATCTTTTGCATGATAAAGCCCTCACCGCCAAAGAGTCCGGTGCCGAGCCGCTTGCGGAAGTGCATGTCCATCTCGACGCGTCTTTTCGGCGCACATGAAGGCGTCTTTTTGGACGATCAGGCTCTCACCCGCCTTCAGGTCGAAGGGGATGATCTTGCCCGGGAACTCGGAGGCAAAGGCCACGGTTCCCCGTCCGGCGTTTGACGAAAAAGTCGGTGATGAACAACGACTCGCCCGAGACTGCCCGCTTGAGCATCCGGCCCAGGCCGCCGCCGGTGTTGGTGTTCATCTCGATGTTGCCGGTCATCCACGACATGCCGCCCGACTCGGAATAGATCACCTCGCCCGGCTGGAGCTCGATGGTGACCACCTGCAAGGTCGTACCGTCGATCCGGTAGCTGATCCGGCCGCTGCCGCCGGTGAACTCGCTCTGGGCGTGCTCGACGGTAGTATCCAGGACCGGAATCCCGGTCTCTTCGACGGCCGGCGCGGCCGGCACGGGTGCTCCACAAGAGGTGCAAAACCTGGTGCCCGGTGCGTTCTGTGCACCGCATTCTGAGCATTTCATATTGGCCTCCTACCTTCCGAGATTGGGCCATTATACCATCACTCGTCGATAATCGCAAGGTGCTTGCCCGGCGTGTGTACCTATCCTGCCAATAGAGGCGGCCTCTCGCTTGATTGTAGACCCGAAAAATGCTATAATCTCCACGCCAGTTGGGACCAACGACGGCATATCCCAGTCAGGAGGGATCACTATGGCGGCCATCAGCCACCTCTATCGGGCCGTGACCTACCGCGGGCGGGAAGGGCATACTGCCTGGCTGCTCCATCGGGTCACCGGCATCGGCGTTTTCCTGTTCCTGGTCCTGCACATAGTGGACATTTTTCTCATGTCGTTTGGGCCGGACGTCTTTGATACGCTTCTGTTCATCTATCACAAGTTCCTGTTCAAGCTCCTGATCGTGTTTGGGCTGTACCTGGGTGTGCTATACCATGCCCTGAACGGCATTCGCGTCGTGTTGATCGACTTTGTCCCGCCGCTGGCCAGGCACCAGGCCAGACTGTGGCGGATCCAACTGGTCATCTTTGCCGTGGCCTACGTCCCGTCGGCCATCGCCATGCTGTCGGCCATGTTCGACGGCCATTAAGCTGAGGAGGTAGAGGAAGGTGCAAGCACGGCTTCCGGCCCGCTCGCGGCAGAGCATCCGGCCAGGCCGGCCAACAACCTGGAGCTGTATGCGTGGTTTTTTACCCGCGTCTCGGCCATTATACTGTTCTTGATGGCCCTATTTCACCTGGTCTACATGCACCTGATTTTGGGGGTGGATGCGATCAACTTTGAGGTCATTGCTCAGCGATGGGAGTCGCCCTTCTGGCGCTTGTATGACCTGTTCCTGCTCGCCTTCGGCTGGCTGCATGGCGCCAACGGGATGCGGATCATTCTAGACGACTATGTGCATCCTCAGGGCTGGAGGGTGATCGCCAAGACGGCGTTGTACTTGATGGTGGCGGTCATCATCGTCCTGGGGGCGTATGTGATTCTGACGTTTCGGCCTTAGCTATCAGCTCTCAGGAGGCTACTGGGTATGTACCATTCCTACGATGCGGTAATCGTCGGGGCCGGCGGGGCAGGGCTGCGCGCTGCGCTCGAGCTGGTGGGAGCGGGCAGCGTCGCCGTCCTCACCAAGCTGTATCCCATCCGCTCCCACACCGGCACGGCGCAGGGCGGCATCAGCGCCGCGCTGGGCAACGTCGAAGAGGATCGCTGGGAGTGGCACATGTATGACACGGTCAAGGGCGGCGACTATTTGACCGACCAGGACGCCGCCGAGGTGCTGGCCCGCGAGGCGATCGACATCGTCTACGAGCTGGAGCACTGGGGCCTGCCTTTCGACCGCACCCCCGACGGCAAGATCGCTCAGCGGCCCTTCGGCGGCCATACCCACCACTTTGGCCAGGGGCCGGTGCGCCGCTCGTGCTATGCCGCCGACCGGACCGGCCACACCATCCTGCAGACCGTCTACCAGCAGTGCCTGCGTCACAACGTCCAGTTCTTTGACGAGTACCAGGTGCTGGATCTGCTGATCGAGGAGGGCGTGGCCTGCGGCGTGGTGGCCTACCAGATCCGCACCGGCGAGATCCACACCTTCCGGGCCAAGGTGGTGCTGTTTGCCACCGGCGGCATGGGCCGGATGTTCAGGATCAGCTCCAATGCCCACGCCCTGACCGGCGATGGCCCGGCCATCGCCCTGCGGCGCGGCGTGCCGCTGGAGGACATGGAGTTCTTCCAGTTCCACCCCACCGGCATCTACAAGATGGGCATCCTGATCACCGAGGCGGTGCGCGGTGAGGGCGGCATCCTCAAGAACCGGCTTGGCGAGCGGTTCATGCAGCGCTATTCGCCCAACCTGATCGACCTGGCGCCGCGCGACATTGTGTCGCGGTCGATCTACCTGGAGGTCAAGGAGGGGCGAGGCATCGACGGCAAGGACTATGTGTACCTCGACGCCAGCCACCTGGGCCGCGCCGTGGTTGAGTCGAAGCTGCCCGACATCGCCGATTTTTCGCGGACCTATCTGGGGGTCGATCCGGCTGTGGAGCCGATGCCGATCCAGCCCACTGCCCACTATGCCATGGGCGGCATCCCCACCGACATCGAGGGCCGAGTGGTCGTGGACGAGACCAATACGCCGTTGCCCGGCTTTTACGCTGCCGGTGAGTGCGCCTGCGTCTCGGTGCACGGCGCCAACCGGTTGGGCACCAACTCCTGATCGATATCCTCGTCTTTGGCCGGCGGGCGGGGCGCGACATGGCCCGCTACATCCGCGAGCACGATTTTGCCTCGCTGCCACCCGATCCTGACCGCCAAGCCCGCGAACGGGTCGAGGCTCTGCTCAAGAGCACCGGCTCCGAGCGCGCGGGCGGCCATCCGCGCCGAGCTACAGGCGGTGATGATGGACAATGTCGGCGTATTTCGCGTCGAAAGTCAGATCCGGGCCGCGCTGGCCAAGATCGGCGAGCTGCAGGAGCGCTACCGGCACGTCGGCCGTCGACGACAAGGGAAAGCAAGTTCAACACCGGATCTGCTGGAGGCGATCGAGCTGGGCGGGCTGCTCGATCTGGCGGAGGTGACCGCCGCCGGCGCCCTGGCGCGCACGGAAAGCCGCGGCGCCCACTCGCGCGAGGATTATCCGCAGCGGGACGACGCCAACTGGCTAAAGCACACGCTGGCCTACCAGACCGAAAAGGGGATCGAGTTCCGCTACAAGCCGGTGGCCGTCACCCGCTTTGAGCCGAAACCAAGGACCTACTAGCAGGCAAGGGGAGGTAGAGCCTGATGCGATCGACACTGAGAATTCTGCGCTACGACCCAGAGGCGGACCAGAAGCCCCACTGGGAGGAGTATACCGTCGAAGTGGAGCCGACCGACCGCCTGCTGGATGCCCTGCAGCAGGTCAAGTGGAGCCAGGACGGCAGCCTGTCGTTCCGCTGCTCGTGCGCCCACGGCATCTGCGGCTCTGACGCCATGACGATCAACGACGCCAACCACCTGGCCTGCAAGGTGCTGATGAAGGACCTGGGCGCCAGGGTCAAGGTCGAGCCGCTGCGCGGCTTTCCGGTCGTCAAGGATCTGGTGGTCGACATGGAGCCGTTCTTTGCCAAGTACCGCTCGGTCAAGCCCTACTTTATCAACGACGACCCGCCGCCGCCGACCGAGCGGCCGCAGAGCCCGGCACAGCGCCTCCGCTTTGACGACACCACCAAGTGCATCCTGTGCGGGGCCTGCACCGGGAGCTGCCCCTCGTTCTGGGGCAACCCCGACTATGTCGGGCCGGCGGCCATCGTCCAGGCCCACCGCTTTATCTTTGACAGCCGCGACCAGGGCGCCGACGAGCGGCTCGACATTCTGAACGACCGCGACGGGGTGTGGCGGTGCCGGACGATTTTCAACTGCACCAACGCCTGCCCGCGCGAGATCAAGATCACGCAGGCTATCGGCGAGGTGAAGCGGCTACTGCTGTTCAAGCGGATGCCGTAGGAATAGGAAAACCCGGTTTCCGATTCACGGAAACCGGGTTTCTGTCGTTAGCTCGGGCCGGTCATCCGCCGCGCGAGCCCAACTGCCGGTCGAGCATCATCAGGGCCATCGGGCTCTCGCCCACCATCTTGAAGGTCTCGACGATCTCGCCTGCGTGCTTTTCCTCTTCCACCTGCTCGGCAATGAACCACTGCAGCATTCCCTGCGCGGCGTAGTCCTTGTCCTCGACGGCCAGCTCGTACAGCCTGGTGATCAGGCCGGTCACTTCCTGCTCGTGCTTGAGCACCTGCTCGAAGACGGCCTTGGGCGTGCCAAAGTCAGCCGGCGGCTGGGGAATGGCCTGCAGCGTGACGCGCCCGTTCCGCTCGTTGATGTAATCGAAGAACTTGAACCCGTGCGCCTGCTCTTCGCCGGCCTGGACGCGCATCCAGCGGGCCATGCCCGGCAGGTTAGCGGCCTCAAAGTGGGCCGACATTGACAGGTAGAGGTAGGCCGAGTACAACTCGTGGGTGATCTGGTCGTTCAGTGCTTTCTGAAGCTTGTCGCTCAACATGGTGTTTTTTCCTTTCTTGTTAGTCGTTGTGGGCGAGAGAGCCGTGGTCAGGCCCTGGCCTTCGCCCGTTTTTATCATTGTTAGCAATTATAGCATAAGAATTGATCGCTGTCAAGATTCACGCTGGCCCTGGATCGGTTTCCGCCGGGATAGGCGGCGAGGCCGGCCCCAAATCGCCGTCCCCAGCAGCAGCACCAGCGCCGCGGCCGAGGCTGCTGCGGCCCAGGTGCGCTCCAACGTCGAGCCAAAGGCCAGCACGACCTGGTGCCGGCCTGCTTCCAGGGTGAAATCGATGAGCCCATACGGGTTCTGGATGGTGATCGTCCGCTGGTCGCCGTCGACTGTCAGCCGCCAACCAGGGTAGTAGTAGGTAGCTGCCTGGAGTTGGGCCGGTCCGTCGGCCTCGATCAGCCACTCGTAGCGGTGACCGGTCACCCGGCTCTTGAGCACCCGCACCTGCCCGGCGGTCAACAGCAGCCGGCCAGCCGGCGCCGGCGTCTCGGGCCGGGTGGTGGCCCAGACCGGCTCATACTCGGCAGCGGTGGTCACCTCGATGCCCGTAGCGGCGATCGTCGCCGGATTGTACTCGCCATCGGTGGTGTTGTAGTAGCCCTCGGGCTTGGCGTGGCCCATGCCGGTCAGCAGCAGCGCGCCCAGCACTACCAACAGAAGCTGGCGGCGCTGGCGGGGCAGGCGAACGGCGGAGAAGAGGAATCCGGCGATGAACGCCGTGGCCACCGCGGCCAGCACCAGGATGCGCCAAGGGAACTCGAGGTATTGCAGCAGCGGCAGGCCATCCCACAGCCAGATCGAATTGTCGGTCACCAGGAAAACGGCCAGCCCGAGCAGCGCGACAAAGAACCAGAAGTGGGACCAGCCGGGGCCTGCCCGGCGCAGCCGATCGCGCAGCTTCCAGGCCAGCAGGAGCGACGCCGCCAGCAGCACCAGGTGAACCGGCCCCAGCCCAAAGCTCATCCCGTCCTGCGTGCCCAGACAGTGACAGCCCATAACCCCAGGGCGAATAGATGAGCTGGTGCAGGTAGACAAAATGGTTGCCGTAGTTCAGGTAGCCGCTCAACAGCCGGTTGGTCTGGACCCAGTCGCGCTCGGCCAGCGCCGGCAGCCAGAAGAAGGCGGCCAGTCCCACCCCCAGCCCGACGGCCCACGCTCCCCGCCACAGGGCCGACCAGGACCGGGCCTTCCAGGCCAAGAAGAGGGCGTACAGCGCCAGGATCGGGACGGCGATCAACGACACCGGGTTGCTGCTTAGCAGGATCAGCGCCGTGGCGGCTGCCGCCACGGCCAGGCAGCGGATCTCGCCATGCGGCTCGCTGCCCGGTTCGCCGCGCGCCCAGCGGTACAGCCCCCACAGCGCCCAGGGGATGAAGGCCATGGCGGTATAGTCGGCCAGCGCCTGGCGCACGTACAGGTTGATCAGCAGGAAGGGGGCAAAGACGTAGGCCGCGCCGGCGGCCAGCCCTCCGGCGTCGCCAAAGAAACTCGCGAGCATAGAGGGTACATCCCGATCCCGGCCACGGCCAGCAGTGCCAGCGCGGCCAGGTTCAGGGAGGCAACGACTGACCAGCCCAGCGCATGAAACGCCGAGGTGACATAATAGATGACCGGAGGGTTGAACAGGAAGAAGGGCTGGCCGTAGCCGCTCGACAGGTCGGGCGCCCAGCGGGGCAGCAGCCGGCCCTCGGCCAGTCCGCGGAAGAACTCGACCGTGCGCGGCAGGTACTCAAAGGCGTCGTGGCCGGTCATCTGCTTGAGCTGCAACGTGGGCAGGCCGGCCAGCAGGACAAAAAGCAGGACGAGCGAATAGCGGTGAGCAGGCGAGACGTGAAAGGGCGGATGCGAGCTGTGGCACGCTCCTTGCCAGGCGCCTCGGTTGCCGTCGTGAATCGTCGCGGCTGCGCGAACCGAGCCCGCAGCTTGCCCCGCTGCCACTCGGCCAGCGCCGCCAGCAGGAGCACCCCCAGCCCGGCGGCCAGCAGCCACAGGCGCAGCGCGCCCGGCTCATAGGTCAGCACCGCCTGGTGCCGACCTGACTCCACGGCCAGCCCGACGAAACTGGGGGCCAGCATCTCGGTCTCGACCGGCTTGCCGTCGACCGTCGCCCGCCAGCCGGGGTGGTAGGTCGACTTGAGCATCAGCCAGCAGGCGCGGCCGGCGTCGAACTCGACCCGGTAGGTGTTGCCGGCCACGGCCTCGCTCACGATCTGGCCGCAGGGCTCACGCTGCGATTGGTCGCGACCGGGCAGTATCTGTGGAGCAGCGCTCAGCGGCAGCGCGTCCTCCTGGCCCTGGGGCGCCGGCCCAAAGACGATCCGCGGATGCTGCCGGGCCTCCACCAGGCCGGCTCTGCAGCCAGGCCCGGGCCGCCTCAAACCAGGCCTCGCGGCTGCCGTACAGCGTCAGGTCGCTGTCGACCAGGTCGAAGTAGCCGGTCGTCGACACCTGGTACAGCCGGTGCCGGCCGTAGGCTCCCGATTGCCGGCAATCGGTTGGGCGCCGGCCGGCGCCGGCTGGCCCTCGGGGACGATGACGTAGCGCAGGTTGAACAGGTTAAAGGTCGCCGGCCGGGACTCGTCCAGGTAGCCCTCGATGTCGGCGTTGAGCGACAGGGCGTGGTACAGGTAGCCGGGGTTGTCGAGCGCGGTCACCGCCAGCAGGGCGTAGACCGGCACGCTGCCGATCTTGTAGTCCTTGCCCCAGTTGGCTCCCCGACCGGCATAGACCCGCGCCGCCGGCATGGCCTTGAGATCGGCCAGCAGCCGATCGATCTGCCCGCCGTCGGCCTGGAAGGCGGCCTGGTTGTCCCGCATCCAGCGGACGTTGTCCGATGTGTACTCGATCCGCTCCAGATAGACCGGCACCAGCAGCGCCGACGGCTGCCAGCCCGGCCAGTGCTGCGGCCACACCTGCCGCCGGCCGGCCCAGGCCTTGGCCGCCTGCTCGACCAGCCAGGCCAGCCCGGCCCCGGCCAGCCCGATCGCCCCCAGGTGCACCGGCGCAATCAGACGGTGCAGGTGCAGGTCGCGGCTGAGCGGCAGCAGGTTGAGCAGCGCGCCCCACGTCGGCCGGCCAAAGTAGAGCAGCAGCCAGAAAGCGGAAAGAGCAGCAGGAACCGGTAGCGTTCTCCCTGCCGCCAGCGGGCGATGCACACGCCCAGCCCCAGCGCCGCCAGCAGGGTCAGCGACGGAAAACGGCCATAGTCCAGCAGCTCGCCGCGGACCAGCGCCCGCAGCGTCCACTCCCAGCCGTAGGCGTTGTACTTGCCCGGCGTCCTCCCACACGCTGCGGTTCATGTACAGCCGGTCGGCGATGAACGGCACCAGGAAGTAGGCCGACGCGGCAAAGGTCAGCAGCCCGACCAGCGCCAGCCGCCCGGCCCGCCGCCACAGCTCCTGTGCCCCGCCGAGCAGGACGATCAGCCCGCCGGTCAGCAGCGCCGCATAGCCCAGCACGGTGTGGGACAGGATCGTCCCGGCCAGCAGCAGCGCCGTCCCGGCGTAGGCCCGGCCGTGGCGCAGGGTGACGATACAACCCGGCGACGGCCGGCCCCAGCAGCCACATGCCCCACAGTTGGGTGTAGAGGCCATAGCCGCGCCACAGGTAGCTGGCCCAATCCAGCCCGTACAGCCCGTTGGTCGCCAGCAGCGAGGCGACGACCCCGGCCAGCGCCGCCGGCACCGCCTCAAACCCCAGCCGCCGCCCGGTCCAGTAGATCGACAGGGGGAAGGTGCTCAGCAGCAGGAGCTGGATCCAGTCCAGCACGGTCCGCGCCGCGCACCGCCCCGCCCAGGGCCTCGTAGATCAGGGCGGTGACGACGTGGGGCAGGTGCTGGTAGTGGTGGAGGAGCGGATAGCCCTCGACAAAGTTGGACACCCACGGGTCGGTGGGGTCCTCGCCCCGTTCCAGCGCGTCGGCGGCCCGCTGGACCAGCGCCAGGTGGAGGGTGTTGTCGTTCAGCGTCGGCGTCTCGACCGCCACCTCGGGCCACAGGACGACCAGGTTGAAGGCGATGGCCCCGGCCAGCAGCAGGATCGTAATCCACGTGGATCGTTTCATCGTCGAGACCTTCCCCGGACTGGATCGGCTGGCCCATTATAGCATACGTGACCGCTTTTCGACAAACGCCCTCAACCGGACTTGTCTTCTGTGCAGACGGCGCGGGCCAAAGCCGCCGCCGACCTGCCCTGTGTGCTCGGTGCTCAGCGGCAAGGGCCTGCGCCAAACCTGTTGTATCTCAGCCCTCTTTGTGGTATAATATTGGCTGAGATACAGAGGCGTTGCCTGCCGCGGCAGGAGCGCGATATCTGTTTGGCTTTCGTTCAGCGCCATGAACGAGGATAACGGGCATTTTGCGCGTTTGCGCACTTGCCCGTTTCTGTGTAGAAAGGAGGTGAGGAGTCCTCGCTGAGACAATCTCCGGCATCCCCCATGCCGGTCGACTGTGGTCCGTGGCTGATTCGCGTTTTCTGAAGACGAGAAAGGAGTCTGCAGATGAACAGCAAACGTTTGTTGCTTTGGGGTTCCATCGTCGCAGTTCTCGTGTTGCTCGGAGCGGCCGGAGCTCTGGCCTCCAGCATTCCTGATGACGTCGTGCAGGGCGGCGCGCCGGGCACGCTCAACTACCAGGGCCTGCTGCTCGATTCCGCCGGCCAACCCGGTCCCCGACGACGACTATACCATCACCTTTGCCATCTATGACCTCGAGACGGGCGGCACCCCCCTGTGGGACGAGACCCAGACCGTCTCGGTGGCTGATGGACTGTTCAACGTCCGGCTGGGCGCAAGCGACCCGATCACCCCCACGTCGTGGGTCGACGGCCGCGACCTGTGGCTGGGCATCACCCTGGCGGGCGAGGCGGAGATGACGCCCCGCCAGCAGTTGGTCAGCGTGCCCTATGCCCTCAATGCCGGCGACGTGCGC
This sequence comes from uncultured Chloroflexia bacterium, assembly GCA_963749455.1. Lineage (GTDB taxonomy): Bacteria > Chloroflexota > Anaerolineae > JAAYZQ01 > JAAYZQ01 > JAFGOG01. The sequence goes on from CAVVMX010000033.1 coordinate 60,131, forward strand.
GGCAGCGACATCCACCCCAACACTATCTACGTTGGCAGCTATGGCCTGGTGATCGACGCCGGTGGCAACTGGCTCGGTGTGCCCATTTCGGGCACGATCGGCGCGACCGGCGCAACCGGCCCGACGGGCCCAAGCGGCCCAGCCGGCGGCCCGACGGGGGCGACAGGAGCGACCGGGCCCGCTGGCCCAACTGGCGCGACTGGAGCCGCCGGTCCTGCCGGTGCGACCGGTGCGACCGGCGCTGCTGGGCCTGCGGGCGTAACCGGCCCCACTGGCGCCGTGGGTCCTGCCGGTGCGACCGGCGCGACTGGCGCAGCCGGTCCCGCTGGTCCAACCGGCGCCACCGGCGCCGGCGGCCCAAGTGGTCCCACCGGCCCCAGCGGCCCTAGCGGCGCGACCGGGCCTGCCACGCTGTGCGGCTAGACCGAGGTGTGCGCGGGCAACGGCCTGTTTATGACCAGCGGTGCGGCCGCTACCTATGCCATCGCGGCCAGGGCGGCGCCTATGGCGTGGAAGGCTTTGGCAACACTGCCGGCGTGCTCGGCGACACGCTGACCAACACCGCGTCCGGCCGGTGTCTATGGCACCAACACCGACGGCGGCCGTGCCGGCGTGTGGGGCGACGAGATGGTTGCAGGCCTCCGCAAGGCCGGCGTCCTCGGCCAGCGCGGCGCGCTGTCGATGACCGACAACTCAGCCGGCCCCGGCACCTATGGCGTGTGGGGCGATAACAGCCTCGGCACGGTCGGCGTGCTGGGCACCAGGAACCCCGGCGAGCCGGGCACGGCCGGCGTGTCGGGCGTCAACCACCAGGCCACGAACATCTTCGGCCCCCTGGGCCCAGGCCCAGTATGGCGTGTGGGGCGAGACGACCGGCTATATCCCGGCGCCGACGGCGTGTTTGGCACGGTCGATGCCGGCCGGCGCCGAGCAGCGGCAACGCCGGCGTGCACGGCATCTGCCCGCGCGCCTAGCGGGGTCTGGGGCTTTCAGTACCTGAACCCGGCTCACCGGCCCGACCGAGTATGGCGTGTGGGGAGATACCATCGGCACTCACGGCCGAGAGCGCCGGCGTGTTTGGTACCGTCCAGAGACACCTAGAGCAGCAGCGCCGGAGTGTCGGGCATCAGCCGGCGGCGCAGTCTCGCCGCCGCGGACCATGACCTGGCGGGCGCCGCCGCCCCTGATCCCGGCCCCTATCGAGTCGGGCGGCCTGGACACCCTGTGGCCGCCTATGGCGTGCGCGGCACCACCAACAGCCAGCAGTGGGGCAGCGCCGGCGTGCTGGGCGAGACCAACCAGGACCGGACGGCCGGCGTCTATGGCCGCTGCACGTTGGGTGCGTCGGGGCCGACGGCTGCTATGGCGTCTTTTCCGACGGGGCGATGGGCTCCAACGGCGACCTGTGGACGATCAACGGCAACACCAACGTGCTCTGGCGGCGCCAAGTTCGCCGTGATCCAGACCTCGCAGGGCTGGGAAAGGCTGGCCTCCATCGAGTCGCCCGACGTCGAGTTCTATGCCAACGGCGAGGCCCAGCTCAAGAACGGCGAGGCGACCGTCCAGTTCGAGCGACTGTTCCGCGAGGCGATCTCGGACAAGATCCCGGTGCGCGTCGTCGTCACGCCGGTGGGCAGCTGGAGCGGGCTGTACATCGTCAGCGCCGACAGCGACGGCTTTGTCGTCAAGTCGGGCGCGGGCGACCCGAACTGCAAGTTCACCTGGATCGCCGTCGGCCGGCGCAAGGGCTACGAAGAGCGGCCGGTCATGCCGCAGGGCGTCCCCGCCGGCCTGACCGGCAGTGTCTCGTCCACGCGCGGCCCGCACTAGGAGGTGCGCCATGAAGACGCGACTCCTGGCCATCTCGCTGGTCGTGCTGGTTGCCCTGGCCGCTGTCGGCGATCGCCTGGGCGCAGACGTCGCCCGACCATGACCTGAGCTGGCACGTGCTCAGCCCCGGCGGCAGTGAGTGGAGCTCGTCGGGCACGCACATGGTCAACGGCACGCTCAGCCAGCTCGCCATCGGCCAGTCTGCCGTCACCGGCGGCCACAGCGTCGGGTCTGGCTACTGGTACGGCGTCCACCCGGTCACCATGGCGGGCTACCGCTTCTACCTGCCGATCGTCCTTAAGAACTCCTGATCAGGAGACTGGAAGGCTGGGAGGTCATCCTCCCAGCCTTCCAGTGCTTGTGAGGCCTGTCGAGGCAGACTGGCGAGCGACACTCACTCCCCCCGGCTCTGTTCGGCTCCGCTCGCCGCCGGTCGGGGAGCATCCCTACTCCCAGTCTCTGGGCCTTCGTCTTGACCTATCTCCTGTTTCCGGGTACAATCAGCCCCACTAATCAGGAGCAATCCAATCATGACCGCTGCATCCGAACCAGATGAGCTTGAGCAAGTGATCGCGGAGGCTTCGCGCCGGCTGGAAGAGGCTGCCGGCCCCGCCCCAGCCGGCAGGGCGCCGCTCGACGACGGGGTGCTCTATTGCGCCAACCACCCCAACGTCCAGACGCTGCTGCGCTGCAATCGCTGCGGCAAGCCGATCTGCACCCGCTGCGCCGTCCAGACGCCGGTCGGCTATCGCTGCAAGCAGTGCGTCGGCCAGCAGCGGGCGGTCTATTACAGCGGCGGCGTCTCGCGATTACCTCATCGGCGGGCTGATCGCCGCTGTCCTGGGAGGGCTGGCCTGCCTGGTGATCTCGCTGCTGCGCGGCGCGTGGTTCTTTGGGCTGATCCTGGGGCCAACTGTCGGCATCGGCATTGCCGAGGTGGTGCGCTGGGCGGTGCGCCGCCGCCGGAGCCGATACCTGTGGCTGGCAGTGGGCGGCGGCATTCTGCTTGGCTCGCTGCCGGCCCTGGTGCTGTTTGCGCTGAACTTTAGCCTGTGGTCGCTGTTGACGATGGGGCTTTTTCTGTTCCTGGCCGTGGGCGCTGCCACGGCCAGGCTGAGGTGAAGATATGCTAAGCGAGCTGACGGTTCACAATCTGGCCATCATCGACAAGCTCAATCTCAGGTTTGGGTCCGGTTTCAGCGTCCTGACCGGCGAGACCGGCGCCGGGAAGTCGATCATCATCGACGCCGTCAGCCTGCTGCTGGGTGGTCGGGGTGAAGCCGAGGTCGTCCGCTCTGGCGCCGATCGGGCGGCCGTGGAGGGCACCTTTTTGCTCGACGCCGAGATCCAGGCGATGGTCGGCCCGCTGCTGGCCGAAGACGAGCTGGAGGGCGACGAGCCGGGCACCCTGCTGCTTGGCCGTGAGGTCCGCCGCGAGGGCCGCAACGTATGCAGGGTGAACGGCCGGTCGGTCCCGCTCAAGACCCTGGAAAAGATCGGCCAGTGCCTGGTGGATATCCACGGCCAGACCGAGCACCTATCGTTGATGCGCGTCCGCGAGCACGTCGACCTGCTGGATCGCTATGGCGGGCTGTGGCCGCTGCGCGACCAGGTCGCCGGGCTGGTGCGCGACCTACGCGGCGTGCGCCGCGAGCTGGCCGGCCTGCGCCGCGACGAGCGGGAGATGGCCCGCCGCGTCGACCTGCTCAACTATCAAGTCGGCGAGATCCAGGCTGCCCGCCTCCATGTGGACGAGGAGCAAGGGCTTGCCCAGGAGCGCACCCGCCTGGCCAACGCCGAGCAACTGACTGCGCTGGCCGGCGAGGCCTATCACGCCCTGTACGAGAGCGACGAGGACCAGGCCTCGGCTGTGGATCTTCTCCAGGGCGCGGCCCGCGCACTGGGCGGCCTGGTGCGGCTCGATCCATCGACCGAGGCGCTGGGCAAGGCCGCGGAAACGCTCGGCTACCAGGTGCAGGACCTGGCCGAGTCGGTGCGCAGCTACCGCGACCGGATCGAGTTCAACCCGGAGCGGCTGAATCAAGTGGAGGAGCGGCTGGGCCTCATTCGCAGCCTGCAAAGAAAGTATGGTGAGACGATCGCCGACGTGCTGGCCTTTGCCGAGCGGGCGGGCCGCGAGCTGGAGACGATCGAGCACAGCGGAGAGCGGATTGCCGAGCTGGAAGCCGACGAGGAGCGCCTGCTGCACGACCTGGGGCGCCTGGGGGCCGACCTCTCTGCCCGGCGGCGCGAGGCAGGCGAGCGGCTGGCGGCCGGCATCGAGGCGGAGCTAAATGAGCTGAGCATGGCCCGCGCGCGCTTTGGCGTCGATGTGGCGTGGAGCGACCAGGCCGACGGCGCCTACGTCGAGGGCCGGCGGGTGGCTTTTGATAGTGCCGGCCTGGACCGGGTCGAGTTCCTGGTGTCGCCGAACGTCGGCGAGCCGCTGAAGCCGCTGGTCCGCATCGCCTCAGGCGGCGAGACCTCGCGGTTAATGCTGGCGCTCAAGACTGTGCTGGCCCAGGCCGACCGCACCCCGACTCTCATCTTTGACGAGATCGACGCCGGAATCGGCGGCCGGGTGGGCGCCGTCGTCGGCCACAAGCTGTGGGGGCTGACCGTTGGCGACGGCGGCAAGGCGCGCCGCCACCAGGTGCTGTGTGTCACGCACTTGCCGCAGCTGGCTTCGTATGGCGACCAGCACCTCATGGTGCGCAAGGGGATCGTCGGGGACCGGACGGTGACCGCCGTGCAGGAGCTGCACGACGGCGAGCGTGAGCAGGAACTGGCCGGCATGTTGGGCGCCCTGACCGACAAGACGCTGGCGAGCGCGCGGGAGATGATCGCGGCTAGCGATGAGTCCAAAGGGCAGAGGTTGCCCTGATCTGAGGATTGGCTTTCAGCTGTCAGCGATCAGTTGTCGGTTGAAAGCTCCCTGCAAAAATCCAAGGAGGAGAGCCGGATGGATCGGTGGCTGGAGTCGCTGGTACCGTGGGGTACAAGCGCCATCGTCTGGGTCCAGTCGGTGGTGGGCCAAGGGCTGGATCCCATTTTCGTGTTCTTCACTTCCCTGGGCCGTGAAGAGCTGTATCTGGTGCTGCTGCCGCTGGTCTATTGGTGCATCAGCAAGCCGGTCGGCATCGGGCTGGGTTATATCGCTATGCTGTCCACCTGGCTCAATCAGGCCCTCAAGAATACCTTTGATATCGCTCGACCCTGTGAAGCGCCCAACCCGTGTGATACGCCCATCCGCACCCCGCTGCCCGAGGTCAGTTTCTCTTTTCCCAGCAACCATGCCCAGCTTGCCGTCGCCAACTGGGGCTATCTGGCCCTCCGCCTACGCAGCTGGATCGGCTGGATCGTCGCCGTTGTCCTCATGCTGGGCATCGGCCTGTCCCGCATCGTTCTAGGCGTCCATTTTCCAGAGGATGTCATCGGCGGTTGGCTCATCGGCATTGCCGTGCTAGCGGCTTTTGCCCTGCTGGCGCCGGTCGTGGGCCGGTGGGTCGTCAGGCAAAAGGCGCCAGTCCGGGTCGCCCTGACCGCCGGCGTGCCGTTCCTTTTCATCTTTATCCACCCGGCCGACCGCAACGGCCTCTATCCCGCCGAGGATGCGGTCAAGACCATGGGCGCCCTGATCGGCATGGGGCTGGGCGTGCTGATGGAACGGGCCTGGCTTGGCTTCCGGGTGAACGGCGCCTGGCCGCAACGCGCACTGCGCCTGGCGGTAGGCCTGGTCATCGTCGTCATCTGTTACGCCGGCCCCAAGCTGATCATCCCCGACGGACTGTCCCACGGTGTGGAGACGGTGGTGCGCCTGGTGCGCTATGTCCTGCTCGGGTGGGTCGTTGCCTTTGCCTGCCCCTGGCTTTTTGTCCGGCTGAAACTGGCCGATGCTGACCATTTGTTAGAAAATGGCTAAAACTGGCCCTTCGTACACAATTTCTCCACCAGATCTTCACAACTCTGTGGTACAATAGTCTTGAAAACGCCCTAGAGGGAGGAACTAGTATGAAATTCTGGAAAGTAGCAGCCGTTGTGGCGGCGGTCGTCGTGCTGGGCACGGCGGCGCTGGCCGCCGTGGCCGTGGCCCAGGAGGGCACGGATGGCGTCAGGGACAGGTTGGCCGATCTCGGTCAGGAGTTCCGCGAGGCGGTGGCCGGGATCCTGGGCATCAGCGTCGAGGAGTATGACGTGGCGGTGGACCAGGCCCGCGAACAGGTGCTGGACAAGGCCGTGGAGGAAGGCGATCTGACCCAGGAACAGGCGGACCGGATCCGCGAGAGGGCCGACGGGGGGCTTGGCGCCGGCATGATGGGCCGAGGCATGATGGGTCGCGGCATGATGGGTCGCGGCATGATGGGCCGGGGCATGATGGGCGAGATGATGGACGACTCGAAAGACTCGCTGATCGCCGTGGCTGCTGACAAGCTGGGCATGAACGTCGACGAGCTGAAGACGCAGCTGAAGGACGGCAAGACGGTTGCCGATCTGGCCAAGGAGAAAGGCGTTGAGTTGCAGACCATCGTCGATGCCTTTATGGCCGCGCGCCAGGAGACGTTGAACCAGGCCGTGACTGACGGCAAGATGACTCAGGAGCAGGCCGACAAGATGCTCGAGAATATGCGGGAGATGATCGAGGAGCATCTGAACGGCGAGATGCCGATGTACGGCCATGGGGGCCGCGGCATGATGGACGACTGCGACTGCGGCGGCAACGGCGACGAGCTATAGACTAGAGATTCTCACACCGGGCGGCGAGGGGCGGCCTGCCAAACTGGCAGGCCGCCCCTCGCCATTCTTGTCAAGAGGTCCGATCTTTGCCGCAAGGATCGGACCTTGGTATAATAGCCAGGGGAGGATGCAGAATGTCACAACGGATCCTGGTGGTGGACGATGACAAGGAGATCGTGCGCCTGGTACGGGCCTATATGCAGCAGGCTGGCTATCAGGTCCTGGTGGCCTATGATGGCGAGACTGCTCTGCACTGCATCCGCCGCGAGCAGCCCGACCTGGTCGTGCTCGACCTGATGCTCCCGGACCGCGACGGTTGGGATGTGACGCGCATCGTGCGCAGCGATCCGAACCTGGCCGCCACCCCCATCGTCATGCTGACCGCCCGCATCGAGGACAACGACAAGATCGTGGGGCTCGAGCTCGGTGCCGACGACTATGTGGCCAAGCCGTTCAATCCCCGTGAGCTGGTGGCCCGCGTCCGGGCCGTCCTGCGCCGCGCCCACGGTGAGATGGCCCCCTCGCGACAGATCCAGGCCGGTCCGCTCCTTCTCGATATCGACGCGCACGAGGCTCGGCTGCACAGCAGGCTGCTGGATCTGACCCCCACCGAGTTTGGCTTGCTCCACGCTCTGGCCGAGCACCCCGATCGAGCCTTCACTCGCCTGGAGATGATCGAGCGAGGGCTGGGTTACAGCTACGAAGGTCTGGAGCGGACTGTCGACAGCCACGTCAAGAACCTACGCCGCAAGCTGGCCGAGGCAGGCGATCCTGGCTCGACGGTGGTTCTGATCGAGACGGTGTTTGGCGTCGGCTATCGGCTGCGCGTCGAGCCGGCGCCGTGAGTTGTAAGTGATTTCGGATCCCGGCCGGGAGATTTCAGTCCGGACCCGGCTACACCAGCACACAGCCTTCTATGTGCCCCGTGTGGGCGATCTCGCTTGCTGCGTCCATTAGCGGCACGGGGTGCACCGGCCCATTCACGGCTACTTTGCACGCCACCCCATCGCGTTCTGGGCAATGGCGACACTGGTTGTGCACCCACAGGATGGCGCGGCTCAGCCGGGAGTAGGTCAGAGCGATCTCGGCTTGTTGCCCCTCTTCCTCAATGCTGCCCGCCTTGTCCAACTGCGCCAGCAGGTGCGCCAGCTGCGCCTGGGCAAAGAGGGACTCGGTCAGGTCCTCGTCTTCCAGCGGGCTGTCGGGCAATGCCTCCCAGTGGCTCATCAGCTCGGCGTACAGTGCCGGGCGGAGCCGCCATGGCGGCAGCGACCCCGCCTCGGCGCGCTCGGGCCAACGGATCATTGACATGGCCGTCACTATGCTAAAGCCGTTGACCGCCGGCGGCAGGTCATCTATCTCCTGATCATCTTCCGAATCGAGGTCCTCGTCGTCGTCCTCCGTATCCTCCGCAGACGGATAGCGCACCATCGACCGGTACACCTCAGCCCAGGCGTGGATGGCAGCACGCGCTGTGTCAGGCAGTTCCTGAGCCAGGTGGATCACTGCTATAGCCACCTTGTTCAGGTTCCGGGCGGTCATCTTGCGGCCTGACGCCTCAGGCGGGAGATCCCCTTCCAGCGCGCTCTCCAGCCACTCCAACGGTGCTTCCAGCATCTCGCTTGGCAGTCCCGGCCACGGCAGCAGCGACTGGATCTGGTCAGCCAGCGTCAAGATCGCGTCCAGATCCACCAGCTCGTCCAGTTGCCCGACCAGCGGCTCCCAATCTTCCGGCTCCAGGAAGCCGAGGTCATAGTCCTCTACTGCACTGGGCAGATAGTCGTTATCACTTAGGAAAAATCGGTCGGCCAGTTGCTCGCACCATTCATATGCGACATTGTCATCTTCGTCCGAGTCCCAGCCCCACTCCTCGTCAAGCTCCGTTTCGTCCATCGTATCACCTCACGTAGATCGGATTGCTGAAGATCCAGCCCCGCCGCCTGCCGGCGTGGCGCCGGTAGGCCTCAACCCGGTACACGCCCTTGTCGTGTGCCACCTGCGCAAAAAGCTCGCCTCGGGTGTGGGCCACCACCTGTCCATCGCGCACCAGCCGGATCTCTGCCGGCCGGGGACAGGTCACCCGCAGCTCCACCGTTCCGTGCAATGCCAGCGTCTCGCCCATGGTCGCCTCGCCATCGCCCGACCTGGCCCAGAAGGCAAAGCCTGCGGTGTCGCCCGGACGCTCGTAGCCCACAAAACCGCGGCCGGCCCGCAGTGCACCATAGATCGCCGCTCTGTCGTGCCCGACGTCGCCGGTCAGCGGCTCCTCGCTCAGCAGATGGGTATTGACGCAGCGGAAAAGATAGCCATAGGACTGCACCTCCCGCGACAAGGGCCCAATCCGGTAGCTGTTGCTGTGGGCATCCGATCCGCCCAGCGCGGCGACCGGCCGGGTCTGGAGCAGCTCATCCCACTTGCGCAGGGTCTCGGGATAGGGGCCAGAGGCGGCCAGCGCCGGTAAGTAGGCGCACAGCACCGCGTGGGCCTTGTTCTTGAGCGCTCCTTTGAACTCGGACATATAGTTCCACAGCTCGATGCCGGCGTAGCCGGTCACCTGCCAGTCTCGCCACGAGATGTTGGGCTCGGGAAGAAAGGGCACGGCGTCGTGCTCGAACGGGTGAGCCACGAAGGTGAAACCGCCCTTGGCTGCCACTGCATCCACCAAACCCTGCGGGTCACTTCCATAGCCGGCCACATCCTCGTTGATGTCAAAACACAGGGTGTGGCTTGACTGGGGCTTGCGCTGTGTGTCGTGGACCTCCTCGCCGACCAGGACCAGTGTTCTGCCGTACCAGCCTTCGACGTCCGGCACCAAGACGTTGTGGTCGGTCACGACGATATAGTCGAGTCCTGCCTCCTCGGCTATCTGTCCCAGCTCCCGGTGGGTCTTGGTGCCATCCGAGTGGACTGTGTGCATGTGCAGATTTCCCCGCAGGCCATGGAACTGCCGCCGCCCGATTTCGACTGTGTAGGACATGGGTGCCACTCTCCCTGACTGCATTATACCACAGGTCTGGCCAGTTCGCCAAGCACGTACGCCGCCGCGCTTGCCATCAGGCTTGACAGCCACCCACCTATGAATATAATCCCTGTGCTAATCTCTGCAACAAGAGTCGGAGAACGAATGGTAACTGAAGCAACTATCGTGGAAGCGCTCAAGGGGGTCATGGACCCCGAGATACATCGCAGCCTGGTCGATCTGGGCATGATCCGCCAGGTCCAGATCGACGGCGGGCGGGTGACAGTCGTCCTGGCCCTGACCACGCTGGGCTGCCCTCTGCGCGGCCAGATCGCGGACGACGTCAAGCAGACTGTCGGCGCGCTGGAGGGCGTCGAGGATGTCGAGGTCGAGCTGTCAGAGATGACCGCCGAGGAAAAGGGCCGGATCGGCATGGGCGTGCCCGCGCCGGAGATGGGCCAGGTGGAGGCGCTCAACGACATCCGCCGGGTGGTGGCGGTGATGAGCGGCAAGGGCGGCGTCGGCAAGTCGCTGGTCAGCGGCCTGCTGGCCGTGGCCCTCCGTCGCCAAGGGCTCAAGGTGGGCATCCTCGACGCCGACATCACCGGGCCGAGCATCCCCAAGATGTTCTTTCCCGACGGCGCGCAACTGAGCACGAGCCCGGTGGGCCCGGTGCCACCCGAAAGCCAGGGCGGCATCAAGGTGATGTCGATCAACCTGCTGCTGGAGCAGGAGGATCAGGCCGTCATCTGGCGCGGACCGCTCGTCAGCGGGGCAATCAAGCAGTTCTGGGGCGACATCTTTTGGGGCACGCTCGACTATCTGATCGTCGACCTGCCGCCCGGCACCTCCGACGCGTCGCTGACGGTCATGCAGGCGCTGCCGCTGTCGGGAGTGGTGCTGGTCACCTCGCCGCAGGACCTGGCCGGCATGGTGGTGCGCAAGGCGGCGCAGATGGCCGGGCATGATGAAGACCCCGATCCTGGGCCTGATCGAGAACATGAGCTACTTCGAGTGCCCCGACACCGGCAAGCGCTACGAGATCTTTGGCCCCAGCCACGCCGAGGAGATGGCTGCCTGGATGGGCGTTCCCCTCCTGGGCCGGCTGCCGATCGACCCGCAGATCGCCCGTCTGGCCGACGCCGGCCGCATCGAGGAGTATGCCGCCGAGGCCTTTGCGCCGATCGCCCAGGCGCTGATCGGCCGGGTTCCCGAGGCTCGCCGCAAGGGGTAGTGCCAGCTCAAGTCATGATGTCGGGTATTCCTATACCCGACATCATGATCTGTGAAAGGGGAAAGCTAATATGTGCCGCCGGGGAAGGTATCGATGCCGGCGTGCTTGCCCACCTGCTTGTACATCCTTACGCCATGCCACGGCTCGCCCAGGATGCCGTCGTGGATGGCCCAGCTCCGGCCACGGACCGTGCGCCATGCGTCGGGCTGGCGGAACGGAGTCGAGCCGTCCAGCGCCGCGTGGAGCTGGCCGCCCGGCTGGAATTCCTCGTTGATCCACTGCATCTTGCGCAAGCCCTGGACGTAGTTGAACCCTTGCCGCTCGAACAGGATGGCGTTGTGATAGGCCATCGGCTCCATCAGGTAATAGTCGTGGCTGAGCCGCAGGACAAAGCTTTCGAGCACCGGCACCAGCGACCGGCTCACCCGCAAGCCCTGCCGCACCTGCCCCGGTGTGAGACCGGCCTGCATGGCCCGGACCTCCTCGGGTATGTTGCGCCGGAAGGTGCCGAACTTGGTCCGCCTTCCCTGCCAGTCCAGGTCGGTCGCAAACCGCTCGCCGGCCGGGTCGTTGACGATGAACAGCATCACCTCGATCTGATTGAGCCGCGTGTCGGCCAGCTCCAGGTAGAGCAGTGGGTCGGGAAAGTCGAATTCCGGCCGGATGTCGACCTCGACCAGGCTCGCTGCCCGCCGGGCAGTTAAAGGTGACCAGGCGGTTGCCACGAGCATCGCACAGTGTCTCGGGGTCGATGCCATACCTGACCAGCAGCGACGGAGATAGCAGCGAGCGGTAGATCCCTTCCTTGACCGGCTCGGGCAGCTCGTTCACCTGCGACAGGGAATAGAGCCTAACCCCATCCACCACGAACGGCTCGACCCGAAGCGGAGCGTCGCCTGCCGGTGGCTGATCTTGGCTCATTCGTATTGCTCCTTCAAGGCGCGATCCACCTGGCGCTGCGAATCGCGCTTGGCGATCGCCTCTCGCTTGTCGTACAGTCTCTTGCCCTTGGCCAAGCCGATCTCCACCTTGGCCCGGCCGTCCTTCAGGTAGAGGCGAGTCGGGATGACAGTGAAGCCTTTCTCCTGAACCTTGCCGGCCAGCCGGTCGATCTCGCGGCGATGGAGGAGCAGCTTACGGCGACGCTTGGGATCGTGGTTCTGGCGGCTGGCCGGATCGTACGGGGCGATGTGGACGTTTACCAGCCACGCCTCGCCCTGCTCAAATGAGACATAGCCGTCCTGCAGGCTCACCCGCCCAGCCCGGATCGACTTGATCTCACTGCCGACCAGCGCCAGGCCCGCCTCGAAGGTGTCGCTGATAAAGTATTCGTGAAACGCCTTGCGATTTGTGGCAACGACCTTGATGGTCACAGGATGCCGACTCTGATTTCCCGCCGTACTTGAGCAGGTATTCTACTGCGCGCGGTCGAGCTGCGGATCACGCCCTGCGTCGATGTCTTCTTGGGTGACGGCCACCACGATGTCGGGGTCGAGGCCCTCGCCGTGGATGGCCCGGCCCTTGGGCGTGAACCAACGGGCGACCGTGACCCGCAGCTCTGAGCCGTCGCTCAGCTCGTGGAGCAGCTGCACCGACCCCTTGCCAAAGGTCTTGTCGCCGATCAGCACCGCCCGGCCATGGTCCTGAAGCGCCCCGGCCACGATCTCTGACGCACTGGCCGAACCGACATCCACCAGCACCACCAGCGGGATATCTGGCGCGATCGGCTTGTCTGACGACTGTGTACGGGGTTTCTGTCCCGTCCTTGAAACGCTCGATCAGCACCACGGTGTCTCGGGGCAGGAACAGCCCTGCCGTCATTATCGACTCGTTCAACAGGCCGCCCGGATTGCTGCGCAGGTCCAGGATCAGCCCCTTGGGGTTCTGCGCCAGCAGCACTTCGATGGCAGTCGGCCAGCTTGGCGGTGGCCGTGTTGTCGAACTGGGTCAGACTGACATAGCCGATCCCGTCGTCGAGCATCTCGGACTCGACCAGCTCAATGTCGATCTTGGCCCGGACGATCTCGACCTCGAACGGCTCCTCGCCTTCGCGCACGATCTTCAGGCGGACCGAGGTGCCGGCCGGTCCGCGGATCAGGCTGATCGCTTCGTAGACGCTCATATTCTCGATCACCGTGTCGTCCACCTGGGCGATCACGTCGCCGCTGCGCAGCCCGCCTTCTCGGCCGGCCGGCCCTTGTAGACGCTGACGATCGACAGCAGCCCATCGTCCATCGTCACCAGGGCGCCAATCCCCTCGAACGAGCCGCTCTGATCTTCGCGCATGATGGCCGCCGCCTGGGGCTCGACGAAGGCGGTATAGGGATCGCCCAGGGTGTTGACCGCTCCACGGATAGCACCGTAGGTCAGCTTGTCCTGGTTCGGCAGATCGCCATAGTACTCACTCTGGATAATCTGCCACACTTCCCAGAACAGGCCCAGATCCTCGTCGTCACCGGCGACCTGGCGGCGTGGCCGTTGGCTCTTCCTGCGTCGGCATGGCCGGTTCGGGCGGTCGGCACAGCCGTGTCTTGCGGCTCAATGACCTCTGCCACTCGATCGGGCATGGTCATCCACCGGACGATGAATCCTGAAGCAAAGCCAGCGCTGCCGATCATCACGGCCAGCACCAGCAACAGAACTACCTTGCAGCCCTTTGAATTGTCCATGTTATGATCCTACCTGTTGTCCCTTCTGTCCGTATCCGGCTGTCAACTCGCCTTCAGCCACTCGATCGCCCGCTCGAGCTGGGGATCCCGCCCGTTGTTGCGGTCGTCGTCGGTGATGCCCGCCTCGAAATCGGGCGTCAGCCCGACCCCGGTGATCTGGCGGCGGTTGGGAGTCAGCCACTCGGCGTAGGTGATGTGCACCGACGAGCCATCGCTCAGGTCGAACACCTGCTGCACCGAGCCTTTGCCGTATGTTTTCTCGCCGACCAGCACTGCCCGGCCTCGGTCCTGCAGCGCGCCGGCCACGATCTCGGAAGCGCTGGCCGTGCCGCCGTCGACCAGCAGCACCAGCTTGCCGTCGGTGAACTTGCCTCCGTTGCCGGCCTCGTAGGTCTGTTCCTTGCCTCCCTTTTCCACCTGGTACAGGACAGGCCCGCCGGACAGGAACTCGCTGGCCACATCCACCGCGGCGCCAAGCAGCCCTCCACCGTTACCCCGCAGGTCGAGCACGAGCTGGGTCATGCCCTGGTCCTTCAGCTCGTCGAGCGCCTGCCTCAGCTCCTTGTCGGTCCGGTCGCTGAACAGCGTGAGGCGCACATAGCCGGTGCCCGCCGGCTCTTCCAGCATCCGCCACTCGACGGTGGGGGAGGGGATCTCTTCGCGGGTGATCTCGACCGTCACCGGCTCGGTCTCCCCTTCGTGGCGCACGGTCAGGCGCACGACGGTGCCGACCTCGCCACGGATGAAGCCGATCACTTCGTCGGTATTCATCCCGACGGTGATCTCGGTGTCGTCCACCTTGAGCAGGGTGTCGCCCTTGCGGACGCCGGCCTTCTCAGCGGGCAGGTCGGGCATTGGCTCGAGGACGATGCGGCCATCCTCGGCCTGGGTGACGTAGGCGCCAATCCCGCCAAAGCGGCCGCTGAGCGCTTCTTTCTCCCGCTGGCGGGGCTCTGGCTCGAGGAACGACGTGTGTGGATCGTTCAAGGTGCCCAGCGCACCGCGGACGAGACCCCATTCCAGGTGCTGATCATCGGGCAACTCGCCGTAGAAGACCCGCTCGACGAGATCCCACGCCTCCCAGAACACGCCCAGGTCGCGCCCCTGCTGCAGTGGTCGACGCCCGGCCGTGCATCGAGCAGGTAGGTCGTCGCCACTCCGGCAGCAAAACGCCACCACCAGCGCTGTGGTTATCACTACTGCTATCAGAAGCAGCCTTACTGTTCGACTCAACGTAAACCTCTCATGCTCTCGACATAAATAGCGGGGGCACGGGCCCCCTCGCGCACTGCATCGTCGCTTCTGGCGGATTGCCAGACCCACCGCAATTTGACGGCATCGCTCCTGGCGCACCGCGTTGTAGCATTATACCGCAAAACCGGTCGGGCGCCAAAAAGAGCAGACGAGGGTTGCAATCCCCAAGGGTATCAGAACGCCGTCACTGATCGTCAGGCGCCGGCTGCCACAATCCCCTCTCTGCGTCCCGCGCCTCGCGCTCCAACGCCCGCAGCAGCTCCTGGTACTTGACGTCCGGTGCGTAGGTGATTGCCTGGGCATACCCCTGCCGCACAAGCTCGCCATTCACGAAGGTCCCATCGGCCAGGAATACGTAGCGCAGCAGCCGGCCATACCGATCGGTGTCTGACACGTCTTTTTCAAGGTACACCATCCTGCCCTTGACCAGGGCCGCGTTCGCTGCGCTCGCCTCGGGCCCCATCCACTCCACCGGAGTGTTTTCCTTGACCGTCTCGGGTGCGTCAATGCCGATGTAGCGCAGGCGGTACTCTCGCCCGCCAATCTCGACCTCGATCGTGTCGCCGTCGATCACGCGCACCACCCGCGCCGCGGAACGCAGCGGCGTAGGACCGGGTTGGGATGTGCCGGTTGGCGGAACCTGGGTAAGGAAGGCTCCTATCCCGGAACAGGCCAAGGTGGCCAGGGCCACGCCCAGAAGCGCTAGCGCTGCGATCAGCCGCCAACTGCCTCGTGAAACCATAGGACGTGATTATACACGATTCCGCCAAACGTGCAAGAACCACTATGAAACATCGCACCGGATCTTCTCCTGCTTTAACAATAAATTAATCAACAATACCTTGCTTTTGCGCTGCGGCTGTGGTATAATTGCTCACGGAGGTTAACGATGGATCAAGTCAGAAGAATAGCACGCATTATCGAACCACAGGCTGTGTTGGAGGGCGCCGGAGTCCGGCTGAAGCGCAGCATCGCCACGCGGACGCTCGACTACCTCGATCCCTTCTTGTTGTTCGACCACTTTGGTTCCGACGATCCGGCCGATTACCTGGCCGGTTTTCCGATGCATCCCCATCGTGGCATTGAGACGGTGACCTATATGCTGGCCGGAGCCGTCCGCCACGGCGATAGCCTGGGCAACAGCGGGACCATTGGCGCCGGCGATGTGCAGTGGATGACCGCCGGAGGGGGTATCATGCACGAGGAGATGCCCCGGCCGGTGGACGGGCAGATGGCCGGTTTTCAGTTGTGGGTCAACCTGCCGGCGCGGCTCAAGATGATGCGAGCCGCGCTATCAGGAGATCGCTTCGGCCCGCATACCCGAGGTACAGCGGAGTGACGGGGCCAGGATCCGGGTGATTGCCGGCATGGTGGATGGCGTCCGCGGGCCGGTGACGGAGATTGCGGCCGATCCGACCTATCTCGACGTGTCGCTGCCGCCCGGCGGGCTGTTCACCAGCCCGGTCGAGCGCGGCCACATGGCCTTTGCCTATCTGTATGGCGAGCCGGACGGCAATGCAACGTTTGAGCCGGATGGGCAGACATTGCGGCCGCCCAAGCTGGTGGTGTTCGGCGACGGCGATCAGATCCAGGTCCGCGGCCGCGGGTCAGAGCGCCCGTTTTCTGCTTGTCTCCGGCAAGCCGCTCGGCGAGCCGATCGCCCGCTACGGCCCGTTCGTCATGAACACTGCCGGAGAGATCCAACAGGCGCTGGAAGACCTGCGCAATGGGACGTTTGTGTGGGGCACGAGACAAATGTGACAAAAAGCGGCACTGGGTGTATACTGGTCCTGTCTATTCGTCGTCCTTTTGTTGGTTGTGGTAGAAGGAAAGGGGGAAGCGATGCTCTTTTTGCCGCACGAGGAGGGGCAGGGTCTTCTCGAGTACGGGCTGGTTATCGTCCTTGCGGCGATTGTCGTCGTCGCCATTTTGTTGATCCTCGGGCCGACTGTCGGCAACCTGTTCAGCACCATCATGAATGAGCTGCCGTTCTGAGAGGGATAGGACACGGCTCTGTTCGCATCGCCTCCCAGTCAGCTCTGTTCTAGTGACCAGCGTGAAAGTCCCGGCTTCTTGGGCCGGGAAGGGAACTTCTGTTGCCTGACCTGAGCACCGGCCAGGTGATCTATGCCCACGCCGGCCGCTACGAGGTCCAGGCTGGCAGCAGCGGATAGATCTGCCTTCTGCGCGGCCGCCTGAAGCGCGAAAAGCGGTTCACCGACCTGCTGGTTGCCGGTGACCGGGTGCGCTGGCGTTTGACCGGCCCGGGCCGAGGCATCATCGAAGAGATCCTGCCCCGCGATACGCAATTGAGCCGTCCCCGACCGGGCTCGCCCGGCAGCGAAGACCTGATCGTCGCCAATCCCGATCAGGCGGTGTTTGTCTTTTCTGTTCGCCAGCCCGAGCCGAGCCTGCGGCTTGCTGGATCGCTTCCTGGTTGCTGCTGAGGTCAACGAGCTGCCGTCGATTATCTGCGCCAACAAGGTGGACCTGCTCGACGCAGATGAGGACTCCGCCCGGCTGTTTGGCCTGTACGAGGATATCGGCTATCCGGTGATCTATACCAGCGCCGTCAGCGGCCAGGGGGTGGCCGACCTGCGCGACCGGCTGCGCGGCAAGCTGAGCGTGTTGACCGGGCCGTCGGGCGCGGGCAAGACCAGCCTGCTAAACGCTGTACAGCCCGAGCTGGGGCTGGCTACCGGCGAGATCAGCCAGGCCACCGGCAAAGGCCGCCACACGACGGTGGCCATCCGCCTTTTCCCCCTGGATACGAGCGGCTATGTGGCCGATACCCCCGGCCTGCGAGAGATGGGCCTGTGGCAGATCGAGCCCGATGAGCTGGACTGGCTGTTCCCCGAGATGCGGCCGTTCCTGGGCAAGTGCCGCTTTTCGAGCTGCACCCACCTGCACGAGCCGAGCTGCGCGGTCCAGGCTGCGGTCGACGCCGGGAGCGGTGAGCGAGGCCCGCTACGACAGTTACTGCCGGTTGAGGGAAGGGTAGATCCCTAGATCAGTTTTGTCCCACACTCAGGGCAGAACTTGGCCCCTTTGGTCTGAGCACCACAGCTTGGGCAGACGCCGGTGGGTGCCCTCTCGATTTTCGTGCCACATTCTGGGCAGAACTTGGCGCCGCCAGTTTCCTTGCCGCAATTGGGGCATCGATCCACAGCGGGCTGGGTCATCGGGCTGCCGCACTCGGGGCAGAACTTGGTGCCGGCCGGCGCAATTGTGCCGTCCTTGGGGCAACGCGCTACGTTCTTGCCAGCCTGCGAGACTGCTTCAGTCGCCTGCTTCATGACCTGACCAAGGCCCAGGGCAGAGGCAAACCCCTTCAGGACCGCACCGGCCTGCTCAGCCTGGGCCTGGGCGATGTCGTCGCGCCGAGGGCTATCTTCGGTGCAGTAGCCGGCCTGTTCGTCAAAATCGGAGAGGCACACGACCCGCGCGCAGGTGGGGCATTCGCGAAAACGGCCGCTGACCTGCTGCCAAGCTTCCTCCAACTGCTGAGGGGTGAGGCTGTAGATGTAGCGTGGGTCCTCTGACTCTACCCGGTTGGCAACGGCTCCCCCGACGAGAGGGATATTGCGCAGCAGCCCGCCCATGGTCTGCCGGCCGACATCTTTGGCGACCGTGGAGGCCATGTCTGGGGTGCTACGGTACTCACGGTCGCACGATTCGCAGTAGAACACAGCATACGGGCCGACCCCGTCGTTGCGCACATCGTACCTTGGCATCCGGCTTGGTTGCGTCATAGTGATTCTCCTTATCAGCATGTGAGCAATGGCCGAGAGATGGTCACTGCCAGACCATTATAACCAAACGCCGGCGGCAGGTCAAGATTCCACCGGCGACGAGTGGAATTCCCATTCGGGAGTAAGCGTGGTATAATCGGCAGCAAGACGCCACCCTGGAGGTAGATGATGTTTTGCCCAAAGTGCCTCTTCCCCAATCCGGAGGGAGCAGACAAGTGTGTAGTGTGCGAGTCCGACGTGATCGGCGGCCGGGAGCGGATATCGGTCGGGGCGCAGTTCCTCTTTGCCGACGCTTCTGAGCGTCAGCCGGTGGCCCTGTCGCTGGACGGCGCAGCGGCGCTGGTGTTGAACAGTTCGACGGTCATCTCTCGCCACGTGAACGGGATCGGCTTTGGCAATTCCTGGATCCAGCCAAGCAAGTTTCGCAAGGAGGAGTACAAGCCAGAAGTGGAGTTGCCCCGCCTTCCGCCGCCGGCCGGACCAGATCTGACGACGGTCATCACCGACCGCAAGATCTACCGGCCCAAGGACGAGGCTCGCATCTTTATTATCGCTCCTGACGGCCCCGGCATGGAGGTGGAGATGGAGGTGCAACTGGCCGGGCAGCAGGTCACGAAGGACCGCGTGACGCTTGACGAGGCCGGCATGGCCCTGAGGCCATACGCCGATCTGGAGGAGGGCGAGTACACCGTGCTGATCCGGCGCACCGATCCCAGAGGGCAACACCCGCCTCGCTCGGGGGGTGCCCCTGCGCCTGTGAAGTGTACCTTCAGTGTCGCCGAGTTTAGCCTGTCGCCGCTGATCGCCAGGCTGGAGAGGCACGCGTTCGACGCTGGCCGGCTCAAGTTCGGGCTGCGGGTGATGGTGCTGTCGATACCCTATGACGGCAAGGCCGAGCTGGCACTGCAATCGGGTGAGCTGGTGGTCGAAACGAAACAGGCGAGGGTCCGCGACGGATTGGTCGAGGCCAGCTTCGACGTCGGGAAGCATGAGGGTCCGTTCCGAGTGCAGATCACCACGCCCGCCGGCGAGACGGCCAGCGTCTTATTTCCCGGGCACAGCCAAGACGGAGCGAGAGCGGATCACGCTTTGCCCGCTGGGCCGGGTCGCGGAAGGGGGTCTGCTGCCCGGCGATGGCACCCACCAGGTGCGCGGCCTGTACGTGGGCTATGACGGCGAGGAGGACACGCCGCTGCGGCTGGAGAGCGCGGTGGGCGACACCGGCCGGCTGATCGCCGACCGCAAGGCGGCCGCGGTGCAGGTGGTGACATTCCACCCCTTGACCAGTGCCACGGCGGTTTATGACTGGACTGACGTGAACTCGGGCGACGTGCTCGAATTTCCGGTCGAGGCACCCTACACGCTGTTCACCGCCGGCCTGCTCGCTTCGCGCCAGGCCTATGAGGCGTGGGGGGTGGTGATCCGGCCGCAGGAGGTGTCTGCCCGGCTGTACGGCCCCGGAACGGGCCGAGCCGGGGGCCGAGATCGCCGTCCGGGTGGAGGCCGACCGGCCGTGTGGCTGCCTGTTGGCGGTTTATGACGTCCGGCTGGAGCACGAAAGCCCACTCCCCAAGCTGGGCAAGCAGCTCTACGATGCGATCCGGACCGGCACGGCGCCTCTCAGGGAGCAGACGGTGGCGTCGCTGTCCAAGATGCCGTGGGGATGGGGAAATCCCTTCGGGCCGGATGAGATGGTCTATCGCAGCCCCAAGGGCCTGCGGTCGGGGCCTGTGTTTGCGGCGACGCCAAGGGGTGCTATGTTCAGCCTATCAGCGACGCTTGCTGATGGGGAGCCCTCCTGCTTTGGAGCGCGCCTTCCAGGACGCAGGCGCTGCGCCGGAGGCGGCTGCCGAAGTCGAGACTGTGACCTTTGTCGCCGCGCCAAGCCGCGAGGATTTCCCAGAGGTGGTCTACCTGGAGCTGTTCTGCCGTGGACGGCGCGACCGAGCGTACTGTGCGGCTGGGCGATCAGATCGGCACCTGGCGCTGCCGGGCCTACGTGGTGGCCGGCCTGGATGTGGCAGAGCTGACCGCCGACGTCGACGCGGCCAAGGCGGTCTATGCCGAGTTGGACCTGCCGGCCATCGTCGGTCAGGGGGACGACATCGTGGCCGGGGTGCACTATCACACGCAGAACCCGGCGACGATGACCATCACCTTGCCAGACGGCCGCACGATCTCGGGCGCTGTGATGGGTCACGGCGCCGAGACGTTCCACCTGACCGAGCCGGGGGACGTCACCGTGCACATTGCTAACGCCGAGGGCGATGACTGGACGACGCGCACGGTCCAGGCACCAGGCGTGCAGACCGTCACGGCCTCGCGCCTGGAGATCCTCAAGAAGGGTGAGACGGTCCAAGCCGAGCGGGTGATGGTCTATCCCGGCCCCGGCAACGTGCTGAAGGAGACGATCGAGGCGCTGGGGCGTTACCCCTTTGGCTGAGCGGAGCAGACCTCTAGCACCCTGTATGGGCTTGCTACCGGTTACAGAGCGATCAGCCAGGGCGGCGTGCCCGGCGATCTGGCTCACTTTAAGCAGCGCATTGAGGCCGGGCTGGCCCGGCTGCAGACGTTCCAGCATCCTGACGGAATGTTCTCCATCTGGTGTGGCGGCACTCCGGGCATTGACATCACCGCCCGGGTGGCGCACCGGCTGCTCGGTTTTCGAGGGGTTGCCCTTCGAGCCAGCGTTCGACATGCGGGCCAAGGCAGCCGCGGTGCTGCGCCGCAAGGATTATCAAAACAACCAGCTCCTGCAACTGGACCCCGGCTTCCGAACCGAGATGAAGACGGTGGCCGACGCTGTGGCCCTGTACTTCTATGCCAACCAGACCGACGATGCGCTGGCCTATCTGCGCCGCACCGCTGAGCGGCTGGACGACGGCACGGTCCGCTGGCCGGCCTCGGCCTACCATTACTGGGGCGGCCAGGTTGAGGCTACCTGTGATGCGGCGAGGGTAATGCTGCACGCCGGTGATGCGCTGTTCGTGCCCGCTTTTCGGTACGTGACGGGCAAGCTGGTGGACGGTATGCTGTACTCGACGGCCGATACCCGCGCACTGGTCGAGCTGCTGGCCGGCTTGGGGTTCCGAGCCACCGATATGGCGCTGATCGACGGGCACGAGGCGCCGCTGAGTGAGGTGTCGATCGGCAAGGAGGTGACGGCTCTGACCGACAATCTGATCGTGCGCGTCGACGAGCAGATCGTGATCGACCACTTGAAGCCGCGCTCCGATTTCCAGTTCAGCGTCAAGCCGAGCACGACCAGGCCGCGCCTGGGTGAACGGATCCAGATTACGGTCACGCCCCAAGGACAGCAGTATTGCCCCGCTGGTGCGGCTCTATCTGCCCGGCTGCCTGGCGCTGCTGAAGGGTGGAGCCAATGCTCAGACGGCTCACCTGCCGGTTGAGCGTGAAGAGCTGATTGTGGACGCCGTGGCCGTGCGGCCTGGAGAGGGCAAGCTGTATGTCACCGTCCACGACATGTACGACGCCGACAAGGTGGGAACGGCAAGAGGAATTGACATAAGGGTCAAGGCCTAGTGAGGATCGTGACTGAAGGGATGAGGGGTGTGGGGCTGTGAGACTGACGTATGTCCGCTGGTCGATGACGATCATAGAAACGAACGGGCTGACACTGATCACCGACCCGGTGTTCCGCGTGTTCGGCATTCATCAGGCACCGCGCTCGTACACCTTTGAGCAGATGCCGCGGCCCGATCTGGTCTTTATCTCCCACACCCACATCGATCACTTTGAACGGGATGTCCTAAGGCGGCTGCCGGCCGGCACGCCGGTGTTGATGGCTGCCGACAAGCTGCCGCGAGCGACAGGCCTAGGCCTGGCCGGCCTGCATGGTGTGCAAGAATGGGAGCCGGTTCAGTTCCACGGACTGCGACTGACGGTGGTGCCGGCCGTACACAGCGGCGGGGAGGTGGGACTGGTGATAGAGTCCCCCGACAGCCGGAGGCCGGAACCCGGTGGCGGCAAGACGGTCTATTTCGCCGGCGACACGTCGCTCGACCGCAATCTGTTCCGCATCATCGCTCGCCGCTGGCGTCTGGACGCGGTGCTGCTGCCGATCGGCGACCTGCGTATGCTGGGCTTGCCGTTCCGCCACATGGGGGCCAGGACTGGGGCTCAGGCACTTCGGGTGCTGGGCGAGCCGCGGATTGTCGTTCCGACCCACTACAGCGGCATGACTCTGGGACCGCTGATGGCATTCCGTGGTACGCCGCGCAAGCTGTCGCAGGCTATTCACGAGGCCGAGCTGGGGACTGTAGTCGGGACGACACGGCCGCTGGAACCGGTGGAAGTCTGACAGTTGGATGCTGGGGGCAGATGGCGGCCCTCGCTTCCTCAGTAAGGGCAGCGGACACCTTCGGCTCGCTATCTGCTCTCAGTGCAGCGGGCCACCACGAGCCATCGGGCGCGGCTTCGAGCGGTGTGCCAATCGGCCAGCCACCGGCCACCGCGCACTCCAACCTCCGACATCGGGCAATGAGTCACCCGAGTAGGGGTTTGATCAAGTCAATCGACTGCGATCCGGCCCAGGCAACGAGGGTCGTCTTGAGCGTCTTGCCCAGCCAGCAGGCCAGCAAGAAGCGCCAGACGGGATAGCGCAGCGCACCGGCGCACATGCCGGCCAAGTCGACGAAGGGGTTGGGTATCACGGACAGGACAAAGATGGTGATGCCTCCCGCCCGCCGCATCCACGCTTCCAGCCGCAGGAAGGTCTTTCGATTCTCGATTACGGCCCGTCCCCCAAAGCCGGCGGCATAACCGGTGAGCTCGCCCAATGCCTCGCCAGCGCCAGCTGCCAGGCCGACGAAGATCGGCGGCAGGGCGCTGCCCATGGCAAACACCAGCGCCAGACTGGGCGCCGGGAGGACGATCGTAGCATTGCCCAGCAGGCTGACCAGAAAGATGCCGGGATAGCCGATGGCGGCCATCTCGGCAAACTGGTCGCGCAGGGCAAAGATAGCGACGCTCAGGCCCAGCACGGCCAGCACGACGAGGATGCGGAAGGGCTTGCTCAGCCAGAAGCTGTGCGGACCTTCCTTAGGGACGGAGCTCGGCGTGTCGGCCATCGACAGCTAGGCAGACGGCTGCGGCGCGCCAACGCGCACGATGTGCGCACGATCCCCCGTTGGGACAGGGCCGCTCAGGCCGGCCGTGGCGTTGACGGTGTCGATCACCAATCGGGCCTCTTGCACCACCCGTGCATAGTCCACAATGCGGTGCCCGGCGATGATCAGAACGCAATCGGCGCCAGCCAGCAGCTTCGTCGGTCAGGTCGATGCTCTCCAGCCAGCGCTCCTGCCGATGGAACACGTCACGGCCGATGCGAAAGCGGGGCACGTACGGGTCGCTGTAGTCGACCTGGGCGCCCCGACTCAACAGCAGCTCGATGATCCGCTCCGCGGGCGAGTTGCGAGCGTCGTCTATGTCGCGCTTGAAGGCCACCCCCAATACCAGGACGTGCGCTCCAGCCAGCGGCTTGCCCTGGCGGCCAAGAGCCTCGGCGACCAGCTCGACGACGTGGTAGGGCATGGCCTGGTTGACCTCGGCAGCCAGCTCGATGAACTTGGTGTAAAAGTCGTACTCGCGCGCCTTCCAGCTCAGGTAGTAGGGGTCTACCGGGATGCAGTGCCCGCCCACGCCGGGACCCGGATAGAACGGCATGAAGCCGAACGGCTTGGTCTTGGCCGCCTCGATCACTTCCCACATGTCGATGCCCATCCGCTCCGACAAGAGGGCCAGCTCGTTGACCAGGGCGATGTTGACGCTGCGGAAGATGTTTTCCAGCAGCTTGGTCATCTCGGCGGCGCGCGGCGAGGAGACGACGTGGACATGGGCGAACAGCTGGGCCAAGAGCGAACGGGCCAGCTCGGCGCAGCGGGGCGTCAGGCCGCCGACCACCTTGGGCGTGTTCTCGACCGTGAACTGCTTGTCGCCGGGGTTGATCCGCTCCGGCGAAAAGGCCAGATGAAAGTCGACGCCGGCCTTGAGCCCAGACTCTTCCAGGATCGGCAGGACAAACTCCTCGGTGGTGCCGGGATAGGTGGTGCTCTGCAGGATGACCAGCTGGCCGGCGTGCAGCCGGGGGGCAATGCCTCGTGCGGCCTGCTCGATGTAGATCAGGTCGGGCGCCTTCATGGCGTCGAACGGGGTGGGCACGCAGATAAAGATGGCGTCGGTGTTGCGCAGCAGGTCATAGTCGCTGCCGGCAACGAAGCGGCCGGCTCGGACGACAGCCGCCACATCGGCGCTGTCGACGTCCTGGATGTAGCTGTGACTCGCGTTCAGGGCGGCGATCTTGCGTTCGTCTACATCGAGGCCTACCACCGGATAGCCCGCTCGGGCAAAGCCGACGGCCAGCGGCAGCCCGACATAGCCCAGCCCGATGACAGCGACGCGGGCCGTTCTGTCGGCGATCTTGGTTGCTAGTTCCATGTGGATACCTCAGAAATGTGCCTCGAAGCTGTTTGCCTGGAAAATCTACCTTTTCCATCTGCCACAGGCCCACACAAGCCGGCCAGGGCGACAGCACCGCCGACGACATAGCCCTCGATCAGGCTGGCCTGGGTGATGAACAGGGCCAGGATGCCCAGTGCGGCGCAGATCAGGTAGCAGATCAGCACCGCCTCGCGCCGGGTATAACCCATGGCCACCAGGCGATGCGAGACGTGGTCCTTGCCGGGTGTGGTCAGCGGGTTCAGGCCGCGCCGCAGCCGGGACAGGATGACCAGGGTCGTGTCAAAGAAGGGCAGACCCAGGATCAACACCGGCACCATCCAGGTGACGATCTGGATGCCCTCAGGGAAGCGCAGTTTGATGGCCATGGCGGCCAGCACAAAGCCGAGGAAAGGGCTGCCAGCGTCGCCCATGAAGATGCTGGCCGGGTTAAAGTTGTACACCAGAAAGCCGAGACAGGCACCCAGCAGGGCGGCCGACAGGGCGCCGACCAGGTACTGGCCGTTCATGACTGCCAGCAGCAGGAAAAAGATCGAAGCCACCGCGCCGACGCCGCCCGACAGGCCGTCCATGTTGTCCAGCAGGTTCATGGCGTTGGTGATGCCGACCACCCAGACAAGGGTCACGGCGATGTTCAGCATCTCCCAGGGGAAGGTGCCGATATGCACACCGGTCAGGACCAGGATCGAGGCCGCCAGGAATTGGCCGATCAGCTTGAGCCATGGGCTCAGGCCGCGGCGATCGTCCCACACGCCGAGGAACGACATCAGGCTGGCACCGACAAGGATGCTGATCAGCTCGGTGAGGCCAAAGCGGTTGCCGAACAGGAGCAAGGCGACGATGAAAGCAACATAGATGGCCAGTCCGCCCAACAGCGGGACCGGCTTGAGGTGCACTTTGCGGGCGCTGGGCTGGTCGATGACCCCCAGCCGCAGCGCCAGGCGGCGCACCACTGGCGTTCCGCCCACGGCCACGGCAAGGGCACTGGCAAAGATAAGCATGTAGGTTGTCACGTCTGTTCCCCTTGGACCCATTCCACTCTCCTGGGCTCAACCCTGCGCCTGGCCGGCACGGGACAGGCACGGGGTTGAGCCACTTCACTCCCGGAACTTGCCCTTAGCCAACAGGCCTATTTCTCGGTGATCAGAATGGTCAGGATCTTGTCGCTGACGGCGATCTGCGAGGCTA
>CAVVMX010000034.1:0-92911 GCA_963749455.1 uncultured Chloroflexia bacterium
TGAGGACGCCGCGCGTGTGCAAGATCGCGCCAAACAGCCCCGCTTTCATGTGGGGGTGCTCGCCGACCATCACGTTCTCGATGACGGTCATGTTGTTGAACAGCCGGATGTTCTGGTAGGTACGGGCGATGCCCAGGCGGGTGATCTGATCGGGCAGCATGCCCTCCACGGGGTCGCCCTGGAACAGGATCGTCCCCTCTTCGTGATGGTAAAAGCCGGTCACGCAGTTGAAGAAGGTGGTCTTGCCTGCCCCGTTCGGCCCGATGATGCTGTGGATCGAGCGTTCCTTGATCTCGACGTCGAACTGGCTGACCGCGGTCAAGCCGCCAAAGCGTTTCGAGACCTTTTTTGCTTCCAGAATTGCCATAGTTCCCTCTCTTGCCGGTAGTCGGTCGGCTAGGCCGGGACGGTGACGTGCTTCTCACCGCTCTCGTCCAGGGTCTCAGCTTCGGCTTCGTGCAGCTCGATCTTGCGCCGCGCCTCTGGGATCAGGCCCTCGGGACGGGTGAGCATCATGAGCACCAGCGCGGCTCCGAACAGCAGCAGCCGGTATTCTGAGAACTCGCGCAGGATCTCGGGCAGGCCGACCAGGGCGATCGCCCCGACGAGCACGCCGGGGATGCTGCCCATGCCGCCGACGATGATCACTGACAGGGCGTTGATCGAGATCATCAACGTAAAGCTGTGGGGGTAGATCGAGCCGATCATGGTGGCAAAGAAGGCACCGCTCAGCCCGGAGAAGGCGGCGCCCGTGGCGAAGGCCAACAGCTTGGTTTTCACCAGGTCGATGCCCATCGCCTGGGCCACGTCCTCGTCCTCGCGCAATGCCATCCAGGCCCGGCCCAGCCGCGAGTCTTTGACCCGGATGGCCACAAAGGCGGCGAGCAGGCAGCCGATCACGATGAGATAGTACAAGGCTGCCTGGGCTGTTAAAGTTGAGCGGCCCAATTTCCGGCCTGGGGATGCGGGTGATGCCGTTCGAGCCGCCAATGTATGGCTTGAGCCAGTCGGAAAGGGCGACGATGCGGATGATCTCCCCAAAGCCCAGGGTGACGATGGCCAGATAGTCGCCGCGCATGCCCAGCACGGGAATGCCCAGGATGATGCCGGCCAGTGTGGCAACCAGCACGGCAAACGGCAGCGCCGACCAGAAGCTCAACTGGAAGCCGAACAGCTGCATGGTGGCCCACTGGATTTCGGGGGAGGTCAGGACGCCCATGGTGTAGGCGCCGAGGGCAAAGAAGGCGACGTAGCCCAGGTCAAGCAGCCCGGCAAACCCGACCACGATGTTCAGCCCCAGGCCCATCAGAACGTACAGCCCCACCAGATCCAGCACCTGGCTGGGGTACGAGCCGCTGAGAGGCAGGATCAGCACGACGAGCGCCGCCAGGGCCAGTTGGCCGATCTTGTAGGCGCGCTGCCTGGCCGGAGGCAGGCTGGCGATGCGCTGTTTGACCGAGCCTCCGACGCCACCCCACAGATAAGTTGCGCCTGCTCCGACCACGAACACGATCACGGCGACGAGCAGGGTGAGCCCTCGCTGGGCAAAGAACGCGCTGCCCACGATGGCCAGGAGCGGTATCAGGGCCAACCCCAGGACCAGCGCCCGACGCAGTCGCTCCGGCAGCAGGTAGATAGCCCCCACCAGTGCTCCCAGGATCAGGCCGAAGAGCAGAAGGGCGATGATCCCCGGGACAAGCCCCAGGCCGAAGGTCAGTAGATCATAGAGCTGGGGTGAGGCCCGGATAAAGCACGGACCGCAGGTTGATCCAGTTGCCGATGAGCACCAAAGCGGCAAGGAATACGCTGATCAACAAACCGGCCAGGGCTCCGCTGCCGACCACCCACAAGCGCGGGAGTGCTCTTCCTGAAGATGGCCAGCATTCGCCGCACCGCCATGGAGCAAAAGAGCAGATAGGCGAGCAGCAGCAGGGTCTGACCCAGGGACAGGAAGGGGTAGATCACTGCCCGTACGATGGAGACCTCGACGATGCCGATGAGACACATCAGCAGAGTGATGATGCCGCCGATCAGTCCTATCCGGATCGCCGGGGACAGGTCGAAACGAGTGTTCGCATCTCTAGTCTGCATCTGTTTCGTTCCTTTCCGCTGCCGCTTACGCCTTCTTGGTCGCCAGGCGCTCGCCCAGGATGCCGGTCGGCCGGAAGATCAGGACCAGCACCAGCATGATAAAGGCCAGCGCGTCCTTGAGCTGATAGGGGGCCGGGATGCATCCCGTCGTGCCCCAGGCGCAGGCTCCATCCAGGACCAGGTTGGGGAAGAGCGATTCGGCGATGCCCAGGAACATGCCGCCCAACATGGCTCCGACTACGTTGCCGATGCCGCCCAGCACCGCCGCGGTAAAGGCCTTGATGCCGGGAAAGAAGCCCATGTCGAACTTGACCTGTTTGAACAGCAGGGCGTAGAAGAACCCGGCCGCGCCCGCCAGCGCCCCTCCGACGACAAAGGTGATGACGATGATCCGGTCGACGTCGATGCCCATCAATGCGGCGGTGTCCTTGTCCTCTGAAACTGCCTGCATCGCCTTGCCGGTCTTGGTGCGCTGCACAAAGACGTAGAGGATGGCCAGGAAAAACACTGCGGCGACGATGACCACCACCTGGGTCTTCAGGATGTCGACGCCAAAGAATGTTCCAGGTCCCTTTCAGCAGGTCGATGTCAGGATACCCCTTGACGTTCGAGCCAAACAGGCCGAGAAAGGTGTATTGGAGAAAGTAGGAAGCGCCGATGGCGGTGATCAGCGGCACCAGGCGGGGAGCCCGGCGCAGCGGCCGGTAGGCGATCCGTTCCAGCATGACGGCGATCGCCAGTGATACGGCCATGGCGATCAGGAGGACGATGGCCAAACCGACTATGGTGAGCCCCCAGCCACGGTCGAACCAGCCGGCCTGGTTCATGGCGATCGCCACAAAGTAGCCGATGAAGGGGCCGGCCATAAACACCTCGCTGTGGGCAAAGTTGATCATACGCAGGATGCCGTACACCAGCGTATAGCCCAGGGCGATGAGGGCGTAGATGCCACCTTGCGCGATGCCATAGATAAGCAGATCCACCCATTGCGTAAGAGTATAATGGCCCCACGTCAAGGTGTTGATGGCACCATAGATCACGACGGCCAGGATGACCAACCCAATGAGCCACATGGCCAGCATCGTCCCGGACACGCGTCTTTTCAGGCGTTGAAGCATGGCGACTCTCCTGTGTTGTACCAGGCAGGGGCGAGCACACTTGCCCGCCCCTGCTCTGTCAAAAGCTATTCAGACGTCAATCGTCTGCACGGTTGTCAACACCTGGCCGAGACTAGGGCCAGATCTTCTTCGGGTTGCTGTCCGCGGCGGCGCCAGGGTTCCAGGTGGCCGCATCGGCGCTCATGCACTGATAGACAGCGATCTTGGGGTCGGCGCAGTCGCCGGTGGCCGTGCAGGTCAGGTTGCCGGTGATCCCCTTGATGGTCCTTGGTGGCGATCATGGCGGCAGCCAGTGCCTTGCGCGGGATGAGCAGCGTGCCGTCGCCACTCTTGATGGCCACCTTCTCGATGGCGTTAAAGATGATGTTGGCCCCGTCGTAGGCGTGGGCGTGGAAGGGGGCCAACGGCGCTCGCGCCGGACTTGGCCTTGTACTTGACCAAAAAGTCCGCGTAGCCGCCGCCAAAGGCCGAAAAGTCAGGGCTGGACCAGATCATGCCCAGCGCTGCGTCGCCGGCCGCCTTGAGAAAGTCGGGCGAGAAGATGCCGTCGGCGCCGGCCAACTGCACGTTCTCCATGCCGGGAACCTGCTTGGCCTGGGAGGTGATTTGCGCACCGGCGGCGATAAAGATCGGGTAGTAGAAGAACTCGGGCGCGCCGGCCGCGACGCGGGTGAGCATCGGCTTCATGTCGGTGTCGGTCGGCGCCACTGCTTCCTGGGCAGTGATGGTGCCGCCCAGCTTCTTGAACTCTTCGGCGAACACCTGCTGCAGCTTGTCGGCGTACAGGCTGCCGTCGTGGCAGGTGGCTGCCTTCTTGAAGCCCTTTTCCCAGGCGTACTGGGCCATGGCCGCGCCCTGCACCGTGTCGTTGTGGGCGGTTCGCATGTAGCACCAGTAGTCCGCCGGCCGGTCCGCCGCCGTCAGGTCGGGCGCGGTGTTGGAGGCGGAGATCATGGGGATGCTCTGCGCGCACATGATGGGCAGGGCCGCGCGGGCCTCGCTGGAGCAGCTCGTGCCGACCACCGCTACCAGCTTGGGGTCAGCGGCCAGTTTCGTGGCGGCGGTCTGGCCGCCCTCGGCGTTGCACAGCGTGTCCTCGCCGATCAGCTCGATCTTGTGGCCCAGGAGAGTGCCTCCCTTGTCGTCGATGGCGATCTCGACGCCGTACTTGGTGTCCTGGCCCAGCGATGCATCGGAGCCGGAGACGACCATCATGTAGGCGATGCGGATCGGCTCATCTTTCCCGACGGTCACGCAGATGTCCCCTGCGGGACATGCTGCCGCGGTGCCTCCCCGCAGGCAGCCAGTATAGGCATCAGCATTGCCGCGAGGGCTAGAAGTGCGAATACCTTCTTCATTTTGAAATCTCCTCCCTTGGTTTCCGAGTTTTGTTTCTCAGTCCAACTTGCTACCCTGAGCAGAGCGAAGGGATCACTGCTTCGCGGCTCACCGTGACAACTGATCGGATTCTCTATGCGCCTGTTCGGCAACCACCTCCTTTCTGCAGTCCGAAAACGATCGAAATCAGTCCTGCTACAAGAACACCAGCCGAGCAATTGCCGCCCATTATAGCCAAGAGTGCCAAATTTGTCAAATGCGCCCAAAAACGCTCAGGGCGGGCCTATCCCTGTCCCTGGCTGCGTTTGAGCTCTTCCTCGATCAGGACGCGCCGCAGGATCTTGCCGACCATCGTCTTGGGCAGGTCGCTGCGGAACTCGACGAACTTGGGCACCTTGTAGGGCGCCAGGTTCTTGCGGCAGAAGTCGATGATCTCTTCCTCGGTGGCCGTTTCGCCCGGCTTGAGGACGACGTAGGCCTTGACCCGCTCGCCCTTATCGGCGCCCATCGGGATGCCGGCGACGGCAGCCTCCATGACCTTGGGGTGCTCGTACAGCACCTCCTCGACGTCGCGCGGGTAGATGTTGAAGCCGCCGGGCCCATGATCATGTCCTTCTTGCGGTCCACGATCTGGAAAAAGCCGTCTTGTCCATGCGGGCGATGTCGCCGGTGTGCAGCCAGCCGTCGCGCAGGGCGTTGGCCGTCTCGTCGGCATGTTCCAGTAGCCCTTCATCACCTGCGGCCCCTGGATGCACAGCTCGCCGATCTCGCCAGGCCCCAGCTCCTTCTCACCCGTCTCCAGGTCCATGATCGTTGCCACGGTGTCGGGCAAGGGCAGGCCGATCCAGCTACCCTGTTTGCGCTTGCCATAGATCGGGTTGCAGTGGGTGACGGGCGACGCCTCGCTCAGGCCATAGCCTTCCACCAGCTTGCCGCCGGTGAGCTTCTCGAACGCTCTTGCACCTCGGCAGGCAGGCCGGCTGCGCCGCTGATGCAGGCCTGGATGGACGATACGTCGTACTCTTGCGATGTCGGGATAGTTGTTGAGGGCCACGTACATGGTCGGCACACCGGGGAAGAGGGTTGGCTTGTGCTTGTTGATCGACTTGAGGGTGTGCTCGAGATCCGCGGGTTGGGGATCAGGATCATGGTGCCGCCCAAGTAGGTGGCAAGGTTCATGCACATGGTCATGCCAAAGCTGTGGAACAGCGGCAGTGCGGTCAGCACGGTCTCCTTTTCAACTTGCAGGCTGGGCATCCACGACCGCACCTGGACGGCGTTGGCCACCAGATTGCGGTGGGTGAGCTGGGCGCCCTTGGACACGCCGGTCGTGCCGCCGGTGTACATCAGCACGGCCGTGTCCTCGGGGGTGACCTCCACCGGCTGTGGCTTGGCCGGCGCCTTGGCCAGGAGGTCCTGGAACCAGTAGGTGTTGGCCTCGCCGGAGATGTCCTGGAAGTGACCTTCTTCTTCTCCTTGGCCACGGTGAACAGGAACTTGAGCAGGCCGGGAAAGTACTCCTTGATGTTGGCGACGATGACGGCTTCGAGCGGTGTTTCCTTGCGGATCTGCTTGACGACGGGGTAGGTGAGGCTCAGGGTGACAGCCACCTTGGCGCCTGAGTCGCTGAGCTGGTGCTTCATCTCGCGGGGCGTGTACTGCGGGTTGCAGGGCACGACGATGCCGCCGACCATGAGCGTGGCATAGTAGGCGATGACGAACTGGGGGCAGTTGGGCAGGTGGATCGCAACCCGGTCGCCTTTCTTGACTCCCAGGCTTTGCAGCGCGGCGGCAAAGCGTCGAGTCAGTTCCAGCAACCGGCCGTAGGACATGGTGGCGTCCATCAGGCGGCCGCCCAGAGGCTCCACCACGTTGCCATAGATCAGTGCGGTCCTGGATGGATACTTGGCGGCGCTATCCTCCAAGAACCGGTGTACCGGTACCTTCGGGTAATCGATCGTCGCCGGCACGCCCTTTTCGTACTCTTTCAGCCAGATCTTCTCCATCGCTCTCCTCCTTGTGCGCATGTATTGCCAATCCTGCTCCACGCTGAGCAGGAGACACTTATGGGGGGGACAGCCCCAGTATACTAAAGGTTTGCTTGTTTGTCAAGGCGCGGTTTCTGTTCATGAGCTCAGGTAGGACTGGATCAGCCGGATCCCGGAAAAGTGGCCCAGGGTCACGTAGGCGATCGGCAGCTCGGCGCCAAACAGCCGGCGCCGGATCCGCCGCGGCGACAGACCCTGGCCGTGCAGCGCCCCGATCCGGTCGCCCAGCTCTTCCAGGTAGGCGATCTTGTCCTGTAGTGGCTTGACCCCCTCGGCGCGAACGCTGCCGCTTCCGGAAAAGATCGCCTGCACCGGCAGGGCAGCCAGCTTTTTGAGCGAGGCGATGATGCCGTAGATGTCGTATCCTTCGCGCAGGGCCCGGTCCTTGCCGCCTATGTAGGCGTCGCCTGAGAAGAGCCAGCCCCGATCCGGCTCGAAGAGGCACACGTGATCGGGGCTGTGGCCGGGTGTGTGGATCACCTGAAAGCGCGAGTGCTCGGTCTCTACTTCTGCCCCGATCGGCTGGCCCTGGGACGGTTTGGGCCAGCCCCAAAACAGCTTGCCGGTATGGCTGAAGGGGCTGGAGCTTGGGATTGGCCAGGATCGGCAACGCATCGGGGTGGGCCAGGATGGGGCAGTCGAAGGCAGCCTGTAGGTCGGCGTTGGCGCCGATGTGATCTTCGTGGCTGTGAGTATTCACTACCTGGATGACGGGCCAGTCCTTGACGACCCCGAGCAGTTGCCGGGCAGTGTGAGCACAGCCGGTGTCGATGAGCAGCCCATCCACCCAGTAGGCAGCGGTGAAGTAGGCCGTCCGCCCCAGCAGCGAGCGCGCCATGCGCAGCTTGACTACCCGATCGGGTCCGACCACGGTTTCGACCTGGATCACGGTGCCTCCAGACTCAGGCCAGCCCCATCTCGCGCTTGATGGCTTGTCCCAGCCGCCTGATTCCTTCGCGAATCATGTCAGGCTGGGCGTAGGAGAAGTTCAGCCTCATGCAGCACCGGCCGTCGGCGCCGTCGGGATAGAAGGCGTTGCCAGGCACAAAGGCCACCTTCTCCTCTACCGCAACCTTCAGCAGCTTTTCGGCATCGATCTGCTCCGGCATGCGAGCCCACAGGAACAGGCCGCCCTGTGGCCGGGTCCAGGTCACGCCTGGCGGGAAATGCTCCTCCATGGCCTGGAGCATCACATCGCGCCGTTCCCTGTAGGCGTCGCGGATCTTTTTCACGTGTGCTTTGATCAGGCCACGCGAGCAGATGTCGTAGGCCATGTACTGCACGAGGGTGCTGGTGTTGAGATCTGCTCCCTGTTTGGCCTGGATCAGCTTGGCAATGACGGCTTTGGGAGCGACGATCCAGCCCAGCCGCAGGCCGGGAGCCAGGGTCTTGGAAAAGGTGCTGAGGTAGATGGTGTTCTCCTTGTGCAGGGCGCAGATGGGGATGAGGTCCTCCCCTTCGAAACGGAGCTCGCCATACGGGTCGTCTTCGATGATAAAGGCGCCGTGCCTGGCCGCCAGGTCAACCAGCCGGTGGCGGCGCTCCAGCGACAGCGTCGTGCCGGCCGGGTTGTGGAAGTTGGGCAGGACGTAGATGAACTTGGCGCTGGGGTGTGCAGCCAATGCTTTCTCCAGCTCGTCCATGCGCATGCCGTCGTCGTCCAAGGGCACCGTCACGAACTTGGGGCCGTAGACGTTCCAGGCCTGGATGGCACCCAGGTAGGTTGGCCGGCACGTGATGATCTCGTCGCCCTCGTCGATAAAGACCTTGCCGATCAGGTCGAGAGCCTGCTGCGAGCCGTTGGTCAACAGCACGTTGTCCCGCTCAGCTGGCAGGTCATACTTGTGCATGGCCTCGACCAGGTAGTCTCTTAGTGGAGGATAGCCCTCAGTGGTACCATACTGGAGGGCGCCTGCTGCGTCATGGGTGAGGATCCAGTCGCATGCTTCGCGAAAGTCGCGTACCGGAAAGAGCTCCGGCGCAGGCATCCCTCCGGCGAAGGAGATGACCTCGGGCTGCATCGTGAACTTGAGCAGCTCACGGATGATCGAGCTCTTCATCCGCTCTGTCCGCTTGGCCAGGACCTTGTCCCAAGGGGTCGTGTACTGGCCGTCAAAGTGACTCCGGTCTGTCATTTCCAACCCTCCCTGTGTTTTCGGTCTTGTTCTTGTTGAACCAGCTCGCGCATCCGCGGGCGGCGTTGGGCACCGCTCATGCGCTCCAATTCGCGGATCCCCAGCGGGTCGATCACCTCGCGAAGCAGTCTGACCTCTTCGACCGTTGGGGGTGGGGTCTCGTGGGCATCGGGATCGACTTCCAGTGCAAAGCCAGTCTTCTGCCGGATCTTCTCAACGGTGACACCGCGGTGGTAGCTGCGCAGGCGCATCCGGCCGCCGGCATAGTCGAAAACGCCCAGATCGCTGATCAGCAGACGCGGGCCGGGCCGCAGGCCCGGCCGATCAGAGGTCGGCATCCCCAGCCCACTCACGAAATCCAGCTTTTCGACGAATACAGCCCGGCTGTGGCTGGGCACATACAGGTAGACAGCCGGCGAAAAGACTGTCACGTCGGCGATGCCTCCGCAACCGGGCAGGCGCAGGCGGGGATGGTAGTAGTCACCGATGGCGACGTTGTTGAAGTGACCAAAGGGATCGACCTGGGCCGGCCGAAAGAACTCCTTGGGTGTCAGCGTCGGCAGCAGATCGCAGACGATTTGGGCAAAGCCTAAATAGCACAGGGCCTGACCCAGCCAGAGCTCTTCGACGCGGGTCAGGCCCAGGGGTGCAGCTTTCTGACATAGGACATTGCCGATGGCAGAGGCAAAGGTGACGTGCGGGGCGTGTGTGTGCTTGGCCAGGAGGTATCCGGCTGCTACCAGCGGGGTGGCTATCCCCTGGGCCAATACTTCGCCATCCTGAACCTGGCGGCTGATGCAGGTGCACATCAGGTCGTCGGTTGTATAGTCCGTGGCGCTTGCCATCCCTTTCCCCATCCATCGTGGTGGAGCGGTTCTATTATACGTCTGGCGCGGCTGGACTGCAAATCTAGGGGCCAGTCAGAAACTGCTCCAGGTAGGCGTCGAATCCACCTGCCGAGCAGGCGTCTACATAATCGAGCAGCTCATCTGCCGTCCAGCCCATAGTCAGGATAGCAGGAGGTGGGCCAGGCGCCACGCGGCGCCTCGACGACGGCCGTTACCGGAAAGCCCGGCAGCTCCAAGGGGCCCGACAATTCTTCTACTACCCGCTCGGCGGTGACGATGACCTGGTCGGCAACTGAGGCCAGCTCCTGATCCAAGGCCAGGTTGCCGATCGAACCTGGCGTTGCCCAACCGGTCGGCCTCCAGGGCGTGAATGACGGCCACATCTATGTGGAGCGCCGGAAAGGCCGTGTATTCCTGACCGGAGTATGGATCGACGACCGTCTTGACGTCGGGGCGGACCTTGGGCAGATCGGTGCCGAGCCACGCCAGGCTGGGCATGAACCCCACCCTGGCAAGTGTAGCGCGCAGCCCGAAGGCCAGGCTGGCCTCCGTCTCTTCCACTATCTCCAGCTCTCCGGCGGTGGCCCGCTGGGTGAACATCGGCGCCAGGCCAAACCCCTCCAGGCCAAAGTAACAGGTCCGCAGCCGGCGCACCCGGCCGGCGCCGACGAGGAGATCGCTCTCATAGCCGCAGGTCAGAGCCAGCAGAGTCAGGTCGGTCGCGCCGGTGCGCAACAGGGCGCGGACAAAGGCGACCGGCCGCCGGTAGAGGGTCATCCCTCCCAGGCTCAAGGTGCAGCCGGAGCGAACGCAACTAGCTGCCTGATCCAGAGACAATACTTTGTTCATGGATATCGTCCATCACCTGGCCGATCTCCTCAATGCAGGAGATAACATGATCGACACTTGTCGCCGGTGCTCTCGGAGGAAGGGTCGATGCCGTCCAGGACCAGCACGGTGGTCATGCCCAACGCCTTGGCCGGCTGCAGGTTGCGGGTGTTGTCGTCGACCATCACGCACTCTTCGGGAAGGACTGCCCAGCAGATCACACGCCAGTTGGTATGCAGCCGGTTGGGGCTTGCTCTCATAGCCTACGTCACGCACGTCGATGATCCGATCAAAGTGATGCCTAATGCCCAGCAGATCGAGCACCCTGGTGGCATGCTCTCGGGAGGAGTTGGTGAAAACGACCTTGGACTCGGGAATAGAGGCCAGCACAGAATCGAGGCGGGCGTTTGCGGTGAGATAGTCGTGAAGGGGAATGTTGTGAACGTAGTCGAGGTATTCCTCTGTGTCGATCTGGTAGTTGATCTGTAGACCACGCATCGTGGTGCCATAGGTCTGGAAATAGCGCCGCCGTAAGGCATCGGCTTCGTCGAGAGAGAGGTTGAGCCGACTGCGCAGGTAGACGAGCATCCTGTCCCGGATCTGATCCATGACGCCTGCATGGCGCGGATAGAGCGTGTCGTCCAGGTCGAACAGGATGCAGCTGATCATGTGCGGCTATCTCACTTCCACCACGACGGCGCAGCCATTGGCACCCGCTCCGCAGATCGTGGCGACGCCAAGGCCGCCTCCCCGGCGCCGCAGCTCATAGATCAGCGTCATCAGGATGCGGGCGCCGGTGGCTCCTACCGGATGGCCGATGGCGATCGAGCCGCCGTTGACGTTCACACGCTCGGGATCTATTCCCAGCTCCTGGATGCTGGTCAGTGTTACCGCCGCAAAGGCCTCGTTGATTTCCCACAGGTCTATGTCGTCAGGCCGGAAACCGGCAGCCGCCAGGGCGGCCTGTGCCGCCTGCGCCGGGACGACGTTGATTGCGTCGGGCGACGCCGAAACCCGGCCGGTGGCAACCAGCCGAGCCAAGGGTGGTGTGCCGAGGTCGTGGGCGACGCTCTGGGCGGCCAGGACGAGCGCTGCAGCACCGTCGTTCAGACCTGGGGCGTTGCCGGCGGTGACTGTGCCCTCACGCTCAAAGGCAGGCGGCAGGGCAGCCAGCTTGTCATAACTGACATCCGGTCGGGGCTGCTCGTCCTCTGCACAGGGACCGGCCCTTGGCGGCTTGAGATAGGGACCGGCACGATCTCACCGGTGAGGTATCCGGCGGCGCGGGCGGCTTGGTAGCGCTGCTGGCTGCGCAGCGCCCAACGGTCTTGTGCCGCACGATCGATGCCACGCGCCAGCGCTGCCCGGCTGGCGTACACGCCCATGTGCACGCCGGTGATGGGGCAGGTGAGGGCGTTGGTCAGGGCGTCGACCACATGGGCATGGCCAAGCCGGTAGCCAAACCGCGCCTGGGGCAGGGTGTAGGGCACCTGGCTCATGCTCTCAAAACCACCGGCGACGACGACATTGGCCTGACCGTGGCGGATTAGGTGGCAGGCGAGCTCGACCGCCACCAGGGCTGAGGTACAGGCGGTATTGACGTCTACGACGCTGACCTGCTCCGGGAAGCCTGCCCGCAGGGCTACTTGCCGGCCCGGCACCTGGCCCAGCGAGGCCGCACCCATGCAGTTGCCCAGGATGGCCTGATCGATCCGTTCGCCGGGCGTGTTGGCCTGTGCAATTGCTGCCCGGGCAGCCACGGCGCCCAGCTCGACCGGTGACAGATCTTTGAACGCGCCGCCGAAGCGGCCGAATGGCGTGCGGACGGCGCTCAGGATGACAACCTGGTTCATTTCCTGTCCTGGGCTACCAGCTCACGTCGCAGAACCTTGCCGACCATCGTCTTGGGCAGGCTGTCGCGAAACTCGACGTGCTTCGGCACTTTGTAGGCAGCCAGCTTTTCGCGGCAATAGGCCCGGATTTCGTCGGCAGTGACCTGCTGGTCAGGGCGGAGAACGATCCAGGCTTTGCCCACTTCGCCCTGGTAGTCGTCAGGCACTCCGGCCACGCTCACCTCGGCCACTGCCGGGTGGGTGGCAATGACTTCCTCCACCTCGCGCGGCCAGACCTGGAAACCGCTTGGCTTGATTAGGTCTTTCTTGCGATCGACGATGAACAGGTAACCATCCTCGTCCAGGTAGCCAAGGTCGCCGGTGTAGACCCAGCCATCGCGGATCATGTTTGCCGTCTCGGTAGGACTTTCCCAGTAGCCGACCATGATTTGCGGCGCCCGGATGATGATCTCGCCGACCTCGCCTGGCAGCAGGTCCCGTTCGCCGATGTCAGCGTCCACGATCCGGACCTCGACGTCGGGGAGAGGAATGCCGGTTGAGCCTTCCTTGTAGGCTGCGCTGACCGGACAGACGGCTGCAGCCAGCATCGTCTCGGTCATGGCATAGGCCTCCAGCAACCGTCCACCGGTCAATGCCTCAAAGCGGTGCTTGGTTTCAGCCATGAGCGGCGCGGCTGCCGAGTAGCACATCTTTAGCGAGGTCAGGTCCACCTTGCCAGCCTGGATCTTGGGGTGGTTGAGCAAGGCGATGAACAGGGTGGGCACGCCGTGCAGCACGGCCGGCCGGGCTTTTTCGATGGTGGCGATCAGATCGTCAATGTCGCGGGGATTGGGGACAATGGCCATCGGCCAGCGAGCCATCAGCGATGTGTTCAGGGCCATGTTGCCATATACGTGGAACAGGGGCATGACCAGCGTCAGAGTGTCGTCCCAATCGTTGAGCACCGTCCGGGCATAGGCCCGCAGCTGCATGGTCGTCTGGACCAATGCCTGGTGCGTGCCCAGGGCCGCCTTGGGCGTGCCGGTGGTGCCACCGCTGAACAGAAGGATTGCCCGGTCCTGTGGGCCGACCGGAGACACCCGGCTGAGCATTGGCATGTTGTTTGAGGAGATCGCCCATCCACAGGTCTCCTGGCTGCAACACAATCCGGTGCCCTTCCTTTTTCTCCTTGGCCAGGGTGAAGAGGAGGCGCAGCACCGGCGGCAGGTACTCCTTGATGTTGGTGGCGATGACCCGCCGCACCCTGGTACGTGCCTGGATCGCCTTGATCTTGGCGTAGAAGGAGGTGAGCACGACCACGGTCTCGGCACCGATCTCGTTCAGCGAATACTCTAGCTCGCGCTCGGTGTACAGGGGATTGATCGGGGCGACTATGGCTCCAGCCTTCCAGGCGCCGAGCTGGCCGATGATCGCCTGCGGTGAGTTGGGTATGACCAACGCCACCCGGTCACCCTTTCGCACTCCCAGGGAGACGAGCGCCGCGCCAAAGGCGTCGGTGAGCCGCTCCATTTCGGTGTAGGTGACGCGCGCACCTTTGAAGTTCCAGGCCGTGTGGTTCGGCCGTTCGCGCACCGTCTCTTTGACCACATCCAGGAGGGTACAGGCGGGGTAGGGATGTAGTGTGCGCGGCATGGCCGGATCATAGTGCTTGAACCACGGTTTGTCTTCCATGATTTCCCTCGTGTGGTCAGGATTCTGATGCATGCTACCTATCTGCCTGCTGCCCCCAGTCCATTATAAACCCCAGCGGCCAGTAAGTCAAAAGGGATCAGGGCTAATCCTCAGAATGAAAGAGAAAAGCGGGAAGCCAGAGACGCCATTGTCCCTGACTTCCCACTTGTTCCAGCCAATCACATGCCGGCGATTACCTGGTCAATGCCTGCAACATGGCCGGAAGGATCTGGCGAGCGTCACCTACCACAGCGTAATTCGCCACCTTCATGATGGGCGCCTGCTCGTCAGCGTTGATGGCGACGACCAACTTGCTACTGCGGATGCCAAAGTAGTGGTGGATATCGCCGGATAGCCCACAGGCGATGTACAGGTCGGGAGCGATCGTCTCGCCGCCGATGCCGACCACCTGCTCCTCGGCGATCCAGCCCTCGTCGAGAGCGCCGCGTGTGCCGGCTACTACTCCGCCCAGGGCGGCAGCGAGCTGCTCGGCCAGGGCAAAGCCCTCGGCATCGCCAAGCCCTCGCCCGGCCGAGACGACGATCTTGGCCTTGCGCAACGGCACGGAGGGCTTGTCGACGGCCGCATCCAGGTTGACCCAGGTCAGCCGGCCGGATACGCCGGACAGATCCACCTCCACTTCCTGCACCTCGCCAGAACGATAGGCATCCTGGCCTGGGGTGCGGAAGTAACCGGGTTGCAGCGTTGCCATCTGAGGGCGGGCTTCAGGGCAGGCCAGGGTGTTGAACATGTCGCCG
This sequence comes from uncultured Chloroflexia bacterium, assembly GCA_963749455.1. Lineage (GTDB taxonomy): Bacteria > Chloroflexota > Anaerolineae > JAAYZQ01 > JAAYZQ01 > JAFGOG01. The sequence goes on from CAVVMX010000034.1 coordinate 14,689, forward strand.
CCCAGGACCCGGAAGGTGCCCAGCAACAGCCGCTCTGACATGTCGATCTCTACCTTGACGCAGTGGCTGATCAGTCCGGTGTTCAGCCGTTGCGCCAGCCGGGGCGCCAGGTCGTTGCCCAGCGCTGTTGCGGCCAGCAGCAGGATCTCTGGTCGATATTGATCTACCAGGTCGGCCAGGGCCTTGGTGTAGGCCTCTGGCTGGTACTCGTTCAGGGCACGGACGCCGGCCGCGAGGACCTTGTCGGCGCCGTAGGCGATCAGCTCCTGTGCCAATGGCATAGCCTGCTCACCCAACAGCACGCCGAACACATAGACACCGATCTGATCGGCCATGTCGCGAGCCTGGCCCATTGTCTGCACGGTGGCCGGGGCGAGCGCCCCGTCCAGGGTTTCGGCTACTACCCAGATGTTGCGGTACCCTGTGCCGACTTGGTCGACGACTTCTCTGCCAACCTGTTCTTCAATCCACGAGTCGAGATAGCCAAAGTCCATGTTTGCCTCCCGCCTAGCCGATGACCTTCTGTAGCTTGAGCGCGGTGATCAGCTCGTGTGCCACGCTCGCTGGGGCACCCTTGATCTGCTCGCCGACCGGCAGTGGCGGCGGAAAGCTCTCACCTCGGGAGGTGAGCAGCGGCTTCAGGGCCGCTTCGTCCAGGCCGAGGTCGGCTGCGTTCCAGGTCGTCACCTGCCATTCGCGATAGGCGTTCATGATGCGCGCACCGTGGGCATAACGGGCAGGGAAGGCCTCTGGCGCGACAGTCACCACGGCCGGCAGCATGGCTTGTACTGCTGCAAAGCCGCTGCCCCAACGCCGGGTGGCCTGGATTGCGCCCGGCTCGCCGGCCAGCGCGTGCACGTCGGTTACCTGGGCGTAGTTGAGCGCTTCTGCCAGGCGAGAACCGATCTGGCCGGCGCCGGTGTCGCCCGACTCGCGCCCGGCGACGATCAGGTCGGCGCCGCCCAGCTTCTGGACGGCCGCGGCCAGCACGCTCGCCGTCACCGGGATGTCGGCCGCGCTGAAGGCCTCGTCGCTCAGCAGGTAGGCTGCGTCGCAGCCCATGGCCAGGGCCTCGCGCAGCGCATCTTCGACCCGGGGCTTGCCCAGGCTGAGGGCGATGACCTCTGCGCCGCCTGCATCCTTGAGCCGCAGCGCTGCCTCCAGAGCTGCCTTGCTGTCTGGCCCGAGGATATACTCCTCGCGGTTGATGAACATCTTTTCCTTGTCGCGCCGGACGAGGATACCGGCCGGATCTAGTATCTGTTTGATCAGTACGATTATCTTCATAGACCTCTGCTCCTTGCTACGAAGGTATCCGCAGGCCGTAGGGCCGGAAGAGGTTGCTGGCCAGGACGATGCGCTGGATCTCGTTGGTGCCCTCAAAAATCTCGGCGATGCGGGCGTCGCGATAGGCCCGTTCCACCCAGTAGTCCCGGCTGTAGCCCAGGGCACCGTGGATCTGCACCGCCTTGTGGATGCAGCGGGATGCCACCTCGGAGCCGTACAGCTTGCAGATGGCGGCTTCCTTGATGTGCGGCTGGTGGGTATCGATCAGCCAGGCGGTGCGGTAGATGAGCGAGCGCAGCGCCTCGATCTCGGCGGCCATGTCGGCGATCATAAAGTAGACCGACTGCTTGGTGGCGACCGGCACGCCAAACTGCTCACGGGCCATGGCCCACTCCATGCAGCCCTCCATCGCTGCCTGGGCGCCGCCCAGGCAGGCTGCGCCCAGGCTGGCCCGCCCGATGTCCAGCGACTTCATGAAGGTCAGGAACCCGGCGCCGAACTGCCCCAGCACGTTCTCCTTGGGCACGCGCACATCCTGAAAGACGCACTCGGCGGTGGAGCTGCCGCGGATGCCCATCTTGTTCTCCAGGCTGCCGATGCTGAAGCCAGGGGTGTCGGTCTCGACGATAAAGGCGGTGATGCCACCGTAGGCGCCCAGTGATGGATCGGTCACGGCCATGACGGTCATGATGCCGGCGATGTCGCCGTTGGTGATAAACACCTTGGCCCCGTTGATGCACAAAGTGGTTGCCGTCTCGCACGGCGGTGGTCTTGATCGCCGCTGCATCGGAGCCGGCCTGGGCCTCAGTCAGGCCAAAGGCGCCGATGAGCCTGCCGCTGGCCAGCGGGCACCAGGAATTTCTGCTTCTGCTCCTCGGTCCCGTCCAGGTAGATGGACATGGCGGCGATGCCGGTGTGGGCGCCGATGACCGTGGCGGTGCTGGTGCATACCCGTCCCAGCTCTTCCATCATGATGCAGTAGCCCATCTCGCCGCCGCCCATGCCGCCATATTTCTGGGGAAAGGGCACGCCCATCAGCCCGAGCGCGGCTGCCTTCTTGACCGTCTCAAGCGGCACCCGGTGCTCGCGGTCGACGGCCTTGGCCAGCGGCTTGACTTCGTTCTCGGCAAAGTCGCGCACCATCCGCCGGAAGAGCTGATATTCTTTGGGGAAGCTAAAGTCCATAGGTCGTCTCCCAATCTCATTTAGGGCCGGATCTCCAGTCCCTTTGCCTTGTAGATGTCGCGGGCAATCAGGAACTGCTGGATCTGGCTGGTCCCCTCGATGATCTCCAGCGCACGGCAATCGCGATAGTAGCGCTCGATGGCATAGTCCTTCATGTAGCCATAGCCGCCGTGCACCTGGAGCATCTTGTTGGTCACCTCGTAGGCGACGCGAGCGCCGAACAGCTTGGCGATGGATGCCTCCTGGCCAAAGTCCTGCCCCGAGTCGGCCAGCCAAGCGGTGTGGAGTCACCAGGGAGCGCAGCGCCTCGATCTGGGTCTTGGCGTCGGCGACATAGTTCTGGATGATCTGCTTCAGGGCGATCGGGCCGCCGAACTGGATGTGCTCGATGGAGAACTGGACTGCCTCTTCCAGAGCTCGCTCGATGGCGCCCAGGGCGATGCGCTGCCAGCCCCAGCCGGCTCAGGCTCAGCGCCTGCAGTGCGATCTCCATCCCCTTGCCCTCTGCGCCAAGGCGATTGGCCTCTGGAACGTGCACGCCGTCAAAGTAGATTGTGTTGGCCGGCACGCCGCGCAGGCCCAGCGTCTTTTCCCGATAGCCCACCTTCACGCCGGCCGTCTCTGGCTCGACCAGGAAGGCGGTGATGCCGCCTTCGGCCTTGGCAAAGACCAGGAACAGGCCGGCCAGCGACCCGTTGCTGACCCAGTTCTTGGCTCCGTTCAGCACATAGCCGGCGCCGTTGCGCGTCGCCGTCATCTTGAGCGCCGTCGCGTCCGAGCCTGCGCTCGCCTCGGTGAGGGCAAAGGCTCCCAGTTTCTCGCCAAAGGCCAGCGCCTCCAGATACTGTTCCTTCTGCTCGTCGCTGCCGTACTCCAGGAGCGGCTTGACCACCAGGCAGTTGTGCACGCTCAGGATCAGCGCGGTGGACATGTCGGCCCGGCCCAGCTCCTCGAGCATCAGCGTGAAGGTGTAGACGTCCATGCCGCAGCCTTCCAGCTCTTCGGGCACCAGCGCCGCCCAGAATCCCTGGTCCACCGCCTTGGCCAGCAGGTCCTCTGGGGGCTCTTCGGCCTGATCGATGTGCTCGCCCTTTGGCCGGATCTCTTTGGTGCAAAAGTCGGCGAACATCTTTTTGAACATCAATTGTTCTTCGCTCAGAGTCAAGTCCATACGGTCTCCTCCTCAATTCAGGAGATGCTTAACCCCGCCAGGGCTCGGTGTGACATGAACGTCTGGCGGGGTACCAGTGTCCCGGAGTTACTTGTCCTTGAACTGCGGCCGGCGCTTCTCCAGGAAGGCGGCCACCCCTTCGTGCATGTCTTCGGTGGCAGACAGCTTGGCGAACAGGTCGGCCTCGTTCTTGAGCCCGTCGTCCAAGCGTCATGTCCAGCCCTTCGTTGACCGACTTGATGATCGACGCCATCGCCACGCCGCCCCATCATCGACAGGACCTTGGCCCATCGCTTGGCCTCGCTGACGACGGTGCCGACCGGCACAACCTTGTTGACCAGGCCGATGCGGTAGGCCTCCTGGGCCTTGATGTTGTTGCCGGTCAGGATCAGCTCCAGGGCAATGCCCTTGCCCACCAGGCGCGGCCAGCCGCTGCGTGCCGCCCCAGCCGGGCATGATCCCCAGCTTGATCTCGGGCTGGCCGAACTGGACGCTGAATCCTCGGCAATGCGGATGTGGCAGGCCATGGCCAGCTCGTTGCCGCCGCCCAGGCAGTAGCGAGCCGTTGATGGCGGCGATGACCGGCTTGGGCGACTGCTCGATCTTGTTGAACAGCACCTGCCCTGCGCGCACCACGTCGTAAGTGGCCTCGTAGCCCTGCTTGCCCAGCTTGGCGATCGTCGTTGATGTCGGCTCCGGCCACGAACAGAACTGCCTGCGCCGGTGATGATGATCACCTTGACCTGCGGATTGGCCAGGCATTCGTCGAAGGCAGCATTCAGATCCATGCGTCGTCTGTGTGTCAAATGAGTTGGCCGGCGGATGGTCGATGGTGATGATTGCCGTCCGATCCTCAATGGCCAGGTTTACGTTCTGATACTCACCCATGATAGTCTCCTTTCGTTTATGGTGTATCGGGTGTCAGGTGCCATGGCTGGCACGGACAGACTAGACTGTGTATTCCTTGAACCCGCGCTTGGTCTTCTTGCCCAGATCCCCGGCGCGAACCTTCTGGTACAGGATGTTGACCGGGTGGAAGCGCGGGCCCAGCTCCTTCTCCAACGCTTCCAGCTTCTGGACCACGACGTCCAGGCCCAGCTCGTCCATGTACTCCAGCGGGCCCATGCGAACCGCTTGACCGCCCTTGTTGACCTGCATGCCGATGCCGGCGATGCAGGCCATGTCCACGTCGTTGACGTTGCCGATGTTCTCCTGCGACGCACATGGCCGCCTCGTTGAGGAACGGCATCATCAGCCGGTCCACGCTGAAGCTTGTGCCTGTTTGCACCCCGCCGGCGTCCTGGATCCGCTTGATGATCGCCTCCAACGGCTCGGCATTGGTCGCGGTGTAGATGTAGAAGCCGGCGCCGGTCTTCTCGCCGAATCGCTTGGCCTCGAACCAGCTCGTAGAACAGCTTGGCCGGCTTGACCCGCTCGCCATACTGGGAGTAGAGGTACTCGCCGACGTGAGCGCACACGTCAATGCCCAGCATGTCCATCAGGAAGAAGGGGCCCATCGGCCAGCCAAAGCCGTCTTTGCCCATCGCCTCGTCGACCTGCTGTGCGGTGGCGGCTCCCTCTTCCACGGCCAGCACCGCCTCGTTGAGGTAGGGCATCAGCAGCCGGTTGACCAGGAAGCCTGGGCATTCCTTGACGATGACCGGGATCTTGCGCAGCTCCTGGGTGAACTGCTGCACCGTGTCGATCGTGTCCTGGTCGGTCTTGTCTCCGGGGATGATCTCCACCAGCTTCATGACGTGGGCCGGGTTGAAAAAGTGCATCCCGATCACCTTGTGGGGCCGGCCGGTTGCTGCTCCCATCTCGGTGATCGACAGAGCCGACGTGTTGGAGGCCAAGATCGTCTCGGGCTGGCAAACCTGGTCCAGCTCCTTGTACACCGCTGCTTGATCTTCATCACCTCCGGCACGGCTTCGATCACAATGTCCACGTCGGAGAAGCCGTCGTAGGTCAGGGTGTACTCGATCAGGCCCAGCTTTTCCTGCACCTGACCGGGCGTCATCTTGCCCTTGTCGACGCGGTCCTGGTAGATCTTTTCGACGTGCTCGCGGGCCAGGTCCAACTGCTTCTGGTCAATGTCCTTCACCACCACCGGCAGGCCAGAGTAGGTCACCACCTGGGCGATGCCGCCGCCCATCGCGCCGGCTCCAACCACACCTACCTTGAAAATCCACATAGTTCCTCCTTCTTGGTTACAGGTTGCGGGTCATGAATCGGAGGGCAACCGCACGATCTGCTTCAGGGTTGCCCTCACCAGGTGGCCAGCGCGATCGCCGCCTCTGGGTTATCCAATCGTACAAAGTAGACCCACTGGTCGGGTACTTGGCAAAAGCGGCCGCATCGGCCTTGCCCAGCGTGGCGCCGACGAAATAGTCGCCACTCTCCGGCTCGATCGCGACTACGCCGGTCTGGCCTTCCAGCTTGGGCAGCAGGCCTTTCAGAAGAGCCTTGCCCTTGGCCTCGAATGCGGCCCGGGCCTTGTTGTCCTGCCACATTGTTACGTCTGCCATTGTCTACCTCCTAGCTCCGCTCGACAACGATGGCGCCGCCCATGCCGCCACCGACGCAGGCCGTCACCGCACCCAGCGGCACGTCTCGCTTGATCATCTCGTTGATCAGTGTCACGACGACGCGCGTGCCGGTGCAGCCCACCGGGTGACCCAAGGCGATGGCGCCGCCATTGACATTGACCTTGTTCCAGTCCCAGCCCAGCTCCATGCCGCAGGCGATCGTCTGCGCGGCAAACGCCTCGTTGATCTCGATCAGGTCGAGCTGGCCTACATCGATGCCGGCGCGCTGGCAGGCCTTGGGCAGGGCATAGGCCGGTCCCAGGCCCATGATCTCGGGCGGGATGGCCGCGTAGGCATAGCTGCGGATCGTCGCCAGCGGCTGCAGGCCCAATGCTTTGGCCTTGTCGGCAGTCATGACGATGACCGCGGCCGCCCCATCGCTGAGCGGGCAGGCGTTGGCCGGGGTCACCATCCCGCCCTTCTTGAACACGGTCGGATACATGGCTGCCTTTTGCACGGTCAGGGTGGGGTTGATGCATTCGTCCTGGACGATGTCCTCGTAGGCCACTTCCTGGCCGGCCACCTTCTTGCTGACCCGCACCGGCATGATCTCGTCGCGGAAGCGTCCCATGCGGGTGGCCATGAACGCCTTCTTGTGGCTCTCGACGGCGTACTTGTCCTGCTCCTCCCGGGTGATGTTGTACATCATGGCCAGGTTCTCGGCCGTGTAGCCCATGATCTGGCCGCACACCGGGTCGGTCAGACCCTCCCACAGGGTGTCTACAAAGGTGTCGTGGCGCAGCTTCAGTCCCCACCGGGCGCCACGCACCACGTAGGGGGAGGTGCTCATGCTCTCCACACCGCCGCACAGGTACACCTCGCCGTCGCCGGCCTGGATGGCCTGGCAGGCGGCGGTGATCGACTGCATGCTCGACACGCAGTTGCGCTGCACGGTGTAGCCCGGGCACGCTGACCGGCACTCCGGCCATCAGGGCGGCGACCCGCCCGATGTTGGGCGCATCGCTCTGCTGGCCGATGCAGCCCAGGATCACGTCGTCGATCAGCTTGGCGTCGATCCCTGTCCGCTTGATCACCTCTTCGAACACCAACGCGGCCAGGTGTTGGGCGGTCAGCGTTCGGAACGCGCCGCCGTGGCTGCCGATGGGGGTCCGCACGCCCCCGACGATGACCACTTTTTTCATCCGTCTACCTCCTTTGGTTGTTGGCCTTTGAGTCCTGTGATGACCAGATTCAGCGTCGATTGGTACATGGTTTCCGCATTGTTCTTGAGCATCTTTCGGCGCAAGGGATGGCCCATCAGCACCAACACGCCGTTCAGCGCTGCCCAGACTGAACCGGCTGCGCGCCACGAGTCGGCGACCACAAAGTCACCTGCCTCCTTGCCTTGCTGAATGGCCTGTGCCACCAAGTCCAAACCCTTGAGGCTCTTGCTCAGCACCTCCTGATAAAGCTCTGACGGGATCAATTCCTCAAACCGGCCCCGGTCGAAAGCTATCAGCAAACGGTAGTAGTTGGGTTGTGACCGCCAGAAAGCAAGGTAGGCGTTGGTCAAAGCGCGCAGTGTGGCTTCGGGGGAAAGCGGAGGCTCGCTGGTGCATGAGCGCTGCTGTGCGCTTTCCAGCTCGGCCAGGAGCAGATCCAGGCCCTCTAAAAGCAAATGAGCAAGGATTGCTTCCTTGCTCTCAAAGTACAGATAGATTGTGCCTTTGCTGATCTCGGCCTGGGCGGCGACATCGTCCATCGTCGGGCTATGGAAGCCGCGCTCGAAAAACACCTGGCGCGCTGCGTCGAGGATCTCCTGGCGACGCTGCGCCTTTTCCCGCTCCCGTCGCTCCGACGACGTCACGGCGATTACCCTCCTCGAGTGAACGCTGCTAACCCACGGTCAGTCATTGACTAAGAGTCATTATACACTTGATCGCATGGAATGTCAAATAGCGGATCGGTGTTGCGTCTCGTCCGGTGAGTAGGGATCGCGCTTTGCCTTCGGACGCAACGAATGGTATAATCTCCTGGCTGATGTCATTGTGAGCGAGTGAAGGGAGCAAGGAATCTATTGGAGAGCAAGACGATGCGCCTGAAACTGGCCTATGGCCGCGACGGACTGTGGATCGATCTGCCGTCTGATGCCTCGGTGACTGTCATCGAGCCCCAGTTCACGCCCGGCTTGCCTGATGAGCGAGGCGCCATCACAGCCGCATTGCGCTCGCCGATCGACAGCCCACCACTGCGTGACCTGGTCACACCCGCCGACCATGTGGCCGTGGTGTTCAGCGACCTGACCCGCCCCATGCCCAATGACCGGGCTCTGCCTCCGCTGTTGGATGAGCTGGCTCTGGCCGGCGTGCCTGACGACCAGATCGTCTTGGTCAATGCCCTGGGCACCCACCGTCCCCAGACCGGCGCGGAGCTGGAGAGGATGTTGGGCGAGACGGTCGTCAACCGCTATCGCATCGTGCAGCACGATGCCTGGGACGAGCACAACCTGGTCGAGGTGGCGCGTAATCAGGCCGGTCGCCCGGTGCGGGTCAACCGCGCCTACGCGGATGCGTCGGTGCGTATCCTGACGGGCTTTATCGAGCCACACCTGTTCGCCGGCTTTAGCGGCGGGCCAAAGGCCGTGCTGCCCGGCATCGCCGACATCGAGGCGATCATGGACAACCACGGCCCGGCCATGATCGCCGACCCACGCGCCACATGGGGTGTGACCGACGGCAATCCGATCTGGGACGAGATGTTGGCGGTGGCCCAACGCACGAACCCGACCTTTCTGCTCAATGTCAGCCTGAACCGCGACCGGCAGATCACCGGCGTCTTTGCCGGGGCTTTGGGTCCGGCTCACCGGGCCGGAGTTGATTTCGTCAGGGCGCGAGCCCTGCGGCCGGTGCCTGAGCCGTTCGATATCGTCATCACCTCCAACAGCGGCTACCCACTCGACCTCAACCTCTACCAGGCAGTCAAGGGCATGTCGGCTGCGGCCCTGATCGTGCGGCCCGGCGGCGACATTATCGTCGCCGCCGAGTGCTGGGATGGCATCCCTGCCCACGGTGAGTACATGCGGTTGCTGTGGGAGGCCAGCTCGCCCCAGGAGCTGCTGGAGCGGGTCATGGCTCCTGGCTTTCGCTGCCAGGACCAGTGGGAGGCCCAGATCCAGGCCCAGGTCCAGCTCAAGGCCAGGGTGCATGTCTACGCCGGCGGGCTCGCCGATGAGGAGCTGCGGCGGGCGTTGGTCGTCCCGTGCCGCTCGATTGAAGAGACGGTCGCCGGTCTGCGCCGGCAGCGGCCGGATGCGACCATTGCCGTCCTGCCCGACGGCCCGCAGGTCGTTCCATACATCTCTTCTCTTTGCCTGCGGGAAGGCGAACCGGGCGGTTAGTGAAAACCGTTGAGGGGGGAGGCAATTGCCGTATGAGGCAATCAGGGTGCAGGGCTAATGCCAAATGACTATCGACCGGTAACCATAGCCATCGTCGCTGAACTGCGCGCCATCGTCGGCGACCAGCACGTCCTGTATGGCGATCCCGACCGCCTGGCCAACTATGCCCACGACGAGGTCGCCGGTCCAGAGTATGCCCATCTGCCCGACGTCGTGGTCAAGCCGGCCACTGCCGCTGAGATCTCTGCGATCATGCGCCTGGCCAACCGCGAGCGCATCCCGGTCACTCCACGCGGCGCCGGATCTGGCCTGTCGTGCGGCGCCGTGCCGGTCTATGGCGGTATCCTCCTGTCGCTCGGAGCGGATGAACCGCATCGTGGAGATCGACCGGGCGAACATGGTCGCCGTCGTCGAGCCCGGCGTGGTGACTAACGACATCAACGAGGCGGTGAAGCCGTTAGGGCTCTTATTATGCCGGCTATCCGATGAGCCTCGAATCGTGCTTCATTGGCGGCAACGTCGCTGAAAACGCCGGCGGCGGCCGGGCGATCAAGTATGGCGTGACCGGCCGGTACGTGCTGGGCCTGGAGGTGGTGCTACCCACGGGCGAGATCGTGCAGGTGGGAGGCAGGCGGGTCAAGGATGTCACCGGCTATGACTTGTTGCACCTGCTGGTCGGATCGGAAGGGACGCTGGGCATCTTTACCCAAGTCACCCTACGGCTGCTGCCGCTGCCGGTCGCGCGGGCAGTGCTGTTGGTGCCCTTTGCCGATGTGCCGACCGCCATTTCCGCCGTGCCGCGGGTCATGACCGAGGGGCATCTGGTCCCGGCATCGGTCGAGTTCATGGATCACCTGTCGGTGCAGACGGCCTACGATTTCCTGGGCGAACGGCCGCCTCACTCGGAGATCGGCGCCATGCTGCTCATCGAAGTCGACGGCGACAGCCAGGCTTACGTCGAGACGGCGTACAACGCCGTAGTGGACATCTGCCTGGATGCCGGCGCCCTGGACGTCTATGTCGGCAATTCACCCGACACCGAGCGGAGGATGTGGCGCCCACGCCAGAACCTGGCCGAGGCGTTCAAGGCAATCTGCCCGGTTCAGAGCCTGGAGGACATTGTCGTGCCGTTGGCGCAGATCCCTGACCTGATGGTCGAGCTGGAGCGCCTGTCGCGGCAGTACGACGTGCTGATCCCGTGCTACGGCCATGCGGGCGACGGTAACCTCCATGCCACGCCGATCAAGCGACCCGAGACCCCGATGGAGGAGTGGCGGGCCAAATTGCCGGCCCTCCTGGCCGACCTGTATCGCGCCGTCAACCGGCTGGGCGGGACCCTCAGCGGTGAGCATGGCATCGGCTCCAAGCGCTCGGCCTATCTGCCACTAGTGATGGACCCGATCCTGATCGCGCTCCAGCGCCGCATCAAACAGGCATTCGATCCGCTCAGCATCCTCAATCCAGGCAAGATCTTTCCCTCGGAACGGATCCTTGGCGTGTGATCTTGAAGCCATGTCGCGGATGCGCTCTAATGGGAGTGTCCGACAGCCGACAGAGCGGGGCGGCCGCCTAAGCGACATAATCTGAACAGGAAAGGAGTCTGAAATGAAACAGCCATTGAACGCTCGGGGCCTCCCTTGCGCTTAGACGCAGATGGTGGTAGAATAGGGACAAGATGCTGGAAGTGAAAGGAGCTCTCCCGATGTCTAGTTGGCTGAAACCCTTGTTTTTGATCCATGCTGTGGTCGCTGTGGTCGGTGGTCTCCCGATGCTTTTCGTCCCCGGCCGCGTAGGAACCCTGTTCAGCTGGTGGCCTATGGACCCCGTGCTCGGTCGCATCTTGGGCGCCGCCCTGCTGGCGCTGGCGTGGAGTTCGTGGCGCGGCTGGCGCGGCGCTACTGAGGCGCAGGTTGCGCTCCTGGTCGAGGTCGAGACTGCTTTCACCGTGCTCACCAGCGCCGGCCTGCTGTACGTAGGACTGCGCTACTCGATGCCTTGGTACATCTGGACCCTGCTGGGCGTGTTCGTCGCCTTTGCGGCGGCGTGGGTGGTGGCGCTGGTCAAGGTGGTCAGGACGCCGCAGCGCTGAGCGGTACGGCATAGGCCGAAGGGGCAGGCTGGAGAGCCTGCGCCACAGTGAACCTCGTCCCGGAGCGCCTGGTCCGGGTCGTGGCAATAATTGCTGTAGCCCACCACCACTGGATGGTCAGTCTGGTGCAGGGGATGCTGGACCTGTACCAGAGGAACGGCTGGCATGTTTATCCCAGCTTGCTGCACTTTGCCAGGCAGCGTGATTATGGCACGTGTGCCAGCACTCACGGCCTACCAAACCAGCTACTTGAGGGAGACTCGAATGAAGAAGGCAGTACTCTTGCCGGTGCTCCTCGTCCTGCTGGCGGGCCTGACGCCTGCCTTTGCAGCGTCCAGCGCCGCCCCCAAGAAACCGCTTGCCAAGAACGTGATCGTCATGATCAGCGACGGCTGGGGATACAACCACCTGGAAGCCGTCAGCTACTACGAGTATGGGAAAGACGCCCGGCAGATCTACAACCGCTTCCCCTTCCAGTGGGCGATGAGCACCTACTCCTGCTGACAAACTGCTCCGGTATAGATCCGGCGCTGGCCTGGAGCGAGCTTGGACGTACGTGAAGTATCCTGCTACACCGACTCGGCGGCGGCGGCGACGGCGATGGCGTGCGGCGTCAAGACCTACAACGGGGCCATCGGCGTCGACATCAACGGCAATGCGGTGCCGAACGCCCTTGAGCTGGCTGAGCAGAAGGGCAAGGCCACCGGCGTGGTGACCAGCGTCGAATGGACCCATGCCACGCCGGCCGGATTCGTCGCGCATAACGTCAGCCGCAACAACTATGCAGCGATCGGCAAGGAGATGGTCAACGTCAGCGCTGCCGATGTGGTCATGGGCGCCGGACACCCCTGGTACGACGCAAGACGGCGTCCTGAACGGCTGCACCCAACACCTACAGGTACGTCGGCGGCCAGGCGACCTGGGATGCCCTGGTGGCCGGGACGGCCGGCGGCGACGCGGACGGCGACGGCGGTCGCCGACCCCTGGACCCTGATCCAGACGCGGGCGGAGTTCCAGGCGCTGATGAGCGGCCCGACCCCCGAACGGGTGCTTGGGAACAGCGCAGGTGTATGAGACGCTCCAGCAGGGGCGGAGCGGCGACGCTTTTGCGGACCCCTACGTGGTGCCGCGGACCGAGACCGTGCCAACGTTGACGGAGATGACCTGGCGGCTCTCAACATCCTGGACAACGACCCGGATGGGTTGTACCTGATGGTCGAGGGGGGTGCGGTCGACTGGGCCGCCCACTGCCAACCAGTCGGGCCGCATGATCGAGGAGGCGATCGAGTTCGAGCGGGCCGTCGAGGCCGTGACTCGACTGGGTGCAGAAGAACAGCAACTGGGGCGAGACGCTGCTGGTCGTGACCGGCGACCATGAGACCGGCTACCTGTGGGGCCCGGGTTCGAACCCTACCTGGCAGCCGATCGTGAACAACGGCACCGGGAATCTGCCAGGCATGCAGTGGAACTCGACCAGACCACACCAACAGCCTGATGGTGCTGTCGGCCAAAGGCGATGCCGCCAGGCTGTTCCGCCGCTACGCCGACCAGTTCGACCCGGTGCGCGGCGCCTACATTGACAACACTGACCTGGCGAAGGTCGTGTTTCGGGCGTTGAATGTTCAGTGAGGTTGTCTACTGGGCTATCGAACTGTAGAGCCGAGCTTGCTCCGAAGTCGCAGTTGCGGAAGAAAAGAAGCCAGGTCTCTCAACGGGCCTGGCTTGTGCTTGTGGAGCTGGCAGCGATCACCGCTTGCACCAGGCCATTAGCTCGGCTGCTGTTCCGTTGAAAATGTCCAGATCGGTCGGTGGCCTGATGCCTGGAACGGTACCCTTGGAAGTTGTCTGCTGAAAATCCCAGCCCGCGGTCCAGCCTGCCGGCAGCCGCGGCTTCCCATGACTCCTCGGGTTCCAATCAGCCCACCATCGGGGGATCTTGGCCGCCCAGGAGCCGATGTGGCACCTGTTTATCATGTGCGCCGAGCTGTACAGCCCAATCTTCAGCCCCGCCTGCCGCACCCTGTCCACGAACTCCCGTACTTTCCGGTCTGTGAGCGGCACACCCTTGGTGGTCTCTACGTCCGTCCATGTGACCGGCCACTCCGAGCCGATGACCCTCAAGTGCGCCCGCACCTGATCAGCCACAGCGCTATCTGGCGTCTGGTAGTGCCAGGGCAGGACCACGAGGTTGTTTGCTTGAGCCTCCCGCACGTTCCGCAGCCACTCTCCATCCTGGCGCGTGCCTACCGTAGCCCGCAGCAGCGCGAACGCTATCCCGTTCTGGGCTACCTGCCTCCAATTGGGCTGACCGCGCCAGTCTGATACATCCACGCCCCTTGCTCGCTCGCCTGTGGTCCGATACAGCGGCTTGGCCCGCTGTGCTATGAACTTGGCCACGGCGGGCCAGATGTTGTAGCTGCGCCATTCCTCGTCTTGATCCTGTGGTGTGTCACTGACGCAGTAGATGCAGGCCCCCAAACAGTACTCGTCCTGCTCTAGCTCCTGGCTGTACTTGTAGAGCTGCCGTAAGTATTCTTCGCTTGCCACCACTCCCTGCCAGCCCTGTACCCAGCCGAGGCGTGATACTGCGCCGTCCAGCCCGCATCTGCTGATAATCAACGGCACCTGCGACCGGACAGGCACGCCGCCCCAGCCGCACGAGGCGTCGCCACGGTAGATCCTCCGGTGCCTAAGCTCCAGGGTCTCGTCGTTCCCCAGCTTGGGCCAGGCGCACTCGTGCAGCAGGAGCACTCCTGCGTAGTCTCGCGCTGCCTGAAGTGCCGGCAGGAAGATGCGCCACCAGCCCAGCTGGTGCGGAGCGCCGGTTGCGAATCCACCCACACCTGCCCGGGCACTGTAGGCGGCCAGCAGGCGCACGCGCTCAACCTCAAACGATGTGTAGCGGGCCATCGCCTGCTCTGAGCTGACGTCTACCTGGTCGAGCCCCTGCCAGTAGCCGGCATGGATGCTCAGGACGGAAGGCAACGCCTCAGTCATCCAGCGGCGCGCCTCGGCGACCGGGTCGAGAGGCTGGTTGAAATCGGGTTGGTGCTTGGGCGCCAGGCGCCATACGAACCTGGTCTGAGGTACAGCCTGTGGCACCTGAGCCCACTTTTCGGGGTCTGGGTTGAGCACCACTGCCGCCGGTGGCTTCCATGTTGTCACCACCTGCGGATCTCCGCTGTTCACGTGAGGCCCTAGCAATCGAAACATCTTAACCTCTCCCCACCGCTGATAGACCGCTTCACAGCCAAGCTCTGTTGCAGGGCGGGATGGGCTCCATACGGAACATGAACAGTGTACCATATAGTATGAAAAAGGTCAAATCAGTGTTTATGAAGTAGAGGCAGGTAGATCGCATACCCATTGACGACCATGGCCGACCGCCGTTCCCAGATCTTCCCTCGGCCATCATTGATGAATGCGGTGTTGGCGATAGTGTGCGGCTCGGTGATCTGCTCACTGACCGTGACACCGAAGGTGATGGTCACCAGCCCATTGGCCAGCATATTCCCTGTCCAGGTGATCACGCCGCCTGCCTCGCCGTAGCTGCCAGCCGAGGCCCACAAGTCACCGAGGTAGTAGAGCTCCAGCGGCAGGGTGTCGGTCACTCGCACGCCAGGCCGAGCCGGGCCTGCATTATCCAGGCGGATGGTGTAGGTCAGCGTGTCGCCGGGCCCAGCCTGGATGGGCTCTACCATTTTGACCGAGCCTTCGAGCGTACCTGGGGGGATCGACCCGGTGCGCTGGTAGTTCCCCCGCCCGGTGCCCCACAGGATGCGCGCATTGGCCGTGCCGGGCAGATCGTAGGCCACAAAGCCAGAGTGAGCAGTATTGAGCACCAGCTCCAGGTCGGCGTCGGCATCAAGGTTGGCCAACGTGGGGGCAGGCAGCGCGCCATTCCAGTCCGGGCTGCCGTATGCCGGGGGCAAATCGACCTCGTACATTGGGTTGCCCTGGTAGTCCAGGATGTGCAGTTTTCCGGTCTGGTAGCTGCCCTTTTGCACCCACGACGCGACAATGACTTCGGCGTAGCCATCGGCGTTCAGGTCGGCCACGACGGGCTCGGACGCAAAACGATAGGGACCTCCTGTAAAGACCGAGTAGGGCCAGTTGCCATGCTCGGTCTTGTCCAGCCAGAAGGCGTGGACGCGGCCGTCGTAGGACGAGTAGACGATCTCCTAGCTCACCGTCACCATCGAGGTCGACCACGACGGGGTTGGGCTGGTTGTTCTCGATGACGTCATAGTCCTCGCTCAGGGGAGCGCCGGTGTCTACCGGTAGGGTCTGCCAGTCATAACCGTCTGCCTGGAAGCGGCTGCGGTCGGCGTTGAACAGGTAGACGCCGTTGTACTTGCCGGGGGATGGCCAACCGAGCAGTCGTACACATTGCCGGTGGCCACCACCTCGACGCTGCCATCGCCGTTCACATCGGCGATCACCGCCGGACCGTGGGCAAAGTTGGTGCGGTAGCTTTCCTCGCGGACGCCGTCGCACTCGCCCCAGCCGCGCAGTTCGATGGCCAGGCTCTCCCACACGCCTACCTTGCCCCAGCCCTTGCCGCCGTAGATCGGATTGGCCGGGATCTGGGCGCCGTCGGGCTCGTAGGCGCAGATGTAGTGCACGTCAGACGGGACGACGATCTCGCCCTGGCCGTCGCCGTCCAGGTCGCCAATGGCAGCGTTGGCATTGAACACACCGTAGGCGTAGCCGCTGTCGTTGCCCAATTGGGGCCAGCCGGGGCGAAGCGTCCCGTTGTGCTCAAAGACCCACGTGTTGATCTTGTCGTACACCGCGCCCGTCACGACGATCTCGAGCGAGCCATCACGATCCAGATCATAGACGGACAGGCCGCGCAGCTCGCGGCTGGTGGGAACCTGGGGCCAGCCGGGCTCAAAGTATCCCTGGCTATCATAGACTGAGACGTAACCGCCGCTGTGGGCGGTGACGATCTCTGGCTCGCCATCGCCGTCCACGTCGGCGACGACGATGCCGGGCCAGGTGCGGCCCACATTGTCGGCGTCCGGCTCGCTGCGGTCGTGGCCGGAGGCCATGCGCCACTGAACGGCTCCCGTCTCGCCATCCAGGACGAACGATCGAATAGGCCGAAGCGATTACCTCCATCGCTCCGTCGCCGTCCAGGTCGGCCACGGCAGGGGAGGAGTACCAGCCGGTCTCACACCACGAGGCGTAACAGCCGGCATTCTGCCATTTGACGGCGGGAGCCTGGATCTCGCTGGTGGGCATGGAGGTGCAGGTGGGCGGCTGGGTGCCGGCTGCGCCCAATGGAGGGTATGTCAGTGGCGGTCAGATCGGGCCGAAGCAGGAGTGCGAGGAGGGTTATTCTCAGCAGGAGACTGTGCATCTGTCTTGCCGTCCTTTCGTTCCCTAGTCCGGGATCTCGGCGCGATACAGTGGCGCGCTTTCCTCCTTCAGAAACCGAAACCAGGCATGCCAGGCCTCCGGTGGATCGGTGGCGTACACCACCCGGTGCGCAAGGCTGCCGGCGATCATCTCCCGCACCAGCTCATCGGCCGGCTCGCTGCCGTCTGCCGGCTCGGGCACCGCCAGGTCTGGGTAGAGCCGGCGCAGCTGGTCCCGGTACCATGAGTAGGCAAGCAGTGGCCCATTGACTACGGCCAAGTCGGGCCGCTGCTCCTCGGCGTACAGGCTGTACCAAAGGGAAAAGGTCTGCCAATCGCCCTGGACGACAATCAGCGCGCCGGGGGCGGCTGTGTCCAACACCTGTTGTCTGGCGATGTCGACCGTCCGGTCGTCGCTTAGGTCAGCAGCCCGCCAGTGCATGGCCAAGGAGCCAAGGGGCAAGAGCAGGATGGCGGCCAACGCGGCTCGCTGCCAAGCCGGCCCAATGCGCCGGGCCAGGTGCAGAAGGTTGTCGGCACCGATGCCCCAGGCCAGCGCCAGCGGCAGAAGAAGCGGTGAGAGGTAGACGTAGGAGTCGGTGGTGGCGTAGAAAAAGGCATATAGCCCGGACAGCAAACCCCAGACCAGGAAGGCGGCGGCAAGGTGGCGGCCGCTCAGGCTTGGCGCTCCGCTGGCGTCCTGCCTCCAGCTCCCCGCACCGGCCACGACCAGGACCAGGCCCCACCAGCCAAACTGATCCCCGAGCAGGGTGGCCCAGGTGGTGATGCGGCCCGGTATTTCGTTCAGGTGCAGGCCAAGAACGTTTGGCCGGTAGGGTTCGCCGCTGACGACCCACCAGAAGCGATCCCAGGACTGAGGGTCGCCCCAGTTGACCGGCGACTGATGCGCAGCAGCCAGCGGCAAATAGACATAAACAGACAGTCCGGCCAGAAACAGGACTGACCGTCGGGATCAACACCCCGGCCCGCAGCCAGCGGCGCCGCTCCGGCCACAGCAGGACCAGCACGGCCGGCACAATAAAGATGAGGGTCAGGTGGTTGCCCAGGCCCACGCCCAGCGTCAGGCCGGACAGCCACAGCCACGCATCGCCGCCGCCTGCGCGCCACGACAGCACAAGCCACAACAGGAGGGCGGCAAACAGGGTCAGCAGGGCATAGACCTCGGCGATCACGGCCTGCGACCACAGGAGTGAGGAAAAGGCAAGGGTCAGCCCTGTAGCTGCCGATAGCGCCAGGCGATGCCGGGACCCGGCCAGCACGATCTGAGCGCACAGACATATTAGGCCTGCCGCCAGACTGGCGCATAACGCCGACAGCAGGTTGACACGATAGGCGATCGTTCCCACCGGCAGGTGAGCTGGCCAGCCAGGCCAGCAGGGTATAGGTGGGATAGCCGCTGGGGTGGGGGACGCCGAGGGTACGCGCTGCCGCGATCAGGTCGCCACCGTCCGCACCATTGTGCATGAAGGTGAGCCCCGGGGCCAGCGTGGCAGAATACACGGCCAACGCCGCCCCGGCCACGCCGATCGCCAGCCACCAGCCTGTAGGTTTCATGCTCCCCCGATTATAACAGACCTGACAGGTTTTCGCCAAGATCGCCTTCACGGGACGAAACCTGTCAGGTTTGTTGACAAGACGACGGCAGTAGGGTATAATTGGGCCAGAATAACCTCCGATTCGCCGATTCCTATCTGGGATAGGCGAACGACAAGGCATGGGGAGCAATCCCCATTGCCCGCCAGTGCGCAAAGGAGGACATGATCCGGTTTTTCCGGTGATGTCCACCTCTGCGCTTTTTGTTTTTAGAGCACAATAGTCTGGCCGTTAGTTAGCTTGAGGGAAGGGAGGTGATCTGCCACCCGCTCGAACTCGACGGAATAGCTGCTATGATTCTCGGGGCACTGCCCTGGCAACTATTACTGAACAAGGAGGAAGGCTAATGTGGTTTCTAAGGATTAACATGACCGATCGGACCTACAAGCTCGAGGATGTCCCCGCCGCCTACAAGCACCTGGGCGGCCGCGGGCTCACCTCGACCATCGTCGCCGACGAGGTCCCGCCGCTGGCCCATCCCCTGGGCCCCAACAACAAGCTGGTCTTTGCCCCGGGCATCGTGACCGGCACGTCGGCCCCCACCTCGGCCCGCGTCTCGGTGGGCGGCAAATCGCCGCTCACCGGCGGCATCAAGGAGGCGAACGCCGGCACCTCCTGGGCTCCGCACGCTGGCCGACATGCACATCAAGGCGCTGGTCGTCGAGGGCCAGCCCAAGGAGAAGGGCAAGTGCTGGGGCGTCCATCTGACCTGGGATGCCGCGGCCGGCAAGCCCAAGGTCGAGTTCTTCGACGCGACGGAGTACGCCGGCAAGGACCTGTACGAGGTCTTCCCCAAGCTGTACACGCGCTTTGGCGACAAGGTGCTCGATCGCCGGCATCGGCGTGGCCGGCGAGTATCGGCTACGGCAACTCGGGCATCGTCTTCAACGACATGGCACAAGCGCCCCAGCCGCTATGCCGGCCGCGGCGGCCTGGGCGCGGTGATGGGCAGCAAGGGGCTGAAGTTCATCGTCGTGGACGGCAAGGGCGCGCCGGGCGTTGACGATCGCCGACAAGGCGCTGTTCGACCAGGGCCGCAAGAAGATGACCGACGCCCTGCGCACCCACGCCATCACCAAGCCCAAGGGCGCCCTGAACACCTACGGCACGGCCGTGCTGATCAACATCCTGAACGAGGCCGGCGGCCTGCCCACCCGCAACTTCTCCAGCGGGCCGCTTCGAGGGCGCGGCCAAGATCGCCGGCGAGGCCATCTTCGAGGGCAACAAGGAGCGCCTGGGCAAGGAGCTGTACAACCACGCCTGCAGCCCCGGCTGCATCATCCAGTGCTCCAACACCTGGCACACGGCCGACGGCACCGAGCACGCCTCGTGCGTCGAGTACGAGTCCGACTGGGCGTTGGGCGCCAACTGCGGCATCGACAACCTGGACGACATCGCCGAGCTGATCCAGCTGTGCAACGCCTACGGCCTGGACACCATCGAGACCGGCGCCACCATCGGCGTGGCCATGGAGGCCGGCGTGATCCCGTTTGGCGACGCCAAGGGCGCCATCGAGCTGATGCACGAGATGGGCAAGGGCACGCCGCTGGGCCGCATCCTGGGCAGCGGCACCGGCTTCGCCGGCAAGGCCTTCGGCGTGACCCACGTGCCGGCGGTCAAGGGCCAGAGCATGCCGGCCTACGAGCCGCGCGCCGTCAAGGGCATCGGCATCACCTATGCCACCACGCACCATGGGCGCCGACCACACCGCCGGCTACACCATCGCCCCCGAGATCCTGGGCGTCGTGCGGCAAGCAGGACCCGCTGAGCCCCGAGGGCAAGGCCGCCCTGAGCCGCGCCTTCCAGGCGACCACCGCCTTCATCGACTCCACCGGCCACTGCCTGTTCATCGCCTTTGCCATCCTGGACATCGCCAGCGGCTTCGAGGGCATGATCGAGGAGTGCAACGGCGTGCTGGGCACCAACTGGACAGTCGGACGACGCGGCCAAGCTCGGCGCCGAGATCCTGAAGAAGGAGCGCGCCTTCAACGAGGCGGCCGGCTTCAGCAAGGCGGCACGACCGCATGCCCGAGTTCATGAAGTACGAGCCGCTGCCGCCGCACAACCAGGTGTTTGACGTGCCCGACAGCGCGTTGGATTCGGTGTACGGCGAGCTGTAGATCGTGACGTCGATGCGGGCAGGGCGTCACTGCGCCCTGCCCGCATCGTCTGTAGGTCAGGACGATGCCCCAAGTCACAACCGATGACCAAGGCCGGCTGATTCTGCCCGAGGCCTTTCTCCAGCGCCGGCACATGTCGCCCCAGGCGCGAATACTGGCTGGACGAGCGGGACGGCGACCTGATCCTGCACCCCCGCCTGCCCGATGCTGCGCAAGCTGTACGTCGAGCCCACCACCGGCTGCAACCTCCACTGCCGCACCTGCATCCGCAACGTCTGGAGCGATCCCGAGGCCCAGATGTCGATGGCCACTTTCCAGCGGCTTGATGGACAGCCTGGAGGACCTGCCCGACCTGAACCGCGTCATCTTCACCGGCTTTGGCGAGCCGCTGATCCACCCCCACATCCTGGAGATGATCGAGGCGGTGCGCCAGCGCGACCTGGCCGTGACCGTCGGCTCCAACGGCCTGCTGCTCGACTGCCGAAATGGCCCGCGAGCTGGTCAGGCTGGGTGTGGACCGCCTGGTCATCTCGGTGGACGGGGTCAAGCCCGAGACCTACGCCGACGTGCGCGGCGCCATGCTGTCCGAAGTTCTGGACAACATCCGCGCTCTGAACGAGGCCAAGAGCCAGCTTGGCTCGCTGATGCCCGCCCTGGGGATCGAGTTCGTCGTCCTCAAGAGCAACGTGGCCGAGCTGGCCGAGCTGACCGGGCTGGCGTCACGGCTGAACGCCGCGCGCGTGCTGGTCAGCAATGTCCTGCCCTACACCGAGGAGATGCGCGACGAGATCCTGTACGGCTACGAGCCACGCCCGCCCTTCAAGGCCGGCGGCTGGCCGGTCAAGGCCGATGCCTGGGTCATGTGGGGCACCCTGGAGCTGCCGCGCATGCACTGGGGCGCCGAGCGGCGCTGCCGATTTGTGCAGGACCGGGCGATTGTGGTAGGATGGGATGGCAGCGTGTCGCCCTGCTATGCCCTGTCGCACAACTACAGCTACTTTGCCATGGACGGCAGGAGGAAGCAGGTGAGCCGCTACATCCTGGGCAACGTGAACGAGCAGTCCTCTGGCGGAGATCTGGACTGTCGAAGAGTATGTGCGCTTCCGCAGCGAGGTGCGCGCCTTTCACTTCCCGTCGTGCCCCGACTGCGATCTGCGCGAGAGCTGCGACCTGCGCGAGCGAAACGAAGGCTGCTGGGGCTGGAATCCATCCTGCGCCGACTGCCTGTGGGCGCAGGACATCGTCCGCTGCCCGTGAGATCGGTGAGATGCCATTATGCGTGTGCGTGCCAAGCTGTTCGCCACCCTGAGCCGCCACTTTGCCGGCGTGATGCCGGGAACGCCGGTGGAGGTCGAGGTCTCTGACGGAGCGACGCTGGTCGACCTGGTAGATCAACTGCGCCTGCCCCAGGAAGAGGTAAAGATGGTCTTTGTGAACGGGCGCATCCAGCCTCTGGACTATGTGCTGCAGCCCGGCGACGAGGTGGGGATCTTCCCACCGGTCGGAGGAGGATAGTATGGCTGACATGACTCTGGATGTATGGCTGTATGGCAACCTGGCGCGCTACGGGGGTGATGCAGCCCAGAGCAGCTTTGCCAACGTGCAGTGCGCGCTTGCCCGAAGGCAGCACCATGGCCGACCTGCTGTCCTATCTGGCAATGCCAACTGAGGAGCGCGGCATCACCTTTGTCAACGGCGAGCTGAGCGCCATGCCCGGCCTGCAGCCCGACCTGGGGCACGTCTTGCACGACGGGGATCGGGTGGCCTTGTTTCCACCTCAAGAGCATGTGGCCTTTCCAGTACCGCCATGGTGTGCCCATGATCAGCGAAATGGCAGAGGCCATGCATGATGGCGACGACCAGGGGGTGCACCACGCCTATTCGCCGTGACGATCCCCGCTTGTGTTTACATAACCAGCTTCATGAGTCTCGCTGACTTGTGAAGTTTTGTTTTGTAGGCACCTATGGTAAAATCTGAGGCCGAACTGGAATGGGGTGAGAGGCTAGGATGGACCGACAGCAGCAGGTAGGGTTTGCCGACAGTGAGCATGTTCCTCTGGACGTGTGGGGCTTTATGCAGGAGCCGTTGCCCGGCCACCGCTGGTTGCTGACCAGGCAACATAAGGTCTGGCGGCCGCCGACCGATGTGTACGAGACCGATAGCCATGTGATCGTCAAGGTGGAAATCGCCGGAATGCAGGAGGAGGATTTTAGCATCTCTTTGAATGCTCAGTTTCTGGTGATCAGCGGTGTGCGCCGCGATCCGGCTGAGAAGCTGGCCTACCAACAGATGGAGATCCTGTACGGCCAGTTTGAGGCCGAGGTTTACATACCGTGGACTGTCGATGAGGATGCAATCAAGGCGACCTACGAGGATGGATTCTTGAGTGTCGATGTTGCCCAAGACGACGCCTCGCCGCGTGCCGGTCGTGCAGTCGGCTGACAGTGAGATCTAGAGGAGATTGGATGATCGACCCCGAGTTTGGAGCGATCCAGGCCATGAGCAATGCCCGGAGTGGCGAGGATCCAGTCGAGGTTCCCCAGACGCTGGCGATCCTACCTCTGCGGGGTGTGGTGGTCTATCCTCTAACCTTTCAGGCTTTGAATGTCGGGCAGCCCCGATCGCTGCGCCTGGTGGACGAAGCGACCGTCGAAAAGCGGATGATCGGCTTGGTAACGTCGCGCGATGCCGAGAAGGAGGAGCCCGGGCCTGAGGATGTGTACGAAGTTGGCGTGCTGGCTACCATCCAACGGATGTTCAAGGCTCCAGACGGCACGGTGCGTCTGTTGGTGCAGGGCCTGGAGCGCATCCGGATCGAGGAGTGGGTGGCGTCTGAGCCGTACCTGCGAGCGAATGTCAGCACCCTGCCTGACGAAGTAGAAGACAGCCTGGAGGTCGAGGCGCTGATGCGCAACGCCGTAGACCTCCTGCGGCGGCTGGTGTCGCTGGTGTCGCAGCTCCCGGATGAGCTGCTGATGGCAGCGATGAACATCAGACGATCCGCGCCAGCTGGTCTACTTTATCGCCACGAATATCCGGATGGAGGTTGCGGACGCACAGGCAATCCTGGAGATCGACGACGTGCGTGAGAAGCTGCTCAAGCTGACGACGCTCATGACCAAGGAGCTGGAGGTGCTGGAGCTCGGGCGCAAGATCCAGAGCGAAGCCCAGGGCGAGATGGAAAAGATGCAGCGCGACTATTTCCTGCGCGAGCAGATGAAAGCCATCCGCAAGGAACTGGGCGAGGCCGACGAGCAGGCAGCCGAGATCGAGGAGTACCGGCTACAAGATCGCCCAGGCAGGGATGCCGGAGGAGGCAGAAAAGGAAGCTCAGCGTGAGCTGGGCCGCCTGGAAAAGATGCCGCCACAGGCCGCCGAGTATTCGGTGATCAAGACCTATCTGGATTGGCTGACGTCGCTGCCGTGGCAGGTGGCGACGGAGGATCAGTTGGAGATCGCCCACGCGCGCCAGATCCTGGACGAAGACCATTATGACCTGGAGGAGATGAAGGAGCGGATCCTGGAGTTCCTGGCGGTGCGCAAGCTGCGGGCCGAACGACGCGCAGACCGGGAAGCAGGAGAGAAGGCGCAGGCGCGCCAGCGGCAAGCATCGATTACATCCGGCGGGAGCGGGAAGGGGTGATCCTGTGCTTCGTCGGACCTCCAGGCACCGGCAAGACCAGCCTGTCGCAGTCGATCGCGCGGGCCCTGGGCCGCAAGTTCATCCGCATGAGCCTGGGCGGGATGCGCGACGAGGCCGAGATCCGGGGACACCGCCGCACCTATATCGGCGCCTTACCAGGCCGGATCATCCAGGGCATCAAACGGGTGGGAACCAGGAACCCGGTGTTCGTGCTGGACGAGGTTGACAAGGTGGGCACCGACTGGCGCGGCGACCCATCGTCGGCCCTGCTGGAGGTGCTCGACCCGGAGCAGAACCGCGATTTTCGCGACCATTACCTGGACGTGCCGTTCGACCTGAGCCAGGTGATGTTCATCACCACGGCCAACCAGTTGGCTCCGATCCCGGAGCCGCTGCGCGACCGGATGGAGATCCTGGAGCTGGACGGCTACACCGAGGAGGAGAAGGTGCGGATCGGCCAGCAGTATCTGATCCCGCGCCAGATCCGGGAGAACTCGCTGCGGCCGGACGAAGTGACGTTCAGCGACGATGCGCTGCGCGCCATCGTGCGGGACTATACCCGCGAGGCCGGTGTGCGCAACCTGGAGCGGCAGATCGGAACGGTGTGCCGCAAAGTGGCGCGCAGTGTGGCCGAGGGCCAGGGCGAGGCGGTTCAGGTCGAGCGCTGATGACCTGGCCAAGTACCTGGGCAATCCACGCTTTTACTTTGAGCCGGCGGAGCGGACCGAAGTGCCCGGGGTAGCGACAGGCCTGGTCGTGACGCCGGCCGGCGGCGACATCACCTTCGTCGAGGCGACGCGCATGAAAGGCGGCAACCGGCTGATCCTGACCGGCAAGCTGGGCGACGTGATGAAAGAGTCGGCGCAGGCGGCGCTGAGCTATGTCCGATCCAAGGCGATCGATCTGGGGATCGAGGAGCAACTGCTCGAAGAGAGCGACGTGCACATCCACGTGCCGGCCGGGGCAGTTCCCAAGGACGGGCCGTCGGCTGGGGTGACTATGGCAACGGCGCTGGTGTCGCTGTTGACCAACCGGCCGGTGCGGGCCGACTTGGCGATGACCGGCGAGATCACCCTCCGCGGCCAGGTGCTGCCTGTCGGAGGGATCAAGCAAAAGGTGTTGGCTGCGGCGCGGGTGGGGTTGCAGACGGTGATCTTGCCTGAGCGGAATAGGCCGGATCTCGACGATCTGCCTGAAGAGGTCCGGAGCAAGATGGCATTTGTGTTTGCTCAGAATGTGGACGACGTGATCGAGGCGGCGCTGCGGGACAAGCCGGTTCAGGCGGAGGTGCCGACCGGGTCTAGCGCCGCCGAGCAGCCTGAAGTGGATGTAGTGGGCGGACCCGGTAACGATGATGGCTCTTCCTGACGGCGCGGGGGCGACGGGTGACAAGCAGGCTCGATTGGAGGAGATACTCCGCAGCCTGGGTCGCGTGGCGATAGCTTATTCCGGCGGCGTGGATAGCACCTACCTTCTGGCGGCAGCCGCCGATGCACTTGGGCCTGACAATGTGCTGGCGCTCACAGTGGACTTCAGAGCTGACGCCAATGCGTGAAGTGACCCAAGCACAGGAGATGGCATGTCGCCTGGGTGTGAAGCATCAGCTTCTTTCTCTCCGGGCGCTGACGGTGCCGGGTATTGCCGCCAATCCACCCGACCGCTGCTACTATTGCAAGCGGGAGGTGCTACAGCGGATCGCCGCGGCTGCTAGTGCTCAGGGCTTCGCGCACCTTGTCCACGGCGCGAACCAGGACGACCAGGGCGACTATCGGCCGGGCGCGCGTGCGGCCGTCGAGCTGGGCGCTCGAGCTCCGCTCGAAGAGGCCGGTCTGACAAAAGCCGAGATCCGCGAGCTGTCGCGCCGGCGGGGATTGCCCACCTGGAACCAACCGAGCCAGGCTTGCCTGGCCTCGCGGGTGCCCTACGATACGCCGCTGACAGTGGAGACTCTGCAGCGCATTCAGGCGGCAGAGCAGTATGTGCGAGATCGGCTGGGGGTTCAAGCCCTGCGGGTGCGGGATCACTTTCCGGTGGCCCGGATTGAAGTGCCGCCCGGCGACTGGGCGGCGCTTCTGGCCGAGGATGCGCGGACCGCGTTGGTGGCCGAGTTCTGCCGTCTCGGTTACCGGTATGTCGCGTTGGATCTGGCCGGCCTGCACAGTGGCAGCATGAACGCTCTGATCAAGGAAAGATGATATGAGTTGGCATTCAGAATTTGCCCGGCCTGACCTCCACCGCCAGCAGCGCAAGGGGGTGCCCGAGATCGTGCTGGCCGACCGCAAGACGCCGGAGCAGAACGTGGCCCTGGCGGCGCGGTTCCTGGAGGCGGAGGGCCGAGCTATCTTTAGCCGTCTGTCGCCCGAATCAGAAACGGCGCTCCGCCAAGCGTTTCCTGCGCCCACCGTCGTTGAGTGGCTGCCGATGCCACGGGCTATGGTCCTGCGCAGTCCGGACTATTCGCTCGCTCAGACTGGGGGACGGGTCGGTGTCATTACCGCCGGTACCTCCGATATGCCCGTTGCCGAAGAAGCAGCGCTGCTGTGTCGGGAGATGGGCTGTGAGGTGTATACCGTCTACGATGTTGGCGTCGCCGGGCTGCACCGCTTGTTTGAACCGCTGGAGCAGCTTCTGACACAGGTCCAGGTCGACGTTTTGATCGTGGCTGCAGGGATGGACGGCGCCCTGCCGTCGGTGGTTTCTGGTCTGGTCGACGTGCCGGTCGTCGGCCTGCCGAGCTCGGTCGGCTATGGGCTGGGCGGCGGCGGCCTGGCAGCGTTGCTGTCGATGCTGCAAACCTGCGCGCCGGGTATGGCCGTGGTCAACATCGACAACGGTATCGGCGCCGGGGCGATGGCCGGCCTCATTGCCAATCGTGCGGCGCGGACCAGGTCGCGACAGGGGGAAGCAAGATAGTGGCTTCTGCGCGATGCATCTATTTTGACTGCTACTCTGGCGCGGCCGGTGACATGCTCCTCGGCGCCCTGGTAGACGTCGGGTTGCCTGTGGATGAGTTGACCCAGGCGCTCGGCGCTCTATCGGTGAGCGGCTATCGGCTACGGGCTGAGCGGGTGACCCGCCAAGGTGTGAGCGGTACCCGGCTGTGGGTGGATACGGACACTGCCGGGCAGCACGGCCGGCACCTTGTGGACATCTTGGCTTTGGTGCAGGGCAGTGGACTGCCGCCGCAGGTCGTGACACAGGTCAGCGCTGTATTCGGCCGTCTGGCCCAAGCCGAAGCTGCAGTTCACGGCGTCACTGTCAACGAGGTCCATTTTCACGAGGTCGGCGCGCTGGACAGCATCGTGGACATTGTGGGCTGCGTGTGGGGTTTGTATGCCCTGGGCGTGACTGAGGTCTTTTGCTCGGCTTTGCCGCTCGGCGAGGGCTGGGTGGAGACGGCCCACGGCCGCCTGCCACTGCCGGCACCTGCAACCCTTAAGCTCCTGGCCGGCGTTGAGGCGCCGATCAAGCCTTTGGATGTCCAAGCGGAGCTGGTCACGCCCACGGCTGCTGCGTTGTTGGCCGAGCTGGCGACCTTTGCTCAACCCCCACTTGTCTTGGAAGCTGTGGGGTACGGTTTTGGAAAGCGTGAGCTTGCCTGGCCCAACGCTGTACGTGCCTGGCTGGGCCGTGCAGACAGTCGATCTGAGCCAGACATGACAGCTGAGCATGACGCCGTCGTCTTGTTGGAGTGCAACCTGGACAATACCACCGGTGAGGCGCTTGGCTATGCCATGGAGCGTCTCCTGGCGGCCGGGGCGCTTGATGTGTGGTTTACGCCGATCCAGATGAAGAAGAATCGTCCCGCGAGCAAGCTGTCGGTGTTGGCTCAGCCCGAGCTGGCGGCTGACCTGGTGCGGCTGTTGTTGCAGGAGACAACGACACTGGGTGTCCGCCAAGCATTGTTCAGCCGCACCAAGGCCGGGCGCGAGTCGATGCCCGTCGAGACGGAATGGGGCACAGTCACGGCCAAGGTCAAGCGGATGCAGGGGCAGCCGATCTCTATATCACCCGAGTACGAGGAGTGCGCGGCGCTGGCCCGTCAGCAAGGCGTGTCGCTGTTGGAGATCTATGCCGCGGCGCAAGCCGCCGCCCGGGAAAAGTTGAAAGGTAGCTTGCAGGAGAGGCCCTAGCCGAAGGGAACGGGAATGCGCGAGCTATCGCTGCACATCCTCGACGTGCTGGAGAATGCACTCGAGGCAGGGGCGACGGAGGTGGAGTTGGAGATCGATGAGGACCTCCATACCGACCGACTGACAATCACCGTGCGGGACAACGGGCGTGGGATGGACGCCCAGACCGCTCAGCGCGCACTCGATCCGTTTTTCACGACGCGCACCACCCGGCACGTCGGTCTAGGGCTGCCGCTGTTTGCCGCTGCCGCCAGGCGTTGCGAGGGTGACCTGAGCCTCAAATCAACGCCTGGACGAGGGACAGTGGTGACGGCCACCTTCCGGCACAGCCACCTGGACCGGGCGCCGCTGGGCGACGTGACCGGCACGCTGTTGGCCTTTCTGCTGAGTGAGCGCGGCGCAGGGCTGCGTTTTGTCTATCATCACCGGGTTAACGGCCGGTCGTTTGACCTGGATACATCGGCTATTCGGGCCGAGCTGGAGGATATCCCGCTGTCGCATCCGCTGGTGCGGGAGTGGCTGCGCGATTTTGTCGCCGAAGGGGAAGCTGAACTGGCTTCTGCCTATCAGGGATGTTGCTGCTCAAACTCAACGATCAGAAGGAGAGAATCGATGAACATCAACGAGATCTTGGAGGAAGCAATCAAGGGTGAGTCCGAGGCCTACGAGCTCTACACCTGGGCCGCCGATCTGGTGCGGGCCGAGCATGTCAAGGACACGCTGCGGACGCTGGCCCAGGAAGAGCTGGGCCACAAAGCATCGCTGGAGGGGATGAAGGCCAGCACGGCGACGCTGCGCTGGCAGACGAAAAAGCTGCTCAAGGCGCCGATCCAGGATTACAGGATCGGCGATCACCTGGTTGTCAATCCGCTGAGCCCCGATTCGACCTTCCAGGATGTGCTCATCTTTGCCTCGCGCAAGGAGCAGCGATCCTACCAGCTCTACCGGGACCTGGCGGAGAAGGCCGAGGAGCCAGCCCGCTCCATTCTGGAGGCCATGTCCAAGGATGAGCTGCGGCACAAGAACCTGGTAGAACGGTGGTATGAAGAGGTTGTCTATCAGGATTTCTAGCTCATATCTCGCGTCTTTATTCTTGAACAGCCGGGATCATGCCGGATGCCCCAGCTGACGCCCGCCGCGCCGGCAGGGGCTCTGGCCACTGAGGTAGAAAGTATGCAAGAGATCATGACTGCTTTGGATGAGGCCGTGCAGCATGACGAGCCGGTGGCCATGGCCACTGTCGTCGAGGTGAAGGGCGGCTCTCCCGCGCAGGCCGGTTTCAAGATGCTGATCCGACCCGACGGCACAGTGGTAGGCAACGTCGGCGGCGGTGCGCTGGAACAGCGGATTCGCGACGAGGCGGCTAGCGCGCTGCGAGACGGGCGGCCCCGGCTGATTCACTATGCCTTGCGGGAAGAGGGGCCTGATGCTGTGGGCACGGCGTGCGGTGGTGAGGTCACGGTATTCGTTGAGCCCTATCAGCCAGTCCCGACGGTGCTCATCGTGGGCGGGGGGCATATCGGACGGCCACTGGCCGAGATGGCCCGCACGGCCGGCCTGAACGTAGAGGTGGTCGACATGCGCCCGGAGCGG
The DNA here is from genome assembly GCA_963749455.1 of uncultured Chloroflexia bacterium. Classification (GTDB taxonomy): domain Bacteria; phylum Chloroflexota; class Anaerolineae; order JAAYZQ01; family JAAYZQ01; genus JAFGOG01. Next base: position 44,813 of record CAVVMX010000034.1, read on the forward strand.
GCCACGGTACCGCAGTTCGATCCGGCAGCCATCACCCCCTGGACCTACGTGGTCATTATCACTGAGACGCATGCCGCTGACGAGCACGTACTGCGCCAGGTCCTCGACACCCCGGCGGCTTATGTGGGGATGATCGGCAGCCGACGCAAGGTCCGGACCCTCTTTGACAGCCTGAAATCCGAGGGGGTGTCCGCGGATCGGCTGGCTCGCGTCCGCGCTCCGATCGGGCTCGATCTGGGAGGGCGACAGCCGGCCGAAATTGCTGTAGCCATCCTGGCCGAGATTCTACAGGTGCGCTGCGGTGGGACGGGACAACCCCTGTCAATAGGCGCCGGCCAAAGAAGCAACGAGTGATGAGGTAAGCAATGGGGACAAAGGTCGTGGGGCAAAGCCTGCCCCGCCTGGATGCCCAGGACAAGGTGACCGGCCAGGCCCGTTATCCGGGTGATTTTTACATGCCGGGGATGCTCCACGCGAAGGTGGTGTGGAGCGAACACCCCCACGCCTGGGTGCGACGGATCGACACTTCGGAGGCTGAAGCCTACCCTGGCGTCGTTCGGGTCATCACCTACCGCGACGTGCCAGTCAATGAGTATGGCATCAACACTCCCGACCAGCCGGTGCTGGTTGGCGAAGGGGGCAAGGTGCGCTGGATCGGCGACCGGACTGCGATCGTCGTGGCCGAGACCGAGCGGGCTGCCGACCGGGCGCGACGGCTGGTGCATGTGGATTATGAGCTGCTGCCGACGGTGTGCGATCCACGCGAGGCAATGAAACCGAGCGCGCCGGTGGTGCACGAAGAGCGCGGGGAAAGCAACGTCTTGCGCCATGTTCAGGTCCGCAAGGGCGACGTGAGGGCGGCCTTTGCCGAGGCCGACGTCGTGGTCGAGGGCTATTACACCACCCCATTCGTGGAACATGCCTACCTGCAGCCAGAGGCCGGCTTGGGCTACATCGACGACGCGGGGCGGGTGACGGTGGTGTGCGCTTCCCAGTGGCCCCAGGACGACCTTCATCAGATCGCCCACATGCTGAACCTGCCCCAGGATCAGGTGCGCGAGGTCGTGCCGGCCATCGGCGGAGCTTTCGGCGGGCGAGAGGATATGTTCATCCAGCACCTCCTGGCGCTGGCCACGTATCTGTTGCGCCGCCCGGTGCGGATGATCTTTACCCGTGAGGAGTCGGTGACCCGCACCGGCAAGCGCCATCCGTTCTACATGCAGTACCGGTGGGCAGCCACCCGCGACGGTAGGCTGACTGCCATGGAGATTGAAGGGATCGCCGATGCCGGGGCGTACGCCTCGACCACCATCCCAGTACTGAACAACGCAGTCAGTTTCTTCACCGGGCCCTACAGCGTGCCCAACGCCCGGCTTGACGGTTATGCCGTCTACACCAACAACGCCATCTCTATGGCCATGCGCGGCTTTGGAGCTACTCAGCCGGTTTTGGCTTACGAGCAGCAGATGGACCGCCTGGCCGAAAAGCTGGGCATCGACCCGGTGGAGCTGCGTCTTGAGGAACTTGGTGGATGAAGGCTCGGAGACGGCCACCGGCAGCCTGATGCCGCCCGGTGTGGGAATGAAGGAGACGCTCCGCCAAGCAGCTCTGTCAGCCGGCTGGCAGGAGAGGGATGGCCACTGGTCGCGACCGGCGGACCTGGGGCAGCCGTCTGCTCCGCACAGACGTCTGGGCATCGGTGTGGCCTGCGCCCTCAAGAACGTTGGCTATTCGTTTGGCTTTGACGACCAGACCACGGCCCGCGTCGAGCTGGAGCTCGATCCGTCAGGAGCGATCGACCAGGCGCTTGTCCGGGTCGGAACCTCGGAGGTGGGGCAGGGGGTGTACACCGCCATGGCTCAGATCGCCGCTGAGGCGCTCGGCATCGCGCCTGGGCGGGTGAAGATGGCCCCGCTGGACACGGCCGAGGTGCCCAACGCCGGCTCGGCCTCGGCCTCACGCCACGTCTATGTCTCGGGCAATGCCGTGATGCGCGTGTGCCAGCAAGCCAAGGCTAAATGGGAGGATCTGCTGCGGGCTGAGACAGGGGAAATGCACCTTGAGGTCGAGTACACCTATCACACGCGGAGCGCTCGCGCCACCACTACCTACGATCCAGAAACCGGCCAGTGCGACCCGCACATCACCTACGGCTATGCCACCCAGATCGCCCTGGTAGAGGTGGACACTGAGACCGGTGAGGTGGAGGTGCTCAAGCTGTGGGCTGCCCAGGATATGGGCAGGGCGGTCAACCCGACGATGGCGGTTGGGCAGATCGGCGGTGGGGTGCACATGGGGTTGGGCTATGCGCTGACGGAAGAGTTCATCCAGCAGGAAGGCCTGGTGCGCACGCCCAGTTTTGCCGAGTACCAGATCCCCACGGTGCTGGACATGCCGCTGGAGATCGTGCCGCTGATTGTCGAGGTGGCCGAGCCGACCGGACCGTACGGGGCCAAGGGCCTAGGTGAGATGACAACTCTGCCCACAGCCCCGGCTGTGATCAACGCCATCCACGACGCGACCGGCGGGTGGATAACCGCCCTGCCTGCCACGCCCGAAAAGGTCCTAGCGCTGATCAAGCACCTATAGAAGGCAGGGGCGGCGCCGACCGACGAGGGTGCCACTGCCTGTGATGCCATATTGTCTGTCCCGGCCGGGCAGGCCGGGGAGTGAGCAATGATTTCCTTGAGCGATATCCTGACCCTCATCAAAGGGGGCGGCGATCTGGGAACCGGCGTGGCCTACCGTCTCCACCGGGCAGGGATGCAGGTCGTTGTCACCGAGCTGGCCCAGCCCACCGCCATTCGCCGGGCAGTGTCTGTGGCCGAGGCCGTCTACGAAGGTGAGGTTTCGGTTGAGGGCCTCCGTGCCCGGCTGGTGCCTGATGTTGGGGCGGCAAGACTGACCCTGGCCGATGGCGCAGTGCCGGTGCTTACTGATCCTCAGGCTGACATAACGAAGGAGCTCAGGCCGCAGGTCGTGGTCGACGCCCGCATGGCGAAGCACAACCTGGGAACGCGGCTGGACGAGGCCGAACTGGTCATCGGCATGGGACCGGGTTTCAGTGCTGGCCGGGATGTTCACGCCGTGATCGAAACTGCGCGCGGGCACTACTTGGGGCGAGTGCTTCTGTCAGGAGAGGCTGCGCCCAACACCGGCGTCCCCGGCAGCGTGGGCGGCGAGTCGGCGCGTAGGGTTCTGCGTGCCCCTGCCGACGGGGCATTCCAGGCCTGGAAACGGATCGGTGATCCAGTTGCCGAAGGTGACGTAGTAGCCCAGGTGGATGATCAGCCCATCGAGGCCCGCCTTTCCGGTGTGCTTCGGGGCATCTTGCGAGACGGACTCTGCCGTACATCACGGCATGAAGGTGGGTGACGTAGACCCTCGGGGAGTGCGTGACTATTGCTTCACCATCTCTGACAAGGCCCTGGCGATTGGCGGTGGTGTGCTGGAGGCGATCCTCTGCTTCCTTTCGGCCAAGTAGAAGTGCTAGGGTGCGGCCTATTCGTCCAAGTGGGCCGCACCTTTACTTTGTGGCAGAATCTGGTATAATGGCGAAGGCAGGATGAAAGGAGGAAGCCATGTCTACACTGATGGGCGCTGAGCTCCTGGTCCAGTGCCTGATCCAGGAGAAGGTCGAGTTCGTCTTTGGCATCCCCGGCGGGCAACTGTGCCCCATTCTCGATGCCATCCGCCGCCTGGGGCCGGATGCCGGCCTGCAATTCGTCATGACCCGCCACGAGCAGGCGGCGGCCCACATGGCCGATGCCTACGCCCGCGTGACCGGCCGTCCGGGCGTCTGCATGGGCACGGTGGGGCCGGGCGCCGCTGACCTGGTGCCCGGCGTGTATGCGGCGTGGGCCGATTCGATCCCGATGATCGTGCTCACCGCTCAGAACCAGACCTGGAAGAGCTACCCTGAGCGCGGCTCGATGCAGTCGCTCGATCAGATCGGGCTGTTTGCGCCGATCACCAAGTGGAGCGCCCGGGTGACCGATTGGCGGCGCATCCCTGAGCTGACGCAGCGGGCCTTCCGGCAGGCGCTGTCGGGCCGCCCTCGGCCGGTCCATCTCGACCTGCACGTCGACGTGCTGGTGGCCACTGCCGACGACTCGTCCCTCACTTTTCAGCCTGTCGCCCCCGAGCGCTACCGCGCCGATCGTGGCCCGGTGGCCCAGCCCGAGCTGGTCGAGCAGGCGGCGCGGATGTTGGTCGAGGCCGAGCGGCCCCTGATCCATCCCGGCGGCGGTGTGCTCCGTTCCGGCGCATGGGATGAGGTCCGCGAGCTGGCCGAGTACCTGTCGGCCCCGGTCACGACCAGCACGGGGGCGTGTGGCGTGATTCCCGAGGATCATCCCCTGTGCCTGATCGCCGCCGGCTATGGCGCGCTCGGCGCGCAGGCGGCGGCCGACCTGGTGTTGCTGGTCGGCGGCCGGATGGGCGACGTCGATTTCTGGGGACAGCCTCCCTTCTGGGGCGAGCCCGGAGAGCAAAAGCTGATCCAGATCGACATCGAGCCGGAGAATGTGGCCCTCAACCGCCCGGTGGACCTGGCGCTGATCGGCGATGCCAAGGCTACGCTGCGGGCTCTGATCGAGGCGGTCAAGCGCCTGACGGCTCCCATGCCCGAGCGTCCCGAGATGGCCGAGTACCGCGCCACCCAGGAGGCCTGGCTGGCCGGCTTTGAGAAGCAGGCCGCGTCGGACAAGCGGCCGATCCATCCCCTGCGCCTGATCCGCGACGTGCGCGCCTTTTTCCCGCGCGACGCGATCTCTATCGCCGATGGCGGCAACACCACTGTGTGGGCGCACTACCTGAACCGGGTCTACGAGCCGCGCTCTTTCCTGTGGGCGGCCGATTCGGGGCACCTGGGCACCGGCCTGCCCTATGCCATCGGCGCCAAGCTGGCCCGGCCGGACCGGCTGGTGTATGCCATCTGCGGCGACGGCGCCTTTGGCCTGAACATCCAGGAGCTCGAGACCGCCGCCCGGTTGAAGCTGCCCGTGGTGATCGTCGTCGCCAACGACCGCCAGTGGGGCATGATCAAGGGCGCGCAGATGGCCGCCTACGATGCCCGCTACATCGGCGTGGATTTCGACGACGTGCGCTACGACCAGGTGGCCCAGGCCTTCGGCTGCTATGGCGAGCGGGTGGAGGACCCGGCCAGGATCGGCCCGGCCCTGGAGCGGGCGGTGGCCTCGGGCAAGCCGGCCGTCCTGGATGTGGTGGTCGATCCGTGGGCCAACCTGATCCCGCCCGACCTGGAGAACCTGGACGCGGTGTGGATGGAGGGCTGTGAGCTGCCCTGGTAGCAGTTACAGGCTCTCGGCCATCAGCCTGCGGCAGATCGCTGATGGCTGTCAGCCAAGAGGTGGGGGATGAAAGCAGCCGTTTTCCTGGGCGCCGGCAGCATCGAGGTCAGGGATGTGCCCGAGCCTGAGCCGGAGCCGGGCGAGGTCCTGATCCGCGTCGGCTACTGTGGCATCTGCGGCTCGGACCTGGAGGCCTATGCCACCGGCATGTACGAGCCGGGCCTGATCATCGGCCACGAGTTCGCCGGGACAATTGTCCAGATCGGCCCCGGCGTGTCCGGCTGGCAGGTGGGCGATCGCGTCGTCGTCAGCGATGCCGTTCCCTGCGGCGAGTGCCCGTCCTGCCGCGAGGGACGGCTCGATGCCTGCGAGAGCCTGACCATGATCGGCGTCACCCACGATGGGGCGATGGCCGAGTATGTCAAGATCATGGCCAAGGGCCTCCATCGCCTGCCGGCGGCGGTCACTCTGCGCCAGGGCGCCCTGGTCGAGCCGCTGTCGGTGGCGCTGCACGGCGTGCGGCGGTCGCGGCTCAGGCCGGGCGACGTGGCTCTGGTCATGGGCGCCGGCCCGATCGGGCTGCTGACCTTGCAGTGCGCGCTGCTGGCCGGCGCTCGCCTGGTCGCCGTCACCGAGGTGGACCCGACCCGGGCGGCGCTGGCCGGGCGGCTGGGCGCGACGGCCGTCCTGGATCCCAGCCGCGACAACGTGGGCGTCGCGCTGTCCGGGCTGACCGGCGGGCGAGGGCCTGACGTGGTCTATATCTGCACCGGCGCGCCCGGCCCTTTCCGCGACGCCGTCTCGCTGGTGCGCAAGGGCGGGCAGATCTTCGTCCTGGGCCTGTGCGTCGAGCCGGTGGAGACGGATTTCATGAGCGTCGCCATGGGCGACCTGTCGATCGAGGGCAGCCTGGCCGGGCGCGCTGAGATGGCTGCCGCCATCGAGTTCATCGCCCAGCGGCGGGTGGACGTCGAGGCGCTGATCAGCCACGAGATCGCCCTGGACGATGTCGTGGAGCAGGGCTTTCGCCGGTTGGCGGCCCCCGGCTCGGGGGCGGTCAAGATCCTGGTCAAGATAGGAGGGGAAGGATGAAACTCGCGTCGTTGGAATATCTGGAGGAAGCGAAAAAGCGGTCGAACGCCGATGCCCAGTACCTGGAGCTGGCCAAGGGCAACAACGAATCGTACACGCTGGTCCTCGAGCCGGAGCCGGCGCACGGGGTCGCCGAGACAGATCGTCATCGGCTTTGACAACGTGGACGGGATGATGAACCAGGTGTGGCTGGGGCAGCGGCCCACCTCTGTTCACCCTGTCCGCGCCCTACGGCGTGTGGGTGGACATCCTGCGCGGCAAGATGGGCGCCGACCAAGGCGATCACCATGCGCAAGCTCAAGACGCAGGGACCGTTCCTGCAGCTGCTGCAGGGCGGCGCACGGATCATTCGCTGGGTCGAGATCCTGCGCACCATCCCGACCGAGTTTGAGGGAAACTACTCTCAGTACAATCTTTCTGGAGGCTAGATCATGGGCTTGATACGGGATGACACCGGCCGGCTGCACATCGAGACGCCGCTGATGGCCGAGTCGTTGATGGACAAGGCGCTGCTGGACAGCACCGACGTCGGGCCGGTCTTTCGCCCGCTGCCCGAGCTGAACGTGGTCAAGCTGGGCGGGCAGAGCATCATCGACCGGGGCAGCCGTACGCTGCTGCCCCTGCTCGACGAGATCGTCGCCGCCCGGGCCAGCCATCCGCTGCTGGTCATGACCGGCGGCGGCACCCGCAGCCGCCACGCCTACGCCATCGCCCTCGACCTGGGCATGCCCACCGGCGTGCTGGCCAAGCTGGGGGCCAGCATCAGCGAGCAGAACGCGCTGATGATCTCGATCCTGCTGGCGCCGCACGGCGGGATCAAGATCGGCCACGACGACATGGTCAAGCTGCCGGCCTACCTGGCCTTGGGCTCTATCCCGGTGATGCACGCCATGCCGCCCTACGGCCTGTGGGAAGAGCCACCGGCGCAGGGCCGCATCCCGCCCACCGCACCGACGCCGGCGCCTTTCTGACCGCCGAGGTGCTGGGCGCAGAGCGCTGCATCCTGGTCAAGGACGAGCGCGGGCTGTTCACCGCCGACCCGAAGAAGGATCCTGACGGCCCGCTTCATCCCCGAGATCGAGGTCAACGAGCTGCTGGCGCTCGACCTGGCCGACCTGGCGGTGGAGCGGACCATGCTCCAGGCGCTGGCCCGCGCCCGCAGCGTGCGCGAGGTGCTCCTGGTCAACGGCCGCGAGCCGGGCAACCTGACGCGCGCGCTGGCCGGCGAGAACCCGGGGACGCGGATCTATCGCCAATCGAACAAGGATAAGGAACTTATGGAGCAAGAGGAGCTATCGGCGCTGCTTCGTGCCGCCGCGCCATTGATCGAGCTGGCCGTCGCCGAGGACATTGGCCCCGGCGATGCGACCAGCATCTCCACCCTGCCCGCCGATACTGTGCTCCACGGCCGGATCGTGGCCAAGGCGCCGGGCGTGATCGCCGGGCTGCCGGTGGCCGAGGCGGTCTTTCGCCGCGTCGATCCGGCCATCCAGTTCGATCGCCCACGTCGCCGACGGCCAGGAAGTGGTGCCCGGCGAGCTGGTCGCCGACGTCACCGGCCCGGGCCGCGGCCTGCTGGCCGCCGAGCGCACCGCCCTCAACTTCCTGCAGCGGATGTCGGGCATCGCCACCCTGACCCGCCGCTTTCGTGGATGCGGTCGCCACCACCTCGGCGGCCATCCTCGACACGCGCAAGACGCAGCCCGGCTACCGCGTCCTGGACAAGTACGCCGTGCGGATGGGCGGCGGCCTCAACCACCGCCAGGCGCTGTACGACATGATCCTGATCAAGGACAACCACGTGGACGGGGCCGGCGGCATCCTCCCGCCGTGGCCCGCGCCCGGGCCGCCTATCCCGCTCTGCCGGTCGAGGTCGAGGTCCGCAACCTGGAGGAGCTGCGCCAGGTGTTGGCCATCGAGCCGCCGGTGGACCGGATCATGCTCGACAACATGAGCCTGGACGACATGCGCCAGGCGGTCGCCCTGGCCGCCGGACGGGTGCCGCTGGAAGCCTCCGGCAACGTCACCCTGGAGCGGGTGGCGGCCATCGCCGCCACCGGGGTCGACTACATCTCGGTCGGGTCGCTGACCCATTCGGCGCCGGCGCTCGACCTGAGCATGAAGGTTGCGCTCCCGCAAAGTAGGTCGCTCGGCCGGCAGGCATCGCTCGCCGACCTGAGCGCCCGGGTGGCCGGGCTGAAAGCGGCCCTCGGCGATCGGCTCGTCATCCTGGGGCACCACTATCAGCGCGACGAGGTGATCGCCTTTGCCGACTATCAGGGCGATTCGCTCCAGCTGGCGCGCGATGCGGCCCAGACCGACGCCCAGTTCATCGTCTTCTGCGGCGTCCACTTTATGGCCGAGACGGCGGCCATCCTGGCCAAACCGGGCCAGCAGGTCGTCTCGCCCGATCCGAGCGCCGGCTGCTACCTGGCCGACACGGCGTCGTTGGACGGCGTGCAGGCTGCCTGGGATCTGCTGGCGGCCGCCGTCGGCGACGCCGACGCCGAGTTCACGCCGGTCACCTACGTCAACTCGTGCGGCCGAGCTGAAGGCCTTCTGCGGCCGGCATGGCGGCCTGGTCTGCACCTCGAGCAACGCCGAAAAGGCGCTCCGCTGGGCCCTGGAGCGGCGCCCGCGCGTCTTCTTCTTCCCCGATCAGCACCTGGGGCGCAACACGGCCAGGCGGCTGGGCATTCCGCTGGAGGAGATGCTCCTGTGGGATATCGCACTGCCCGCCCGATCCGGAGGCCATCCGCGCGGCGCGGGTCATCCTGTGGCCCGGCGCCTGCAACGTCCACCAGCGCTTCCGGCCCGAGCATGTTGCAGGCCGTGCGCCGGCAGTTTCCCGGCATCCGGGTCCTTGTCCATCCCGAGTGCAAGATGGAGGTGGTCGACCTGGCCGACGACGTCGGCTCGACCGCCTACATCATCCGCCAGGTCGAGGCCGCCGCGCCGGGGACCCAGTGGGCCATCGGCACCGAGAGCCGCCTGGTCGAGCGGCTGCAGCGCCGCCACCCGGAGCAGCGCATCGTCTCGCTGGCCGACGTGCCGCCCTTCTGCCGCACCATGGCCCAGATCACCCTCTGGAACCTGGCCCAGGTGTTGGAGGCCCTGGCCCGTGGCGAGATCGCCAACGAGATAACCGTCGATCCCGAGACGACCCGCCAGGCGCGCCTGGCCTGGAGCGCATGCTCGACCTGTAGTCTCCCTTTTCTCCTTGGGGGAGGGGATCAGGGTGAGGGAGCAGTCTATGCCCTTGAAACTGACGTCCTGATCATCGGCTCCGGCATCGCCGGCGCAGCCGCTGCCCTGCGCCTGGCCCAGGACCGCCAGCGCCAGGTCCTGGTCATCACCCGCGCCGCCCGGGCCGAGGAGTGCAACACCCACTATGCCCAGGGGGGCATCGTCGGCCGGGGCCCCGGCGATTCGCCGGACCTGCTGGCCCGCGACGTCCTGGCTGCCGGCGCCGGGCTGAGCCTGCCGGCGGCCGTGCGCCTGCTGGCCGAGGAGGGCCCTGACCTGGTCCAGCAGCGTGCTGATCGACGAGCGCCGGCGTCCCTTTCGACCGCGACGCCGACGGCGAGCTGGCCTACACCCGCGAGGGCGGCCACTCGCTGCCGCGCATCCTGCACGTCGGCGATGCCACCGGCCGGGCCATCGAGCAGGCGCTGCTCGCCCGCCTGCGCGAGCTGCCCAACGTCACCCTGCGCTCCGGCCTGACGGCCGTGGACCTCATCACCTCGGCCCACCACGCCGCCGACCCCCTGGCCGTCTACCGGCCGATCACCTGCCACGGCGCCTATGTCCTCGACCAGGCCGAGGAAAAGGTCCACTGCATCCTGGCCCGGGCCACGGTGCTGGCTACCGGCGGCCTGGGGCGCATCTACCGCTACACCACCAACCCCGAGGGCGCCCGGGGCGACGGCCTGGCCATGGCCTACCGGGCCGGCGCCCGCGTCGTCAACGCCGAGTATGTCCAGTTCCACCCCACCACGCTGGCCGTTCCCGGCGCCGACAACTTTCCTGATCTCCGAGGCGGTGCGCGGCGAGGGCGGGCGGCTGTACACGCCCGACGGGCGGCACTTCATGGATGACTACTCGCCCCGCTGGGGCGACCTGGCGCCGCGCGACGTGGTGGCCCGCGCCATCCACCAGGAGATGATGACCCACAGCTACGACCACGTGCTGCTCGACCTGGCCAGCCAGATGGCGCCCGACCACATCCGCGAGCGCTTTCCCACCATCTATGCCCGCTGCCTCGAGGCCGGCATCGACATCACTGCCGAGCCGATCCCGGTGGTCCCCGCCGCCCACTATTTCTGCGGCGGCGTGCTGGTCGACGACTGGGGGCGGACGACGATCGCCGGGCTGTACGCCGCCGGCGAGGTCAGTTGCACCGGCGTGCACGGGGCCAACCGCCTGGCCAGCACGTCGCTGCTGGAGGGCTTGGTGTGGGGCGACCGGGTGGGCCGCGACATCGCCGCCCGCGCCGACCTCGAGCTGCCGGCCAGCGACCAGGCGCCGCCCTGGGAAGAGGTAGGCACCAACGCCCTGCCCGACCCGGCGCTGGTCCACCGCGACCGGCGCACCATCCAGAACACCATGTGGCTGTACGTCGGCCTGGTGCGCAGCACCCACCGGCTGGCCCGCGCCCTGCGCGACCTGAACCACCTGTGGGAAGAGATCGACCAGTTCTACCGCACCACGCGGCTGAACGACGAGCTGATCGGTCTGCGGGCCATGGCCCAGTCGGCCTGGATCGTCACCCGCGCCGCCTGGCACAACCGCCAGTCGCGCGGCGCCCACTATCGCGAAGACGCCGAGCCGATCAGCCTTGCCAGCCTGCGCGACGCCGAAGGCTCCTTGCCCGACCTGGGGCAGGGTTACTAGACCGTCCCACAGGTTGCGCCCGCTCCGCATCGCCATGAGGTGCTGAGCAGGACCTACGGGAGGGTCGTGGGATCGGTGAGCAGGAGATAGGGTATATCAGAGAATGACAGAGCAACTACGACGAGCCATGGTTATCACGGCCCACCCTGACGACGCCGAGTTCACTGTGGCCGGCACGGTGGCCCGCTGGGCCCGCGAAGGCCAAGAGGTGATCTATGTCATCTGCACGGACGGCAGCCGGGGCAGCAACGATCCCAAGACCGAGCCGACCGCGCTGGCCGTCATCAGGAAGGCAGAGCAGGATGCGGCCGCCCGGGTCCTGGGCGTGAAAGAGGTCGTCTACCTGGATTACGAGGACGGCACTCTAGAGCCCACGCTGGCCCTGCGCCGCGACCTGACGCGGGCAATCCGCCGTTACCGGCCTGACGTCGTCGTCTGCTCCGATCCAACGATGCGGTATTACGGCAACGACTACCTAAACCATCCTGACCATCGCGCAGCCGGGGATGCGGCTCTGGATGCGGTGTTTCCATCAGCCGGCACCCGCTACATCTTTCCCGAACTCCTGGCCGAAGGGCTAGAGCCGCATGACGTCAAAGAGGTCTATATCCACGGCCATCCCACGCCGAATTACTGGATTGACATAAGCGAAACGATTGAGATCAAGATCGAGGCCCTCCGAGCAGCATGAGAGCCAGGTCGGTGGCTGGGAGGGCCTGGCTGAAGGCATCCGCGCCTGGGCCAAGGAGGCGGGCGCCGGCCAGGGGATGGCCTACGCCGAGTCATTTAAGCGTATTGTTCTCGGTTAGTAGGGCGCACGCCTGCCTTGATGACTGACGGATCAACGGTGCTGGGATAGATGCCTCCGGTCTGTGTGGTGGCGACAGATCGGACAACTGTACTGAGAACTATGCGCCTGCTGGTGATCGATACCGATCATGGCAAGATCGGCAAGCCCGAAGCGATATGAACGATATTGCGGGTGTGTTGACTGTCGATAGTGTCCATGCTATAATGAGAACGATCGGCACGCCACATGAGTTGATCGCCCGTTGTTACGTCAGGTCTGGGGCGACGCTATCGAGCGACCGGTTCTGCTGCTTGAGGAACAGCGCGACTACGGCGAGGCTATTGTCACATCGTCGCTAGCATGCAAGGAGCTTGGATAATGCCCACACAACCGAAAACCACGCCGCAGAGCCGAGCGCTCCTGGATCCGGATCGCTTCTTCGCTTCCGATCCCCGGCAACGGCGTGTGGCGCGCGATCTCTACAGTGCCATCGCGGACTTGGCCCTTGTCTGCCCGCACGGTCATGTCGATCCCCGTCTGCTGGCAGATGAAGAGGCGACATTCGGCACGCCCGCTGACCTGTTCATCATTCCCGATCACTACGTCTTTCGCATGCTCTATTCCCAGGGTGTCCCCTTGGAAGCATTGGGCATCCCACGGGTTGACGGGGGTGCGGTCGAGTCGGATCACCGGAAGATCTGGCAGATCTTTGCCGATCACTTCTACCTCTTCCGTGGGACACCGAGCGGCGTCTGGCTGGCGCATGAGCTGTACGAGGTATTCGGCATCCGGCAAAAGCTGACGGGCGTCACGGCGCAGGCCGTTTACGACGAGCTGGTTGACAAGCTACTCCGGCCTGAGTACCGTCCTCGCGCGCTATTCGAGCGGTTCAGGATCGAGGTTCTGTGCACTACCGATGGAGCCAGCGACGCACTTGTCTATCACAGGGCGATCAAGGAGTCAGGCTGGAAGGGGGTCGTGCGGCCCACTTTCCGTCCCGATGCGGTCGTGAATCTCCTGACAGCCGACTGGCGCTCGCATCTCGAGGCGCTGGGCGCCGCCGTCGGCCGGGAGATCACCACCGCCAGAGCTCTCATCACTGCGTTGGAGGAGCGGCGGGCCTACTTCAAGAGCGTGGGCGCTGCCGCCACCGACAGCGGCGTGGAGACGCCGTACACGGAGGCGCTGATGCCCGACGAGGCGGAGGCGATCTTTGCTCGCGCGCTGGAGGGCAAGGCGACCGCCGCAGACGCGCTGCGCTTCACGGGCCACATGATGATCGAGATGGCGCGCATGAGCGTCGAGGACGGGATGGTAATGCAGATGCATGCAGGCTGCTTCCGCAATCACAATCCGGCCGTGTTCGGCAAGTTCGGCGCTGATAAGGGCTGCGATATCCCTGTAGCGACCGAATGGGTGCATAGCTTGAAACCGCTGCTCGACCGCTTCGGCAACGACCCGCGGCTCACGCTGCTTCTGTTCACCATGGACGAAACCAGCTATGCGCGCGAGCTGGCGCCGCTCGCCGGGCACTATCCCGCCGTCAAGCTTGGTCCGCCATGGTGGTTCAATGACAGCCTCAACGGCATGGCTCGCTACTTCGACCAGGTGATGGAGACAGCAGGGCTGTACAACACCGCAGGATTCAACGATGACACACGCGCCTTCGTGTCGATCCCGGCGCGGCACGATGTCTGGCGCCGAGCGTCGGCCAACTGGCTGGCCGGGCTGGTGGTGCGCGGGCTGATTGACATGGCGGATGCTGAAGAGATGGCGCCCGATATGGCCAACGGGTTGGCGAGGCGCACTTACAGGCTGTAGACGGCAGCCAATGGGCGCAACATGGGTGAATCCAAAGGAGAACAACACATGAATCGTGACGAACTGATGGCAATGTACGACTTGACCGGCAAGACGTTTGCGGTGACAGGCGGCGCCGGCGCGTTGGGCGGCGACGTGGTCGTCGCGCTGGCCGGCTGCGGCGCGAACGTCATGATCCTCGACCTCAGGCTGGGGGGGGTTCCGGCGATCAAGGAACGCCTGGGACCTCGCGCTAACCAGGTTGATGCATGCGAGGTCAATGTGATGAACCGCGACAGCCTGACGGCAGCCGGCGAGTCCATCAGTGAGCGCTTTGGACAACTCTACGGCTTGGTTAACGCTGCGGGCGGCAACAGCCCGAAGGCCACGGTCAACCCGACAATGAGTTTTTTCGACATTCCGGAGGAGGGGATGCGCTTCGTGCTGGACCTGAACCTCCTCGGCACCATCATGCCGTGCCAGGTCCTGGCCAGGCAGATGGCTGACGCGGGCGAAGGGGTGATCCTGAACTACTCATCCATGAACGCGTTCCGGCCGCTGACGAATATCGCGGCTTACTCGGCTTCCAAGGCCGGAGTCACCAACTTTACCGCGTGGCTGGCCGTGTATATGGCGCAGAACTACTCTGGGAAGATTCGGGTCAACGCGATCGCCCCCGGCTTTTTCCTGGGCGAGCAGAACCGCTTTCTGATGATCGACAAGGAAACCGGCGGATGGACCGCACGCGGCCAGAGGGTCTTGGATCACACCCCCATGGGCCGCCTCGGCAACCCCGAAGACCTGTTGGGCTGCGTGCTGTGGCTGCTTTCGCCAGCCTCATCGTTCGTGACGGGCATCACGGTGCCGGTGGACGGCGGGTTCTCGGCGTACGCTGGGGTGTAGGCGAGGGAGAGCACCCGCTCAAAGGTACCCTAATCAGCGAGAATAGAAACAGATGGTTATCACTCAAGCAATTGCGGAAACCGGCCTGCTGTCACACGATGCCATCATGGAGGTTCTGGCAAAAGGTCTGGGCGGCAGGTTTCCCGGGCAGAAGGTGCTGGTGCTCATCCCAGACCACACCCGCTCGCTGCCGCTGCCCGAGCTGTTTCGCATGGTGGTCGAGGTCCTGCACGACGTGGGCGAGCTCAATGTCATGGTCGCGCTGGGGACGCATCCGGGGTACTCCGAAGAAGGCCTGAACCATCTGGTGGGCATTACCGCAGAGGAACGCGCGACGATCTTCAAGCATGTGGGCCTGCTCAACCATGCCTGGGATGATCCCGCGACATTGACCTCACTTGGCGTGATCGACCAGGACGAGATCAAGCAGCTCGCCGGGCCGAACTGGCATCCGTCGCTGCCGACCGAAGTCGACATCCGCATCAACAAGGCGGTGCTGGAGCACGATCACATCATCATCCTCGGCCCGACGTTCCCGCACGAGGTGGTCGGCTTCTCAGGTGGCGCGAAGTACCTCTTCCCCGGCATCTCCGGGCCGGATGTGATCAACGCCACCCACTGGCTGGGCGCGCTCGCGACGGTCGTCGGCACGATCGGGATCAAGGATACCCCGGTGCGGGCCATGGTCCATGCTGCGACGCGACGCTTGAAGACGCCGATCACGTTGGCGGCCCTGATCGTCGAAGGTCACGATCTGGCGGGCGTGCTGATCGGCGATGTGTACGACACCTGGAGCGCGGCGGCCGATGCGTCGTCGCAACGGCATATCCAGTGGTGCGATCATCCGTACAAACGCGTGCTGTCCTGCTGCCCGCCCATGTACGACGAGCTTTGGACTGCGGGCAAATGCATGTACAAGATGGAGCCTGTCGTGGAAGTGGGGGGCGAGGTTGTGATTTACGCCCCGCACCTGGATGTGGTCAGCCATGTGCACGGCAAGTATATCTACGAAGTGGGCTATCACATCCTGCCCTACTTCTTACGCGACTGGGATCGTTACAAGCACGTGCCACTGGGCGTGCTGGCGCACAGCACCCACGTGCGCGGCTCGGGTGTGATGGTAGACGGCGCCGAGAAGGCCAATGTCAAGGTCACGCTGGCGAGCAAAATCTCACCCGAGGACTGCGCCAGGCTGAACCTGGGCTATCTGGATCCGGCCACTATCAACCCGGCCGACTGGCAGAACCGCGAGGACGAAGGCATCCTCTACGTGGCCAAGGCCGGCGAAAAGCTATACAAGGTGAGGAGCAAGTCAATGAGCTACGGTCTGAACCTGAAAACCTGAGGGGCGCTGGACCTGGTATCACTCGGCGCGCTGGTCCATCGCCTGGACCCGGGGATCATCCCCTTTCGGAAGGCCACCCACTGCGACATCCACGTGAGCGGCGGCGAGTTCAACGTGGCCGCCAACCTGGCCGACTGCTTCGGCTTGAAGACGGGCATCGTGACCGCGATGGTGGACTATCCCATCGGCGACCTGATCGCGGAACGCGTGCGGGCGATGGGCGTCATCCCCTTCTACAAGCACTTTGAGCACAATGGCGTGACCGGCCCGAACATGGCCACGGTCTACAGCGACCGCGGCCAGGGCGTGCGCGCGCCGGTGGTGTTCTACAACCGCAGCAACGAAGCCGCCGCGCAGCTCAAGCCAGGCGATTTCGACTGGGACAAGATTCTTCGCAGGCGGCGTGCGCTGGTTCCACAGCGGCGGCATCTTCGCCGCGCTGTCCGAGACCACGGGCGAGCTGATCATCGAGGGCATGAAGGCGGCCAAGGCTGCCGGCGCGATCACCTCCTTCGACCTCAACTACCGCGCCAAGCTGTGGAACCTGTGGGGCGGGCACGAGGTCGCCCTGAAGGTGCTCAGGCGCATCGTGGAAAATGTCGACGTGATCGTCGGCAACGAAGAGGACCTGCAGATGGGCCTTGGCATCGCCGGGCCCGAGGTCGCGGCCAAGTCCAAGCTGGACCCGAGCGTCTTCTTTGGCATGATCGACAAAGTGACCGCCATGTACCCGAACGTCAAGATCGTGGCGACCACGCTGCGCGAGGTGCACTCGACCAACCGCCATAGCTGGAGCGCGGTCGCCTGGATCAACGGCAAGACCTATCAGTCGCCCACCTGTGAGCTGGATGTGCTGGATCGCGTGGGCGGCGGCGACGGCTATGCCGCAGGCTTCTTCTACGGGCTGTTGTCCGGCGCATCCGAGCAGGAAGCGGTCAACCTGGGCTGGGCGCACGGCGCGCTGCTGACCACCTTCCCCGGCGACACGACGATGGCGACCGTGGAGCAGGTGCGGGCGTTCGCCAAGGGCGGCTCGGCGCGCATCCAACGGTGATCTCCTGGAAAAAGGGAGCACTCGTTCGCAGATTCGTTATGAGCAAGGAGATCGGTATGCCCGAACAGGCGCAGTCCACACTTGACCAGTTGTGCATCAACACTATCCGCTTCCTGTCGGCGGACGGCGTCCAGCAGGCGAATTCGGGGCATCCCGGCCTGCCCATGGGCACTGCGCCGATGGCCTATACCATCTGGACCCGCCACCTGCGGCACAATCCGGCCAACCCGGCCTGGCCCAACCGCGACCGCTTCATCCTGTCCGGCGGGCACGGCTGCATGCTGCTCTACAGCCTGCTGTACCTGACGGGCTACGATCTGCCCCTGGACGAGCTGAAGCGCTTCCGCCAGTGGGGCAGCCTGACACCCGGCCACCCGGAGTACGGCCTGACGCCCGGCGTCGAGACCACCACCGGCCCTCTGGGGCAGGGGTTCAGCAACGGCGTCGGCATGGCCATCGCCGAAGCGCACCTGGCGAAGGTCTACAACCGGCCAGGGCACGAGATCATTGACCACTACGTCTATGCCATCGTCACCGATGGCGACCTGATGGAAGGCGTGGCATCCGAGGCGGCCTCGCTGGCCGGCCACCTGCGCCTGGGCAAGCTGATCTACCTCTACGACGACAACAAGATCTCCATCGAAGGCTCCACGGACATCGCGTTCACCGAAGATCGGGGCAAGCGCTTCGAGGCCTATGGCTGGCACGTGCAGAAGGTTGCAGATGGCCTGGACTGTGGAGGCCATCGACCGGGCGATTCAGGCCGCCAAGCAGGACCCGCGGCCTTCGCTGATCATGGTGCGCTAACATCATCGGCTATGGCCTGCCTACCCGGGCAGGGACCGCCAAGGCGCACGGCGAGCCACCGGGCGACGCGGAGCTGAACGGCGCCAAGGACAAGCTGGGCTGGCCCAAAGAGCCACGCTTCTACGTGCCCGACGAGGCGCTGGCCTTCTTCCGCCAGGCCGTGGCGCGCGGCGCAGAACAGGAGCAGGCCTGGCAGCAGAAGTTCGAGGCCTACCGTGCCGCTTACCCCGACCTGGCAGCAGAGCTGGAGCGGCGGCTGGCAGGCAAACTGCCGGAAGGCTGGGCGGATGGGCTGCCCGAATTCCCGCCGGATGCGAAGGGCCTCGCCTCGCGCGCATCTTCCGGCAAGGTGCTCAATGCCATCGCGACCAAGCTCCCCGACCTGGTCGGCGGCTCGGCCGACCTGGCGCCTTCGACGGTCACCTGGATGACCAACAGCCCGGCTTTCGCCGCGGACTGCCGCGAAGGGCGCAACTTCCACTTTGGCGTGCGCGAGCACGGGATGGCCGCGGTCGTGAACGGCATGGCCTATCACGGCGGCGTGATCCCGTTCGGCGCGACGTTCTTTGTGTTCTCCGACTATCTGCGGCCGCGCTGCGCCTGGCTGCCATCTCGCACCTGGGCTCGATCTGGGTCTTTACCCACGACAGCATCGGCGTGGGCGAAGATGGCCCCACCCACCAGCCGGTGGAGCAGTTGGCCGCGCTGCGCGCGATCCCCAACCTGGTCGCCCTGCGACCGGCCGACGCCAACGAGGTCCGCGAAGCGTGGAAGGTCGCGATCGAGAACCGCCACCGCCCCACGGCGCTGGTGCTGACGCGGCAGAACCTGCCCACGCTGGACCGGACCGTCGTACGCGCCGGCCGACGGCGTCCGGCGCGGCGCCTACGTGCTGGCCGACCTCGGGCCAGGGCAAGCCGCAGATCATCCTGATGGCGAGCGGCTCGGAGGTGGGCTTGATCGTGCAGGCCGGGCAACGCCTGGCAGAGAAAGGCATCTCGGTCCGCCTGGTATCCTTCCCAAGCTGGGAGCTGTTCGACGAACAGGATGCAGCCTATCAGGATGCCGTGCTGCCGCCGGACATCACGGCGCGCCTGGCGGTGGAAGCGGGCGTCACGATGGGCTGGCACCGCTGGGTAGGCTCACAGGGCCGCGTCCTCGGGATGGATCGCTACGGCGCCTCCGCGCCCGCCAACACGGTCTTTGAGAAACTCGGCTTCACGGTGGATCACGTCGTGAAGATTGCGACAGAGTTGCTTGGTTAGAGTCGGTCGGGTACTGGTGGTAGGTCGAAGACGGGCATGCGGCTTTCAGCCTGCAAGCCTTCAGCCGAGGAGAAACTGCATGAACACAGCACAACAACTACATGCCGCCGGCCAGTCGGTCTGGTACGACAACATCCAGCGCGGCCTGCTGGACAATGGCGAGCTGGCCGGGATGATCGCCCGCGGAGAGATCCGCGGCGTTACCTCCAATCCGACGATCTTCATGAACGCGATCACCAAGTCGCAGGACTATGATGCCGGGCTGGTACCGCTGGCGAAGGCCGGCAAGAGCGCGGAGGAGATCTTCTGGCAGCTTGCGATCGAGGATATCCAGGCGGCGGCGGATCTGTTCCGGCCGCTGTACGAGGAGAGCGGCGGGGGCGACGGCTACGTCAGCCTGGAGGTCAGCCCGTACCTGGCGCACGACACCGCGGGCACGCTGGCCGCAGGCCAAGCGGCTCTGGCAGCGCGTGGACCGGCCCAATCTGATGATCAAGATCCCCGCCACAGTGGCCGGCCTGCCGGCCATCACCGCGGCGATCGCTGCGGGCATCAACGTCAATGTCACGCTGATCTTCTCGCCGAGCGCTACCGGACCGTGATGGACGCGTACCTGTCGCGGCCTGGAGCAGCGCGTGTCGGCCGGGCTGCCGGTGGATCGGATCGCCTCGGTGGCGTCCTTCTTCGTCTCGCGCGTCGACACCAAGGTGGACGGCCACCTGGCGGGGATGGTCGACCGCGGCGGCACACGCGCCGACAAGGCAGCGAGCTTGCTGGGCAAGGCCGCTATCGCCAATGCCCGGCTGGCCTACGCGGACTATCAAGAAGGTGTTCGGCTCGCCGCGGTTCCAGGCGCTCAAAGCCCAGGGCGCGCGCGTACAGCGGCCACTGTGGGCCTCTACCGGCACCAAGAACCCGAAGTACCGGGATGTGGTGTATGTCGAGGAGCTGATCGGCCCGGATACGGTCAACACCGTGCCACCGCAGACCCTGGCTGCGTTCCTGGATCACGGTCAGGTGCGTCCCGGCAGCCTGGAAGAGAATGTGGCAGAGGCTGAGCAGACGCTGGCTGGCCTGGAAGCGCTGGGGATCTCGATGAACGCTGTGACTGACGAGCTTGAGCAGGAGGGCGTCAAGTCCTTCGCGGATGCTTTCACCGCTCTGCCTGAACGCGATCGAGGTCGAGCCGCAGAGCAAGGCTCGATGTGCCTGGACAGAGGTGCACATGAACGCCAGAGCAGTCGTTGAAGCAGCAAGCAGCCGACCAGGTTCTCACGTACATCCAGTCAGGCATGATCGTGGGCCTCGGAGCCGGGAGCACGGCGATCCTGGCCGTGCGCGGCCTGGCGGAGAAGCTCGCCCGGGGCGAGCTAACTGACATACAGGGAATCCCCTGTTCGCGACGGATCGAGGCGGAAGCAAGGCGTCTGGGCATTCCCCTCACCACGCTGGAAGATCATCCTGTGATCGATCTGACCTTCGACGGCGCGGACGAGGTTGACCCGGCCCTGAACCTGATCAAGGGCGGCGGCGGGGCCCTGCTGCGCGAGAAGATCGTCGCCCAGGCCAGCCGCCGCGAGATCATCATCGTGGACGAGTCGAAGCTGTCGCCGACCCTGGGCACTCACTGGGCGGTGCCCGTCGAGGTCATCCCGTTTCGGCTGGCGGACTCAGGCTGCCTACCTGGAATCGCTGGGCGCTCAGGTCCTCTTGCGGCCGGGCGACGACGGCACTCCGTTCAAGACAGACCAGGGCAACCTGATCTTGGACTGCGATTTCGGGCCAATTAGCGATCCGGTGAGCCTGGGCGCCCGCATGGATGCCCGGACGGGCATCGTGGCCCATGGGCTGTTCCTTGGGCTGGCGACCGATGTGATTGTGGCCGGAGCTTTGGGCATCAGGCACCTGAGGCGAGAGGAATAACTGTCCTTGTGTCCGAAAGGAGAGGCCCGATGGCGGGTATCAATCGGGTAGCACTCTTTACCAACGAGTATCCTCCGCATGTGTACGGAGGCGCCGGCGTGCACGTTGAGTATCTGGGCCGCGAGCTGTCGCGACTTGTGCCGGTCGAAGTGCGCTGCTTTGGCGAGCAGGACTCCCTTCGGTCGCAGCTGCCGAACCTGCGGGTCAAGGGGTATGGCGCCTGGATCGAGGCCAAGAAGGACACCGATCCGCGGTTCAGCGGGGCGCTGGATGCGCTGTACCGCAACCTGGCGATGGCCAAGGATAACCTGGATGCGGACATTGTGCACTCCCATACCTGGTATGTCCAGTTCGCCGGCTTCCTGGCAAAGAAGCTGTGGGGCATCCCGTTCGTACTGACCACCCACTCGCTGGAACCGTTGCGCCCCTGGAAGGTGGAACAGCTCGGTAACGCCTACCACCTCAGCGCCTGGATCGAGAACAACGGCATCACGCAGGCCGACGCGGTGATCGCGGTGTCGCAGGAAACGCGCAACGACGTGCTGCGCCTGTTTCCTGTCGCTCCGGAAAAGGTCAACGTGATCCATAACGGCATCGACCTGGATCAGTACCGCAAGACCCCCGCCGTCGACGCGCTGGTCAAGCGCGGGATCGATCCTGCCAAGCCCTACGTGCTGTTTGTCGGTCGGATCACGCGCCAGAAGGGCATCATCCATCTGGTGAACGCGATCCCCGACATCGATCCGTCCATTCAGGTGGTGCTATGTGCGGGCGCGCCCGATACACCCGAGATCGGCCGGGAGATGACAGCCCGTGTGGCCGAGGTGAGCGCCGACCGTCCCGGCGTAATCTGGATCCAGGAGATGTTGCCGCGCGACCAGGTGATCCAGTGCTACTCTAACGCGGCCGTGTTCTGCTGCCCGTCGGTGTACGAGCCGTTCGGCATCATCAACCTGGAGGCGATGGCGTGTGAGACCGCCGTGGTCGCGTCGGCTGTCGGCGGCATTCCCGAAGTGGTCGTGCCTGGCGAGACGGGCATACTGGTGGATCTGGAACTGAAGCCGGGCACCTTTGACCCGGTGGATCCGGCCAAGTTCTCCCGCGGATTGGCAGAAGGGATCAATGCCGTGGCGCTGGATCCTGCGCTGCGCGAGACGTTTGACCGCAACGGGCGACGCCGCGTCGAGGACCACTTCAGCTGGACCGCGATCGCACAGCGAACGCTGGATCTGTACCGGTCCCTGGTGTAGGGGAGGAGGTCGAGACTGTGCCAGCTAGACAGCAAGACGGCAGGGCGCGAGTCATTATCGAGAATGTCACACCGCAGGTCGATGACGGCGAATTCCCGATCAAGCGGATTGTCGGCGACACGGTGACCGTCGAAGCCGACGTGTTTACGGACGGCC
Organism: uncultured Chloroflexia bacterium; assembly: GCA_963749455.1. Taxonomy (GTDB): domain Bacteria; phylum Chloroflexota; class Anaerolineae; order JAAYZQ01; family JAAYZQ01; genus JAFGOG01. The sequence continues at coordinate 67,403 of CAVVMX010000034.1, forward strand.
ACGACGCGATCTCCTGCGCGCTGCTGTACAAGAAGGAGGGTGACTCGGAGTGGACCGAAGTGCCCATGGAGCCACTGGTCAACGACCGCTGGCAGGGCTCGTTCAAGGTTCAGAAAGTGGGACGCTACCTCTACACGGTGAGCGCCTGGGTCGACCGCTTCAAGACCTGGTCGCGCGCCCTGGCAAAGCGGGTCGAGGCCGACCAGGACGTGACGGTCGAGCTTGTCATCGGTGCCGAGATGATCGCGGCTGCAGCCAAGCACGCCTCTTCCAAGGAGGCCGGCTGGCATGCGCTCTATGCCGAGTCGGTGCGAGCCGGCGGACCGGATGGCATCGCGCGAGCGGCTTCGGCGGAGCTGGCCGGCCTGATGCGACGCCATGCCGAACGGCTCTTCGCCTGCACCTTTGAGCAGGAGTTCGGCGTCGTGGTTGATCGTGAGCGCGCCCGGTTCGGGGCGTGGTACGAGCTGTTTCCACGCTCCGCGTCACCGGTGCCAGGGCGTCACGGCACGTTCAAGGATCTGGAGGCCGCCTGCCGTATGTGGCCGCCATGGGTTTTGACGTGCTCTACCTGCCGCCGATCCACCCGATCGGCCGCAGCTTCCGCAAGGGACCCAACAACTCGACGACCGCCGGCCCAGATGATCCGGGCAGCCCCTGGGCTATTGGAGCGGCGGAGGGCGGGCACAAAGCCGTTCACCCGGAGCTGGGCACGCTCGACGACTTTCGGCATCTGCTTGGGTCTGCGGCGCAGATGCGGCCTGGAGCTGGCGCTGGATCATCGCTTTCCAGTGCGCGCCGGATCATCCCTATGTCACCGAGCATCCGGAGTGGTTCCGCAAGCGCCCCGATGGCACAATCCAGTACGCCGAGAACCCGCCCAAGAAGTATCAGGACATCTATCCCTTTGACTTCGAAACGGAGCAGTGGCGCGAGCTCTGGGAGGAGCTGAGGAGTGTGGTGCAGTTCTGGGTGGACCAAGGCGTGCGCATCTTCCGGGTTGACAACCCGCACACCAAGTCATTTCCCTTCTGGGATTGGCTCATCGCGGAGATCAAGCGGGACTGTCCCGAAGTCCATCTTCCTGGCCGAAGCGTTCACCCGTCCCAAGGTCATGCAGCGCCTGGCAAAGGGCGGATTCACCCAGTCGTACAACTACTTCCCCTGGCGCAACACCAAGTGGGAGCTAAGCCAGTATCTGACCGAGCTCACGCAGACCGAGGTGAAGGAGTTCTTTGGCCCAAACCTCTGGCCGAACACGCCCGGACATCCTGCCGGAGTACCTCCAGTTCGGCGGGCGTCCGGCCCACATGGCGCGGTTCATCCTGGCCGCGACCCTGGGACCCAGCTATGGGATCTACGGACCAGTCTTCGAGCTGTGCGAAAACCGTCCGCTGGCGCCGGCCGGGAAGAGTACCTGGACTCGGAGAAATACGAGATCAAGACCTGGGACATCGACCGGCCCGATAGCCTGCGAGGGTTGATCGCCCGGGTGAACCAGATCCGGCGTGAGAATCCTGCTTTCCGGGCCAACCACAACCTGCGCTTCCACGAGGTCGACAACGAGCAGATCATCGCCTATTCCAAGACCAACGAGGATCGCTCGAACGAGGTGCTGGTCGTGGTCAATCTCGACCCGCACTACAAGCAGTCCGGTTTCATCACGCTGCCGCTGGAGGAACTGGGCCTTGACCCGCGGCAGCCGTATCAAGCCCACGATCTGCTGACCGATGCGCGCTATCTCTGGCATGGCGCGCGCAACTATGTGGAGCTCGATCCACAGACTGTGCCGGCGCACATCTTCGTGATCCGGCGGAAGGTGCGCACCGAGCACGATTTCGACTATTACCTGTAAGGGCGACCTCTTTCCGGCCTCTGAGGCGGAAGTTGGCGCCAAAGAAAGGAAGTATGCCTGGACCTGTTGACCTACCGGCATGGCAGGCGCTGCAGAGACACCAGCGAGAGATGGCCAAGGTGCACATGCGCGACCTCTTTGCCCGTGACCCGCAGCGCTTCGAGAGCTTCTCGCTGCGAGCTAGGCGACATCCTGTTCGACTATTCCAAGAATCGCGTGACGCAGGAAACCATGCGGCTGCTGTTCGATCTGGCGCGCCAGGCCAACCTGGCAGACAAGATCGAAGCCATGTTCACCGGCCAGAAGTACAACAACACGGAGAACCGGGCCGTCCTGCACGTCGCGCTGCGCAACCGTTCGAACCGACCTATTCTCGTGGATGGCAAAGACGTGATGCCGGAAGTCAACGCTGTGCTGGCCAAGATGCGGGCGTTCAGCGAAGCCGTCCGCTCGGGCGCATGGAAGGGATACACCGGCAAGCCGATCACCGATATCGTCAATATCGGCATCGGCGGGTCGGACCTCGGCCCGAAGATGGTCTGCGAGGCGCTGAAGCCGTATGGCAAGCCCGGCCTGCGCGTCCACTTTGTCTCCAACGTCGACAGCACCGACCTGGTCGAGACGCTGAAAGTCGTCAATCCGGAAACGGTGCTGTTCCTGGTGGCCTCCAAGACCTTCACCACGCAGGAGACGATGACCAACGCGCACTCGGCCCGGAAGTGGTTCCTGGCGGCAGCCAACGATGAGGCGGCCGTTGCCAAGCACTTCGTGGCCATGTCCACGAACGCCAAGGAGGTGGCGCGACTTTCGGCATCGACACAGCCAACATGTTCGAGTTCTGGGATTGGGTCGGCGGGCGCTATTCGCTGTGGTCCGCCGTGGGACTGTCGATTGCGCTCTACCTGGGCATGGACAACTTCGAAGCGCTGCTGGCGGGCGCCCACAAGGTGGACGAGCACTTCCGCACCACGCCGTTCGAAGAGAATGTCCCGGTGGTCATGGGCCTGCTTGGCCTGTGGTACAACAACTTCTTCGGGGCGCAATCGCATGCTATCCTGCCCTACGACCAGTACCTGATGCACTTCTCGTCCTACTTCCAGCAGGGTGACATGGAGAGCAACGGCAAGAGCGTCACGCGCGAGGGGGAGTGGATCGACTACCAGACAGGCCCGATCATCTGGGGTCAGCCGGGCACGAACGGCCAGCATGCCTTCTACCAGTTGATCCACCAGGGCACGAAGCTGATCCCCTGTGATTTCCTGGCCGCGGCGCAAAGCCAGAATCCGCTGGGCGAGCATCACACGCTGCTGCTCTCGAACTATTTTGCGCAGACCGAGGCGCTGATGAAGGGCCGGACGCCGGATGAGGCACGGGCCGAGCTGGTGGCCGCGGGGCAAGACCGGAGCTGAGCTGGAAACGCTGGTCGCGGCCAAGACCTTCCCGGGAAACCGGCCGACCAACTCATTCCTCTATCCCAAGCTGACGCCCGAGACTCTGGGCTCGCTGATCGCGCTCTACGAGCACAAGATCTTTACCCAGGGCGCGATCTGGGACGTCAACTCGTTCGATCAGTGGGGCGTCGAGCTCGGCAAGCAGCTGGCCAAGGTGATCCTGCCCGAGCTGCGTGGCGAGGAAAGGGTCGAGTCCCACGATGCATCGACCAATGGGCTGATCAACTATTACAAGCGCTGCCGGCGCGACGCTCGGTAGCCCAGCCACCGGCACCCTTGTGGGGGACGATTGACTAGCGTTAAGCAGGCGACCGTCATCTGCGATGCGGTTCGCCGACTCATAGAAAGGAAAGGAGCATACTCATGTCCAAGATTGCTATCCACGGTTTTGGTCGCATTGGTCGGTCTCTGATGAAGGTGGCGCTCAGGAACGACCTGTTCGTTCCAGTGTCGATCTCTGACATCAAGGACGTATCAACCCTGGCCGCGCTCTTCGAGGTCGACTCTAACTATGGCCGGTGGCACGAAGAGGTCGCCACCAGGGATAGTTGCTTCGTCATCGGCGGTCGCGAGATCCCTTACTTTGACTCCATGAAGGCGCTGCCAGACTGGAAGGCGCTCGGCGTCGATCTGGTGATCGACTGCACCGGCCGGGCCACTACCCGGCCTGGGGCGCAAGTCCACCTCGACGCCGGCGCCAAGCGGGTGCTCGTCAGTGCGCCGAGCAAGAAGCAGGAGGACTGCGACGCCGTGCTGCTGCCAGGGCATCAATCTCGACACGTTCGACCCGGAGAAGCACAAGATTGTCAGCATGGCAAGTTGCACGACGAATGCGCTGGCGCCGGTGGTCAAAGTGGTCATCGAGAACTTTGGCATCAGGTACGGCCTTTTCTCGACGGTGCATGCCTATACCAACACTCAATCGCTCACCGATCAGCCGATGAAGGATCGCCGTGACTCGTGGGCTGCAGCCGAGAATATCATCCCTGCTTCGTCGGGGGCGGCGCGGGCGCTGGCGTTCATCTGGAAGGGGCTCAAGATCACGGGCAAGGCGTACCGGGTGCCGACCCGGACCGGCAGCATCGCCGAGCTGAACCTGATGACGGAGCGTCGGGTGACGGTCGACGAGGTCAACGACGCTTTTCGGAAAGCAGCCGCGATGCCCCCACTGAAGGGGGTGATGGGGGTGCTGGAAGGTGAATGGGCCTCTTCCCGCATCGTGGGCGACCCGCACTCGTCGATCATTGACCTACAGCTGACCGCTGTGCAGGAAGAGCTTCTATCGGTGGCGGCCTGGTATGACAACGAGATGGGCTACTCGACCCGCCTGGCAGAGACGGCAGCTCAGATCGCGGTGTAGACCTTCCTGGCCTATCCCGGCCTGAAAGGCCAGGATAGGCCAGGGCTCTCTAAACGGAGAAGACAATGGGCACGAAAAAGCAGGATAAAAAGGACGACAAGAAGCAGGCCAAAAAGGACGTCAAGAAGAAGGATAAGGAGACAAACACAGTCCCGAATGGCACGGGACCTTTGTCAGACGGCGACGCTCAGGCGCAGGCCGTTCAGACGGCTCCGCCAGAGGATGTCGAGAGCCAACCGGCTCCAGAGGTCGCCCAGCCGAAGAAGTTGAGTAAGAATGAGTACGAGAAGGAGCTGGCTCGGCTGCACGTAGAGCTCGTCAAGCTGCAGGAGTGGATCAAGTTCAAGGGTCTGAAGGTGGTCGTCATCTTTGAGGGACGGGACGCGGCTGGCAAGGGCGGCGTCATCAAGCGCATTACTGAGAGCCTCAACCCGCGCTACTGCCGGGTCGTGGCGTTGGGCACCCCGACCGAACGCGAGAAGACTCAGTGGTATTTTCAGCGCTATGCCCCCCACCTGCCGGCCGCTGGCGAAATCGTGCTCTTTGACCGCAGTTGGTACAACCGGGCCGGCGTGGAGCACGTAATGGGTTTCTGCACGGAAGAGGAATATCGCGAGTTCCTGCGCTCGTGTCCCGAGTTCGAGCGGATGCTGGTCCGGTCGGGGATCATCTTGATCAAGTACTGGTTTTCAGTCAGCGATCAGGAGCAGGAGCGACGTTTCCAGGCGCGTATCGAGGATCCAACCAAGCGTTGGAAGCTGAGCCCGATGGACCTCCAGTCACGGGAGCGCTGGGTGGAGTACTCCAAGGCGAAGGATGCTATGTTCGCCTCGACCGACATCAAGCAGTCGCCCTGGTACGTGGTGAACGCCGACAATAAGCCACGGGCGCGCCTGAACTGCATCAGCCACCTGCTAAGCATGATCCCCTATGAGGATCTGACTCCCGAGCCGATTGTGCTGCCGCCTCGGCAGAACGACGGCGGCTACGTACGCCCGCCGATGACCGATCAGACCTTCGTGCCGGCAGCGTATTGAGCAAGGGCGGGGCGATTGCCATGTGGGCGGCTCAGCCCGCACCCATAAGACGGGGCTTGCCGGCGCCTGCAATGCTGGGCAGGGGTGACTCGCCCGCGCGGCAGCGCAGCGGCTGGCAGCATTGCCAAACTGAAGAAGGAGCCTAACCATGAGTCTTCATCCGCTGGCGGGCAAACCGGCTCCCTATCAAATGCTGGTCAATGTACCGAGGCTCATCTCGGCCTACTATACCGCAGAGCCCGACATGACTGACCCAGCCCAGAAGGTCGCTTTCGGCACATCCGGGCACCGCGGCTCGTCCTTGAGAGGCAGTTTCACGGAGGACCACATCCTGGCCATCTCGCAGGCCATCTGCGAGTACCGCCAGGCGCAGGGTATCACGGGCCCGCTCTACATCGGCATGGATACGCACGCCCTGTCCGAGCCTGCGCTGGCGAGCGCCATCGAGGTGTTCGCCGGCAACGAGCAGGAGATCATGATCCAGGAGGGCTTCGGTTACACGCCGACGCCGGTCATCTCGCACGCCATCCTCACCTACAACCGGGGCAGGTCCAGCGGGCTGGCCGACGGCGTTGTCATCACGCCCTCGCACAATCCCCCGAGCGACGGCGGCTTCAAGTACAACCCACCCAGCGGCGGACCCGCCGACACGACCACCACCAAGGCCATACAGGAACGCGCCAACGCGATCATGGCAGAGGGCACGCATGACATCAAGCGCATGCCCCTGGCCCGCGCCATGAAGGCGGAAACCACGCACCTGCACGACTACATCACCCCGTACGTGTCGGACCTGCGCAACGTCATCGACATCCCCGCCATCGTGCGCGCCGGACTCAAGATCGGCGTCGATCCCATGGGCGGCGCCAGCGTCGGCTTCTGGCAGCCGATCGCCGAGATGTACGGGCTGAACCTCGAGGTGGTCAACCCTCGGGTCGATCCCACCTTTTCCTTCATGACTGTCGACAAGGACGGCAAGATCCGCATGGATTGCTCGTCGCCCTATGCCATGGCGAGCCTGATCGGCCTCAAAGACCGGTTTGATATCGCCTTCGGCAACGACACGGACTCCGACCGGCATGGCATCGTCACGCCCAGCGTCGGGCTCATGAACCCGAACCATTACCTGTCCGTCGCCATCTGGTATCTGTTCCAGAACCGGCCAGGCTGGCGGCACGGATGCGGCCATCGGCAAGACGCTGGTGTCCAGCTCGATGATCGACCGCGTGGCCGCTCACCTGGGCCGCCGGCTGTGCGAGGTGCCTGTGGGCTTCAAGTGGTTCGTCGATGGCCTGGTGGACGGTTCCTTTGGCTTTGGCGGCGAAGAGAGCGCCGGCGCCTCCTTCCTGCGCCAGGATGGGACCGTGTGGACCACCGACAAGGACGGCATCATCCTCGACCTGCTGGCGGCCGAGATCACCGCCGTAACGGGCCGCGATCCGGGCGAGCACTACCGGAAGCTGACGGAGCAATTCGGCGACCCGGTGTATGAACGCACCGACGTCGTCGCCACACCGGCCCAAAAAGCGGCGCTGGAACGCCTCTCGCCAGAAATGGTGGCTGCGCAGGACCTGGCCGGCGAGAAGATCACTGCCAAGCTCACCCGTGCACCCTTCAACAACGCTGCGATCGGTGGCCTGAAGGTGGTCACCGAAAACGGCTGGTTTGCCGCCAGGCCGTCGGGCACGGAGGACATCTACAAGATCTATGCCGAGAGCTTCCGTGGCAAAGATCATCTCCAGCTGATCTTTGCCGAGGCGCAGGAAATCGTGGCTGCCGCGTTCGCGGAGGCCGGGCGTGAACTGCGCCTGGCAGGAGCGACGGCCAGGAGCCTAATGCTCTCAAGACACTGTCACCACAGAACTGCACGTTTCGCGCCAGGCACGCAGCCGTTACGGCTTTGCTGCGTCGCTTTTTGCCGCCGACGGGCACGTCGTTTTTGGCGACATCCACAGCGTGCGGGTCTTTGCACAGGAGATCAATGAGAAGCGCGACCTGAGCGGCGATCCGCCGAAAGAGCAGGCCGTCAAGGCCGGCCAGCTCAATGCCATGGCCCTGATCGACGTCCATCTTGCACCATGTCGCCGGCCTGTATCGCCGGCAGCTCAATCCACAGCTTCTGCAGCAGGCGCAGCAGTGGCTGGCGGGGCAGATCGGCCAGGAGGCGCTGGACCGCGCCCTGGGTCAGTTCGTGGAGGAGTTCCCGCCCCCCGCCGTCTATGAGCAGCAAGATCACGGCCGCAGCCTACCTGGCCGGCGAGACAGACGGCGTTCCGCATCGCGAGCTGGTCTTGGAGGACATGCTCCAGCTGTGGCTTGACAACGCAAATCCGGCCACCTCGCCCTTCACCGAGCTGTTCGACGACGCGAGTCTGGAACGGGACTCGCCTTACCTGCAGATCATCTATCTGCTGCGCCGATACTTCGACACCCAGCCCAAGTTCGGGCCAGAGAATCAGAATCTGGTTGACCTGCTGCGCAGTCCGGCCGTCGCCGTGCCGCTTTCGCTCGCCGGCCAGTTGCAGTACATCCGCGAGAAATGGGCCTCCCTGCTCGGCGATTACCTGGACCGCCTGCTCGGCGGCCTCGATCTGCTCAAAGAAGAAGAGAAACTGGTCTTCGCCGGGCCCGGCCCAGCCGTGGTCCTGGATTACGCCGGGTTGGGCCTGGACGGCGGGTTGGACGGCGAGTCGGCACGCTACAGCGCCGACCGCGACTGGATGCCCCGGCTGGTCATGGTCGCCAAGAGCACCTACGTCTGGCTCGACCAGCTCTCCAAGAAGTACCAGCGCCCGATCGCCCACCTGGATCAGATCCCCGACGAAGAGCTGGACACCCTGGCGCGCTGGGGGTTCAGCGGCCTGTGGCTGATCGGTCTGTGGGAGCGCAGCCGGGCATCGCAGCGCATCAAGCAGATCATGGGCAATCCTGAGGCCGTGGCCTCGGCCTACTCGCTGTTCGACTATCAGATCGCCGCCGACCTGGGCGGCGAAGAGGCCTATCGGAACCTGGCCGGCCGCGCCTGGCAGCGCGGCATCCGGCTGGCCAGCGACATGGTTCCCAACCACATGGGGATCGATTCCCGATGGGTTGTCGACCATCCCGACTGGTTTCTCGGGCTGGACTATAGCCCCTTCCCCTCCTACACGTTCAACGGGCCAGACCTGTCTTCGGACGGCCGCGTGGGCATCTTTCTGGAAGATCACTACTACAACCACAGCGACGCCGCAGTGGTCTTTAAGCGCCTCGACCGCCGGACCGGCAGCGCCCGCTATATCTACCACGGCAACGACGGCACCAGCATGCCCTGGAATGATACGGCGCAACTGGATTACCTTAACCCCGCCGTCCGCGAGGCCGTGATCCAGACGATCCTCGAGGTGGCGCGCAGATTCCCTGTCATCCGGTTTGACGCGGCCATGACGCTGGCCAAGCGGCATGTCCAACGCCTGTGGTTCCCGCAGCCGGGCACCGGCGGCGCCATCGCCTCGCGCTCGGAGTATGGCATGACGAAAGCCCAGTTTGACGCGGCGATGCCCGCCGAGTTCTGGCGCGAGGTGGTGGAGCGGGTGGCGCAGGAAGTTCCCGATACGCTTCTGCTGGCCGAAGCCTTCTGGATGATGGAAGGCTACTTCGTCCGCACCCTGGGCATGCACCGCGTCTACAACAGCGCGTTCATGAACATGCTGAAGGATGAAGATAACGCCAAGTACCGCGCCTCGATCAAGAACGTGCTTGAATACGATCCGGAAATCCTCAAGCGCTTCGTCAACTTTATGAACAACCCGGACGAAGAGACCGCCGTGGCCCAGTTCGGCAAGGATGACAAGTACTTCGGCGTCTGCACGATGATGGTGACCATGCCGGGTCTGCCCATGATCGGGCACGGCCAGGTCGAAGGCTATCGCGAAAAGTACGGCATGGAGTACCGCCGCGCCTACTGGGACGAACAGCCGGACATGGACCTGGTCAAGCGGCACGAGCGCGAGATCTTTCCGCTGATGCAGCGCCGCCACATCTTTGCCGACGTGCGGAACTTCTTGCTCTACGACTTCTACGACGCCGGACGGCCACGTCAACGAGGACGTGTTTGCCTACTCCAATGCCTCGCAGACCCCTGACGGCGCCGGCGAGCGCGGGCTGGTGCTCTACAACAACAAGTACGCCGACGCCCGCGGCTGGATCCGCACTTCGGCCGCCAGCCTGGTCAAGACGGAGGCGGGCGAGCGCCGGCTGGTCCAGAAGACTCTGGGCGAGGCCCTGGGCTTGCACGCCGATGACTGGGCACTTCTGCATCTTCCGCGACCATGTCGCGGGCCTGGAGTACCTGCGCAGCAGCCGGGAGCTGTGCGACCAAGGGCTGTACGTGGAACTGGGCGCCTTCAAGTACGTGGTCTACCTGGATTTCCGGGAAGTCGCCGACGATGCGGAGCGCCACTACGCCCAGTTGGCGGCCAATCTGGCCGGCCGCGGGGTGCCCAGCATCGCCGAAGCGCTGTTGGCGCTGCTCGAGCCGCCCAAGGAGGCCGAGCCGGCTGCCGCTGAGGCCGAGGCCGGGCTGTTCCCCAGGGCCAGCGGCATCTTGCTGCATCCGACCTCCTTGCCGGGCCGCTTCGGCATCGGCGACCTGGGAGATGCGGCCTACCGCTTTGTCGATTTCCTGGCCGCCGGCGGCCAGCAATACTGGCAGATCATGCCCCTCGGCCCGACGAGCTACGGCGACTCGCCCTACCAGGCGCTCTCGGCCTTGGCCGGCAATCCTCTGCTGATCAGCCTCGAACGCCTGATCGAGGAGCGCTGCCTGGCAACCTGGGACCTTGATGCCGCGCCTCAGTTCCCTGACGACAGGGTGGATTATGGACCGGTCATCAACTTCAAGCAGCGCCTGCTGCGCCTCTCGTACGACAACTTTAAGGTCAACGCCAGCGACGCCCGCAAGAAGGAGCTTGCCGACTTTGTTGCTGCCAATCAACTGGTGGCTGGATGATTACGCTCTCTTTGCGGCGCTGAAGGAACACCATGGTGGGGCAAGCTGGAACACCTGGGAGCAGGACATCGCCACACATCAGCCCGCGGCGCTCGAGCGCTGGCGGATCGGCGCTGATCGACCAGATCCAGTTCCACCAGTATGTGCAGTTCGTGTTCCACAGACAGTGGTCCGGCCTGAAAGCGTACGCCAACGAGCATGGCATCAGCATCATCGGCGACGTCCCGATCTTTGTGTCCTATGACAGCGCCGACGCCTGGGCGCATCCAGAGTTGTTCCACTTCGACGCTCAAGGCAGGCCCACGCTTGGTCGCCGGAGTCCCGCCCGACTACTTTAGCCCGACCGGCCAGTTGTGGGGCAATCCACTCTACAACTGGGATGCCATGGCGCGCGACGGCTACGCCTGGTGGATCGACCGCTTCAGGCGGGCCTTCCAGCAAGTGGATGTCGTTCGGCTCGACCACTTCCGTGGTTTTGAAGCGTGCTGGGCCGTGCCGGCGACCGAAGAGACGGCCATCAACGGCAAGTGGCTCAAGAGCCCCGGCAGCGATCTGTTCAGGGCAGTTGAAGCGGCCCTGGGACCGGCGCGTTTCATTGCCGAAGACCTCGGGCTGATCACTCCGGAAGTCGAGGCTCTGCGAGAAGAGTGCGGGTTCCCCGGCATGAAGGTGCTGCAGTTCGCCTTCTCGGACGACTCTGACAATCCGTACCTGCCGCACAACTATGGCGACAGCGAGGGCAACTGCGTGGTGTACACCGGCACTCATGACAACGACACTACCGCTCGGCTGGTTTAATACTGCGAGTGAGAAGGAGCGTGCCGCGCTCCACCGATACCTCGGCGGCTCTGCGAAGAGCTGAACTGGGCTCTGATCCGCCTGGCGCTGATCTCCGTGGCCCGCATCGCGATCATCCCACTGCAGGATATCCTCGGCGTCGGCAGCGAGGGCAGGATGAACACGCCCGGCCGGGCCAGCGGCAACTGGGGTTGGCGCTTTGCGCAGGCCATGCTGACTCCTGGACTGGCCAGCCGTCTGGAGGAGCTGACCGAAACCTCAGGCCGGGCGCCTCGATACCCCGATCGTCATTAGCAGTCGTGCAGACAACCTGCAGAAGGCGACCAATAGGCTCCGCCCGATCTGAATCCCGGCCTATGGGGCCGGGACAAGTGGAGGCTCAAATAGATAACAGGAGGGAAAGACCATGACCAAGCAAACCGTTCGCGATATCGATTGCCAAGGCAAGCGCATTCTGATGCGCGTCGACTTTAATGTGCCTATGCAGGACGGCGTGGTGACGGATGACAAGCGTATCCGGGCCGCCCTGCCGACCATTCAATACGCGCTGGACAACGGCGCATCGGTGGTCCTGATGAGCCACCTGGGACGGCCAAAGGGCACTGGGTTCGACCCCGAATTCAGTCTCAGGCCCGCGGCCGAGGCGCTGAGCAAGCTGTTGGGCAGGCCGGTCAAGATGGCGCCCGACTGCGTCGGTACTGAGGTCGAAGCGATGGCGGGAGAGATCCAGCCCGGCGAAGTGCTGATGCTGGAGAACACTCGTTTTCACAAGGGCGAAGAAAAGAACGATCTTGAGCTGGCCATGCAGATGGCGAGACTGGGCGACGTGTACGTCAACGACGCGTTCGGCTCGGCGCACCGCGCCCATGCCTCTACCGAGGGTGTTGCCCGCTTCCTGCCAGCCGTCTCGGGTTTCCTGATGGAGCAAGAGCTGGAGTACTTGGGCCGCGCTACTGAGAACCCGGCACATCCCTATGTCGCCATTCTGGGCGGCGCCAAGATCAGCGACAAGATCACGGTCGTCGAGAACCTGCTAGGCAAGTGTGACACGCTGATCATTGGCGGCGGTATGGCCAACACCTTCCTGGCCGCAAAAGGCTATGAGATGCAGGACAGTCTTGTGGAAGCGGGCTCGATAGAGACCGCCAGGGCGATCATGGCCAAGGCCGGCGACAAGCTGATGTTGCCGGTCGACGCCGTCGTGGCCGACAAGTTCGACGCGGATGCGGACCATCAGGTCGTGGATGTAGACAAGGTGCCGGTCGGCTGGCGTATGCTGGATATCGGGCCGAAGAGCATCGCCAGGTTTGGCGACGTGCTAAAGGCTGCCAAGCTCGTGGTCTGGAACGGCCCCATGGGTGTCTTTGAGTTCCCCAGGTTTGCCGAGGGCACCTTTGCCATTGCGAAACTGCTGGCGACGACCGGCGCCACGACCATCATCGGCGGTGGCGATAGCGCCAGCGCCGTCAAGAAGGCTGGCGTTGCCAAGCAAATGACGCACGTTTCGACCGGCGGCGGAGCGTCTCTGGAATTCCTGGAGGGCCGTGTGCTGCCTGGGGTGGCGGCGCTCAACGATCGTCAATAGGAGGTATTGGTGTATCGAGTCGTGCTGCTACGCCACGGCGAGAGCGCGTGGAACAAGGAGAACCGCTTCACCGGCTGGACCGACGTCGACTTGTCTGAGCGCGGAGTCGCCGAAGCTCACCGGGCCGGGGCGTTTCTCAAAGCGCAAGGCTACGTCTTTGACCTGGCTTTCACCTCAGTGCTGAGGCGGGCCATCCGTACCCTGTGGATCACGCTGGACGAAATGGACCTGATGTGGATTCCGGTCCACCACTCCTGGCGTCTGAATGAGCGCCACTATGGCGCGCTGCAGGGGCTCAACAAGGCCGAGACGGCCCAGAAGTACGGTGACGCTCAGGTCAAGATCTGGCGTCGCAGCTACGACATCCCGCCACCGGCACTGACGACAGACGACCCGCGTTGGCCTGGCCTCGACCCACGCTACACGAACCTGGCACCAGAGGAGCTGCCGCTGACCGAGTGCCTGAAAGACACAGTCGCCCGTTTTCTGCCGTACTGGCACTCAACGATTGCGCCGGCGGTGTGCTCGGGACAGCGGGTGATCATCGCCGCACATGGCAACAGCCTGCGAGCGCTGGTCAAATACCTGGACGACGTGTCCGAAAGCGATATCGTGGAGCTGAACATCCCGACGGGCGTGCCGCTCGTGTACGAATTGGACGCGCAGCTCAAGCCTATCAGCCATTACTACCTGGGCGATCCTGAGGAAATTCGCAAGGCACAGGAAGCCGTGGCGAAGCAAGGCCAGGCTAAGGGCTGATCCAGCGCCAGCCCGGCCACCAGCGGGTAGAAAACTATCGGACCGGGACTTTTCGGTAGCCTTGCACATCTCTGGAAACATCTTGGAGGTGCCGACGCCTTGTGGTAAGATCGACGAGGAGTTCAAGCTGCGCTCTGCAGGAGAGGTCAAGGATGGACAGCAAGGGTTGTGCGATTGGCGTTCTCACGAGCGGCGGTGATGCGCCCGGCATGAATGCTGTGCTTCGTGCTGTGGTGCGCACGGCACTGAGTCAAGGCATCGCGGTCTATGCCATCTTGGAGGGCTACCAGGGCATGGTCGACGGCGGCGACCAGATCCGCTCCCTGGAGTGGGCCGATACAGGAGGGATCATGCAGCGCGGCGGCACCGTGATCGGCACGGCCCGCTGTAAGGCCTTTCGGGAACGCGAGGGACGTCTGCAGGCTGCCAGGAATCTGCTTGAGCGTGGGATCGATCGCTTGGTTGTGATCGGCGGTGACGGCAGTCTGACGGGCGCCAATGTGCTTCGGCAGGAGTGGCAGGATTTGATCGCCGAGCTGGCAACGCGGGGGGCTATCTCCCGCGAGATCGCCGCGCAGCATCCTTCTCTCAACATCGTAGGGTTGGTCGGCTCGATCGACAACGACTTTTACGGTACCGATATGACGATCGGAGCCGACACTGCGCTACACCGCATCACGACGGCACTCGACCAGATCAGTAGCACGGCGGCCAGCCACCAGCGAACATTTGTCGTCGAGGTGATGGGTCGCAACTGTGGTTATCTGGCACTCATGGGCGCCCTGGCCGGGGGTGCCGATTGGGTACTGATCCCGGAAAGCCCTCCTGATACCGATGATTGGGAGGCCAAGATGTGCGAGCTGCTGGCCGCCGGGCGGGCTGCCGGCCGCCGTGACAGTGTCGTGGTCGTGGCTGAAGGGGCACGTGATCGCGACGGCAATCCGATCAGCAGTGAGCATGTGCGCCAAGTGCTGGCCGACCGGTTGGGCGAGGACGTGCGGGTGAGCATCCTGGGGCACACCCAGCGTGGTGGAGCGCCGAGCGCCTTCGACCGCTGGATGGGGACGCTGGTTGGCCATGCCGCCGTAGAAGCGTTGCAGGCTGCTACGCTCGACAGCGAGCCACAGCTGATCGGGATGCGCTATAACCGCGTGAGCCACCTGCCATTGATGGAATGCGTTCGCCAGACGCATGCGGTCGCCGACGCGATCTCTGCCCGCGATTACGAGCGTGCCATGGAGCTGCGAGGCGGAAGCTTCAAGGACGCGTTTCGCACCTTCCGCACCCTCCTGCGTGCACTGCCGCATGAGCCTGAGTCGGGCAAGCGCCGCCTGCGCCTCGCCGTCTTGACTGCCGGTCCTCCCGCTCCAGGCATGAACACGGCAGTGCGCGCGGCCGTCCGGCTGGCGGTCGATCAGGGGCACCGAATGATGGGAGTGAGAAACGGGTTCGACGGGCTCGTCCGGGGGCAGCTCGACGAAGTGGGCTGGATGAGCGTCTCGGGCTGGGGGCCACAGGGTGGCTCAAAACTGGGCACCAGCCGCAATGTGCCGGCAGGCGCCGACCTATACGCCATTGCACGCACTCTCGAGACCCATGGCATCGAAGGTCTGCTGGTGATCGGTGGCTGGGCGGCCTACGAATCCGCCTACAAGCTGTTCAGCGAAAGGACGAACTTTCCAGCCTTTAATATCCCGATCATCTGCCTGCCGGCAAGCATCGACAATAACCTGCCGGGTTCCGAGCTGAGCATCGGAGCTGACACTGCACTCAACAACATCGTGGACGCCGTGGACAAGATCAAGCAATCAGCGGAGGCCTCGAGCAGGTGCTTCATCGTGGAAGTGATGGGCCGCTACTGCGGCTACCTGGCCCTCATGAGCGGCCTGGCGACAGGAGCCGAGCAGATCTATCTGAACGAGGATGGTGTCACGCTGCGCGACCTGCAGGTTGGCCTGAACGATATGCTCGCCATGTACCAGCGGGGCAAACGCCTGACGCTGATGATACGGAACGAGAACGCGAACCCACTATACACAACCGGCTTTATGCAGGCGCTGTTCGAGGAAGAGGGCGGGGATCTGTTCGACGTGCGGACGGCCGTTCTTGGGCACCTGCAACAGGGCGGCGAGCCTTCGCCCTACGACCGTATTCAGGCTGTGCGGCTGGCCAGGCAGAGCATCGAGTTTCTGATCAGTGAAGCCAGCAGCGGATCGACGAACGGCGCGCTGATAGGTATGCAGGAAGGCCGGGTGAAAATCACTGGCCTTGAAGACATGCCGCGGCTAGTCGATGCCGCTCACCTGCGGCCGAAGCAGCAGTGGTGGCTGAGCCTCAAGCCGCTCGCGCGGCTGTTGGCTATGCCCGATACGCAGCAAGGCGCGTTCCGACCAACCGGACCTGACTCCGATCCCCTTGGAGGAACCATTCGTGATCGCCGGCGCTAGCGTGGACGCATCGCCCGGCCTCGAATACGGCGATCTCGCCGAACTGTCCGACGGGCAGGCCCCGGTGGGCGTGACCTGCATCGATTACGGACCGGGCCATGCGCAACTACAGGAGATCGCGGATCTCGAGGATTTCCTTGCTGGCCATCGGCCTGAATGGTCCGTTGTTCGTTGGATCAACGTCGACGGCCTCTCGGACATGGGCGTCATCCATGCCGTGGCGCGTAAGTACGAGCTGCACCCATGAGTTGTGAACAGATAGGAAAGGAGTTACGCTTTGCGATACAGAACCTTTGGACAATTGGACTGGAAACCATCGGCGTTGGGTTTTGGCGCTATGCGCTTGCCGGTGATCGACAATGACCATGGCAGGATCGACGAGCCGCAGGCAACCCGCATGATCCGGCATGCCATCGACCACGGCGTGAATTATGTTGACACAGCCTACCCCTATCACAAGGGCACCAGCGAGGCCTTCCTGGGGCGTGCCCTGCAAGATGGCTATCGTGAGCGGATCAAACTGGCGACCAAGCTGCCTTGCTGGAAGGTCGAGGCTTTTGAGGATTTTGACCGCCTGCTCAGTGAGCAATTGGCCAACCTACAGGCTGAGCAGATCGACTTCTACCTCCTCCACTCTCTCGACGGGGAGAGTTGGCCCAAGATGCGCGATCTGAACGTCTTCGCCTGGGCAGAGAAGGCCCTGGCAGATGGCCGGATCGGCCATCTGGGCTTTTCCTTCCACGACAAGTACGAGGTGTTCCAGGAGATTGTAGACGCTTCGGACCTCTGGACCTTCTGCCAGATCCAGTACAACTACATGGACATAGAGGATCAGGCCGGCACACGGGGCTCCAGTATGCTGCATCCAAGGGTCTCGCCGTCGTGATCATGGAGCCACTGCGCGGCGGCGCGCTGGCCCGCAACATCCCGCCTACTGTCCAGGCGCTGTGGGATGGGGCGCCAGTGCAGCGCACGCCGGCCGACTGGGCACTGCAATGGCTGTGGAACCAGCCTGAGGTATCGGTGGTGCTGAGCGGCATGAGCACCATGGAGCAGGTGGAGGAGAACCTGGTCAGTGCCAGTCGCTCTGGGCGTGGGCACACTCACTGCGGAGGAGCTGGCGCTGGTCGACCGCGTGCGGGAGGCATACCGGGCGTTGTGCGCCATCCCGTGCACAAGCTGCAAGTATTGCCTGCCCTGCCCCAGTGGGGTGGACATCCCCGAGGTGTTCTATATCTACAACGATCTGCTGATGTACGGCGACGAGAAGCGGTCACGTATGTTCTACAGTTGGCTGGACGAAAAGACGCGGGCCGACCAGTGCGTCGAGTGCGGCGAGTGCCTGGAAAAGTGTCCACAGCACATCGAGATCCCGGACTGGCTGAAGACGGCGCATGCTGCCCTTCACACTGACGAGTCTTCGACTCGAATCTGAGGCTGCACCGCTTGGATAGTCGCCCTCTATGTTTTAACTGCCGATATGAATACTTCTCTCCCCCGTTTTATGCAGAGCCGGGAATGAACTTCCATTAACAGAGTCGGCCACACCGGGTTGTCCTGGACCTACAGCTGCCGATTGAGGAGGAACACTCAGATCGATTAGGCTACGGCGTTGGATGATGGGGCTGCAAGGTTCGCATGGTATTATACTTCCCGACAGTACTGCTACTGCCGCGAGCGGAAGTACTGCCCCTTCGACGACCTGAATGACTTTGGCTACGTCATCAAGGTCAAGGAAAACGCCCCTGAGCTGCTGTGCAAAGCCCTGAGCCGGCTGCCCGTCGACGTGGTCTGCACCGGTGACTATCAGGCGGCCGAGAAAAAGCTCGAGGTGTCGCGGCGGATACTGGAGGTCTGCCTGGAGCTGGGCTTTCCCGTCTCGGTCCTGGAACGCTCCCCCCTTGTTCTGCGCGACCTGGACCTGCTCAAGGAGATCAACCAACGAGCGCCGTCCGTTGTCTTTTTCAGCATGATCTCGGCCCCCGATTCGCCGACCTACGAGCGCGTCCGCCAGATGGAGAACCTGGCGCCGCGCATGGAGAAGCGCTATGCCGCGATGGAGCAGATCGCCAAGGCGGGCATCCTGACCGGCATCAGCATGATGCCGA
Source organism: uncultured Chloroflexia bacterium (assembly GCA_963749455.1). GTDB lineage: Bacteria > Chloroflexota > Anaerolineae > JAAYZQ01 > JAAYZQ01 > JAFGOG01. Next base: position 85,790 of record CAVVMX010000034.1, read on the forward strand.
TCTTGCCCGGCTTGTGTGACACGAACGAGAACCTGGAGGCGACGATCCGCTGCACGGCCAACCACGGGGGGCGGTTTGTGATCGCCGGAGGGCTGACGCTGGCCGATCAGCAGCGTGACTATTTCTTCGGCGTCCTGCGCGAGCGCTTCCCCGAGCTGCTGCCGCTGTACGAGCGGACGTATCCGCACCCGACGGCCAGCTACGGGGGGATTCGCAGCGGGGACCCGCATGCGATGGGGCGGAAGATCCGGGAGCTGTGCCGGCAGTATGGGATCGCGGACTGGATGCCAAGGCCAATCATCCCGGGGGACAAGCGGGCACTGAACAAGCGGGTGGTGGAGGCGCTGGCGAACGAGTGCTACTGGCTGGAACTGGATAACGCGCCGGGGCAGCGGGCGTGGGCGTACCGGAGGGCGGCGTGGGCCATCGAGGATCTGGAGCAGGACATCGGGCTCCTCTACCGACAGATGGGGCGAAAGGGGCTGGAGGGGATCGAGAACGTGGGGCCGCGGCTGGCGGCGACGATCGAGGGTCTGCTTCACGAGTGGACATAACGGGAGCTTGACCTCGGTTGGATTCCGTGGTATATTGTATTTGGCCGGTACGCCGGACAACTCGCGAGGGGACCGATTGTGATCCAGTGGCGAATCGAACGAGTCGTTCACTTTGCATCGGGTGAGTTCGTGAAGAGGGGACTTGCTCACTTTGGATTCCACGATCGAGCAGGACAGTATTACGGAATAGCCCACCAGAAGCACTTTCTGGGCGCCGTCGACCCAGACGGTTCCATTCTGTGGACACTTGCCGCCAGACCAGTGCTGTCAGGCGTGCCCAATATCGAAGCGGACCTTCGTTTCCCGATGTATGTCGACTCTCTTCCAGATGGTACCTTGGTTGTATCCAACTTTGGAAACGCTCACCTCTACCGCGTAGACGTACGGGCGATGCAGGCATCTCTCATGGTTGAGGGGTCAACCATGGCCATGGCTGACATGGGCAATTGCGTTGTTGACCCCGAGGGATACATTTGGGTAAATGAGGTCACAGGTTGCCGGGTGTGGAGGTTCGATCCCACCGGCCGGCCGGTGCAAGTCATCGGAGATGGCCGTGCCGGGTTCCAACTCGGCACCACAGATTACGCTCGTGCCCGATTTAGCTGGATCTATGACATTCGTCTCGGGCCAGAGGGCAACATCTATGTGCTAGACAGCCGGAACTTTGCTGTGAGAATGATTGACCTGAGAGAGAGCACTGTTGCGACACTGGCGGGGAATGGCACTCCCGGTTACGCAGGGGATGGCGAACCCGCCTGCACAGCGACTTTCGGCGGTGATCCGACGGCACGTTTTGACGGACCAATCTCGCTCTCACTCGACGAGGAAGGCAACATCTATGTGGGTGACAGATACAATCATGTTGTCCGCATGATCGAACGTACAAACGGCATCATTTCGACAATCGCCGGTCACTGTGAGGTTGGTGAGGGAGATGGGACTGATCCTTCGGAACGAGACCCGCTGGGAGCGAACTTGCCACAGATCAGCAGTATGGATTACTACAAAGGCCTGCTTTTTGTACCAACGGATCTTGGTCCTGAATCAGGCGATCTCGTGGTGCTGAGGAAGAACTGAGACTGATGAGAAGATGGGAATATGGTATGACTGATGAGCCCGTTAACTGGTTCTATGGTTTGATGGCTGCTCATGTTACAGGTTGCAGGCTTTCGTCGGATCGCTGTTCGCGGCGACTATACTGATGAACCGGCCACACCAGACAGTAAAGAATTGATCTTTACCGCGCTCAAGTAGTCTAATTGCGAAACGGGAAGGCTATGCTCTTCTACTTTTCAAGGGTTAATGCCCTACCAGACTCGAATCGCAGTATAACTGCCAGCTATGGCGGCGTTCGCAGTGGAGACCCACACGCCATCGGCCGGCGCATCCGGGAGTTGTGCTGGCAGTACGGCACTGCCGACCGCATGCCGCGCCCAGTCATTCCCGGCGACAAGTGGGCGCTGTAGGTATTGGTGCAAACCAGGAGAGGAGGGATCATGAAGAGTGATTTCTTGGAAAAGATATATCTTGCAGGATCAGGAACTGTGTTTTTTCTTGTTGCGGTATTCCATTTATTCAGGCTTGTTTTCCAATGGCCAGTAATCGTCGGCACTCTTGAAATTCCAGACTTGCTTTCCTATACAGGATTACCATCTGGCATAGCTGCTTCAGTTTTGGCCTTCTGGCTGTTTAGAAAAAAGTAAGTAGGAGTAGTGTTTCAGGCGCAGGGCGTCGCGCACCTGGTCCAAAAGTCTCTTGGGTGTTAGCCGTGGTTCCATGGCCGACTCCCTTCGTTTGACAGGTTCCGCGTCTCGGCCTATACTTGCAGATGGCGGAGTGCCGCCGAATAAACAGTAGTTAGGCATCATGATCGACTCAGTACCCACCGAAATCGCAGAGCAGGTGTCACAGGCGTGCGCTGTAATCGAACGCCATCTGGCATCAACGCTACAGGCCATACACTTGTATGGTTCTGCACTTGATGGTGGTCTGAAACCGTACAGCGATATTGATTTGCTGGTTACCGTGAGTGCGCGACCTGATGAGGCCATCCGACAGGCCCTGTTGCTGGACTTGTTAACGGTCTCGGCACTACCGGGCGAGGACAAGACTCTCCGAGCGCTGGAAGTAACCGCTATTGTGCACAATGAAGTAGTGCCTTGGCGCTATCCGGCCAGGCGCGAACTGCAATTCGGAGAATGGTTGCGAAAAGACCTTCTTGCAGGTATTTTCGAGCCTGCCGTTCTGGATATTGATCTTGCGATCATGTTGGCGAAAGCGAGGCAACATAGCATCGCCTTGGTCGGCCCAGCGGCGGACGAGCTTTTCGAACCAGTGCCTGAACATGATTGTTCCAAGGCACTTACCGATACCTTGAAACAGTGGGATTCATTTGCGGACTGGGCGGGTGATGAGCGAAATATCGTACTCACACTAGCCCGCATTTGGTACAGTGCTACAACGGGAAGTATTGTGCCAAAAGATGTTGCCGCTGACTGGGTGTTGGAGCGCTTGCCCATTGAGTATCAGTCCATACTGCATGAGGCTCGGCAAGCCTATCTGGGTCATAGTGAGGATAATCTGGCCACTCGTGCAGACCAGGTGGCGGTGTTTATTCCTTTTGTCAAATCCGCAATCATTGATTTGCTTGCAGCAAAAAAGGCGTAACTTATATGCTGGGTTTTCGTGGCATCACTTTTGCGTCAACCATGCCTAATAATTCACTAGCCGATACGGCACATTCCGGATACAGAATAGCTGGTTGGCTTACTGAAAGCAGGTAAGAGACGGACTGAGGATGGAGTAGAATGTCGTTCCAGCCAGTTGCTTACCCACTCAGCTTGCAGCAAGCGCTAGCTCCGATCACGGCAGTCGGTACACCCTCCCATCAAGGCATGTATTCGTTTGTGACTTTCGCTGAAACAGCCTTGGGTGCCGTTGCGATCAAACGCGCCACTGGTCCGCAGCTGGCCGCGTTACGTCGAGAACGGATTGTCCTGGACGCGCTGCGCACGTCGGCGTTGCCCGTTCCGGAATGCTTGCTGTACATGGAAGACGAGACCGCCCAACCCGCCACGGGTTGGCTAGTTATGCCCCGGTTTCCGGGACAGCCCTTGCTAGAGTTACTCCGGAAGGCGGAGGGCAGCAGCATGATCCTGCGGGCACTGCGAAACTTCGGGCAGACGGTGGCCCAGCTGCATGCCCTGGACGTTCCGCCTGAGTTGGACGGCGAGTCCGCGTCCTGGCTGGAGACCATGCTCGAACAAGCCGAAGCTAACCTGGCGCTCGGCCTCGGGGAGGGTGATCGAGCACAACTTGAAGAACTGAAACATAAGCGTCCTGCCCCGGTCATGCCCACTTTCATTCATGGCGATTTGTTTCTCGACAACGTATTGTCCGATGGGGTGGAGATTACGGGACTGATTGACTGGGCCTTTGGCGCGTTGGGAGATCCGCGTTATGATCTCGCGCTAGCGATGTATGGAATGTCGGACGTGCAGCGCGCTGCCTTTCTGGAAGGGTATGGACTGACTAAAGGATTGAGCCAATTCGAGACGGAGTACTTTCTCAAGCTGGCCATATTCTGGTAGACCGCCGCCGGGCCAGCGCTTGCAGCCGACTGCTTCGCGCAGCAACCCAGCATTCGATTGGAGCTGTACTCGCGCTCGCGGCGGCTGAAGCGCGCCGCTAGGCGCGCCGTAATCACTGAAACGGCGGAGTGATTGTCGTCAGATTGATCGAACGCCAGAGCGTTGCTCGGTGGGCTAGGAAGGCAATTGCTTTCCCCATGAGCGGGCCTGATGTGAAAGGGAGGGAGAACCATGGCATTCAGGGCACTTTTTCTCGCTCACGCTCCTGATGCAGACAAAGGGAGACATCGGAGCATCATCGACACGGGGAAGTATCGGCTATTCACGGTTGCGGTGAGGAATCAGGCGGAAGCGCTGGAGGTATGCAAGGAGTTCGTTGAGAAGGAGGCCATTGATTCAGTCCTGCTCTGTCCTGGGTTCACACACAGGGATGTGGCGGGGATCGCGGAAGCAGTCGGCGACAGTGTGGGGGTCTGCGTAGCGCGGTGCGATGGTCCGAGCAACAAGGTGTCGTTGGTGGCGATGGAACGGGCAGGGTATTTCCGGAAGGAGTAGCCAAGCTTGCTCTTGAAGGCAGTGCGCTACGCAAGGTGTTTACTACGCAGTTCGGGGGCGCGCCCAATCTGCGGCTAAAGCCGACCGGGCTATCGTGAGCGGTGAGGAAGAGCGTGCGGTAGACGGATTGTGTCAGTGTCGGTGAGGCCTGGCCGGTGCCCACTCTGCTGGAAATGCGTCTGCCCTTACCCGACACCGGTCAGCACCAGTCGGGCCGTGAGACAGACGGATCCTAGTTCATTGTGTCCAGCAGTACTGCTACTGCAGGGAGCGGAAGTACTGCCCCTTCGACGACCTTGGCGACTTTGGCTATGTCATCAAGGTCAAGGAAAACGCCCCCGACCTCCTGCGCAGAGCTCTGAGCCGGCTGCCGGTGGACATCATCGCCACCGGCGACTACCAGGCGGCCGAAAAAAAGTTCGAGGTCTCGCGCCGCATACTGGAAGTCTGCCTCGACCTGAGTTTTCCCGTCTCGGTCCTGGAGCTGTGCTGGCCGAATAATACATCCGTTTCAGCCAGCGTGCCTCTAGCTTGCGCGTCAGATTTGGTCATCGGGCTTTCTCTTATCCCAGGTTCGCTAGCACTACCGCAAAGCCCTAATCGCTCATAATGACGAGATGTTGTTGGAAAATTCTCCCTTGCGCTCCATCGAAAGATGAGTATACTTGGGTTTGGTCAGCTCCGGTGGATCCTGTGCCACTTGAGCAGATCATATCCAGCAAAGGGAGGAATCCTATGTCTCTGCATCCACAAGATTTCAGCGTCGTTCCCGATGACACTGCCCGGGTTGCCCGAGCCGCCTTTCCCAAGGGCAATCCCTACATGACCTTGCGCGACGAGTTAGGCGTTATCTATGAGGACCATACCTTTACACCACTCTTCGGCAGCTCACGTGGGCGACCGGCCGAGTCCCCCGGCTGTTTGGCGCTGGTGACTGCTTTGCAGTTTGCCGAGAACCTGACGGATCGGCAGGCAGCCGACGCCGTGCGCGGACGGATCGACTGGAAGTATCTGTTGGGTCTGGAGCTGACCGATCCTGGGTTCGACTACACGTTGCTGTATGAGTTTCGGAACCGTCTTCTGGAGAACGAGGCAGAGCAGAAGCTCCTCGACGAACTGCTGAAGCTGCTGCAAGGGCGCAGGCTGTTGAAAAGCCGAGGCAAGCAGCGCACCGATTCGACCCACGTACTGGCTGCCATTCGGAACTTGCACCGCCTGGAATTGGTGGGGGAAACGATGCGCCATGCGCTGAATAGCTTGGCTGTGGTGGTGCCCGACTGGTTGCGAGCCCAGGTGCCAGCGGAGTGGTTTGACCGCTACAGTCCGCCCTTCTCCGACTGGCGGCTGTCCCGACAGCGAGATGAAGCGGGAAGCAGTTGGCAGAGACAATCGGCCAGGATGGCTTCGACCTGTGGGAGATGATCGACCAGTCTCCGCAGGCCGAGTTGTTGCGCATGGTGCCGGCGGTGGAGACGCTGCGTCAGGTGTGGCTGCAACAGTACTATGTGGACGAGGGCAGAGCCTCACTGGCGCCAGCCGAAGGATATGCCCCCTTCGCGTCAGAAAATCATCTCGCCCTACGATACAGAAGCACGATTCAGTGTCCGACGAAGCACCAGGTGGCAGGGGTACCGGGTGCATGTGACGGAGACCTGTGACGAGGACCAGCCCTTGTTGATCACCAACGTCGAGACCACGACAAGTGCAAGCCTGGATCTGGAGTGGACGGACACGATCCACCAGCACCTGCAGGAAAAAGACCTGTTACCGAAAGACCACCTGGTGGATGCGGGTTATGTGGACGCGCGTGCCCTGGCTGAAGGGAGAAGCATCTACGGCCTGGACTTGATCGGTCCGACGAAGCCAGACCCTTCCTGGCAAGCCAGACGAGGAGAGCTGTATGGCATCGCCAGCTTCGTCATCGACTGGGAGAAGGAGCAGGTCACCTGTCCCCAGGGACAAGTCAGCTTGGGCTGGTATCCGGCCCAAAACCCCTATGGAGAACCCGTCGTCGTCGCCCAGTGGGCCACGGCAGTCTGCCGCGCCTGTCCCACCCGTCGCCAATGCGTTCGCATCCTGTCACGCCACGGGCCATCAAGTTTCTTCCCAAGGAGCGACACATTGCCCTGCAACAGGCTCGGCAGCGACAGACAACGGACGAATTCAAGAAAACCTATGCACAACGCGCTGGGGTGGAAGGTACGATCTCCCAAGGCACACAGGTCTGTGGTTTACGCCGCTCTCGGTACAGAGGGATGGCCAAGACCCGTCTACAGCATGTGTTCACGGCGGTGGCCATCAACCTGAAGCGACTGGCGGCTTGGTTTGAGGAGACGCCACGGGCACAAACACGGCTTTCCAGGTTCGCTGCTCTGGCAGTTGCTGCCTGATGGCCACTGCTAAGGTGCAATCACGAATTTTCC
>CAVVMX010000035.1:0-178848 GCA_963749455.1 uncultured Chloroflexia bacterium
CCTATCGGCGGATTACCATGGCCCAGGCCTATCTGTGGGGACTGGCTGGTGGTGCCGGCTTTGCCCTGGCTGAGGGCCTGCTAAACACACTCGGTGGCCTGGATGGGTGGGCCGTGGCCATGGCGTCCCGCATCGGTGCCACGATACTGCATTGCTTTGTCGGCGGCTTGATGGGCCTCGCCCTGGCACGATGTCCTGTCGAAACAGCGGTGGGGCCGCGGATTGGGGTTGTACGCCGCCAGCGTCAGTCTCCACGGCCTGTGGAATGCTCTGGCCGGTGGAATGACCTTCCTGTCGCTTGGCATGGAGGGCTCAGCGGCGTTGGGAGCCGGCCAGGCGCGGACCGAGCTCGTTCTCTTCGCAGTCCTTGCCCTGCTCGTAATACTGGCCCTCGCTGCGACCTTCGGCCTTGTGTCGCTGACCCGCCGTGTGCGATTGCGGTCAGAGGCTGGGGCCTAAGGCCGGCAGGTGGCTTGCCCTGTTGACGTTGGCCCGATGCATCGTCTACCCTGAGGGCGATCCCCGTCAGGCCCAGGGTAGCTCACTGCGCACCACCAATGTAGGCACGGGACAATAACGCACTAGGTGATCGGCAATGTCGTCCAGCATACGGGACATCCAGCCCTGCCCGGCATGGGCGCCGATCACCAGCAGATCGCAACCCTTCGCCTCGTCGAGCAGCTCGTCGCGCACCAATCCCTCGCGCAAGTGGATCCGCGGTTCAAGTCCGGCCTCTGCAATGATCCGTCGGGCATCGGCCAGGACCTGGACTCCCGGCAGATCGCTGCTCAGGTACGAGTCCAGCTCCATGCGCATCTGCTCCAACCCGGTGAACATGAGCGGCACCTGTGAGGCGACGTGTACCACCGTCAGTTCGGCCTGGAAAGCCTGAGCCAGGTGTACTGCTACGCGCACGTCGATCAGGGCGTGCTCGGCGGTCCCAACGCCGACCAGGATGCGGCGGATGGCAGGCGGCACCTGGCGGGCCACCAGCACGGAAGTCTTGGTGTCGTGGACCATGTGCCGGATGCGTGAGCGATGCACCAGTTCGTCAAGGCGTCCGTGTCCGGCTGGCGCAGCGATCAGCAGGTCGTATTCCCCAGCTTCGCACTTGTCACGCACCATTTTCAGGGGGTGACCCTGCCCCGCTTCGAACGCAACTGAGCCTTGTGTCTGTGCTGGCAATCGTGCCAGGGCGGTCTGGCGCAGCGTGGTCGCCTGCTTGGCCGGCATCATCACCGTCACGCGGCAGGGAACGTGCTCCAGCCAGAGCGCAGCCAGGGCCAACGTTTGGTTCGCTGTTGGCAGTTCGTCGATATAGATCAAGATATCCATTTTGGTACGCTCACAATAGCAGCAGAATGATCGGGATGACAAAGATCAGTCCAATGAAGATGGCCAAGGTGCGGTTATCATGCAGGATGAGTTCCAACACCCGCTCAATCGTGCGCTGGTAGATGGAATAGTTGAGCGCCAGCGCCACAATCGAAATGGCCGCTACACTGAGCATCTCGGTCAGCACGATCAGGAAGGCTGAGGGCTGGCCGGGTGGTTGGGGGATCAGCAGCGCCGCCAGCAGGGTGTCGATAAAGGTCGTCACGTTGGCGCCCATTATGTAGGGAATGATGTTGTCGCGCCGGACGTACCCCTTGACGGCCAGCGGCACCAACAGCGATAGGGAGACCGAAACAGACAGCGTGAGGAAAGTGATGCCTGCGCCCAGCAGCACCATGAATATCGGGCGGTAGACCAGTTCGTTGATACGGCTGAAATTGGTAGAGTTGGGATCGATCTCGGGCAGTGCCTGGTCAAAGACCTTGAATGCTGCCAACAGCGTGCCGATGCCTAGCACAAAGACGAGAAAATCCGGCAGGTGCAGCTGGTTGCTGAGAAAGCCAACGATCGGATCATAGACGGCTGCCAGGACAGAGGTCATCTGCCGCCCACCGCCGATTTGCAGCCCGTCGAGCCAGTGGTTGTTCAGGACCAAGTAGCCCAACCCCATAGCCGGCAGATAGACGGTGGCTGTGACCAGCAGCGACAGGATGCCGATGCTGACGCTGGCTCCCCGCTGCTTGCCCCGGAGCCAATAGAAGAAGCCCACAAACAGGACGATAAACGACGCCCCGAGCCGCGAGCCGGTGATCATGGCGAACGCCTCGATCCCCGACAGCAACTGGCCGCCGAACAGCGTCAGCGAGATAGCGGCCACCGGCGAACCGCTGAGCACCACATAGGCCATCAGCCAGCCAAACCCCAGCGCGTTGACCAGCCCGCTCACCTGCAGGTGGTCCATGAACGGCCTGAGGCCTGATGCGCCTCTTTTCAGCAGCCACAACGCCAGGATAAAGACTAGCACGCCGGCGATAGCCAGCGCCATGCGCTGCGCGTACCGGCCAAGAGGAGCCCGGGTCAGGCCCATTCCGCCCGTGCTCCGGCCAACCCTGTCTTCACCAGCCGGGCAACATCCAGGTTCGCTTCTGCTGCTTCCACGTCGGCCAGCGCTGGACGGGTGACGACCTGCCGGGGCATGAGGAACTGGCAGCAGTCGTCGCCCGCTTCGATCGAGATCTCTGTAAGTGCCCATAGTCTTGGCCTGGGCGATGATCTCGATCTTGTCCAGGCCGATGAGTGGACGCAGGATCGGCAGGGCGGCCACGGCTTCGACGGCCCGCAGGCTGTGCAGAGTCTGCGAGGCCACCTGGCCCAGGCTCTCGCCGGTCACCAGGGCCAGCCCGTCTTCGCGGCCGATCAGCTCCTCGGCGATGCGCACCATCAACCGCCGGTAGAGCACGATGCGCATCGAGGCGGGGGTGTCCACCACAATCTCCCGCTGGATCTCACCGATGGGCACCACGTAGTATTTTCCCAAGATGCCGTAGGGGCGCAGCGCAGTCACCAGGCGTTTGACCTTATCTTGCGAGCTCATCCAATCGCCGAATGGTCCACTGTGAAAATGGATCGGGATCACCTGGCAGCCGCGTTTGAGCGCGTAATAACCGGCTACCGGCGAGTCGATGCCGCCGGACATGAGTCAGACCGACTGTGCCGCTGGCCCCCACCGGCAGCCCGCCGATGCCCGGCACGCGGTCCATGTAAAAGTAGGCTTCTTCAAACAGCATTTCGACGTGGATGACCAGGTCCGGATGGGTCAGATCGACCCGCCAGCCGGTAGCGGTCTGGACATGATCGCCTATCTCCGCGCTGATCTGCGGCGAGGTAAGTGGAAAGCGCTTGTCGGCGCGATTCGTGTCCACTTTGAACGAGTAGGCTGCTGGAGATTGCCCATCTCCCCCTTCCTGTGCCGGCTCCGACCGGAGGTCGCAGGGTACAGGTACCCCCTTCAGAGAGGGGGACTGCCGCAGGGCGCGGAGCACTCCGGCCGCCAACGCTCCCATGTCTTTGGGAGTGCTATAGGCCAGTGCTATGTAGGCAATGCCCGGCACAGTCCGCAGCCGTTCAGCGGCGATGACACTATCGGCGCCGGGCCCCAGTGTCACCAGCAGGCGACCTGACAGTCGCTCGATGGCCGTTACTTCCAGCCCGCTCAGCCGCTCGTGGATGTTGTGCTGGAGCTGCCGCTCGAAAAAGGCCCGGTTCCTGCCTTTGAGACCGATTTCGGAATAGTGAATCACAAGGTAGGGCGGCATAGCTCCTCCACAATCATGCCTGCCAATCGCGCCATGGCCGCGTTACTGGGAGCCAGGATCACATCAGCGTCCCACAGCCTCGCCTCATCGGAAGCCAGCGCTCTTGGATCGCCGCCTGGACGAAACAGCCGCGCGACGATGCAGGGCTCGCCTGCGTGCCCGCCTCTGGGGTGACGCTCAAGCTGCCGGTGTTCCTCCAGAGCAGCAGCCAGCACGCTCACCGGATCACCGGCCCTGTCGCTGCTGCACATCAGGTCGAGGAGAACCACCGCTGCAAGCGGATCGCCAAGCGCCTGGTGCAGACGGGGCTGCCACTGTGTCAAGTCGGACTGGACGCACACATTGAGTGCCGACTCCAGGCGGGCATCGCCGCTCTTCTTGGCCAGGTCAGACATCATCAACTGGGCTTCGTAGCCAAGGACCTCGTCGGTGAACAGCCCGTAGATTCGGCATCGCGCCGGAGTGAAGCGGGGCTGTAACTGGCGGGCCATGCCGGCCAACTGCTCATTCTGGTCCTCCAGGCTGGAGGAAACCAGCGCCTGATCCCATCCACGCGCCCAGGCGGCGGCGCGCATCGCCGCCTCGTCGAGCCGCGCTGCCGGGATGGCTCCTGCTTTCCAGATGGAGCGTGGGTCACTGCCCAGAAGGCAGGCGATGGTCGGCTTGTCACTGTTGCCCATGGTTGCCAGGGTCTGCGTAATCGCTGTTGGCGAGATGGACCCGGACGCAAGGACGATGACACTGGTGGCCGGATCGGCCTGGAGTGTCTGGAGGCCGGCCGACAGGGCCGTACCCTTGCCTTTGGGAGCTGACCTCGATAGTCTGCGAGACGCCGACCTCATCGCGGACCAGCAGGCAAATGATCTCCTGCGTGGCGGCGCGGCTGGTCGCCACGATCCCTACCGGGCCTTTCGGTACTGCACCGAGTGTTTTTCGCCTGCCCATATCATGAGTCACAGTTCGTTGATCTCGACGACGTCTGGCTATTTATACCATGCCAGGCGGAAATTCTATAAATCGGCAAACGACATGTGTAGGTCGGGTGATTTGTCGATCGCCTGGTTTGCACATTTGAACCGCAAGTGATATAATCATGACTGCATCAGCCTGGGGATGAAACGGCTTCGACAGGGAAGGCTGGGCAGGGACTGCAAGCCGCGGAGCCTGGACCGCGTTAAAACCGGGCAAACAATCAAGTGCCAAACAACGCACTCAACCCGCTTTCGCGCTCGCCGCGTAAACGGCAACGCGAAAGCTGACCGCTAGACGGTCACGTCCGCCCTTTCCCGCTCCCAGGGGGGAGACTGGCGGGCGACAGCAAACTGGGGGTGCCCTCCCACGGACACCGATAAGTGGGACCAGAGGCGGGGAGTTCATGCGCCCCGCATCGGCTGGCTAGAGCAGAACCCTGTTGGCCGGGGTCTGCTTGGGCGAGAACCAAAAGGTCAGCTAAGCTTGTAGCACGTTCTTGTTCGAATTTTCTGGACGCGGGTTCGACTCCCGCCATCTCCACCAAGCAGGGGAGTGGATACCGTTCCGCTCCCCTCTTCCGTTTTCGATGGCATCGTATTGGAGACAGGCATGGACTCCAGGATTACGCACGTGATCAAGCGAACAGGGGCAGTGGTGCCTTTTAACGCCGGGCGGATCACCAATGCCATCTATCGGGCAGTGGTGGCGGTCGGGGGTCGCGATCGTTCGACGGCGGAGCGCCTGACCGAGCAGGTGGTGGCTATTCTGGAAGAGCAGACGCCGCTGGGCCAGTCTCCGACCATCGAAGAGATCCAGGACGTGGTCGAGAAGGTGCTGATCCACAACGGTCACGCCAAAGTGGCCAAGGCTTACATCCTCTATCGCGAGGAGCAGGCCAGGCGGCGTCGCGAGAAGGCCGGCCGGGGCTACAAGGAGTCGGGCAACATTCCGTGGCGCAAGATCTACGAAGGTGCTGCGCTGGTCGGTTGACCACAACCTGCACACGATCGAGTCGCTGAACGAGCGGATCGCCCGCGGCGAGTTCGCCGACATCGTGCGCGAATCGGACCGCTACTACGAGGAGGAGATCGAGACGGCCGTCCAGCTCATCGCCGAGCGGCGAGGTGAGGTCCGTCTGGTCATCATCGCCGGTCCTTCCTCGTCGGGCAAGACGACCACAACCGCCAAGCTTGGCCAACGCCTGGCCAAGGAAGGCCTGAGCCTGGTGGCCCTCAACGTGGACAACTATTTCTTCAGCCTTGAGCTTCCATCCCAAGGATGAGCATGGCGATTACGATTTTGAAACCCCCCAGGCGCTCGACTTGGCGCTGATCGATGAGCATCTGGCGCGCCTGGTGGCCGGCGAGCAGGTGCTGCTTCCCTCGCTACGATTTCAAGGAGGGTAAGCGGTGCGACGCCGTAACACCCATGCAAGTCAGGCAAGGCGACATCATCCTGATCGACAGCCTGCATGGCCTCTATCCGCCCATGACCCAGGGTGTGCCGCCCGAGCACAAGTTTGCGCTGTACATCGAGACGCTGCTGCAAATGAAGGGACCGGGTGGGCGGATGATCCGCTGGACCGATCTGCGGCTGATGCGGCGTATGGTCCGCGACGCCAACTATCGCGGCTACGATCCGCGCCGCACGCTGGAGCACTGGCACTATGTGCGGTCGAGCGAGATGCGCAATATCATTCCCTACGTCAACACCACCGACTATATCATCAACGGAGCGCTGTCATACGAGCTGCCGGTCATGCGCCCCCGACTGCTGGACCATTTCTCCCAGTGGGCGACCGATTACGAGGACGATCCGCTCCGGGTGGATGCCTACCGGCGCGCCGGGCGAGTGTGCGAGCTACTGAAGGCGGTTACGCCGGTAGGGTCAGAAGAGGAACAGCTCATCCCGGCCGGCTCGCACTTGAGAGAGTTCATAGGGGGGAGCTGCTACGAGTACTGAGCAACCCCTGCACCTGCTCCCAGTCCTGTGGCGTGTTGATGTTGACAAGCGACAGGTGTAGCGGATCGAACGGATCGATCTCACACTCCTCGACGTAACGGATTTTGACATAAGGAAAAAAAGCTACGATCTTGCGCCGTCCCTCGTCCAGGAGGCGGGCTATATGCGGCAGGCAAGTGCGGCCATAGACCGCGTGGAGCGGCTCCAGCATGCCCGCCAGGCGAGGCACTACCGCGTCGTAGCCGGGCACTATGGACAACATGTAGTGCAGCAGGGGCAGATTGAGAAACGGCATATCGCAGGCCACCACCAGGGTATGGGGATGGCGAGCCGCCTTCAGTCCGGAATAGATGCCCATCAGCGAGCCCTCGTCTGGCCGTTCGTCGGTCACGAGGCGCGCAGCCAGTCCAAGCGACTCCAAGCGCTCCGGAGTGTTGGTCACGATGATCAGGTCGTTGCTGAGGACGGACAGCAGTTGGACTGTACGGACTATCAGTGGCTGTCCATCCAGCAGCAAGAAGGACTTGTCGGCGCCTAATCGGGAGCTCTTGCCACCGGCCAGCACCACTGCGCTGGCCGCCGGTCGGGAAGAAGGGTTAGCGTCAGTGTTCATGGGGGCAGTGCAATTGAGCAACGGCGCTGCCGACCGGCCCCCTTGCCGGTCGCCAGCGCCGTTGAAGCGCCAGCGTCAAAACGGTACCTGCGGCTATTCGCCGGCTTCCACGCGAGAGCCCAAGTACTCCACAGCCTGGCGCACGGTCTTGATCTTCTGTGCTTCGTCATCAGAGATCTCGCCGCCAAACTCGTCCTCAAAGGCCATGATCAGCTCGACAAGGTCCAGCGAGTCGGCCTCCAGATCTTCCTTGAAACGTGCATCTATGGTGACGCGTTCGGCATCCACTCCCAATTCTCGAACGATGATCGCCTTGATTTTCTCGAACAGATCCATGCTTTTTCAACCTCCCAGACAGTTTTAGTCGGCGCGCTGCTGCCCTACAAAATCGGCCTATTCTACCAGGTGTGGAATGGTACACAAGACAACTGGCATTCCACTGGTCGCCCGAATTTCGCTGGATTGTAGCATATAACCGGTGAGTAGTCAAATGCGACTGGCTGGGCGTGCAGCACGCAACACTGCAGCACTGTCCTGGCCGAAAATCCTCATCCGTCAGGCTGCGCGGGGACATGATGATCTTTCTTGCGACTTCCAGTGGTAGTCGTGATGCAAGCCGCCCAATACGGGGCGAGAGACGAGCTCCCCAATCATCGGTGGTCCAGCACTTCGCACTGGCTGGCAGTGGATTCTCTGCCCAACACCTTGGTGGGGTCGCGCGTGGTTGAAGTACTCCTGGTAGTCCTTCATTGGGCGGTGAAGGTGTCGCTCGCTCAAGATCAGGACGTGGTCCAGGCATTCTCACCGCACGCTACCCAGGAACCGTTCGCAGACCGCGTTTGCTCTTGGCGCTCCAAACGGTGTCCGCACGATCTCAATCCCTGTGCCTGAAGCGACCCTGGCAAACGACTTGCCGTTCTTTCCGTCATTGTCCCCGATCAAATAGCGCGGTCCCTCTCCGAAGGGCGTCGCTTCTCGAAGCTGCTGAGCGACCCAGGGATCCGTGGGATTCCTGGTCACCCCAAAGTGAACGAGGCGTCGCGAGCCCAGCTCGATGATGACGAACAGGAATACGGTTCGGAAAAAGACGTCATGGGTCTGAAGAGAATCACACGCCCAGATCTCCCCGGCATGGTTCTGGAGAAAGGTTGCCCAAGTCTGCCTTGGGGAACGGGGTCCGCGTGCATGCTGGATGTGCTTCTGGATCGAGCACTTGCTGACTCGCAACCCGAGCTTGAGCAGTTCTCCCCGAATGCGCTCTGCCTCCCAGGTGCGGTTCTCTCTGGACATCTGCTTGATGAGCGCCACGACTTCGTCGGCCAAGGGTGGTCTGCTGGGTCGTCGCGACCTGGATTTGCGTCTCCACACCCAGCAGAACAGGTCACGGTGCCAGCGCAGCACTGTATCGGGCTGTACGATGACGAGTGCCTTCTTCCATGTAGGCAACTTGCTTGCCAGGAGTACGAATAGCGAGCGGTCGCGCCGGGATAGAGCTGGTCGTTTCACCTGCCGTTTGAGCACGATGAGCTGCTGGCGGAGGAGCATGTTCTCCAATACCAGTTCCGACTTGCTGCGAGTCAGGTCCAAGGCAGTATTCAGGACCAGACCATGGCTATCGGGTTTCGTCCACCGGCGAAAATGGTGTTTGACAGCCTGGCATAGAGAACGAATGCTCTGTCGCACAAAGGGAAAGGGTGAGAGACTCATGCCTGCCTTTCTTCTTGGAATTGCAGGCCATGATGCTACCACACAACGGCCGGCGGAGTCACTTTTCTAGAACGGATGGGGGTCTTCGGCCAGGACAGCCGCCCAGAAGTCACAGCCAAACGGCTCCTGAAACGTTTGGAGCAACTTGGGTACCAAGTTTCGGTCCAATCTGCACCTTTGACAGCGGAGGCTGCCTAGATCATTTTCGGATCAGCCAGAAAGAGCACAAAGCGGGGCAGCCAGAATCGCCTACTCCTGCCTGGAAGCGCGTCGCCCAGCGGGTGCAAAAGCGACAGGGGAAGTGGTGATTTCTGCTCAGTATGCACTATCCTGACTCGAACGGCCCCGACATAGGTCGGGGCCGTTTTGCGTCACGGCAACAGGGGGCCATGTCGAAAATCAGGGTTTCCCCGATAGCCAAGGCAAACCGCGCCGGTGTATACTGCAGATGAGTGAGGAAATGTACTCAACCAACTGCGGAACGAAATGCTGAAGAGTGATCAGGAGGATCGACCATCATGAAGAGTCAGCGCAAATCGCCAGGGAACAAAACGTGGAACCCATCCAGAGTGGGCATCCATCTTCTCTCTCTGCTGATTCTGCCGGTGAGCCTGCTGTGGAACACTCCTATGGCCAACGCTCAGCCTCCCCACTTGTCCCAACTGGTGGTTACAAGATCCGACGATCAAGGTGTCGTTTTGGAGTTGCGCCTAGCCGGCTATCAATTGGAGGAGAAATCGGTGGATGGCAGCCCTTGTTATCTTCTGAGTGCTGAAGGCGTGGGGCAAAGCGACCAGGCCGGCTGGCCCTTGATCCCCATCCAGAGAGCCAAGTTAGGCTTGCCTCCCGACTCCGTCCCCGAGATACACATCCTGGATGTCGACTCCACCTCTATCACTCTATCCCTTGACCTGTGCCCCATACCAACCCCAGTCATCCGTGAAGAGCCCAGGCCCGATGATCCCTGGCCGAGTGATGCTGAGGTCCAGTTGGTCAATACCAGGGATAAGCAGGCTTATGCTACGGATGCCTTCTACCCTGCCGAACTGGCCATGCTTGCCGGCGAAGGCTACCTGCGCGATCAGCGCTTTGTGGAATTGGAGCTGCGGCCCTTTCAGTATAACCCGGCCCGCAAGGAACTCCGGGTCCACAGATATCTACAACTGGAGGTAGGTTTCCACTCCTCTCAAGAAAATCGGCAGCCACGAATCGCTGGCGAGACAGATGGGCCTTTCGAGGCGGTCTTGAGCCATACCATCCTCAACTACGACTCGGCGCGGCAGTGGCGGCAGAAGCCTCCTGCCCAACGTTCATCAGAAGCCACTGCCTGGACGCCACCGGAACCTGCCTACAAAGTGGCCGTCAACCAGGATGGACTTTACCGCCTCACCTTTGCTGACCTGATGGCGGCTGGGGCGCCGCTAGACACGCTAGACCCTCGCACTCTCCAGCTGCTTGACAATGGGCACGAACTTGCCATCCATGTAACAGGGGAAGATGACGGCCACTTCGACCCAGGTGACGAGCTCCTCTTCTATGGCCAGGCGTTGGATACCAGGTACACCGACACTAATGTCTACTGGCTGACCTACGGTGCAGCCAGCGGCCGGCGCATGGCGACCCGTGATGGCGCGCCTACCGGCACAGCCCCTGCACCATCCTGGTTCGGAACAACCCTTCACTTGGAGGAGAATCATATCTATTTGTCCAGCGACAGAATCAACACTGATCATTGGTACTGGAACTATCTGTATCCTCCCACCACTCCCACCCAAACCTACAACTTCACCCTGACTCATTTGGTCTCTGAGCCCTATACAGTCACGCTACGGACAGCGCTCGGAGGACGCAGCTCTTGGGATCATCACGCCCGCCTCTACCTGAATGAGCACCTGGTTGCAGCTGCAACCTGGTCTGGATTCACGGGGCTCGAGATCAACGCCAGCTTCCCATCTGCCTACCTTCAGGAGGGAGACAACACCATCGTCGTGGAGGGCGAAAAACCTCCGAACTTCGATTACGACGTTTTCTACACCGATTGGTTCGATCTGGGCTACCGGCGCCTTTATCAAGCTGAGTATGACCGGCTGGCCTTCGGCAGTACAGCCACGGGAACGTGGCAGTTCGCGGTCGGTGGTTTTTCCACCGAAGCAGTAGAGGTGTACGACGTGACCGGTCCGGCTGATGTAGTCCGTATCGTCAATTACGCGACGGTTCTGATCACCAATACCTACACCATAACCTTTGAGGACAGTATTTCGGCTCCCAAGTCGTATCGGGTGCTCACAGCGGCCAAGATCCTGACCCCTTGGCAGTTCAGTGCAGCCACTCCACCAAACCTGCAGTCGCCGGCCAACGGCGCTGACTATCTGATCATCACCCATGGGGATTTTCTGTCCCAGGCACAACGATTGGCTGACTACCGGCAAGGACAGCCAGGCATCGCACGCGCCTTGGTGGTAGACGTGCAAGACATCTATGACGAGTTCAATGACGGCGAGATATCCGCCGAGGCCATCCGCACCTTCCTGCAGTACACTTACAACAGCTGGCAACCCCCGGCCCCCAGCTATGTGCTATTGCTGGGTGACGGCCATTACGACTTCCGGAACTTTACCGGCACGGCCCCTGTCACGCGTATTCCACCCTACTTACTCTTCTTCAGTGGCAGCCTAATGGGCGAGTCGGCGGCCGATAACCAGTATGTCTGCCTCAGTGGCGACGATCGACTGGCCGATATGTACATCGGGCGTCTCCCAGCGGACAGTTTGGGCGAGGCCCAAGCCATGGTGGACAAGATCATCGCCTACGAGACCAACCCCTTCCCCGGCGACTGGATCTACAACGTCTTTTTTACTGCCGACAATCCCGACGGAGCGGGCGACTTTTACGCGCTGTCCAACCATATCGCCGACAACTATCTCCCAACAACCTATGCCCCACACAAGAGCTACCTGGGTGATACCTGCCCTTACGAGAGCCCGGCCGTGACCTGTCGCCAGACGATTGTCAGCGCTATCAACCAGGGAAGTCTGTTTTCCAACTATGTTGGTCATGGTGGTCCAGGCCTGTGGGCCGGTGAGAGCCTCTTGCGCACCAGAGACATAAGCACGCTGAGCAACAGTGGGAGACTACCAGTGCAGTTGAGTTTTACCTGCTATACGGGCGTCTTCCACTACCCGAACTCTGACGGCATAGATGAATCCCTGGTCCTTGCCGCAGGCAAAGGCGCGATCGCCAGTTGGGGTAACGCCGACCTGAGCTATGCCTTTCTCGATCAATGGGTCCACGAAGGCTTTTATGCGGCAGTCTTCGAGCATGAGCTGTGGCAACTGGGTCCGGCCATCGCATGGGCCAAAGCTTACTACCACGATCAAACTGCCAACCCTCTTCTGCTCGAGAGAAAGCACCTATTTGGTGACCCAGCTCTGACAATCTCCCATCCTGCCGATCCCAATGGTGTCCGATTGAGCTACTTCGGGGCGGTGCCCCAAGGTCATGCCATCCGTGTCGAGTGGCAGACCGCCACCGAGGTAGACCTGCTGGGCTTTAATCTCTACAGCGCCGAGTCGCCGGATGGAGTGCGAAGCCGGCTCAATGATAGCCTGATTCCCGGTCAGATGCCAGGCAGTCCGGTAGGCGCCAGCTACGAATTCGCAGACGAATCTGTCAGGTCGGGCATTACCTACTATTACTGGCTGGAGCTCTTGGATATCTACGGAGGCTCCACGTGGACTGACTCCATCGACGCCAGGATCTTGTACCAGGTGTTCTTGCCGCTGGTCAACCGTTAGCCACGAAGGCCATCTCTTTCATCAGCGGGGGAACGGTCATGTTCCCACAGTCGCTGTTGCCGTCGGCACATAATACCACTTGCCGAATCATGATCCTGCCAACGTCAATCCTCTCGCCGGCGGTCACCTGTCGACGGCCCGCTCGGCGCGATGCTGCCCTAGATCCACACGTAGGCCGCCCAGCACAGCTTGCACCTTCTGGACCAATTGCTCCGCGGTGAATGGCTTGGATAGAAAGACTGCTTGTCCGGCAAGCACGCGGTGTTGCAGAACCGCGTCGGCGTAGCCAGACATGTACAACACTCGCATCTCGGGCCGCCGGGCGCCGGCGGTTGAGCATGAGGACTGCCAGTTCGTTCACATAGGTATGGCGCCACTCGATGTCCAGGGCCACAAGACCGTCGCTGATTCGTTCGAGTATGCTGGCGAGCTGCTGCCGGGCGACCCGCTCCTCCAACGCCTTCTGTTCCTGACGCTGCGCCGCCAGGGCCTCGTATACCGCTCGCAGCAGATCGTCGGGGTCGAAGGGCTTGAGCAGAAAATCCTGCGCCCCGGCCTGCAGCGACGCGATGGCGTGCTGCAGTGTGGCGTAGCTGGCCATCGTGATCGCCGCCAGGTCGGGGTACAACTCCCTGGCCCGGCGCAGGACAGCGAGCCCATCCACGTCGGGTATCTTGAGGTCGAGCAGCAGCAGGTCGAACCGCTCCTGCTCCAGGCAGGCCATGGCTTCCCGCCCGCCGCAGGCTGCGCGCACTCGGTCAAGGTCTCCCCTCTTTTCCCCAACTGGAGTGAGCCGTACCCTCGGGCAAGCTGCCTCGAAAACAACGAACTCCCGATCTCCCCCAGGCTACGAGGGATCGGCCCAAACCAAGATCGTTCATCTGGGCCGTTTCCCCTTTGCCCTGTTTCAAGGACGGGGAGTCTGTTCGCCCGATTATTGTTGTACCAGCTTTGAGAATGGATGTCGATATGCACGCAAAGCCAGGGCCTTGAGGCTGAGGCCAGCCGGGTCCAACCGCGCCAGGACGCGCGGATTGAGGGTGCTCACCGCCTGTCGCGGCAGGCGACGAACAGGCTTCGCGGTAATTGGCGGCTGTTCCCGTATCAGAAGCCATCTTGGGGCAGCTATTCTTGCGCCAGCATATCAGCGCTGGCTTTGTCGTCTACCACCAGGATCTTCTTGATCGCCATCAAGCCGCTTTCTCCACTCCAGGGAGGGTGAAGAAGAACCTGCTCCCTTGACCCAGGGCACTTTCCACGCCTGCCTGTCCACCCAGCCTGTCCAATATGCGCCGCACGATAGACAGTCCCAGACCCTGACCCTCGGCGCGCGACTGATGCAACCTCGTGTACGGAATGAATAGCTTGGCCTGTTCCTCCTGGCTGAGGCCCTGACCATTGTCGTGCACCCAGAACCTGATGCTGGACTGCTGATTCCCGATTTTCGCTGAAGCATCATGATGAAACGGCAACCTACTACCCGAAACCATAGATCCCAAATCGATACGAGGTGGGCGCCCGCCATACTTGAGCGCATTGCTGATATAGTTCATCCAGACCTCTTCGATCCAGGGACCATAGCCCATCGCGAGAGGCCAGGTCTTGGGTACGATTATCTCTGCGTGAAGCTCTGTGATCATGGCTGCCAGGCGTTCCGTGGCCATAGTCACCAGGGGAGCCATGTCCAACTGTTCAAGCTTGACATCTTCGGCCCGCATGGTAGCCAGCAACAGCAACTCGTTTATGACGGTGGCCATCTTCGCGCTCGTGTTGACAATGGCCGCCACGCACTCTTGCAGCACCTCGTTCTGCGTATCGGCCAGTTGTGTGGCCAAGAGATCACTGTAGCCGAGGATCAGGTGCAGGGGGTTCTTGAGATCGTGGGCCACCGTGTGGGCAAAGGAATCCAGCTCGGCGATCTGCCGTTCGAGGCTCAATTGCAGGCTGCGCAAGGTCAGATGGGTCTCCACGCGGGCCAGGACTTCTTCCAGTTCGAAGGGCTTGGCGATATAGTCCACCCCGCCAACTTGGAAGGCAGACACCTTGTCAAAGGCCTGTTCCAGTGCGCTGACAAAGAGAACAGGAATGTCGCATGTTCGCTTCTCAGCCTTTAAGCGGCGGCAGACCTCATAGCCGTCCATCCCAGGCATCATGATATCTAGCAGAATCAGATCGGGCAGATCTTGCTCTATGACAGCCAAGGCTTCGACCCCGCTCTTGGCTGTCCAGGCCCGATATCCCTGACTGGAGAGTAGTCTAGTCAA
Organism: uncultured Chloroflexia bacterium; assembly: GCA_963749455.1. Taxonomy (GTDB): domain Bacteria; phylum Chloroflexota; class Anaerolineae; order JAAYZQ01; family JAAYZQ01; genus JAFGOG01. The sequence goes on from CAVVMX010000035.1 coordinate 14,963, forward strand.
GATGCGCTGGTTTTCCAGGTTGTCGTCCACGATCAAGATACTCTTGGCCATTTGTCATCCCCCCTGCTACCCTGACAGACGAGTTAATTAGAAATCGGACATAGGGCCTTAAAGCCACAGCGATCCTCGAGTGAGCTGTCGAACGTGTTGGTGGTTAGGTGATCCTTGACCGCGTCGGCTAACTCGGGCAAGCCAGGAGTGCAGTGGTCGCTGGGTGATGTGCATCTGTCCTCCTCACAACCCTCAGGTCAAAGCCAGACAGCGACCGGCAGATAAACAGTGAACCGGCTGCCCTTGCCCAGCTCGCTCTCCACTTTCACACGTCCACCATGCACTTCGGCCAAGGCACGGACGACGGCCAATCCTAATCCGGCCCCCTGCTGTTCCATTTTGTCGCGATCTGCCTGGCGGAATGCGTCAAAGATCCAGGGCAATGCCTCCCGGCGGATGCCGACGCCGTTGTCCGCAACCTCCAGAGTCCAGAACTCTGTGTCTAGCTGCGTAGTCAACGAGACCCGGCCGCCTTCTTTCTTGGAGAATTTGATCGCGTTGTCCACCAGGCGTCGCGTGATGTCCGTCAACCATGCCTGGTCAACGGCGATGGTCGCCCCTGGGGTTCTCAAACACAGGTCGAGTGAGACACCCCTGGCTGAAGCCTTGCCCTGACTCTGTTCTGTCTCATCGCGGACTGCTCCGTCGGGTTCGCGCGTTTGACAAGGCGCCTGCTCGATGTCCTTCGCGAAGAGACCGGATTCCAACCTGCTCAGCAACAACAGGTCCTCCGAAATCGTGAGCAGACGACGGGTTCCCGTGTTGAGCCCGTGGAGGATCATCCCTAGGTCTTGCTCGCTCACCTCCACACCCTCTGTTTCCAGCAGGTCGGTGTACCCAAGGATCAGGGATAGGGGCGTCCGCAGCTCGTGAGTCAAGACACGGACGACCATCGCCTTGAGATCAGCGCTGGCCTTGTCGACAAACGCATGGACCTCGTCCGCGCGCGCCAGCCGAGCCCTGACAGCTGCCAGCAGCTCCTCGGGCTCAAAAGGCTTGACGAGGTAGTCATCGGCGCCCAATACCATTCCCTTGCGGATGTCAGATCTCCCGCCCTTGCCGGTTAGGAATATAAACGGAACCTGAGACAGATGCGGTCTGGAGCGGACACACTCGCAGAAGCTGAAACCGTCCATGCCTGGCATCGATACGTCAGAAACAAGCAGATCTGGCCTGATCGTTCCCGCGACAGACAAGGCCGCTTCGCCGCCAGAGGCCTGGAGCGCCCGGTACCCTGCCTCTTCGAGAATAAGGCAGACGGTTTCCAGAATGCCTGGATCATCATCAACCACAAGCACAGTCTGTGCTGTCATCTCTCCTCCATGACCCATCTCGCCGGTTGCGCTCCCCTGTCTGGTGAACACGTTCGATCCGTTTGCGGGAGATGGTGTGACCGTAGGCCCGTTCACCCAAACTGCCGGCGCCCACGTCGTTGACCGGCTCCTCTTGTGCAGCCAAAGGTAATCGTACAGAAAACGTGCTGCCCCTGCCTGGCTCGCTGTCTACCGCCACACTTCCTCCGGACAGTTCCGCCAGCCCGCGCACGATGGCCAACCCCAATCCGGTTCCTTGCTGTTCCATCCTGGCACGGTCGACTTGGCGAAATGCCTCAAAGATCCAGGTGAGATCCTGTTCGGGGATGCCGATGCCCTCATCGGCAACCTCGAATACCCAGAAAGAAGCGCTCAGTCGGGTAGCGACAACCACACAGCCCCCCCCAGGTTTGGAGAACTTGAAGGCATTGTCGACCAGCCTGCCGACGATCTCGGCCAGGGTCCACCCGTCTGTCGCGACGAACGATCCTGGAGCCCCCTGAAGCAGGCTCAGGCGAATGTTCTGTTGCAATGCGCGCTGCTCGAACCCTTCCAAAACCTGGCTCACGATCAGATCGGCAAGGGATGACTGAGGCGGTTCGCGGCGCCTCTCTGCGGCAAGAGCCCCGGTCTGCAATTGGCTGAGCAACAAAAAGCCCTCCAATAGGCCCATCAGATGTTCGATACCACTGCGAAGCCCCTGGAGGAACTGATGGAGCTCCTCGTCGGCCGTCTCCCTGATAGTTGATTCGATAAGGTCAGTGTAGCCTAGGACTAGGCTCAGGGGCGTTCGAAACTCGTGGCTCAACGTGCGGATGATGGCGTCCCGTAGGTCGGACGTGGCATTGGTCAAGGCTACCTGGGCCTCATCAGCTCGGGCCAATCGAACCCTGATGGCCGACAGCAACTCCTCCGGCTCGACAGGTTTCGCCAGATAGTCGTCCGCGCCCAGTCCCATGCCGTGTCGAACGTCGGTCCGTTGGCTTATGCCGCTGAGAAAGATAAACGGGATCTGAGACCATCTGGGCTCGGCGCGCACCAGTTCACAAAGGGCAAACCCGTCCATGCCTGGCATGATGGCGTCAGACAGGATCAGAGCCGGACGAACCTGTCGCATGAGCGACAGCGCAGCAACGCCGCTAGTTGCCTGAAGCACCCGGTAGCCTTCGTCTTGGAGGAAAAGGGACAGCGTCTCCAGCGTGCTGGCGTCATCTTCCACGACGAGCACGGTTCGCGGCGTCGGGCCACCGTCACCCGGCAAGAAACTTCGGTCACAGCCCGACATCTATCTCACCTCCTTTCAGTTTGCGTCTGCCCATCCAGCACAGCGCGCACCTTGAGCAGCAGTTGCTCAACGCTGAACGGCTTGGGCAAGAAGGGAATCTGCTTGGTTGGCCTCACATGTTGCACGGCTGCTTCGTCGGCGTAGCCGGACATGTACAGCACTCGCATCTCTGGCCGCTGGGCGCTCAGCTGTTCGGCCACTTCCGGCCCACTCATCTGCGGCATCACTACGTCGGTGAGCACCAGATGGATGGGGCCGTCGTATTCCTCACTAAGGCGGATCGCCTCCGATCCGTTCGCCGCGGCCAGGATGCGGTAGCCTTGCGAGTCGAGGATTTGTGCGGCCAACACCCGAACGTCAGCTTCATCCTCGATCAGCAACAGCGTCTCCCTGGCCGGGGTTGGGCCGCTGGGCAGAGGAGCTTTGGCTGGCTCCGGCGGGCGGGTTTCCACATCCTCGGTGCGGGGCAGGTAGATCCTGAAAGTGGCTCCGTGGCCGGGTTCGCTGCAGACCTGGATGTGCCCGCCATGTTGCCTGACGATGCCGAACACGGTGGCCAATCCCAGGCCGGTGCCTTTGCCCCGTTCCTTGGTGGTGAAGAACGGCTCGAACAGGTGTGCCCTTACCTGATCGTCCATGCCCACGCCGGTGTCGCTGACGGCGAGCATGACATACTCGCCAGGCTGCACGTCCAGTTGCCGGTCGGCGTATGCCCGGTCGAGCGCCAGATTCGCCGTGGAGATGGATAGGGTGCCGCCCTGTGGCATGGCATCCCGCGCATTAACCGCCAGGTTGAAAAGGATCTGCTCGATCTGGATCGGGTCGGCGTGGACGGGCCACAGGCCGTCGCCGAGGTGGGTCACGAGCTCTATGTCCTCGCCAATGAGGCGGCAAAGCATCTCGGTCACCTCCGCCGCCATCTGATTGAGGTCGATCACCTTCGGCTCCATGACTCCCTGACGGCTGAAAGCGAGCAGTTGCCCTGTCAGCTTGGTAGCGCGCTCGCCGGTTTCGCGGATGCGCTGCACGTGCTGCCATAGAGGATCCTCCGCGGACAGTTTGCGCTCCAGCAGTCGGGCGCTGAGGTGGATGATGGTCAGCAGGTTGTTGAAATCGTGGGCCACACCACCGGCCAGCCGGCCCACCGCTTCCATCTTCTGCGCCTGGCGGAACTGCTCCTCCAGCTCCAGTTCACGGGAGATGTCGCGCATCGTAGCGACATAGTTCACAATCTCGCCCGCCTGATTGCGCACCGGGGCAATGGTCGCCTCCTCGGTGTAGAGGCTGCCATCCTTCCTTCGGCTGACGTGACGTCCCTGCCACACCTGCCCGGCGGCGATGGTCCGCTGCACCTGTTCGTAGAACGCCGAGTCCTGCTTGCCGCTTCCGAGGATCTGGAGAGTTTGACCGAGAACCTCGGCGCGCGAGTAGCCGCTGACGCGCTCCAGGGCAGGGTTCACGTACAGGACGGTGCCGTCGGTGGCGGTGACGGCGATGCTTTCGGCGCTCTGCTCCACCGCCGTGCTGAGGCGGCGTTGGGCTGCCACCAGCCGTGCCCGGCCCAGGGCGCCGGATACCTGCTGGGCCACGCGCTGGGCCAGGTCAACTTCTACAGAAGAGAAACGACGGGGTTCGACCGCATCCAGCTCCAACGTGCCCACCACTTCCCCTTCGACGACCAGGGGCAGAAGGAGCAGCGAGACGGTGCCGCGCTGGCGCATCAGGCCGTGGATGGGCGCCAGTCGGAGGTCGGTCTGGGCGTCGTCCACGACCAGTGGCGCGTTGTGCTGGAGCAGGTACTGGGATGAGGGGGTGCCCACCGCTGGGATGATCGCGCCCATCGCCGTGGGCCGGCCTTCGGCCAGATACTCGGCCACGGTCACCGCCTCAGTCTTGTCCTCGTCGAACAGAGCCGCTGCCGCCTGAGGTAGACCGAAGGCCAGAGCCAATTCGGTACAGGCCGTCTCCAGGATCTGCTGCACGTCCTGACTTGCGGCCGAGGCAGCGATGACGCGGTTGAGCAGGGCCAGTTCCTTATTGCGGCGGCGGGCTTCCTCGTACAGGCGGGCGTTTTCCAGCACCGCTGCCCCCTGGTTGGCCAGCGTCTGGCACAGGGTGATTTCGGCCGGCGCAAAGGCCCGCTCCTGGCCGGTTTCCATCAGCTCCAGGAGACCGATTACCTTGTCCCCTACCGCCAGAGGCACCATCAGCAGAGCGCGGACCCCCGCGGCGGCCATCCAGGCTACTTCGGCCGGGTCGGCTCTGGGATCGCTGGCCAGGACGGTGAGTGGCCGGCGCTCGACCAACACCTGCCGAGTGGCCGGATAGTTGGCTAGGGGGTAACTGGTACCAGGTGGTGTGGGCTGCCAGGCGTCGGGGTCAGGAGAGTAGTCCAGCAGGGTCACCACAGTAGCTTCCTCCGGCTCAATAACGGAAATAGCGCAGCCCTCGGCTGCCAGGGCGGTGGTGATCCGCTGCGCCATGGTGTGCAAGACCGTATCCAAATCCATTGTAGCGGAGAGGGTCGCGCTAGTCTCGAACAGCAGCGCCAACTCACGCAGTCGCTGTTGCGCCTCCTGGTACAGCCGAGCGTTTTCGATGGCGATAGCAGCCTGGGCCGCAAAGGCCATCGCCAGGCGGGCATGCTCCTGGGTGTAAAAGCCGGATTCTCGCTTGTCCAGAGCGATCATGCCGAGCAGCCGGTCGCCAAAGAGCAGTGGCACACCCAGCCAGGATCGGATCCGAGCCTGGGCGTGGGGTTCGCGGCGGAAGCCAGCGTAGGCAGCCGCAGCATCGTCCAGGATCAACGGGGCACGGGTGCGGACTACCTCCCGGTTGGGGTTGTCGCTGTCGGCCAGCTCAAACCCCTCGCCCAGCAGTGCGTCCAGATCGGGAAAGCCATGGCCGCCGATGATCTCCAGCCGTTCGCCTTGAAGCTGTTGGACGGAAGCGCTGTCGTAGGGCAGCACGGACTGAAGTTCGCGCAAGATCCCCTCAAAGACCTGTTGCAGGTCCAGAGTGGCGCTCAGGGCCTGGGTCGCTGCCTGGAGCTTTTCGGCTTGTTCGCGGGCGGCCCGTTCAGCCTGGAATAGCCGGGCGTTTTCCAGAGCCAGGGCCACTTGATCGGTAAGTACCGCCAGAAACCACAGATTCACTTTGCCCTGGGAAAAGGCATCGACCTCAGGGCTTTGCAGATCGAGGTTGCCCACCACCTCTTCACCCACCATGATCGGCACCACCAGCTCGGCGCGTGTTTCTGGGACGAGGGGGAAATAGTCTGGCTCGGCACGCACATCTCCCACGCACACCACCTGGCGGCTGCGGTAGGCTCGGCCGTTGAGGCCATGGTCCAGTGGCAGATGCTGGATACAGGCCTTACGTTTCTGCTCCGGCGTGTAGCCTTGCAGGGAGCGCCGCTCGAAGGAGCCGGACTGGCGATTCGCCACCAACACCGAACCGTGGGTCGCTCCCGTCGCTCGCAGGGCCTCGTCGGTCAAACGATTGAGGATGGTATCGACGTCCAGGGTGGAGATGAGGGTCCGCCCGATCCGGTACAGCATCTCCAGGTGCTGCCGTGTGGTGCGTTCGGCCTGGAGCAGGCGAGCGTTGTAGATGACGCTGGCTGCCTGATCAGCAAACAGGCTAAGCAGCTCAGCGTCGGCCTGGGAAAAGGCATCTGGTACCTCTCCGAGGACACCCAACACACCCAGGAACTCATCCCTCAAAAAGATGGGCACGCTGACCATTGAGGTGAAGGGGTGCCCCTCGTAGATAGCCGCCTGCCCATCCCAGTACTGGCAGTTGTCCACGATGAGCGGCCGTCCCGTCTGCCAGACCTTGCCGTCGAGGCCTTCCCCCCGTTGCAGGAGGGTTCCAGGCCAGCGCGGATTGGATCCCACTACGACGGCCCACTCCAGCGCGTCCAGATCCGGGCGGTAGAGGTCCAGGCCGCCGGACACGCCTCCTACCAGGCCGACGGCCCGCTCCACAATCGAGCGCAGCACGGTATCCAGGTCCAGTTGCGCAGCTAGCTCCACTCCCCCCTCGCGTAGAGCCACCAACTGGGCCACGTCTTGCCGCAGGTGTTCGTTTGCCCGCTTGCGTTCGATGGCACAGTGGATCGCGTGCGGCAGGGAGTATTCATCCACCTGACCCTTGACCAGGCAGTCCTGAGCGCCTGCCCGAATGGCGGCCTGTGCCGATTGGGGATCGCGCAAGCTGCTCATCACCACCACCGGCAGGCCAGGGACGGCCCCCAGCATCTGCTGTAGGGCCGCAAGACCGTGGTTGTCGGGCAGCGACAGGTCCAGCAGGACGAGGTCGAATGTCCCCTCCGTCAGAACCGCCAGCGCCTCGTCCAAACGGCTGACATGGGTGACATAGAACGTGGCACCGTCGCCATTTCTACCAGCATTGGTCAGCATGTCGCATACCAGCCGGGCATCTGCGGGACTGTCCTCAACCAACAGTATTTTGATCACAGCTTGGTCCATGCTGCACCTTGCTTCAACTCACCATCCAGCCGCTTCCAGCCGATATTTCCATCGAGAGGCCGGCGGCCGCCTGGCCCTCTCCTGGAGATACCGGATCAGCGGCATTGTTGCCGGCTCACAGGCGTGGCTTGGCCAATGCTTCTGATCGCCGGCATTAGGTCGTCGAGCATTGAACGCTTGACAATAAAGTGGTCCACGCCGCAGGCCTTCGCCGCCTCCTGATACTCCTCGATCTCGTAGAGGGTGAGAATGATGATCTTGAGTTGTGGCATTTCGGCCTTGAGCTGCCGGGCGGCATCCAGACCGCTCATCTGGGGCATTCTTACATCCATGAGGACGAGATCAGGTTGGAGTTCTCTGGCTTTGCACACGACATCGTAGCCGTCTGTTGCCTCCCCGATGATCTCCAGATCCGGTTCGGAAGCCAACAACTCCTTGACTCTTTGCCGGAATCTGGCATCATCATCCGCGATCAGTGTTTTCACTGTCTGCATCAGCCGCTCCCTTAATCCTTGCGCCCGGTAGATGTACCGTTTCCTTCTCTACTATACGCCAGCCGGGCTCGCCTGGCTATAGGGGAAACCCTGATTTTTGATCTGTACCGCCATCAGTAAGAAAAGCCCCGACTTGCGCCGGGGCCTTGGATCGAGCATGGTGTGTGGCGGAAGATCGTGCAATGGTCGGTTGGAAGTCACTCCGGGCGGATTATTCCTTTGCGGATGGCATATCGGGTCAAGTCTGCTGTGCTGCGTGCGTCGAGCTTGCGCATCAGATGGGCGCGGTGAGTCTCGACTGTTTTGACGCTGATACGTAGGATCTCGGCAATCTCGCGGGGCGGACGCCCTTCGGCGATCAACTGCAACACCTCCCGTTCGCGGGGGGTCAACGGCTCGTAGCTGACTCGGCCGGCCATAGCTTCAGCCCGGCGAATATATTCCTGGATGACTGTCCGAGAGATAGAAGGACTGAGAAAGAGGTCACCGCGGTCTACTGTCTGCACGGCTGATACCAACTCTTCGGGCGCGTCTTGCTTAACCACGTACCCGGAAGCGCCAGCCTGCAGGATCTGCAAGATGTGCTCTTCATCGGCGTGCATGGTCAGAATCAGAACCTTGACTTTGGGGAATTGCTTCCTGATCTGACGGGTCGCCTCCAGGCCGTTCAGGCCTGGCATGGCGATGTCCATCACTACGACGTCGGGCAGCAAATGCCTGACCTTGTCCACAGCCTCTCTGCCGTCGGCTGCCTCCCCCACCACTTGGATGCCCCCCTCGCGATCCAGGAGGGAGCGCAGACCCTTGCGGACGATGGTGTGATCCTCGGCAAGCAAGATACGTATGGCATTCATGAACCGGGTCTATCCTGGAGAGGTATCACCACGGACAGTCGGGTGCCGCCGCCCGGACGAGACCACAGGTTGAATTCACCTCCCAGCAGCGCTACCCTCTCTCGCATGCCGAGTAGCCCCACTCCATGTTCCGGTGTTTCCCGGACTGAGGGCTCATTGGCTGCAAAGCCGCGGCCATTGTCTTCAACGAAGGCAACAATAGCGGAGGGCTTGCGTTCCAGGCACACGCGCACCTTACTGGCCTGTGCGTGTTTGGCCACGTTGGTCATTGCCTCCTGTACGATGCGATAGACTGCTGTTTCCACCTCCAGGTCCAGTCTCGTGTCAGCGTCCACCACCTGGAACTCAGTCTCGACGCCGAACGTCTTGGTCCAGCGGTTGAGATGCCAGCGCAGTGCAGCCACCAGACCCAGATCATCCAGGATGCCTGGCCGCAGGTCCAGGGCCATCCTGCGGACCAGGTCCAGAGCCTGGCCTGTCAACGATCTTGCCTCCACTAGCTTTTCACCGAGGGTAGGGATAGCCTCAGACGGCAATCCTTTTAGAACCTCGGCCAGGTTGAGGCTCACGGCGGTCAGTGCCTGGCCCAGCTCGTCGTGCAACTCTCGGGCAAGCCGGGCCCGTTCCGCTTCCTGGGCACTCATGAGTTGGGCCGATAACCGCTGCAGATCCCTTCTGTGCCTGGCGACTTCCTCCTCGGCCTGCGCCCGCCGGTTACGTTCCTCCAGCAAACGGCGATAGCGGTCGAGCCGAGAGATGGTTCGTACCTTGGCCAGCAATTCGATCGCGTCGCAAGGCTTGGATATGAAATCGTCGGCGCCGGCTTCGATGCCTCGCAGGCGATGCTGAGGCGTGTTGAGCGCGGTGAGCATGACGATGGGCACCTCGGCCAGGAGAGGGCTGCTTCGCAGTTGCTGGCAGACCTCAAAGCCGTCCATGTCCGGCATAATGACATCGAGCAGAATCAGATCGGGAGTGAGCTTACTGGCTTGGAGCAGGGCTTCGGCGCCGTTCGCGGCAGAGGCCGGATGGTAGCCTTCTTCGGCCAGCAGCTCCACGAGCGCGTCGCGCACCACCGCATCGTCATCCACGATCAGAATAGTGCTCGTGTCATCCATGCCAATCCCCTCGCCGGCGGTCACTTGCCAAAGTCCTGTGTGGCGCGTTGCTGCCCTGTATCGACGTGTGGGCCGCTCAGCACAGCCTGTACCTTTTGAATCAATTGCTCCGCGGTGAATGGCTTGGGTAGAAAGGCTGCTTGGCCGTCTAGCACGCGGCGTTGCAGAGTCGCGTCGACGTAGCCGGACATGTACAGCACCCGCATCTCGGGCCGCTGCGAGCCCAGTTGTTCGGCCAGCGCCTTGCCGCTCATCTGGGGCATGACCAGGTCAGTGAGCAGCAGATGGATGGGACCGCTATGCTTCCCACTGATCCTGAGTGCCTCCGACCCACTCGCCGCGGTCAGAACCTGGTAACCCTGCGCACTCAGGATCTGGGCCGCCAGCTCCCTGATTCCTGCCTCGTCTTCCGCCACCAGCAGCGTCTCCGTGCCCCGAGCCGGAGTGGGGCGGAACGGAAGCCGGGCACGCAGCAGAGGCCGGCCTTCCACCTCTTCGGTCCGGGGCAGATAGACCTTGAACGTTGTTCCCTGCCCAACCTCACTGTGGACCCGGATATGCCCTTCATTCTGCTTGACGATGCCAAACACGGTAGCCAGCCCCAGGCCGGTGCCCTTGCCCTTTTCCTTGGTGGTGAAAAACGGCTCAAAGAGGTGTCGCTTGACCTCGTCGTCCATCCCCGTTCCCGTGTCACTGACACTCATCATCACGTATTCGCCCGGTTCTACGTCCAGGTGTTGGTGGGCGTATGCCTCGTCGAGCACGACGTTGGCCGTCTCAACGGTCAGCGTACCACCCTGTGGCATGGCGTCGCGGGCGTTCACCGCCAGGTTCAGGATCACCTGCTCAATCTGGGTAGGGTCGGCATAGACCGGCCACAAGCCGTCGGCCGGCCCGGTCACCAGCTCGACGTCCTCGCCGATGATGTGTTGCAGCATCTTGCTTGTGTCGCCGACCACATCGTTGAGGTTCAACACCCGAGGTTCGATGGCCTCCTGCCGGCTGAAGGCGAGCAGTTGCTTGGTCAGCCGGGTGGCGCGTTCGCCAGTTTCGCGGATGCGCTGCACATGTGGCCACTGCGAGTCGTCGGGTTGGAGCTCTGCGCTCCAGCAGGCGGGTGCTGAGGTGGATGACGGTCAGCAGGTTATTGAAATCGTGAGCAATGCCCCCCGCCAGCCGGCCGACGGCCTCCATCTTTTGCGCCTGGTGGAACTGCTCCTCCAGCTCGACCTCGCGGGTCACGTCGCGCCGGGTGGCCACATAGTTGACGATCTCCCCGGCCTGGTCACGCACCGGGGTGATGACCGCATCTTCGGTGTAGAGGCTGCCGTCCTTTCTCCGGTTGACAAACCGTCCCTGCCACACCTGTCCGGCGGTAATGGTGCGCCACAGGTCTCCATAAAACGTGGCGTCGTGTTTGCCGCTCTTGAGCAGGCGAGGATTCTGGCCGATGGCCTCAGCACGGGAGTAGCCGGTGATCCGTTCAAAGGCGGGATTGACGTAGAGGATGGCGCCGTTGGTGTCGGTGACGAGGATGCTTTCGGCTGCCTGTTCGATAGTGATACTGAGGCGGTGTCGGGTCTCCTCCAGACGGGTGCGGGCCAGAACTCCAGCCACCTGCTCGGCCACGCGCTGGGCCAGGTCTACTTCCTCGGCGGAGAAAGGCCGATGCTCGATGGCGTCCAGTCCCAGACTGCCCACCACCTCCCCTTCGACGAGGAGGGGCAGGACCAGCAGCGAGACGATGCCGCGTCTGCGCATCAGGTCGTGGATGGGCGCGAGCTGGGGGTCGGTCTGGGCATCGTCCACGGCCAGCGGCGCTTTGTGCTGGAGCAGGTATTGGGACGAGGGGTTGCCGACCGCAGGGATGATTTCGCCCAGGGCTGAGGGCCGGCCTTCGGACAGGTACTCGGCCACCACGACCGCCTCGGTTTTGTCCACGTTGAACAGGGCAGCGGCCGACTGGGGCAGGTCAAAGGCCAAGGCCAGCTCCCGGCAGACCATTTCCAGGATCGGCTCAATCGCCTGGCTGGCGGCCGAGCCGGCGATGACCCGGTTAAGCAGAGCCAGTTCGCGGTTTTGGCGGCGGGCCTCGCCGTACAACCGCGCATTCTCCAGCGCAATTGCCACCTGATCGGCCAAACCGGCCAGGTAGCCCAGATCCACGTCCCGGAAGGCACCCACCTCCGGGCTCTGCAGGTCCAGGTTGCCCAGCACCTGCCCCCCGCGGACGATAGGCACGGCCATCTCAGATCGGGTTGCGGAGATGAGTGGAAAGTAGCCGGGAAGGGTCCTCACGTCGTCCACGCATACGGTCTGGTGAGTGGTATACGCCTGGCCGTTGATGCCTCGATCCAGGTGCAAGGGAACCGTCCCGGCCAGTTTCGCCTCCTCTGCGGAAAAGCCGTGCAAGGAGTGGCGCTCGAAAAAACCAAGATCCTGACGGGCTATCAGCACTTGGCCGCGGGTAGCGCACGTGAGATGCATCGCCTCGCCGACCAGCTCGTCCAGGATGGCGCCGCTGTCCAGGGTCGAGTTGACCGCCTGTCCGGCGCGGTAGAGCGCCTGCAGGCGGGCGTTCTGCCTTTCCAGCTCTTCCTTGGCGCTTTGCAGAGCTTCGTCTGCCCGCTTGCGCTCGGTGATGTCGTGACCGATGCCCACCAGGCCGACCACCTGGCCGGCGCTGTCGCGCACCGGTACCTTGGAGGTCAAGTGCCAGCCGCGGGTTCCATCTGGCAGGGTGATCATTTCCTCGCGGTTGAGTACCGGCCGCCCGGACTGGATGACGTTCTGGTCGTCGGCGTAGAATGCAGCCGCCAGGTCATGCGGAAAGAAGTCGAAATCGGTTTTGCCGAGCGCCTCGGCTTCCGAGGAGGCACCCATGTCGCGGATGTCCACCGGATTGGCCAGGATCTTTCGGCAGGCGCCATCCTTCACATAGACCGCGTCGGGCAGGTGGTCAACGAGGGTGCGCAGCAGCGACCGCTCGGCGGTCAGCGCATCTGCGGCCTGCCTGCGCTCGGTGATGTCGCGCGCCGATGATAATGCACCCGTGACGTTTCCTCCGTCATCCTTGAGCACTCGGCACCGCCAGGCAAGCAAGCGCTTTTGACCATCCTTGCGCCGCTGCCAACTCTCCACATAGACCGTGTTTTCATCTCCGTTGAAGAGCGGCTGCACCACGGCATAGGTATCCTGTTCGCCTTCGAAGTAGAAAGCGGCTTCTTTGCCGATCACGTCTTGGCCGAAGAACTCGATACCGGCCTGGTTCGCCCACGTGTACACTTTGTTGTTGTCCACTTCGACGACAATGTCGGGGACGGTCGCAAGAAGCGCTTCCTGGCGAGTGGCCAAAGCCCACAGCGCCACCTCCGCCCGCAAGCGTGCAGTCACATCGCGCGTCACGCCGACAAATCCGTTGGGATGCCCCTCCAGATCGAAAATCGGAGAGGACATCACTTCCACACCCACCCAATGGCCGCTTTTATGTTTCATCCTGTACACGGTAGGGCCCATAGAGGTTTGTCCTGCAACGGCTAGTCTGGATTGGACGATTTGCTTCATCTGGGTCAGGCCGTCTGCGTCCAACAGGGTGGTAACCTCCAGCCCGATCACCTCATCCAACGTGTAGCCCAAAACACGCTCGACGGCCGGACTGACATAGGTAAAGCGCAACTGCATATCCAACTGCCAGACGACGTCGCCGACGTGATCGGCAATGAGACGATAGCGTTCCTCGCTTTCGCGCAGCGTCTCCTCCGCCCGCTTGCGCTCGGTGATGTCGAGTTCTAGCGCGCGGTTCGCCTCTTCGAGCTGCGCCATCTTGTCCTCTAGCTTGCGGATCAGGGCCTGATTGTACTGCTGATAGTAGACCTCCTCAGCCAGGCTCGGCCCGCCGAGCGGGACCAGCTGCTGCGCTGCGTGGTCTTCCAGCACCTGGCGCAGGATCTCGACAAAGGCGTCCGGCTCAGTAGGCTTGACGACAAATCGCGCTGCCCCCAGGCTCAAGGCAAACGCCTCGTCCTGGGGGTCGGTGTACGTGGCGGTGTAAAAGACCAGGGGCACGCGCCGCAACCTTTCGTCTGCCATCCACTCGCGGCACAGGCTAAACCCATCCATGCCGGGCATCAGGATATCGGTGATGATCAGATCCGGCGCTTGGCGCCGGGCCATGTCCAACGCCTCGATCCCGTTCCGCGCTGACTTGACCTCGTAGCCATGCCCCTGCAGCAGCATCTGCAGCATGTAGAGATTTTGTTCCTGGTCGTCCACGATCAAGAACCTGAGTCACGCTCCACCTCCTCTGCCAGACGTACCGCCCGGCAGATGCGCCTCTACTTGGGCGACAAACGTGTCCGGATTGATGGGCTTTTCGATGTAGCCGGTGCAGCCGGCGGCCAGGATGCGCTCCCGGTCGCCGACCATGGCGTAGGACGTGACCGCCACGATGGGCACGCCCTCCAGCGCCGGATTGCTCCTCAGCGCCTGCGCCACCGCGTAGCCGTCCATCTCGGGTAGCTGGATATCCAGAAGGATCAGATCAGGCTCGGCCTGGCCGGCCAATCTGATTCCCTCGCCACCTTCTCGCGCCTGGATGACCTCGTAGCCGTGCTTTTCCAGGATAAAGGTCGTCAGGTAGAGATTCTGTTCATTGTCTTCGATGACGAGAATCTTGGGTCTCATTGTCTCCTCCCGTCGGCAGTGTAAAGGTGAAGGTGCTCCCCTCGCCCCATTGGCTCTCCACCCAAATCTTGCCGCCCATCATGTTCACCAGGCGATCACAGATGGCAAGACCCAGGCCAGTCCCCTCGTGCCGGCGAGCTACGCCGGTATCGATCTGGCGGAATGGCTTGAACAGTTTGCCAACGTCCTCAGGCCGGATGCCGATGCCCGTGTCTGTCACCTGGGTGACCAGCCTGCTGTTTGCGATCTCGCTTCTGATGCGCACCTGCCCCTCGTCGGTGAACTTGACAGGCGTTGTTGACCAGGTTGATGAGGATCTGCTCCACGCGTCGCTCGTCGCCGACGATGCGGCCTACCTCCGGGGACACCTCGACGATGAGCGCTAGTCCCTTCTTGTCGGCGATGGGGGTGACTGTCTGCACGGCCCGTTGGATGGCCTGGCACACGTCGAATGGCTCCGAGGCCAGCTCCAGCTCGCCGGCCTCGATCTTGGAGATGTCCAGCACGTCGTTGATGAGGGCCAGCAGGTGACGGGCGCTGTGCATCACCATGCCCAGTTGCTTTTGCTGCTCGTCGTTCAACGGCCCCACCAACCCTTGCAGCAGGATGCCGGTGAAACCGATGATCGAGTTGAGCGGCGTGCGCAGCTCGTGGGACATGCTGGCCAAAAAGGCCGACTTGAGCCGGTCTGCCTCCTGGGCAGCCTCGTAGAGCTGCGCCTTCTGGATGGCGACGGCTGCCTGGCTGGCCAGCATGGTCACCAGGTTCAAGTCAGCCGGCGTAAAGGTCTGTTTCGATGGCCCATTCACCACGGTGAGTGTACCGAGCACTTGATCCCCAATGAGCAGCGGGGCAACCGCCGCCGATCGGTCCCCGCTCCTCCGGGCGCTGGTCAGGGCGGCACCCTGCTGCCGTTCGTCGTTCTGGAGGTCGCCGGTCAACGTGGGAGCCTTTTCCCGGAGCACCCAACCGCTGAGGCCAGCCCCGGAGTTCCCCAAAGGTGTGCGCCTCCAGTTGTTCCTGGTCATAGCCATGCCCCACGATCTGGACCAGTCTTTCTTTCCGCGCATCGATCAACACCAGCAGGCTCTTGTCGGCCCCAACCAACCGGACGGCGTTGTCTACAATCGTCTGGAGCATGGCATCCAGTGACAGGGTGGCAGTGATCTCTTTGCCGACCTCGTAGAGGATACCCAGCTCGACTGCATGCTGCTCCGACTTGCGATAAAGCTGGGCGTTGTTGATGGCGATGGCCGCCTGGTTCGCCAGGGCCCATAACAGATCGCGGTCCCGCGCCTGGTAGGCGCCTGGGGCGGCGTAGCTCAGCACAGCCATCGTCCCCAATACCTGTTTGCCAAGCACCATCGGCACGCCCAGCCAGGAAACAGGGGTTCGTCCCTCGGCGTACATCACCTGTTCCAGTCCC
Source organism: uncultured Chloroflexia bacterium (assembly GCA_963749455.1). Lineage (GTDB taxonomy): Bacteria > Chloroflexota > Anaerolineae > JAAYZQ01 > JAAYZQ01 > JAFGOG01. The sequence goes on from CAVVMX010000035.1 coordinate 30,680, forward strand.
AGCTCGGCCGTTCGTTCCACCACTCTGTCGGGCAGGAGCAGTGGCTGCTGGGTGCGAATCAGGTAGTCGGTCAGCCCTCCCCGTGGCGTGGGCATGGGCTGCTCAACTCGCCCGTCGACGACCCTTAGCACAGAGGTGATCTGGTCCCGGTCTGCGTCGTACAGGGTGATGTGAAAGTTGGCCGCGTCCAACAGGCGGGAAGCGCCTCGATAGGTCTCGATCAGCACCTGTTCCACGCTCAGGTGAGCGGTGAGGGTCCGGCTTAGCTCATTCAGCACGGCCAGTTCCTCGGCCCGCTGGCGGATCTCCTGTGTGGCGGAAGCAATGCGCGCCTCCAGTTCGACCGCGTCGCGCTTGACCTGCTCGTAAAGCCGCGCGTTTTCGATGGCGGCGGCGGCATGGCCGGCAAAGGTGCGCAAAAGCTCCAGGTGATGCTCTTGAAAAAAGTTGGGAATGGAGCTATCCACACTCAGGAAGCCAATGACGCGATCCCGCACAATGATGGGCGTGGCAGCATAGGAACGCAGCCAGGCAATCTCTGGAAACCGCTGCCAGTCTGGGTGCGCTGCGACATCAGGCACAAGCATCGGCTCTTTGCTCGACGCCATCTGTCTGAAGGTGGGGGTTTGCGAGAGGGAAAACTCGGCCTGAGCGATGTATTCCTCGCCTCCAAGTCGTTCGTATCCCAACCAACGCACCGCCCGAACCCGTTCCTCTTCGATGAGCATAAAGTTGCAGGCCTCATTGGGAACGACCCGGCTGACCTGCTCCAGGATGCGGTCCAGCACGATCTCGAAATCCAAGGTGGTTGTCAGAGTGGTGGCGGCATCTTTGAGCGCTTCAGCCAGGTCGCGCTCTCGCCGCAAAGCCTCCTGCGCCTGTCGAATGCTCAGCATCATCTGATTGAAGGATGCGGCCAGCGATCCGATCTCATCCCGCGCCTTGATCTCGACCTGCTGGTGCAGATCGCCGGTGCGGGCAATATCGCGCGTGACGTCGTGGAGCTGCATCAAAGGCCGGATCACCGCCCGGTTCAGGCCGGCGAAGGTCAGACCGCTCAACAGAACCAGGGCCAGGAGCAGCCCGGCGAGCTCTGGCAATACGGCGCTCATGATCTCGCTTCGGATTTCGTCCTCGGGGACGACGATCGCGATCTTCCATCCCAGGTGGGGAGAGGTGTAGAAAAAGAGGTGGCTGGCATCGGATGCCGTGGCAAAGGGCAACACGCCCTCCTGGCTGCCCAGCAAGGCATCTGCCTTGTCGCCCACGAGCAGGGCGATAGGCTGAAAACGCAGCGCTTCGTCCTTGCTGGCCAGAATGGTTCCACTCTGGTCGAGGAGCAGCATCTGGCCCCCATGGCCGACCTCAAAGCCGGACAGGTACTGGGTCAGGTTGACCAGGGTGATGTCGGCCCCCACGACGCCGTATACCAGACCCTCGTCGTCCACGAGGGCGGTCACGACGCCGATGTTCACATCCGAGGTCGTCACCGATGGATAGGGCTCGGTGTGCATGACCTTTCCCGGGTTGTCCCGGGCCAGGATATACCAGGGCCTGGTGCGCGGATCATACTGGGTCGGCTGTGCTCGGGGGTGGGAGCGGACAAAACTCCCGTTCTCCCGCCCCATGTAGACCGAGTTCACATAGGGGTGCGTGAGGCGAAAGGTGTTGAACAGGTCAATGATGCCTTGCTCCACCTGGCCCACGTTGTACGCAAAAGTCTCTGGGTCGGCCTCCAGAAAGCTGGTGAACTCCTGGTCCTGTCTGGTGCGAACCAACTCGTTGGCGGCCAGGGTGGCGACGTCGCTGTCTGCTTCCGCCATAAAACTGGTCAGGGCAAAGTCAATGTGCTTGAGCTGGTTCAACAGCTCCCGCTGGAGGTCCTCAAGCCGGTCGTGCCGGAACCGCGCAAACAGCAATCCCCCGACGACGGCAAGGATCACCACAGTGACGGCCGCGTATAGGGCCAGCATCTTGCGCGCTAAGTGTCATCCTATCGTGCTCCTTCACGGTCAGTTCGATGCTCTCGAAGCCGAAGGCTGTGTCCGCCCCGGCCGTTCACGGTTCGGCATCTCGGTCCGAAAGGGAACCAGGTTGGCCGGCACGGCTTGCACGTCCGCCACCAGGCGGTCACGGTCCACCAGGTTGGAGACGACGTGGCCCACCGGCTGGCCCACGTCGGTCTGGATCAGGTTGATCACCCGGATGATGGCGGGCGTAAAACGGGAAATGCGCAATTGAAGCTCACAACTTCTGCCGTGACTTGCCTTTGCCGGCCATCTTCCACCTGTCCTGTTGGACGCAGGTCCAGACCGATCCCCGCGCGCTGCGTCTCGGGTACGTCCCCAATCCGCTCGCGCCAGGGTGAGGATCAGTTTCACGGCTTCTCTCGGTGGATGTGCGCCACCCGCCGGATGGCCGGCAGGAGATCGGTGTCCATGAACGCCTTGGATACAAACTCGTCCGCGTCAGCGGCCAGGGCCGCCTCTCGGTAACTGTTGCCGTCCAACAGGGTCAGGACAACGATGCCTACCTGGGGCAGTATGGCTCGCAGCAGAGGGATGACCTCCAACCCGGGCAGGTCGGGCATGCGCAGGTCAAGCAGAACGACCTGCGGCCGCAGGTGCCAAGCCTTGGCCAGCGCCTCCTGTCCTCCATCAGCCGCGCCTAGAACGACCAGATCGTCGCAGGCGCGCAAGAAACGGGCTGCAATGCTCAGAAAGACCGGATTATCGTCCACGAGTAACACTGAGATTGGGTCCACTTCCCCTTCCCTCGAATCCGTGCGGCGCACGTCCGACCACGGTGCTGTGGGCGACCGGTCATTCTGGAAAGTGCCCAGGAACGGCAGGCAGATCGAGCGAACTGAGCACGGTACCCGCACGTGCTAATCATAGTCCATTTCGGTAGGCCTGTCTATCCGTAAAGCTACGCGACCCAAGCAGAAAAGCCCCGTGTTTTGCACGGGGTGGGCGGAAAAGTGAAACGCGCCCGCTCACGAGATCTGAAACGATCCTTTCTTTGTCAGGCTTTGCCTATCGCACGCCAGCGGCAGGGTGCGACAAGGGATCTACTCTGCACATCTTGAGGCAGGATTCGTAGTCCCTCATACCAGGCAGGCTCCGCCGATCTGGCAACCAATACCCTGGCTGCCAGATCTTTCGCCGCCCGGTTCACTTCTGCCCTGCTCACCCTTTCACAGCAGGATAGGATATTCCCATGCACTGCACCCGAAACTGGTCGCCCGGCGGCTAAGGCGCTCGAGTCATCGAGCAATCGAACTACCAGGTCGGGCACACCCTGGACTGTTCGACTCGGTCGATTTCAGGTATGTCGGGGGTTGCCCACATGGCCACCGAGAACCGCCAAGCCCCTCCTGGGCCTGCAGCCATTCATCGAGCCGGGCGGCGAACTCTTGGAGAGAGCCAGCTTGGACAGCCTGGATGAACCTCCGTTCCTCGTCGGTGAACTCGAAGGCGAGTAGAAGCGTGTAGCGTTGCCCGTCCAGTAACCCTGCGCAGAACTGAGAGTCAGTCAGCGCCGTACCGACCAGGATCTGGAGCGCAGCTTGCGTCATGTCACAACCTTCAGCTCCCTAGGCTGTGAGATCTCTATCGTCGGCATCAGTGTGCCGAACTAGAAACCGCCACCACAACCACCACTGGAACCGCCTGGGCAGGCGTAGACTGCCGCGTGAGGGGCCAGCAGCATCAGCGCCAGCGCTAGGCTAACCAGCGCAACTCGGACCACCCGGGGATCCTGAAGCTTCGACAGACCAACCTGGATACGTGCTTTCATCGTCGTTACCTCCTGTGTTACCTCTTGATGGCTCTAGCTTACGCCAGGGAGGTAAACGTAGGGGTAAACGCAGGGGGCAACGTAGACGGCAAAAGGACAGAGAAAACAGAAATCCTGCCCCTCTATTGGGCAGGATGAAGGTGCGGCACGGCCGTCAGGAGGATCGAGGGTAGGATGCTAATCGATAGGCGACCCGTCGAGGATGCGGTGGTACACGGCCGTGGTCTCGGGGGAAGGAGCCGTGTCCAATTCGCGCTCCAGGATCTCAGCGCAACGCCGGTACTGGGCAAGGGCCTGGCTCCGCTGCCCGGAGAGAGCGTAGGCGCGCATCAGCCCACAGTGCAGCCTCTCTCGCAGATCGTCCATCTCCAGCCCACGGCGGAGTGTCTGGATGGCCGGGCGATACTGCCGCCGGGCCAGCAGCCGCCTGGCCAGCTCCTCCACCGCCTCCAGGCATTGTTCCCGCAGCGCTTCACGATGTGGCAGACACCAATCGGCGTAGCAGTCCTCCAGGAAATCGCCCTGGTAGAGAGCGATGGCCTGCTGCAGATGCTCTATCCTTCGCCCTGGCCCGGTCCCCTTCACCGCCTCGGAAGCGGTACTCCGCAGCAGCCCCTCGAACTCGGCCACGTCGAACCAGTAGTCCAGGTCTGGGTGAACCTGGTAGCAGCAGCCATCGAAGTAGAGGGCTTCCTGGCCCAGCACGCGCTTGAGGCGAAACTTGGTAGTATGAAAACTGGCCTTCACCTTTTCAGGGGACAACTCTGGCCAGAGGACGGCGGCGATTCTGATCTCTCGAGCGGAGGGGGTGGGTCAGCAGGTGGAAGAGCAGGTGACGGACCGACGCGGCCTCCCATTCGGAAAGGGGGATTCCCCTTCCGCCGCACTCCACGCGCCCCCGGCCGAACCCAAAGATGCGCAGCGGTCCCTTCGCTTCGACCTTGGGAGGGGATGCTTGCTGGAGCACCGTCTGGGTAGTATGCTCGAAGGCTCGCGCGCGGGCCAGCAGCGCGGTCAGCTCCTTGCCGCCACTCCCATCCGTGTAAAGCGCGTTCCAGCATGGGAAGCACCCGCCGGCCTTCGACGACAAAGAGGTACTCCCGGCTGAGCGGGTCAGCCGTGTCGAGCACCTGACGGAGGGTTGCGAGCGCCTCTGCCTCCTGGCCAGCGCGGAACAGCGCCCAGGCAGTGAAGAATCGGGCGCGGGCCAGCTCACCGCGGGCGTCGATCCGCTGTAGCCGCTCGCAGGCGCGGGCCAACTCCGTCAATCCCGCTTCTGACTCCCCCGCCTCGGCCTGCACCAGGCCCAGCGAGGCCTTGTACCGGCCGAGCTGGTATTCTGAGCGCTGCTGCTCCGCCCGCTCCACCGCCTGCTCGATGGCCACCTGCGCGGCAGGGTAGTCGCCCCGGCAGCGGTGCACCAGCCCCAACACTTCTCGACCGTAAGCAGAGAGGAAACCGTCGCCCAGCTCGTCGGCGACGGCCAGCCCCTCCTCGCATGCCTGCGCCGCCCGCTCGATCGCCCCCAGGTCGCGGGCCAGCTCGGCCAGAGCTGAGCAGCGTCAGGGATTCGTTGCGCCGGTGGCCGGACCGGCGGGCCAGATCCAGCGCTTCCTCAAGAAGGCGCAGCCCCTCGCCATACCCGCCGGTCGAATAGAGGTAGAAGCCCAGGTCGTTGAGCGCGCCGGCCAGCGTACCAGGGTTGCCCAGCCGCCGCCAGGTCGCCACGGCCTGCCGCTGGACGGCGATCGCCTCTGCCCAGCGCCCCTGTCGCCACAGGCAGTCGGCCAGGGCGTTCTGGACAGAGGACCGCCCAAAGTCACTCCCCCGCTCCAGAGAGTATCGGAGTGCCTGCTGCAAGTGGACCTCTCCCTCTTTCAGCCGGCCAAGCGCCAGGCAGGACTTGCCGATGATGCGGTAGACCTCGTACACCATGGGCATACCCGTCGCCTCGAGCAGGGAGAGCACCTCCTGGCCGAGGGCCAGGGCTTCCTGGGCCCGCCCCTGCCCCTGCCAGACCTCACAACGGTGCAGCAGCACGTAGGCCAGGCCGTGGGCATCCTGGTCGGCCCGACAGCCGCGCTCCGCAACCTCCGTCAACGCCAGTGCTTCCTCCCAGCATCCCAGCATGTCGGCGGCGCGGGACTGAAATAGCACGAGACGTGGGGCACGCTCGCGCACGGGGGTCGGGAGCGCGGCGCCCCACTCCATCAGTGTTCCCAGGCGGCCGGAATAGAACATGCTCTGAGCGGCTGCCTCCATCACCCGTGCCGCGTCCTCGTGAGCGCTCACAGTCAGATAGTGATGGACAGCCGCGTCAGGCTGCTCGTGCGCCTCAAACCAGCGAGCGGCGCGGCGGTGCAGTTCGAATCCACCGGGGCTGTTCTCCCTGCTGCAGCCGCGCCTGCAGGTACTCTTGAAACAGATGGTGGTAGCGGTACCAGTCCCCCTCCAACCGGGTGACAAAGAGGCTGCGGTCTTCTACCAGCTTTAGGAAATAGCTGGCCTCTTCCAGCCCCAGCGCCTCCTGGCATAGGGCCGGACTCATCTCTTGGAGGGTAGAGGAAGCAGTAAGGAAAGCCTGGACGGGAGGCTCCTGGAAAGCAAAGACCTCCTGGGCCAGATACTCGTATACCGGTTGGTCAGAGGTGTGGGCCCGAACCAGGCTCTGAAGAACGCCCTGCCACGTCGTATGGAGGCTGAGTAGGATGCTGGTGATCCAGCCCTCAGACTGGACCGCCAGCTCTTCGGCTTCCTTCGTTGGGACGTGGAGGTTGTAGTTCTGGGTAATGAGGGCCTGAATTTCATCGCCGTGGAAGCGCAGGTCTTCCTGCCCCAGCCCGCCTATCTCGCCCCTGGCTGTGAAGCGGACGATAAACGGCAGGTTGGGAACAGTGCGGCCGGCGACAATGAGGAGAAACTGGTCGGTCTCGTAATCCAGGCATCGAGCCAGGACTGCACCCACCTCAGAGGTCTCTCCCAACCGATGGTAGTCGTCCAACACCAGCACGAACCACTGGGGGATGACACCTACCATCTCGTTGATCAGCACATTGACGACGCTCCGCGCGCCGCCCGAGAGATCGGGGTTAGCGGCCAGTGCTTGGCGCGTACGTTCGCCAAAACTGGGAAAACGGTGATGGAGGCTGAGGATCAGGTGTTCCAAGAAGACGCGAGGGTCTCGGTCGTTCTCATCCAGGGTATACCAGCAAACAGGATGTTCCAGGTCATGAACAAAATCCACCAGGAGGGTGGTCTTGCCGTAACCGGCCGGCGCGGAAACCAGGACGAGCTTGCGATCCACCATATCGTACAGCCGGTCAAGAAGGCGATGACGCGTCAGTACGTCCTCTCGCCGCCCGGGAAGCAACACTTTGGTAATGAGTGTCGAGCTGTTCATTCTTCCAACGTGATAATCCTTCGCTGCAGGGCGTAGCGGATCAGGTCGGCCTGGCTTTGCAGGCCCAGCTTGCGCATCAGGTTGGCGCGGTGGGTCTCGACGGTGCGCGGGCTGATGACCAGCCGCTCGGCGATTTCGGGGTTGCTGTGGCCCTCGGCCGCCAGTTGCAGCACCTCCCGCTCCCGGGTCGTCAGGGTCTCGTACAGGTCGAGCGTGGCTTCCTGGGCCTTTTGCAGGTAGGCCTCGATGGCCAGCTCGGAAAGCGGCGGGCTGAGGTAGTGCCGGCCGGCCACTGCCTCCCTCACGGCGCGCACCAGGTCGGCGGCGCTCGCATCTTTGAGCACGTAGCCGGCGGCGCCATTCCTCAGCGCCTCCAGCACGTAAGCCTCGGCCGCGTGCATGGACAGGATGACGACGCGGGTTCGCGGTGACCGCTGGCTGACCTGGCGCGTGACCTCCAGGCCGTTGAGGCTGGGGCAGGATCAGGTCCAGCACCAACACATCCGGCTCGAGCCGTTCGACCAGCCGGACCGCCTCCAGTCCATCGCCCGCCTCGCCGACAATGGTCAAGTCAGGCTCGGCCTGCAGCAAAGCTCGCAAGCCCTGCCGAACGACGTGGTGGTCTTCTGCCAGCACAAGGGTCGTCTTGGTCATTCGTCCTCCCCGTGGCCGGCCGGCTGGCCCAAGGGCAGTTCGGCCGTCAGGCAGGTGCCGGCGCCGGGGGCTGACTCAATCGTGAGTTGTCCGCCCAACAAGCCCACCCGCTCGTACATGCCGGATAGGCCGCAGTGGTAGGGGCGGCCAGGGTGGCCTTCACGTCGAACCCAACACCCTGATCTTCGATCTGCACAGTGGAGGATCTCCTCGTCGGCCCAGATCCGCACCATCACCTCGCTCGACGCCGGCGTGGCGGGCGACGTTGGTCAGCGCTTCCTGCACAATGCGATAGACAGCCGTCTCTACTTCTGCCGGAAACCGTCTTTCCAGGCCGGCCTGCCCGAAGCCGACGTGTACCTGGGTTCGGGCGGTGTACCGCTCGAACTGCCACAGCAGCGCCGGCAGCAGGCCCAGGTCGTCCAGCATGGCCGGCCGCAGATCGAGCGACAGCTCGCGCACCTCGCGTCAACAGGTCGTTGACCAGCGCCTGCGCTTCGTCCAGGTTGTCCCGGATCTGTTCGGCCGGCAAGTGCGCACTCATTTCCAGCACCAGCTTGAGCCCGGTCAGGACCTGGCCGACCTCGTCGTGCAGCTCGCGGGCGATGTGGCGGCGCTCGGCCTCCTGGATTTCCAGCAGGCGGCGGGAGAGGACTTGCAGGCGCTCGCGTCCGGCGCGCACCTCCGCGAACAGCCGGGCATTCTCGAGGGCGATGGCTGCCTGGCTGGCGAAGCCCATTGCCAGTTGGATCTCCTCAGCGGTATAAGGATGCACCCCCTCTCGATCAAGGGCGATCATGCCAGTGACCTGGCCTTTCACCTGCAGCGGCACCCCCAACCAAGATCGTATGGAGCCTGACTCATAGACATCCATCTCGTCCCTGAAATGGGGGTATTCCTGACTGACGTCCTCGATGGCGAGCGGTGCTTTTGTCGTGACCACGCGATGGTTGGGGAACTTGGGATTGTGCGGGAAGACCAGACCCATTACCTTGTCCGGCTTTGCGAACCCTTGGCAGGCTGCGATTCTAAGACCGTTTTCGTGTAGCAGTTGGATCGAGGTCGTATCGTAAGGTATCACCTGTCGCAGTTGCTGCAGGATCAACTCCAGTGTTTCATCCAGGTCCAGCGTCGAGCCGAGGATGGTGGAGGCCTGGCGCAGAGTCTCGGCGATGTGACGTCGTTCCTGTTCGGCTTTGTACAGCCGGGCGTTCTCCAGAGAGGCGGCTGCCTGGCTGGCGAAGGCGGTCACGGCCGGCACGTCGGCCTCGGTCAAGCCAGCTCCGCCGACGGCCAGCAGGCCGACTGTCTCGTTGCCGACCGTCAGCGGAGCGACAATGCCCTGTCCCAGCCCCAGCAGGGCCGCCAGCTGGCCGGCCAGCGGGCGCACCGCTTCAGGCAGGAAATCGGCCAGATAGTCGGCAGGCCGGGCTACAAAAGTCGTCTCTCCGTCTGCCAGCGTCCGCTGGAAGAGGTCACACGGCGCCAGTGGAAAGCGGTAGCCCAGCGCCGGGATGCCGATCAATTGCTCGCCTGCCTGCTGCAGGGCCGGCTCCAAGGCCAGGTAAGAGACGGTCAGGTGCGCTTGATCGGCGCTCGGTTCAAGGACCGCCGCCTGATAGCCCATGCGCAGCCATCTGACTCGAGAATAGTGCGGCAGACCTCGTCGGGGGTGTGGGCGCGCTGCACCGCCTGGGCGGCTTGACTGAGGGCCAGCAGCAAGCGCTGGTTGTGGGCTGTCTCCTCCAGCGACTTGCGCAGCGCCTCCTCTGCCCGCTTGCGTTCCGTGATGTCCAATGCCATGGACAACATGCAGTGCTCGCCTACCACTTCGATCCGTTCCGCTGACAACAGCAAGTCACAGATGTTGCCGGATTTCTGTCGCATTTGGAATTCGAATTCCTGCACTGCGCCCTGTTCGTGCAATACCCTGATAAGCCGCTCTCGCTCGCCAGGATTGACCCAAGTGTTCAATTCAACCGGGGTACGACCGATGACTTCCTCGCGAGTGAAGCCCGTTGTCCTTTGCCATGCTTCATTTACGTCTATGAATTGGTTGTCCTCGAGCCGTGTGATAGCGATGCTCAACGGGCTAGCACGGAAGACAGTGGAGAAACGTGCTTCGCTCTCCCTCAGCGTCGCTTCTGCCCGGGTCCGCTCGGTGACGTCGTGCAGGATACAGTGCGTTTGCTCGAGATTTCCCCACTCGTCGTATGCACACCGCCCATCGAAGGAAACGATGCGGTGCGATCCATCCCTGCACACCATCTCGAACTCGACCCCATGGGCTTCGCCGGTCGCCTTGAAGTGGGAGAACCTCTCCCGGAACAGAGCCATTTGTTGGGGGGCCAGAAAATCGCCGAACCAGCGGCCGATCACCTCATCGCGAGAGTAACCGAAGGTGTCGAGCCAGGCCTGATTTGCGTCAATGAAGCGGCCGTCTCGATCCAGCGACTGATAGCCCAGAGGGGCCTCCTGGTACAACGATCGGAACCTCTCCTCGTCGGCGCGCAGTGCGGCCTCAGCCCGTACTTGCCTTGTGATGTCGACCAGCATGTACACGAAACCCACAGCATCGCCGGTCTCGTCAAGTATCGGATCGGCAGTCACGTTGAACCAACGGTCGCCCAGCGGCAATTGGATCGCCGAGCGTTGGCCGGTGCACCGCGCCTCCTCGACCGGATCGGCAGGGAGCGGTCCTGTGGCACCAAAAACCGCTTCCCAACATGGGCGGCCGAGGATCTCGTCGCGAGGTTGCCCCAGGAGCACGGCCAGGGCTGCGTTGCAGAGCACGATCTTGCCGCCGGGATCCAGGAGGCACACCCCGTCGGGCAGGGCGTCAAACACCGCCTGCCATTGCGGGGCGCTGATCTGCTCGCTCAACGATTGTGTTTCGGTCTGTGTTTTGTCGGTTTGCCCTGTCCGCTGGTCCATTTCTGCTTCACCTCCGCCATGCGACCACTCTTGGCGTGCCCGAGGACACGGGTTACCCTACGGCGGGACCCGGTTCGGGAATCCGGGCGCTGGCCCAGGATCTGTTGGAGATCGATGATCAACCTCGCACCTGGCGCCCTGAAGGGCATCTTGCACAGCCCGAACGTATCTCTATTGTACCAAGTTTGGAGCTGGATGTCAATGTTCTGTCTGGCAAGCTACAGGGCCACGTCAAAGTCGGGCACGGAGGCCTTGTCGGGAGTGCACTGAGGTTGGCAGGGCCTGGTAAGCGTCGTGGGTCGGTTCTTGGACTCGGACGGCATGGCGCTTTGGAGCGCAGCCATGTGCAGGGAGTGGTCCATCGAGTACAATACGTTCTGTCGGCAAACAGGAAGGAGGGTTGTACACGATGGACCAAGAGGAGTGTAGTACACTTTTGGAGGCTCTCCAAGGCATTCCCGATCCTCGGAAGGCTCGCGGGCAGCGGTACCCGATGTGGGGGCCGCTCACCTCGAACATCTCTGGCGTGGTCATTGGACGATTGAGAACCGCGTTCGTCGTGTCCGGGATGGTACGATGGGCGAAGACGCTGCCCAGACCCGGACGGGTCACGCTGCCCACGCCTTGGCCGCCTTGCGCAACGCCATTCTCAATCTGTTCCGCTACCATGGCTGGGATAACGTGGCCGATGCGCATCGCCACTATGCTGCCTCAGTCCACGACTGCCTGAACCTGATCGTGGCCACGTCAACCTGACTTTGACGTGGCCCTGCGGTGGAAAAGGGCAAGAGAAAAAGCTACCCCGTGTGGGGCAGAGGTCACAGCCACCACTGGTCGAGCGGGCGGCCAAAGAGGAACGACAGCTCGTATCCTGTTTCGCATTGTGCGACAGAAAAAAGTGGACTTAACAGCCCTTGAAACCCCTATTGTGCGACCAAAACGGCGGTTTTACGTCGCACAACGCGTGTCGTACGACAACAGTAGCATGCGTCTTGCCGCGTGTCAAGTATCTGTGTAGGGCCAAACATAATGAGACTGTGTGCCAAAGATAGTGAGACTGATGTACAGGCCCAACTTCGTGCCACGTATCATTGAACTCTCAAATCCCATTTCCATCTATTAGCTGGCTGTTTCACTCCAATTTCACTACTTCGTCCACATCGACAGGCACTGATCTATGACCCACGTAGGCCCGTCTGCCTATACCTGTCTCGTTGACTTCGCCGCCAGTCTCAATAACCTCATCCGCGGATGTTCACTACCTCCTACTGCATAAGCAAGGGACATTTGAATCTGTGCAACACCACCGTGGCAACTGCAATCTGCTTCGGGATCAGTTATCACTGTCCATACGGCGGGCGCCAGTCCAGGCAGCCCACTACGTCCAATTGCTTCCGGCTCGCCCCCTCCACGTCGACGATCCACGTGCTCCAGGCTCCAGCCTGCATAGAGCTGACTGCGATCTGGGCGCCATCCGGCGACCACCAGAACTGAGCGTCCTCGGCCGGGCTGGCCGTCAGGTTGCGCTGCCCTGACCCGTCGGGAGCCATGACGTATATCTCGTGGTTGCCGTCGCGCGTAGACACAAAGGCGATCCACTGGCCGGCCGGCGACCAGGCCGGATAATAGTCGAGGGCAGGATCGGTCGTCAGCCGGGTCTGGCCGGAGCCATCGGCAGCCATGACGTACACATCGGGGTTGCCGTCACGCTCTGAGAGGAAAAGGAGGCGCGCGCCATCCGGCGACCACCCGGCCGGCACGTCGACGGCGGGGTTGTCGGTCAAGCGGATGAGACCGGCATCCTCTTTGCCCTGGAGGGCTGCCTGGACGTCGAGGAGGTAGATCTCTTTGTTGCCGTCCCGATCGGAGCCGAAGGCGATGTGCTGGCCATCGGGCGACCAGTGGAAGTTATCGTCGGCGGCCGGGCTGCGGGTCAGGTTGGTCAGGTCTGAGCCGTCGGGCTTGACGACATAGATGTCGGGCAGACCATCGGGGCAGGACAGGAACGAAAACCAGTGGCCGTCCGGGGACCAGGCCATGCGTCGCGTCGGGGATCTGGCACTGGGTGAACTCGGCGGTGAGGAGGCGCTGGTTCGAGCCATCGGCTGGCCATCAGGTAGATGCCGCCCCCGTCTCGATCGGAGGTAAAGGCGATGGACCGGCCGTCAGGCGACCAGTATGGGCATTCGTCGCGCGCCGGATGGTTGGTGAGGTCGGCGAGCCCGGTGCCGTCGGCATTGATCGTATAGATCTCAAAGTTGTTCGGGTCGCCTCGATTCTGCCGAAACGCGATCTGGGGGGCGACTTGTTGGCGTGGGCGCGATGATAGGCTGCGGTACAGCGGCCGGTGTGGCTCCCGCTGCAGGTGCGGTCCCCGTTGTGCCCGTGGAGACCGGGCCGCATCCGGCGACCAGCAAGAGAACACAAGCGATTGGGAATGCGATTCTGACCATCAGACCTCCTCCTCATTCAGCAGAACCAACAAAGGCATTGCGATATAAATGTGTACTCGACGATGCCGTCGCATGTTCACCTTCCCATGTGACTGGCATGGCTCTTCAAGACCAGAGGCAGATACACCTTCACCGGCCGCGCCACGGGTGTTGAGAACTCGGACGTGTTCCCCGCGCCGTCGGTGGCCGTGGCGGTGAGGTACGGGCCAGTCAGAGGACTGCCCTTGTCGAAGATAAAGTGGCCGACAGCGTCGGCGATGGCAGCGCCTTCGTAGATGCGGCCTTCGTCCTCAGCGTCGGAAAAGACCTCGATGGTGCAGCCGGGGCAGGCCGTACCGGAGACACCGGTCTCGGTGACGGTGAGAATGACCGGCGCCGGCAGCATCTGGTTCCCGCCGCCCAAGACTATGCCCTGACCGGTGTGATCGTAGATGGCGTTACGGCGCAGCGTGTTGAAGGCGTCCGACTCAACATAGATGCCGCGATCAGTGTTGTGGGCGATGAGATTTCCTTGCACAAAGCTGTGCTCCGCGCCACGGAACCAGATGCCCACGCCGCGGTTGCCAACGGCAACTGTACCGCTGGGGTCCGCACCGATGTAGTTTCCTGCTACCAGGTGATAGCCCCCGGCAATGGTCATGCCGCCGGGCCACCCGTCGGGCCAGGCGTTGCCGCTAATGACGTTCCGCTCCGCGGCTGTCGCCCCACCGACGATGGCCCGTCCGGGTCCCAGGCTCACGCCCGCGTACGCGTTGGGCAAGGGCTGTGTCCCGCCGCTGTCAGTGCCGATCAGGTTGCCCAGCACCAGGTTGCCCACAATCCCTGGCCCCCCAACCTCAATCCCGCTTGGGTTGCCGCTGACGAGATTGCCATCCCCGGCCTCTGTTCCACCGATCCGGGTGAACGAGGCGTTCACGTACACTCCGATCCAATCGTTGGGGATGGCTTGTGTACCGCTGGCGTCTGTGCCGACTCGATTGCCGACAAAGACGTTGTAGTCGCCTCCATCTGCCAGGAGTCCGGCTCGGACGTTGCCGCTCGACAGGTTCGCCTCAGCCCGGTTGTGATAGGACCCTACTTCCATGGTAATGCCGTGTGCCTCGGTTGCCGAGATCCAACGAGCCGTTGATGTCGGTGCCAACGTAGTTGCCGAGTATGAGATTGTCGTGGGCATGGTCCATCATGGCAATGCCATTCCCCAGATTGCCGCTGACGACGTTTCGTTCTCCCGGCTGTATGCCGCCGACGACGTTTCTGGAACACCACCCAGCCAGTCCTATCCCTCCCCCCCGATTGCCGTAGGCAGTGGTTCCCCCAGCATCCGTGCCGACCAGATTGCCCGAAATGGTATTGCTCATCGTATGGGTTCCGTGGATAGAGATTCCACAACCCATGTTGCCGCTGAGCAAATTACCCTGCCCCAATGGCCCGGTGCCGATCAGTCTGTCGCCGCCGACACGGTTGTACTTACCTACTTGAAGCCATAGGCCATCCCCGGGAAAGTTCACGATCTGCAGCCCCTGAATGATGTTGCCATCTGAATCGATCTTGAGCCCAGGCGTACCGGCCGGCGTTGCACTTCCATCCAGGATAACACCGGCATTCGAAGCGTCGATGGTGACATGCCCGTTGCCCAACGGTGGCAGCGCACTCAGTAGGGTAATCGTCACGGGGTTGGTTGGCGGGAAAACCAGTGGGTCAAAGGTGATTTGTGCGCCGCTCACAGCATTCTCCAGACAGTCTCGCAGGCTTCCCGCGCCGCTGTCGGCGGTGGTGGTGACAACACAGGCGCTATTGGCTCCGGACTCATCCACTTCAACGTCAGAACCTGCTTCTTCAGCCAGACGGCTCGCAGACAGACCGGCTGGATCTGGACCAGCGGGGTTGTGTAGCTGTATCCCAGGAATGGAACCGACCCGCCAGGGCAATTGTGCTTGCCATGACAGCGTGCCAATGTCCTGGCGGGCTACCTGCCATCGACTCGCTGTCGGCCTGGGTGAATCGCGCGCCAGCCTGCGGCTCCAGGATCAGCAGGCCGTTGAAGCTATCCCCTACGTAGATACGGCCTGTGGATACAGCGGCTTCGTACGTATACCCCAGGGTGTTGAAGGATCCGACCAGGGTCGGGGTCAGTGGATTAGAAACATCCACCACAGACACACCCATAGGGCCATCCGCCACATATGCCATCGTCCCCGAGACGGCGACCCGGTACACCTCGCCAGGCGTATCGTAGAAACCCATCCCGGTCGGGTGGTTAGGATCGGAGATGTCTACAATGCGCAGGCCGTGGTAGTCGGCCAGGTAAGCCCGGTCCTCCTGAAGGACTACATCCTGGGAGAAACTCTCCCCGCTGTTGTAGGTGCTGATCAGCGTCGGGCTGACCGGGTTGGAAACGTCCACGATCTCCAGGCCGGCAAAGGAAGACGCTACGTAGGCCAGTGTCCCACTGACGGCTACACCTACGGTCGTGTCTCCGCTTCCGACCCAATCTTGCATCTGGAGGAACCCCAGTCGAGTCGGATGAAGGGGATCCGCGATGCTGATCAATTCCAGCCCCCATTCATTGGCAATGTAAGCGATATCCTCTGCAACATCCAGATCGCGGCATGCGCTTGCGCCAAAAAGCTGGGTCTGTCCCATGAGAACAGGCTGAGTGGGGTTGGAGATGTCCACAACGAATAGGCTGCTTCCGACGCCCATGGTACAGATATAGACATACGGGGTCACCACTTCCAAATAGTCTGCGTGCTCACCGATCTCCAGGGCACCGGTTTGCACAGGATGTGCAGGTTGTGATACATCAATGATGCGCAAACCAAAGTTGCCTGCTCCTACGAATGCATAGCTTCCTGAGATAGAGATCTCTTTGGCATTGCCCATGGGGCTGTAAAGCCCAACCTGAGATGGATGAGCCGGGTCAGAGACATCCATCACTCTCAACCCCGAGTTGCGGTCCGCCACATAGGCTGTGCTTCCGGCCACCATCACGCTTCCGGCGTGTCCTCCGGCTACCTCGTAACCTCCCAGTTCGTGGGGCTGCAGTGGGTTCGCAATATCCAGAACCCGCAGGCCCATGAACGCATCGGCGACGTAGGCCCGCGTGCCGGAAATGGCAACGCCGAACGCCCAGCCTGGCGTCTTGAAGGAGCTGAGCAGCACTGGATTGGCCGGATCGGAAACGTCAACGATCTGCACCCCTTCCCACTCGTCAGCAAGGTAGACAACCGTCTCCCGCTACCGTGACGCCTTGGGCATAGCCGGGCGTGTCCAGGCTACCCACCTCGACCGGGTGCGCCGGGTCGGACACATCTGCCACCAGCAGGCCGGCCCCGGCCGCAGCGACGTAAGCGTGATCGCCAGAGACCGCCACGTCGAAGGCATAGTTCATGTCGTAGGCAGAGCCGAGTGGAACGGGGTCAGACGGATCGGACACATCCACGACCCGCAGCCCATACGGCCCGTCGGCCAGGTAGGCATGGCTCGCCCGCCACGACTACCCCCTCGGCATAGCCGGGCGAATCCCAGGCGCCGATTTCGATGGGATTGGCCGGGTCGGAGATGTCCACCACCCGCAGGCCGGCCCCGCCGGCAGCGACGTAGGCCCTCGTTCCGCTCACGGCGATGTCCTCTACAAAGTAGGGGAAAGGCGTGGTAGAGCCGACCTCGGTGAGCGTGATCGGGTTCGTCACATCCAGCACAACCAACCGCAGGCCGACGCCGACGTAGGCATAGTCCCCCTGCACGGCCACCGCCTGGGTCGGCCCGCCGATCTGGCCGACGACCTGCCAGCCGGTGGGCTGGTCTCTCCTCTGCCCCTGCGGGCAGAAGCCAGATGACCAACAGAATCAAAGTAAACAAGGGGGCAATGACGAGGCCCCACAACAATCCGTTTCTCCTGGCACGCATTCTGCCCCTCCTACTCCCGCTGCCGTCGGTAGACGTCCACGCTGGATTAATAATCCACCTGGATCGTGCCCAGGTCGATCACCGCCCCCGACGTGATGGTCATGAACTCGTGAGACCCGGACAACAACCCTCCCGTGGCGCCGACCCGGATGTAATCCTTGTATTCGCCTGCCGCCGCACTCGCCTCATACTGGTCGACGAGCGCCACCATGGGTCCTCGGGCTGGACTGAACGGGAATATCAGCTTTGCGTCCTGATTACTGATCGTCACCGTGGCGTACAGGTCCTCGCGGACGATCACGAACCCTATGATAAGATATTCTCCCGGCGGCACGTCACCAAACGTGAACGCCCCTGTCTCGGACAGCTCCACGTAGGGCGTCACCACCTCGTAATCATCCTCCCCCGTGTCCTTTTTATCTGTCACAGCCGCCAGCCACAGCCAACCCGACAGGGCCGTGCCGGCCTTGTCAACAAACAGGCCGGTGATCGTCCCGCGGCCGGGGGAGGGCGTGCCGGCGGGTCCGACCATCTCTATCGTGCCCAGTTCGACCGTCTGCCCCGCCTCGACCTCGATCATCAACGCCGTGCCGCCTGCATCTCGCGCGATCTGATCGGTCGTCGAACCGCCGGGCGACACCAGAACATAGACCCCGGCCGGCGCCTCGATGGCAAACGCGCCATCGGCGCCCGTGTAGGCCGAGCGCAGCAACTCCCCCGCTTCGGCTGACACCTCGTAGCCGGCCGGTTGGCCGTTGGCGTCATATTCGGCCGTGCCCAGCGCCACACGGACGCCGGACAGCGGCTGAGCGCTGCCCTTGTCGGTGAGCACACCGCGGACCACGCCCGTCGTCGGTATGTCTGCTGTGGGCGGCGCGGTGCGCGGCGGGATCGTCGGCAGAATGGGGCTAGGTGTCGCTGTCTTGATCTCGGCCGCGCTGCCCGGCGTCGGCGTCGCCTGCCCTGCCCCGCATCCACACACCAGCAGTGCAATCAGCACCACTCCAATCGCCTGCTCTAACCACCTTGGCCCCTTCATCCTTCATCTCCTTCGCTGCATCCACACCGGCGCCCTCACGTGGCCGGCCCACAGGTCGTCGCGCAGGGCATATTGGCCCGAGGAAAGGATTCCAGTCCTTTGCGAACGCTGATTTCGCGATCCAATGGCACTCTTGAACACAACCGGCAAGTACATCTTGTGAATAGTTATTGTGACTTCAGTTTGCTGTTGCTCGTAGATGTGTACCTCGCCCTGGAAGTGGCTCCCATCAAGGGCTGTAACGGTAATCGTGTAATCCCCGGCAAATCCCGTCATCTCTAATGCACCGTTCTCGTCCGTGATTCCCACCTCGCTGGTTGTCCACGAGGCAATCAGGTCCCTCAGAGCGTAGTAGGCCTGCTTGGGCTGGTAGTTGCTGTCAATCAGGCCGCCGCCGACGACAAAGGGAGCGTGATCGCTCGCGTCGCTCCAGCACACGTCGTGCATGTTCTGCCGGCCGAAGGCCAGCGTGTAGAACTTGACCGCGAACTCTGCCTGGGTGGCCTCATCCCAGGGACGGTGCCACCACGCCGAGCCAGGTTCCTGCTGCGAGGGAACCTGGAAAGGCTCGATCCAGATCGGCACTCCATAACTGTCGTAGCGATCCATGAGACGCGCCAAAGATGCCAGGGTCATGCCAGGAAATGCATAGCCGCCAGGTGGAACCGTCACACCGAAGAAATGGAACTCCAGGCCGATGTTGTGGACAGGAAGGTCCCGCTCTTCGAGCCATTCAAGGTAGAGGGGAAATGATATGCCTTCGGCTCGGCGTGTTTAGGTCTTGCGGTGCAGCGTTTTGCGCCCAACCGTACGGGAGGGCCAGAGATGTGACCAGGTTGTGTGCTTCAGGATAACCGGCCTGGAGGCCGGCCATCACGGTTTGAAAGACCTCGAACTTCTGCTCCCAGGTCAACCCGAGGCAGTTGGACCACGGCAAGTTCTGTTCGTTGATCATCCACGGGCTGATGTGTGTGCCGTAGCGAGAGGCGACCGCCTGGAAGTGATTGTAGAGGTGCTGCTTGTACTGGTCGAAGGTCATGGCTGCTCCAGTAGGCAGGGCAGTCAAAGGCCTGCCCGCTACTGCCATAGTAGGCCAGGGCACCCATGATCCGCCAACCCTTGCCCAGGAGGGGGTTCAAGCCGGAATGCTGATCCAGGAAAGTCCAGTCGTACACGCCAGGCTCTGGCTCGAAGACGGCGTGCTCGAGCATTACCGATGCGCCATTGGCGCCCATCTGTTCCATCAGGTCGCCAAGCTGGGAGTCATAGTTCCACCCATCGGTGGTCAGATAGCCTGTGCTGAAGAGAAAATCGTGCGTCCGCTGCTGATAGGTCACCACGGCTCCGGCAATGGGCTCGCCGTTGGCATAGCGCAGGGAGAGAGTCAACGTGCCCTTGCGATAGCGCGGGATATCGGCCTCGGCTTTGTCGAGATAGAGTATCTCCTGCCCGAACAGGGCATGGGCCACCGCCTCGTTGAAATCCTGCACGGCAGCAGCCATCTCTGGGGGCGAGGCATTCAGATGAGCCTCACCTGCAGCCAGAGCGGCCTCGGCCAGGGTCAGCTTTGCCTCGACCGTCGTCGAAATCACATATCCCTGGCCGGTGAAAAGGTCAAGCTCATACTCCAACCGGGCGACCTCGGATCTGGCGGCCTCGTGGTTCAGGTTCAGAACCAGGTAACCCCCTGGTAAGGGTACCGCATACCCCTGTCCGTCATTATCGACTTCCAGGATGACGCGGCCGAACGCCGGCACGGTCCACAGGATGTGCAGGCTGCTCAGTGTCTGGGTAGGCACCACGAAAGCAGGGACCGCCAGCTGCCCAGTCCCAGTTGTGCCCCTGGGAATAGGGGTCGTGGACTCCCGAGAGAAGGCCGGCGTGAGGAAGTCCGTCAAGGCCCGTGACAAAGGCATAACCGTCCGTCGCAGACGTAAAGGCAGCGTTACGGACGAGCTCTCCGTCATCGTCGTAGGCCTCCGCGATCAGGTTTCCGGCGGGCAGTAGGGCCATGTCAGTCTGTATCTCGACGGCACCCGCGGAGGGTACGCGCTGGCAGGCAAAGATGTGATACTGCAGCCAATAGTCGCCGTTCGGTCCCCAGTCTGAAGCACATATGATATAAGCACTGCGCCATGGGACATACAGGTCGTAGAAACCGGCAGGGTCGGCGCCCATGCTGGCCAGGACGTCATAGTTCTCATCCTTGGCTTCGACGTAGGCTCCTGGAATTGCCAGGCCGGTTACCCGATCGGTCACGTATCCATACAGCCGGACCGTGTCCGTAAGGGGTGATTGTTCCCCCAGTCCGGGGTCGGTTGCATCAACGCCCGTTCGCTGGGCTGTTTCCCACCTGGCATCATCTTCGGAGGGAGCAGAAGGTGGTATTACGACAGGCTCACCGGCCTGAGCTTGGCCATGTGCCAACCACGCAAGGCAGACCCAGCCCAAGAAGGCACCATACTGCGGCCACCCACAGTCGCTTATCGCGTTGCATATCTTTCATCCACCACTGACCTCCACACCTTCGGAAAGAATGCACGGCGCCCACGGTCGTTTTGCGTACTGTGTTTATCCCGGTTCTTTTCTACTCAGCCCAGGTACAGGGAACTGCAACCCAGGGCCATCTTGTCTGTTATGAGCCGTCCTTTGTCACGGGTTCGGACTGCGCAGATGTCATTTCCCTGATCATCTACCGTGCAGATCCACGACAGTCAAGTGCACCACCGTTTGGCTCCCATGCCCCAAGGGCGCCTCTACAACCTCGGGGATGATCACCAGCGAGTACCCCTGAGGTTCGAGCTGCCGCCGGGCCATCGCCACCGCCTTCACAGCCTGGTTGACGGCGCCCTCACCTATGGTTTCCATCTCGATGGCCCCCTGCTCCAGGACCTGGCTCACGATCCGCTGCGCCACGGTCGAGACCTTGGCATTCTTGCCAACCCGCACAGTCCCACTGCCTACATTTGTCTCCCCCATGGTCCTCTCCCATACCTTTACGGAGTTGCCGGCGTGCTTCTCAGCTCCACATCCAGCCTGTCCAGGTCCACCATCTGAGCCCCAGCCGACTCGGCCTCGCTGCGGGCGGCTTCGGTGAACCCGGCCCGGGCGAAGAAGGCATAGTGAACCGTCCATCCTTCGCCGGCGTCAGGAAGCGTTTTGAGCACCAGGGGAGTCTTTTCCGCGATCAGTTCCCGCACCACGTCCCGGCCAACCGCGTCAGTGCCCCACTTGGCCTCGCCGAGCAGCAGCGCCTTCTCACGCCAGTTGATGGCGACCACGTCCACCTGCACGCCGCCGCCCCAGTGGGCGCCGACCTGTTCGACGGCAAAAGGCAGACGATCAGCCCGGGCCTGGGCCAGCACCCACGCCCGGCACAGCTCCTCAAAGACGGTCATCCCGATGAAGGCCCGCAGCTGTTCGCTGATGCGATCCCACACCTGGTCGTACAGCCGCTGCGCCAGGAGGTCGAGGTGGGGACGCACAAAGCGAAAGTAGAAACGCAGGTACTGATCGGCCAGCACGTAGCGGCTGAGGCGCGAGCCTGGCCGTTTGGCCGGCGGGACGGTCACCGGCAGCTCACGCCGCACATAGTCCATCTCCACCAGGCGGGCCAGGTAGGGATCAGCCCCCGAGCCCTGGGGGAGACTGGCTGCCAGGGCGATCTCAGCCGGTTGGCGCGCACCCCCGGCGATGGCGGACAGCACGGCCTGGTAGTTGCTCAGGTCACGCACCTGCTCGCCGATTAGATAGTCCGGATCGGTGCGAAAGAGGCCGGTTTCACGGAACAGGTGCTGGCGCACGTTGGCGCTCAACGACAGGTCGTCGGAGAACTGTTCCAGGTAGGCCGGTACACCCCCCAGCATGGCATAGACGGCCACCCGCTGCTCGGCGTTGTACTTGGGGAAAAAGGCGGCCATCGCCTCAAAGGGGAGAGGGCGGACTTGCAGCGGACCCGTCATCCGACCGTAGAGCGGCGCGTGGGCGTCCATCAACTGCTCCATCATGCCCACGTGGCTGCCGCACAGGACGATGCAGACGTTGCTGGACCGGAGATGGTGATCCCAGGCATTCTGCAGGGCGGAAGGCAGGCCCGGCTCAGAAGCAACGGCGTACGGGAATTCGTCGAGGATGATGATGTGCCGTCCCTGACCCTGTGAGGGATCGCCCTGGCAAGCGCCGGCCAGCTCTTCAAGGGCCTGGGGCCAATCTTCGTAGCTGAAGGTGCGCGGCGCCCGACTGCCGGGATTGGCGTGCTGCCAGACCAGTTGGGAGAACTGGTGCAGCAGGACGTTGGAGGGAAAATGGGAAGCGACCCAGTATAGGTAGGGGTGGCCGCTCGTCTTGGCCCAGTGGAGCAGTAAGGTGGTCTTGCCCAGCCGCCGTCGCCCGGTGACGGCTACCAGGTGCGCGGCCGGCGTTGTGAGCAGGCCATTGAGCTCAGCCAGTTCCCGTTCGCGATCCACCAGCATGGCGCCATCTCCTGAATAAGGATAGTACGATTAGGCTAATTATACTCTCCTTATTTTGGATGTCAAGTGAGCCGGTGGAAAAGGGCAAGAGAAAAAGCTACCCTGTGTAGGGCAGAGGTCAAGGTCCCACCACTGGTCGAGCGGGCGGCCAAAGAGGGACGACAGCTCGGTGCTCATCCGTCAAGAGGTCAGCCGATCGCGATCGGGGTGAGTAACCCTTTTCGGTCATGGTGTATAGGTCAAGAAACGCCGAGGACTCGTTGCGCGGATCTGGGAAACAGTGCAGGGAGCTTGAGAAGAAGTGGGCCGGCCCGCGGGCCGGCTTACCAGGAAAAGCTCACCGATTTTGGTGGGGCTTTAGAGAGTCCCCAAGGGAATTCGAACAACAGGGCTGTCAATTGGCACTCAGTCTGTACTGATGAGCTGCAGCTGGAGCGACTCATGCACCTCGCGTTGGGCGGTTTGCATCAGGACCACTGGTAGTCGCAAGAGAGACCATCGTATCTCCTTGCAGCCTGACGGGTGAGGGTTTTCGGCCAGGACACACGTACTGAGGCATCCTCAACCGCTTAGGCAACTGCCTGAGGGCTTTGCGCGTTCCCGGGGGATCAGACACAAGGAATAAGTGGAGTTGACGATCACACTATGTGTGGCTCGACCTGTCAACTTTGACATTCCATGCCACCGCCGGCAGATTTCTCAGGTATAACACCAGGCCAGGGCTCAAGTTACGGAGCCATTCGCCCTATTCTCACGTCAGCTCGCGGCCGCCGGTGATGTTGTAGGCCTGGCCGGTGATGAACGCAGCCTCGTCAGAGGCCAGGAAGGCAACCAGGTGGGCCACGTCTTCAGGCGTCGCCAGTCGCCCCAGCGGGATGCGAGCCACCGCGGCCGCCACGACGTCGTCGTACGGCCGGCCCGTGACCTGCGCCTCGAGCTGGAGCCCCCACTGCTTCATCGCGGTGTCGACGTCGCCCGGCAGGACCGCATTGACGGTGATGCCAAACGCCGCCACCTCCTGCGCCAGGGAGCGGGTGAGGGCCAGGATGGCCGCCTTGCTGGCGGCATAGGCCGAGACGAACGGCTTGGGCCGTTCCGCTGCGATGGAGGCCATGTTCACCACCCGCCCGCCCCGCCTCCCTTCCAACATCAGCGGCAGCGCATACTTGCAGCACAGAAAGGTGCCGGTGGCGTTGATCTCCAGCGTCCGACGCCAGGCCTCGTCGGCCATGCCCATCACCGGCGCCGGGCCGACGGCCACGCCGGCATTGTTCACCAGGATGTCCAGCCGGCCAAAGGCCTCCTTCACCTGAGCGACCATCGCCTGCACCGACGCCGCGTCGCTGACGTCCACGCGCAGCGGCAGGCCGCGCACCCCCAGGGCCTGGACCTCCGCCGGCGACGGCCGCCAGCTCGTTCCCACCGGCCGCTGCCGGCGTGGGGCAGATCGGTCGGCGGGGCGCACAGGTCGGCCACGACAATGTCGGCGCCGTCCTGGGCCAGGCGCCGGGCCACCGCCGCGCCGATGCCCCCCGTCCGGCCGGCGCCGGTGATCAGCGCCACCCTGCCTGTCAAGGTCTGCATCGATCCCCTCCTCCAAGCCTGTCAGTCCTGCGCCCGGTAGACCATTGAGCCAAAGGCCAACAGGCCCGGCGGAGCCAGGTTGGCCATCGGGTCGACCATCACCTGGATGAGGGCCGGCTTGCCGCACCCGGCGGCGCGCTCCAGGGCCGGGCGGAGCTGCTCCAAGCTCCTCCACCATCTCGCCGTAGCAGCCCAAGGCCTCGGCGACGCGATCGTAGCGCGCCCCGGGATAGAGGTCGCACTCCACCAGGCCGGGGAGCTGGGCAAACATCTGCGACGAGCGCTCCATCCCCCAGCCGCGGTCGCAGGAGACGACGACGGTGATCGGCAGGTCGTAGCGCCGGGCCGTCTCCAGCTCCTGGAGGTTAAAGCCGATGGCCCCATCCCCCGAGATGAGGCAGACGGGCCGCTCGGGCGCGGCCAGCTTGGCGCCGATGGCATAGGGCAGCCCGGTGCCCAGGTGGCCGAACTTGGCCGTGTACAGGTAGCTGCGCGGGGCCAGGATGGGATGGTAGCTGGCCGTCCACAGGCTGGTGTTGCCGCCATCCATGACGGTGATGGCGTCCCGCGGGTAAAAGTCGCGCACGATCTGGACCATCCGGCCCGGGTTCACCGCACCGATCTCGGCCTGGAGCGTCATCTCGAGCTCCTGCTGCCACTCGCGGGTCAGCGCCCGGTAGCGCTCAAAGCCACTGTGCTCCGCGCGGGGGGCGGTGCGCTTCTGGACCGCTGCCAGCAGCGCCGCCAGCACCGCCCGCGCGTCGCCGACGATGCCGAGCTCGACAGGGCGGTTCAGGCCGATGGAGGTTGGGTCGATGTCCACCTGGATGACCTTCTGCTGCCCTGCCGGGCCCCAGGTGGGCGGCCGGCCCCAGCCGTCCAGCTCGCCGATGCGCCCACCCACGACGAGCACGACGTCGGCCTCGCCGCGGGCGGCTGCCAGCGCGTCGCGGTTCAGCGCGTGAAAGTAGCGCGGGTGATCCTCGGGCACGACGCCGCGCGCGCCCAGGCTGGTGGTCAGGGCCGCCGACAGGTGATCGCCCAGGGCGACGAACTCTGCCCAGGCGCCGGCCCAGGAGACACCGGTGCCGGCGTGCAGGAGGGGCCGCTCCGCCCCGGCCAGCAGCTCCGCCGCCGCCTGGATCAACGCCGGATCGCCTGCCCGCGGCCGG
Source organism: uncultured Chloroflexia bacterium (assembly GCA_963749455.1). GTDB lineage: Bacteria > Chloroflexota > Anaerolineae > JAAYZQ01 > JAAYZQ01 > JAFGOG01. Next base: position 56,095 of record CAVVMX010000035.1, read on the forward strand.
CCGGTCTGGCCGCGGTAGGACGGCCAGACGTCGACAGACTCGGCATCGCCCTTGCCGCGCAGGATGTCCTCCGGGATCTCGAGATAGACCGGGCCCGGGCGGCCGCCGGTGGCCTCGCGATAGGCGCGGCGGATGAGCTCGGGCAGCCGCCGCCAGTCGCGGACGCCGGCGCACCAGCGGGTCACCGGCCGGTACAGCCCCAGCAGATCCACATTCTGGAACGAGCCGCCCCGATCGGGATAGATGATGCTGCGCCGGCGCTGGCCGCTGAGGACGATCAGCGGGCTGCCCTCGGCGTAGGCGGTGACCACGCCGGAGACCATGTTGGCCGCGCCGGGCCCGATGCCGCCGATGACGACGGCCGGCTCACCGCGGATGCGCGCCCACGCCTCGGCCATGTGGGCCGCGGCTGCTTCGTGGCGCGCGTTGACAAAGCGGATGCCATACTCCTCCAGTTTGGCCAGGAACGGGTTAAAGCTCCCGTCGAGGATGCCAAACAGGACGGTGACGCCCTCCTGCTTCAAGCACTTGAGCAAAAGCTCACCGCCGGTTATCTCTGCCATGGTAGACCTCCTTACGTGCCTCCACTATGCGGTGTCGGCTTGCCTCGCGCGCCTTTTTCTCGTTCACGAACAGCAGCAGGATCAGACCGGCGAGGATGAACGCGGCGATCGACAGGATGGCCAGCCGCAGCCCGGACTGCTCGGCCAGGGCGACCTGCTGCCCGCCGGCCTCGTACCACAGCGCCGCCTCGGCGGCGAGCCAGCCAAAGACGAGCGGGGCAATGACCGACGAAACCCGGCCGAAGGTGGCAAAGAAGCCAAAGAACTCGGCGCTCTTGCCGGGTGGGGCAAACAGGGCGACCATGGTCCGGCTGACCGACTGGGCGCCGGCCATGGCCACGCCGGCAAAGGCCCCGATGACGAAGAAGGTCGTCTTGCCGTGGGCAAAGTACAGCCACATGATCACGGCGATCATCAGCACCAGGGCGATGATCAGCGAACGTTTGGCGCCGATACGATCCACCAGCCAGCCGAACAGGTAGGCGCCCAGCACGTTGGTCAGTTGCACCACGATGAAGAAGATGAGGATGTCCTGCGTCGTGAGGCCAAAGAGGGTGGCGCCGATGATGCTGGCAAAGCCCATCACGATCATGATGCCGTCGTTGTACACGAAGAAGGCAATGATGAACTTGAGGAACTCGCCAAAGCCACGGGCGGTGCGGAAGGTGTTCTGCAGCCGCTTGACGGCCAGGCCGGCATAGTTCTCGCCGGGCGGCAGCTTTTGGGCGCGGGCCTTCTCTCGCAGCCAGAGCATGATCGGCACCGCGAACAGGGCAAAAAAGAGGGCGGTCACGATCATGGCCAGTCGCGGGACAAGCGGGCCCGCCACCAGCTTTTCCAGGGGCATGAGCAGCAGCAGGATCACGATCCCGCCGACCGTGCCAATGGCCCAGCCCAACCCCGACACGCGGCCCATCTCCTTCGGCGTCGCGATCTCGGGCAACAGGCCGTCGTAGAAGATCTGCGCGGCGCGGTAGCCGATGTCGGCCAGGACGAAGAAGACGATGCCCAGGGTGATCATGCCCGGCTGGATGAGGAAGAGGCTGGCGGTAAAGAGGCAGGACAGGCCGGTGAAGAACAGCAGAAAGCGCTTCTTGGACCCGGCAAAGTCGGCCAGCGTGCCCAGGAACGGCCCGCTGAGCAGCACGACGATGGCGGCAATGGTCTCGGCCACCCCCCACAGCCGGGTGCCTTCCGCCCCGCCGACGACCTTGTCCTTGAAGTAGACGGAATAGACCGCCAGGTAGACGGCCGAGGCATAGGCCGAGTTGCCGAAATCGTACAGGTACCAGCTCCAGCGTTCGCGCCGGGTAGACACGGGTGCCAATGCTTGGTTTGCCACGGTAGCCCTCCTTGTATTGGTATGTTATGCTAGGTCAAACGCAACCTTGATCGAGCGGTACTTATCCTTCTCCACGGCGACCGCAAAGGCCTGGCGGTACGCCTCCAGCGGGAAGCGGTGGGTGACCAGGCCGCGCGTGTCCAGCTTCCCTTCCTGCATCCAGCGCATGGCCAGCTCAAAGGTGGACACCTGCTCACCTTGCCAGGTGACCACGTCGTGCCCTACCACGCCCAGGAGATCCACCTCCTGATACCACACCGGGGTCAGATCCAGCGTCATGCGGTGCAGGTGCACGCCCACCAGCACCACCGTGCCCCTGGCCCGTGTCCAGCGCAGCGCGTTGTTGAGCGTGGCCGATGCGCCGACGACGTCATAGACCACGTCCAGGCCGCCCACCAACATGCGGTTGCCGGCCCGCCCTTCGTACAGCGTTGCCCCGGTCAGGCGGGCCACCTGCGCATAGCCGTCGTCGTGAGCCGAAAACACCTGCTGCGCGCCGTAGGACAGGGCCATCTCGGCCTGCCAGGGGAACTCGGCGACGGCATAGATCTCGCACGCCGGTTGCAGCACCCGCAGCACCTGGATCAGCAGAAAGCCGATCGTGCCGCAGCCCAACACCAGCACCCGCTCCCCCGCTTCGGGCGGCCGGCGCCAGGCGGCGTGGATGGCGACGGCGCAGGGCTCGATCAGGATCGCCTGCTCGTCGGTGAGGAGCGTGCGGGACGGGCAGCAGCGTGGCGGCGGGGGTGATAAAGCTGTCGCCATAGCCCCCTCCCACCGGTTCGTGATCTCGCGGCTCGGACGCGTGCTCGCACAGCACCCGGTGCCCCCGCGCACAGGCGCGGCACAGCTCCCGGCGGCCCCGCGCCCGGCAGTCGTCGGCCCGCCCCCAGCGCACCACGCGATCGCCAACGGCCAGGCCGGTCACGGCGTCGCTCACCTCGATCACCTCACCCACCATCTCGTGGCCCAGGTAGGTCCGCCGGTGGGAGGGCAGCGCCACCGGCGCCACGTCGAGCCCGGCATCCAGGAAGATCTGGTGCAGGTCGCTGCCGCAGATGCCGCACAGGCGGTTGCGCACCCGCACCCAGCCGGACGCCCCGCTCCGCTCAGTCCGGGGCCTGCGGGCAGCGGCGGATCGGGCAGCTCGATCAGCCGCAGCGGCGACGTCGGGCCAAAGTACGCGGCGCGCGAGACCCGTCCCAGCAGCCGGGTGAGCACGATCCGCGGCACCGACAGCTCGAGAACCATGGTTCGCATCAGCGTCGACCCAATCCAAGCAGCAGCGACACGCCCAGCACCAGGATCATCGCCGTGACCAGGGTACGAAAGCGTTCCTGGTCCACGTGGCGATCGAGGCGCGCGCCGGTCCACAGGCCCAACAGCAGCGCAGGCGCCGCCCAGGCATACAGCGTCCACACCTGCGGGATCACGTGACCGGCCAGCAGGTGCGAGCTCACGATCAGAACACCGTTGATGAAGAAGAGTGTCTGCAAAATGGCACGGTATTCGTCCTTGGGCCACTGCCGCAGCGATCCATATACGACCACCGGCGGGCCGGGCGTGTTGTACGCCCCGCCCAGGCAGCCGGCCAGAAAGCCGGCCGGGTAGGCCCACCACTGCGCCGGCCGGCGAGGCTGTCACCGGGCGCAGCAGCGCATAGGCCGCGTAGGCGATCAGGATCGCCCCCATGGCGCGGTTGATGGCCAGTTCGTCCACGCGGACCAGGGCCCAGATGCCGACGGCGATGCCCAGCGCCGAGGCCACCCCCAGGCGCGCCAGCTCACTCCAGGTCCACGGCTCGGTGGAAGCGTATGAGATTGACCGTGTAGGCCGTCAGCCCGGCGAGGGCGATCAGCGGCGCGGCCGTCTTCAGATCGATCACCAGGGTGACCAGCGGCATGACGACCAGGGCAAAGCCAAAGCCCGTCAGCGACTGCAGGACCGCGGCGACAAAGACGATAGCGACGATCCAGACGACGATGCTCATCTTTGGGGCGACGTGAGCTGATCCAGGAGATCCAGGACTACCTCGTGCAGATCGCCCCGGTTGGGCAGGGTGGCCATCATGCCATACATCGCCGCCGAGCGCCCTCCTACGCCCAGCGCCTCGCCTCCGGTCCCGGAGGAGCGTCTGGTCAGGCGGCTCATGAGCCTGGGCGGCAGGATCCGCGCCGCCACCTGGGCCAGCCTCACCTGCAACGAGTCTGGACAGCCGGGCGCGGCTCGGCTTCTTTACCAATCTCACCACCTGGCCGAGGTCGGCCAGGAACTGATCGGCCACCTGGGCGTGGGCCGGGGTCACGGTCACGTGCAGGCTGGGCGGGAACTGCTGCCGGTCCAGGTTCCAGCCGCGCAGCGCCATCTCGTCGCCGATCTCGAACACGTTCAGCCTGTCGGAGGCGATGGCCATGATGCTCATGACCGGCTCGCCCAGGATCTCGAGCCCCGGGATGGCCCGGATCCCGTCCTGCAGCTTCTTGGCCGTTTTCATGACCGTGTCGGTCAGGGCCAGGTAGCCTTCCTCGCCCAGGTAGTTCAGGATGGCCCAGGCCGCGGCGATGGGGCCGCCGGGGCGGGTGCCGGCCATGCCGGGCGAGGCATAGATGCCGCCCGGCCAGTCGGTGTAGACGTGGAACTGGTGCCGGCGCAGTCCCCGGTTGCGGTAGAGGATGACCGAGGCGCCCTTGGCGGCATAGCCATACTTGTGCAGGTCCGCCGACATCGAGGTCACGCCCGGCACCGAAAAGTCGAAATCGGGCACAGGGTAGCCCAGCTTGCGCACAAAGGGCAGCATGAACCCGCCGACGCAGGCATCGGCGTGACACAGCAGCCCCTTCTCCTGGGCGACCCCGGCCAGGTCGGCGATCGGATCGACCACGCCGTGGGGATATGAAGGGGCGGAGCCGACCAGCAGGATCGTGTTGCGAGTGATCGCGGCTTCAGCCGCAGCCACGTCCGCCCGCAGGTCCGGCCCGACGGGGATGACCACCGGCTTGACGCCGAAATAGTGGCCCGCCTTGTGGAAGGCGGGATGGGCCGTCTGGGGCAGGACCATCTCCGGGGCGCTGACGGCCGGCCGTTCGGCGCGCGCCCAATCGCGCGCCGTCTTGACGGCCATGAGGATGCTCTCGGTCCCTCCGGCGGTCATGTTCCCGACGGTCTCGTCGTTGCCGCCCAGCAGGCTGGCGGTCATGGCCACCACTTCGGTCTCGAATTGTCTCAGGCTGGGAAAGACCATGGGGTTGAGGCCGTTTTCGGAGAAGAACAGGGTGTACGCCTCTTTCAGGAGGTCGGTCACCTCGTCGCCGGCGTGGTAGACCAGGCTCCATACCCGGCCCTCGTGCCATCTGGCGTCGTGCTCGCGCGCCTGGCGCATGCGGGCCAGGACCTGGTCGGCGGGTGTTCGATTCAAAGGCAATGGCATCATCTTCTTCGCTCCGTGCCTCGCCCGGTAGACCCATGCTGGCCGCAGCAGGATCCATAGGCCACGCCTTACACTACACCCGTGAGTCCGGCCGGTTCTGGCAGGACTGGCCGGATGACGAATGATATCACACAGCCGTCGTGCTGTCAAGTCGCCGAATTGACCCCTTTAATTGACATTCTCGTGCCACCGCTGGTAAGATTTCCTGGACGCAAGACCCGACCAGGGCCGAAGTCATGGAGCCAGGATGCTGGAAAAGCGCAAATCGGAACACCTGCACATCAATCTGGAAAAGGATGTCAGCTTCCCGGATCTCACGACCGGGCTGGAGGACTATGTCTTTGTCCACAACGCTCTGCCCGAGCTGGCTCTGGCCGACGTCGATCTGGCGACGACGTTCCTGGGCAAGCGCTTGAGGGTACCGCTGCTCATTTCGTCGATGACAGGGGGCACGCCCGAGGCGCAGCGGATCAACTATCATCTGGCCGAAGGCGCCCAGGCGGCCGGCATGGCCATGGGGCTGGGCTCGCTTCGGGCGGCGCTCGAGACGCCGCCTGCGGAGTACCGCTTCCTTGGCGGTGGCCGACACCTTCCGCGTCCGTCATCTGGCTCCTGATATCCTCCTCTTTGCCAACCTGGGTGCTGCCCAGCTCAACGCCGGCTTTGGCCTGGACGAATGCCGGCGCGCCGTGGAGCTGGTCGAGGCCGACGCTCTCATCCTGCACCTCAACCCACTCCAGGAGGCGCTGCAGGTCGACGGCGACACCGATTGGCGGGGGTTGCTGGCCAGGATCGAGGCTGTCTGCCGTGGGCTGGGGGTGCCGGTGGTCGCCAAAGAGGTAGGCTGGGGCATTTCGGCGCAGGTTGCCCGCCAACTGGTCGGGGCTGGGGTTACCGTGATCGACGTGGCCGGTTCAGGCGGCACTTCCTGGAGCCAGGTAGAGATGTATCGCGCTCCGACCGAGCAGCGCCGTCGCCTGTGTGCCCAGTTCGCCGGTTGGGGCATCCCCACTGCCAAGGCGCTGGTCGAGGTTCGCGCTGCCCTGCCGCAGATACCGCTGATCGCCAGCGGCGGCCTGCGGAGCGGCATCGACCTGGCCAAGGTCCTGGCGCTGGGCGCCGATCTGGGCGGGCTGGCCGGGCCGTTTCTGAAGGCAGCCGACGTGTCGGCCCAGGCGGTGGTCGACCTGGCCGCCGAGATGGCCGACGTCATGCGGATCGTGCTCTTTTGTCTGGGCATCCCCGATGTCCAGGCCTTGAAAGACACGCCTGCCCTGCAGCGGGTTGGGTAGAGGAGCCTCTGCCATGAGCTTGGCTGATGCGTCAAAGCAGTTCCTGCCCCTCATCGAAGTCGATCTTCAGCAGGTGCTCAGTATTCCGCACCCAGACCTGGCCGCATACTATGGGATGATGCACTACCATCAGGGCTGGGTTGACGAGATGCTGCAACCGACTGCGGCCCAGGGCGGCAAGCGGTTGCGGCCGCTCCTCTGCCTCCTTGCCTGTGAGGCGGCAGGGGGAGATCCGGACCAGGCCCTCCCGGCCGGAAGTGCCATAGAGCTGATCCACGGTTTTTCCCTCATCCACGACGACATCGAAGACGGCAGCCCTTTGCGGCGCGGGCGGCGGACAGTGTGGAACGTCTGGGGTGTGCCGCATGCTGTCAATGCTGGCGACGGCCTATTTGTGCTGGCCCGCCTGGCATTGCACCGCCTGGCCGACCGGGGGGTGCCGGCCCACCGCTGCCAGGCGGCCGGCCTTGCCTTCGACCAGGCGTGCCTGGCCCTGTGCGAAGGCCAGTTTTTCGACATGAGCTTTGAAGGCCGCCCGACCGTTGAACTGGACGAATACCTGTGGATGATCCGCCACAAGACGGCAACTCTGCTGGCAGCCTCGGCGCAGATGGGGGCGATGGTGGCCACCGACGACACCGAGCTAATCGGTCGTTACTTCGCCTTTGGCCTGAACCTGGGCATGTTCTTTCAGATCCAGGACGACGTCCTGGGCGTCTGGGGCGACGAGCAGGTCACGGGCAAGTCGGCCGCAACCGACATCCGCGACCGGAAAAAGACGCTGCCGGTCGTCTATGCCCTGAATCAGCCCAGACGATCCCGATGCAGCTCGGCAGCTGGCCGAGCTCTATGCCCGGCCTGGCTGAGCTGGATCCTCCCGCCATCCAGGCAGCTCTCCGGCTCCTGGACCGGTTGGGTGCCCGCCAGTACGCTGAGAACATGGCTGAGGAATACTACCGCCTGGCCCTCACCAGCCTGGACGAAGCTGGAATCGAAAACGCCGCCCAGTCCCACCTACGAGAGTTGGCGGCGTCCTTGTTGCACCGGCAAACCTGATTGCAGCAGGTGGCCACCCTACGTGGTCGGCCCGCTCAACCAGCGTTCATCTGCCTGTGCCGCCTGCCTCTGGCGGCTGTTGGTCAGCGCCCAACCAGTTCGCCGGCAACCAGCGCCAACGCCTCTTCGCGCGTCCGCACCTGTCCGCTCACTTGAGCCTCGCGGACCGCCTCCAGCAGCTCGCCGATGTGAGGGCCAGGTTGCAGGCCGAACTCATGCAGCAGGTCGTGACCGTCGAGCAGCTCGGGCGGGGCCACCCGCTCCGCCGACCGCTCCCAGTAGTCACCCAGCATCCGGCCCACCAGCAACAACAGGCGGGACCAGGCGTCCGTGCCAGCACCCGGCGCGTAGGTGGCCAGGTGATCCGCCAGAGCGTGTATCAGCAGATCCACCCCTGCCTGCTCCGTATCGCGGTAGAAGCGGTATACGGCGCGCGACGAGACGCTCTCCTGCCCGGCCAGCAGCAGAGGGCGCATGTGATGGCGGGCGATCGCCTTTCCCAGCCGGATCTCTGCGGCAGAGAACTTGCATCGGCGCAGCGCCTTCTCCACCAGGTCGGCCCCGATCTGGTCGTGGCCGACAAACCGGATCCGCCCCTGGCCTTGGGCTCCATCCACCGTGTATGCCTCTGCCTTCCCCGTATCGTGCAGCAGAGCCGCAAGCTTGAGGGTCACCAGGCGGGGCCGGGTCTCGCTCAGCATCTGGGCGAAATGGGCTCGCAGGCGGACGGCAAACGGTGCCAGCTCTTCCAGCGCCATTGCCGGCGACGGATGGCGCAGGTCTCCGGTTGTGCCCTGCTCCAGGATGAGCGAGGATCTGCTCCAGGCAGTCCACTGTCTTGAGCGAATGAGGAAGCACGTCCAGGTGGTGAGGCGGCGGCTGGGGAAGGTGGCGTAGTGGCTCCAGTTCTGGGAAAATGATTGTCAGGAGCCCCAGATCGTCCAGGCGGGTCAGCGACCCTGCGCTGTGCGGCAGGGTCAGCAGGCGGGCCAGCTCGTCGCGGATCCGTTCGCCGGCTACCTCCGGGGAGGCGATCGCTGCCCCGTCGCGCCGGATCAGCGCTTCTGTCTCCGGCGCCAGCGCAAAGCCGAGCTCGGCCGACTGGCGGACGGCGCGCAGGGCGCGCAGGGGATCGTTGCGGATAGATGCTTCGGAGACGGGCCGGATGATCCGGGCGCGCAGGTCATCCAGTCCATTGTGCAGATCGATGATCTCCTCAGGCGCGCGGACGCTGGCGGCCAGAGCGTTGATGGAGAAGTCGCGGTCGGCCAGGTCGGCTGCCAGGTCGGGACCGCGCAGTTTGGCGATGTCTACGACGAGGTGCTCATCCTGCTGATAGTGCAGGATGGCCCGCCCCGTCCCCCGCGTTTCGTCGAGAGGGTAGTAGGCGCCGCCGAACCGGTTGGCCAGGCGGCGGGCCAGGTGCAGCCCGTCGCCGGCTACTGCGACGTCCAGGTCGTATACGGGACGGCCCAGCAGCCGGTCTCGCACACAGCCGCCGACCAGATAGACCTGAAGATCTTGGTCCGCCAGCCAGGCGATGACTTGACCTTGCAGATTCAATTCTCACCTACCCGGCGAATGGTCGAACAGCGGGCGTGGGAGCCCGCCCTGCTCTGTGGCAGATCTCTGCGGTCGCGCCCCCGGTTCCAATCAGGCTTTCGCCAGATCGGGCATCTCGGCCCGCAGCCGCTCCGCTTCGGCAAACCCCGCCGCCAGGGCCTTGAGGTTAAGGGCTTCGGTGCCGGCCGGCACCCGGTCGCTCACGGCTTTTTCCAGGGCCTGCCGCGTCACCAGCCCGGTCAATCCGCCGATCAGACCCAGGGCGGTGATGCTGGCCGTGATGCGCCGGCCGGTTGCCTGTTCGGCAATGTCGGTGATCGGCACCGACACCGCCCGGTGGCTGGGCACCCGGCTGACGTTGCAGGAATCCACGACGATCAGCCCGTCCTCTTTGACCTGGCTATAGTACTTGTCACACGCTTCCTGGCTCATGCACAACAGCAGATCGGCCTGCGTCACCTCGGGGTAATCGATGTCGCCCTCGGCGATCGACCACCTCCGACCGGCTGGCCCCGCCGCGCGCCTCAGGCCCGTAGCTCTGGGTCTGGACGGCGTTCAGCCCGTCGTAGACCGCGGCGGCCTCGGCCAGGATGACCCCGGCCAGGATCATGCCCTGCCCGCCTTCGCCGGCCAGCCGGATCTCGTAACCGGCTCTCAAGCTCCCGCCGCGCTTCGCGCCGTGTCCCTCCCTTTGGGGTGACGGACTGCCATTGCTCGCTCATGCCGACCTCCTACATCCAGCCACGGCGGACCTGACGCTTGCGCAGTGGTGGCGTGCCGTGTATCCGCTCGATGAGCTGGTCGTACAGCTCGGTGTACTCGGGCTTTTCCTCGTCGTGAAACACGCCCCGCACGATCTTGCCCGCCGACCTCGGCCTGGTCGCCCAGCTTCTCGGCCGCCTGGGCCGTGATGCTGTTGTCCTTGAGATAGCGCATCATGTCGATCGGCGATTTCATGTTGTTAGCTCGCCCGAACGTGGTGTGGCAATAGCTCACAATCTCGACCATGGAGAACCCGTTCTTGACCATGGCCCGCTCGATCAGCTTGTCCAGCTCTGTGACGTGATAGACCGTGCCGCGCGCGACAAAGGCAGCGCCCGAGGCGATGGCCAGCTCGCAGACGGGAAAGGGCTGCTCGATGTGGCCATACGCCGCAGTGGCCGAAATAGCGTGCAGTGGCGTGGTCGGCGAGGACTGGCCGCCGGTCATGCCATAGATGCTGTTGTTGACCACGATGGCCGTCAGCTCGATGTTGCGCCGCGCGGCGTGGATAAAGTGGTTGCCGCCGATCGCCAGCGCGTCGCCGTCGCCCATCACCACGATCACCTTCAGCTCCGGCCGGGCCAGCTTCAGGCCGGTGGCAAAGGCCAGCGCCCGGCCGTGGGTGGTGTGCAGCGTGTTGAAATCCATATAGACCGGCATCCGACCCGTGCAGCCGATGCCGGAAACCACCACGACATCATCCTGATTCAGCTCCAGTTTTTGGATCGAGCGCAGGATGCTGCCCATGGCGATGCCGATGCCGCATCCGGCGCACCAGACGTGCGGGAACTTTTTGTGGTGCCGCAAATAGTCGTAGGTTCCCTGATCGTGTCGCTTCATCTTCTAACCTTCCTCTGCCTTTACCGAGTGACCGAGTAGTGATCGTAGCGGGTCGCGGATCGGCGCAGAGCGGATGGCGTCGAGGATCTGCTCGGGCGCGACCATGTGGCCGTCGGCGCGGCCCACGCGGGTCACCTTCTTGTAGCCTACCATCCGCTCGACCTCCAGGGCGATCTGGCCCAGGTTCATCTCCGGCACGATCACCCGTTGGGCATTTTCACAAGCGCGCTCCACGGCGGCTTCGGGGAAGGGCCACAGCGTCTTGAGCCGCAGCAGCCCCACCTTGCGCCCATACCGGCCGCGGGCGATGTTGATCGCGTGGCGCGCCGAGCGTGCCGTCGAGCCATAGGCCACGACCACGATCCGGGCGTCTTCCAGGCCGTCTTCCTCCGATCATGACGATCTCGTCCAGGTTGCCGTCGATCTTGCGAAAGAGCCGCTCGATCCAGGGCTGGATCTCGTCCATGCGCTCGGTGGGAAAGCCGCGCGTGTCGTGGAGCAGCCCGGTGATGTGGTACCGGTACCCCTCGCCAAAGGGCACCAGCGGTGGCACATCCGACGGCGGGTTGCCGAACGGTTCATACCACTCTGGCGGCACACCCGGCATCTCACGGTTCACGATCTTGATCGAAGCAGGGTCGGGCAGCTCGACCTTTTCGCGCATGTGACCCACCACTTCGTCCATCAGCAGGATGACCGGCGTCCGGTACTTTTCGGCAAAGTTGAAAGAATCTACGGTCAGATCGAACGACTCGCGGACCGAGGCGGGCGCCAGGGCAATGATCGGGTGATCGCCGTGGGTGCCCCATCGCGCCTGCATCACGTCGCCCTGCGCCGGGTCGGTGGGCAGGCCGGTGCTCGGGCCGGTGCGCATGACGTTGACGACAACGCACGGGATCTCGGTGGCGACTGCGTAGCCGATATTCTCCTGCATCAGCGAAAAGCCGGGGCCGCTGGTGGCAGTCATGGTCTTGAGCCCTCCGATCGAGGCGCCGATGATCGCTGCCATGCTGGCGATCTCGTCCTCCATCTGGATGAACTTGCCGCCGACCTTGGGCAGCTCGCGACGAGGATCTCGGCGATCTCAGAGGAAGGCGTGATCGGATAACCGGCGTAGAACCGGCAACCGGCGGCCATGGCGCCCAATGCACAGGCGCGGTTACCCTGCATGAATTGGACCGTCACAGGCCACCTCCAACCGGCAGTACTCCCTCGTGGGCCAGTTCGGCCAACCGTTCAAGCTCTTCCAGCTCCTCTGGTTCCAGGCGCTGTACGGTGATGGCCATGTCGGGGCAATGGGTGCAGCACCACATGCAGGCCGTGCATCGCTCAGGGTGGGCGACCTTGGTTCGCCCCTGGCCGTTGGACTCAAAGACCTTTTGGGGGCAGAACTCGATGCAGATGCCGCACCCCTTGCACCAGGTGCCAAAGATCGACACATGGCCCCGTGGCCGCGGGGCGCCGCTCTTCTTGGTAGAAACTGGAACGGCGGACGAATCCGCCGTTTCTTCCGTAGACATGGTGATAACCTCCACAGACGGGCAAATGGGTCGCCCTGTAACAGGATCCGGGCCTATTTTACCATCAGTCTCTTATGTGTCAAGATAGGCTGGGGTCAGCGTCGCGATTGCCCTTCCGAAGGGCTGGGTTTCAGCCAGACTTGCCCACCTGCTTCCGTGCCAGCGTGGCCGTCCAGCTCAGCGCCTCGGTCAGTGAGTGGAGGACTTCACCCATGCCGATCGCACCCATGATAGTCGTAAAGATGCGGGCCGGGCCGGGAAAGAGGTTCAGTCCGTAGACCAGAGCGGCCGCCACCCAGGTTCCCGAGCAGATCGGGCACGACACCAGTTCGCCCAGCGCCCGCCGGATCCCCTCGCCGCGCGCCTCGACGGTCATGGCCGCGCCAAAGTCGTCCATCTTGGTTTCGGTGAAAGGCTGGCGCAGAGGCTCGGTGACTTTGTCAAAGGAGATCAGGTGGCCTAGCCGGTACGTCGCAAACCCCAGCATGACCAGGTCGCGCGACTTCAGGTTCACAGCGTCGCTTTGCCGGTGCCGGCGCGAAGAAAACAGCGCGAATATGGCGAAAAACAAGCCGGTCAACGTCAGATATGTGGCACGTTCCTGGGTTTGCCTGTCGTGTAACATGTGAGCCTCCTTACCTGTGACTCCACCTACAGGTCACGACGAAGAGCCAATTGGGTCTTGACGACCCGGTAGCCGAGCCGTTCGTAGAAACGGTGGGCATCCTTGCGGATGACGTTTGAGCGCACCGATACAGTGCGGCAGCCGTGCTCGCCGGCCCAACGCTCGGCCTCGCTCAGCAGACGTTCCCCGATCCTCCGGCCCCGGTAGCCCTCGTCCACGATCAGTCCACCGATCTCGGCCTGTGGATCGTTCAAGAGGCTGGGGACGAGATAGACATAAATCCAGCCCGCCACGGTGCCATCAGGGAGCTCCGCGGCATAGACGCAGTGCTGAGCGTCCTTCTGGATCTGCTCCAGGCGTTGCTCGACCTGCTCCACAGAGCTGGGGTACCACAGCTGTGTGCACAGCACGGCCAGTCGCGGCGAGTCGTCGGCCTTGGCCGGCCGGATCGTGACCTGTGAAAAGCCACATGTTGGGGGAATCAACGGCTGGCCTGCCATTCGTGACGCAGAACGCCCATGACGATCCGGCCGCAACGTTGCCCGTCACGCAGCACCGCCTCACGTTGGATCCCTTCCTGTTTGAACCCCACACGCTCATAGGCTCGGATGGCCTGGGTGTTAGTGGCGATCACGTCCAGCCCGACGCGGTGCAGGTTCAGCTCGTCAAAGGCGTAACGCAGCACGAGCCGCAGGGCGTCCGCGCCGTAGCCCCGACCTCGATAGTCCGGCTCGCCGATGCCGATCGCCAGCAGCCCAGCCTGATTGTTCCACTCGATGCTGTGCAGGGCCACAAAGCCGATCAGCCGGTCGTCCTCCACTGTCCGCAGATGAAAGGCGACACTGTTGGGGCCCTCGTGGCCTGGGTTAAAGCGCTCAATGTAGCTCTCGGCCGAGAAAGGCCGGGCATAGTCGGTGTCGAGATTGCGCATATAGTCGGCATCCTGGCTCCAACGGGCAAACACCTCTGCGTCATCGCGGGTGGATGGGGCCAGCCGCACCAACTTGCCCCTGAAGAGCGTTTCGCTCATCTGGTCGTATCCCTCCTGATTGCGCCGGGTATCTTTCCCTCGCGGCCTTGTTCCTTCTCCCCCTGGTGGGGACAAAGAGCGCGAGCATTGTACCACAAGCCGTCGTGCAAGGCAAAAGCGAGTCCGCGTGACCCGGTCTGCCGGTTCCTTCAACGTGTAAGTAGGTCCGAGTTGTGGTAAAATGCCATCGGCCTTGTCAGCGGGACGCCGGCTCAAGTCAAGACCGGCCACGTACAGAAAGAAAACGGACTCATGGCAGTTACAGCTCGCGATCAAGCATTGTCGGTGACGGAAGCTACTCCGGCAAGTGGACCCACGGTGCGCCGGATGTTGGCTCTTTGGCTGCCACTGGCGATCAGCCAGTTGATGATGGTCCTTGAACCGACGATCATAAACATCGGGCTGGGGCGCACAGTTGGCCCGGAGCTCGCCCTGGCAGCCTACGGCGTAGCCTTTAGCCTCGCGCTGCTTGTCGAGGCGCCGGTGCTCATGGTGCTGGATGCCTCGGTGGCCCGCTCGTCGGATCGGGCTGCTTTCCGGCTGATCGAGCGTTTCAGCCTGGGGCTGGGCCTGGCCGTCCTGGCCATTGGGCTGATCGTATCGGCGACGCCGCTGTATAGCGTCATCGTCGAGGACCTGATGAGGATCCCGGCCGACGTGGCTGCCCGGGCCCGGCCCACTCTGCAGATCCTGTCCTTTTGGCCACTGCCGATCGGCTGGCGGCGCGCGCAGCAGGGGCTGTTGATCCGAACAGGGCGAACACTCGCCATCAGCACGGCTACAATCGTCCGCCTGGTCACGCTGGCCGCTGCCCTGGCGACTGGACTGGTGCTGTTTCCCAGGGGAGGCGCGGCGGTGGCTGGGTGGGCCATGAACCTGAGTGTCACGGTGGAGGCGGCGCTGGTGACGTGGGCTGCCAGACGCGCGCTGCGGGCAGGTGGGGTGAGCCATGAAGGATCGAGCCTGTCGGGACGCGAGCTGTGGCGATTCTACCGCCCCCTGGCCATGACGAGCATCATCCAGCAGGCGGCGCGGCCGGTGCTGAACGCCGGGATCGCCGCTGCGGTGCTGGGGGTCGAGTCCCTGGCGGCCTGGCCGGTTACGTGGAGTCTGGTGATCCTGATCGCTGGCCCGGGCTGGAGCCTGCAGCAGCTGACGAACGCGTTGGCGGTCGACGAGGCGGCCTACCGCCGGGTCCGGTGGTTTTCCCTCGCTCTGAGTGGCGCCTTTGCCCTGCTGCTTGGCCTGGTGGCGGTGACCCCGCTGTACGGCGTGGTGATGGGCGGCGTTTATAACCTCTCGCCAGAGTTACAGGCGCTCGCCCGGCCGGGGGTGGTGCTGATGATCCTGTTCCCGGTGCTGCTGGGCATGCAGGGTGTGCTGCGGGGTGTCCGCATCCGTCGCGGCTGTACCACGGCCGTACGCAGTGGGGTGGTAGTCAACGTGGTGGTGCTGGTGGCGACGATAGTGGTGGGTGTGACGCTAATCGGGCCGACCGGAGTGGTGCTCGCCGCGGTGGCGAACCAGACCAGCATCCTGGCCGAGCTGGCCTGGCTGCGGTGGAAGGCGCAATGCTAGGCCGGTGGCTGAGGGCTGAATACTTTGGTCATCACCCGGCGCTTTGGCCCACGGGTGCGCCTGGGTGCATCTGTTCACCGACCTGGATCTGACCGCCCGACCGGCCGCTCCTTGACTACTTCTGCGTCAGTTGCACCTTGTGCCTCGCTGCCTGCCCCACACACCCGCCTGCAATGCGCCTCGTGTGTCAGCGCCTGCCCAATCGGCAAGCGCCTTCCTACCCGCTTTTGGGGCCTCGACCCCCGTCAAGTTTCCGCCTTTTGTCCATTGGACAAAAGGTGGAAAGCGGAGTATAATCACCTTTCCGAACTACCGTTCTAGTGGGAGAGAGGACTATGCCAGACTTCCAGGTTGTGTCCGATTTCGAGCCGACCGGCGACCAGCCGCAGGCTATCGAGCAACTGGTCGAAGGGCTTGGACGGGGTCATCAGTATCAGACGCTGCTGGGTGCGACCGCCACCGGCAAGACCTACTCGATCGCCAAGGTCGTCGAACAGGTACAGCGTCCGACGCTGGTGATGGCCCACAACAAGACGTTGGCCGCACAGCTCTACGCCGAGTTCCGCGATTTCTTTCCCAGCAACGCCGTCGAGTATTTCGTGTCCTACTACGACTATTACCAGCCCGAGGCCTATCTGCCCCGCTCCGACACCTACATCGAGAAGGACGCCACCATCAACGAAGAGATCGAAAAGCTGCGGCTGGCCGCCACTGAGGCGCTGCTCACCCGGCGCGATGTGATCATCGTCGCCAGTGTGTCGTGCATCTACAACATCGGCTCCCCGGACGAGTATGGGCGCGATATTGTGGAGCTAAGTGTGGGCGCCACCCGCCGCCGCGATCGCCTGCTGCGCCACCTGGTCGAGATCTACTACGACCGCAACGACGTCGGCTTCAAGCGGGGCACCTTCCGCGTGCGGGGCGACACTGTCGACATCTTTCCTGCCTACCGCGACACGGCGATCCGGGTGCAGATGTTCGGCGACACGGTCGAGCGGATCGTCGAGATAGACCCGCTGACCGGCGAGATCCTCGACGAGCGGCAGGCAGTCCAGATCTTCCCCGCCCGGCACTTTGTCACCCGCTCCGACCAGATGAATGAGGCGATCAAGGATATCCAGGCCGAGCTGGAGGAGCGTCTGGTCGAGCTGCGCGCCCAGGACAAGCTGTTGGAGGCGCAGCGGCTGGAGCAGCGAACACTGTACGACATCGAGATGCTGCGCGAGGTGGGCCGCTGCTCGGGGATCGAGAACTACTCGCGCCACCTTGCCCGCCGCAAGCCGGGCCAGCAACCGTGGACGCTGGTCGACTATTTCCCCGACGACTTTCTGCTGGTGATCGACGAGTCTCACATGTCGATCCCTCAGATCCGGGGCATGTATAACGGCGACCGGGCGCGCAAGGAGGTGCTGGTCGAGTATGGCTTCCGCCTGCCCTCAGCTCTGGACAACCGCCCGCTCAAGTTCCACGAGTTCGAGGATCACATCAACCAGGTGATCTATACCTCGGCCACACCTGGCCCCTACGAGCAGAAGGTGTCGGCGCAGGTCGTGCAGCAGATCATCCGCCCCACCGGCCTGATCGATCCCGGAGATCGTCCTGAAACCGACCAAGGGCCAGATCGACGACCTGATCGGCCAGGTGCGCCGCCGGGTGGAGCGAGGCGAGCGGGTGCTGGTCACGACCCTGACCAAGCGCATGGCCGAAGACCTGGCCGACTATCTGGCCGAGCTGGGGATCAAGGTCCACTACCTCCACTCCGAGATCCAGACGCTCGAGCGGGTCGAGATCCTGCGCGACCTGCGGCTGGGGGTGTACGACGTCGTGGTGGGCATCAACCTGCTGCGCGAGGGGCTTGACCTGCCCGAGGTGTCGCTGGTGGCCATCCTCGACGCCGACAAGGAGGGGTTTCTGCGTTCAGAGAGCTCGCTGATCCAGACGATCGGCCGGGCGGCGCGGCACATCAACGGCCAGGTGATCATGTACGCCGACAAGATGACCGACTCGATGCGCTTGCCATCGACGAGACCAACCGCCGGCGGGCGATCCAGCAGGCCCACAACGAGGCGCACGGCATCGAGCCGCAGAGCATCGTCAAGGAGGTCCGCGACCTGACCGACCGGGTCAAGATGGCCGCCGAGAAGCGGGCCGACTATCGCGCCGCGCCCGAGCTGCCCAAGGCCGAGGCCCGCTACCTGGTGGCCGAGCTGGAGAAGCAGATGAAAGAGGCCGCCGGCCGGCTCGAGTTCGAGAAGGCGGCCCTGCTGCGCGACCAGATCTTTGAGCTGCGCAAGCAGCTCGAAGACGAAGAGGTGCCCGAGTGGGAGCGGATCTGGCGCGAGGGGCACGCTCGCCGGGCGTGAGTGAGTCTGCCTACGCCCAGCTGGGCGATGCCCAGCGCCTCCAGCCTCTCCCGCGTCGGGATGCCGTTCTCGTCCCAGCCCGAGCCCGGTAATAGTCGTCCAGCATCCGGCTCAGGTCAACCGTCTCGCCCTGGATCGGGCCGGCCGGCATCGGCTCGGACATGCGGGGCGTGAGGGTGTCGTCGGCCCGCGAAAAGCCGGCCTTGGTCAGGAACAGCCGCTCGAGGGTATAGACCCGATCGCCGGCCTCGAGCAGCGTCTCGCGGGTATAGCCCGCCCCGGTCGCGCCGTTGAGGATCTCCACCAGGCGGGTGGGCTGATAACCGTTGGCTGTGTCCACGGTGTAGCGCAGGGTGACAAACACGCACAGCCCGGCCGAGTCGAGGATGGTAAACACGTCCTGGAAATGCTTGACCAGCTCGGCCTTGCCGTCGTAGGTCAGGCCGTCGATCTTTTTTCCGGTGCCAAACAGCTCGGTGTAGGCCGTGTCGCCTGTCATGTGCGACGCGCCAATGTTCGACGTGGCAAAGTTGAGGCCCATGCCCTTGAGGCCACGGACGTCGTACGACGGCGAACTCTTGCTTCTTGGCGGTGATCGACATCTCGGGGTGACCGTGCTTGTGCGCCAGCCGCCAGCTCCCCTGGGCCAGCTCGTCGCCAAACCCCTGCCGGTAAGCAGTGCGCCGGATCATCTCCAGCAGGCCATCGGCGTCGCCAAAGGGCAGCGGCCGGCCGATGTCGGCCTCGGTCAGGATCCCCTTGGTGTACATCTCCATGGCGCAGGAGACGGTCAGGCCCATGGAGATGGTGTCGAGGCCCAGCTCGTTGCACAGATAGTTGGCCTTGGTGACCGCCGCCATGTTGTCGATGCCGCAGGCGCTGCCCAGCGAGCCGATCGTCTCGTACTCGGGACCTTCGCCCTTGCCGGCATACTCTTCGCCCCACACCTCGCCCTTGACCTCGGTGATCCGGGCGCAGGCCAGCGGGCAGCCGTAGCAGCCGCCGTTGCGCACCAAAAAGTTGTCCTTGAGGAACGGGCCGTTGATCCGGGGCGTGCCGTCGAACTGGCCGAACTGGAAAGTTGTGGGTGGGAAACACGCCGGCTGCGTTGGTCACGTCGGGCACGTAGGAGGTGCCATAGATGCGCATGCTGTGGCCCTTCTTGATGGCGGCGGCCAGCTCGCCGACCGCCTCGCGGACCACGGCGCGCATCGCCTTTTCGTCGTAAAGCGCAGGGATCATCGTCCCGGCGGCGGCCACCGCTTTCAGGTTCTTGGCGCCCATCACCGCGCCCACCCCCGAGCGGGCAGCGGCGCGGTGGCAGTCGTTGACGATTGCCGCATAGAGCACGCCGTTCTCGCCGGCCGGACCGATGCACGCCACGCATGCCTTGGGGTCGGTCTCGGCCTTGATCGCCGCGTCGGTGTCCTGGGTCTCGCGTCCCCACAGGTGGGCCGCGTCGCGCAGCTCGGCGTGGCGGTCGTTGATGTAGAGGTAGACCGGCCGGGGGGCCTTGCCCTCAAAGATGACCAGATCATAGCCGGACCGTTTCAGCATCGTCGGGAAGATGCCGCCCGAGTTCGAGCGGGTCAGCGCCCCGGTCAGCGGTGACTTGCACACCACCATGTAGCGGTTGCCGGTCGGAGCCGGAGTCGAGGTCAGTGGGCCGGTGGCCATGATCAGCAGGTTTTCAGGTGACAGCGGGTCGGCCCGCGGGTCCATCCCCTCGAATAGGTACTTGATGGCCAGGCCGCGGCCGCCAATCAGTCGGCGGGCGTCCTCTTCAGCGATCGGCTCTTCGCGGAACGTGCCGTTAGTCAGATTGACGCGCAACAGGCGTCCGTGCCAACCGTACATGAGAATAGCTCCTTTCAGGGCAATCACACAATCCTCGTGGAAACCGTGTCGCCCTTCCGTAGTATTGTGTTCAACCCCCTCCTGCAGGGGGAAAGATGGTCAATAGATCGCCGGGCTGCAGAAGCTGTTGGCGTTCGGCGTGGCGGCCGTTGACCAGGAAGGTGTACAGCTCGCTAGGGCCCAGCGGCAGGCCTGCCAACACCTCGCCGACGGTCGTGCCCGGTGCAATGTCGCGGGGATAGCCGTCCGGCGTGCACCCGGGCCGATCGTCCGCAGGCGGCAGATAGCGGCGGTATGTAGCCAGGAGTTGAATAGTGATCTGCATCGCTCATCAGGTCGACGGTCGGTGGCCACAAGTATGGCACAACAACCCTCGAAAGTCAAGCCGCAGGGCTCAAGCTCGCGTCACGTGTCAGGGCGCATGCAGAGTCGATCCGCGTCCAATGGGTCTCATGAGGCGCTGCTCTTCATGGCCGAGGCAATCAGCTCCTGCTTGAGGCTCCACAGCCGCTCGGTCAGCGACACGTGGTAGACGTGGGGGTTGATCAGCCGCCGGACGCCGGGGTCCAGCCGGCTCACGTCGGCCTCGCGCCGCGCGGCGCATCTCCTCGATCGTCGGCAGGTCGTACACCAGCCTCCCCTCGCGCAGCACGTCGACGAGCAGTGGCTCGACTTCCGCAATCTCCTCCCGTTGCAGGATTCGCTGCCGGGTGTGATCGGCCGGGTGGCGCAGAACCACCTGCTCCATCTGCCTTGGGTCCTCGTCGTCCAGGCTGAGCAGGTCGGCGGTGGCCTTGCCCCGCCGGTCGTAGAGGCGCCAGGCCAGCTTGTGGCCGGGGTTCGGCGTCTTGAGCGCCGAGTCGGAGACCTTGATCGCCGGCAGCCAGCGACCCTGGTCCTCGACGGCCACCAGCTTGTAGACGCCGCCCAGCGCCGGATCGCCCCACGAGGTGATCAGCCGCGTGCCCACGCCGTACACCAGCCGGCCCAAGAGCTGGTCGGGATCGACGCCGTAGCGCGGCGCCTCGTGGCCGATCTGGGTCGTGATCTGCCAGATCAGCAGCTCGTCCAGGTCGTTCGACAGGACGATGGTCGTATCGGGAAACCCGGCGTCGTTCAGCATCTTGGCCGCCTGGATGCTGAGGTAGGCCAGGTCGCCCGAATCGAGGCGGATGCCCACCGGCTCGTGGCCCTTGCGCCGCAGCTCTTCAAAGACCCGGATGGCGTTGGGCACGCCGCTTTCCAGGGTGTCGATCGTGTCCACCAGCAGCAGGCAGTCGTCGGGATAGACCTCGGCGTAGTGCGCGAAAGGCGTCCAGCTCGCTCCCGCCCAGCGCGGTGAAGACCTGGACCATGCTGTGGGCGTGGGTGCCTTTGGGCGGATAGCCCAGCAGCGTGCGACATGCCGACGTTCGACGTAAAGTGAGCCCCGCCGATCAGCGCCGCCCGGGCGCCGGCGTTGCCGCCCTTTTCCTGAGCGCGCCGCAGGCCAAACTCCAGCACCACCCGGCCCTGGGCGCTGTCGGCGATCGCGGGCGGCCTTGGTGGCGATCAGGATCTGGTAGTTGAGGTGGTTGAGCAGCGCCGTCTCCAGAATCTGGGCCATGGCCAGCGGCCCCTGGACGACGGTGATCGGCACGTTGGGGTGGATGACCCGGCCTTCGGGGATCGCCTGCAGGGTGAGGCCGTCAAAGGTGCCGTTGCGCCTCAGCCAGGCCAGGAAATCGTCGGCGAACAGCCGCTGCCCTGTCTTGCCGGTCTGGCCCCGCAGGTACTCGATCTCCTCGTCGCCGAAACGCGCCTCCTGCATCCAGTCCAGCAGCCATTCCAGCCCGGCGTTGACGCAGTAGCCGGCCTGGTGGGCGCCATAGTCGGGATAGTCGCGGAAAAAGTGGTCGAACTGCACCCGCTTCTCGTGCAGGCCGGTCCGGTAGTAGAGGTGGGCCATGCTGAGCTGGTACTGGTCGGTGAACAGGATGCCCTCGGCGGTTGATCGCTGTGCTGGTTTCATTGGCCTTCTTTCTCGGCGCGCAGCAGGTCGATCGTCTCAAAGGCATGGCGCAGATGGGGGACGACGATGCTGCCGCCGACGACCAGCGCCACGTTCAGCGCCTCGTACAGCTCCTCGTTGGTGCAGCCGGCGTCGACGCACTGGATCAGGTGATAGTCGATGCAGTCGTTGCAGCGCAGCACCGCCGACGCCACCAGGCCGAGCAGCTCCTTGGTCCTGGCCGGCAGCGCGCCGTCCTCGTAGGCCTTGGTGTCCAGGTTGAAAAAGCGCTTGATCCCCAGGTGCCCGGCCCCCAGGATGCGCCGGTTCATCTGCTTGCGGTAGGATCGGAATTCGTCCAGTCTTGTAGACATAAATCTCCTCTCATTCCAACCCTGGTCACGACCTCTACGCCGTTCTCGGCCATGTTGTACAGAAAGATGAGGTGCAGCAGGTCGGCGTGGTGGGGCATGATCCCCAGCTCTTCGGCTACCTTCACCGGTATGTCAAAGGTGTCTCACCCCGTCGATCGGCAGGATGACCCGCACACCGTGCAGGTTGAAGGCGTTGGCCCGCAGTCGCAGGTGCATTGCCAGCTGGTGGGTGCACAGGTCGGTGCAGTCGCCGACGACGAGAAATGTCGTCACCTCCGGGTGAGCCTGCCAGCCAGTCGTCCAGGCCGGTGCCGATCGACACGCTGAGCGAGTTCTTTTCGAGGATGGTGAACAGGTCGGAGAAGGGCAGGCTCCTCAGCTCGACCACGGTTTGAGACTCGTCGCTGCCGCGCACGCAGTGAGGCGGATAGCTGCCAAACTCGACGGCGTCGGGGGCGTGGGTGTCCTGGGGCATGACAAAGTGGCGCACGCCCAGGCCGTGGGCCAGCTCGAAGAGTCGGACAATGGGCGGGACGATGCTGCCCACCCGCTCGCTCGACAGCGCCCCCTCGCTGCAAAAGCCGGTGGTCACATCGACGGCCATGACGGCTACTTTGGTCGGGCCCCCCTGCCTCGGCGATCAGGCCTGGCCAGCTCCAGGCTGGGCCGGCTGTTGTACCAGTTGACCAGCCAGTCCAGGAATGGCCGGCTGATCGGTTATCAGTTGTCTTGGCGTTCATAAAGACCTTCCTTTCTTCCCGTCGAGTTTTCGGGAACCGAAAACTCAGCGGAAGGAGAGACTATGGAAATAAGCGACGTGCCTTGACTTCGGCGACGGCGTCGTCGCGATAGCGGTACAGGCAGCGCCGGGCGCCCCTCGCCGAGGCAGTAGCCGCCCGCCGGCTCGATAGGATGCCGGCGCTCAGGATCTTGCGCCGAAAGTTGCGCTTGTCCAGCCTGACGCCCAGGACGATCTCGTAGGCCGCCTGTAACTGGGTGAGCGTAAACTGCTCGGGCAGCAGGCTAAAGCCCACGGCCGTGTATTCCAGTTTGTAGCGCAGGCGGGTGAGGGCATAGGCCAGGATCTTGTCGTGGTCAAAGGCCAGCGGCGGCAGATCGTAGATCGACCACCAGCCGACCTCGGCGGCGTCGTCACCGGCGCGAGCGACCACGCTGCCGGCCGGCACGGCGGCAAAGTAGGCAACGGTGATCGACCGGCCGCGGGGATCGCGGCCCGGATCGCCAAAGGTGTACAGCTGCTCCAGGGGGACGCCGGTCAGCCCGGTTTCTTCCTGGAGCTCACGCCGCGCCGCCGTCTCCAGCGTCTCGTCCATCTCGACAAAGCCGCCGGGGATGGCCCACATCCCTTCGAACGGCGGGTGCCTGCGCCTGACCAGCAGCACCTGCAGGTCGTCGTCGCGCAGGACAAAGATGATGGTGTCGACCGTCACCATAGGCCGCGGGTACTCATCCCTCTCGCACATCCGGCACGCTCCTTGGTGTAGTTTATACACTAATGCTACCACAGCCAGGCCGATTTGTCAAGAGGGAGAAGGTCCGATCCTACGAGCCAAGCAGCCGCGAGGATCGCCGCCGCGTCGAGCACCGCCTTGGGCACCAGAGAGGAGGCCAGGACATACTCCTGCTCCTTGCTGCCGTCGACGCTCTGCTCCGAGCGGTGGGCGTTCGCTCCGACTGGGCCGAGCCCATCCAGGATGGGGAATGCCGACCACAGTGGGTTGCCGTCGCTCAGGCCGCCCCGTTCCTCGGCCACGACCTGCTGGCCCAGCGCCACACCGGCTTCCTGCCACACCGCCAGGAGCCGGTCGGTGGCTGGGTTGCGCGGCCAGGGCGGCGTCTGCTCGATAACCTCGATGCTCACCCGGCAGGCAAAGCTGCCGTCGGCGCTGCGCACCACCGGCTGATTGGCCAGGGCCAGTGTCGCCGCCACCCCCTGGCCGAACACCTCTGGCGAAAAGGTGCGCATCTCGACCCATGCCTCGGCCCGGTGGGGCACGCGGTTGGTCACCGTGCCGCCGGTCACCCGGCCGACATTGAAGGTCAGCTCGCGGCCGTAATCGGTCAGGGCTGCGATCCGTTGGATGGTGTCGGCCAACTGCACAATGGCGTTGGCCCCCTCTTCGTGAGCGCTGCCGGCGTGGGCTGACTTGCCCTCAACCGACACATGGTAGATGGCCATCCCCTTTCGGGCGACGACGGCGGTGAAAGCGCCGTTCTCCACATGGCCGCCCTCGTAAATCAAGCAGGCCAGCGCGTTGCCGGTCAGCCGTTCCACGCACAGCCGCTGAAAGTCAAACGCATCCCTCTCCTCGGATGCATCGATCAGTACCACCCAGGTTACCGAGTCATAGGCTTCCGGCGCTATCGCCTGCAGTGCTGCCAAAGTCATGTACAGCACCACCGTGCCGCCCTTGCAGTCGACCGTGCCCGGCCCGTAACAGCGGTCTCCCTCCCGCCGCCAGGCAAAGCCGTTTTGCTGCCTCCTCTTCGGGCGGAAAGACGGTGTCCAGGTGCGACACCAGGCCGATCTTGGGCGTCTCCCCCGACGGGCACTTGGCGGGCCGGGTCAGGACCAGGTGCCGGCCGTAGGCCGGGTTTGCCGATTGCACCTTCTCCGCCGCAAAACCAAGATCGGTAAAGGCTGCCGCCGTCAGGTCGCCCACGGCGTTGACGCCTGCTGCGTTGGCGGTAAAGCTGTTGATCGAGACCATCTGGCGCAGCAGATCGAGGTAGAACGCCTGATTGCGCTGCAGATAGTCGGACAATCGCCGGTGGATAGCATCTTTCTGCGTTGTCATCTGGTTGCCTCACCTCAATTCTGGATTGTGGCCCGCCGCTCCGCCTGCGCGCCGAGACCTCCTTCAGTCGCCAGAAGCAAGCGGCAGTGTATCACGCCCGACGTGCCTTGTCAATCGTGCTTCTCGGTTGAGCAGATCGGGCCAGGTATGGTATAATGCGGGTTGTGAAGAGGGGGCGAAAAGGGACTATGACGCGAACTGAACGATTTCTGGCAGCTCTGCAGAGAGGAGAGCTCCTGGTTGCCGATGGGGCCACCGGCACCATGCTGCAAGGCATGGGGCTCGCCTCGGGCCAGGCGCCAGAGGCGTGGTTGCTTGGACCGGCCGGACAGGATCCGTGCGCTACACCGGGCCTACGTCGAGGCCGGTTCCGACGTCGTCCTGACCTGCAGCTTTGGCGGTACCCACTACCGGCTGGCGAGGCATGGCCTGGCCGATCGTGTGACCGAGGTCAATCGCTTGGCCGCCGAGCTGGCCCGCGAAGAGGCGGGTGACGGCGTTTTCGTCGCCGGTGACATGGGGCCGACGGGACAGCTCCTTGGCTCTCACTAACCAGGCCACACCGGAGCAGATAGCCGAGGCCTATGCCCAGCAGGCAGCCGGTCTGGCCGAAGGTGGCGCCGATTTCCTGCTGATCGAGACGATGAGCGACCTGGGCGAGGCTCGGGCGTCGATCACAGGCGCTCGGCGGGTCACCGACCTGCCCATCTTTTGTACCTTTAGCTTTGATACTCACGGGCGGACGATGATGGGGGTCAAGCCCGACCAGGCGGCGCAAGCAATCGGGCCGCTGGTGCAGGGCATTGGGGCCAACTGTGGTCACGACCCGGCCGAGTACGAGGGCTTGATCCAGACGATGCGCCGGGTGCAGCCCGAGGCCATCCTGTGGGCCAAGCCCAACGCCGGCCTGCCGCGTCTGGTCGACGACAAGACCGTGTACGATGCCACGCCCGACTATATGGCTGACGTCGCCCTGCGTCTGCGCCAGGCCGGTGCGCAGGTCATCGGCGGCTGCTGTGGCACAACGCCGGCGCACGTGGCAGCCATCGCTGCTTCTCTGAAGGGATAGCCAGAAATCGCTTCCGCCAGTAGAGCGGCTTTCCATCACTTCTTGGAGGGACAATGCCTGTTGACAGATTGTTGCTGCGCATGGGGGGCGAGTCGGGCACCGACAATGTGATCTCGGCGGGTGACGTGCTGACCCTGTCGGTGGCCCGGAGTGGCTATCACGTTCACACCTTTCGTACCTATCCGGCCGAGATCAAGGGCGGCCCGGTCATGTTCCAGCTCCGCGTCGGCGTGCAGCCGGTGCCGTCGCTGGGCGACCAGTTGGATGTGCTGGTGGCTTTTAACCAGGAGGCCTGGGACCTGCAGCACGAGGATCTACGCCCCGACGGCGCCCTGATCTACGATCCGGCGATGCAGAGTGTGCCGGAGGGGTTCAAAGGCACGGCCTACGGGGTGCCTTTGGATGGACTGGCCCGCGACATGAACCTGCAGGAAAGGCAAGAACCTGATCGGCCTCGGATCACTGGCGGCCCTGTTTGGCTTTGACTTCCATGAGCTTCAGGCCACCGTCAAGGAAAAGTTCGGCATGCGCCCCGAGTTTGCCGAAAGCAACCGGATGGCCCTGCTGGCCGGTTTCGAGTGGGTTCGGAAGAACATCGCTGGCGAGATCCCGCTCCGGCTGGCGCCGCCCCACCCGAGGGAAGGATCGGCGTTGGTCATGTCCGGCAACCAGGCCATCGTCGCCGCGGCGCTGGCGGCCGGCTGCCGGTTCTTCGCCGGCTATCCGATCACGCCCGCCACGGACATCATGGAGGAGCTGGCCAAGCGCCTGCCCAAGATGGGAGGCGCCGTCTTCCAGACCGAGGACGAGATCGCCGCGATCGGCGCCGTTGTCGGGGCGTCGATCGCCGGGGTGCGGGCCATGACCGCCACCAGCGGGCCGGGCTTTTCGCTGATGCAGGAGATGCTGGGCCTGGCGACCATGGCCGAGGTGCCGCTGGTCGTCGTCGATGCCCAGCGCGCCGGCCCGAGCACCGGCATGCCCACCAAGATGGAGCAGGGCGATCTCAACATCGCCCTGTACGGCGCCCACGGCGACGCGCCGCGCATCGTTCTGGCGCCGCGCTCGGTGGAGGACTGTTTCTACCAGACGATGCATGCCTTTAACCTGGCCGAGACCTACCAGATGCCGGTGATCGTTCTGTCCGACCAGTCGCTATCCCACCGCACCGAGACCCTGACGATGCCCAATCCAGACCTGGTGCCGGTTGCCTACCGGCTGCGACCCGCTGCGCGTGGCGATGCGCAAGCGTACCGTCGCTATGCGTTGACCGAGAATGGGATCTCGCCCATGGGTGTGCCCGGCTTTGACCCGACGCCCTTTACCGCCACCGGCCTGGAGCACGACGAGACGGGCGAGCCGAACTATACGCCGGCCATGCACACCGCCCAGCTTGACAAGCGCGGGAGTCAAGTTCGAGCGGGCGGCCGAGCTCCTGTGCGGGCTCGAGTCGCCGTTGGGCTGCCGGGCCTGCGGCGTGCCCGAAGAAAAGGCCGAGGTGGGCGTGCTCACCTGGGGCTCGACGGCCGGGGCAGCCCGCGAGGCGGTGCGACGAGCTGGTTGCCGAAGGCTATCCGGTGGCCGGCCTCATCCCGGCGGTGATCAACCCGCTGCCGGCCTCGCGCGTTCGCTACTTTGCACTGAACCTGAAGGCGATCCTCGTGCCCGAAGTGAACCGTAGCGGTCAGTTTGCGGCGTGGGTCAAGGCCCATGTGGGAATCGCCGAAACTGAGCGAAGAGGGAGGGAGCTGCCGCTGATCTCGCTCAACAAGTATGGCGGGCTGCCGTTCACGCCCGGTGAGATCCGGGCCAAGGTGAGGGGTCTACTAGACGAGGTGATCCATGGCTAATCTTGTGGCTCAAGACTACAAATCAAAGGTCAAGCCGACCTGGTGTCCCGGTTGTGGCGACTATGGGCTGCTGGCGGCAGTGTATCAGGCGCTGGCCCGGCTCCAGCTCGATCCGGCAAAGACGATCGTCGTGTCGGGCATTGGCTGCTCCTCCCGGCTGCCCTTCTTTGTCAAGACCTATGGTTTTCAGACCGCGCACGGACGGGTGCTGCCGGTCGCCACGGGGGTCAAGATCGCCAACCCCGACCTGACCGTGATCGCCGTCGGCGGGGACGGCGACGGGTTCAGCATCGGCGGCGGGCACCTGGTCCATGCTGTGCGCCGCAACCCGGATATCACCTACGTGGTGATGGACAACCAGATCTACGGCCTGACCAAAGGCCAGACGTCGCCAACGTCGCCGCTCGGCATCAAGACCAAGAGCACGCCCTTTGGATCGGCGGACGCGCCGATCAACCCTATGGCCTGGGTCTTGGCTTCGGGGGTGAGCTTCGCGGCGCGTGGCTTCTCTGGCGACCCCAAGCTCCTGATTGACCTGATTGTGGCCGCCGTCCAGCATCCCGGCTTTGCCTTTGTCCAGGCCATGAGCCCCTGTCCGACGTTCAACAACACCTACGACCTGTGGCGGGGCAAGGTCCAAGGTCTTCCCGCGGATCATGATCCGGGAGACCGGCTACAGGCCATGGCCCAGGCCATACGGGAGGACGCCATCCCGCTGGGCGTGTTCTACCGGGAAGGCCGGCCTACCCTGGAGAGCCACACCCGAGTCACCGACCACCCGGCCAAGAGCGACGCCACCGCACGGTTTGATGTGCACGGTCTGCTGGAGGGCTATCGGTAGGAAGGGATCCGGTCGGCCACTGACACGAGTGTAGCAGCGATTGCTCCCTGACCGCAGGGCTGCTCATCTCCTGCCAACTCTAATCAAACTGTAACCGTATTCATATCGAATTGTAGTTGCTTTGTGGTAGAATAGTTGGTTGGGTGGGGACAACCAACCCAAGTGCCCTGCCTGCTCTGTATCCGCACGTTACATCAGGCAGTCAAGACAACGGAACTGGCTCCCCGGGTTTCTTGGCTTGATGCGGGGGCGGGTTTGGATCAGTGCCGGACTCGACGTTGGAAAGGATCGACGCGCAGACTAGCCTGAACGAGCACACATCATGCTGATGAGACACAGAGCTCCTAACCCGGCGCCAGGGGGCACGATGGCGGCAGGCCGGGATGAAATGGGCCAAAGCATCGTGGAGATAGCCCTTCTCCTGCCTATTCTGGCGCTGCTATTGGTTGTGGTGGTCGACGCGGCACGCGCGTTCGATGCCTACATCGTGCTCACCAACGCTGCCCGTGAAGGCGCCCGCTACGGGTCCTTTTTCATGAAGGATGACTTGGCGTCGGATGCTGCCGTCGAGCAGGTAGTCGTGGACGACGTGCGGGGATCAGGCACCAACCTAACTCGCATGGACGATTTCGGTCCGGCCAATGTGACGGTTGAGGGCATGGAACCGACCTCGACTGCTGTGACCGTCACTGTCAGATACGATTTCCACCTATACTTCGGTGGACTCGTTGGTCTGGATACATTCCACCTCGAGAAGCAGGCGGTCATGCCGGTCTACTGAGACCATTTCGGACGATGGGGAGTTACTGCATGCCAGGTGCCCACTCAAGACCGCCACTTCGAAGAAGTGGATCCGCCTTCGCTCGGCGTGAGCAGGGATCTATGTGGCAGGGATCCTGATCAAGGACAGGCTCTGACCGAGTTTACACTGGTCGCCATATTCCTCTTTCTGCTGCTCTTTGGCATCATTGATTTCTCGCGGCTCTTTTTCGCCTATGCTACGATGTCGAATGGGGTGCGGGAAGGCGCTCGGTACGGCATCGTCCATCACGGCGACGACGCTGGCATCGAGCAGCAGGCTCGGGCGATGATGCTCGTGATCGGAGGTGACGCGGACATCCAGATCAACTATCCGGACACCGGCTCCGGTGACGACCCGTATTGCCTGCATGTCTGCCGGATAGAGGTCATCGCCACCAGTGATTTCCCGGTCTGGACACCTCTTATCCCGAACGTGCAGATCGAGGCCAGGTCCACCATGCATTTCGAGTGACGGGCCAGCCCTACACCCAAGTCAGGAGGAGGAGTGACAGGAAGGGAAAGATTCTCCGCTGATTCTAGAACGACGAGCGAATTCTCCGACGGGCGCTCTCGAGCCGGCAGCGGGGTCAGTCAGTGGTCCTGGTGGCGGTTGCCCTCATCGTGCTCGTTCTGTTTGTCGCCATCGCCGTTGATGCCAGCGACGCATACGTCCACCGCCGCACGGCCCAGAACGGGGCCGATGCGGCAGCCCTGGCTGGAGGGCGGCGGCTGGCCATGCAGTTGAACCAGCAGGAGTACAACAGCTTGCTCATCAAGGCCGACATGAACAGTTATGCAGAGCAGAATGGCATACCAGACACAAACGAGGTGCCGGCCGATGTGCTGAACAAGAACGTCGTTGGCTACTATCTCGACCAGGATGGCAACCGCCTGATTGAGACGCCGATCGGATCGTCAGACGACAGCTCCATGCTGCCTGGCGTGCGGGGCATCGAAGCGGTCACGACCATCACCGCGCCCACCTTTTTCGGCGGCATCATTGGACTTGACGGTATGACCGTCCATGCCACTGCCGCCGTCCTTCTTCAGCCGCCGTGTACTGCCTCGTGCGTCGTCCCGATCGCCACCTACACGATGACCTTCACTAGCGCCGAGGGTACCTGCTACAACATCTGGAACGGGTACGGCCCGGGCAACTTTGGCTGGCTCAACTGGTCGCTGCAGGGTTCACAGTGTGGGCAACACGACGATACCTGCAGCTCGCCATGCCTCGAAGAAAACCTGACGCCCGGCACCTGCAGAAGCGGCCTGATCAGCGTCGGCGACTATGTGGCCGGGACAACCGGTGACAAGAACTCGGGGCTGATCAGAAAGGTTCTGGCAAGTTACATCGACAAGCGCGAGCATTTCACCGTACCTGTCTGGGATGTACCCAATGGAGAACACGGCTGTGGTAAGCCAAACGGCGGCCTGTGGTACCGCGTGGCCGGTTTTGCCGAGATGCAGCTCATTGGGTTACAGTTGTCCCAGGGCAAGCCCTATGACCCGATCCGGGATCCCAGCACGTGTGTCACGCTAGGAACGGGTTCCCATGGCGGCAACCGACTGACGGCCTACTTTATCCGTTGGGTGGATGGGGAGCCCGGCAACTGCGACGCAGGGGGCACGCTGTTGACGCCCCGACTGGTCAGATAGGGGTAGGGAGGCCTCAAGCCATCTGGCTACAGCGTCTTCTGCCAGGAGATGGGAGCAGCGAGGACTAGTCTCGGTGGCTGGTCCTGGTGCCTTGAGAGTACTGCTCTCCCACCAGCCTTAACCAAGCTGTAACCGAATGTACACTGAACCGTAACCGGCGTGTGGTATAAATGGGTGATCCAGCCAAGATCGGGCTGGGGTCTGTACTGTTGTCAGCCGGAAAGGAGGATGCGCTGATCCGCACACGAAGCCGAGGCCAGAGCCTGGTCGAACTGGCGCTTGTCCTGCCTCTGCTCATTCTGCTCCTGGGCGGGCTGGTCGAGACCGTGTTCTACGTCCGCAACTACCTGGCCCTGTTGGAGGCATCGCGCGAAGGGGCCCGCATCGGCGCACGGGGTTCGGCCAGCTATGACAATAGTGAAATCGACACCCTCGTCCAGCAGGACCTGTCCAGGCAGGGCATCGACACCACCACCGGCCTGGTGGATGTGATCATCGTGCGCGCCGAAGTAGGTCCAGAAGGCGGCGTGATCAACAAGTGCATATGCTGCGGTTGGCATGCACGACAGCGGCCAGCCGGTCTATCTGACGCAGGCCAGGCTGCAGGAGCGCCTGCAGGCCGGCGATCCACGGAGCCGGCTTGTGGCCGTGGAGCTGTACTACAATCATCGGCCTATCCTGGGGCTTCCCCTGGTCAGCGTCATCTTTCCGAACCCGATGCTGGTGCACACCTACTCGATCATGCGCATGCTGCAGTAGCGGTTGTTCTGAAGTGGGAGTGACACAGTGGCCGATGTGAAAGAACCTGCCGTGCCCAACCGCGAGCGTGGACAGACGATCATCCTGGTGGCATTGATGATCATCGTCCTGGTCGCTTTTGTCGGCCTGGGAACCGACGTCACCCTGGTCTACACCGCCAAAGCGCACTTGCAGAGGGCGATCGATGCGGCCGCCCTGGCTGCGGCCAACAAACTGCCCGATCAGGCCGAGGCAACTGCGGCTGCCTATGAGTTCACCCGGCTGCATGGCTACGAGCTTCAATCCGTCCGGCCATCCTCTCCAGATCACCTTCCCGACGGTGGATCCGCCCCGCAAGCTGGCCATCGTCACCGGCACGGTCGACGTGGATCTGGCCTTCCTGCGGGTCATCGGCTGGAGCCAGACGTCGGTCACCGCTTCGGGCGAAGCGGAAAGCGCACCCTTGGACGTATACCTCGTGCTCGACTTGTCCGAGTCGATGGCCTATGACACCCCAAGGCCCGATTGGTGGACCGACGACACTACGCGGCAGACCATCTGTCCCCAGACATGCCCCGTGCTGCCGGACCCAGTAGCACTGCTACCTGGGACTGAGAACTGCGAGAGCTGGAACTACTGCCAGGCTTACTACTGCAACTACGCAGGACAACTGCTACCACCGTCGGGGGCTTCGATCCCGAAAGCCGCAACTGCGATCCGCTGGATGTGCACATTAAGGACTCGGCCAAGTTCTTTGTCGACCAGTTGGACCCCCGCTACGACCGGGTGGGGGTGATCCGCTACGATCGCTGGGGCTGGTATCCGGGGGACGGCACTCCGCCCCAGAGCATGGCCTTGACCAACGACTTTACTGCCGTCAAGACCAGGATCGACAACCTGGATGCCTTTGAGCCGTATTGCGGTGCTGTGCACCAACATCGGCGATGGGACTACTGGTTGCCAACCACTACCTGAGCCTGCCGCCGCCGCCGGCCGACGTCGGCGGCCGCACCGATTCGATCTGGGCCATCGTGCTGCTGACTGATGGCCGGGCCAATATCTACCGCAACTGCTCGGGCTGCCCCGACGACTGCGGCGGCAGCCTGCAGCCCTTCTAGGAGTGCGACCCTGGACCGGCGCCCTGTGCCGCCGGCCGAACAACTGGGCCCGGGCTAACGCCTGGAGCTCGTGGAACAACCACAAGATCGTCGTCTATACCATCGCCTATGGCCAGGACTTCTTTGACTAATCCGAGTTACCAGCAACTGATGATCGACATTGCCGACATCACCGACAACGGGGTGCTGGACGCGCATGGCGACACCGACAACTTCTGGGCAGTGCCCGACGAAGCCGGCCTGCGGCAGGCTTTGGAAGAGATTGCCGAGCGGATCTACACCCGGCTGGTGCGGTAGGCAGAGGGTGGCTCACGTGCAGACACGACATCGTCCAGAACGAGCCCAGACAGTGGTCGAGTTTGCCCTGGTTATCCTGGCCCTGCTCACCGTTGTGATGGGCATCATCGAGTTTGGACGCCTGCTTCAGACCTGGATGACGGTTCAAAACTGCGCCCAAACCGCAGCCCGTTTCGCCACCACCGGGCAGTGCGCGGTCGATCCCACCAGCCCGGGGTGGCAGCAGGACGCGGCGCGGCTGCAATGCATCAAGGATGCCGCCCGCGATGCGGCCGCCAGCCTGAGCGTGATCGGCGGCGCCGGGGTGTTCGACCCCGGTTATTTCGACGTCAGCGTCCATGCCTCCGATCCGCCTACGCCCGATCCAGATCTCCAGTATCCGGGTGGGCCCAACGCCCGTGTGGCCGTGGACGTCACATACAACCATCCGCTGATTACACCCATCGTTAGCAGACTCCTGCCCTGGATTACCCTCCGCGCTCACGCGGAGATGATCAACGAGCGTTTCCGGCATCCAGGATATGGCACGCCGCCGGGTGAATTGCCGCCTACCATCAGGCCCACTTCCACACCTACTCCCACACCTACTCCCACGCCCACACCTACTCCATGACCATGATAGAGGTTTGAGCACTTGCGTGCTTACAGATCTTGCTGACTGTCAAAGGAGAACATATGAGACGTAGCTGGTTGTGGTTCGTCGCTGCTGTGCTGTTGGCTGTTCTGGCTGGCGTGATAGCGATCTTTGCTCTCCGCCAGGCTGCATTGCGCGAGACGGCATCGCCGCTGGAAGCAGGGCGCACCGTGGTGGTGGCCCGTCAGCCCCTCGCCGCCAATTCCACCATCCGGGTCGACAACGTGGCCTCTGAAGAGCGCACCAATGTCCCCAGCGGAGCTGCCGTGCAGGTTCAGGATGTGCTGGGCCGGATGGCGCTGCGCGACATCGCTCAGGGCGAAGTCATCACCATGCAGGACCTTTCCAGCTCAGGCCTGACATCAGAGATAACCGGAACGCGCAGCCTGTCCTACCTGCTTGGCGACGACAAGATCGCCGTGGCGCTGCCGGCCACCGATATTCTGAGCAAGTGGGGGGCTGTGGTGCCCGGCGATCACGTCGATCTGCTTTTCACCCTCGACATCGTGCTGGAAACGCCGTTTCCGGCTGACATGCCGACGGGCGAGGAAGGTCAGCTCTTCGAAAGGCTGGAGCGGGACCAGAGCCAGGACAACATCTCGGTGCTGACCCTGCAAAACCTGGAGGTCCTGCAAGTGATCGAGGAGCCGGTTCCCGAGACGCAAGGCCAGCAGCAACAGCAACAGCAGCAGCCGGCTGTGCCCCAGCGCGCCTTGGTGCTCAAGATCGATCCGCAGGACGCCGTGGTGCTCAAGTACCTGACTGGACTCGGCCGGCAAGATCGACGTGGCCCTTCGTTCACCCACCAACAATACCCTGTTCGACGTGGAGCCGGTAAACATCAACTATCTGGTGCTGCGGTACGGGATCAGACTGCCCGAGCCTCTTGAAGGGGAATGATAGAGTACGATAGGTATGACACAAGAACGAACACTGGCGTGGACGCACAATAAGGTGCGGGTGCTGATCATTGCCGGCCTCGACTCGGTGGCCGACTGGATGGCCAGCGTCGTCAAGTCGGCGCCTGGAATGGCGTTCATGGGTCTGGTGCGCGACCTGGGACAGTCGTTCGACTATCTGGAAAAGCTGGCGCCGGATGTCATTCTGGTGGACATCAGCAGCGGAATCCTCCAGATGGAAAATCTGATCAACCGCCTGAGTGCACACGGTACCGGCGCGGCGATCATCGTCGTGGCCATGATGGACGAGGTGGACGCCGTTCGCCAGGCGATGCTGCACGGGGCGCAGGGGTTCCTGCTCAAGCCGTTCGGCGAAGCCGAGCTGCTAGGCAGCATCCGCCAGGCTTATGAGCTGATCATCCAGCGCCGGACTCAACTGGGTACGGTGCCGATGCTGTCCCCTGGTCTTGAGGTCAAGAAGCCGCCACGAGCCAAAATCGTTGGAGTGTACAGCCCCAAGGGGGGAGTGGGTTGCACGACCATCGCCACCAACCTCGCCGTGGCGTTGCATACCATCGCCGGCAAGTCGGTCACTCTGGTGGATGCCGACTTGCGCTTTGGTGACATCGACAGCGTTCTCAACATCCTGTCTGGACCGTCGGTCGGGGCGCTGGCCAGCAGGATCGACGAGGCCGACGACCTATTCTTGCAGCAGTCGCTGGTGACCCACAAATCAGGCATCAAGGTACTGATGGCTCCGCCCTTCCTGGACATGGCCGACGCGATCCAGGCGGAGCAGATGAAACAGGTGATCACCGGCTTGGCAGCGCTGGGCGAGGGGTACGTGATCGTAGACACCTGGTCGGCCTTGGACGAGGTGACGCTGGCCATCTTGGACGCATGTGACAGGTTGATGGTCATCGCCACGCCCCAGGTGACGGCTCTGCGAGATGCCCATCGCTTTCTGGAAGCGCTGAACTTGTTGCGTTACGATTCAGGCAAGATCATGCTTGTTCTAAACCATCCCTATCAGCCCAGCAACGTCAAGTGCAGCGACGTAGAGCGGGCTTTGGGCCGATCGATCCTCCAGGAGGTCGCCCACACGCCATATCAAGTGACTGTCTCGCTCAATCGGGGGGTGCCCTTGGTTGAAGCGTTCCAGGACAGCGCGGCGGCCCGAGACATCGTCAAGCTGGCGCGCAGCCTGGTCGGAATGGATAGTGCAGAGAAGCAGGCTGAGGTCCAGCCCAAGCCGGCTGCGGTGCCAGACAGGGCCAATGACAAGAGAAAGATGTTCGCCCGGCGCGCGACGCAGGCGGCAAGAAGCTAAGGCATGAAGTCATGACACTCTATCTGGTCGTGGGGTTGATAGTTGCCGCGGCGATGGGCCTGGCCTTCTACGGGCTGAGTCGAGCCATGCAGCCTACCGAGGGGGTAGGAGAGCAGATCGAGAAGTGGATAAGCCAGGGGTCCCAGAGAGGCGGGCGCGGGCCGGTGAAGGCGGCGGTCAGACTCTGGCACGGCAAAGCAGCCTGATGAGCCGGATGGATCGACTGCTCGCCCGGCGCGGTTTCGCTGCGAGCCTTGCTGCCGATCTGGCCCGCGCGAATTTGTCTTTGACGGTGACCGAGTATCTATCGTTGAGCCTTGCACTGGCACTGGCGGGGTTTGCGATCGGGTATCTGGTCGGCCGCAACCTGCCGTTCAGCGTCCTGCTGGCCCTGGTCTGCGCTTTCCTGCCCCAGATCTTTGTCAGTAGGCGGCAATCGACAAGGCTGCATACCTTCAACCGCCAACTACCTGATGTCTTGGAACGGCTTGTCGGTTCACTGCGGTCCGGCTACGGCCTGTCGCAGGCAGTTGAGTGGGTGGCCAAGCAGATGCCCGATCCGGCCGGGGGCGAATTTGACCGGGTGGTCCGCGAAATGCAGCTCGGCAGAAGCCTGGCCCAGGCTCTTGACAGCATGGTGCGCCGTATTGACAGCGACGACCTGGCGCTGATTGTCACTGCCATCCAGATCCACTACGAGGTGGGAGGCAGCCTGGCCGAGATTCTGGAAACGGTGACCGAGACGATCCGGGAGCGGGTTCGCATCCAGCGCGAGATCCGGGTCCTGACGGCTCAGCAGCGGTTCTCGGGCTATGTGCTGATCGCTCTGCCCATTGGACTGGCCATCCTCTTGTACATCATGAATCCCGAATACGAAGGCAGGTTGTTCGAACCGGGACCCACCCTGTGCATCCCGATCGGGGCTGCGATCATGATGATCCTCGGCTACCTCCTCATGCGGCGGTTCATCGAGATCGAGGTGTGAGCCACGATGGAGATCTATGTCGCACTTTTCGGTGTGGTTGTGGCCGCGGCCGCCCTGGCCCTGGTCTTTGGGTTACGGGTCACGCGCGACACCCGTGCAGCCGACGAGGCCCGCTTCTATTCTGTCGGAGCTGTACCGACGCTCGAAGACGTGGACCTGAGCCGTCCGTTCGCCGAGCGGGCCATCAAGCCGGCCATCGCCAGGCTGATTACCCTGGCCAGCCACCTGGCGCCTCGGCGCAACCTCGAGGAGCTTCAACAGAAGCTGGAGGTGGCCGGCCGCCCCAATGGCTGGACTGTGATGGATCTGGTCGGGCTGCGTGTCCTGAGCGCCCTGTTGCTTGGTGCGGCGTTCTTCCTGCTACTAGGGCTTGGCCCTTCATCACTCGGGTCGAGGCTGCTCCTGGGTGCCGCTTTTGGCGTGGTGGGCTTCTATGTACCTGTTCTGTGGCTCAACTGGCGCATGAGCCAAAGGAAGAGGGCCATCTTGCGCGCGCTGCCTGACGGCCTCGACATGCTCAACGTCTGTGTCGGTGCCGGTCTTGGACTTGATGCTGCCTTCAGCCGGGTTGGGGAGCGCTGGCAGTCTCCTCTTGCCGATGAGTTCAATCGAGTCGTGGCCGAGATCCGCCTGGGAAAGGTTCGCCGCCAGGCGCTGCGTGATTTGGCCGCTCGTACCGACCTGCCTGAGGTGGAGTCGTTCGTGGCTGCCATTGTCCAGGCGGATCAGTTGGGCGTGAGCATCGCCAAGGTGTTGCGCACACAGGCCGAGCAGATGCGGATCATCCGCCGGCAGCGGGCGGAGGAGCTTGCCAGGCAGGCGGCGATCAAGATGCTTTTTCCACTCGTTTTCCTGATCTTCCCGGCGTTACTGGCCGTGTTGCTGGGGCCAGCAGTGCCCCAGATCCTACAGACTTTCGGCAATCTGGGCGGCTGATCGGGTGATCCATCTCCGTGTCAGGGCACTGCCCGGACAGGCGGGGCCCAGGCCCGGCTCAACTACACGGATCGGCTAATACATGATGGCAGAGCACAGACAAGAACCAGGTCCGACCATACCGTTTGATCAGTATCCGTTGTACCAGGCAGCCATGGATGATCTGGCTGCAGGTGATGAGGCAACAGCCGTAGCCAAGCTAAAGCTGCTGGCAGCCCTTTATCCCGACGAGAAGACACTGCAAGACTTGGCGTTGCGCGTCGACCTCAAGTCGACGCTCGCGACATACCCTTCCGAAGCCACAACCAAAGAGGCATCGGCGGCGCCGCGCGGCCAACCAAACGCAGGGCCTGCGCAACCTTCTGCTGCTTTTGGTTGCACTGGCAGTTGGCCTGGTGGGGATTGCGTTTTTTGTCGTGACCTACAATCTCATGGTACAACCTGTGAGGGTGGCCAGGGAGACAGAGATCGCGATTGAGGCGTTGCGGGAGACAGGCCAGCGGCGCCTGGATGCCGGAGACTGGGCCGGGGCGCGGCAGTCCTTTGAGGACCTGCTGGGGCAGGTGCCGGGCGATCCGACGGCGCAGGCTGGGATCGACTATAGCCGGGAGCGGGAGGCCCTGGACGGTCAATACGCCAGGGCCCTGGCCGCGGAGGAGGCCGGCGACTGGCAAGGGTCACTACAGACCCTGGAGGCGATCCAGAGCCAGGACCCAACCTATCCCGGCCTTGCGGAGCGGATCGCGGCGCTGCAACACCGGGTAACCATGGAGGCTTCCTTTCAGCAAGCTCAGACTCTTATCCAGGCAGAGGACTGGCCGGCTGCCATCTCAGTGCTCACCGGCGTGCGCGCTCAAGATCCGGAATTTCGCCGGACAGAGACAGAAGATCAGCTTCACCAGGCATACCTTCAGGTGGCTTTGTCGCTGCTTGCTCAGGCCAACGGTAACGTAGACCAGATCCGGCAGGCCATTGATTACCTGGATCGCGCCCTGGCCCTCAAGCCGACCGAGGAGCAATACAGCGAAGAGCGCCGCCTGGCCGCCCGGTTCGTGGCCGGCGTCGACGCTTTCGCCAAGCAGGATTGGGAAGCGGCAGTCGCCTCTTGGCAGCCCGTCTACACAGCTCGGCCAGATTACCAGGGCGGGGTCTTGACGGATTATATGCGGCAGGCCTATCCCCAGGCAGCCGGGCAGTTGATCGCCAGGGCAAGTGGAAATGTGAGCCTGTTGGAGCAGGCAATCGGCTACTTGGGCCAGGCTGCTCATCCTCGATCCTGGCAACGCTGGGCTTGTTGACGAACAACGCTTGATCACCGAGTTTGTCGCCGGTGCCCAGGCCTTTGCCGAAGATGATTGGGCAGCCGCCATCGCTCATTGGGGACCGGTCTACCTTGCCCGGCCCGATTATCAGAGTGGCGTGCTCAAGAGCCAACTGCGCGAGGCCTGCGAAAACAGCCGAGCCCCCGATCCGGCATACTGCAAGCCCTAGTCCGGCGTATAGCCAGTCGCGAACTTGTCCCCCTTCTTACATTCTGGTATACTCGGCCAATCAGCAAAGGGCAAATGCGCCGACGTGCCGATGCCCACTGCTTGCGTCTGTGGTTGTGAACAGGGTTCATGAAGAGTCAATCGAGGGGTCCTGACGCCCGGCGTGGCCTGGGAGCGCTGGGCGAAGAGCTCGCCGCCCGCAGGTTGTCCGCTGCCGGCTATGAGATCGTGACCCGCAACTGGCGCTGTCAGGCCGGCGAGCTGGATCTCGTGGCACGGCAGGGGGAATGCCTGGTCCTGGTTGAGGTGCGCACCCGGCGCGGCAAGGCGCTGGGCCCACCAGAGGAGTCGATCACCGCCGCCAAGCAGGCACGGCTCATTACCCTGGCCGAGGCCTACGTCCAAGCCGTTGAATGGCCGGGCGATTGGCGCATCGACGTGGTCGCCGTTGAGTTGGACCAGGTTGGGCGGCTGCTGCGCGTGGATCACTATGAAAACGCCGTCACCGGTTGAGCTTTCAAGGTGGGCGGATGCCACCCGCCCCAACGGTTCTGGTCCCCTGGTGGCGGTCGTCGGGCCAACGGCTGCGGGCAAGACGGCGTTAGCCGTGCGGCTGGCCGAGGCGATCGGTGGCGAGATCGTGTCTGCCGACTCGCGACAGGTGTACCGGGGCATGGAGATCGGCACGGCCAAGGCGACCCCGGAGGAGCGGGCGCGGGTGCCGCACCATCTCCTTGACATGATCGATCCGGATCAGACCCTCGGCCTAGCGCAGTTCCAAGCTTTGGCCTATGCTACCATTGACAGTATCCTGACAAGGCACAGTGTCCCGTTCCTAGTTGGCGGCACCGGGCAGTATGTGATGGCCGTCGTCGAAGGCTGGCAGGTGCCCATCGTGCCGCCCGACACTGTCCTGCGTGATGCCCTCTATCGCCAGGCTGAGGAGCAGGGTGTCGAGGCGCTCTATGCCCGGCTGCAAGCCATCGACCCGGCCGCGGCCCGGCAGATCGATCCACGCAACGTCCGCCGCGTGGTCCGCGCCCTGGAGGTGTGCCTGGCCACAGGCCGGCCCGTCTCTGAGCAGCGGGCCAAGTCCCCCCCTCCCTACCAGATGCTGATGATCGGCCTGACATTGCCCCGCTCCCAGCTCTACCGCCGCATCGACGAGCGGGTCGAGGCGATGATCGGGCAAGGACTGGAAGAGGAGGTCAGGCGGCTGCTTGCCGCCGGCTATGGCTTTGACCTGCCGGCCATGTCGGGAGTGGGCTATGGCCAGTTTGCTCCCTACCTGGCCGGCCAGGCGACGCTGGCCGAGGTGATCCAGGCCATCAAGCGGGCCACGCGGCGCTTTGTCCGGCACCAAAGCAACTGGTTTCGCCTCGATGACCCGCGCATCCACTGGCTCGAAGCGGCGGCCGATCCATTCCCCGCTGCTCTGGAACTCCTGGCGGCGTTCCTCCCTGCTTCTCCTGCCATCGATTCTGCGGTAGCGAGCGCGAATCAGTAACCTCCTGCCCAAGCATACGGCCTGCGTGTACCATCTTGCGGCCATCCACTGCTGATTGCACCCGGTCAGTTACGTAGCGCTCATTCCGATTGCGAGTTCATCTCCGCAGTCGCAGTGCCAGATAGACGATGGGTCGCACGCTTTGCCACCAGTCGACCAGCGGCCGGACGTGGCTGTAACGCACTCGCCGGTCGGCCGGGTAGGCCTTGGTCACAGGCACTTCGACGGCCCTATAGCCCTGCTTGAGCACGAGATAGTTGAGGTAATGCTCCATCTCGTAGCCGTCGAGCCAGTCCTGCCAGATATTGATGTGTGGATCGTCGAGCAGCGCCAGCCGGTAGGCCCGAAAACCGTTGCTGGGATCGGTGGAGGGAAAGCCGGTCAGCAGCCGATAGGCCAGGGCCAGCAGGCGTATGAGCATGGTGCGCTGCAACGGCTGGCGCAACGCGCTGCCGCCCGGCAGAAAGCGCGAGCCCTGCACGTAATCATAGCCGCCGTCGAGAATCGGCGCCAGCAGGATGGGGATCTCGCGTGGATCGTCCTTGCCGTTGCCGGCCATCGGCACGTTGATGTCATAGCCTCGCTCGCGGGCATAGCGGACCACCGTT
Organism: uncultured Chloroflexia bacterium; assembly: GCA_963749455.1. Taxonomy (GTDB): domain Bacteria; phylum Chloroflexota; class Anaerolineae; order JAAYZQ01; family JAAYZQ01; genus JAFGOG01. Next base: position 97,855 of record CAVVMX010000035.1, read on the forward strand.
TTGATCGCCGCCCCCACCCCGCGCCGCGTCGGGTGGCGCAGGCAGGTCACGCCGGCGCGGGCGACGATCTCGGGCGTCCGGTCCGTGGAGCCATCGTCGAGGACCACCACCTCGTCGACCACGCCCGGCTCGAAGCGGGCCAGCACATCGCCGATGGTTCTTTCCTCGTTGTAGGCCCCGACGCCGCAAATCACCCGCGGTCGCACCCATCAGCCTCCCCGGCCCCGGCAGTCCCCTGGGTCTCGTCAGCCTCAGGCTCTTCCCAGGCATAGGGCCGCGGATAAAAGCCTGGCCCGCAGCGCAGCTCAGCTACCCGCTTGGTGGCGCGCGCCGGGTTGCCTACCACCACCAGCCCGTCGGGCACGTCATGGGTGACCACGGCCCCGGCCGCCACCAGCGCCCCCTGTCCCACCGTGACGCCGGGCAGGACGATTACTCCGGCGCCAATCTTGGCCCGCCGCCTGAGCCGCACCCCGCCCACGCATTCGCGGCTGTGCGGACAGGGCGGATGCGGATCTGAGAGCAGGGTCACCCGCGCCCCGATGCTCACGTCGTCCTCAATCGCCGCCAGCTCACCGGCCGAGTAGGAGTGCCAGCGCACCCGGTTTCCGATCCGATTGCCCACGCCGATGCCGCAAAAGCTGCCGACGCTGCAATCGTCGCCGATGATGTTACCGTCGCGGACCAAAACGTTGTGCCCGGTCTCAAAGCGGTCGCCGATGGTGCTGCCGGCATAGAGCACGGCAAAGGCTCGGATCACCGCCCCGGCGCCGATGACCAGCGGCAGCTCGCCCTCGGCCCGGCCGCGCGGAGGCAGACCGAGGATACACGGGCCATTCACCACGCTGCCCGCCCCGATGGTAACGCCGGGGTAGATGGTCACCTCACCGCTGAACTTGACGCCCAGATAGTTGCTCGTATCCACATTGACCTCTTTTCGCACAAATTCTACCATGCATCGCGCGTCTGGGCAACAGCAGCTATACCATCGGGCCGCCGTCTGAACCGTGCGTGGCGTTGGGATGGAATCCAGCACAAGGTGGGCAGTCAGGACAAGGCCCATTCTGGGTATTGTGTCTTTCGTTATCTGTGGTACAATAGTCACAGTTGACTGCGATCCCCATCAGGGGATTGGCGTGAAAGGAGAGGTCACTGTGTCCGAATCAGAGCACCTCGCTGACGCTCTCACAGGGTTTCTCAGCCACACAGACAACGGCTGGTTCACATCGTTTACAGCTGCCGTCGCCGACCTGACGGCCCAACAGGCTGCCTGGGTGCCCGGCCCGGGCTTTAACAGCATCTGGGGCCTCGTCGATCACGTTTGGTTTTGGCAGCAGTTCCTACTCCCTGTCCTGCGCGGCCTGCCTGAGGATCGGCAGCCACTGCGCCGTAAGGACGACTGGGCGCCGGTCGCCGATCCGACCGACGAGGCTGCCTGGCAGGCCGCCTGCCAACGGGCCGTCGCGGTCAACTCCGAGCTGGCGGCCTACGTTGCCGGGCTGACCGACGAAGATCTGGCCCAGCCCTACGCACCGGGCAAGGCCCGACGCTGGCAGGTGATCCAGGGCATAATCGCCCACAACAGCTACCATACCTGCGAGATCATCTCCGTCCGGCACATGCAGGGGTTGTGGCTTGAAGAGACATAGCAGGTGATGACCATGTTTCGCATTGCACTGGCCCAAATCAACTCTACCGTCGGCGACCTGGCCGGCAACGAAAACAAGATTGCGGATGGGATTGCCCGCGCCAGAGAGGCGGGCGCCAGACCTGGTCGCCTTTCCCGAGCTGGCCGTCACCGGCTACCCACCCGAGGACCTGCTGCTCAAGCCGAGCTTTGTCGCTGCCAACCTGGAGGCTTGTCGAGCGTATCGCCCGGCTGACGCGGGGCATCACCGCCGTCGTCGGCTTTGTGGACAAGGGCACCGATCTGCACAACGCCGCTGCCGTGCTCCACGACGGCGAGCTGGCTGCGGTATACCACAAGATCTACCTGCCCAACTATGGCGTCTTCGACGAGGACCGCTATTTCGGCGGCGGAGATCTGCCCTTGATCCTGGATCTGGGCGAGGTCACGGTTGGCATCAGCATCTGCGAGGACATCTGGTACCCGTCCGGTCCCCTCGAGCCCCAGGCGCTGGCCGGGGCGCAGTTGGCGATCAATATCTCGGCGTCGCCCTATCACGCCGGCAAGGGTGCAGCCCGCGAGCGGATGCTGGCCACCCGCGCCGCCGACAACGTGATTTTCGTCGCCTTCTGCAACCTGGTCGGCGGCCAGGACGAGCTGATCTTTGACGGCGGGAGCGTCATTTTCGACGAGCGCGGCGATCTGGTTGCCCGCGGGCGGCAGTTCGATGAAGACCTGGTCGTCGCCGACCTGGATCTGCCGGCGGTCTTTCGGCAGCGCCTCCACGATCCCCGCCGCCGCAAGGAACAGGCGCTGCCAGCCTGAGGAGGCGGTGGAGCTGGGTACCCTTGACGCCGATCCCGAGCGGGGACAGGCCCGCGACCATCGCCCCGATCCAGCCGCGCCTGGAACCGGTGGCCGAGGTCTACCAGGCGCTGGTGCTGGGCACCGGCGATTACGTGCGCAAGAACGGCTTCCGAGAGGTGGTCATCGGCCTGTCGGGCGGGATCGACTCGGCGCTGGTGGCCGCCATCGCCGTCGATGCGCTGGGCCGGGAGAATGTCATCGGCGTGTTCATGCCCACCCGCTACTCGTCCGGCGACAGCCGCGAGGATGCGGGCCAGCTGGCCGAGAACCTGGGCATCCGCTTCTTGACGGTGCCGATCGACGACGTGTTCCAGGCCTACCTGGACACGCTGGCCGAGCCATTTGCCGGGCTCAAGCCGGACAGCGCCGAGGAGAACATCCAGGCCCGCATCCGGGGCAACATCCTGATGGCGCTGTCGAACAAGTTCGGCTGGCTGGTGCTGACCACCGGCAACAAGAGCGAGCTGAGCGTCGGCTATTGCACGCTGTACGGCGACATGGCCGGCGGCTTTGCCGTGATCAAGGATGTGCCCAAGATGCTGGTCTATGACCTGGCCCGCCACATCAATGCCCAGGCTGGCCGGCCGGTCATCCCGCAGCGGACCATCGACAAGGCGCCGACCGCCGAGCTGCGCCCCAACCAGAAGGACGAGGACAGCCTGCCGCCCTACCGCCTCCTGGACCCGATCCTGCACGCCTACGTCGAGGAGGATCTCAGCCTGGACGAGATTGTCGCCCTGGGCCACGACCCGGCGATGGTCGCCGACGTGCTGCGCCTGGTGGATCGGGCCGAGTACAAGCGCCGCCAGGCCGCACCCGGTCCGCGCATCACGTCACGCGCCTTTGGCCGCGACCGGCGCCTGCCGATCACCAACCGGTTCCGGGAGAAACGCACCTAGGGTGAGCGCAGATCAACAGTCGCCAGAAGCATGCGGCGCAAGAATCTACGTCTGTAGGCAGGGTGCAAACCTGGCAGGTCTTCACGCAGATCCCCGTCAGGGGACGAGACCTGTCAGCTTCTTTCAGACGCTATTCGTATCGCAGCGCGTCCAACGGCGCCAGCCGTGCGGCGCGGGCGGCGGGATATAGCCCGGCCAGCAGGCCGACGAGCGCGGCAAAGACCAGCGCCCCGACGACCAGCCACCACGACACGACAAAGAAGGTGCCGTGCACGTCCATCTCCTGCCAGCGCAGGACGACCATGATCAGCCAGTTCAGCAGCTTGCCCAGCAGCCAGCCCAGGATCGTGCCGATGATCCCGCCCAGCAGCCCGATCATCGATGCCTCGACGACGAACAGCGCCCGGATCTGGCTCGGCGCGGCGCCCACCGCCTTCATGATGCCTATCTCTTTGGTCCGCTCGTAGACGGACATGATCATGGTGTTGGCAATGCCGATGCTGGCCACCAGCAGGGCCAGCGTGCCAACCGAGGCGAGCATCGTCTGGAGAACGATCATGGCCCGGTTGATCATGTCCAGGACTGTCTTGAGCGATTCGACCTGGAACCCCTGGCCGCTGAGCCAGTCCACGACCTGGACGGCGTCGTTCAGCGACCGGGCGCGGACGACCAGTTCGTCGTAGCCATAGTTGGTGACATAGTCGGGGTCGTTGTACCACCACTGAAGCAGCTTGAGCCGGTCGGGGACGGCCAAGCTGATGTTGCCCCACCGCTTCTCAAAGATGCCGGCGATCTGGAAGGGGAACGCCTGTGACTCACCGCGGGGGGAGTATAGGACCAGCTCGACCGGGCGCCCGATCAGGCTGGCAAGATCCTCCCGCTTGTAGCCAAACGACTCGAGGATCGCTTCGGTTACCAGCAGCCCGCCCTCAGGCGGGCTCTCGACGCCGGCCAGGAGCTGGGGCCCGTTCTCGAACAGGCCGGGGAATGACGCGAGATCGCTCTGCCAGGGATTGGCCCGCGCTTCGCGGCCGTCCAGGCGCAGGCTGATGCGCATGCCGTCGGGCAGCCTCAGGTTGGGCTCTACCGCCGCCACGTCGTCGCGGGCTTCTAGCTGGTCGATCAGTGCCGGCGTCAGCAGGCGGGTGCGCGCCTCCTGGCCGAACGGGTTGAGGCTGCTGGACTTTTCGGTGACAGGGTAGATCTGCAGCGTCTCCAGCCCGACGGTGTTGAACGAGTTCATCATCTCGCGCTGCACGCCGATGCCCAACGACACCATGGTGACGATGGTCAGGATGCCGACCACGATCCCCACCGTGGTCAGCGCCGTGCGGGCCTTGTGGCGGGTCATGTTGCTCAGGGCGGTCTTGAACAGGTCGCGAAGCTTCATAGCCCGGCCTCCGCAGAGGGCAGTGGGGCCGGTTCTTCGATCTGGCCGTCGCGCATCCGGATTACCCGCCCGGCAAAGGCGGCCGCCTCAGGGTCGTGGGTCACCAGCAGCATCGTCACACCCTGATCCCGGTTCAGCTCACGCAGCAGGGCCATGATCTCCTGGCCGGTGACGCTGTCGAGGTTGCCGGTCGGCTCGTCGGCCAGGATGATCGCCGGGCGGCCCACCAGCGCCCGGGCGATGGCCACCCGTTGCTGCTCGCCGCCGGAAAGCTGCGTCGGGCGGTGTTCGACCCGGTCGCCCAGCCCAACCCGAGCCAGTAGCTCCCGCGCCCGGGCCAGGCGCTCCTGCTCGGCCACACCCGCGAACATCAGCGGCAGGGCCACGTTCTCGAGGGCCGTCAGGCGCGGCAGCAGGTTAAAGCTCTGAAAGACAAAGCCTACCCGCTGCCGCCTGTGCTCGGTCAGGACCTTTTCCTTGCTTGCGCCAAGCTCGACGCCGTCGATCCACAGCTCACCGCCTGTCGGGCGGTCGAGCCCACCGACCAGGTTCAGAAAGGTCGATTTGCCGGAGCCTGACGGGCCGACCAGGGCCACGAACTGACCCTGGGGCACATCCAGGTTGACGCCGCGCAGCGCCTCGACTGGGTCTCGCCCACCTGGAAGGTGCGAGACAGGTTGACGGCGCGGACGGCCAGGCTGCTTGTCGTAGTCAAAGTCGGTTTCTGGCTCCTACTGGAGTGACTCGGCTACCTTGATCGCCTCTTCGAGGCTGATGCTCCCTGCCACTGCCATCGCCGTGCCGTTTTCGGTCCAATACAGGAAGGTGTTCCCGCTCGCTGCTTCGGCGATCACTGTGGCTTGCTGGCCGCGAACCGTCGTCTCCTTGGGCTGGCCCAACAGCGATAGGTGGGACAATTCGTAGCCTTCTGGCAGCTCATAGCCCTGCATGACGGTGAACGAGACCTGCGGCGAGTGGTCGTAGCGCAGGATGATGGTGCCGCCCGTCTTGAACACCTCGATCAGCGTCGCCCCTTCTGGTACATAGCCGGGCACCAGCAGCGAGTAGCCGTCGGCCGCGGCCTGGGCCCTGGCCTCGTCGAGTGTCAGCGGCACCGTCTCTTCGGCCTGGACCTCAAAGACTTCAGCGCCTTCCGGGATTTCCAGGTGGAAACGGGAGTCGGGCACGCCGGGGTTTAGCTCGTAGCTCAGGACCTCGATGGTGCCCTGGCCCAGGCTGCTGGCCTCGTAGGTGGCCTTGAGGGTGATCCACCGCTCCTGGTCAACCCACACGGTGGCCGACGCCGTTGCCGGGGAACAGCTCCTGGTCGCTGCCTTCCTTGGGGCTGAAGGTCAGCTTGTAGGCGTCGTGGCCGGCCACCGACTCTTCGCCCACCAGCTCGACGTTGCTGGCGTCGAGCACCTGCTGGATCACCCCCTGCATCGAGGAGAGCATCTCCTGGGGCAGCGGCAGGTCCATTTCGCCGGCGGCGCCGACCTCGACCTGGTTGTGGGCCGGGTCATAGAACGAGGCCTGCTGGCCGTCGGTCACCAGGGTCATGCCTTTGAGCTCGGACCGAGAGGAGTCGATCACCTCGGCACGCACGCTGTTGGGTGACTTTTCCCACACCTCGGCGGTCACCGACATATCGATGCCCATGGCGTTCATGTCCACCTTGACCACGGCGTGGGCATCTACTGTGCTCTCGGCGGTCTCGCGCATCTTGGCGACGATCTGCTCGGCGGTGATCCGCTGGCCGCAGCCGGCCAGAAGCAGGCTCACCACCAGAATCAGGCTTGACAGGACCAAAACTCTTTTGTGCATGATATACCTCCCTTTCATATCGTGCTGTTACACCTGATATCTTACCATGCGTCGATTACCGCCGTATGACAGGGATGTTACCTGCTATATTATCGCCCTAGACCTCAAGGGCCTTCGCAAACCCTTGGGATCTAGCGGCAGCGCAAAGCCGGCCTCCGCTCCGCCCTCTGGCCGGTTTTCCAGCCAGATGCGGCCACCGTGGGCGGCCACGATCTCGCGGGCGATGGTCAGCCCCAGGCCGGCACCGCCGCCCGGCCCGCGGAAGTAGGGCTCAAAGGCCCGCGCCTGTGCTTCAGGGCTCACGCCCGGGCCGTCGTCGTCGACGGTGACCAGGACCTCGCCTGCCCTCGGCGGCGACTGCCAAGCGGACGGCGCCGCCCGGCGGCGTGGCCTTGACGGCGTTGTCGAGAAGGTTGACCATCACCTGCTGCAGGCGGTCGGCGTCGCCGTTGACCGGCTGCCGAGCGAGGTCAGCCGGCAGGTCCAGGGCCAGGGTCACACCCGATTGCTCGGCCTTGCGGCTCGACCACTGCGGCTGCCGAACGGGCCACGGCAGCCAGATCGACCGTCGTCCGGTTCAGGCGCAGCTCGCCCCGCTGCAAGCGCGAGGCGGCCAACAGGTCATCGACCAGGCGGATCAGCCGGTCGGCCTGCTCGTCCATGGTCGCCAGAGAGGCCTGGGCCTGGCTCGTCTACGCTCGGGCGCGCTGTCCTGGAGGTTGACGATGAAGCCCTTGATCGCCGTCAGAGGGGTGCGCAGGTCGTGCGAGACCTTGGCGATGAACTCGCGGCGCGTCGCCTCCAGGCGAGCCAGGTCGGCGGCCATCTGGTTGACGCTGGCGGTCAGCCGGCCGATCTCGTCCTCCGAGGTCACGACCACACGGCGGCTGAAATCGCCGGCGGCGATGGCCCGCGTCGCCGCTTCGACCTCGTGCAGCGGACGGGTCACCCGGCGGGCCAGCAGCAGGCTCGCCGCCAGGGCCACGGCCAGGGCCGCTGCGCCGGACCCGATCAGCACCAGGCGCAGGGTGCCCAGGAAGGCTCCGAGCGTCGCTGACGTCGCGCGACACTTCGACGACGGCCTGCACCGTCCCGTCGGCGGCCGCTACCGGGCGGGCGGCGTAGCGCCGGTCGGGCAGGTCCTGGCTGGCGGCCAGGAACAGGGTCGGGCGCCGGTAGCGAAGCTCGGCCAGGGCGGCGCTGCTCGGCAGCGAGCCCAGCGTCGCGCGTGGCGGCCAGCAGCGCTCCGGTGCGGGCGTTGAACAGGCGCACGTCGTAGCCGGCCTGCGGCGCGAAAAAGCCGGCGATCTGCGGCGCCAGGGCGGCCAGGTCGGCCTCGTCGGCCGCGGTGGCTGCCGTATAGGCAGCGTAGAAATCGGCCAGCGCCGACAGCTCCTCCTCCGCCTGGACATTGAGGTAGCGCGCTGTGAGCAAATAGACGCCCAGCCCGAGCACGGCAACCAACACCGACGCTCATCAGCCCATAGACCAGGGCCAGGCGTACTGCCAGGCTGCGCCGGATGGAGAGCCGGAAGCCTCATTCGACCAGCCGGTAGCCGACGCCGCGCTCGGTCTGGATCAGATCGGCACTGGGATCGATCTCTGCCAGCTTTTGCCGGAGGCGGTGGATATGGACATCGACGGTTCGGTCGTCGATGAACTCGTCGCTGCCCCATACCTGGTCCAGAAGGGTAGTGCGGCTGACGACCTGGCCTCGGTGCTGGGCCAGGAAATAGAGCAGATCGTACTCGCGAAGCCGCAGATCGAGGAGCTGGCCGGCGTACCATGCCTGCCGGGCAAGGGGATCGAAATACAGACCCTCCGGGGGCACGACTGCCACCGGAGGGTGAAGATCCGCTTCGAGGCTGGCCAGGCGGGCCGCCAGCGCCAAGGCTTCGGCCCGGCGGCGCAGCACCGCCCGCACGCGGGCGGCCAGCTCACGGGGGTTGAATGGCTTGACTACATAATCGTCGGCGCCAAGCTCCAGGCCGACGATCACGTCCACGTCGTCATCGCGGGCGGTCAGGACGATGACCGGTATGTTTGAACCGGCCTGGCGCAGCGAGCGAAGCAGATCCAGCCCGTCCATGTCGGGCAGCATCAGGTCGAGGATAAGCAGATCGGGCGGCTGTCCTTGCGTCCGCAATTGCAGCCAGCGCGGCTTCTGCCGTCGCTGGCAGCGCGGACCTGGAACCCCTCGCCTGTCAGTCGCTGGCCGATGACCTGCACGATGGCCGGCTCATCGTCTACGACCAGGATCGTGTCGTGGGCCATAGACCTTCCCTACCGCCCCGAGTTGTAGCCCAACTAGGGCGAAATGGCAGGTAGCGCCAGGCCCAACTTGACGCCGGCTCTACCAGCGAGAGCGACCACCCCCGCGCTGACCACCGCGCTGACCGCCCTTGCGCTCTGCCTGTGGCCGCGCTTCCGCGACATCAAGCTCGCGGCCGTCCAACGTCTTGCTGTTCAGCCCCGCAATTGCCGCCTGAGCGGCCTCATCGGTTGCCATCTCGACGAAGGCAAAGCCCCGTGACCGGCCGCTGTAGCGGTCCGTGATCAGGTTAACCGATTCAATTTCCCCAAACTCGGCGAACAAGGCTCGGAGTGAATCCTCTGTCGTCTCATAGCTCAAATTGCCGACATACATCTTCTTGCCCATCTTGTCTACCCTTCCTTTGCCAATAATAGAGCGCCCAGACCGGTAAGCCTGGGCGCTCATCTTGCTGTGACGGAACCAGTCACTTACTTTTCTCTGAATCCAGTCTACCACTTTCGATACCGGTTGTCAAATCGCAGATCAGGACAGTTGCCCGGAGTTTTCCCTTTCCGTTTCGCCCATGGTCGGTCACGTAAAACCCGGATCCTTTGAAAGATGATGGCCGGACGGGATAGGAGCCGGCGCACCGACGTATGGCCGGCCGGGCATGTCGGAGACGACACAGTGGCTGCCGGATCGGCGCTTTGCCGCACGTCAAAACGGGAACCGCACTCCAGGCATTCGTACTCGTAAATCGGCATTGTTTCTCTATGAGTAGCAAATGGCGGGTGGGGTCGCCTTTGGCAGCCCCCACCCGCTCACAGAGATCACCTCGTGATGTTACTTGCCCTGGACGGTGATCTTTTTCGGCTTGATCTCTTCGCTCTTGGGCAGACGCAGGGTCAGCACGCCGTTCTCAAAGCCGGCTTCGGCCTTGCTGGCCTCCACCGGCACGTTCAGGTTCAGCGAGCGTCGCAGCGTGCCGCACAACCGCTCGCTGATGGCATAGCTCCGCCCTTCGGCCGGCGGGGCAGGTATCTCGGCCGAGATCGTCACCACGTCGCCGTCGATGGTGATGTCCACCTTGTCGGGATCAACCCCAGAGATCGCCGCTTCGATCACCACCGCATCTTCTGTCGTGTAGGCATCGACCGGAAGCTGGTAGACACGGTCGTCTCGCTCCCGTGCCCAGCGCCCGAGCCGCCCACGCACCGGCATAGTAAAGCTCTCGTCAAAGAGCCGGTCCATCGCATCCCGCAACGTCAAGGGTTCCCAAGTTGACATCTGATTAGCCATATCGCACCTCCTCTTACTTGGCCTGGATCTTGATCTGCTTTGCCTTGGCCTGTTCGGCCTTGGGCATCTTGAGCGTCAACACGCCGTTCTCAAAGGTTGCTTCCGCCTCATCGGCCTTGATCTCCACCGGCAGGGTCAGGCGATCGCTGGAATGCGCCGTAGCTGCGCTCTTTGTAGAAATAGTCTCCGCGCTTTTCTTCGGTCTCTTCCTTCGTCTCGCCGCGGATCTCCAATGCATTGCCGGTGATGGTGATGTCGACCTCTTCCGGTTTCAGGCCGGGCAGCGAGGCCTTGACCATCACATCGCCTTCTGTCTCATACATGTCGATCGCCGGGATCGATGCGTCCTCACGCCGTCCAAACGGCCATGCGCCGAACGGACTCTGCCGTACCATACTCTCCTCAAACAGCTGGCCCATCGCATCCCGCAAGGTCATCATGTCTCGAAACGGTTCCCAACGTACCAAGTCAGCCATTTCGCACCTCCACAATTAATGGGTTACCCTAGTTTCGAGAGTGAGTGTACAACGGTTGTGTTAGAAGAACGCAAGAGGAACGTTAGAGAATTGTTAGACCTACTCGCGCGGCCTCTCAGTGAGGGTGACCGGCAGGGTCATCTCCTGCCCATCGCGGATGAAGGTTACCTGGATCGTCTGTCCGATCTGCGTTCGCGTATCGAGGAAGATGGTCAACTCCTGGGTGCTGGCAATAGGCTCGCCGTCGAGGGCGATGATGATGTCGCCGCCCACCGGTAGGATGCTATTGCCGACCCGGACCTGGCGCTGCCCGCCGCGCAGCCCGGCCTGTTCGGCAGGTGCACCGGCTATCACCTCGGTCAGAAGGACACCCTGGGTGACGGGTACGTCCATGCCTGCCTGCTGCAGAACGCCGACCCACTCAGGCGTCACGTCCAGGAGGCGCACACCCAGCCATGGATGGGCGTAGTAGCCACGGGCGATTAGCTCGGGTACGACACGCTGCACCGTGCTGACCGGTACGGCAAAGCCGATGCCGGCCGAGGACTGGCTGGCGCTGAGGATGGCCGTGTTGACGCCGATCACCCGGCCTGACAGGTCCAGAAGCGGCCCGCCCGAGTTGCCAGGGTTGATCGCGGCGTCGGTCTGGATGATCTCGCCGATGAAGCGCTCATCGGGGCTCTCGATCACCCGTCCCAAGGCGCTGACCACGCCGGTAGTTAGCGTCCGTTCCAGACCAAAGGGGTTGCCGATGGCCACGACAAACTGCCCGACGCGCAGGTTTTCGGAATCGCCCAGGGGTATGGGATGCAGCTGCTCGGCCGGCACGATCCACCTTTAGCACCGCCAGGTCGTTGGACGGATCGGAGCCGACCACCCGCGCGGTCACGACCGTCTCGTCGGGCATGGTCACCGACAGCTCCTCGGCGCCCTCGATGACGTGATAGTTGGTGACGATGTGCCCTTCCCGGTCGTAGACAAAGCCCGAGCCGGTCCCCTCCTCGGGCATCAGGCTGCATGAAAAAGTCGTAACCGACCTGCTTGTTGGTGATATTCACCACGCCAGGGCTGGCGCTGTCATAGACCCCGATCACGCTGCGCTCATAGTCGGAAGTGACCGCCACCTGTTCTGCCCCAGGAGTCTGTGGCTTGGGGAACAGGCGTGGGCGCGGGGGTTGGCGGCGGAGCGATCGTGGCTGTTGGGAGGGGGGTGGGCGGCGGCACCTGGGTCATCGACCGGGATAGGGCGCTGGGCAGTGAACAGCCGAATAGCGCCAAAGCCAAGACCAGGCCAACCAGCCATACCTTGTTGCGTACGAGCATCATCTCCTCCTACGAGCTAGCTGACTCTGCCGCAATTCCTCGACGAGCTGCCGTTGGCCGGGCGTCAACTTGGGCAGCTGGACCTCGACCTTGACGAACAGGTCACCGTGCTCGTTGGGCTGGCGTAACTTGGGCATGCCTTTGCCACGCAGCCGGAAGGTACAGCCGTTCTGCGTATCGGACGGGATGCGCAGCATGACACCGCCCTCCATGGTCGGCACCTGGATCTCACCGCCCAGGAGCATGGTATACAGGTCGACCTGGACGGTGGTGTGCAGGTCGTCGCCCTTGCGCTCAAAGCGCGGATCGGGCAGCACCGTCACGCGCAGGTACAGGTCGCCCGTGGCCGCCCCCGCCGTCCCGCTCCCGCCGCCGCCGCTCATCCGCACGCGGGTGCCGGTCTTGGCGCCGGCCGGGATCTTGATCTCCATGCGGCGAAGATCCTTCCCTTCTTTCTGAGGGGAGGGGGAAGGCTGGTCGGTCATTTGCAGCAGGCGGGTCGTGCCATGGTAAGCTTCCTGGAGGGTGATCTCGACCGGGTGCTCATAGTCCTGCCCGCGTTGGGGCCGGGCCTGGCGTTGAAAACCTCCCGGACCGCCACGCGTTCCCATGCCGCCAAAGACCTGGCTGAAAAAGTCGGAAAACGGATTGGCGCCACCGAATAGCTCTTCCAGGTCTTCGGGCGTCGCATAGCGGACGTTAGCGCCTCCGCCTGGGGCTCCTCCTGCCCACCGGCTCCAGTCATAGTCCTGGGGCTGGCCGCCGCCTCGCTGCCACCTTTGCCAGTCCGCGCCCAACTGGTCGTACTTGCTCCGCTTGTCCTTGTCTGATAGGACCTCGTACGCCTCGTTGATCTCCTTGAACCGCTCTTCGGCCTTGGGATCGTTCGGATTGGCGTCGGGATGGCACTGCTTGGCCAGCCGGCGAAAAGCGGACTTGATCTCTTTTTCGCTCGCGTTCTTCTTTACGCCAAGGGATTTATAATAGTCCTTGTATTCCATCGGCTCCTGCTCCTAGACGGCTACGACTACCCTGGCCGGCCGGAGCAACTGATCCTGCTGCCGATAGCCGGCCTCCAGTACCTCCACGATCGTGTTGGGCGCGACGCCCGCCCGCCCGTGATCGACCGTGGCTACTGCTTCGTGCCGGTGCGGGTCGAACGGCCGGCCCTGTTCCCGGATCGGTTCCACGCCTTCTCGCTGCAGCAGTTGCAGCGCGGCTCGGTGCGTCAGTTGGACGCCTTCGCGCAGCCCGCGTCCGTCGCCCGAAGGAGCGGCCAACGCTCGTTCCAGGTCATCCACCACAGGCAGAAAGCTGCGCAACAGCCGCTGGCGCTCGGCGTCGATCCTGTCTTCGGTCAGCCGCTGCTGCCGCTTGCGAAAGTTGTCCATCTCGGCCTGCAAGCGAAGCGCCCGGTCACGCCAGTCTGTGCATTCGACCTGCTCGGCCTGGTCGGCCTGTGCCCGTTCCCTGTCCACCTGCTGCGCTGGCTCGACGCCCCGCCCGGTTTGGACGGGCGATTCAGGCAACCACCCCTGGGCATATGGATGTGTATTGCTCACGGCAGCCCTGGCCTCCATGACAACCGGCTCTGTCAGATCCTCGAGATCGGCTCCTGGCCGTCATGGGGCCGGATGACCGGCTGCTCCATCCCTGATCGGACCTTGACTGGTATGCGGATGGTTCTTTCCATTGTAATCCTTCCCGCTCAAAAGAGCAACATAGGCCGCTTGCGCGGACCCGGTCGCTAGATCCTTCCCCTCCTAGGGGACAGCACGGGCTCCCCGCAAGCGGCCATTTCTTTGCGTCTTTAGGGCTGGCCGAGCTCCTCTCCCTCCGAGCGAGGGGATGAGCTAGACCTCACGAAACTCGCCTTCCACGACCTCTTGCCCATCCGGACGGCCCTCAGGGCTTTCCTGCTCATGGCCGCTGCCATTGCCGCCCTGGCCGCCCTGCTGTTGGGCGTACATCTGCTGGCCGATGGCGTAGCTGGCCTGCTGCAAGCCGCTCGGTCAGCTGGCGGATGCGAGCTGTGTCGTCGCCATCCTTCGCCTGCTTGAGCTCCTGCGATGGTCTGGTCGATGGTCGAACGGTCGGCAGCCGGTATCCGGTCACCCAGGTCGCGCAGCGTCTTTTCCGTCTGGTAGATCAGCATGTCAGCCGCGTTGCGGGCCTCGATCAGCTCCTTGCGGCGCCGGTCCTCGGCCTCGTGCTGCTTGGCCTGCCCGACCATCCGCTCTACGTCGCTCTTGCTCAGGTTGGTGCTGGCTGTGATGGCGATCTTTTGCTGTTTGCCGGTCGCCTTGTCCTGAGCGGTCACGTTCAGGATGCCGTTGGCGTCGATGTCAAAGGCGACCTCGACTTGGGGCATCCCTCGCGGCGCGGGCGGGATGCCTTCCAGGTTGAAGCGGCCCAAGGTCATGTTGTCGGCGGCCATCGGGCGCTCGCCCTGCAGGACGTGGATGGTGACCGCGGTCTGCCCGTCGTCGGCGGTGCTAAAGACCTCGCTCTTGCGGACTGGGATGGTCGTGTTGCGCTCGATCAGAGGCGTCATAACGCCGCCCAGGGTCTCAACGCCCAGAGTCAGCGGCGTCACGTCCAGGAGCAGCACGTCCTTCACCTCGCCGCCCAGTACGCCGGCCTGGATGGCCGCGCCTACCGCTACGACCTCATCCGGGTTGACACCCCGGTGTGGCTCTTTGCCGCCGGACAGGCTGCGGACCAGGTCCTGGACCATCGGCATGCGGGTCGCGCCGCCGACGAGCACTACCTCGTCGATGTCGCTGGCCTGCAGCTTGGCGTCGCGCAGCGCTTGCTCGAACGGCGCACGGCAGGCGCTGCTACCAGATTGCCGGTCAGCTGCTCCAGCTTGGCGCGCGTCAGCCGCATCTGCAAGTGCTTGGGACCGGAGGCGTCGGCGGTGATGAACGGCAGGTTGATCTCGGTCTCGATCACCGTCGACAGCTCGATCTTGGCCTTTTCCCCAGCCTCTTTGAGGCGCTGCAAGGCCTGGCGGTCCTGGCGCAGGTCGATGCCCTGCTCCTTCTTGAACTCGTCGGCCACATAGTCCACGATGTGCTGATCCCAGTCGTCGCCACCCAGGAAGGTGTCGCCGCTCGTGGCGCGGACTTCGACCACGCCCTCGCCGACGTCCAGGATCGACACGTCAAAGGTGCCGCCGCCCAGGTCAAAGACCAGGATCGTCTCGGCCGACTTTTTGTCCAGGCCATAAGCCAGCGAAGCGGCCGTCGGCTCGTTGATGATGCGCAACACCTCCAGGCCGGCGATCCGGCCGGCATCCTTGGTTGCCTGGCGCTGCGAGTCGTTAAAGTAGGCCGGTACCGTGATGACAGCCTGGGTTACCCGCTCGCCCAGGTAGGCGGCGGCGTCGTCGGCCAGCTTGCGCAGGATCATGGCCGAGATCTCCTGCGGGGTGTATTCCTTGCCGGTCTGCGGCAGGGAAACGCGGGCGTCGCCGCCTTTGCCCTCGATGATCTTGTAGGGCAGCACCTTGCGTGCCTTTTGCACTTCCGGGTCGTCGAAACGCCGGCCCATGAGGCGCTTGATCGAATAGACGGTGTTGTCCGGATTGACGACCGCCTGGCGCCGCGCCGTCTGGCCCACCAACCGCTCGCCGGTCTTGGCAAAGGCTACCACCGACGGCAGCAGGCGTCCCCCTTCAGCAGTGGGGATGACGGTCGCTTCGCCGCCTTCCATGACGGCCATGACGCTGTTCGTCGTTCCCAGGTCTATACCCAATATCTTACCCATTGTTCTCTATCCTCCACTTTCTCACACAAACCTATGGTCGTAATGTGCTCAATCCTATAGTCTCAACGTTAGAATGCGATTAGAAGTGTGTTAGCGTTTTGTTAGACATGGGTGGAAGGCCTGGCGGCCAGCCTTCCACCCATTCGTTGGCATCAATGTTCGTGCCCGTTGCCGTCCACCGGCAGGAGTTCTGCCGAGCCGCCGGCAATGATCTCCACGATCGGCCCGACGACCGTTAGCGGCAGCAAGGCCGCTTTCAGTACCTGGTCGATGTGCTCGACCGGCACGAACGTCAGCTCCTGACGCACATCGTCTGGCAGATCATCGAGATCCATCTCGTTGCGCTTGGGCAGGATGATCGTCTTGAGCCCGGCGCGATGAGCTGCCAGCACCTTCATCTTGAGACCGCCGATCGGCATCACCCGGCCAAGCAGAGTCACCTCACCGGTCATCCCGACATCAGACCGCACCGGACGCCCGGTCAGCTGGCTGACGATGGCCGTGACCATGGTGATTCCGGCGCTTGGGCCGTCCTTGGGCACTGCCCCGGCCGGAACATGGATGTGCAGGTTGATCCGTTCGAACAGCTCTGGGTCCACACCCAGCTCGTGCGCCTTGGCTTGGGCGTAGCTGTAAGCGATCTGCGCCGACTCCTTCATCACGTCGCCCAGTTGACCGGTGAGGGTCAACTGCCCTTTACCCCGGCTTTGGCTGGCTTCGATGTAGAGCACGTCCCCGCCCGCCGGAGTCCAGGCCAGGCCGGTGGCCACACCAGGGATCTCCAGACGCTCGGTAGCGTCAAAGAGATAACGTGGCTTGCCCAGGAAGGTGCGCACGTCGTCGGGCGTCACCCGTACTGCCGTCGCCTTGCCCGAAGCGATCTGGACCACTGCCTTGCGGCAGGCGCGCCCGATCTCCCGTTCTAGATTGCGCACCCCGGCTTCCCGGGTATAGTCGCGGATGATCGTCCGCAAGGCGCTTTCCTCGAACAGAATCTCCCCTTCGCGCAGCCCATTGGCCTGTATCTGGCGTGGAACAAGGAATTGCTGGGCGATGTGGGTCTTTTCGTATTCGGTGTAGCCGTCCAATTGCAGAATCTCCATCCGATCGCGCAGTGGCTCTGGGATCGGATCCAGTTGGTTGGCCGTGGTGACAAAGATCACGTCGCTCAGGTCGAAATCCACGTCCAGGTAATGGTCGCGGAAAGCGAAATTCTGCTGTGGATCGAGCACTTCCAGCAGGGCACTGGCCGGATCCCCCCGCCAGTCCATGCCGATCTTGTCTACCTCGTCCAGCATGAACACAGGATTACGTGTGCCGGTGCGCTTGATGGCCTGGATTATTCGACCGGGCATGGCCCCGACGTAGGTGCGGCGATGGCCCCGAATCTCGGCTTCGTCCCGCATGCCACCCAGACTCATGCGCGTGAACTCGCGGCCCAAGGCCCGGGCGATCGACTTGCCCAGGGAGGTCTTGCCGACCCCCGGCGGTCCGACGAAGCATAGGATGGTGCCCATGGCCTCGCCCTGTCCGGCTTGCGCGTCGTCGCCCTGTTCCGCTGCCTGTCCTTCACGCTCCTTGACCATTTTGCGGACGGCAAGGTATTCGATGATCCGATCCTTGACCTCCTGAAGGTCATAGTGGTCCTCGTCGAGCACCTGGCGGGCATGGGCGATCTCTAGATTATCATCGCTGATTTTGTTCCACGGCAGATCGACCAGCCAATCGAGGTAGGTCTTGATGACTGGGTATTCGGCAGACTGGGGAGACATCTTTTCCATGCGGTCTAGCTCGCGCAACGCCTGCTCGCGCGCCTCCTGCGGCAAGCCCGCGTCGTCGATCTTTTTCCGGTATTGCGGCGCCTCGGCCTGCGTTTCGTCGGTCTCACCCAACTCGCGCCGGATCGCCTCTAACTGCTGTCGCAGCAGGTACTCGCGCTGCTGCTTGCCCATGACCTCCTGTGCATCTTCGGAGATCTTTTGTGTTAGCGACAGCACCTCTTTTTCGTGCGCCAAGTGGGCGATCAGCCGCCGCATCTTTTCGGCCATCGTTTCCTCCTCCAGCAAGGTCTGGATCTCGCCCAGCTCCATGCGGCTGTTGGAGGCGATCATATACACCAACTGGCGGCGATCTCGAATCTGCCCGAGATATTGACCCAGCCCTGCTGGCAGGTTGGGCATGAGGGCGATGACGTCCTGGGCCGCCTGCACTAGGCTGCGCTGCAGCGCCTCGGCCTCCAGCGACTCGTCGTCCTGGTCGGGTGCCAGCCGGATGCGAGCCTGAAGGTATGGATCGGTGGCCGTCCAGGCCTCAACCTTGAACCGTTCTATTCCCTGGACGAGCACCTGCAGCTCGTTGTCGTCGCCCCGAACGACCCGATGGATCAGGCCGATGGTGCCCGTCTCGTGTACCTGACCAGGCATCGGGTCCTCAACTTGCTCTCTTACCGTCACCAAGCCCACCAGCCGGCCCTCGTCGACCGCTTTTTCTACCAGCCGAACCGAGCGCTCAGTTCCTACCAGGAGTGGCAGGACAGTCTGAGGCAGCGCCACCGTATTCCTCAGCGGCAGGATCGGCAGCTCGTCAGGAAGTGACTCGATCAGAGGCTTGCCGGTTAGCTGATCATGCATGGATTGTGCCATTTAACATTCTCCGTTTCCGCAGTTCCCTCAAGAACCAATAGCGATCATATTTCGCTCACCCAGAATGATAAACTGTGAGCGTAAGAATAGTATTAGCCAAGTATAAGAATCATGTAAGAGTTTTCGTGAGTGCTTGACTTGGACAGGAAACTCGGGTAGAATACGAGCCAAGCAGCGCGGCGCTGATGGGGCGCATGTGCGGGATCGCGAGGGAGCTAGTAGGCCAGATGAAAACCGAGTTTGACGTGGCCATCATCGGCGCAGGCATCGTGGGGCTGGCGACGGCTGTCGAGCTGGTCCATGGGCTAAAGCTGGTCGTCCTGGACAAGGAGGCGGCAGTTGCTGCACACCAGACCGGCCATAACAGTGGGGTGATCCACGCCGGATTGTACTACAAGCCGGGGAGTCTCAAGGCGCAGACGGCCACAGAAGGCTCGCGGCTGATGATCGAGTTCTGCCAGGAGCACAGCCTGCCCTACGAGCTGTGCGGCAAGGTGGTGGTAGCCCTGAACGACGCTGAGCTGCCCCGCCTCGAGGAGCTCTATCGCCGGGGCACGGCCAACGGTGTGCCCGGCCTGCGCAAACTGACCGCCGAGCAGGTCCGCGAGCTGGAGCCCCACGCCATGGGCATCGCCGGCCTCCACTCGCCCCGAACCGGCATCGTCGACTATGTGGCCGTGGCCCGCACCTATGCCCAGATGGTCGAGCAAGGCGGCGGCGAGGTTCGGCTGGGCACCAAGGTGACCGGCATCGAGCGGCGGCCCGGCGAGCTGGTGCTCAAGACGAACGGCAACGAGGTTCACACTCGGACCGTGGTGAACTGCGCCGGCCTTGGCGTGTGACTTGATCGCCAAGATGACCGGCAGCACCGGCGGACTGCGCATCGTCCCCTTTCGAGGTGAGTATTATGAGCTGGCGCCCAGGAGCCGCCGCCTGGTGCGTGGCCTGATCTACCCGGTGCCTGACCCGGGCTTCCCGTTTCTGGGGGTTCACTTCACCAAAAAGATCAACGGTTCGGTCGAGGCCGGCCCAAACGCCGTCCTGGCCTTTGCCCGCGAAGGCTACAAGAAGACTGCCATGAATCCGGCATATGCGCTGGGCCTGGCGACATTTCCCGGCTTTTGGCGGATGGCAACCCGCTACTGGAAGATGGGCCTGGGCGAATTCTACCGCTCGTGGGTCAGGGCGGCTTTTGTCAAGGCGCTACAGAAGCTGGTGCCCGAGCTGAGCCCCGAGGACGTCGCCGCCGGCGGCGCCGGGGTGCGCGCCCAGGCGATGGATGCCAAGGGTAACCTGCTCGACGATTTTTGCTTCGTCGAGTCGGAAAACGCCATCCACGTGCTGAATGCCCCTTCACCGGCGGCGACGGCCTCGATATCGATTGGCCGGACGGTTGCTGGCCGGGCGCGGGCCGCATTCGGCCTTGAACAGTGACGGTTGCTGTCGCACTGACATTCACATCACAGACTAGGAGATTATCATGACCACCACACCACCTGTAGATATTAAGCGAGGCCTGGAAGGGGTCATCTTTACCGAGACAAACCTGAGCGCCATCGACGGCGAGGCAGGCAAGCTGGCTTATTGCGGCTTTGACATCGAGGATCTGGCTGCCCACGCCAACTATGAAGAGACCTCCTTTCTGTTGTGGTACCAACGGCTGCCGGCCCTCGCAGAGCTGCAGATGCTGTCCGACTGGCTGCGGGCCAACCGCCGCCTGCCCAAGATGGTGTGGGGCATCATGCACTCCCTGCCTGAGCAGGCCACGCCGATGGAGGCGCTGCGCACCGTGGCCTCGACCCTGTCGATGTTCGACCGGGCGTGCATCCACGCCGAAGAGGGCGGTTCGTCGCTGTGCCGCGCGGTCAGCCTGACCGCCAAGCTGCCCACAGTCGTCGCCTCGTTCGACCGGCTGCGCCGCAACCGCCCGCCGATCGAGCCCCGCTCTGACCTGGGCCATGCCGCCAACTTTTTGTACATGCTCGACGGCAAGGAACCGGACGCGGTGAGCGCCAAGGCGCTGGAGATCTATTTCGTCCTGCTGGCCGACCACGGCATGAACGCTTCGACCTTTTCAGCCCGGGTGACGGCCAGTACGCTGGCCGACGTCTATTCGGCGGTGGTTACGGCGTTGGGCACGCTCAAGGGCCCGCTGCACGGCGGGGCCAGTCAAAAGGCAATGGAGCAACTGCTGGAGATCGAGGCCTTGGCCCCGGGCAAGGATCTGCGTCAAAACGTGGATGCCTGGTTCGAAAAGCAGGTCGCGGCTGAGAACCGCATCTTTGGCTTTGGCCATCGGGTGTACAAGGTAGAAGACCCGCGGGCGACCATCCTGCGAACGCTGGCCCACGACGTGGCCCTGCAGACCGGCAATACCCGCTGGTTCGACATGTCTGCCAGGCTGGAGGAGCGGGTGTTGGGCCATCCCTACTTCCAGGAACGGCGGATCTTTACCAATGTCGATTTCTACACCGCGCCGCTGCTCCATGCCCTGGATCTACCGATAGACCTGTTCATTCCGATGTTCGCCATCGCCCGCATCGCCGGCTGGACGGCCCACGTGCTGGAGCAGCAGCAAAACAACCGCCTGATCCGGCCCCGCGCCTACTTATGCCGGCGTGCGGGACCGGACCTGGAATTGCATTGAGGACCGTGAGCCGATGGTCGACGCCCAGCCGGAAATCCACTGCGTCGCCGGCAAGCCGGCCAACTGCCCGGCGGCGCTCCGGCTGCCGGCGGTAGTCGAATAGCAGAGTAGGAGGAGAGATGGCATATCGTGTGACCTTGATCCCTGGCGACGGCACTGGACCAGAGTTGGTCGCGGCCGCGCGCCGGGTGCTGGAGGCAACTGGCGTCGCATTCGAGTGGGACGTGCAGGAGGCCGGGGCCGACGTGATGGGCAAGTATGGCACGCCGCTGCCGGACCAGGTGCTGGCTTCGATCCGGGCCAACAAGGTGGCCCTGAAGGGCCCGATCACCACGCCGATCGGCACCGGCTTTCGCAGCGTCAACGTCGGCCTGCGTCTGGCGCTGGACCTGTACGCCAACGTTCGCCCCGCCCGAGCGCTGAAAGGCATCCCTGTCTGCCATGAGGGCGTGGACCTGGTGGTCGTCCGTGAGAACACCGAGTGCCTCTATGCCGGCATCGAGCACGACGTCATCCCCAACGTGGCTGCCGAATCGATCCGGATCATCACCCGCCGCGCCACAGAGCGGATCGTACGCTTTGCCTTCGACTATGCGCGGGCCAACGGCCGCCGCAAGGTAACCGCCGTGCACAAGGCCAACATCCTGAAGGCGACCGACGGCCTGTACCTGCGGGTGGCCCAGGAGGTGGCGGCCCAATATCCCGACATCGGGTTCGACGACCGGATCGTGGACAATATGGCCATGCAGTTGGTGCAGCGGCCGCACGAGTACGATCTCCTGGTGTGCCCCAACCTGTTCGGCGACATCCTCAGCGACCTGTGCTCAGGGTTGGTGGGAGGGCTGGGCGTGGCGCCGGGGGCGAATTTCGGCCAGGAGATTGCCGTCTTTGAGCCGGTCCACGGCTCGGCGCCCAAGTACGCCGGCCAGAACAAGGTCAACCCGACGGCTACTATCCTCAGCGGGGTGCTGATGCTGCGCCACCTGGGCGAGCGCCAGGCCGCCGACCGGGTGCAGGCCGCGGCCGAGGCGGTGATCGCCGAGGGGCACAGCGTCACCTATGACCTGAAACCGACACGCGACGATCCAACTGCCGTCGGCACTCAGGAGATGGCCGACGCGATCATTGCCGCGATGCAGTAGAATCTGAACCCCTGGTCCCGCACGTTTTGCCGAGAACCCTGCCGTGAAGCGACCGCAGGGGATCGCGGACCGTCGCATACCGTGGCAGAGCATGCTGCAGCGCAGGCGGAGCGGGCCAAGCCTGCGGGGGCTATTGTTCCCCAATCTCCACCAACAGCGAGTCGTACAGCTTGCCGTCGATATGGGGTCGAGCCGTGTCTAGGAGCCAGCGCTCCACCTGCTTGTCCGGATCGGCATAGTACTTTGTCTCACGTTCCTGGTATTCGACGATGCCCAGATAAGCACGTATCGTGGCGGCCGATCCCGATTCTGGCTCGTCCAGTGTCACCAGGAAGCCTCGGTAACCGAGCGGAGTGGGCAGGCTCATCGGTGAGGTTTCCGATAGGCTACTGATCGCTCCGACCAACGTAGCAGTATCAGCCGCGGACAGCTTCCAGGTCGGGTTGGGGACACCAGAGAAGACGTCCAGCTCAACATGAGACGTTGCAGCCGGCATTGTGGTCGGACTGGTTCCGGCCGTGCAGGCGGCCTGCGCCAGGATCAAGGCCAGGCTCAGCAGCCGGCAAACGGTTCTGCTCATTGTTCCCTCTCTCCAAGTGTGGCCTGTGGGGCGAGCATCCGGCCCACCCCACAGACACGGTCTCTAGTCTACTGCATTGCCCGCGATTTGTCACGTTGGGTACGGTAGATTACCGCCGCCACAACTCCGCATACAATCGAAGCGGCCAGCAGGCCCAAAAGCAGTGCCGCGGCGACGATGGCCCAGCCAACAACCGGAGTCCTTGCGCCGACGGCCGTCATAGTGCGGCCGGGCGCTGGCAAATCGGGCGAATCAGGTTGGTAGGACGGTTTCCCGGTTTCGGGAGCCTGGTAGCTGCCGTCCGTCACAGCGATGACCTGACCCTGATAGCTGAACACGACGCTGGAGCCGCTCTGCAGGAAGGGCCGGGCGACCGGGTCGCGGGCCAAGGTCAAGTACTCCTCGGAGCCAAATTCGACGGTACGGTCGGCGTCGATGTTGGCAGAGATCCACTCGGCCGTGATCGGGCCGTCGAGCGTCCGGCCCTGCAACAGCCCAAGGTCGACGTTCTGGGTTCCGATCTGGGCCAGGCTGTGACGGCCCCAGTTGACCACGTTGGCCCCACTCGCCAGGTTGGCCTGGTCGGCCTGTTGATAGGCCTGGTTTTGGACGCGGGCCTGGATGGTGATCTGCCCTGAGGCGTCGTTCAGTCCCGAACGGTTGTAGAGATCCATGTTGGCCGTCGAGGCCGCGCCGGATGCCTGCCCGGCGATGACAAAGGTGGTGTAGGGCGTGACCAGCCCATAGCTGAGGCCCAGCTCGCGGATCTCGGCTACCAGGGCTTCGCTCTCGCCCTCGACGCGGACCCGGTCGAGCAGGGCGCCCACACGGCGGGTGGCCCACAGCCGCGGCACAAAGTCGTGGACGCCGGCCTGTGACAGGTCAAAGCGGTAGGCATACTCGCGCATCTGACCGCCGGCCCGCCCCCGGACCGTGGCCCTGACGACCTGTTCAGTGGCTTGGTAGCGGCCGGTCAGCAGCAGGCTAGAGCCCTGGAAGAGGTCGGGCAGGGTCTGGGGATACAGGTCCACAGCCTCCAGCCCTTCGAACTCGATCTGAAGGTCGGTCAATACCGGGTTGGCGATTTGGGCGTAAAAACCGGTCAGGATCGCCTCCAGGTTCTCGCCGGGTTGGACGTAGGTTACTGTGCCGCCGTTGTCCGCGGCCAAGCGGTCGAGCAGGTGGGTGTTGACGTCATAGCCCACGCCGAATACGTGCAGGCGAGCCGGCACTTCGAGCCGGCCGTTGGTTGTGCCGGCCAGGCGGACGATCTCGGCTTCGTCGGTGACGCCGGCAGTGGGCAGGCCGTCGGTCATAAAGACGACGATCTGCGGTGCGTCGCGGCGCTCGCTGCGGGCCAGGATGTCGAGTCCGGCCTGCAGCGCAGCAGCTAGGTCAGTGTTGCCCCGGGCAGTCAATGTGGCGGCGAATCTGCGGGCATCGGACAGGCTGTCGGGCTCGACCGGCAGCAGCGTCTGGGACAGGATCGACAACTGGTCGTCAAAGCCGACGATGGAAAAGCGGTCGTCGGTGCCGAGCTGCCCCAGAATGGAGCTCAGCGCATCGTGCGCCTGGTCGATCTTGTCGCCGCCCATGCTGCCCGAGCGGTCCAGGACAAAGACGACGTCCTTGGGCAGATAGTCACCCGGCTGCGTCTCGGCCTCGGGCGAGAAGAGGAACAGGAAATGGTCCTGGCCGTTGCGCTGGCCGGTGAGCAACCCGCCGCCAAAGCCGCCTGTCTGCCGAACCGAAGAACAGATCGAAATCCTCACCTGGGTTCACACCCTGCGCCTCGCCAGCTCACCCGTGCCCGGTCGGATCCCAGCCGCTCGGTAGTGACCTGGTGGCTCGACGAGTAGAGGGCGGCCAGCCCCGGCGACGAGCGCAGGTCTATCGTCAGCGAGACTTCCTCCAGCGGCTGCGACGAGTAGCGCTCGGTGCTCAGGATGTAGCGGTAGTGGTACAGCCCGCCGGCCGGGGCGAGCACCTCCTCGTACTTCAGCTGCATCCGGCGCGAGCCACCAGGCGGCAGGTTGAGGTCGAGGGCCAGGCTCTCCCAGTCGGCGTATTGCAGCAACGAGGGGTCGTGCCGCTGGGCGATGATCGGATAGAGGGCGGCATTAGTCTGAGCTGCATCCTGGCGGGTCACCGTCTGGCGCTGGCCGTCGACGGTGACCTGAAAGCCGGACAGGATGGCGCCCGGCGGCACGGGAAACAGGTAACGGCCCACGACCGAGATGGAATGGGGGTTGTAGAACTCCTGATCGACCCTGGTCACGGCATGGCCGTCCTCGATCTGGACGGTCACGTGATGGTACCGGACGGCAAGATAATCCGGGCTCAGGGCCTCGGGCTGGGGGAGGAGCATCCCATCAGCCCGGGCCACGGTGCCGAGGTTGAGCCACAACAGGCTCACGATGGCGATCGGAATCAGCTTACGCATGGCAGTATCTCCTCTCTGTCGTTTCACCCTCGCGCAGTCACGTGGGAGGGCGTTTCTGTGCTCTATTGTCCTAGGTTTGTACGGCAGTTGTGTGACAGGGGAGAGACAGCCTAGAGGCTTGTATCGTGCGCTATCTGGACGGGAGGGTGAATGTCGCCAGAGTGCCCTGGCCTTCGTGGCTTTCCAGCCACAGCCGGCCGCCATGGGCCTCCACCAGCGCCCGGGCGATGGCCAGGCCCAGCCCGCTGCCGCCCTCGGACCGGGAGCGGGCCTTGTCGGCGCGGTAGAAGCGCTGGCCGATCCGCTCCAGGTGCTCCGGCGGGATGCCGATGCCCTCGTCCTGGACCTGGACCTGCACGGTCCGTTCCGGCCCGGCGCTCACCCGGACGGTCACGGTGCCGCCGGGCCGGGAGTACTTCAGGGCATTGTCCAGCAGGTTGACCAGCACCTGCTCGATCCGGTCGGGATCGGCCCAGGCCGGGGGGCAGTCGGGGCTGGCCTTCACCTGCACGGCCAGGCCCCGCGCCTCGGCCTGGGCGGCCAGACGGCCGATCGTGGCCTGGGCCAGCTGGGCCAGGTCGAGCTGCTCGCACTCCAGGTTCAGCGCCGCCGAGTCGGCGCGGGACAGGAGCAGCAGGTCGTTGACCAGGCGGATGAGGCGATCCGTCTCGCTCTCCATCGTCTCCAGGAAATGGTCGCGCACCTGAGGATCGTCCACCGCCCCCTGGCGCAGGGTCTCGACCAGGCCCTTGATGGAGGTCAGGGGGGTGCGCAGCTCGTGGGACACGTTGGCCACGAAATCGGTCTGCATCTGGCGGGCGGCCTGCAGGCGGGCGGTCATGTCGTTGAAGGCCTGGCTCAGGCGGCCCAGCTCGTCACGGGAGCGGACCGGCACCTGCTGGTCGAGCTGCCCGTGGGCCACCGCCCCGGCGGCGGCCGTCAGGCGGCGCAGAGGGCGGACGATGGCCCCCGACAGCAGCAGGCCGACGACTGCCCGACAGGAGCAGGGCAATGGCGGTGGACAGCAGCCAGCGGGTCCGCAGGTCGTGCAGCACGGCGGTCACGTCGCGCAGCGGCTGGCTGAGGTAGACCACGCCGACCAGCCGGCCCTCGACCAGCACCGGCAGGGCGACGTACATAGCCGGCGCCGATTCTGAGCCATCGGACCCAGTCCGGCTGGCATACTGTCCCTGCAGCGCCTGGGCGACCAGCGGATCGGCTGTCAGGTCGGCGCCCCGCTCGGCGCCCTGGGAGTCGACCAGCACCGTGCCGTGGGCATCCAGGATGCGGATGCGGGTGTCGAGCTGGGAGCTGAGCTGGAGCGAGGCATCGGACAGGTAGGTCAGGTCAATCTCCCCCAGCGACTGATTCTGTGGAGGAGCCACGTTTTGGGCCTGGAGCGACAGGTTGTCGGTCAGCCTGCTGCTGTTGAAGCGTGTTGTAGGCCGAAGCCTGGGCCGCGGCGGCCGGCCCCAGCGGCTGGGCGCCGGGGATGAGCGCCTGGGCAGTGATGCGGGCCTGGGCGGCCAGGTTCTCCTCCATCGCCTGGAGGAAATAGCGCTCCAGGGAAGAGAGGAGCAGCAGCCCCGACAGCCCCATGGCCAGGACGATGACGGCCAGGTGGCTGAAGGTCAGGCGCGGACGGATGCTTGACAACACCGGCTAGACCACCAGTTTGTAGCCGACGCCCCGCACGGTGGTGATGGCCTCGGCGTCGGGCGCGGCAGCGCGGAGCTTGGCCCGCAGCCGCTTGACCGCGGCGTCGACCACCCGCAGGTCGCCGTAGTAGTCATAGCCCCACACCTGGGCCAGGAGCTGCTCGCGGCTGAGCAGCTGCCCGGCGTGGCGGGCCAGGGTGTGCAGCAGGTCGAACTCCAGGGCGGTCAGCTCCAGCTCGACCTGGCCCCACCAGACCTGGTGGCGGGCCACATCCAGCCGCAACGGGCCGGCGCGGATCACCTCCTGTCCCGATTCCGGCGGCTGGGGCGCGGTCCGGCTGCGGCGCAGCACGTTCTTGACGCGGGCCATCAGCTCGCGGACGCTGAACGGCTTGACGACATAGTCGTCGGCGCCCAGCTCCAGGCCGACGACCCGGTCGATCTCGCCGTCGCGGGCGGTGAGCATGATGATCGGCACGTCGCGCTCGCGGCGCAGGGCCTTGCAGACCTCGAGCCCGTCCAGCTTGGGCAGCATCAGGTCGAGGATGACCAGGTCGGGCTGCTCGCGGCGGGCCTGGGCCAGAGCCTCCTCGCCGTCGCGGGCGACGACCACCTGGTAGTTGGCGCGCTTCAGGTTGTAGGCCAGCACCTCGACGATGGGCGGCTCGTCGTCCACGATCAGGATTCGGGCTGACATCGATTCCTCCTGATCCCTATCTTAGCAGAGAACGGGCAAGGCGTCAAGCGGATTTGGGGCAGGATGGTGACGGGCAGGGTACAGAATGGGCACAGTTAGGTTAAACAGGTGTAAATTCTTATTAAATGTTCTTGACAAGTAAGCATAAAGGTGCTACAATAAATAAGATACTAAATCAGCTATCTTTACGCGTTACTAGTGTGTATGTCGTTGTATAGCGGCAATACTCATCGACGAGGCAATAGTATGCGCGAGATCCATCGAAATAGACAGTGGCGGGATATGCGCTCCTGGGTAGGCGAGCACGTAGGCCCTCGCCTGGCAGTAACGGCAAGAGTTTACCTGGTCGGTTTCTTCCTGTGCCACGCTTGCGCCCCGGTGGATGCCCTCGTCTGGCAGAAGGCGGCTCGCCCCGCGATCGGCGACCCGTGCGAGGGGCAGGCGTAAGGGATGGCCGGCGATCCACGCCTTGCGACTGATTACCAGACCTGGCTCTGGGTGCCGCTGGATGAGGTATATCCGTGGCTGCTATCGAAGGTGGAAGCCTGGAAGGCACATCGATGGGACGCAGACGTGGCGCTGCCAGAGCGGGCGTTGTTCCTGGTTGGCGAGCGCGGGGTGGGCAAGACATGGCTGCTCCGGCACCTGGCAAAGGACGAGCCGCAAGTCTCAGCGCTTGCCGCCTACCTGGATCTCGAGGAGCGTGCCTATTTCTCGTCGGCAGAGCGGTATGTAGAGGTGATGAACGACAGGGTGGAACAGCAGCTTGGAGACGAGGGCGCGGTTCTCCTGGTCGACGCGGTTCCTCCCCAAATGGACGAGAAGCTGAGAATGCTGGAAGACAGCGTGCTGCGGCCCCGTGCAACGCAGCGTCACGCTCTGGTGATCATGGCCCTGACGCACCCCATCGCAGGTCTGCTGGCGCACGCCTGCTTTCCAGGTGGGGGAACGGTGGCGACTCGTTCCCTTTGGGTATGGGCAGACACGCCAACAACTGCAGCAGCTAAAGAGGGCCGGTCTGACTGTGAACGGGGCCAGGCCTGATGCGGTCCAGAAGGCAAGCGGCGGCCTTCCCCTTCTCAATTATCTGTTGGTCACGCGGGAAAAGGAGGAGGCGCTTGAGGCGTTATTGGGCTACTCCTTCTCGCGTGTGCCCATTGATGAGCGGGAGCGTGTACGCTCTTGCCTGGAGGCGGTCTGCCTGCTGGACAGCCTGGAGCACACTCCAATCCGGAAGATGATGGAGATCTACTACAAGCACAAGCCGAATGCGAAAGAGTACCCTGCTCACGCGGTCGGCATTCTGAACCTGCTGCGGAGGCATTGGCTGAGTCAGTCGGCAGTCGATTCTCCAGGGCGCATGGTTTTGGTCGGCAGCGTACGCCGCGCCGCGACGGAGCTGTTGATGGCACGCGACGCCGGTCTGTACGCCGAGTTGGCAAGGAGCCGCTCGGATTCCAAGCTGGAGGCAAGTATGAATCTGATGGAGTTTAGCGGTGCACGTCGTATCCCTCTGATCGGACGCCAGGATCTGCTCAAAGAGACAGAATGGTACATCGGCCGTGGTGGGGTTCACCTGCTGTATTTCGAAGGAGAGGGCGGGATCGGCAAGACCGCGCTGCTGGGGGCAATCCTGGAGCAGAGCCAACGGGGAGGCGGGGCCGAAAGAATGGCCGCATGCCGGGTGGCCAAGGAGGTCATTGACCTGTATCACGTGGATGTCCACACTGCGGAAGGGCTGATCCGCAAGATGATACAGGTGCTGGGTGAGTGGTCCTTCCCGCAAAGCCAGGAGGTACTGGCAGCCCTGGAACGGACTCGGGCGGCCGGCGACATGGACACGGCCAGTGAACAGACCAAAAGGCTGGGCATGGTCTTCTGGGACGAATTCAAGGCTCTGACGGACGATGGGGTTGTGCTTGCCTTCGACACGCTGGAGGTGCTGGAGTACGAGCGCGATCCGTTTCAGGACCAGATGAACGGAGACATGCCGATCCCGAGCGCCGGCGAATGGCTGCTCAAGTACTTCTTTACAGTGCTCCGGGGCAACGTGGTGGTGCTTTTGGCCGGGCGTCCGGGTGGGCTCAAGCAGCGCTTGGAAGCGCTCCGCGAACAGAACCCGTACCTCCTGCTGCAACATACCCAACTGGCGGCCCTGACGGAGCAGGAGACGAAGGACTACATCAGGACGATTGCCCAGGCAGAGGGAACCCGGGGTGACGGGGATGCTGCTGCGCGCCTGTGGTCGTTCTGCGAGGAGCGCAACGGTGTCGTGCATCAGCTGACGGGAGGAAGGCCGATCCTGTTGGCGCTGGTGGCAGACATGGTGGGGCATGGCTGGACGCTTCCTCTGGCTTTTGGCCACACGATGGGGGAGGTCCAGCAGCGCAGCACGGAGACATGGAGACGAGAGATGGAGCAGGCCCTGGTGGTCCGCATCCAGGAGAGCCCCACCCCTGTGGGCGATACCATCCGTGCGCTGGCCTGGCTGCGCAAGGGGGCCACTCCTGAGCTGTTGGCGCGGGTGCTGGATCTCAAGACCTCGAGCGGGGGGTGGGACGTGTACACGGCGACTGGATACCTGGATCAGGCTGCGCAGCTGGCGCTGGTCAAGGTCCGACCTGGCGATCGCCGCGTTTTCCTGCACGACGAGATGTACACGCTGCTGGAGAAGCATGTCCTGTCAAAGCTCAGCGACGAGGAAAAGGGCAGCGTGTATGCTTCCATCCGGGACTACTACCGGAACTTGACGCGTGACCTGAGGCGACGCATGGCGCAGCTTGTTCCGGTGTCGGTGTCACTGCACGCCCGGCTGCGGCAAGCGCTTACAGAGGAGATGCACTACCGGCTGCGGCACAACCCGCCGATGGGCTTTGCCATGTACTTCTGGCTGGCTGAGGAGGCGCTGGGAGTGCGGGACACAGAGATGGACATGATGCTGCGCACCGAGTTCATGCGCACGCTGGGCCTGCTGAGGACAAGCGAGATCTTTGCCGGATTCATACCGGCCGAAGCGGAGGTAGACACCGCCGTGCGATGGGGAATGCGGGCGCTTTTCCTGCGGGGCGATCCCGACGAAGCGCTTGGCGTTTTCGACGAGGTGCGCAGGAGATGGGGCAAGCAAGCTGGAACGTTGGGACTGGCCTGGACCCACGCCCAGCTCTATCGAGCCGTGGCCAAGATCAACCGAGCGCGCGGAAAGGATTGGCTGGAAGCCCGTCCCCTGCTGCTAACCGTGGAGGAAAAGGCCGATGAGGTGCTGCAAACGCCACCGGAAAATGAAGTGATCAAGAGCCGCCGCTGGCAGGCCAGGATTCTTAAGAGCGTGGCCCTGAACTACCGGGGATACCTGGACCGGCAGCAAGGGCAATACCTGGAGGCGGTGGATCACTACCGGGGAGCGGCGATGCTGCAGCGGCGCCTGGAGATGGACGGCCTGGTACAGACGCTGACCAACCTTGCCTACGCGATGGCTCTGACGGGGCAGTGCCCTCACGCGCGGCTGCTTGCCGAGGAAGGGGAACGTCTGGCCCAGCGCAGCGGCCAGGAGTACATGCTGGCGCTGACGCTGAACGTACGGGCGCTGGTGGAGCTTTACGACGCGCATCACAGGACGGCGCTGAGCTACGCAGACCGGGCCATGGAGGTAGCCGCACGCTTGCCCACACCTCGGGCGCTGGGACTGGTGCATCTCACCCGGGCGAAGGCGCACCGTTACTTGTGGGACACGCTTTCGGAGGCGGAGCGACAGCGGGAGTCGCCGATCTTTGACGATATGCTTACCGAGGCCAACCAGGCAGCGACGCTGCTGCGCACCAGCCCGGCCGATCGGGTGGATGCGCTGCTGGAGCGGGGATGTGTGTACCGGGAGATGGCGCGAGTACGTCACCAACAGGGCCGCACGAACGAGGAGAAGGACCTGGCCGACAAGTGTCGCAAGGACCTGGAGAGGGCTACGATTCTGGCCGGAGCCCTGGGGCTGGTAGGCCAGCAGGCGCTGGCGTGGACGAACCTGGGCTGGCTGCTGTACTACATTGGCGAGACAGAGGCGGTGGCCGGCGCCCTGCAGCAGGCAAGGCAGCTACTCCCGGAGGAGTACTTGTTTCAGGCGAAGGGTGGATTGCCGCCAATGGCGGACGACGAGCAGATCGGCGAAGCCACGCTGCCATATTGGAGCACGCTGGGCAAGTGCGAGATGCTAAAGGCCTACCTGGCGCTGGATCAGGCGGCTGCTGCTCAGGGCAAGCAGGAACACGACATCGGCTCTGCAAACTGCGGCAAAGCACGTCAGCCTGTCGCTGGCCTACGACGAGCTGGTAGCAGACAGCTATTTCGAACTGACACGGGCGGAGGAGGGTCTGCACAAGCGGACGCTGCACGACAACCTGAGCATCAGGTTGCTGCACAAGTGCGCCAAGCAGGCTGCCGAACAGCAAGGCCTGAAACAGCCGACCCGCTATCAGAGTTTTCTCAATAGGATGTTCGGTCCGCCGGACCTGTGGGCGTAGCCGTGCCGGAGATCGGCGGACAGATGCCGTGGACAGGGGAAGCCGGAAGGGCTCGGAGGGCCTAGTACCGCGGACTATATATCTACTCCCCTAGATACACCCCCCAGAGGATTGGCTAAGATTAGCAGAAATGCTACAATAACGCTAGTCTGACCATCAGGGGGCACTATGTGGCACGATACAATACAAAATCGGTTGACGGCATCCTCAACAGCCAGCCTAAAGCAAAATCTGTCTGATTACGATTGCGCCTGTGATCTCTGGACTGCCGACGGTGGTCAAGACACAGGCTGCTCGTGTGTCATTCGACTGCGACTGTGCTTGCGCCTCTGACCGAACTTTTGCCCTCAGGCCGCCAGACGGCCCAGGAGCGTCGGACGGTGACTGCGCCTGCGCGGGCGGGACAGCTCAGGGGTGGGCGGGACAAAGCACTGCCACGCAATGGATCAAGGACAGGCGGATCGTGTCAATGCCGGTTGGCAATGGCTGGCAGGCCTGTTTCAACCCTGCCGGCCCGGTGGGAGTGTGTGCCCTAAACGCGGAAGCCGGCCGGGTTCTGGCTGCGTTTCACTCGCCGGTCACATTCCGCGGCGCTGTCGACCGCCTTGCGGGCATGTCGATGACCACAGCGCTAGAAACGACGTGTGAGCTGGTGCAGATTGGGCTGGTACGTCCGGTTGAGGACAGAGCGGCCATGCCCTCACAGAGTGTGGCGTCAGTGTGCGCTCCGTCGGGTCAGCCGGCGACCCTGTCGGCGTGGCTGCATGTGGTGGAGGCATGCAACCTCAGATGCCCTTACTGCTACGTGCAGAAACAGCCGCAGACAATGACCTGGGAGGTAGCCCGCCATACGATCGACCGGTTGGTGGAAACTGCCCAGCGTCACGGATATACCGGACTGAAGCTCAAGTATGCCGGGGGCGAGCCGACACTGAACTTCACGCTGATCGTGGGCCTGCACGCTTACGCGGCCCAGAGGGCAGCCGATGCGAACCTGACCTTGGAGGAGGTCGTTCTGACCAACGGGGTAGACGTGACCGATGGGATGCTCGATTTCATCGGCGGGCTGGGGATGCGGCTGATGGTGTCACTCGACGGCGGACCGGGGGTGCACGATCGGCTGCGGGCCAGGCCCGATGGGCAGAGCACCTACAGGGCGGTGACCGACACGGTGGAACGGGCGATAAAACGAGGCATGAGGCCCAACATCTCGATTACGCTGACGTCGCTCAATCTTGATGGCGCCGGCGACGCGGTGGCCTATGCGCTGGAGCGGGATCTTCCGTTCAACGTGAATTTCTACCGTGAGTGCGCTGGAGAGGAGGAAGAGCTCGACTCCAGGGCGCGCGGCCCGTTGAGCCCTGACCCAGCTGATCTGTTGGAGGCGATGCGTGGCATTCTAACGATTATCGAGGCTTATCCGGGCTATGGACTGCCTCTGACGGCAATCCTGGACCGCACGCGGCTGGATATCCCGCACAGCCGCGCATGCTCGGCCGGGCAAGACTATATGGTCGTGGGCACAAATGGGCAAGTGTCGGCGTGCCAGATGCTGCTGGATGAGCCGTGGTCGACGGTCACCGACGAGGATCCGTTGGGCACCGTGCGGCGACGAGGGGAGGGTCTGTTCAGGGCGGCGGAGGAAGAGGACAGGTGCAGGGTGTGCGAGTGGCGCATGGCGTGCAGTGGGGGTTGTCCGCTGCTGCGAAAGAGCGTGCTGCACGGGGACTATTGCCAGGTCTACCGGTCAGTGCTGCCCGAGCTGGTGAAGCTGGAGGCGAAGCGGCTGATTGGGCAGATGGCCGCCGCAGCATAGCCGGTGCCATGTAACTGATCAAGCCAGGCCCTGACGACTATAACCTGATTGCTTGACGGTGCCTTGGAGGGTGAGTCGCTGTATCGCTTTTCCCGGGAAAGAGGCCGCTGGGTGGCATATGGTCACAAAACGCGCAGGAGCCCTGCGCGTTTTGTAGATCTAGTCGTCTGAGAAATCAGGCCCGCTGGCGGTATAGCATCTGGTCGACGGAGGCGGCCATCTTGTCAACGTCCAGGCCGCCGCCAAGGAAGGCGTTGATCTGCTCGGCGTGCTCGCGCGGGTTGGCAATGACCTGGTGATAGGTGATGTACAGGACGTCGATGTTGGGTTGCTTGGCCAGCCAGCCCTCGACTTGTTGTAGGTGGCGCCGGTACAGGTCGCCCATCTTGTTGTCGGCAATGGTGTCGGTGGGCTCGCTGCGGCGGATCAGCATCTGGCGCTGTGACGCGAGAACCTCTTCGATCCTACGGCGCATAAAGATGATCTTGTAGTGATGGTCGCCCGGCAAGTGCTTCAGGAGGGCGGAGATCATTTTGACTACTTTGCCACGGGCATCCTCGAGCCAGGTGGGGTCCTGTTCGATCTGTTTGACCTGCTCGAATTCGTAATAGCCCTTGGGGTTGTCGTCGTCGGCGGTGCGGATGTTGTCGGTCAGGAGCGGCAGTCCGCTGGCCTGCAGCATGTTCATCATCATCGACGTGCCGGAGCGGGGCAGCCCCGACACGATTATCACAGATTTGGACACGTTTACGGTTCCTCCCTTTGTTCTACGCAGATTGTACCACAAGTGGTGGTGAGCGCAACTCACATCCGCCGCTTGTCCTGACTGCCCGTTTAGTGTTGGATTCTACCCCAAGAAGGCGGAAAGCGCAAGCGGCGGCGTGATATGGCTGCGAGGCCTCGCAGTCGGGCGGCAGGCGATGCACTTGCTTTGTACGCCCTGCTCACTACAGCTCTGCAAAGGTAGCCCCCGGGTTTGGCTACACACTCACAGCCTCGTCTCGGGGCGCTCGGCGCGCCCTGGCAGAACCTGTCGCCCCGAGACAGGGTTCTGAGCGGAGCTGCCTCATACCCGTCAAGCTGCATTGCAGCAGCCATTCCCTTGCCACACCGCCCCTTGCTGTTCCTCGGCAGCTGGGGTATAATGAGGTTACGGGGCGAAGGGATGCACTTCCAGTATATTCCTTACATCTGGCTCTTGCTGGTCTCGGCGCGATTGGGGCCGGACTTCGGTCTACGCCTGGCGACGTCGTACGCGTGCCCGGCGCCACTCCGTTCGCCGTCCTGTGCCTGACGGCCGCTGGTGTGGGCTGTGGCCAATGCGCTGGAGATGGCCGGCACCGATCTGCCGACCAAGCTGTTCTGGGCCAATGTCCAGTACCTGGTCTACGCCGCCCTGCCGCTGGCCTGGCTGGCCCTGGTGCTCCAATATACCGGCCGCGGGGCGTGGCTAACCCCCCGCCGCCTGGCGCTGCTGGCCGTCGAGCCGGCCATCACCGTGGTGCTGGCCTGGACAAGCGAGTTCCACGGCCTGATCCGGCAGAATGTTTACCTGGACACCGCCGGTCCGTTCCCGGTGATCGGCAAGACTTATGGACCATGGTTCTGGGTCCACGTGGCCTACAGCTACGTCCTGTTCGCAACCTGCATCTACCTGTCGGTGGCAGCGCTGCGGCGTGCGCCACGTCTCTACCGCCGCCAGACGCTCACCATCCTGGTCGGCTTCTTCCTGCCCCTGATCTGGAACGTCCTGTACAACCTGGGTCTCAGCCCTGTCCCCCGCCACGATCTGGCGCCCGCCGTGCTCGGCCTCTCGGGCATTGTGGTTGGGTTTGGCCTCTTTCGCTTCCGGCTGTTCGACATCGGACCGATTGCGCGGGATACGGTCATCGACAGCATGGACGATGGCATGGTTGTGCTCGATGACCAGAATCGGATCGTGGACCTCAACCCGGCAGCCGAAAAGCTTCTGGGCGTTACGGCCTCCCAGGCTGTCGGCCGGCTGGCTGAAGAGCTGTTCAGCCCCTGGCCCGATCTGGTCGAGCTGTGTCGCAGCCCGGCAGTGGCGCATATCGAGCTTTCGCTCGATACGAGGGACGAACCGCGCTGGTACGACGTACACATCTCGCCCCTCGCCGACCGGCATCGGTCCAGCCCATGGGCCAGGTGATCGTCTGGCGCGACATCACCGATCCGCAAACAGGCAGAGACCCAACTGCTCCGGCAGCAGCGGGTGCTGGCCGGGTTGGAGGAACGGGAGCGGCTGGCGCGCGGGCTGCACGACAACCTGGCTCAGGTGCTGAGCTATGCCAACATGCAGGCCCAGGCAGCCCGCGAGCTGCTGGCCAAGGGGCAGACTGACGCAGCCGACACCTACCTGGCCCGCCTGGCGGACGCGACCCACGAGGCCCACGCCGACGCCCGCGAGTATATCCTGGGAGTCAAGACCGGCATCTCTCCAGAGCAAGGGCTCCTCGCCGCGTTGGGGCAGTACCTGCAGCGGTTTGGCCAGACCATGCGGGCTCGACACCGAGCTAATCGTCCCCGAGCCCGAGGCTCTGGCGGAGGCGAGTCTCGAACCTATGGTAGAGATTCAGTTGCTGCGCATCGTCCAGGAAGCGCTTACCAACGTCCGGAAACACGCCTCCGCCACGCTCGGTGCGGGTCAGTCTCGCTGTCGACGGCGATCAAGCCCAGGTGGTGGTGGAGGACGACGGCCGGGGGTTCGATCCGGCGCCTCTGCCGGGCGGCGATGCCCAGACGTTCGGATTGCACATCATGCGCGAGCGGGCCGAAGAGGTGGAGGGCACCCTCGAGGTGCTCTCGGCGCCGGGCCAGGGGACCCGGATCGCTGTGCGGGTTCCATTGCACAAGAGGAAGGACAGGCAATGAGAGTGCTGTTGGTGGACGATCACCCACTGTTCCTGGAGGGGCTCCGCAATCTGCTGACGGCCCGTGGCGTCGAGGTGGTCGGCACGGCAGGCGATGGGCTGGAAGCGCTGGCCAAGACGCGCACACTCCACCCCGACACGATCCTGATGGACGTCAAGATGCCCCGCTGCGACGGCGTGGCCGCCACACGCCTGATCAAAGCCGAGTTTCCTGACGTCAAGATCGTGATCCTCACCGTCTACGAGGAGGACAGCATCCTGTTTGAGGCGATCAAGAGCGGAGCGTCCGGCTATCTGCACAAGAGCCTGGATGCCAAGGAGTTCATGGACCTCCTTTCCAGCCTGGAGCGGGGCGAGGCCCCCCTGTCGCCGGGCCTGTCGACGCGCATCCTGGAAGAGTTCGCCCAGCAGGCCAACCGTGCCGGATCAGCTGCTCCGGCTGAAGTGGACCCTACAAGAGTCGCAGCCGGGCCTGACCACCCGCCAGGTGGAGATCCTGACCCTGGTGGCCCAAGGACTGACTTACAAACAGATAGGAACCACCCTGTGCTTGAGTGAGCGCACGGTCAAGTATCACATGGGGGAGGTCTTGACCCGGCTCCATCTCAAGAGCCGGGCTGAAGCGATCGCCTATGCCACCCGCATGGGGTTGGCGAGACGCTCCCCCGGCCAGCAGGGCTGAGCACGCCTCTCGGCCAGCACAACTTGACGGCCTACCACTTGAGAGCGGTAGGCCCTGACCAAAAGTACAGTCTCGTGCAGTACAGGGACTGTACTTTCTTTGCTCCGCAGAACTGCACCTTACGGACATTGCAGATATGGCGGGCATTTCTGTAACAATACGGTATCGACAAGTATTCAGGCTCGACCTGAGGTAAAAGTGACAGACGGTACAATCGCTGCGCTGTACGGCAATTCGCTGTTCAT
This sequence comes from uncultured Chloroflexia bacterium, assembly GCA_963749455.1. Lineage (GTDB taxonomy): Bacteria > Chloroflexota > Anaerolineae > JAAYZQ01 > JAAYZQ01 > JAFGOG01. The sequence goes on from CAVVMX010000035.1 coordinate 135,536, forward strand.
GGCCGGCGTGGAAGCGAGCCTGAGGGACAGACAGGGGCTGGATGTGGTGCGGATCGACGCCGCGCTGCCTGACGCCCAGGACGATTTGCAGGCGATCTGTCCCGACGTGGTCATTTTTGACCTGGATGGTCCCCACGCACACTTGATCATCTCGTTTCTCCGGGAGCATCCTGGCCTGCCGCTGCTGGGCCTGGGCCTGGCCAGCAACGATGCGGTGCTGTTGTCCAGCTAGCCGGTACACGGCCTTGTCGGCTGACGACCTGGCCCAGGTGATTCAGAGACGTAAGAAAGGAATGGGACAGAGCAGTCCTGACATGAAATCAGAGACGATGCACCAGGCATCTGCCGGTCGATGAAGGACATTCGCGTGAGATCGGAAGCAGAGGCCAGCCTCAGACACCTGCAGGCTGAGCTGGCCCGGATCGACGCGCACATCCGCCGCGAGGTCCGGCGCTGGCAGTTGGCCGGCCAGGATCCGGCCGACCCGTTCCGCGGCCTGCACCTGTCCGACGCCGAGGCCGGGCTGCTGTCTGAGCGTCCCTTCGGCGCCAGTTGGGGACAGATGGCCGCCCTGCCTCCTGAGGAAGCGGAGGCCTTTGCCCAGGCCGAGGCGCAGGCCGCCCGCCAGGCACAGCAGTTGGCCGAGGCAGCCCGGCAAGCAGGGCACGCGCTGCGCCTGGAGCACCTGGCAGCGGCCTTTGGCCTCGATCGTTTCGACGTCGATACCCTGCTGATCTGCCTGGCCCCAGCCCTCGACCTGCGCTACGAGCGCCTGTACGCCTACTTGCAGGACGACGTCACCCGCAAGCGGCCGACCGTCAGCCTGGTGCTCGACCTGCTGGGCGGCCGTCGATCCGGAGGAGCGCTGCCGCTGCTGCCGCTTGCGGTAGCCTTCGCCGGCGACGCCCCCCTGTTCAAGTACCGTCTGCTGGAGCGGGTGACTGACTCGGCTGCCAGAGCCCTCACTGCTGGGCCAGGCCCTGGGCGTGGACCCGGCCATCGTCGCCTGGCTGCTGGGCGATTACCAGCCCCACGCCGAGCTCGGACCGCACGCCGCTCTGTGGCATCCGCCCAGCGAACGCGGATGCGGACGCCCTGCTGGCGGACGGGCCGACAGACTGAGGGCGCCGATGCCCTGTTGGTGGGGAGGGCCTGGCCCGACCTGGAGTGCGCCCTGGCAGTTGCCGAGGGCGAGCGCCGGTGGTCGTCTTTTACGGGCCCGACCCGATCAGCCAGCAGGCGGCGGCCAGGCTGTTGGCGGCGCGGGCCGGCCGCCCTCTGCTGACGGTGGACCTGGCGGCGGTGACCGGCGGAGGGACTCCCGCCCCTGCAGGCCTTGCGGCTCGCGCTGCGCGATGCCCGTCTGACCGGCGCCGTTCCCTGCCTGACCGGTTGGGATGTCTGCCTTGCCTCCGGCGGGGGATCGGCCGATGGGCCTGCCCAGGGCAGCGTCGAGGGCAGCAGCCCGCCGCCCGACCTGCTGGCCGAGCTGTGCGCCTACCCCGACCTGGTCATCGTCGCCGGGCAGGTCGCCTGGCAGGCCGGCGGCATCGACCGGGATCGCACCCTGGTCTGGATCGAGTTCCCGGCCCCCAGCTACGCCGAGCGGCGCGCCCTGTGGCAGCACTTCCTGGACAGCAACAGGCCTACCAAGTCTCCGACGATGGACTTGAGCACCCTGGCCGGCCAGTTCCACCTGACCACCGGCCAGATCCGCGACGCAGTCGCCTCGGCCCGCGACTGGGCAGCGCAGCGCGGGGACGAGGTGCACAGGCCGCAGACCTCCTGGCCGCGGCCCGCGCCCACTCCAACCCGCGCCTGGCCAGCCTGGCGCGCAAGATCGCGCCCCGCTACACCTGGTCGGACATCGTCCTGCCCGACGATCAGCTGGCCCTGCTGCACGAGATCGTCGCCACGGTGCGCGGGCGGCCGCTGGTGCTGGAGGAATGGGGCGTCGGCCGGAAGCTGGCCTCCAGCCCGGGCGTGACCATGCTCTTCTCCGGGCCGCCCGGCACCGGCAAGACGATGGCCGCCGAGGTCATCGCCGCCGAGCTGGGCCTGGACCTGTACAAGATCGACCTGTCGACCATCGTCAGCAAGTACATCGGCGAGACCGAAAAGAACCTGGAGCGGATCTTCCGCGAGGCCCAGAGCAGCAACGCCATCCTCTTCTTCGACGAGGCCGACGCCATCTTCGGCAAGCGCTCCGAGGTCAAGGACGCCCACGACCGCTACGCCAACATCGAGATCAGCTACCTGCTGCAGCGCATGGAGGCCTACGACGGCGTCACCATCCTGGCCACCAACCTGCGGGCCAACCTGGACGAGGCCTTCACCCGGCGCCTGCAGTTCGCCGTCGACTTCCCCTTCCCCGACGAGAGCTACCGGCTGCGCATCTGGCAGACGCTCCTCCCGCCGGGCGTGCCCCGCGAGCCGGACCTGGATTTCGAGCTGCTGGCCCGCCGCTTCAAGCTGGCCGGCGGCAACATCCGCAACATCCTGGTCAGCGCCGCCTACCTGGCCGCCGTCGGACGGCGGCCGGCTGGGGATGAAGCACCTGCTGCACGGCACCCGCCGCGAGCTGCAAAAGATGGGGCGGCTGGTGAACGAAAAAGACATGATAGAAAGGTGACTCCACAATGGGTGAGATTCTCGACGCCGCAATCAACTTCTTCACGGAGGACGACTGGTCCTTCACCCAGCTCGAGGATCAGCCGATCCTGAGGCTGGGCTTCCAGGGAGAGAATGGGCAGTGGACCTGTTACGCCCAGGCGCGGGAGGAGCAGGCGCAGCTCCTCTTCTACTCCGTGTGCCCGGTCAAGGCGCCGGAGGACAGGCGCACTGGCGGTGGCCGAGTTCCTGACGCGGGCCAACTATGGCCTGTTCATCGGCAACTTTGAGCTGGATTTCAGCGACGGCGAGATCCGCTACAAGACCAGCATCGACTGTCGAGGGCGACCGGTTGAGCCCGGCCCTGGTCAAGCCGCTGGTCTATGCCAACGTGCTGATGATGGACCGCTACCTGCCCGGCATCATGAGTGTCATCTATGGCAACGTACCGCCGGCCGAGGCAGTCGCCAAGGCGGAAGGGACGACCGACTGAGGCTTCGATGTACCCTGAGGGGCCAAGAGACAGGAGGTAATCATGACAGGTCAAACCCAACACGCACCGCAAGAGCAGAAGCACCAGCGGCAGGAGCCGGTCAGGGACCAGGCCAAGCCTGCCGCCGAAATGGCGGAGCAGCCCGATCTGCTCGCCCTCCAGCGCGCCGTGCTCAACCCGGGCCAGGCAGCGCCGGGCGACATCCTGGGGCTGCAGCGCACCGCCGGCAACCGGGCCGTGTCGCGCCTCATCCAGACCAAGCTGACCGTCGGCGGCGCCGGCGACCGCTACGAACAGGAGGCCGACCGCGTCGCCGAGCAGGTGGTGGCAGCGGCCGGCAGTCGAGTCGCGCCGAGTGCGACAGCAGCCAGGCGTCCAGCGCCAGGAAGAGGAAGAGGAAGTGCAGACCAAGCCGCTGGCGGCAACGATCACACCCTTCGTCCAGCGCCAGGAGGATGAAGAGGAGATCCAGACCAAACCTTTGCTCCAGCGCCAGGAGGACGAAGAGGAGATCCAGACCAAGCCGCTTCCTTCGGCTGCACTCGGGACAGGCCTCCAGCGCCAGGATCGAGGAGGAGGAGATCCAGACCAAGCCGCTTCCTTCGGCTGCGCTCGGGACAGGCCTCCAGCGCCAGACCGCCGCCGATGGCAGCTTTGATGCCGGCCCCAGCATAGAGAAACGCCTGGCTGCACACAAGGGCGGCGGCAGCCCTCTGCCCGACCAGGTGCGCGGCGACATGGAATCCCACTTTGGCACCAGCTTTGGCAACGTGCGGGTCCACACCGACGCCGCGGCAGTGCAGATGAACCGCGATCTGAGCGCCCAGGCCTTTACCCACGGCCCCGACATCTACATCAGGCCCGACCGGTACAACCCCAGGCGCCGAGGCCGGCAAAAAGCTGCTGGCCCACGAGCTGACCCACGTCGTCCAGCAGGGCGGAGCCACCAATCGCATCGCCAGATGGGGTGCGGGTCCAAAAGGCTATGGAACCTCGCACACGATAGTCTCGAGCAAGGCCTACGAAAAAATGGACAAGGACCTCGTCGCCGACTATGGGCGTGAGGCGCTTGGGTACCTCGCCAGCCATGCCGACGACATGGACACGCGCGGCGGCTACCTGCTCCCTGTGGCCGGTTATATGGGTGGCCAGTGGATTACCAAGCAGCGCGGGAAAGGCATGTACGCCGGCAGCGAGATCACCAAGAAACAGATGCTCAAGAAGGTCGGCAAGAAGGAAGCGAAGAAGGGAGTGCCACAATCGACCATAATAGCCCTCGCAGAGCAGGAAAAGCACGATCGGGCCAAGGCCTACGATGAGGCTGAGGGCTATGTCAGGTCCCCCGCCGAGGCGCCCAACCATGCCGAAGGCGGCATGTACAAAGACAATAGCGGCGAAGGCAAAGACCGGGCGCGCCTCGAAGAGTACGTGACCAAGGCCGTTTCCCAGTGGTGGAGCGGAAACCCCCGGCAGTCGATGTACAGTCTGGCCTTCGCGCTGCACGCAGCCCAGGACGTCGGTGCTCATGGCCACGGACAGCCTGGAACGGGGCATGATCCCCGGCGGTTCACCGAGCCGCCCAATGAGTATACGAATAAGGGGTGGGTTTACTACGATACCGGAGCCGGTAAACACGGCAAAGACATGGAATTCGCATTTTGCGACAACATCAATGACAATCCCGACGGACTAAAAATCGCCATTGCCGAAACGCAAAGTCTGCTCGCGGACTTTCGCGCGAGGGTGCAGGGCGAGGGAGGCGCGATCAAGGAGGCATTGGAGCAACCCGGGCTTTATCAAACGTATGATACGCGGCGCGGGGCGGTGGCTCGGTGGCAGGGGTATCATCAAGCACAAATGACAAGACCGCCCATAAGCGCGGCGCCAGGAGTGAGCCTGTAAATGATTGACGATCTAGACGAAGTCCTGCGGCAACTGCTCATCCGCGAGCTGCCGATCAAGAACGGCGAAGTGGACGTCGAGTTCGACCAGCCCAAGCGGGAGTGGTCGGCCAAGGTCAGCCGGCCGACCCTCAACCTCTTCCTGCACGACATCCGCGAGAACGCCAAGCTGCGCCAGACCCAGCCGATGTGGGACCTGATCCAGAACCCGGACGGCACGGTCACCCAGCGGCGCAAGCCGGTGCGGGTCGACCTGCACTACATGATCACCGCCTGGGCGACCGAGCCCGAGGATGAGCACCGCCTGCTGAGCCGGACCCTGATGGCGCTGTTTCGCACCTCCTACTTGCCGGACGACCTGTTGCCCGAAAGCCTGCAAGACCAGCCGGTCGCCGATCCCGATCATGGCCGCCCAGTACGACGAGATAAAGAACCCCACCGACGTGTGGAACGTGCTGGACAACGAGATGCGGCCGGCGATCGGCCTGATCGTCACCCTGGCCATCGATCCATATCAACCCACCGTTACCCCACTGGTCCGCACCCGCGAGCTGCGCGTCGGACCATCCCCGGTGCCGGCGCTGCAGCAACTGGAGGCGGGGGTCGAGCCCGATCGCTTCTGGACGATCGGCGGCACGCTGCACGGCATCGGTGGGCGCGCCCCCCACCTGACCCTCGTCGAAAAGGGGCTGGAGGTGTCCCTCCAACCGGAGGGCCGCTTTGTCATTGGCCGCCTACAGGCCGGCCAATATACCCTGGAGGTCGTCGTCGACGGCCAACCGGCGCGGCGTTACCCGATCACCGTTCCGGCGCCCGACTATGATCTGGAGATGTGAACACGAGTGAAGGGAGGTGAATTACAGGGAACAGACTATCGCCCGATGGCGCGGCCCCTTCAGGGATGATGTCAGCCCGAGCGGGGACAAGGCCGGCCAAAGTAGTGCGCAATCACGTAATAAGAAATAACGTTTCAAGGAGGTCACAAGAAAAATGCCTGAATATCTCTCACCTGGTGTCTACGTCGAAGAGGTAGATCGCGGTCCCAAACCGATCGAAGGGGTCGGCACCGCCATGGCCGCCTTCGTCGGGTTCACCGAAAAAGCAGAGTGGACGCGGGAGGTAGACGGCGAGATGGTGACCGAAGAGCTGCTCAACCAGCCGCAGTTGGTCACCAACTGGAGCCAGTACGTCGAGCGCTTCGGCGGCTTTGTCGAGGGCGCCTACCTGCCCCACGCGGTGTACGGCTATTTCCACAACGGCGGATCGCGCTGCTACGTCGTCAGCGTCAAGACCATCGGCAAGGCCCAGGCGGCGCTGCTCGGCGCCGACGGCAAGCCCCACCTGATCGTCCGGGCCAAGCAGGCCGGCTTTGACGGCCTGCGCCTGCGGGTCAAGGTGGACGTGCCGAGCTCCCTGCGGGAGGGCCGAAGGCCAAAGGCGCGGCCAAAGGCAAGGAGGGCGAAGCCAAGGAGGGCGAAGAGGCGGCGCCGGCGGAGCCAGCCGACCTGCGGCCCTTCACCGTCACCGTCGAACGGCAGGCGACCAGCGGCGCCTGGCAGGTGAAGGAGGTGCTGCCCGAAGTCACCCTGGTCGAGCTCAAGGAAGAAGGCGCCAAGACGGTCCAGGTGGCCTACAAGAACAACAGGGCGCCCGAGTGGATCGACCTGATCCCCGACGACCGCCCCGCTGGCCAAGGTCTGGCCGACGGCGCAGCAGCAGTCGCTGAACCTGGAGCAAAAGATGCTGGCGGCGGCCACCTCCAAGGAGTTCAAGGGCGATGTGACCGAGCGCTCCGGCGTCGAGGGCCTGGAGGTGCTCGACGACGTGACCATGCTGTGCGTGCCCGACCTGATGTCCACGCCGCCCGGCGAAAAGCTGAACCTGGACATGGTCAAGGCGGTGCAGACGGCCATGATCGCCCACTGCGAGCGGATGGGCGACCGGGTGGCCATCCTCGACTGCGCCGCCCAACGCGACGCCGCAGGAGATCAAGAAGTGGCGGATGAACATCGCCGGCTACGACTCCAGCTACGCCGCGCTCTACTACCCCTGGATCCAGGTGGACGATCCGATCCTGAACCGCCCGATCTACGTCCCGCCGTCCGGACACATGGCCGGCATCTGGGCCCGCAACGACAACACGCGCGGCGTGCACAAGGCCCCGGCCAACGAGGTGGTGCTGGGCGCCATCGGCCTGGCCTACAACTGCACCAAGGGCGAGCAGGACACGCTCAACCCCAACGGCGTCAACTGCATCCGGGCCTTCCCCGGGCGCGGCATCCGTGTCTGGGGCGCGCGCACCCTGTCCAGCAACCCCTCGTGGCGCTACATCAACGTCCGCCGGCTGTTCAACTATGTCGAAAAGTCGATCGAGCGCGGCACGCAGTGGGTGGTCTTTGAGCCCAACGACATGATGCTGTGGGCCCGCGTCCGGCGCGACGTCGGCGCCTTCCTGAGCACCGTCTGGAGCTACGGCGCGCTCTTTGGCGCCAGCCCGACGCAGGCCTTCTACGTCAAGTGCGACGAGGAGCTCAACCCGCCCGAGTCGCGCGACCTGGGCCGGCTGATCATCGAGATCGGCATGTCGCCGGTCAAGCCGGCCGAGTTCGTCATCTTCCGCATCAGCCAGTGGGCCGGCGGCGGCTAGACCGGCCTGCGGCGCAACGACCATGACGTAGGGGCGAGGTCCACTCGCCCAGAATCGAAAATACGCAGGAGGTAACAATGCCTGATTTAGCAAAACCTTACGCGACCGGAGACCGAGGAGACTCGCACTTTGCAGATCCGCTTCTTGGGTTTAACTTTCAGCTCAAGATCGAAGGCAAGATAGCGGGCTACTTCACCGAGTGCTCCGGCATCGGCTCGGAGAACGAGATCGTCGAGCACAAGGTCGTGGACGAAGGCGGCCACGAGATCGTCCGCAAGATCCCGGGCCGCCTCAAGTGGGGCGACGTCACCCTCAAGCGCGGCATCACCCAGGACCTGGAGATCTGGAAGTGGCGCGATGCTGATCGTAAAGGGCGATCTGAAGGGCAGCCCGCACCGACCGCCACCATCACCATGTTCGACCGCGACTACAAGCCCGTCGCCATCTGGCACTTTGCCAACGCCTGGCCGTCCAAGGTCAGCGGACCCAGCCTCAAGGCAGACAGCAACGAATTCGGCGTCGAGGAAGCTGACGATCGTGCACGAGGGGATGTACCGCGAGACGTAAGCCGGTATCCTGGCAGAATCTGTTTGGAGGACGCGACCGGGCCGTAGGGGCGACGCCATGTGGCTGCCCTACATGGCTGCCCGCTGATGGCACCGTCGCGCACTCCCTTCAACGGGATCACAGACATCCCCTTCAGGGGATTGAGCCGAGAAACCAAGTCCTAACGAGGGAGGACTATGAGCCTGCAGACCGAATTCGAGTTCACCCTGCCACGGGGCTACGTCGATCGGAGCGGCAACCTGCACCGGTACGGGCGCCATGCGGCTGGCTACGGCCCTGGACGAGATCGCCCCGCTGCGCGACCTGCGGGTGCGGTCAAACCAGGCCTACCTGGTGATCGTCCTGCTGTCGCGGGTGATCGTCAGGCTGGGCACGCTAGCCGCAGGTCACCACCGACGTCATCGAGAACCTCTTTGCCGCCGACCTGGCCTATCTGCAGGCCTTCTACCGCCAGATCAACGAACAGGGAACAAGCATCGTCAAACTGAGCTGTCCCGAGTGTCACGCCGAGTTCGAGCTGGATCTGGCCGATCTGGGGGGGTCGTAGGCTACCCCCTCGACCGCCTGCACGAGGAGGTAGCCTACATCGCCTATCACTTCCACTGGCCGCGCCTGGAGATCATGGACATCGAGCACGGCGAGCGGCAGCGGTGGGTGGAAGAGATAGCCAAGATCAATCGCAGGCTGAACGAAGGAGCCAAGTAATCACCGATGGCACTATCGGACCCGACCGAGGCGCAGGGAGTAGCGGCCCGACCAGAGGCCACCAAGGCAGAAGACAAGTCGTCCCCGCCTGAGATCGACCTGCAGGCCCTGGCCGAGCGGATCTACCGGCTCTTCCGCGAGGAAGCGGTGCTGGAGCGTGAGCGCCTGGGACGGCCTCGGCCCGGGTAGTGGAAGGAGTCATTTCATGCCACAGAGATTGACCCAGTCATTCGTCACCAAGAAACAAGGAGACGGTGAGCCCGTCCCCACTTTCAAGTTCTGGGTTGAGATCAAGAACATCGTCGTCGCCGAGTTCAAGGAGTGCGCCGGCCTGAGCATGGAGCGCGAGGTCGAAAGGGTCGAGGAAGGGGGCGTCAACGACTATGTCCATGTCCTGCCCGGCCGGGTCAAGTATTCTAACATCACCCTCAAGTACGGCATCATCGAGGGCGGCCCATCGGATGGCGATGTGAAGAAACTCTGGAACTGGTTCCAGGGCGGGCTATACGACGGCAAGGTGACCAGGGTCGATTTCTCTATCCTGTTGCGCGACGTCAAGGGGGATGTGGTCCGGCGCTGGAGCGTCAGCAGAGGCTTCCCCGTCAAGTGGGAGGGCCCGCAACTGAACACAGAGGGCAATCAAGTCGCCATTGAGACCCTGGAGATCGCGCACGAAGGGCTGAAACTGAGTTAGCGACAGCATGGACTCTAGCGAAGCATCCCGATCGCGAAGCATCCCGACCGAGGGGAGTGGACCGCAGGGAGAGGATACGGCAACAGAGCGCCGCGACGCTTGCGTGCAGAATCCGAAGAGCCGGACGCCCGGCAGGGATCATCTGGAGATTTAGGGGCGTGGGCCCAGTCGCTGCTGGCCAAAGCGGCCCGCGCCGGGTCGGCCCTGTCACCCTGGGTTCAACGCCTGTTGGCAACAGGCGGCGAGAGGCAGCGGCACCAGACCGCCTTTTCCGAGCGGTATACCCACGCCTTGCTCGATCGTGTGTCGCGGCATGCAGAAGGCGGTCAGGCATCGCGCCCCGACATCGGCTCAGTCGCACCGGCCACATTTGATCGTTTTGCCGGCAACATCGTCCAGCGCTTCCCACTACTGGCCAAGAAATACCTCCCAGAGCCGCCCGAGGAGAGTTCCGAGTCCAAAGCCGAGCTGGTCCTGGCGTCGGCTGGGCTGGCCGGCATGGGCGCTGGCTCGGAGGCTGGACGCTCTGAGCTACAGAGATCTCCCTTGATAGAGTGGACAGGCTTCCCCGAGTCGTTGCCGCCCCCGATGGCGGCCCCGGCAGAGCCTCCGCCCTGGCTGCGGCCAACCGTACAGAGACGGCGTGACATCCGACCTGTGTCCCGTATTGAAGAGCTAACGCCCGGCAAGAAGACAACCACTCCGGACACAGAAACCGAGCCAAGCGCGCCCGATTCATCGCAAGAGCAAGCCGCCACCCGCCCGGAGCAGGACTTCTTGGAGCCTGAAGCGCCACCCGTGTCCGATACACACACGGCGCCGCCGGTGCCGAGCCTCCAAGGCATGGAGGACCTGCCGCCCACACCACCACCCGACCGCACCACTGAGGAGATGAGGGTACCGAGCTCACTGAGCACGGTGGCACAGCCACCCGCACCATTACCCAAAGTGCGCAGAGCGATGCCGTCCACGCCGGCCGTCCAACGCCGGGAAGAACAGCCGTCCACTCCGCTTCGCTCCGGGGCCCTGCCCGCACCACCGCCGCCCGACCTGCACAAAGCCGCACCGCCGGTCAGGCCGACCGTCCACCGCCGCGTAGAGGAACAGCCGTCCACTCCGTTTCGCTCCGGGACCCTGCCCGCAGCGCCGCCCAAAGTGCGTGAAGCAGCACCGCCCACGCCGCTCCTCCAACAACGCGTCGAGGAACGGCCGCCCACATCGCCGCCCGAAGCGCGTGAAACAGCACCGCCCATGCCACCCGTCCAACGACGCGTCGAGGAACAGCCGCCCGAAGTGCGTGAAGCAGCACCGCCGGTCAGGCCGCTCGTCCAGCGCCGTGCTAAAGAGCAGCCGACTACACCGTCGCCTGAAGTGCACGAAGCAGCGCCGCCCAGGCCGCTCGTCCAACGCCGAGTCGAGGAACAGCCGCCCAAAGTGCACGGAGCAGCACCGTCAAGACCGCTCGTTCAGCGACACGTGGAGGAACTCCCGCCCTCACCATCACCCGAAACGCACGAGGCAGCACCGCCGTCCAGGCCGACTGTCCAGCGCAGCGTCGAGGCTGAGCCGCCGGCACCGCCGCCCGAGGCGCAGGAGGCAGCACCGGCGGCCGAGCCGCTCGTCCAACGCCGCGTCGGAGACCAGGCGCCCACGCCACCGCCCGAGGCGCAGGAGGCAGCACCGGCGTCCAGGCCGCTCGTCCAACGCCGCGTCGAAGCCGAGCCGTCCGCACCACCGCCCGAGGCGCCCGAAGCCGCACTGCCGTCCAGGCCGCTCGTCCAGCGCCGCGTCGAAGCCGAGCCGCCCGCACCACCGCCCGAGGCGCCCGAAGCCGCACCGCCGTCCAGGCCGCTCGTCCAGCGCCGCGTCGAAGCCGAGCCGTCCGCACCACCGCCCGAGGCGCCCGAAGCCGCACCGCCGTCCAGGCCGCTCGTCCAGCGCCGCGTCGAGAGCCGAGCCGTCCGCACCGCTGCCCGAGATGCACAAGGCTCCACCGCCGTCAAAGCCGCTCGTCCAACGCCGCATCGAGGCTGAGCCGTCCGCACCGCCGCCCGAGGCACACGAAGCTGCACCCTCCTTGCCGCTCGTCCAGCGCCGTGTCGAAGAGCAGCCACTCGCACCGCCGCCCGAAGCGCCCGAAGCCACGCCAGCGGTCAGGCCCGCCGTCCAACGCCGCGTCGAGAGCTGAGCCGTCCGCACCGCCGCCCGAAGCGCCCGAAGCAGCAGCCGCCGGTCAGGCCGCTCGTCCAGCGCCGCGTCGAAGAGCAGCCGCCCGCACCGCCGCCCGAAGCGCCCGAAGCCACGCCAGCGGTCAGGCCCGCCGTCCAGCGCCGTGTCGAGGAGCAGCCACCCGCACCGCCGCCCGAAGCGCCCGAAGCCACACCACCGGTCAGGCCGGCCGTCCAACGCCGCGCCGAAGAGCCGCCCACACCACCACCCGAAGCGCCCGAAGCAGCGTCTCTCAGGCCGCTCGTCCAGCGCCGCGTCCAGGAACAGCCGCCCACATCGCCGCCTAAAGTCCACGAAGCAGCACCACCCACGCCGGCCGTCCAACGACGTGTGGAGGAGCAACCGCCCGCACCGCCGCCCAAAGTGCACGAAGCAGCACCACCCCGGCCGCTCGTTCAACGCCGCGTCGAAGAGCCGTCCGCACCGCCGTTCGAGGCGGGCGAAGCAGCGCCTTCCCGGCCGCCCGCCCGTCGCCGCGCCGAAGAACCGCCCGCACCGTCTCGGCCGCTCGTTCAGCGCCGCACCGAGGAGCAGCCGCCCGCGCCGCCGCCCGACCTGCACGAGGCAGCACCGCCCAGGGCGCGCGTCCAACGACGAGTCGAGCAACAGCCGCCCACATCGCCGCCCGACCTGCACGAAGCAGCACCACCCAGGCCGCGCGTCCAACGCCGCGCCGAAGAGCCGCCGTCCGCACCGCCGCTCGAAGCGCACGAAGCAGCGCTGCCGGTCCTGCCGCTCGTCCAACGCCGCGCCGAAGAGCCACCGTCCGCACCGCCGCCCGAAGCGCCCGAAGCCGCACCGCCGGTCCTGCCGCTCGTCCAACGCCGCGCCGAAGAGCCACCGTCCGTACCGACGCTCAAAGTGCACGAAGCAGCGCCGCCGGTCACGCCGGTCGTCCAACGACAGGTCGAGCAGTTGCCGCCCACATCGTCGCCCGACCTGCACGAAGCAGCACCGCCCAGGGCGCGCGTCCAACGACGAGTCGAGCAACAGCCGCCCACATCGCCGCCCGACCTGCACGAAGCAGCGCTGCCGGTCATGCCGCTCGTCCAACGTCGCGCCGAAGAGCCGCCGTCCGCACCGCCGCCCAAAGTGCACGAAGCGGCGCTGCCGGTCATGCCGCTCATCCAACGCCGCGCCGAAGAGCTACCGTCCGCACCGCCGCCCGAAGCGCACGAGGCAGCAGCGCCGGTCACGCCGGTCGTCCAACGACGAGTCGAGCAGCAGCCGCCCACATCGCCGCCCAAAGTGCACGAAGCAGCACCGTCGGTCAGGCCGCTCGTCCAACTCCCTGCCGAGGCGCAGCCGTCCGCACCGCCGCCCGCCTTGCGCGAGCCAGCACCGCCGAGCGAAGCAGGCCGCGCCCAGCCTTACATCGCTCGCTGGCCCGCCCAGCCGCCTGCCGCACCTGTGGACCTCGGGCCGGCAGCCCAAGAGCCCGACCGGGGGGAGCGACCAGAGCTGCCCCTGCGAGAACCGGTCGTGCAGAGATCCACGCTGGCGGAGGCGACAGGTCCCGCCCTTGCCCGGCCTGCGAACGACACCTCCATGCCGCTGGTCAGGCCTCCGGCCCTTCGGCCGCCCTCGATCCCCGCCATCACCACCGGCGAGATAGAAGCGGGCGGCATAGTGCAGCGGGTCGAGACCGAAGGGGCGGCTGCCGGCCAGGAGCCAGCAGCCAAGAGCGGCGGCGAAGGGGCTGGACCGGATCTGGATCACCTGGCGCGTCAGATCTACCCGATCCTCAAGCACATGCTGACCATCGAGCGCGAGCGGAGGTACGGCCGATCCCCTGTAGGGGAAGAGCCGCTAGAATAGGAGTGAAGCCATGGCCGAGTTACAAAAAGCCGAGATCCTTCAGGTCGACAACACCAGCAAAAAGGTCGCCTGCCAGTTCAATCCCAAGGACTTTTCAATCACCAGGGTCATCAAGTGGGTCTACCCGCAAGAAGCACAGGGAGTAACGTCCGCCACTCGCGAGTTCGCCGGCGGGGAAGCCGCAGAATCTGACCGTCAAGCTGCTCTTTGATTCGACCGACGACGGCTCGGATGTCCGGAACAAGTACAAAACTGCTGCTCGAGATGGCCAAGATAGACGAGACCAAGAAGGATACCACAACCAATCTGGGTGAGCCGCCGATGTGCATGTTCCAGTGGGGGAGCTTATCTGTCCTACAAAGGGGTGATCACCCAGATAGCCCAGAACTTTACCCTGTTCAAGACAGATGGCACGCCGCTGCGGGCCAACGTCGACGTGACCTTTTCGGAAACCGGAGAAGCAGAAAAAGGAGCAGAATCCGACGACCCGCACCGAAGCCAGGAAGATCTGGGTGGTACACGAGGGGCAGACCCTGGATTGGATCGCCTACCAGGAGTATGGCGACCCGGCTTATTGGCGCCACATCGCCGAGACCAACGACCTGGCCAATCCCAAGGATCTGCGGCCGGGGCAGGTGTTAAAGCTCACGCCATTGCCGTGAGCCTGGGCGAGTCGAAGAAGCGGGTAGGTTAGAAGGGGGTGCTTGTGCCAAAGCTGATTGCTATACCCATCATCAAGATCGGTGGACAGGACGTGGCGCAAGAGTTCATGGATCTGCCTGCACGAGATCGTCGTGGATACCAGCCTGCATCTGCCCGATCTGTTTACCATCCGGCTCTCCGATCCTGGCTTCAAGTGGATGGACGACACATTGTTGGACATCGGCAAAGAGGTCGAGATCAGCATGAAGGCCCCAGAGCAATATCACGACAAAACAGCCCAGGCGACAATTCTCATCAAGGGCGAGATCACCGCCCTGGAGCCGCACTTTTCCTCCGATGACATGCCGACCATGACCGTGCGCGGCTACGACAAGGCCCACCGCCTGCACCGGGGCAAAAAGACCCGCACCTTTCTGAAGCAAAACAGACAGCGACCTGGCCCAGCACGATCGCCGGGGAGGCGGGACTGACGGCAGAGGTGGACGCCACGACCGTCACCTACGATTAGGTGCTCCAGAACAACCAGACCAACATGGAGTTTCTCCAGGCCCGGGCCGAGCGGATCGGCTACCAGGTCTGGTCCGGCTGAGGGCAAGCTGTACTTTAAAAAAGGGGATGCCACCCTGGCCGACGGGCCCGGAGCTGATCTACGGCGAAAACCTGCTCAGCTTTCAGCCCTGCTGGACGGCCAGCGGCCAGGCCGACACGATGATCGTCAAAGGCTGGGACCCCAAGGGCAAGGCAGCGATCAGCAGCCAAAAGACACCCAACAGCCGGCCTGAACCAGGGCGGCATGACCCAGACCGGCGGGGCCAAGGCCAGCTCGGCCTTTAGCTCGGCCGAGGCGATCATCACCGACCGGCCTGTTTTCACGGCCGCCGAGGCCGGAGAGCTCTGGCCACCGGCCTGAGCAACGACATCAGCCGCGATTTTGTCCAGGCCGAGGGGGTGTGTGACGGCGATCCCAACGTCAAGGCCGGCTGGCAAGATCACGATCAAGGGTGTGGGCACGCGCTTCAGCGGCAGCTACCTGGTCACTTCGGCCACCCACGTCTACAACGCCGAACGGCTACGAGACCCAATTCAGCATCACCGGCCGCCAGCCCAACACGCTCAGCCACCTGCTGGATTCGGGCAACGGCCACGGCCAGAGCCAGGGGCTCGTCCAGGGCGTGGTGACCGCCCTGGTCACCAATCTGCAACGACCCGGACGACCTGGGGCGGGTCAAGGTGAAATATGCCTGGCTGGGCGAGATCGAGAGCGACTGGGTCCGCATCGCCGCGCCCATGGCCGGCGCGCAGCGGGGCTTTCTCTACCTGCCCGAGGTCAACGACGAGGTGCTGATCGCCTTTGAGCACGGCGATGTCCATCGCCCCTACATCGTCGGTGCGCTGTGGAGCAGCACCGACAAGCCGCCCAAGAAGAACAGCGAAGCGACGGCCGGCGGCAAGGTCAACCAGCGCGTGCTCAAGACGCGAGCCGGCCATCTGATCATCCTCGACGACAAGCAGGGCGAAGAGCAGATCTCGGTCACGTCCAAGAGCGGCCACACCGTCATCCTGGACGACAAGAGCGGCAGCGAATCGATCACCATCAAGGACAAGACGGGCAACAACAAGATGGTGATCGATTCGACCAAGAACAGCATGACCATCAACGTCAACGGCGATTTTGTCGTGAATGCCAAGGGCAAGATCACGCTCCAGAGCACGCAGGACATGACCCTGGATAGCAAGGCCACAGGCGAGCTTCAAATCCATGGCTCCGCTGAACCTGGAGAGCGTCGCCGCAACTGCGCGTCAAGGGCGTGAAGGTAGACATCAACGGCAATACCGATGGCCGCGATCAACGGCGGCCCCATGGTCCAGATCCAGGGCGGCCTGGTCAAGATCAATTAGCAGGAGAGGGAGCGTATGGGCCATTTCCTGCCGCCCGAGTGGGCGATATAACGGTCACCGGCGACACGATCACCGGGCCCGGCGTGCCGACCGTCCTGATCGGCGGCCTGCCGGCATCGGTCATGGGCGACCTGGTGGCGGGCAACGCCTGCACCGGCGCGATCACCATGGGCTCGCCCACGGTTCTGATCGGCGGCCGGCCGGCGGCGCGCATCACCAGCCAGGTGACCGGCGTCAACCCCTACAGCGGCGTGCCCGTCACCACCGCCGTGGGGATGGGCGCGCCGACCGTCTTGATCGGCCCCTAGTCCAGAACAGACGGAGAGAGCGTGTGAGCGACAACCACTTTCGCGACAGAGAATTCATCGGCCAGGGGCTGGCCTTTCCGCTCCAGATCAACCAGCAGGGGGGGATTGCCCTGGCCCGGGGTGCCCACGACATCGAGCAGGCGATCCGGATCATCCTCGAGACACAGCCCCGGGCGAGCGCGTGATGCGGCCCGAGTTCGGCTGCCGCATTCACGAGCTGGTCTTTGCCCCGCATGAACGCGGCCACGCGCGGCCTGGCTGCATATTATGTCCAGGAGGCGCTGGGCCGCTGGGAGCCGCGCATCGACCTCCAGGAGGTGAACGCTGTTGACGATCCAGGGCGAGATGGGGTCATGCTGATCGAGATCAAGTACCAGATCAAGGACACCCACGACGAACGCAGCATCGTCTATCCCTTCTTCCTGATGGGTGAGGAAGAGTAGCGCGCCAGCTTTAGCTGACCCGGAGGAGGCAACACTCTATGCCATTGCCAGCGCCCAATCTGGATGACCTGAGATTTCAAAGGGACCTGGTCGACGAGGCCCGGCGGCGGATCATCCGCTACTGCCCGGAGTGGACCGACTATAACCTGAGCGATCCCGGCATCACCCTGATCGAGCTGTTCGCCTGGATGACCGAGCAGCTCGTCTACCGGCTGAACCGTGTGCCGGAGAAGAACTATATCAAGTTCTTGGAAATGCTCGGGGTCCACCTCCAGCCGGCCAGCAGCGCCCGCGCCGAGCTGACCTTCTACCTGTCGGTCCCCTTTCCCATCACGCTCCGAGGACAGCACCACCGCCATCATCCCCCAGGGCCTGGAGGTGGCCACCCGGCCCACCGAGGAAGAGGCCGAGGTGACCTTCACCATCGACGACCGGTTGGTCATCGCCCCGCCCCACCTGACCCACCTGCGCCAGCGAAGCCGACCTGACCAAGAACTACCTGCCCCGCCTCGGCGTCGAGATCTTTTACCCCTTTGCCCGGCCCAAGCCCCAGGTAGGCGATACCTTCTACCTGGGCTTTGACGAGGCCCACGACATCAGCGGCTACATCCTGCGCCTGACCTTCGAGTGCGAAGAGACCCAGGCCGTCGGCGTCCGGCGCGAGGATCCGCCCCTCGTCTGGGAAGTGCTCGCTCGGCGACGATCAATGGGAAGAGCTGCCGTTGAGCACCCGCCTGGGGGAAAGGGACACCACCGGCGGCCTCAACAACCCCTACGGTTCCCTCGTCCTCTACCTGCCGCTGTCGATGAGGCCGGACCAGGTCCATGGCCGCAACGCCTACTGGCTGCGCTGTCGCCTGGAGCCTCGCCGCAAAGAACAGGGCATGTACACCGAATCGCCGCGCATCAAACAGATCACCGCCCACGTCCTGGGGGGCACGGCCTGGGCCACCCACGCCGTGTTCGTGCACAACGAGCCGCTGGGCCACAGCAGCGGAGACCCCGGCCAGGTTTTCCAGCTGCAGCACACGCCGGTGCTGACCTTGCGGCCAGGCGAAGCGGTCGAGGTCGAGGAAAAGCGCGAGCGGCGAGCTGGTCTATGTCCCCTGGCAGAAGGTGGCCGATTTCGGCACCTCGACGCCCTACGACCGCCACTTTTCCCTGGACGAGGCCACCGGTGAGGTCTGCTTTGGCCCGGCCATCCGCCAGCCGGACGGCTCAGTGCGCCAGTATGGCCGCGTGCCCGAAGCCGGGCGCCGCATCCGCTTCAGCCAATATCGCCACGGCGGCGGCGTCGCCGGCAACGTGCCGGCCGGCAAGATCCAGGTCATGACAGTCGGCCGTCCCCTACATCGACCGGGTCATCAACCTGCACCGGGCCGAGGGCGGGCGCGATCAGGAGAGCCTGGAGGAAGCCAAAATGCGCGCCGCCCGTGAGCTGCGGGCTCAGCAGCGCGCCGTGACCGCCGAGGACTTTGAGAACCTGAGCAAAGCGGCCAGCCGGGCCATTGCCCGGGTCAAGTGCAATGTGCCCGACGCCTCCCTCGAGCGTGACCCCAATGCCAGCCCTCTCAAGAAGCGCCCGGCCGCCCTTTCCCCCGGCACGGTTGAGCTGCTCGTCGTGCCGGCCGCCTTTGACGCACTCCGGGCCGGCGACCTGTCCAAGCTTTACCTGGAGGAGGAGCTGCAGAGAACGGCTCTTCTCCTATCTCGACCGCTATCGGCTGCTGACGACCACACTGCACATCAGGGAGCCTCGCTACCTGGGGATCCAGGTCCAGGCCGAGATCGTCCCTTCCGAGTACAGCCAGCCCGAGGTCGTCCGGGCCAGGGTCGAGGAGAGCCTGCAGCACCTGATCGCCCCCCTGGCCTCTGGCTGGGTCTTCGAGATACCCTGGGACCAGACTGGGAAGGGTGGCCCTTTGGGCGAGATCTGTACGTCTCCGAAATCTATTCGCTGATCCAGAAGGTGCCGGGCGTCAAGCACGTCCTGGACGTCCGGCTCAGCTATCGGCAGGTCGTTCCCGGCAAAGAGCGGACCTTGGCCGAGTTGGAGGCTTTGCCCGGCGGCGAGGGCGAGGAGGCCGACTTCGGCCGAGCCAGGCCCTGACCAAAGCCGATCAGAAGGTCATCCCGATCGCGGCGGACATGCTCTGTTGTTCGCTCGAACACGACATCCGGATAGTAGAGCTATGAGCAAGATTGCCAGGCAGGCCAAGCAACCGGACATAGGCTGCACAGTCTCACACATCGCCGACTTTTACCGGCGGTACCCGGGAGAGACGGTCACCTTCCACACCCGGGTGCAGATCTCTGATCCTGATGAGAACCCGGAACACAGGCGATCTCGCGCTCCGGATCAGCCTGCCGCCGGGGCTCATCCTCGACAGCTATCGGGCGGCCGGTGCCATGCCGTTGATCACCCGTGACGGCGATGCAACCACCCTGATCTGGCCGGTCGGCCAGGCGACCGGCGACAACCGAAGCGATGGCCACGACTACCTTGTCGCGGCCCGGGTGGCTTCCACGCCCCAGGATATCGTCCTGGAAAGCCGGGCGATAGCCGTCCTCGAGGCGACTGGTCAGGTTCTGAGCGCCGAGAGTGTGGCCATCGCCATATCCGCCCACAGCCGCACCCTCAAATATCTGCCGGCTATCTACCAGGAAGACGATCTGATGGGGCGTTTCCTGATGCTCTTTGACAGCTTCTGGACGCCGCTCGAGCGCCAGATCGATAACCTGCCCTTCTACTTTGATCCCGGGCTGACCCCGCCCGACTTTCTGCCCTGGCTGGCCTCATGGCTCAGCCTGGTGTCTGGACGAAAGCTGGCCCGAGGAGAAGCGGCGGCAGTTGCTCCGTTCGGCGGCTGATCTGTATCGGAAGCGGGGCACGAGGCAGGGGCTGGAGGAATACCTGGTCATCTATACCGGCAGAAAACCAAGCATCGTCGAGCACCGGGCCTACGATTTTCGCCTGGGACCCGAGGCGCGACTCGGGCCAGGCATTGCCCTGGGGACCGGTAACGTGCCTCACACCTTTTCTGTCTCCCTCCGGCTGCCACCCGTTGACGTGCCTGACGAGGGAGACGCTTCACCGGGTGGGGATCTCCTCACAGAGCTCAGGCGCCGGCGCCGGCAAAAGATCGAGGCGATCATCGACGCCGAGAAACCGGCACATACCAGTTATACCCTGCACATCGAGTCAGATCGTCAGCCATGATAGTTAGGAGAGGGGTTCATGACTAAAGATGATATTGCGCAGCATCCCGATGCCATCCCGGACGATTCCGCAAGATCGAGCGGAGTGGACCGTGGGGAGCGGACGTGGCAAGAGTATCCAACCAAATGGATCGAGCCGGTTGACGGCCTGGCCGTGACCGCTGCAGTCTGGAAAGACGCTCACGACTACCACCGCCAACAACAGCGGTTCCACGCCCTGTTCAGCCACGGGCCGGGGATCGTCGCCGGGCTGAACGTTGTTGCCAGCGACCCGCCCGACTCGACCCTGTACATCCTGCCGGGGATGGCCGTCGACCCACATGGCGAGGCGATCGTGGTTACGCAGCCGGTGGCCTACGACGTCGGCGCGGCGCATGGTCTCTCATACCTGCTGCTGAGCTACGAGCAAAGCCGTCCCAGGGCCAGCGGAGGCCACGGCCCGGAGGAGCCAGAGCCCCTCTACGTTCACGCCGAGTTCGGGATCGAGGTCAGACCCACCCTGCCCGACACCCCGTGCGTGGAGCTGGCTCGGCTTTCGGCGCCAGAACCGTGAGAGCCCTCTCCTGAATGCCCAGGATGCCGAGCATCCAGGTCTGAACGAGATCGACCTGCGCTTCCGCAGAGCCAGGAACCCAGTTCGGCGAGGGCCATGCCGACGGCAACAGCCAGCATAGCAGTGATTCACGTGGGCGAAGCCAAGGGGAAACGGGCTCTGGCAGCCAGAGTCGGATCTCGCTCACGGACGCGGGGCAAGCTACCTGGCCCGCGCCTTGCGAGAGCCAGCCGCCTGAACGCCTGGGTGGACATCGGCGTTCCCCTGGCGCCGGGCCTGGAAAGCTACACCCTCGTCTACCTGGTCGGGCGCGGCGCTTTCCAGCTCAGCCGGATGAGATGAACGCCCTGTACAGCCTACTTGCAGGGAGGCGGCACGCTCCTATTCGAAAGCTGCCGGCGGGATGTTCAGGGGCGAAAATCCACCGGCCGACGCTTCTTTCTCCGACCTCCTGGCTTCCTTCGGCATTTCGTGCCAGGAACCGCAGCCGGGCGACAGCCTGTTGGTCGAGCCGTATCTCTTTGCCGCTCCGCCGCCAGGATTTGAGACCGAAGGGACACCCAGGGTGCTGGTGGGCACTGCTGCCGGCACCGGCCCGGCGAAGCTGAGCGGAGCGGCCAGGTGATCTGGAGCATGTGCGACTATGGCTGCCTGTGGCAGGGTGAGCGCCGCGGCCGGGCGGCCTCGCGCGAAGAGATCCGCACCGCCATGGAGTGGGGCGCCAACCTGATCGCCTACGCCCTGAAGCACCAGGATAAGCAAGATAAAGCCTTGTAGCAAAGCAGAGTGAGCAGGGAGCAAATAGCGAATGGGTGCTCAGGCCAGCTACGACCAGATACCATATCCCAGCCTGTCCTACTCCCAAAGCCACCCCGACCGGCTGGCGACCGTGGCGACGCTGCTGGGCATGAGCCCGGTGGCGGTGGAACGGTGCCGGGTGCTGGAGCTGGGCTGTGCTGGCGGAGGCAACCTGATCCCGATGGCCTACGGCTTGCCCGAGAGCCAGTTTGTGGGCATCGACATCTCTGCCCACCAGATCGCTGAAGGTCAGGCGGCGGTAGCGGCTCTGGGGCTCAAGAACATCACGCTCAGAGCACCTGGACATCATGGACGTTGACGCAGACCTGGGCCAATTCGACTACATCATCGCCCATGGCGTCTACTCCTGGGTGCCCCCGGCGGTGCAGGACAAGATCCTCGCCATCTGCAAGCAGAACCTGGCCGCCAACGGCGTGGCCTATGTCAGCTACAACACCTATCCTGGCTGGCACATGATCAACATCGTGCGCGGCTTGATGCTCTATCACACCCGCGACGTGGCCGACCCGGACGATGCGGGCTACCCAGGCGCGGGCCGTGCTCGACCTGATCGCCGGTGCCGGGCTGCCCGATGACAGCGCCTATGGCAGCTTTATCAAGATGTACGCCCAGTTCCTCGGCGGAAAACTGGAAGACGCACGCCCCAGGCAGGACGCTCTCCTGCTTCACGACGAGCTGGAGGAGGTGAACGACCCGGTCTACTTTCACCAGTTTGCCGAGCAGGCAGCGCGCCACGGCCTGCAATACCTGGGCGACGCCGAGTTCCACACCATGGCAGGCGGCCGCGAAAGCAGGCGGCGCGAAACGGCTGATGCGATCGGCAAGTTAGCCCGAAGCGTTGTTGATGCAGAGCAGTACATGGATTTTCTCAGCAACCGGACCTTCCGCCAGACCCTGTTGTGCCATGAGGCAGTCGCGCTGAACCGCACGCTCAGGCCCGACCGGGTGGAAGAGCCTGTACGTGGCCTCGCGAGCCCACCGGCCGGCCGTGCCCGGATCCTGGACGCTCGAGTGATCCTGTCCGTCTGTCGTCCAGTTTCGCGGCACCGATGGCGCCACCTTGTCGATCGACCACCCTGTCAGCAAGGCAGCGATCCTCTGTCTGGCCGAGGCCTGGCCTCAAGCCGTGCCTTTTGGCGCATTGATGTCGGTAGCCCGTGCCCGTCTGGCACACGGTCCCGAAGCGAGCGGGACGAATGCCCGACGCTGCCGGAACTCGACGCCCAGGTGTTGGGCGCCAACTTGCTGACGGCATACAGTTACAGCGACAAGCTGGTGGAACTGCACGCCTACGCGCCTCCGGTGGCGCGTGAGGTTGGCGACCGTCCGGCGGCCAGCCATGTGGCCCGTTTCCAGGCCAGCCATCACAACGACCGGGTCACCAATCTGCGCCACGAGCGCGTCAGCCTGGACGAGGCAGACCGTTACCTGCTGGGCTCACCTGGACGGCAGCACACGACCGTCGAGCGCTCGTCGATCTGCTCTTGGCGGGGCCGGTAGCGGAAGGCATTCTGGCCGTGCAGGAGGATGGCAAGCCGGTTGAGGATCCTGGCAGAGTCCGGCATCTGCTGGCCGAGGGATTGGAGCAAAGGCTATCTTGGCTGGCCAGTGTCGGGTTGCTGATCGGCCAGCACGGCCCCGATGTGGTGGCCTGAAGTTGGGGGGAGAGGAAATGAATCTATGTAAACTAGAGATCACCGATCGGGATGGCTGGTACAAAGAATTCGAACTGGACAAGAAACCTCATCTACATCGGCAGCGATCCGGGTAGCGACATCGCCCTGTCTGCCAGCCGGGGTGCAGGCGTGGCGCCGCGGCACCTCCAGCTCGTGTGCGGTCAGGGCGACAGACAGCGGTACTATGTCGTCAACCTGGGTGACGCCGAATGTTGTGGTAGGTCAGGCAGGCGATCGCATCATCGCGCCCCGCTCGGCTGCGGACATTGCTCCCGGGGATCGGCTGCAGCTTGGCGAGTTCGTCCTTGTCTTTTCGACAAGGGCCGGCGAGGCCAGACCGGAACCTGCTGCCGTGGTAGGTCAGGCAGGAGCCTGACAGGGTCGTCAGCACCCAGCCGCGCAACGGCGCATCGCCGCTCAAGAGCAGCACCTTCGGCTGTCATCGGGCTCCAGCTCTTCTTGCCCTACACCACCCTGGATCCAGAGCGCCCGCTTGACGGGACAGTCATCCTGCGCAACGTGGGGAAACAAGCCGGGCGCGCAGTTCAGATTGGAAGTGGAGGGGTTGGAGACCGATTGCTACGACATCGGGCCTGGCGCCGATCTTGTTTCCAAACGCCGAGAAGGAAGTCCCGCTGCGGATCCGCCACCCACGGCGCCCCAGCCCGCAGCCGGAGAGCACCGCATCACCATCCACGCCTCGGCGCCTGAAGCTTACCCAGGAGAGACTGCGACAGTGTCTCAGGTGCTGCAGATCCTTCCCTTCTACCATCACACGCTTCGGCTGGTATCCGAGTCTGCCGAAGGTGTCTCCATCGCCAGGCAAGATTGAGAGGGCCACATGCTGATACCCATCCTTGTCGCTATCGCAATCCTGATCCTCGCCGGCCTGGCCAGTCGTCCTGGTCGCCCGCCTTCAGCAAAAGAGTCTCTCCCGGACGATCCGGACCGAGATCCGCAACATGGGCAACGTCCAGAGCCGCTACGATCTGCAGGCCAAGGACTCGGAAGGAGCCCTCAAGTTTCGGTTCACCCTGAACGGCAACGAGCTGCCACGGTCTCCTGCTGAAAGGGCAGTGGCAGCGGGCAAGGCAGACAGAAGAACTCCCTCGGCCCCGTCACCCGGTTCGCCCATGCCCGTGACTCCCGCCCCTGGAGGAATGGGAGGGGCCAAAGCGGTTGGAGATCAGGCGATGGAGAGCGGCGGGATTATCGCCAGCATGCTCTCCACCCTGGGCCTCCTGCTGCCCGCTTCGCTCGGAGCGCCGTTGACACGGGCCGCCAGCCAGATGCAGCGGGGGCGAGTCGCGGCCTCCCGCGTCGGGCAGATCAAGACGACAGAGTAGCCGGCTCAGGCCACAGAAATCCGCTCCTTCTGCTAGGGGAGCAGCCAGCCTGCGGCCCCTGGCGGGCACCGCGGGCTGCGGCCACCGCCGAGTCCGGGCGAAGCCGGCGTGAGTCGAGCCTCCCTGGGCGCAGACACCTTCCGTCGAACCGGGCGGAGGTGCTGATGGTTGATTTGCATATCCGTCCTGCTCGATCTCCCCTGCGACCTGGGGAGGATCGAGCCGGATCTATCCTTTCACCGTGCTTTCGCGTACTGCCGAGCCACACGACCTTGATCGTCGGGCGCCCGTAGTTGTCGCTGAGGCAAGCGTTCAGTTTGCAGGAACGTCCTGGTTCTTGCGGCTCCTTCCCTATTTCGTGATCCTGGCAATCACGCTCTGCCTGTTGGTTCTTACATTTCTGCTGGCAGGAGCAGGATGAACCGTCGGGCCGAAAAGGGCGGAGTGGCAAGTCGAAGGGAGAACACGCACCATGGCAAGTACCTCACAAAACCAATTAGAGATCATCGGCCCCGGCGGCCAGATCGAGTTCCACGACCTGGATCCGATCAGGGGCGTTACCAACATCGGGCGGCACCCTGAAAATGACATCGTGATCGACAGTCCCACGGTGGCGCCTTTTCATGCCGTGCTGGATCATCGGAAAAAACCCTATCACCTCATGGTGTTGAGCGTCGGCGACATCTCGGCCGAGACCAGGTTGCGGGACCAACCCCTGACTCCCAACACTGCCGAAGAGCTGCACGATTGGGATACCTTCCAGATCGACGGCTACTCTCTCATCTTGGTGGCAGGTGCTTCCGAGGGAGGGGTTTCCCGGATGGAGCAGCCGCCATTGCCCACGCCGAAGCAAGGGGAGGCGCTCGCTCCTATACCTGGACTTGCGACAGTCTCCTCAGCGAAGCAGGGCGGGGCGGCCGTCCCGACCACGCTTGTTCCACCCACCGAAAGGCCGGCGGAGATCGCGCCCGCCGCCAGGACACTGACCCCCAGGCCAAATGCGTTGGCAGCCCCACCCCCGGATCGGGCCGATGACTCTGATCGTCACCGAACTCTCGGCTCGCGAGTGGACCGTGGATGTGGAACAGACGGCCACCGCCCAGTTGACCATCGTCAACGGCGGCCAGATCGTGGCCATGTTTGCCGTTCGGGTAGACGGTGTGGACGAGAGCTGGGTGACCATCTCCCAGCCCCAGGTCAACTTGTTTGAAGGGGCACGGGCGACCGTGACCATCTCGATCACGCCGCCCCGGCAGCCCACCAGCCGCGCCGGGGCCCATCCCCTGGCTGTGGTCGTGACATCGTCCAACTATGCCGGCCATGTCAGCCAGATGGGTGCGCACCTGATCATCAATCCCTACTACGAGTTTGCCGTGGGCGAGCTGTCTCCCAGGCAGCAGACGGTCGCCTGGCGGAGGCGCACCGGCAAGGTAACCCTCCCGATTGTCAACAAGGGCAACAGTGAAGCGGTCTTTCGCCTGGAAGGAGCGGATGACGAGCGGCGCTGCCATTTCGAGTTCGATCTGCCGGGCGAAGAGGTTAGCCTGGCCAAACAGGCCGAGGTGCGCCTGCCCATCGGCGAGAGTGTGATACCCGTGGGCGTTACCCCCATGCGTCGCCGCTTGATCGCCCTGCGAGCACACACCTACTCTTTTACCATCACCACTACGATGACCGAGGGAGCCCAGGCACCGCGCTCGGTGATGGGCCAGCTCAAAGCCAGGCCGCTGATCGGAGTTGGGCGATCATTCTGCTGACGCTCCTGGCGGCAGCCGTCCTGATCGTGTTCTTCTTCAAGCCCGGTGCTGAGCCGGGTCTGATGGTCCAATCCAGGGAGTCGATGAGGCCCGGCGCCAGGGTGAATCTGGCCTACGACGCCTCACGATTTCCAGCCCTGACTCCGACCAACATTCTCAACCGTCTGAACAGCCTGGCCGTGGATGTGACGCTGGAATACAGGACGGAAAACCCTGGAGAGTGGCAGACACTCAAGTCTGCTTCCGAGCTGACCACACCTGATGGGACGGTGGTCTATCACCACGACCGTGAATACCAGGTACCGGCTGCGCGCTACCTCTTGGATTTCGCAAGCTGGTCCCCATGTTCACAGGCCTTAGCCGTGAGATAGCGGTGATTGTGACACCCGTCGAGCCCCAGATTGTCTCATTCAGCGTCGATCGACCCACCGTCGTGGCTGGCCAGACCGTCACCGTGTTTTGGCAGGTCTTTGACGCCGAAGCCTTGCGGCTCCAATACGGCAGACATGGAAGAACCCCTGCGCGACTCTGAGCTGGAGCGCGGCACCCGCAAGGTCACAGTCGAGCAGGACACGACCTTTACCCTGGTCGCCACCAACAGTTTCTGGCCCAAGGAAGTCAAGAGAACGGTGTTCGTCAAGGTCCTCCAGCCGACGTCCACGCCGGTGCCCACTCCGGTGATCATCAGGTTCGACGTCGACCCACTGGCTATCCTGGTCGGCGACACGGTGAGGATTAGCTGGGAGGTGTCTGGCGCCGACTCGGTGAACATCGAGCCCATCGGCAACGGGCTGCCGCTCAAAGGCGACGTCGGCGATCAGCCCCTGGCTTCGCTCCTCTACCGCCTGACGGCCATCAAGATCGCCGAAGACGGTACCGAGGTCAAGAACGGGTCGTACAAGGAGGTGATCGTCAGCCCTCAGCCGACGCCCACGCCGATTCCCGTGGCCCCTCAGATCCAGCTTTTCGAAGCCACACCCAAAGAGGTGGTCGCCGGCGAGGGCGAGGTGGTCAGACTGACCTGGTCTGTCAGTGGCGACACGACCAACATCGAGATCACTTCCCCCAGCCTGCAGCTCAGCGGCCTGAAGGCTCAGGATTCGATCACGGTCACCGTCGAGGAGACCACGCTGTTCGTGTTGACCGCCTTCAACGGCGAGCTGAAAAGCAGCCAGGCGACCGAGGTCAAGGCCATCGAGCCTACACCCACGCCCACCCCGACACCCATCCCGACTGCCCCACCTCCCCCAACGGCGACGCCGACCCCCTACCCGCCGCCCGTCATCGTCTACTACAAGGCCGAGGGCAACAACCCGCTCGAGGACCAGGTTGTTTTTGTCGAAACGCTCGATGAGGGCGGCTTTCCGGTTTATGTCTACCGCGTCGAGGGTGGATCGCGGATGAAGTTGGCATGGGAAGTCCGGAATGCCGAGTCAGTTGTCCTACAGGACTTTGGTCCGCAGGCATTGATTGAGGATGGTTTCTTGTTGCCCGGATCGATCATAGAATCGGGCGACTATGTGCTGATCGCTCAGAACAACGGCGGGGCCAACACCACCAAGGCAACAATCCGCGTCGACATCACCTCGCCCGAACCGCCGCCCCCACCCTACAACGTGGCCGGCGTCGAAGACGCCGCTGGCGGCACCAACACCATCACCTGGAGCTATCGGTTTGCCGACCGGTCCAAGATCGTCGGCTTTCGGATCTACCGGGCCGACTTTCCGCCCGGCTCTGCGTTTGAGCCGGTGCAGACCCTGTACGATACCAATGCGAACAACTGGGTAGATTCACTCGCCGAGACATGCGGCAAGGCCTATTACGTCGTCGCCCTGTACGTCGACTATGTCACCGACGAAGAGGTCGAAACCCAAGCCAGCACGACGAGCTGGTATAGCCAGCCGTGCCCGTGAGAGGAGCAGTGGCATCACTATGACAATAGCCACCAGAATCACGCAATCCCGGCTCCGTCGCCACATGCTCGGCACCGCCTTGCTCGCGCTGGCCGCGGGTTGGGCGCTGCTGTTTGCCGGGCTCGACGCCGTGCAAGCCGGCGAACCGGCCGGCGCGCGCCCCGGCCCACCGGTCGCCACGGTCGATGCCGCCGTCACGCCAACCTCTACCATCTCGCTTTCGATGGGATCATGGCCGCAGGTAACCGTGACCGGATCACGGCTGCCCTCCTGGGTACGCTCCCTGCAGGAGGCCGACGGCACAGTCCTGGCCACCGGGCCGGTGGTCGTGTCCAAAACAGCGCCCGAGGAGGTGTCGCTCGGCGGTCGTGTGGAGTATGGGCTCGTCGTCTCGAACACGGGCGATCAGGAAGCCACCGTGCTCGTCTACGATGTGCTGCCCATCCCGATCTACGAGGGCGAAGCCGACTGCTACCCGGAGTGCATCCAGGAGCCTGAGGTCATGACCATGACCATCACCACTCCGAGCCGGTACGGCGCGCCGCCGACCACCCTCGTCGTCCGCGTGGTCTATCGCCTCTCCTGGGAGAACATCGTTGTGCCGCCGGGTGAGTACCGCGAGATGGAGTTTTCCATCCCTGTGACCGGCAAGGACGACGGGATGCCGCTCAAGAACCGGGCCTATATCCGCTACACCCTGGCTGACGGTACCGAGGGCACGTCGATGAGCAACGAGACCGAGACGCTGGTGAGCGTCGACGTCGAATCCACCTCCGGGGCCACGCTTTCCAAATCGCCAGTATGGCTCTCCGAGGACCAGGGTGGCTCCGGTACTGTGGACTGGGGGGATTTCGATCGCGACGGCAACCTGGACCTGGCCGTTGGCGGCTCGCAGGGAACGACGATCTATCGCAACCTGGGCGGCCAGCTCACCCGCTTCTGGAACACGGAGACGTACAGCCACGATCTGCACTGGATCGACGTCGATGGCGACGACACGCTGGAGCTGGTGGCCATCGGCTACCATTGGTGGACCAGCGCCATCGACAATCACATCTATAAACGTTCGCCCGACGGTGCCCGTTTTGATGAGGTTGGCCCCACCGAGCTGATCACCGCTCCCTTGCTCCAGGTGACGCCTGCCGACCTGGACGCGGACGGCGACCTGGACCTGGTGGCCCTCACCGCCGAACGCTGGACCACCGATGACTGTGCCTTCCGCCTCTATCGCAACGACGGTGACCTTTACAACACACCCTACACCTGCCTGGCCGCGCCCAAGCGTGATTATGCCAAGACCACCGAGGATCTCATGGCACTGGGCGATCGCGATAACGACGACGACCTGGATCTGGTGCTCGATGTGTGGGATCTGGAGAACCCCGATCCCGGCGCCCCGTGTCTCTATCGCGACCTGTTGTGGCTGCTGCCCAACAGCGGCGGTCATTTCACCGGCACCGCCCCGCTGTTGCTCGACACCTTCATCCATTGCGCCTGGCCGGTCCACGCTACCTGGGGCGACTATGACCGCGACGGCGACCTGGACCTGGCAGCCGTCCTGCCGGTGTTGACCGGCTCGGCCAATCACCAGGTCCGCATCTACCGCAACCTGTGGATCGAGGGGGCAGGCGGCGGGTCGCCATTTGCCGCTCCGATCATCCTGGAGCTGCCGCGCGAGCAGCCGCCCTACTCTGCCGCGTGGAGCGATTTCGACGGCGACGGTGACCTCGACTTGGCGGTGGCCGGGGCGCCGTTCCGGATCTATCTCAACGAGTCGGATAGCTTTGCCTCGGACCGCTTCATCAGCCCGCTGACCGTCGATGGCTTTGCGTTGGATATGGCAGTGGCCGACTACGATGGCGATGGCAACACCGACGTGGCCGTCGCCAACCCCTTCGCTCCCACCGCCCTGTTTTCCACGCTCGCCCCACACCTGAACCGCACCATGAACACGATCGCCACCCGCCCAGCCAGCTCGGTGGTTTGGGGTGACGCCGATGGCGAGGGCACCCTGGACCTGGTATTCGGCGCTACCGCCACCTCCGTCAATGCTGACCTGTACTACAACGTGTTCGGGCTCTTTCCCTCCCGCCTGCGCTACGAGGCCAGTGGTTTTGGCCCCCACGGTCTGGCCTACGGCGACCTCAATGCCGACGGTAACCTGGATCTGGCCTTTGCCACCCCTGCCGAGGTACAGGTCTACCTGTCCGGCAACCTCACTGAGCCCGATTGGTCCATGCCCCTCCTGGACGCCCAGGCTGTAGCGTGGGGTGATCCCGACGCCGACGGCGATCTGGATCTGGCGGTGGGCATCGATGGCTACGATCTCCTCTTTCTCAATGACGGGGGCACGCTGGACAGCGCCCCGGCCTTGACCTTTCCGTGCGACGACGACACGCGCAGCCTGGCCTGGGCTGACTATAACGGCGACCGCTATCTCGATCTGGCCACC
This sequence comes from uncultured Chloroflexia bacterium, assembly GCA_963749455.1. Classification (GTDB taxonomy): domain Bacteria; phylum Chloroflexota; class Anaerolineae; order JAAYZQ01; family JAAYZQ01; genus JAFGOG01. Next base: position 166,248 of record CAVVMX010000035.1, read on the forward strand.
GGCAACTATGACGGGCCGGCCCGGGTCTACCAAAACAACCGCGATGGCACGTTCGCCCTGGCCTGGGTCACGCCCCGCACCTGGAAGGCCACCAGCTTGGCCTGGGGCGATTACGACCACGACGGCGACCTGGACCTGGCCCTGGGCAACGACGGCCAGGCCAACGTACTCTATCGAGAACGACACCGGTGTGCTGGGCACCCAGCCGATCTGGACGGCGCCCGTGGTACGCCATACCACCAGTCTGGCCTGGGGCGACTGGAACAACGACGGCGACCTGGACCTGGCCGTAGGCAACGCGGGCGAGCCCGACCAGGTCTACCTGAACCGCGAGAGCCGGACCGGCATCCCGCGCCTGGCGTGGATCTGGAGCTCGGCCGAGTCCTACCGCACCACCGGCGTGGCATGGGGCGATCGCGATGGCGATGGTGACCTGGACCTGGCAGTCAGCACTGAGACCCAGATCGGCTTCTACGAGAACCAGACCATCCTGCCGGCGCACCTGACCGACAGCTTCTTGCCCTTTGCCCCCCTCCCCGACAATCCACCATACTTGGAGGTGGATCGTCCGGGCGAGACCCGAAACGCATTTTTCCATCTCCTCAGCCGAGATCCTGTCGGGCCCCGACCATCCCACCGTGACCGTCGAGTACCGGCTGTTCGACCCCGACGGCACCCGCCAGGGGACGGGCAACGCCCCCGGCAACCAGTTAGCTCGCACCCTGTTCCAGTTCTCGCTCGACGGCGGCGGCACCTGGCAGACGGCAACCCCGGCGGCCACCTCGCCCGATCCGCCGACCACCACCCTGCGCCTGGGTCAGGCCGCCACGTTCATCTGGGATCCCGTCGCCGACCAGGCCATCTCGGACGATGCACGGTTCCGAGTGGGCATCGTCCCCAGGGCCGCGGCCGGGTCGATCCAGCGCGGCATCACGTGGGCCGTCAGCCCACCTTTCCGCCTGCAGGGCACTACCTGCATCTGGCCCATCCACGCGGCCATCATCGCCTCCGATCTGCATCCCGACGTGGGTGAGAGTGTGGCGTTCGTAGGCACGGTGGAGCAGGCCAGCGGCATTCTGACCTTTCTCTGGGACTTTGGCGATGGGTCTACCGACCAGGGGCAGTTGGTCTATCATCGAATTCCAGCGACAACGGCAGCTACACCGTCCGGCTTACCGTCCGGTCCGAGCCCTGCCCCGTCTCCAAGGAACTGGTCGCCACCCAAATCATCCGCGCCGGCACCGGGGCAGCCAACACCTACCTGCCCAACGTGCTGAAGGTATATCCGTAACCATGCCAGGCCTGACGGACTTGATCTGCCAGGTCTGGGAGAACTGTATGTTTGAGAGGAGGACTCACATGAACCGTAGAATCGCACTAACGTTGATCATCCCGCTGACGCTTGCGCTCTTTCTTGGCCCTGATGGCAGGAATCGGCAGCGCCCAGGGGCCGGCGCCGGAAGGCGTCATCGGCACCGGGTTCACCTACCAGGGCCGCCTGGACCGCAGCAACGATCCCGTCGACGGTCCTCTGCGACATCGCCTTTCGCCTCTACCAGCAGGCATCCGGCGGGACGCCGGTCGGCGCGCCGGTGACGACGACCATGACCTTGGACCATGGCCTGTTCACCACGTACTTGGATTTCGGCGCCGGCTCGATGGACGGGCACGAGCGCTGGCTGGAGGTCAAGGTCCGCTGTGCGGGCGATGCGGGATTTATCACCCTGCCCCGCCAGTCGCTCACACCGACGCCCTATGCCCTTTATGCCACCACGGCACCCTGGTCCGGGCTGACCGGTGTGCCGGCTGGCTTGGCCGATGGGGTTGACAACGACACCCAGTATCAGGCCGGGGCGGGCCTCATGCTGCAGAACACGGCTTTCTCGGTCGACTATCGCAGCGTCCAGCAGCGTGTGAGCGGCCTGTGTCCCGCCGGCCAGGCCGTCCGCCAGATAAAGGAAGACGGCACCGTGGTGTGCGAGACGACCTACGACGGCGACATCACGGCCGTCGATGTCGGCCCCGGCTTGCTGGGCGGCGGGGCGACCGGGGTGGTCACTATCACGGCCAACACGGCGTACCTCCAACGGCGGATCGCCTGACGGCTGCCTGGGCGAGTCCTCCATCAAAAAGGTCAACGCCGACGGCACGGTCGATTGCGAGGCGGACAGCGACACCACCTACCTGGCCGGCAACCAGCTCGAGTTGACCGGCGGCGCTTCCCCCTACACCCTGAATGTCAAAGAAGGAGCCAACTCGGGCCTCGACGCCGACATGCTGGACGGGCAAAGCAGCGCGTTTTACCAGGATGCCACCAACCTCACCGCCGGCGTGCTGAGCGCCGACCGGTTCTCGGCCCACGGTGACCTGCTGGCCGAAGGCTTCCTTGGCGACGCCTTTGGCGACCTGGCCCAGAACAACGGCAACGTCCAGATCAACCTCAACGCCGACCAGCTCGACGGCCACAGCGAGCTGTTCTACACCAACGCCGGCAACCTGGTGGCCGGCACCCTCAGCACGGACCGGTTCTCAGCCTACACCGACCTCCAGGTCGAGAACAAGCTGGGCACAGAGTGGAACATCGCCTTGAACAACGGCATCATGCAGCCGGGACTCAACGCCCAATATCTCAACGGCTACGGCAGCGGCGACTATCAGCGGCGGGTCACCGGCAGCGTGCGAGGAAGGGCAGGCGATCCGCGAGATCTTTGACACCGGGGCGGTGTGGTGCCAGATGATGTCCACGGGCGACATAACCTCGGTGAGCCCCGGCATCGGCCTGCTGGGCGGCGCGCTGAGCGGTGATGCCACTCTGTCGGCCGACACCAACTTTCTGCAGAAACGGGTGTCAGGGTCGTGCGCCGAGGGCAACTCGATCCGCGTGATCCTGCCCGACGGCACAGTGACCTGCGAGCCCGACAGCGGCACGACGTACACCGCCGGCTCCGGCATCAACATCGATGCCAATAATGCGATCAGCGTTGTCGCGACCGGCCTCGACGCGGACACGGTGGACGGCAAGCACGCGGCCGATTTCGACGCAATCTATGTCAACGAAGGCCAGGCCAACTCGATAACGAGTGCCATGCTCACGGACGGCACGGTGTCTGCCACCGATCTGCAAGATGGCGCCACCCTGGGCGAGATCACGGACGACGACGGCTCCAGCTCAGGCCTGGACGCCGATCTGTTGGACGGGAACCACGCCAGTACCTTTGCCCTGTCCGGGTCGGCGCGAGTGACAGACGAATACAAGGTGGAGCTTAACAGCGACACCAACTCGGGCTCTACTACCATGATCTCGACATCGTCAGGCTTTTGTTTCCTGGTGCGTGTGGCGCTGAACTCGATGGATGAGGGTCAGGACGCGCAGTGCCTGGTCCGAATCGCGGGCAGTAACTGGGAGGTGTACGCGTCCAAGGACTCCGGGGGCAGTGATGATTCGATCTTCTGCTATGCACGCTGTTATCAATGGTAGGCTGGCAACCCCGCGAGTGCTTGTGACGTACCGGCGGTAACAGCCGGGAAGGCAGGACCGAATGAACCTGAAAGCAGATAATCGCCGACATGCCGGCATCGGCCCGGCCCGGCCCACGTGGCGGGCTACCACCTTTGGGCTGCTGGCCGCCTGTGCGCTCATCCTCGCCCTCGGCGCGCCGTCGAGGGGAGATTCCGGGCAGGCCCAGGAAGAAGCGAACTCGGGCACCAGCGCCGCCTACAGCCTGTGGTGGCACACCATAGACGGCGGCGGCGCCTCGTTCGTCTCTGAGGGGGACTATAGGCTGGGCGGCACGGCCGGCCAGCCCGATGCTGCGGGCCAGGTGAGCGCCGGACTCTACACCCTGGAGGGCGGATTCTGGATCGCCGCGCGGGGCACCTATCATGTTTTTCTCCCGACCCTGACGCGCGGTGCACCCTGATCCGCCGTGACGAGCTGTAAGGAGGCACGAACGATGTCCAATTCCACTCCGGGAAGGCCACCCTACCCGTGGCTGTGTGTGATCGTCCTCGCCGGCCTGCTGTTTTCCCTGCCGGCTTGGAGCCTGTCACCACAGCCTGACAGCTCTCTCCAGGGGACCCCGGTGGAGGGGGAGCGGGCCGAGACGCGACAGGTCCCTGATTCGACCACGCCCGTGGGCGACGACCTCGTCGAGGTGCTCATCACCCTCCGCGCCCAGCCGCTGCACGCCGTGGCGCCCGAGGTGCAAGCTGCCCACGCCCCGACCCTGGACCGCCTCCGGCAGGAGCTGCAGGCCGTGTACGGCGCGCCACTGCTGCTACGGGGCGAGCGGGCCGCCGACTCCCCGGGCACGGCTCGCGCCGAGCGGGCCCGGCTCAAGTCCGCCGAGCTGCACGCGGCGCTGCAGGCCATGCGCCAGGAGATCGTCGACCGGGCCCGGCCGCAGGTCGAGGCGTCGCAGGCCGGCCTCGTCCAGTGGCTCGAATCGGCCGGCGCGGTCGTGCACACCCGCCTGGCAATCGTCAACGCCATAGCCGCCGCCGTGCCCCGCTCGGAGCTCGACGCTCTGCAATCCCGCCCCGACGTGGCCGAGGTGGCCGAGAACCGGCAGATGACGGCGCAGCTCTCGAACAGCCCTTATGCCATCGACGCCGATACATGGTGGACCGCGGGATACCAGGGCGGTGTTTGGGTTCCCGCCATACTGGACACGGGCGTCAGAAACACTCACGACGACATCGACCACGTCGACTGGTCCGATAAGGTATGCCTGGACGCTGCCAATGCTGCCAACGACCCCGATCCCAGTGACAACACGTCTGCCGATGTGAACGGCCACGGCACGCACATGGCCGGCATTGTGGTGAGCAACAAGACCTCCTACTGGGGTTTAGCCCGCGCCACGGCCGACGCGCTCAACCTGAAGGCCGCGTACGACCTGGATGGCAGCGATGGTGGTTCGGCCATGATGTACTGGTCCGACATGATGGACTGCGCCGACTGGGCGCTCACCCACCCGGGCGGCGGCGATCCTCATGCCGACGTCTTCAACCTGGGCTACACTGCCTGCGTCACCGAGACCCAGGATGACTCGCCCGCCGCCCGCTTCTGGGATGCCGTGGTCGACGACTGGCTCGTGCCGGCCGCCATCCCGGCTGGCAATTTCACTGACGGTATTACATGCACCCGTCACGTGGGCGATCCCGGCATTGCCTACAATGTGATCACGGTGGGCAACGTCAACGACACGGGTGATGCCTCGAGTTCTAATCCAAATCGGGACTATGACACGATCAACCCGGACAGCGCCTGGGGGGAAACGCCCGGCGGCCGGAAAAAGCCTGACCTGTCCGCTCCCGGCACAAGCATTCGCTCGTCGGATAACAACACCGATACGGCGTTCACCGACGTCACCGGCACCAGCGCCGCCGCCGCCCATGTCACGGGCGCCATCCTCCTGCTCCAGGCTTATGGCATCACCGATCCCCGCGAACAGAAGGCGCTCCTGATCAACACCGCCGAGGACAAGGGTGCCTCCGGCTGGGACATGGAGTATGGCTGGGGATACATCGACCTGGGCAAAGCGTGGAGCTACAAAGACGACACGCTCCTGGACAGCATCTCGCCGGCGCCCGACTTTCAGCTCTACGAGGGCGGCTGGGACGCCGGGGACCAGGCGACGCTGGTCTGGAACCGGCAGGTCGAATACAACAACGGGATTACGCCCACCACGGTCTATGCCCTGAACAACCTCGACCTGTACGTCTACAGCCAGGACAACAACGCTCAGCTTGGTTCGGACACAGGCGCCATAGACAACGTTCATGTTGTCACATCGCCCATCAATCCCGTCTCGGCGGTGATCAAGGTTGACGCGGCCAACGCCCCGTTCCACGGCGCCGCGGCCGAGACCTTTGCCCTGGCGACGTACGAGCCCTTCACCGCGGCCTCCGGCCCGGCGCTCACCGTCGAGCCTCCCGATTACTCGCAGAGGTGCCCGGGCGACGTCTGGCCGGTGTCGGTCACGGTGACCAACAGCGGCGACCTGGCGGCCCACGGCGTCGAGGTCCAGCTCACCCTCCCGCCGTCGTTGACGGTGGTGAGCGGGAACAACCCGGCCGGCCTGGGCAAGATCGCCGACGGCGCGTCGTCCGCGGCCCAGTGGAGCCTGCGCGCAACAGGGCGCGGCATGCACACCGTGGAGGTCGACGCCAGCAGCCTGTCCTATGGCGAGACCTTCACCGCGTCGGCCCAGTTCATCGTCGACGTGCCGTATCCGCCCGTGGCCCCGGTTCTGTCGGCCCCGACAAACGGGGCCACCACCTGCAACGCATTGCCCACGTTCGATTGGGCGGACGTGGCCGGAGCGACGGGCTATCGCCTCGAGGTGGCCGACAATATCAACTTCAGCAACACCGTTATCGACGCCACAGTGGCCGAGTCTCAGTATACGCCCGGTGTCCGGGCTGATAAACGGGACCTATTACTGGCGGGTGCGCTCCACCTACCTGTGCGGCGAAGGCCCGTGGACGGCGACGGTGTGGAGCTTTACCATCATCGACACGCCGGCCAGACCTGTCCTCTCGTCGCCGCCTAACGGCGAGCTCACCTGCGACGCCACGCCCGCGTTCGACTGGTCCGACGTGGCCATGGCGGCCAGCTACAACATCCAGGTGGACGACAACGCCAACTTTTCCTCGCCAGTCGTCAACGCCAACCCCACCGTATCGTCCCACACTGTGGGAACGCCGCTGGCGCTCGGTACATATTACTGGCAGGTCAGGGCAGTGAACGATGTGCGGTGGCAGCGCCTACACTCCCTCCTGGACCCTGACCGTAATCACCACGCCATCGGCCCCCAGCCTGAGCTCGCCGAACGACGGGGAGACCACCTGTGACACAACCCCCACCTTTAACTGGTCAGACATGCCGATGGCGAGTGCGTATAACGTGCAGGTGGACAACAACTCGGACTTTTCTTCGCCCGAGATCGACCAGAGCACGTCCGTGTCCGACTATACGCCGGGCACCGCCCTGCCGGCCGGAACCTACTACTGGCGCGCGCGCGCGACAAACAAGTGCGGCGAGAGCACCTGGTCCGCCAGCCCGGACTGTGGTCATCCTCGTCCCGCTGGCCGCGCCGACCCTGACCGCGCCCGCCGACGCGTCCAGCACCTGCGACACCACGCCCATGTTCGACTGGTCCGACGTGAGCGGGGCCACGGCCTACCGCATCCAGGTGGACAACAACTCGAACTTTGGCTCGCCCGAAGTCAACCAGCGGCCCGGGCTGTCGACCTATACACCGGCGACCGCCCTGGCGGCCGGTACCTATTACTGGCGCGTGCAGAGCACGAACCAATGCGGCGACGGCGCCTGGTCGTCGCCAGTGTGGAGTGTTATCGTGGTGGTGCCCCCCGGCACGCTGAGCCAGGTTTCGCCCGAAAACGGAGGCGAGATATGCGACCTGACGCCGACTTTTGACTGGAACGACGTCACCTATGCCTCAGGATATCGCCTCGTGGTAGACGACGACCCGGCCTTTGGCTCGCCGGCCATCGACGCTACGCCGGCCGAATCGACCTACACGCCCGCGACGGACCTGACCGGCGGCACCTACTACTGGCAGGCGAGAGCGACCAACATGTGCGGCAACGGACCGTGGTCGGCGCTGTGGTCAACCACCCTGCTCACGCCGCTGACCGCGCCCGCGCTTGAGCTGCCGCTGGCCGACGGCACTGTCTGCGTCGAGCAGCCTGAGTTTGACTGGGGCAGCGTGCCCAGAGCGGTTGGGTACCGCATCCAGGTTGACAGCAGCTCTGAGTTTCGACTCGCCGGCCATCGACACCCTGACCACCGCCTCCGACTATGTCTCCGAGGTGACACTGACGCTGGACATGCCGTACTACTGGCGGGTGCTGAGCCGGACGTCGTGCGGCGAGGGGGACTGGTCGGCCTCGCGCAGCTTTAGGCGGATCGCCGTGCCCGACCAGGCCAGCCAGATCGCACCGCCTGACGGCACCGTCATGTGTAATAGCACTGCCCCGGCCTTCTCGTGGACAAGTGCGAGCGGGGCAACGGGCTATCGCATCCAGTTGGACAACGACCCGGCCTTTGGATCGCCGCTGATCGAGACCACCACGACCGTTCCCGAGTACACGGCCCCCTGGCCGCTGGCAGCCGAGCGGTACTACTGGCGGGTGCTGGCCTTCAACGACTGTGGAAACGGGGAGTGGTCCGGCACTCGGTTGCTCGACGTCACCATCATCCTCAACTCGCCGGCTTTGGCGGCGCCGCCCGACGGCAGCGGGGCGTGCGACGATCGGCCGTCTTTGGACTGGGACGACGTGGCCGGTGCGACGGGGTACAAGCTCCAGGTGGACGACGACCCGGGGTTTGGCTCCGCAGAGATCACCGCCACGATCGATTCTCACTATACACCCACGATTCCACTGGCCCCCGGTCTGTACTACTGGCGCGTCCTGTCGTCCAACGAGTGCGGCGACGGGTTGTGGTCCGCGGCCTGGAACGTGACCGTTCTCAGTACGCCGCCGGTACCCGGCGCGCCTATGCCCGTCGATGGCTCCCGCACCTGCGACAACGCCCCCACCTTCGACTGGTCAGACTCGGCCGAGGCGACGGGGTACGACATCCAGGTGGCCGAGGACCCCTCTTTCGACGACGCTGGTGATCAGCACCACCTCGACCACGTCGAGCTACACCCCGGCGATCCCACTCCAAACCCGCGTCTATTACTGGCGGGTCCGGGCCATCGGGTTTTGCGGCAGCGGGCAGTGGTCGACAGGAGATACCGGCTCGCCGTGGAGTTTTGAGATCATCACCGTGCCGGCGTCACCCGGCCTGGCGACGCCGGCCGACGGCGCCCAAGTGTGCGAGGCGGCCATCGCCTTTCACTGGTACGGCGTGGGGGACGCCACCAGCTACCGGCTCCGCGTCGACGATGACCCGGCGTTCCTGTCGCCGGCCATCGACGTTGGCACCCCCAACACAGACTATACCCTGCCGACAACGCTGACGCTTGACACCTACTACTGGCAGGTAAACGCGTCGAACATGTGCGGCGCCGGGAGCTGGTCGGCTTCGCGCCAGTTCGATGTCATCACCGCCATACAGGCACCGCCTCTCGAGCTGCCGGCGAACGGCTCCAGCTCGTGCGATGACACGCCCACATTTGACTGGCCCGACATGGGCGGGGCGACGGGCTACCGGATCCAGGTCGACGATGATTCCGGCTTTGGCTCGCCGGTGGTCATATCGACCACCGCAGATTCAACCTACACACCGGCCTCGCCCCTGCCGGCCGACACCCTGTACTGGCGGGTACTGACCGTGAATCCATGTGGCGACGGCCCCTGGTCGGTCACCTGGTCGGTCAACATCCTGGCGCCACCTTCGGGACCGGCACTGGTGGCCCCCCCCAACGGCAGCTTGACATGCGACGCCACACCCACTTTCGACTGGGCGGACGTCGGAGTGCTGAGCTACTGGCTCGTGGCCGACGACGACCCGAGCTTCGGGTCACCAGAGGTCATGACCAGCGTGGATGGCTCGGCGTACACGCCGCTCACCAACCTGCCGCCCGGCCGGTACTTCTGGCGGGTCCGTCCGCTTTGGGCCTGCGGCGCAGGGGGTTGGTCGGACACCTGGACGGTGGTCATCGGGGCCTCGCCGCCGGCACTGGAGCTGCCGCCAGATGAGAGCCGGACGTGCAACACGACGCCCGTGTTCGACTGGTCCGACGTGCCGGGGGCGGCGAGCTATCGCCTCCAGGCCGACAACAATCTCAACTTTTCGACACCCGAGATCGATGTGACGTCCGCCAGCTCGACTTATGCGGTGACAACGCCGCTGGATCCCTGGCGGTACTATTGGCGCGTGCGGTCGTCCAACGCCTGTGGCGACAGTGTCTGGTCACCGTTGAGGCAGGTCACGATCGTGGTGCCGCCCGCGGCGCCCGGCTGGCTGGCCCCGCCCGACGGCAGTGCCACCTGCGATCACACGCCCGACCTGGACTGGCCGGATGTGAGCGCAGCGACGGCTTACCGCATCCAGATCGACGACAGCCCGGACTGGACCTCACCGGAAATCGACGCCATCGTCACCGCCTCTTCGTTCTCCCCGCCCTCGGCACTGGCCGCGTCCGTCTATTACTGGAGGGTGCGGTCCATCGGTGAGTGCGGCGAGGGGAGCTGGTCGTCTACAGCAACCCTGGAGATCCTGGACCCGCCCGCCGTCCCGACCGACCCGGTACCGCCCAGCGGCAGCAGCACATGCGACGTCACGCCCTCTTTCGACTGGGCCGACGCGGCCAGGGCGATCGGCTATCGCATTCAGGTGGACGACAGCCCAATCTTTGACGCCACTGAGATCAATACTACCACGGTTGCTTCGGCATACACCGCGACGGCAGCGCTGCCGCTGGGACCCTACTTCTGGCGGGTCCACTCCACCAATGTCTGTGGGGAAAGCGGCTGGGCCGGTCCGTGGAGCTTGGAGCTCATCACCGTTCCACCCGCCCCAATCCTAGAGTCACCTGTTGACGCCGGGACCTCGTGCGAGAGTCGACCGACTTTTGACTGGACGGACGTGATCGAGGCGACAGGCTACCGACTCCAGGTAGATGACGATCCTGCCTTCCCGTCGCCCGCGGTGGACGTGACGAGCACAGTCAGCAGCCTGATCCCAGGCACGGCGCTGGCCGACGGGGTGTACTACTGGCGGGTGCTCGCCACCAACAAGTGCGGCGAAGGGGCCTGGACCGCGGCCTGGGCCCTGGTGGTCGGCGCCCCAATGCCCGGCCTGCTGTCGCCGCCTGACGGCGGCCGCGTTGGCAGCCCCACACCGACCTTTGACTGGTCGGACGTGCTGGGGGCGGTCGGCTACCAGATCCAGGCTGACCTCGATCCGGGCTTTGGCTCACCTGAGATCGACGCCGAAACCGTAGCGCCGGCGTCGGCCTTCACGCCGCTGACGCCGCTGCCGTCGGGATGGTACGACTGGCGGGTGCGCACGCGCACCACCTGTGGCTATGGCTCGTGGTCGGATCCGTGGCAGTTCCAGATCCCGTGGCGCGTCCACCTGCCGCTCGTTGTCCGAAAGGCGACTAGCGCGTCCACGTAACGCCAAACCTGGACACCCTAATTTTGCGCAAAAATGGCGGGGTAGCAAACGCCATCTGCTGAACCTTAACAATTGAGGTAGAATGGCATATCCTCTCAGCGGAGGTGTGCCATGCCGACCGTCGTTCGTTTGACCGAAATGTCACACGAAACCAGCTTTGCACCACTGGGCGTTCTCGGCTACTGTCTGACGCGGACTCAGTTCTTGGCACCTGTTTGGGCAGAGCTTGATCTACCACTGAAAACGGTCGATCATAGCCCTGACGCCAAGCTGCTGGACCTGATGGTCAGCATCCTGGCGGGCTGTCGCGCGGTTGCCCAGGTGAACACCCGGCTTCGACCAGACGTCGCTCTCGCTCGCGCCTGGGGACGAGAACAGTTTGCCGAGCAGTCGACGCTGACACGAACCCTAGACGCCTTCAGCGCTACCCACGTTGCCCAGTTGCGGCAAGGGAGTGAAGCCTTGTTTCGACGTGAGAGCCAGGTGTTGCATCATGACTTTGCCCACGACTGGCTCTGGCTGGATATCGACCTGACGCCGTTGCCGATCTCCAAACACGCCGAAGCCAGTACCAAGGGCAAGTTCGAGAAGAAGAACAGCTATGGGCGCCAGTTGGCCCGGGTGCATGCCCCACAGTATCACGAGACCTTGTTCTCACACGTGTATCCTGGCAAGCAAGAAAGCAGTCCAGCGTACGTGCCAACTCTGGATGCCCTGGAGATGTTTCTGCACCTGACGCCAGCACAGAAGCAACGCACCGTGTTGCGCTCGGATGCTGGCTTTGGCAGCGACGCCAATGTCGACTACGCCCTGCGTGCCCAGTGGCAAGTCCTGACGAAGAACAAAGGCGGTCGACGCCCATCCGGCGTTGGCCCGCCAGGTAGCGACAGACGAGTGGCAGTTGATCGGCTCTGACCGGTGGGTGGCACTCGCCGTTAACCCACCTTTCTATGTCTGCCCTATGCAGTGCTTGGTGCTCCGTTGGCCGAACGCCAAAGGAATGGTCAAGTACGCCATCGTCCTGAACTCCATCCTCACCTGGACTATGGCGGAGGCCATTGGACACTATGACGACCGCGGCGCGTGCGAAACTGAGATCCAGGCCGACAAAGAGGGACTGAAGCTGGAACGACGGCGGAAGAAACGCCTGGCGGCCCAAGAGGCGCTCATCTTACTCACCGACTTGGCGCACAACCTGTTGGCCTGGGCTCCGCAGTGGATGTTCCCGGGCGAACCGTTGGCCGACTTTGGGCCAACCCGGTTGGTCGAGGATGTCTTTCAGTTGCCGGGTCGGTTGTTCTTCTGCGGCGAGCGGTTGACTGAAGTTCAGCTCAACTGCCGTCATCCCCATGCGGAGGCTGTGGCCGGCGGCCTGGAGCGCTTGTTAGCCCGCTTCGGCAATCCGTGAGCGCGGGTGACCAGCAGTTTCTACCTCAATTCTTAAGGTTCGTAGCCGGGTGGGATTTGCTACCCCCCGAATTTTGCGCAAAATCAGAGTGT